>CAZGEH010000002.1:14384-718255 GCA_964524795.1 uncultured Acidobacteriota bacterium
GTCGAGCATCGTTTCGGTCGGTTCCGGTCCTCTGAGACCGCCCTTACAGGGCTCTCCCTCCATAAAACCGCGCCCGGTCCTGGGGCGGCGCCCTGGGGGCTTGCCCCAGGCTTCCGGACTGAGTCGACGCCTTCGGCGTCCCGCAACCGGTGCCCCTCGGCGATACCCGGTTGCCCCCAAACGCACGCCCATTCCCGGAATCTCCCAGGGTGGCACCGACATTCCGTTGTGCATCCGGAAACCATGCTCTGGCACCCCTTCAGGGTGCCGCCGCGGTTGTTGGTCGGGCTGTTCTATTTTCTGGCATCCCTCCGAGATGCCGGACCTCCTGGCAGAGAGGTCACCGCCTCCCGGATCGCCGCCGCCACGCGTTCCTGCTGCTCCGCCGTCAGGTCCGGGAACATCGGCAGCGAAAGGATTTCCCTGGCCGCCTTCTCCGTCTCCGGCAGATCGCCTTCCCGGTAGCCGAGGTGCGCGTACGCTTTCTGCAGATGCACCGGCACCGGATAGTGCAGCCCCGTATAAATCTTCCGTTCCTTCAGAACTTCCGCCAACGCGTCCCGCTGCGGATGGCGGATGACGTACAGGTGGTAGATCGCCCGGGACCACGCCGGCTCCACCGGCAGTGTCACGCCGTCCACACCCTCGAGCAACCCGTGGTACCGGCAGGCCGCCTCCCGCCGGCGCGCGTTCCATGTGTCCAGCCGCCGCAGCTTGACCCGCAGGAACCCCGCCTGGATCGCATCCAGCCGGCCGTTGTAGCCCTCCAGGTCGTGGTAGTATTTCCGCGCCTGGCCATGATCCCGGATCATGGCCACCTGTCTGGCCACTTCGGGATCGTCCGTGGTCACCGCTCCCGCCTCCCCACAGGCTCCAAGGTTCTTGCCAGGATAGAAACTGAACGCCGCCGCCTTGCCGAAGGTTCCGGCGCGACGCCACGAGTGGCCTGACGCGGTTCCGCAATACATCGCCCCCTGGGCCTGGGCGGCGTCTTCCACCACCAGCAATCCATAGGCGTCCGCCAGCCGCTGAATGGCGTCCATGTCGGCACACTGGCCGTACAGGTGCACCGGGACAATCGCCTTGATCGGCAGGCCGGAGCGCCGGCCCAGCGGACGCCCGGTGGCCGGGTCGCGCCGGCAGCCTGCCAGATAAGCCTCCAGGCACGCCGGGTCCAGGTTGTAGGTCGCCGGGTTGATGTCCACGAACTCCGGTTCCGCCCCTGCCTGACAGATCGCCTCGGTGGTAGCGATGAAGGTATGGGCGACCGACACCACCGCGTCACCCCGGCCTACCCCGCACGCCATCAGGGCAAAACGCACCGCGTCGGTGCCGTTCGCCACGCCCACACAGTACTTCGAACCGCAGTAGTCCGCGAACTCCCGCTCAAAGCCCTCCACCTCCGGGCCGCCGATAAACCGCGCCCCACGTACCGCCTCGCGCACCACCGCGACGAGTTCCTCTTCCAGGGGACGATGCAGGGAGACCAGGTCGAGAAAGGGAATGGGATCGTGAGTGTTCATGGTGGCTCCTTTCGTTGGGAGTCGGGAGTCGGGACACAGGAGACGGGAGTCAGGATACAGAAGACGGGAGACGGGAGGGAGCCACCTGTCACGAGCTCCCGACTCCCGTATCCCGACTCCTGACTTCCGGGAGAGGGAGTCGGGAGTCAGGACACAGGAGACGGGAGGCAGCCACCCGTCACGAGCTTCCGACTCCCGTGTCCCGACTCCTGACTTCCGGGAGAGGGAGTCGGGAGTCAGGATACAGGAGACGGGAGGCAGCCACCCGTCACGAGCTCCCGACTCCCGTATCCCGACTCCTGACTTCCTCTCCCGTCAAGTTCCTTGAGTCGTGCGTTATTTATTGCATGAGTACCGAAGCCGACCGCAGACCTCGGCCCAAGGCAAAATGCGTTCAGGACCTGGAGGTGTATCGGATTGCCTACAGACTGGTGATCGAGCTGTATCGCGATTCGGCCGCGTTCCCGAGCGATGAGCGTTACGGTCTCACGTCGCAGATTCGACGAGCCGCAGTCTCGATCCCGGCTAACATCGCTGAAGGTTTCCGCCGTGCGGGGCTCGGGGAGAAGGCACATTTCCTGAATATCGCTCAGGCCTCCCTCGAAGAGGTCCGAACCCTCCTCTGCCTGGCCCATGACCTCCGTCTCTGCCCTCCTTCGCACTTGTTGGGTGAGCTCGAACAGCTCGCCAGGATGCTTCACTCATACCGGGCGGCAATAGTGCAGAAGCTCGGGAGTCGGGAGGGGGGATGAGCGGAAGTCGGGAGTCAGGACACAGGAGACGGGAGGCAGCCACCCGTCACAAGCTCCCGACTCCCGTATCCCGACTCCTGACTTCCTCTCCAGACAGAGCTTCGCCTTCTCGGTTACAGCGGAAATCCTGGGCTGCAGCGCCGAGGGCGGGGAACTGATGGCGGATTATATCCCGCCCTGACCCACAGCCCTACGACCTCCCCAAGTCCCGGATCCGGCAACCGGACGCCCCTTCCGTCTCAGACCCCGGTCCCCGGTCCCGAAACCTGAAACGCAAAGCCGCTGCCGGCAACTCCCGAAACCCAACACCCTTCAGCGTCCCGCAATCGCCGACAGGAAAGTCGTCTCGCTGTCGCCAAAAGCGGCGAACGCGATCACCGGCGCCGAACTCCACATCCGCAGATGGCCTCCCACCTGCTGGAACTCCGGGCCAAAAAACACATCCCCGCTCAGCAGCCCCACCAGCCGCCGGCCCGCAGGGACTGTCAGGCTCCGCCCCGCGCCCCAACGCCCCGCGGCATCCCAGGCCTCCATCCAGATCGAGGCCGGCTGCGCGCCGGGATTGAAGATCACCAGTCCGGTGAAAATGGAGCCGTCCGCAATCTGGGCCACGTGGGGAAACACGATCCGCCGCCGTCCCTGCACACTCAAAGGCAACACGGTGGCCGTCTCGCCGTCCGGGCCCTGCAGCCGCACCCATCCCGCCATCAGCCGGGCCACCGGACCGGTCACTCTCACCTGCAGGGTCCCCGTGAGCACATCCCCGGCACGCTCTCCCAACAGGGTACCCAGATCCACCCGAGCCGCTCCCAACCGCGGCAACACCAGTTCCGTCCGCGCCAGGTCGTTACCGGAGTCGTCCACCAGCCGCACCTCGACGCCGGCAGAGGCGGTGGAGTCGGCCGACAGCAACGTCAGAATCGAGGTGCCCGCCCGGCGGCCGACCGCAAAGTGAGGCGCAAACAATTCCGACGCCGGCTCCGCCGCCAAAGCTTCAACACCCGCAATCGCAAATTCGTCCGCCACCAGCGTCGACGCCGTCACCGGCTGGTCAGACGTGATCCGCAGCCACCCTTCCCGACCCCCATAGGCTGCCGGCACCAGCTCACTGAAATGCTGGACCACCATGGCTCCCGGCGCCAACGTCCGCTCGTAAAACGCCCGCCCCCTTCCCTGGTCATCCATCAGCGCAAGCTTGAGCCGGGCGGTGGCTTTTCCCGACGGGTTGGCCATCACCAGCAGACCGGTTTCTCCTTCCCGCAGCGTCACGTTGGGCAACAGCAGATCGGTCCCGAGGGCGCCGGGAGCCAGGGCATCCAGCCGCTGCGCGGCTGCGTCTCCCACCATCACCAGCGACGAGTCGGCGCCCTCGATCTCGAGCCATGCCGTCCCGGCGGGGGCCCGCAGGTCTGACGCCAGAAACGCCCTCTGCTGGCGCGGGAAGAGGGAGAGCTGGGCCAGCGGCGACACCAGGGCTCGGCCCGCCCCGTCCCGGGCCTCCACCCGGACGCTGGCCGAGGCGTCGGCGGGAGCCAGCACACCCACCCCCACAAAGGTCTGCTCAAACCAGCGGCCCCAGCCGGAGTTGGGCACCGGAACGTGGAAGAACCGTCGCTCGGGCGCCGGAGGTTCCTCCGCCGGCTCCGAAGGCGGATTCGAGGGGGGATTGGACGGCGGAGGGTTCGACGGCGGATCCGACGATGGGGGATTCGACGGCGGAGGATCCGACGGTGGAGGGTCCGAGGGCGGTGGATCCGATGCCGGCGGCTGCGGGATCGTCACCGAGACCTGGTTGGAGTACCCGCTTTCCAGCAGAGCGATGTTCACCGCGGTACAGACGTAATAGTACGTCGTCCCGGGCTGCACCGTACGGTCCGTATAGCGCGTACCCTGCACCGGAGTCGAGGTGAGCCGGACATAACCGCTGCCTGAACTCAGGGAACGGTACACGTTGTAGCCCAGCAGATCGGTCTCCGGATTGGGATCCCATTCCAGAGTCACCGACTGCGCCGCCAACCCCGGCAGCAAGGCAACCGAGACGAACAGGATCGGCAACCAGCGCGAGGAGGCGGCACGGAAAAGCGCCGGAACTCCGGTCAGGCGGGCCACCGGACCCGACCGTTCGGCGGGAGGCCGGGGAGAAACCCCAATCTTTCGAATACCACGATTCACGCGGATCGCTCGATTCGACCAAATGGCGCTCACCGCGTGGGAGCTCACTCCCCCGCGGCCTGCGTTGTTTACTCCCCCGTTCGGAAAAGTAGTCTAGCAGAGAGGAGGGACAAAAGGGATAGGGAAGATACACAAAGCCCTGCCCGCCGGATCCGGCGGCAAGGGACTGCCGGTTTTTTCTCGCGCCGGCTTCAGAACCGCGGCTCAGACCACCGCCTGCTCCAGCCGTTCCTGGGCCAGGACCTGCAAGGCGTCCAGCGTGTTTGCCTCACTCGGAAACACGGCCGAGGCGGCATGAATCCGGGGCTCCTCGTCGGGAAAACAGCTCTTGATCTCGCTGCGCAGCCGCTGCAGGACGCGCCGCGTATTCTCCACCGTCGCGTACTGCAGGATTACACCGACCGTGCGGCCGTCCAGCAGGCCGATGAAGTCGGTGTCGCGTATGTTGCGGCCAAGGAAGCGGACCAGACGATGGATTTCGTCACCACCGTTGCGGCTTTCCACCCGAAAAACCAGGAAGCCTGCATAGTGCCCGTACCGCAGTGATTCGGCCAATTCCCGCGTCAGACAGTAGTAGAAACCGTCCGGACTGAAACAGGCCACATCCCAACCGAACGATCCGTCGAGTATCGACGCAATCCTCGCGTTCACCTCTGCATCCATGCCGCTCCCGCTACCGCCCCCCCGGGTGGTACAGCCCTGCACTCCGAGATGCAGACCAGACTGGAAACCAGTCGTCCTCAAGACCTTAGCCTTAGCAAGTCTCATGCCAGAGACCGGGCCTGACCGGCCACTCAATGCCTCATGACCGGCTGGACGGCATTCGCGCAGCGGCGTCTCTTCAGCACCGGTGGACTCCCGGGTCCCGCGACCGGAATTTTCCATCGCGACTGTCGAAGTACGTTACACTTCCGTGCCCGGGCGCACCAGTGAGTCACCGGGTTCCGTACCCATATGGAAGCGCCTACCCAACACCCGCGCGGCGCCCCCGCTCCCAGGACCCGCAAATCCAGCAGCAGGGCGGCTTCCAGCTTAAAGAGCTCCCTCTGGCATGACAAGTGCTGAAGCAGGCACAACAGCGAACCTCGATGGGGTGGCGGCGGTGCGATCAAGGAGTTTGAGCATGCGGCGATTCCCGGTGATTCTGTTGGCGATGGCGTGGATTTCCTCAGCGGCGGCGGAGGGTCTTCCCGCTGCAGGAGAAGTCCATGTATACGTCGCTTCCAACCTGGTGCAGTCGAGAGCCCATGGCATCTTCTCGACCCTGACCCTGACCAACACCACCGAATACTGGTTCAATCCCCGCATCTACCTGGTGGATGCCGAGGGCAACGTGGTCAAGGAATTCGCCCCTCTGCTCAAGGGTTTCGCCACCTGGCAAAAGAGCAGCGTGGACTTCTTGCCTGAGGATTTCAGCGGCAGCATCTGGGTCGTCTCCACCCAGCCCGTCGTGGCCGCGGCCTTCATGCACCAGCTTCACGCCGACGGGACGCTTTCGTTGTTGGGTAATGCGGCACTCGTAGATCTGGAACCGGCTGCCGGTGTGGCGGCGGCGCAGGCTCTGGTCTCGGCCCGGTAGAAGCGACGTGGCCCCTGGGTTTGGATAGCCTGCCGGAAGCGGCGCTCCGTGCCCGCCGCGCAGGCGGTTTCCCCTTCCGCGACCCGCGCTTCCCTGGAGGGTCCGCAGCGGGCGGTACCTCCCGGATGAAACAGTTGGCAGCCTCGTCAGTACCGATTGTCATGCAGCACCGCTTTCGACTGCACCGTCATGAGTGGGGGTGGTTGCTGGCCAACGCCGCCATCGCGCTCCTGTTTCTTCCCATCCTCTACGCTCTCGGCAGGGTGGCCCTGGGGGAGGAGACCTACTCACACATCGGCCTGGTCCCCTGGATTTACCTGTGGCTGATGTTCCGCTTGCGGCCTTCCCTTCTGCCGGCGGGACAAGCATCTGGCCGCGGCGTCGCGCTCATCCTGATCACGGCGGCGTCAGCCGCAGTGGCCGGCTGGGCGTTTCTCGGCTCGCTGACGGCCATCGACCGCCTTTCGGTGGCCGCCCTGGGCTTGGTGGCGGCTCTGTGGGCGGTGTCTCTCTTCTGGCTCGGCCCCAAAGGCTTCCGGGTATCGTTGTTCCCCCAGCTCTTCCTGTTGTTTCTGGTGCCCATTCCCCAGGAGTTGCTGGATCCTTTCATCCAGGCGCTGCTGTGGGGCTCCACGGTGGTGACCGAATTTCTTTTCCGGCTCACCGCCGTCCCCCACCTGCAACAGGGTGCGATCTTCGTGCTGCCCGGCCTGACCATCGAGATCGCCAAGGAGTGCAGTGGCATCCGCTCCACCATGGCGCTGGTGATCACGGGGCTGTTGGCCGGCCATCTCGCGCTGCACACGGTCAAGGCCCGCCTGGCGCTGGTGCTGGCGCTCTTTCCGCTGGCCGTGTTCAAAAACGGCTTGCGGATCGCGACCCTGTCCCTGCTGACCATCCACGTTGACCCGGGATTCATTGAAGGCGACCTTCACCGCGAAGGGGGCCTGGTCTTCTTCTGCATCGCGCTGGCGGTGATGGCCGGGTTGGTGTGGATCCTGCAAAGATTGGAACGGAGGAAGGCGTAGATCGGTCTGGGCGTTCCGGGTTTCCAGTTCCGGGACCGCGTTTTCCGGTTCGGTTCTTTCGCGAGCACAGCTCCTGGAGAGGGAGTGACTTGAACTCCGGGTTGAGGTGCGCCCCGCCGGAACCCCGAGCACCCGGGACACGCTCGGGGTGTGAAGGCGGATCAACACTGTGTGTCTCCCGATACCCACTTTCGTTGTCCCCCACCATGGACCCGTCTTCATGTCGCCGTACAAAACGGCGTCATTGCTGGATCCGGTGATCCCACGCCAGACCAGGGCGACTGGCACGTGGGTTGCAGTCCCGCAATGCCAAGATGTTTTCCCTGCCCAGTCTCCCGTCACACCGCGCCGGGATTGTGGGCGAGAGAGCGGAGCTTTATGCCGAAAACGAATCAGGACTCGGATCAGCCGGAACCGGACTCGACCGGGTCCCGGGAGGGGCTGATCAGGAGGGTTTCGAAGAAAATGGCTGCTTCTCCGATTACGAATTTCGCCTGGAAAACCCGAAAGGTGGACCGTTCCTCGGTAGCCGGGGCGGTTCTGCCGGAGGAAGCCTTCCGGCGGATCCTCATCCTGGAGCGTAAACGCTCCGAGCGTTCCGGCGACCCTTTCCTGCTGGTGTGCCTCCACGTGCGGGGCCTGCAGGGAGAGACCGGCCAGGTGGATCCCGTGGTGCGGGATACCGTGTTCTCGTGCCTGGTCTCCAGCCTGCGGGAGACCGACATCGTCGGCTGGCACCAGGACCAGGAAATCGCCGCGGCCCTGCTGACCGAGCTGGGCGAGGCCTCGCCCGAACGGATCCGCCAGGTGGTGGTGGACAAGTTGCAGCAGGGTTTGCGGGACTCGCTGCCTGCGGAAATCCGTGCCCAGATGCGGCTGGAGGTGCACTTCTTCCCTCAGGAGTCGACGGAGCAGCTCCCCGACCACCTCCGGGAGGTGCTTTATCCGGACCTCGGTCCGTCCCGGGATCGGTCGCTTGCCAGCCGTGTCAAACGGGCCATCGACATCATCGGCAGCTTGAGCTTCCTGATCGCATTCTGCTGGTTGTTCGGTCTCATCGCTCTGGCGATCAAGCTCACCAGCGACGGGCCGGTCTTATTCCGGCAGCGGCGACTGGGGCAGTACGGCCGGCCGTTCGAGTTCCTGAAGTTCCGCTCCATGTACAGCAATACGGATTCACGAGTGCATGAGCAATACATCCAGGACTTCATCAAGCAGGGGAAGAGTGCCGCCGGCGACGAAACCGGCAAGCCCATCTTCAAGCTGGTCGAGGACCCCAGGGTGACTCCGGTGGGACGGATCCTGCGCAAGACCTCCATGGATGAACTGCCACAGTTCATCAACGTTCTCAAAGGCGAGATGTCGCTGGTGGGCCCCCGGCCGCCGATCCCGTACGAACTCCGGCAATACAGCATCTGGCACCGGCGGCGGATTCTCGAAGTCAAGCCGGGCGTCACGGGCTTGTGGCAAGTGTACGGCCGCAGCCGCACGACTTTCGACGACATGGTGCGAATGGACCTGCACTATGCCCGCCACTGGTCGCTGGGACTGGATCTACGGCTGCTGGCGCTGACCCCGGTGGCGGTACTGCGGGGCGATGGCGCGATGTAGCGTCTTTCTGGTTCCGGGTGCCGGGTTCCCGCCGCTGCAGCGTTCGTACCCGGTGGCTCTTGAAGGAACCCGCTCCCAAAGGCTGCTCCTGTTTTCCGTAATGAGCCAGCCGGATTCTCCGATGTAAAGAGCCACAACGGAGGAAACATGGTCCGAGTTGGAGTTATCGGGTACGGCTACTGGGGCCCCAATGTCGTCCGCAATTTCTTCGCCCACGACGACTGCCAGGTGTGCATGATCTGCGACCAGAACGAGCAGGCTCTGGCCAAGGCCGCCCGCCTCTACCCGGGGGTGCGGCTGGTCGCCGAACCCAACGAGGTGCTGCGCTCCGCCGAGGTCGACGCCGTGGCGGTCATTACGCCGGTTTCCACGCATTACGCGTTCGCCCGGGAGGCACTGCTGAACGGAAAGCACATCTTTGTGGAGAAGCCTTTCACCAGCTCCAGCCGGCAGGCCCACGAACTGGTGGACCTGGCCGCCGCCCGCAACCTGACCGTCATGGTGGACCACACCTTCCTGTTTACCGGCGCCGTGCTCAAGATCAAGGAACTCATCGACGCCGGCGCCCTGGGCAGACTTCTCTACTATGACTCCACCCGGGTCAACCTCGGTCTGTTCCAGCATGACGTCAACGTCGTCTGGGACCTGGCACCCCACGACCTTTCCATCATGGACTACCTTGTGCCAGGAACTCCGGAAGCGGTGGTGGCCACGGGCCAGTCCCATTACAACGGCCACGAGGATATGGCGTATATCACGGTCTACTACTCCGATTGCGTGATCGCCCACTTCAACGTCAACTGGCTCTCCCCCGTTAAGGTCAGGACCACGCTGATCGGCGGCGAGAAGAAGATGCTGGTGTGGAATGACCTGGAACCGGACGAGAAGATCCGGGTCTACGACAAGGGCGTCGATGTGACGTCACGGGAAGGCGTTTACAACCTGCTGGTCAGCTACCGCACCGGGGACATGTACGCGCCCCGGCTCCAGCAGGTGGAAGCCCTCAAGCTGGAGACGCGCTATTTCCTGGACTGTATCCAGAACGGCAACCGGCCGCACAACGACGGCGAGGCGGGTCTGCGGGTCGTCCGGCTGCTGGAGGCGGCTGACGCCTCCATTCAACGGCGGGGTGCCGCCGTTGCCGTGTGAGGACTCCGGTTCAAGGGCTCCCGAAGTAAAGAGCCGGCAGATGACTCATCCCGACCCAAGGTGCTGACCGACCACCATGAACACCGACCCATTGCGCAGCATTGCCCCCGACGTCAAACTGGGTGCCAACGTCTATCTCGGGAAGTACATCAACCTGTACGGGTGCACCATCGGCGACAACACCAAGATCGGCGCCTTCGTGGAGATCCAGAAAAACGCCTTGATCGGCAACAACTGCAAGATCTCCAGCCACACTTTCGTGTGTGAAGGCGTAACCATTGAAGACGATGTCTTCGTGGGCCATGGCGTCTGCTTCATCAACGACATCTACCCCCGCGCCACCGCGGCGGGCCGCCTCCAGACTGAAGCCGACTGGAAGGTGGAACCAACTCTGGTCAAACGCGGCGCATCCATCGGCTCCGGCGCCACCATTCTGGCCAGGGTGACCATCGGGGAGCGCGCCATCGTGGGCGCCGGAGCAGTCGTCACGCGGGACGTCCCGCCCGACACCATTGTTGTCGGCAACCCGGCCCGCGTCCTGCGCCGGGTCACCACCGAGCCCGAACGCCAGTGAGCGCGCCGGCCGCCCCGGCGGCGTGTGTGGCAAGAGGCCGGCATCCCCAAGGGACGCCAAAGGCGTCGACTCAGTTCGAAAGCCTAGGGCAAGCCCGCAGGGCGCCGCCCCAGGAACAGGCGCGATTTTATGGAGGAAGAGCCCTGTAAGGGCGGTCTCAGGGGACCGGAACCGACCGACTTGGTGCTCGGCGTGGAGGCGCGGCATCCCGCAGGCGTGCCCACCATGGTTTCCGGAGGCACAACGGAATGTCTGTGCCACCCTGGGAGATTCGGGGAATGGGCGTGCGTTCGGGGAAACCGGGTATCGGGACGCCGAAGGCGTCGACTCAGCCCGGAAGCCTGGGGCAAGCCCGCAGGGCGCCGCCCCAGGAACAGGCGCGATTTTATGGAGGAAGAGCCCTGTAAGGGCGGTCTCAGGGGACCGGAACCGACCGAATCGGTGCTCGGTGTGGGAACCCGTAGCCGGAGGGCAGAGCACAGCGGAGTCCTCCGGAACAGACGGATGGAAGAGAGGACCCGCAGAACCGCCCTGATCCTCTGCATCCTCTGGGCAGGCGTCCTGCCGGCTTCCGCCCAGATCTCCCCCGCCGAACGGACCGCACTGGAGGCCATTTACTACGCTTGCGGAGGACCGGAATGGCGGCACCAGGACGGCTGGCTGCAACCGGAGGTACCCGAATCCCAGTGGCTGGGGGTGCGGGTGCAGGACGGCCGTGTCGTCGCCCTGGATCTCTCCTCCAACGGCCTCACCGGACAGCTTCCGCCGGAAATCGGCAACCTCTCCGCCCTTGCCAGCCTCCGGCTGGGAGGAAACCAGCTCACCGGTCTGCCGGAGACGTTGGGCACACTGCAGAAGCTTCGCGTGCTGGCGCTGGAGCTCAACCGCCTCACCGCCCTGCCCGCCAGCCTCACCGGGCTGGAATCGCTGGAAGAGCTTTACCTCTACGAGAACCAGATCAGTGGCGGGCTGCCGGAGGATATCGGCCGGCTCAGCCGGCTGCGGGTACTTCACGCGGTCCGGGCGGGCTTCAGCGGGTCCATCCCTCCCGGAATCGGGGACCTGGCCGAGCTGGAGACGTTGGCCCTTTCCCACAACCAGCTCTCCGGACCGATCCCCGACACCCTGGGCGATCTCCAGCACCTGCAGTGGCTTTACCTGGCAGGCAATCAACTGTCAGGAACCATCCCGGATACCCTGGGCGCACTGGAACAGCTTCGGCTTCTGGACCTGTCCGCAAACCAGTTGGAAGGCGCGATCCCCGGCAGCCTCGCTAACGCCCGGTCCCTGCGCTGGCTGCTGCTGGACGGCAACCGCCTGACGGGGACTGTCCCCAGCGAGCTGGCCGGGTTGCCCGAGCTGGAAACTCTGTCGGCCTCAGGCAATCTCCTCTCAGGTTCTCTTCCCGGGGGCCTTGCCGAAATGCCGAAGCTGCGGCGTCTCAACCTCGCCCGTAACCGTTTCACCGGCGGGCTTCCCCGGGCCCTGCCGCCTTCCCTGAGGGAACTCGACCTCTCTGGAAACAGCTACTCTGGCCAGATCCCGGCGGAGATGACCCGCCTGGCGCGGCTGCACAGCCTGCGGCTGCAGGACAACCGCCTCAACGGGTTCCTCCCGTCCACCATTGGGGATCTCACCGAACTTCGGGAGCTGAACCTGAGCCGGAATTTTCTGCTGGGCTCCCTGACGGAGCGATTGACCGAACTGGAAAAACTCCAGGTCCTGGACCTCTCCGAGAACAGTTTTTCCGGTCCATTGCCGGCGAATCTGGGGAGGATGGTGTCGCTGCAGGTGCTCAGCGCGGTGGGCAACCGGCTGGAAGGTCCGATTCCCCCCTCCGTCGGTCAACTCAAGGTGCTCCGCTCCCTCGCGCTGGGGGGAAATCGGCTCAGCGGTCCTCTGCCGGTGGAGCTTGGCGCCCTGTCCGCCTTGCGCGTCCTGTCCCTGGGAGGCAACGCCCTGACCGGGCCGCTCCCTTCGACTCTGGGTCAGCTCACGAACCTCCAGCAGCTCGCCCTGGAGAACAATCAGTTCGAGGGCTCCCTGCCCGCGGCGCTGGGCAATCTGGCTCAGCTCAAGCTCCTGGATCTCTCCGGCAACCGCTTCAGCGGAACCTTGCCGGCGGGTCTCGCCGCCCTCACCCGGCTGGAATGGCTCAACTTGCGGGGAAACAGCCTATCCGGCTCCTTGCCGGCGGGTTTCTCCAATCTGACCCGGGTGCAAATGCTGGATCTGTCCGGCAACCGCTTCAGCGGAACTTTGCCGGCCCTGGGTAACCTGACCCGCCTCCAGAGTCTCCGGCTGGACGGAAACGAGTTCACCGGCCCCCTGCCGACGGGGTTGACTTCCCTGCCGGGACTGGTGGAGATCGACTGTCACGGCAACCGGCTGTCGGGTGCTTTCCCGGGCGACTGGTCCGCGCTTACCCGGTTGCGCCGGCTGGATCTGGGAGGTGGGAACCGTTTCTCAGGCTCATTGCCCGGCAACCTTCTGCAGTTGCCGGAGCTGCGCCATCTGTCCCTCTCAGGCTGTGACCTGGGGGGATCGCTTCCCGACACGATCCCCGCCGGCCGCCTCGAAACCCTGGACCTCGCCGGCAATCGTCTGGAGGGCAGGATCCCGGAAGCCGTGGGCGGTCTTTCCCGTCTGAAAACACTGAACCTCACCGGCAACCGGCTCAGCGGCACCATCCCCGGGAGCCTCGGGTCTCTGGGCTTCCTCACCTCCCTCCGCCTCGCGGCCAACCAGCTCAGCGGCGGGCTTCCCCCGGAACTGGCTCAGCTCAAGAAGCTCGAACAGCTCGATCTCGGCCGTAACCGGCTCATCGGGGGGATTCCCTATCAGTACGCGGGGCTTGCCAGCCTCAGAATGCTGGTACTGGCGGGCAATCAGCTTGCGGGCCGTCTGCTGGCAGGATTGCGGTTCCTCGCCAACCTGGAAGTCCTGTCCCTGTCCCACAACCGCTTTAGCGGCCCGCTCCCGGATGAGTGGGCGGCCCTGACCCGCCTGCGGGTCCTGGACGTGGCGGACAACCAGCTCACCGGTTCACTGCCTGCCTGGATCTCTGCCCTGGGCAACCTCCAGGTGCTGGCGCTGGGAGGCAATCTTCTGGAGGGCAACCTTCCGCCGGCTCTGGGACAGTTGGTCCAACTGCGGATCCTGTCCCTGGTCGACAACCGCCTGGAAGGTATGCCGCCGGCCGCCTTGTCCGGCCTGGGAGCTCTGGCGGTGGGAGGTCTGGATCTGCGCTGGAACCGCTGGCAGCCGGCCGACCCGCAGCTTGCAGCATTTCTGGAGGGTGTCCAGGCCGGTGGGCGCTGGCAGGTTCGTGATCTCTACTACCCCTTCTACCTGGTGCGCCGCTTGCCGGTCCGGTTCTTTACAGCGTTCTCGGCCGCCGGTCACGGCGACGAGACCGAGCAGGTGCGTCTTCAGGCTTACGGCTCCCCGGCCGCCTGCTCCCCGGCCGCGGCGGAGGTGGAGATCGCAGCGGGACAGCAGTGGGCGCGGCTGGGAGACGAAATCTTCTGCAACCCTGCGGGGGAGGGAGATCAGGTCGGGTGGGTCCGCGTCACGGCATCCCCAGGCCGCCTCAGCAGCTTTCTCCAGACCGGGAGCTTCGACCTGCTGCGTCTGGACGGGATGTCCGCCCTGGAAGCCACTTCGCAGCGCCTCATCTTCACCCACGTCTATGATGGCGGACCCGTACTGCACGGTACCAACGCCCGATCCCGGCTGTTCCTGGTCAATCCCCACACCAGCCCGGCGACAGTTCGGGTCCGGTTGCGGGGACAGGTCACGCGTGCCCTCACCCTGGAGCTGGAGCCGGGCGGGTTCGAGGTGCTGGAGGTCAGCGACCTGGTGGGGGCTTCCGGCACCACCGTAACCGGGGGCTGGATCGAGGCGGAAGCCCTTCAGGGCCGCGGGCTGGCGGGCAGTCTGTTGGTGGAGTTTCCCGACGCCGACACGGTGCTGCTCCTGAACGGACAAGCGGGTTCCGGTTCCCTCCGGCTGTATGCAGCACAGCTGGCCCATGTCCCCGGCGCCCTCTTTTCCCGGCTGGCGGTCGTGAACACCGCCGATTCCCCCCGCCACCTCCGTCTCCGGGCGGTCGCCGATGACGGTGGCGAGCTCGTGCCGCCCCGGGACTACGTGCTGGAATCCGGAGGGTGGCTGGAGGCCGATGCCGCCCAGTTGTTGGGGTTCGCCGGTGCGGCCGTGGGATCTCTGGTGGTGGAAGCCGACGGACCGGGATTGGCGGGGGATATCTTTTTCGGTGATCCCGGCGGGCTCGCTTTCGGCGCGGTCCTGCCGCTGCAGGATCGTCCGTTCCGGAAGGCCGCCTTCAGCCACTTGGCCGATCTGCCCAGGGTCTTCTTTACCGGACTGGCGGTGTTTTTCCCGGGTTCAGAAGAGGACGCCAATATCAAGGTGGACGTTTATCAGTCCGACGGCAGCCTCACGGGGTCCAGGGAATTTCGCCTGGGGGCCGGGATGCGGCGCTCCGAGACCCTCGCCGAGCTGGTGCCTGAAAGCCGGGGACAGGTTGGGGGCTATGTGGTGGTGAGCGCGGACCGGCCGGTGGTGGCCCAGCAGCTTTTCGGGACGCCGTCGTTGACTGCCTGGTCGGTGGTGCCACCGACGGTGCTGGAGTGAACGGCGGAGATGACTTGGATGACTCGGATCACTCGGATCCCGCGGATCACTCGGATGGCGCAGCGGCTCGGAAAGCTGCTGGTGTTCGGGATCCTGCTCTCGAGCGCGGGAGGGGCACAAAGCGTACGGCTGGCGTGGGACCCGGTTCCCGAGTACTGGATCGCCGGTTATCACCTCTACCGGTCTCCCCAGGAAGGGGGGCCCTGGCAGCGCGTCAATCTGGACCTGATCCCGGAAACCTGGTATCTGGACGAAACCGTGGAATCCGGGGAGACCTGGTACTACTCGGTTACCGCCGTCAATACCTTCGGCGCCGAAAGCGCCCTGTCCACGCCGGTTCGGGTGGTGGTGGGCGGATCGCGGCCCGCGGTATCCCTGGGAGCCGACAGGGATGCCGTGACGGGCGAGGTCGTTATCCTCACCGCCCAAGTCACCGGTTTCGCCTCAGCGCCCACCTATGCGTGGGAGCAGACCGCCGGACCACCTGCGGCGATGGTGTCCCCGACCCCGGGGACGCTGGTTTTCACCGCGCCGGAAACGGAAACGGAGATCGTGCTCGAGTTTCGGGTGCGCGCCGATACCAGCCCGGGCGAGTCCGCCCTCTCCAGCCTGCGGATCAGAATCCTTCCCCGTCCCTGACTGCTTCCCCTTCCAGCGCCTGTTTGAGGTGCTCCGCCAGCCGGCGGCCCACAAACGGGGTCAGCTCCTCCACCGAGGCCCGGCGGATCCGGGCCACGCTGCCGAAGTTCTGCAGCAGCCGCTGCCGCCGCTTGGGCCCGATCCCCGACACCCGGTCCAGGTCCGACGTGAAGTCCCTCATCTCCCTCCGCTTGCGGTGATACGTCACCGCAAAGCGGTGCGCCTCGTCCCGGATTTCCTGCACCAGGTGCAAGGCCGGCGATTCGGGGGGCAGGACCACGGGGTCGTCGGATCCCTGCACAAAGATCAGCTCCTCCCGTTTGGCGATGGACGCCACCGGCAGGTCGTCCAGCCCCAGTTCGGACAGGGCCGCGTAGGCGGCGTGAAGCTGGCCCTTCCCGCCGTCGATCAGGACCAGGTCCGGCAGGGCCCCTTCCTCTTGGCTTACCCGGCGGAAACGCCTCCCCACCACCTCCCGCATGGCCTCGAAGTCGTTGGGGCCCGACACTGTCCGGATGCGGAATCGGCGGTACTCGCGGGGCACCATCACGCCGTCCACACAGACCACCAGCGAGGCCACGGTTTCCGCTCCCTGCAGGTTGGAGATGTCGAAAGCCTCCACCCGGCGCGGCAGAGCCGGCAGGTCCAGCGCCTCCTGCAACTGTTCCAGGACCTTCTGTTTGGCCGACGGCCGGACCTTGAAGCGGTTTTCGAAGGCGATGCGGGCGTTCTTTTCCACCAGCATCACCAGATCCAGCTTCTCTCCCTGGCGGGGGGACAGGATCTCCACCTTCCGCCGGCCCGAGCCTTTGCGTTTCTCCGCCAGCCACCTGGCCACCAGCTCCTGTTCCTCGATCTCCACGGGCAGGTAAATCCGCGAGGGGACGAATCCGGCCGTCAAGTAATACTGCTGCAGCGCATCCCGCAGGAATGAGGCGGGATCGAAGAATTCCAGGTCCTCCCAGAAGAACTCCCGCTTGCCGATCACCCGTCCCCCGCGCAGGGTGAAGAGCTGCAGGGCCAGCCGGGCTCCCTCGCGGTAGTAGGCAAAGATGTCGACGTCGTCCTCGCTGACGGACGCCATCTTCTGCTTTTCCGCCAGCTCCCGCACCAGACGGATCCGGTCGCGGAAGAAGGCCGCCGCCTCGAAATGTTCCCGGGCGGCCGCCTCCTCCATTTTCGCGGTCAGCGTGCGCAGCAGCTCCTCGTTGCGGCCCTCCAGGAGGAGCGTGACGTCCTGCACGGCCCGCCGATACTCCTCCTGACTGCAAAGCCCTGCCACACAGGGGCCCAGGCATCGCCGGATGAAGTACTCCAGGCAGGGGCGCTCCAGCCGGCCGTCAATGGGGATCGAACAGGTGCGCAGGAGAAAGTGGCGGTTGATGATCTTCAGGGTCGACCGGGCAAGGGAAGCGGGCAGGTAGGGACCGAAGTAGCGCGCCCCGTCGTTGCGGACCCGCCGGGTCAACAGGACACGGGGGAAAGGTTCGTTGACCGTGAGCTTCAGGTGCAGGAAGGACTTGTCGTCCTTGAGCCGGACGTTCAGGCGCGGCTGGTGCTTCTTGACCAGCGTGCTTTCCAGGATCAGGGCCTCGACCTCGTTGTCGGTGACGATGTAGTCCAGGTCGGCGGCGGTCCGGGCGAGGAATTCCCCCTTGAGGTCAGTGGGACGCCCCGGCTGGAAGTAGGACCGCACCCGGCTCCGCAGGTTCTTTGCCTTGCCGATGTACAGGATGCGGCCCTCAGCGTCACGAAACAGGTAGACGCCTGATGAGACGGGGAGGGCGGCCAGTTTGGCTTCGAGCAGTGATTCCGACACGTCCGTCCGGTGACTGCGCCATCGGCGTTTCACAGGCTGGAGGACACCGGGCCGGTCAGCCCGCCAGCGAGTACTCGAACGAGGGTACCGCTTCCGGATGCCAGCCCCGGCGCAGAACCCGGATCCGAACTTCCTGGCGCCCGAACTGGATCGCCTCCTCCTCATCGGGCAGGTAGATGTCGATGAGGCGGCCCTTGACCACCGCCCCGGTATCCATGACGACATAGATACCGCTATAGGGGCCGGCCTTCACCTCGATCACTGACCCAATGGGCAGGATGGTTGGATCGGCCGCTACGATCCCTCGCTGAACCAGTACACCAGAAAACGTGATTCCGAAGTCGCTATACGCCGTGGCGCTGAAACTCTCGTACTCCGCCTCGGCCGCAGGTTCCGCCGGCTGGGCGGGTTCCGCGGCCGCCACGGGGTCGGGAGCCGGTGTGACTGAGCCAGGAGGTTGGGACATGGCGACGAAGGTTCCCAGGCAGATCACCCCCAAGGTGATCCACGCGCCATGCAGCCGTCGTCTCTTGTTCATGTCTGCCTCCTTATCACCCCTATCCAAATCTCCGGGGTGTGAGAATCTGATGATGTTAGCACGGTTGTGGGTCGCAGGGCCGAGGGGCCAGGCACCGCTTGCCCCTGAACCTTGATTCCGCCGGCCGGAATCTGCTACTAATGCTGCTTTACCGAGGCGAAGGCGACGACGCGCATATGATCACTCTCGACTGGACGCTGGCGGCCGCGGCAATCGTTTTCCTCCTGACCCTCTGGGCGCTCAATTCCCTGCTTTTCCGGCCTCTGCTGGCTGCAATCGACCAGCGGATGCAGCTTACGGAGGGAGCCCGGCAGCGGGCAGCCCAGCTCCGCCAGCAGCAGGAGCAGGTGCTGGAAAGCTGTACGGAGAGAGTCAAGGAGGAGAAGCTGCGGGGCTACCAGTACGCGGAGGAAGTCCGCCGCCGGACCCTGGAGGAGCGCCAGCAACGTTTGGCCCGCGCTCGGGAAGAGGCGGAAGAGCGGCTCAGGACCGCGCGCGAGGACCTCCGCAACGAGGTGGAGACGTCCCGCCGCCTGCTGGCTGCGCAGGCCCGCGAGGCGGCGGAATTGCTGGCCTCCCGTCTCCTGCAGCGAACCTGATCCGGAATCATCTGCTCACTCTTCCGGCGGTGGCGGATGGTGGGCATCAGGGGCACTGGCCGGTCATGCGATTGATGAACAGGCTTACACGAGTGTTGTGGGTTCCGGCCCTGTGGTGCGTGCTCCCGGTCTCCGCCTTCGCCGCGGAAGGCGCTGGCAAGTGGGGCTGGATCGAAACCGCAGGGCGCTGGTTCAACCTGATCGTCCTTTTCGGACTGATCTACCTGTTTGTCCGTGACCCCCTCCGGAATTTCCTGCGGGGGCGCCGGGAGGACATCGGCAGGGAGATTGCCGCCGCCCGTCAGGCCCGGGAGGAGGCGGAACGCAAACTGGCCGAAATCGAGGCCCGCTTTTCCCGGTTGGAGGAGGAACTGGCGGAGATCCGCCGGGAGTCGGAAGCCGAAGCCCAGCGGGAACGGGAGCGGATACTGGCCCAGGCGGAAGCTGAGGCCGAGAAGATCCTGGCCGCCGCGGGCCGCGAAATCGACGGTTTGAGTCGGGCCGCCCGTCAGGAGCTCAAGGCCTATGCCGCCCAGCTCGCGGTGGAGATAGCCCGGGAACGGGTGGCGGCCGGCCTCGACGCTGAAACCCAAGGCAGGATTGTGGACCGGTTTATCGTGAGCCTCGCTTCGACTGGAAAAAGGAAGGACGCCTGATGTACTCGTCGACAGCGGCAAGATATGCGGGCGCACTGGCGGAGGTGGCCTCCGAACTCGGCCTGACCGAACGGGCCCACCAAGAGCTGCGGGAGTTTGCCGCGCTCATTTCCGAGCAGGAGGAGTTGCGGGACTTTCTGGCCAATCCGGCATTTCCTCTGCGGGTCAAGCAGGGAGTCATCCGGGAGATCGGGAGGCGGGGAGACTACTGTTCCATCGTCGTCAATTTTCTCCTCCTGCTCCAGGAACGGAGCCGGATCCTGCGGGTGGGAGCCATTCTCGAGGCCTTCGAACAGGAACTGGATGTCCGCGCCGGGGTGGTGCGGGCGGAGGTTACCTCGGCCCACCCGCTGGATGACCCGGTCCGCAGACGGCTGGAGCAGGCTCTGGCCGAGCTGACCGCGCGCCGGATCCGGGCGAACTACTTGATCGACCCCGCCCTGCTGGGCGGCCTGAAGGTCCGGATGGGGTCGGTGGTTTACGACGCAACCCTGCAAACCCAACTGAATCAGCTTCAGCGCGAGCTGGCCCAATAGCGGCGAAGGGGCGTTTTCATGGCGATCAAGGCAGCGGAAATCAGCGAGATCATCAAACAGCAGATCAGGGATTATGCCGGCGGCGTCCATGTCAGTGAGATCGGCACGGTCATCGCGGCGGGTGACGGCATCGCCCGGGTGCACGGTCTGGACAAGGTCATGGCCCAGGAGCTGCTGGAGTTCCCCCATGAAGTTTACGGCCTGGCCTTCAACCTGGAAGAGGACAGCGTCGGCGCCATCCTCTTCGGTGAAGTGCACGCCGTCAAGGAGGGTGACATCGTCAAGCGGACCGGCCAGATCATGCAAGTGCCGGTGGGTTCGGCACTGCTGGGGCGGGTGGTGGACGCGTTGGGCAAGCCGCAGGACGACAAGGGCCCCATCGTGACCGACGAATATTCTCCGGTGGAACGTCTGGCGCCGGGCGTGGTGGAACGCCAGCCGGTTCGGGAACCGTTGCAGACGGGCTTGAAGGCCGTCGACTCCATGATCCCCATCGGCCGCGGCCAGCGGGAGCTGATCATCGGCGACCGTCAGACCGGAAAGAGCGCCATCGCCATCGACACCATCATCAACCAGAAGGACACCGACGTCGTCTGCATTTATGTGGCCATCGGCCAGAAGCGCTCCACCATCGCCCGGGTCATCAAGACGCTTGAGGACTACGGCGTGATGCACAAGTCCGTGGTGGTCTCGGCCTCTTCCTCCGACCCTGCCACGATGCAGTACCTTGCGCCCTACGCCGGTTGCGCCATGGGTGAGTATTTCCGCGATCGCGGGCAGCACGCCCTGGTCATCTACGACGACCTGTCCAAACACGCCGCCGCCTACCGCGAGATCTCCCTGCTGCTGCGCCGGCCGCCGGGTCGGGAAGCGTACCCCGGAGATGTCTTTTACCTGCACAGCCGCCTGCTGGAAAGGGCCGCCAAACTCAGCGATGAAAACGGCGGCGGCAGCCTCACCGCCCTGCCCATCATCGAAACCCAGGCGGGCGATATCTCCGCCTACATCCCCACCAACGTCATCTCCATCACCGACGGGCAGATCTTCCTGGAGACCGACTTGTTCCACTCCGGAATCCGGCCGGCCATCAACGTGGGGAACTCGGTGAGCCGGGTCGGGGGTTCGGCCCAGACCAAGGCCATGAAGCAGGTGGCCAGCTCGCTGCGGCTGGATCTCGCCCAGTACCGCGAGCTGGCGGCCTTCGCCCAGTTCGGGTCCGACCTGGACAAGGCGACCCAGCGACAGCTTGCCCGGGGTGCCCGGCTGACGGAGCTGCTCAAACAGGACCAGTACCGTCCGCTGCCGGCGGAACACCAGATCGTACTGATCCTGGCCGGCAACAGCGGTTTTCTTGACGACCTGGAGTTGCACGAGATCCGCGGCTTCGAACACGGGCTTTACGAGTTCATGGAGACCGGCAAGGGCGCCCTGCTGGCAGAGCTGCGGGAGAAGAAGGTGATCAGCGACGAGCTGCGGGAGAAGCTGACCGCCGCCATCGGCGAGTTCAAGGAACGTTTCAAGGAGCGGACACTGGCCGTGTCGGCCTGAGCCCGGTGGTCCGGTCAAGGAAGGACATCGCATGCCCAGCGGCAACCTGATCGATCTGCGACGCCGGGTCCGGTCGGTAAAGAATATCCAGCAGATCACCCGCGCCATGAAATTCGTGTCGGCGTCGCGGCTGCGGCGCGCCCAGGAGCGGGTGCTGGCGGCCCGCCCCTATGCCCAGCGGATGCTGGCGGTTCTGAATTCACTGGCCACCCGCGTCGATCCTTCCTCCCATCCGCTGCTGCAGGAACGGCCCGCGGACCGGATCATGCTGGTGGTCATCACCTCGGACAAGGGCCTGTGCGGGGGGTTCAACGGCAATCTGATCAAGGCCGCGGTGCGATTCATCGAGAACGACGCCGTCAACAAGAGTTTGAGCCTTTCGCTGGTGGGCCGGAAAGGCTACGAGTGGTTCCGGCACCGGGGCTGGCCGATCCGCCACCACTACGTGAACATCATGAGCCGGGTCGACCTGCGCTATGCCCGGGATCTGGCCCAAGCCATCACCCGGCATTTCATGGAGCAGGAGCTGGACTCGGTTCACCTGGTCTACAACGAGTTCAAGTCAGTGATCGCCCAACGGGTGGTGATGGAACAGCTCTTGCCGATCCGCCGCCTGGATCTGGGCGAGAGCAGAGACATCCACCTCGACTACATTTACGAGCAGCCGCCCCAGTTTATCTTCGACCGGCTGCTGCCCCGCCACGTGGAGACCCAGATCTTCCGGGCCATGCTGGAATCGGAGGCATCGGAGCACGGCGCGCGGATGACGGCCATGGACGCCGCCACCCGCAACGCCAAGGAGATGATCGAGCGGATCACCCTGCACATGAACCGCCTGCGGCAGGCCTCCATCACCACCGAGCTGATCGAGATCGTCAGTGGAGCCAACGCGTTGCAGGAAGCGAGGAGCAAGTAAGATGCAAGTGGAAGGGAAGGTCCTGCAGGTTACGGGACCGGTTCTGGATATCAAGTTCGAGGGTGGTCACGTGCCCGCCATCTACAACGCGATCCGGGTCACGTCCGAAGGCATGGACACCCCCGTACCCATCCACCTGACGGCGGAAGTGGCCCAGCACCTGGGTGAGGGGGTGGTGAAATGCGTCGCCATGGAACCCACCGACGGGGTAGTGCGCGGCATGCGCGCCATCGACCTGGGTGAACCCATCACCGTGCCCGTCGGCCGGGGGACCTTGGGCCGGGTGATCAACGTGCTGGGAGAACCTGTGGACAAACGCGGTCCGGTCCAGGCATCCAAGCGCCATCCCATTCACCGGGAAGCTCCCTCGCTGGAACAGCAGAACACCGAGACGGAAATGCTGGAGACCGGCATCAAGGTGATCGACCTGATCGAGCCCTTCGCCAAGGGCGGGAAAATCGGACTGTTTGGCGGCGCCGGAGTGGGCAAGACCGTCGTCATCATGGAGCTGATCAACCGGATCGCCACCCAGCACGGCGGTTTCTCGGTGTTTGCAGGCGTCGGTGAGCGGACCCGCGAGGGCAACGACCTCTGGCTGGAAATGAACGAGTCGGGGGTCATCGACAAGACTGCGCTGATCTACGGCCAGATGACGGAGCCTCCCGGGGCGAGGCTGCGGGTCGCTCTGACCGGCCTGACCGTGGCGGAGTTCTTCCGCGACGAGGAAGGCCAGGATGTGCTGCTGTTCATCGACAACATCTTCCGCTTCACCCAGGCGGGTTCGGAGGTGTCGGCGCTGTTGGGCCGGATGCCTTCTGCCGTCGGTTACCAGCCCAACCTGGCCACCGAAATGGGCGAACTGCAGGAACGGATCACCAGCACGCGGAAAGGTTCCATCACTTCGATCCAGGCGATCTACGTTCCGGCGGACGACTATACCGACCCGGCGCCGGCCACCACCTTTGCCCACCTGGACGCCACCACCAACCTGGAACGCTCCATCGCCGAGCAGGGCATCTACCCGGCCGTCGACCCACTGGCGTCCACCAGCCGGATCCTGGACCCGCGGATCATCGGCGAAGAGCACTACCGCGTGGCGCGCCGGGTCCAGAACATCCTGCAGCGCTACAAGGACCTGCAGGACATCATCGCGATTCTGGGCATCGACGAGCTGTCGGAAGAGGACAAGTTGACTGTGGCGCGGGCCCGCCGGATCCAGAAATTCCTCTCCCAGCCGTTTTTCGTGGCGGAACAGTTCACCGGCTTCCCGGGCAAATACGTCCCCATTGCCGAGACGATCCGCGGCTTCAGGGAAATCTGCGAGGGCAAGCACGACGAGATTCCGGAACAGGCCTTCTACATGGTGGGGGGGATCGACGAAGTTCTGGAGAAGGCCGAACGGATGAAGGTGGCTTGAGCCATGGTCCAGAAGCTGCCTGAAAGCCTGGAACTGGAGATCGTCACTCCCTCGGAACTGCTGTTTTCCGGCAAAGTGGACATGGTGACTGTCCCCGGCCTGTCCGGCTATCTGGGGATCCTGCCGGGACACGCCCCGCTGCTTTCCGAACTGAAGGCAGGTATCGTCAGCTACCGGATCGGCGCGGAGAACCGGCGGCTGTTCTGTGGCTGGGGGTTCGTCGAGGTCCTTCCGGGACGGGTGTCGGTGCTGACGGAAGCCGCAGAGCCGCCGGACCGGATCGACGTCGCCCAAGCCGAGCGGGATAAGACCGAGGCGGAGCTGTTGTTACGCTCCAAAGATCCGCAAACCGACTTCCAGCGGCTGGTCGAGCAGTGGGAAGCCGCCGTCGCCCGCCTGGAGGTGGCGCGCAGCGGGTGGTGACCGTGTTTCCGGCGGTTTTGCTATAATTCCGGGCATCCCTGCTGGGGGATGGTGTAATGGCAACACACGTGGCTCTGGACCACGGTATCGGGGTTCGACTCCCTGTCCCCCAGCCACCTTCCCTGGGCGACTCCGAAGGAGACGGTCCGCATGCGAATCGGCATTTCAGGAGCCACCGGCCTGATCGGAAGCGCCGTCGTCTCCCACCTTACTGCAGCCGGTCATGAACTGAAGATCTTCGGCCGCCGCCCTGTCCCCGGCTTGCAGTTCTCTCCGTGGGATGTGCTGCAACCGCTGGCGGAGGCGTCCGCCCTGTCCGGTCTGGACGCCTTTATCCATCTGGCGGGCACTCCCATTGCCGACGGACGCTGGACCGACCGGCGCAAGGAATCGATCCGGGCGACACGAGTCGAAGGGACAGGCCACCTGGTGGAGGCCTTCCGCCGCAGTCCACAGCCTCCTCCCGTCCTGCTGGCGGCTTCCGCGGTGGGCTTCTACGGGGACCGCGGCCACGAAATTCTGGACGAGGACAGCCCGCCGGGCAAGGGCTTTCTGCCCGACCTGTGCCGGCAGTGGGAAGACAAAGCGCTGGAGGCCTCGTCACTGGGAGTCCGCGTCGTGCTGCTCCGCACCGGCATTGTGCTGTCGCCCGAGGGGGGCGCGCTGGCCAAGATGCTGCCTCCCTTCCGCCTCGGCTTGGCGGGGCCGCTCGGAAGCGGCCGCCAGTATCTGTCCTGGATCCACTTGCGGGACCACGTGCGGTTGCTGGAGCTGGCGCTTTACCACAGGGACGCCGAGGGACCGCTGAACTGCACCGCGCCGCGTCCTGTCACCAATCAGGAGTTCACGCGTACGCTTGCCGCAGTGCTGCACCGTCCCGCCTGGTTCCCGGTACCCGGCTGGGGGTTGCGGCTGCTGTTCGGCGAGATGGCCCAGGCGTTGCTGGAGGGTCAGCGTGTGGTTCCCCGCCGCGCGCTGGAACTGGGCTTTGCTTTCAAATTCGGGGAGCTGGCGGACGCGTTGCGGGATCTGCTGGGAGTTCGCCAGGCGGCAGCCGGGAGGCATCCGTAGCACGGCAGGGGGTAGCGGGGTAACGGGGTAGCGGGGTAACGGGGTAGCGGCGTAACGGGGTGGCGGGGTTTTCTGCGAAGGCCGCGCAGCGGCCTGAGCCGTGGAGTGCGGAAGCTTGCTTCCGCTTTTCCGTCCACTGCGCCGCAGGGTAGCGGGGTAACGAGGTAGCGGGGTAGCGGGGTAGCGGGGTAGCGGGGTAGCGAGGTAACGGGGTAGCGGGGTTTTCTGCGGCGTTGCGGGGTAACGGGTCTGGCACCCCTTCAGGGGCCGTCCCTGTTGTTGGTCCGTCCATTCCGGAGGTCTTCGCTCCGCTCCGACCTCCGGCTACTCTCTGGCATCCCTCCGGGATGCCCCCTCACCACGGGCCCCAAGACCATCGGCGGACTGGGCGTTGACGGGCGACACAGCCGTCTCGGCCGGCGGCCCCCTACTCCACCCACCGCCCGATGGCGAACCCCGTCACGGAACCCACCACCGCGTCAGAAGCGAAGTGGTTTCCCGAGGTGACGCGGGAGAAGGCGATCACGCCGGCCAGGGGATAGGCCACCCACGGAACCCATCTCCGGTCCGGGTAATGGCGGACCGTGGCCGCCGCCAGCGCCCAGGCCACCGTGGAATGGCCGGAGTAGAAGGCGTTGCCTCCCTCCCAGAAGCCGTAGACCCTGCCGGTGTGGGGACGGGATCGCTGGGTCGCGGCCTTGATGACAAGACCGGCCAGAATGGCGTTGAGCGCGGCGCGGGTGGTACGCCGGCCGTAGGAACTCAGTCCTGGCTGGTCGAACGCCGCGCCGGCAGCCAGCATCGCGATGGGATAGGCGGTCAGGGCGGCTCCTGTCGTCCCGGAACTGAAGACATCGTTGAGGTGCCGGAAGTCAGGGTTCTCTCTCAGCTCCCGGGAAGGTCCGTCGTCCAGGGCGAACGAGGCACCGGAAAGTCCGGCCATAATCCATGCCGGCGGCGTTTCCCAGACGGACTTGCGCGCCGGTGCCGTGAAGATGTTCTTCTGGTCGTTCCAAAGCTGGGAGAAGAACCGTTTGACAGCCTCATCGTCCCGGTGGTCGCCGCCGGAGGCGGCCGACACCGCCGGCAGGCTCCAAAGCATACCCAGGATGCCCAGCCACCGGGCGCGCTTCAGCACGGATCCCCCGACAACTGCTGGCCGATCATCTCGCGCGCGTCCTGCCTCACTTTTTCCACAAATTCCGGCGGGCTCAGCGGACGGGAGTGGGGAGCCCAGCGCAGGGTCAGTCGGGAAGCGAATTCCAGGCTCTCGCTGTAAAGAATCAGGATGACGCCGCCGTCGGATGCATCCCTGACCGCGCTGCCCCACTGTTCCCGGATCCAGGGGGCGGCCTGGGAGTCGAACCAGACTTCGATCTTCAGCTCACCGGTGGAGCGCAGGAATTCAGACTTGTACTTTTCGAGGTCGAAGTCCGTGGGCGGCTCGAAGTACTCGTCCAGCGGCTTGACCGAGAGGATGCGCTCGAACTTGAAGGTCCTCAGATCCTTGCGCTTCTCGCAGTAAGCCGTCAGATACCAGAAGCCCAGCCGCTTCATCAGGTAGTAGGGCCGGATCGTCCGCCGGGTGGTTCGGTTGCTGCCCAGTGCATAGTAGCGGATCATCAGTTTCTGGCGGCGTTCCACCGCCGTGGTGATCCGGCGGAAATGCTCGGCGATCAGCCCTGAAGGGCTTTCCAGGGCGATACGCTCCTGCAGCCGGTTCAGGGCATCGGCGCTGCCTCCGATGGCCCGGCCGATCTTCTCCCTCAGGGAACGCACTCCTTCAGGGTCCACCTCGGGATCGAGCAGCTCCAGGGACATCATCAGCGCCATCGCCTCGGCCCGGGTGAAACGAAAGGGACGGTTCAGTCCCTGGTCCATCTCGGTGTACACCCGCCCTTCTTCCACGTAGATATCCACGTAATCATCCGGACTGAACGGCGGTTTGCCGATCAGGCTGATAAACTCCAGCTCTTTGAGCAGGGCCCGACTGCGCATCCCCACCTTCCGGGCCAGCTCGTCCACACGGATCCCCTGGTTCTGGGACACGTAGCTCAGGATAAACAGGATACGGTTGATCCGGCCGGTGGTGTTCATGCCAGGTACCGCACGGTGTCTGCGATTCTCTCTCTCAACGCTGGCGGCGAGATGACCCGGACGTCGGTTCGTTGCCAGAGCACCCACGACACCAGCCCGTCCTGGTTGGTGACTGTCAGCTCATAGCGGCCGCCGCCCAAGTCCTTCACGTTTCCCAGTTGCGGCAGGAGTTCGTTCAGGCGATGAGACGAGAGTTCGAGTACCACCGGCAGCGGGGCATGCCGCTTCCATTCCCAGGGCTGCTGGTTCTTGAACTGTTGCAGAGAGAAATCGGATCGGATCTCGAAATCGGGACTGCCCGGCCGTCGGGGGTTGACCTCCAGGGACCGGATGCGGTCGACCACAAAGGATCTCAGGTCCTCACGCAGGTGGTCCCAGCCCACCAGCGTCCAGCGGCCTCGCCGGAAGATGAGGCCGTAAGGGTCCACCGTACGGACGGTGGTTTCATCCTTCGAAAAGGAATGGTATTCGATCTGCAGACGCTTCCGCCGTTCCAGGGCGTCCTGGATGCGGTTGATCATGGCGGCTCGCCCGGCCGCACCGCGGGGGGCATCGTCGTAGGTGATGCCGATTTCTTCCGGGAGCGGCTCCACCGGGTTTTGCTGGCTGATGATCTTGTTCATGGCCGTTTCCAGCGGCTCCCGGTAAGGAAACGCCTCACTGCGACGAACCGCCTCCGCTCCCAGCATCAACAATGAAAATTCACGAGGGGTGAAGCGGAGCTCAGGCAGAAACAGCCTCTCCTTGCGGATCAGGTAGCCTTCCTTGGTCCCTTCGGGGCCGGACTGGTAGTCGATGGGGATACCCAAGGACACCAGCTCGGCCTTGTCACGTTCGAACTTCCGCTGGTTGGACTCCTCGACACCGTCGTCATAGTCCTCCGGGAAGTGGTTCTTGATCTTGCGCCACGACACCGGCTCCTTGGCATTCAGCAGGTAGGTGATGAGGTCCAGGAGACGCTCGGTGCGGTTCACCGGCTAAGTGTATGGGAAAGGTTCCGAATGAATCAATCGACCTGAAGCCTTGTTGCCATGCGGTTTTGGCGGTGTTGTCACAGCCTTGGCGAGTCTGGTAATTTCTTAGCCGCCAGCTCAGGCGACGGGCTGCGGTTTACAATCTAAACCATCTGCTATAGATTCTTCCGAATAAGGACTCCACCAGACGAAGGAGAGCTGCGATGGCATTCATCATCACCGAGCCCTGCATCAATACGAAAGACACTGCCTGCGTCGACGCCTGCCCCGTGGACTGCATCCATCCCCGCAAGGACGAACCTGAGTTCGAGGAGTCGCCTCAGCTCTATATTGATCCCGAGGAGTGCATCGACTGCGGTGCCTGTGTGCCGGAGTGCCCGGTGGAAGCCATCTTTCCGGAAGATGAGGTTCCGGAGAAATGGCACAGCTTCATCGAGATCAACTACAACTGGTACAAAAAGGCTTAGCTCTCCCCGAAGTTTGAAGCCTTTGGCCGTCCTCTGCATCTAACAGTTCACTGGACCAGAAACTCACGGCAGGATGCAAAGGAGGCAGCATGCGACGCTTGATCGGTCTGGCGGTTCTCGGCTTCGGCCTCACTCCTCTCTGGGGACAGGACGAGCCCAGCGGCGAGTTTCGAGCCTTTTATTCCACCATCCGGTCGTTTGATTTTGATTCCGGCGCCGGCGTGTTTCGCGTTTCGGACGACGCCTTCCACGGCGGAGGTTTCGGATTTGTCTTCAACCTGACGCCCTGGTTCGGGCTTTACTCCGACAGCGTGTTCTATGGAGGTGTCGGGGACTCCAATTCAGGCATCGGGCTGAAGCTCATCAACCAGACCCAGGGAGCCAAGTTGACCGCCCGGGAACTGGGGGACTTCAATCTCTACGGCAAGGCGGGAATGGGCTTCACCCGCTTTGTGTTCGATGTCGCCCAGGGTGAGGCGGTCTACTACCAGACCAGCTTCCAGCTTGCGGGGGGTGTGGACATCCCCATCCGGGAAGGCACCTATTTCTATGTGGAGGTAGGACGCAGCATCCTGTCCCTGCCCAACCTGACCAACCTGCCGGGCCGCGACAAATGGAGCGGATCGTTGGGCCTTACCGCAGGGATCGCGTTTGCGTTCTAGCGAGAAGAGGTTTAAACCCTCGAACCTTACCTGATCGGCACCCCCACCGGATAGCTGGACATCTGGTAGCCGGACTGGGTCCGCAGGGCGGTCACCACGACGGGGACATCCGCCGACACGATCAGGGTTCCTTCCGATCCCAGTTCGGCCTCAGCCCCGAACATCTCCTCCAGGAACTGGGCCATGTGTTCTCCCGGTCCCAGCGTCACCGTGGTCAGAAAGACACCCTCGGTCGGTACCTGACGCCGGAAGACCAGTCTCACCTCGGTGCTCTCATCGGAGGGGTTGGCGATGGCCACGCCGGTACTGAACGGGCTGGCAGGCGACAGCGAGACCCGACTGGCGAACAGGCCCGCCAGATTGCTTGCAGGGGAGTCCGCCACTCCGGCTTCAAACAGGATCTGGGCTCCGTCTGAGACCTGAAACACCGAGGTTCCGCGAATCGGTTGGCTGGCCCTAGCCCGAGCCCAACCGGACGTAAGCTGCTCCGACACCCCGGCCGTCTGGACCTTGATCGAGCCTGCCGGCGGGATGGCAAACGGCACCGCCGCCAGCGGGTTCCCGTTTCCCTCCACCAGCAGATTCAGCGGACTGCCGTCAGAGGCGAAAAACTCCAGCTCGCCGTCGGCCGTCTGGAGCCCCAGATTGACGATCGTAAACAGTGTCGAGGCTCCCTGACCGTCGGCCAGGTGCGCCAGGTAAATGGTGTGCGAGGCCTCGAAGATTCTCACTTCATCGGCCAACAGGGCATAAAGCCCCCCACGGTCCACGGCCAGTCCCCTGACTCCCGGTTCCCGGCGGCTCCAGCGCAGCCCGCCTGTAAACGCGTCCAGAATCCGGATCCGCTCGCTGCCGGGGTTGTAGAAATAAATGAGGTTGTCCGCCGCCACGCCGTACATGGCGATCCCCGGCGCATCCGAAGGGTCGATGTACTCCCAGATGAGATCGCCGGTGTCGGGATCGAAAGCGGCGACCGCCGCCTGGCCGTCGCGGGAAAGAAACGCGTACAGCCGGCCATAGGCAAATGCCAGCGCCGGCGTTCCAAAAGGAGCCCCCACTTCCCGCGACCACAGCAGGCCGCCGGTGGCCAGATCCACGGCATTGATCGCCTCGGAGCCCGAGTGCTGCAGGAAGATCGCCTCCGGAGTGGGAATCAGGCTGGATCCGTTGCTGCCGGCGTTGAAGAGCGTCCACCGGGTGCGGCCGGTCAGCAGCGAAATGGCCCGCAGGGTGCCGTCGGAATGCAGGACAAGGACCTGATCGCCGTATGCCGCCACCGGCGCCCGAGCCAGGGAGACTTCCTCGGTGGAAGCGGTCGACGGGAACCGCCAGAACGCCAGACCGGTTTCGGGGCTCACGGCAGCCAGACCACGGGAGCCGTGGTAAAGCGCCAGACCCGGGGTCAAAAACGGATGACGTCCGGTAGCCGAGCCGACCCGTGTGTCCTGCCAGACCGGATCTCCGGTGGAGAGACGCACCGCCGTCACCGTGGAGGTGGCCTCGCTGCCCAGCAGCACCAGGTCGTTGCCAAAGGCCGGGGAGTAGTTCAAGGCCCCCGCCGAGCCCGGCAGTGCCACCGTCCAGTTCACTGCCCCCGTCACCTCATCCAGCAGGATATACCGGCTGGTTGGTCCCCCTTCGCCGATCACCAGCAATCCGTTACGGACCGCGAAGGTCTCCGCCTCGAAGTCGGCTGGCAGCGTCAGTGTCCGGACCAGCTCCAGCGGAGGCTCAAGAATTCCGGCATCCGCATTCAGATTCGTCCGTTGGACGTTGTAGCCGCCCGTAGACTGGGCGGGCAACAGGGCGGTGAGAATGCCGGCCACCACGACACACACAAAGCAGCGGGTTGAGAAAGTCTGCATAGGGATCCTCGCTTGACCAGCTTACCCAACAGGGGAGGACAAAAAACGCGCCGAAGTCCGCGGGATCCGTGTCACACCGTGCGATCCGCGAAATCCGCGGGATCCGAGCAGGAATCGATTCGGCCTCACACGTCCCTCCCGCCGGTTGCTCTTGGTAGGATGGATCCATGCCCGGCGACCGGTCTTTTGAGCACCTGTTCCCTCCTTTCGCCGAGAAGATGGCCGGTGCGGGAGTGCCGCAACCGGCAGCCGAGGCTTTCCGGCGCCATTTCCGGCGTCTGGTCGCCGGTGACATGGGCATCCTGCCGGAGTCCGCACTGGATCCCGTGCAGGAATTGCCGGACGCCGATGCCCTGGATCCCGACCTGGCGGTCCTGGGAGCCGAGGCGGCGGCCCGCACCGTGGTCATCCGGCTCAATGGCGGACTGGGGACGAGCATGGGCCTGGAGTCTCCCAAGTCCCTGCTGGCGGTAAAAAACGGTCTCACCTTCCTGGACCTCATCATACAGCAGAGCCGGGCGGCCGGCTGTCCCCTGCTGCTCATGAACAGCTTCGCCACCGAGCCTGAGACCCGGGACGCGCTGGCCCGCCTCACCGCTGGCGGAGAGCAGGCAAACCAAGGTTGTTCCGGCTGGATCCGGACGTTCCTGCAGCACCGGGTGCCGCGAATCGAGGCCCGCGACCTGCAACCGGCCGCCTACGCCCCCCAACCTGGGCTGGAATGGTGTCCCCCCGGTCATGGGGACCTTTACCACGCCCTCCATTCCAGCGGTTTGCTGGACCGCCTGCTGGTTGAAGGCAGGCGCTACGCCCTGGTGGCCAACGTCGACAACCTGGGCGCCGATCTGGATTTGACAATCCTGGGCTTGTTTGTCCAACGCCGTCTCCCCTTCCTGATGGAGGTCACCGACCGCACCCCAGCCGACGCCAAAGGCGGACACCTGGCCTGGCTGCGGGGTCCGGACCGCAGGTTGGTGTTGCGGGAGTCGGCGCAGTGCGGGGAGGAAGACCGGGTGTTCTTCCAGGACATCCGCCGCCACCGTTTCTTCAACACCAACAACCTCTGGATCGATCTCGTGTTCCTGCACCGCCAACTGCAACTCGCCGGCTCGCTGGATCTGCCCCTGATCTGCAACCGAAAACCGTTGCTGCCATGGGATCCGGACTCCCTGCCGGTATATCAACTGGAATCGGCCATGGGTGCGGCCATCGGGTTGTTCCCCGGGGCGCAGGCAATCCGGGTCCCCCGGCGCCGCTTCGCGCCTGTAAAGACCACATCCGATCTGCTGGTGGCCCGGTCGGACGCCACCGTCCTCGGCCCGGAGGGCCACGTGCTCCCCAACCCGCGGCGGGCGCTTCCAGAGCCGCCGGTGGTCTGGTTGGATCCGCGGTTCTATCGAACGACTTCCGACCTGGACCAGCGTTTTCCCGCCGGCCCGCCGTCCCTGGTGGCCTGCCGCAGCCTGCGGGTGGAAGGAGACGTCCGGTTCGCTGTCGCTCCCGAGTGTATCGGCGACGTCCGGGTGGTGAATCGCTCGTCGGGTCAGGCGGTAGTCACCGCCAGGCGGCTTGAAGGAGAAGTGCGGCTGTGACAGATGCGGAGGTTCAGGGCAGTCGGCTCAGTGCTCCTCCCTGGACTCTTCACCCGACCTCACGCCGGGCGTGTTCCACAAGCCGGCGGTCCATATCCCCGGAACCCCAAAGTTCCAGGAAGCGTCTGAAGTGCCTGCCGGCTTCCCCCTGGCGGCCGGCAGCCGCGTAGCAGCGTCCGAGGTAATAGTGCGCACGCACGTACTCGATCGGCGCAAAAGTAAGGATTCCGCCTTCGGACAGAAACTTCTCAAACCAGGGTAGAGCAGCTTGGGAGTCGTGGTTCTGCCACAGCGCATATCCGAACTCGTAGGCAAACGTGTCCGGCTTCCACGTCACGGCGTCCGTGCGCGTCCGGCTGGACTGTTCCAGACGCGCGACGGCTTGCGGCGCGTCGCCCTCCAACAGCGCCATCAGGCCCAGGATGTGGTTTTCCTTCCGATCCACCAGGCGTTCCGGGAGAGTCGCGAAGCGGGCCCGCAGCTCCTCGAAGGCATCCAGCGCCGCCTCGGGACGGGCCAGCCGGGCCCGGGCCAGTGCTGTCATCAGCAGGGCCTCATTCTGGATGGGGTAGCCGGCACCAGCCTCGAAGGCGGCTTCGGCGGCCCGCAAGGCCCGCTCCGGCTGGTCGAGCTGGAGATATGTTCTGGCAATGTAGGTGAGAACCTGAGTCCGGACGGGGCCTGGGTCGGCAGCCAGATTGCCGGCTGCGTCCAACTGCCGCAGTGCCTGCTGTGAGTCTCCCTGGAACAGCGAAAGGATCGCCTGCATGACCCTGCCCTCCACCCGCCACGCCAGCTCGCGTGAGGACAGCAGTTCCTCGACTACACTCCGGGCGGCGGCAAAGTCGCCCTGGGAGACATGGAGCTGCACCTCCGTCATCTTCACCACCATGTCGCCGGGATCCAGTACCGCGGCGCGCTCCAGCTCGGCCTCTGCTTCGGCAAGGCGTCCCATACGCAGGAGATAGGCCCCCAGATCCCGGTGTCCGGCGGCAGAATCGGGATACTTCTCCACGAAATTGCGCAGAGCCTTCAGACCGGCATCGACCTGACCGGCGGCGGCGTAGGCGTTGGCCAGATTGGTATAGGTTCCGGCGAAGTCGGTACCCTGGCGGACCAGCTCTTCGTACTGGCGGATGGCGTCCTCAAAGCGTTCCACCTCCACGTAGAGGTTCGCCAGGTTATGGCGGGCGGGTCCGTGATTGGGGTACAGGGCGATCGCCCTTTCGTAGGCTTCGATGGCACGCACCAGGGTCTCCGGGTTCAGGGAATAGAAGCGACCCTCGATGTAATAGCGCTCCCGCGCCGTCAACCGGTCCACGTGGTCCAGTGCCCGGCGGGCGTAATCGTAAGACTCTTTGATGTGGCCGATGTTCCAGTGAGCCACGGAGAGCTTCGCCAGCGCCATCGCGAAGTCCGGGTCCAGCTCCACGGCCTTTTCCAGCAGCAGGATCGCTTCGCGCTCTTTGGAGCGCATGTGCATGTCGTTGCCTTCCACGTAGTAACGGTACGCCTCCACGGAGGAGCTGGTCACCGCCTCAATGCCCCGATCCATCTGGGCGTCGGACGGGGCGACTTCCAGGGACTCCTTGATCCGGCGCGTGATCTCATCGACCATGCCGAACAGGCTGGCCTCGCCGGTGCCTTCAACGCTTTCGGTAGCCAGAACCCGGCCGTTGTCCGCATCCTGCAGGCGTGTACTCAAGCGAAACGTATCGCCCGCCCGCACGAAGCTGCCCACCACGACCGTGTTCACCCGCGCCCGCCGGGCCACCTGCCGTATCGTCTCGGAAGAGACGTTCCGATCATCCACCCGTCCGATATCGGTGAGGATCTGATAGAGCCGGTCGGTCCCCACCACCTCCAGATGGGGAGACTGGGAAAGATCGGTGACCAGCATGTTGGTCAGCGCCGACCGCATCCAGTCCAGGCCGGGATCACCGGTGAGGTTTTCGAAGAACATGACCGCCACTGAAGGACGGCTCTCGCCGGCCGTCAAAGGTGGACCTTGGCCGGGACGCAGGATTCCAAACCAGAACAGAGCCATCATCCCCAGAAGCGCGACAGCGGACAGGGCTGCCATCCGCCAGCCAAAACGGCCGTATAGGCGGGGGACGCCGATCTCCGGGCTGGACGCCAGGGACCGCAGGTGCAGAGCCAGATCCTGGGCAGACTGATAGCGGCGTGAAGGATCTTTCTCCAGACAGTGCGTGGTCAGCCGTTCGGCGTCAGGCGGGATCATCCTCCCCGATTCGATGAAATCCGGCGGATCCTCGGTCAGGATCGCGGTCATGGTGTCCGCTACCGTAGCCTTGGCGAAGGCGCGGCGTCCGGTGAGCATCTCATACAGGACACAGCCCAGGGAAAAGATGTCGCTGCGGGCGTCTACCGGCTGCCCCCGCAACTGTTCCGGGGACATGTAACCGATGGTGCCGCGGACGATGCCGGGCTCGGTCTGAGTCGGCAGGGCATCCCCGGACGTCCCCGATCCACCTAACGGATCGTCCAGCTGGGCCAGTCCGAAATCCAGGATCTTCACCTGGTGATCCCAGGTGATGAAGATGTTCTCCGGCTTGAGGTCGCGGTGGATGACGCCTTTGGTGTGGGCCGCGGCCAAGCCCTCCGCCACCGCGGCTGCGATTTCCAGCGAACGGCGGGCGGAGAGGCTCGAGCCCTCGATCTTGCGGCGCAGCGTCTCCCCTTCCAGCAGCTCCATTACCGCCAGGGTCACTCCGTCGAAGCGCCCGAAGTCGTGGATGGCGAGGATATTGGGGTGGGAGAGCTGGGCCAGGGTCAAAGCCTCCCGCTCGAACCGGTTCAGGGAGTCCGGATTGCCGGCCACATGCTCCGGCAGAATCTTGAGAGCCACCTCACGCCGGAGCTGCAAGTCCCGGGCCCGATAGACCTCGCCCATGCCTCCGGCTCCCAGCGGGCCGAGGATCTCATAACGACCCAGAATTGTCCCCTGTGACAGGTTCATGCTTGACGTACCCCGGGGGAAGTCGTCTTATTCTAAACGTCCGTCACCCAAAAAAGTTCGTCCGCCCCCGCGGCGCTGGGCCGGGCCGCTTCAGGCGCCGACGTACCGCGCGTAAATCGACCGTGCTTCCGCGGGGTTGTCGGTACCCTTCACTATCGCCCGTCCGTCCGGAAACACCGTGATCTCATAATTCGACGTGGAGAACCGCAGCAGCTCCGGATGCAGCCGCACCCGACCGACCGGCGCCAGTTGCCGGGCCAGCCGGGACAGGTCGACCGACTGCCGGACCATGGGGCGAACCTGTACCGCGTTTCGGCCGCAGAGCCGCTCGGGACGGCTGCCGGCTCCGCCCCTCAGAAAAACGTAATCCCTGTAAGCGCAGCACGGGCAATCCGGACTGGGGCCACCCACGTCCATCAGCCGCCACTGGTCGTTCCAGACGTCCACCTGGAAAAGACCGGCCGGCGGACTGTGACCGACCAGGATCCGCAACGCCGCCGCCACCTCGAAAGCTGCCACCATGTGGATGACAGGGGAGATCACGCCGGCGGTTTCACAGGTCTCCCCTTCCCCCGGCGGCGGCAGCTCGGGAAAGATGCAGCGCAGGCACGGAGCTTTCCCGGGCACCACCGCCAATCCGAGCCCGTAACTGCCGACAGCCGCCCCATAGATCCAGGGGAGTCCCTCACGAACGGCGTAGTCGTTCAGCAGGTACCGGGTCTCGAAGTTGTCGGTGCCGTCCAGCAGGAGGTCGGCGTCCCCGCACAGGACATCCAGGTTGTCCAGATCCAGGTCCGCCACGAGCGGCTCCACGCTGATCGTGGAGTTGATAGCCCGCAGGGCGCGTGCCGCCGACGTCGCCTTCGGCAGGCCGTCCTCGGCGTCGGCCTCTGTGAACAGACTCTGGCGCTGCAGGTTGGGCCACTCGACAAAGTCCCGGTCGATCAGCCTGAGGCAACCGACCCCCGCCCGGACGAGCATCTCGGCGCAGACTGTCCCCAAGGCGCCGCAGCCGATCACCACAACTCTGGCCTCACCCAGCTTTTGCTGGCCGTCAGGTCCGATGCCCGGGAAGCGGGTCTGGCGGGAATACCGATCTTCGACAGCCATGGTCTTTCTTGCCCTGCCGGCAAGGAGAACGTCGGAGCCTGCGGCCGCTCTTAGAGCACCCGCGCTCCGCACACATCCAGATCCAAAGTCTGGTAGACGGCACGGGTGCCAGCCGCCGCCAGCCGCCCCACCATCCACTCCCCTACCGCCTCCGCCGCGCCCTGCACCATCGCCAACAGGGTGGAACCCGAGCCGGAAACCGTCAGCGCCAGCACCTGCGGCTGCAGTGCCGCCGGCAGCGCTCTCCGTTCGAGCACATCGATCGCACCCGGTACCAGACCGGCCCGGTATCGCTGGTGAATGCGGTCCTGGGTGGCCGCCTGCATCAGGTCCGGCCGGCCCTGGGTCACCGCCAGCACCAGCAGCGCACACCGCTGCAAGTTGAAGACCGCGTCCGCCCGACTGTAGTGTTCCGGCAGAATGGCCCGCGCCTGGGCGGTAGAGACCATCGTCTCCGGAACTGCCGCCACAAAGCGGACATCCAGGCGTGATTCCAGGCGTTCGGCCCGCATGCGATCGCCTTCCACCCACGACACCACCCAGCCCCCCAAAAGACTGGCAGCCAGATTGTCCGGATGGCCTTCCAGGGGATAGGCGAGATCCAGGATTTCTGATTCCTCCAGCCGCCGGGCCGCCAGATGCTCCGCGATCCTGATGCCGGCGATGATGGCGGCCCCGCTGGAGCCCAGACCCCGTTTGAGAGGAATGTCACTTTCCACCTCGAAGCGCAGCCCCGGCAGGGCCAAACCCAGCGCCGCCGCCGCACGGCGGACGGCCAAGGCGATGGCGTTGTGCTCCTCCGGCAGGTCCCAGCCTTCCGGCCAATGGAAACCCTTGGCTGGAACTTCCTCCACCGTCAGGCGGAGATAAAGACTAAGGGCTGCTGAAACGGTGTCGAAACCCGAGCCCAGGTTGCTGGTGCTGCCGGGGACCACGACTCGGATGCTCACGCCACTGTCTCCTGGAGCGCTTTCCACATGATTTGCCGGTCGGGTTCGATTCCCGTCCACCGCCGGAACTGCCCCGCCGCCTGTTCGATAAACATTTCCACACCTGAGATGACCGGGATTCCCAGTTCCTCAGCCATCGCCAACAGACGGGTCCTGGGAGGGTTGTATACCAGATCGTAGACCAGTTGGAAGCGCATCTGACTCGATCCCAAGGGCGACTCCTCGACCCGGGGATGCTGTCCGACCGGAGTGGTGTTGACGCAAAGGTAGGCTTCGCCGGCGAAGTCCTGGAAGGTGGACCACGCGCATCCGTGACGCGCCGCCACAGCGGCGGTCCGTTTCGGGTCGCGGCCCACGACCCGCACTTCCATGCCCAGGGACTGCAAGGCCGGAATCACGGATTCCGCCACTCCGCCGTTTCCCAGCACCACTGCGGTCTTACCGGACGGCTCAGGGCAACGGACCTGCAGCGGACGCAGAAACCCCTCGATGTCGGTGTTGGCGGCGGTCCAACCCGCACCATTCCAGGTAAGGGTATTGACCGAGGTGGCGGTTGTCTCATGCTCGGCCGCAAACCGACCCACCTCGAGCTTGTGCGGAATGGTGACGCTGAAACCGCGAAACGGCAGCCGTGTCGAGGCAACATAGTCGAACCAGGCTTGCAGGTCGTCGACTGCGATCGGCACGTACAGCTTCTGCAGTCCGTAGTGCCGGAACAGCGCATTGTGCAGGTGCGGCGACCGCGAATGCGCCACTGGATTGCCGAGAACGCCGTACAGTTCCGGCGCCGAGGTCCAGGCATCCAATCGGTAGATTTCAACCGCCTCGCGCAAGGTGAACTGGCCCGGTGCCGCCGGGCGTTCCCCGTCTTCCGCCACGTAGGTCCAGGGATTGCCCAGAAACCCGCCCAGCAGACGCGATGGCCGGCCGATCTCACCCATCCCCAGAATCAGAAATGGGGCATCCCCCAACTTCTCCCTCCAGTGGAGCAGTTCGACCAGCTGCTGGATGGTGTCAACCTGAACGGCGATCTTGTAGCAGTCGGCGGGACGGGCTTCCAGCCGGAGGCGCACGAAGTCCAGGTCGGGCATCCCGGCAAAGTCGTGGTATGAACGGACTACCCGGGTCCCGGCAGGCACCGGAAACGGACCTACATCGTCTTCGATGTCAAGCCACTGGTACCCCTCAGCCGCCGCTCTCCGGAGCAGTTCCAGGCGCTCGGCTTCAGTTCCGCCCCAGTGTCCGCCCTGGCGGCGCGGTCGGGCCGTCGCCAGCAGCATGGCCGGGCAGACCTCCGGCAGCCGGGGCAGCGCGGGCTCCCGGAGCCAGTCCAGACGGACCTCGATCATGGGGACCCGTCTGGCATAGCGGGCCAGTTTGCGTTCGAGGTCTGGAAGGAATTCCTCGGCTAGCGTGAGGCAGAGCGCCGGCATGGAATGGTGGCCGTTCAGGTGTTGATGAAGGCGTCGGATCGTTTGGTGCGTCCGCCCAGCATTTCGAGCGTTTCCTTCCCGGGCTGCTCGCGCAGGCGGACGTTTTCGCCGATCCTTCCCCAGAAGACCTGGAAGTAGTACCACATGGAAACCAGCGACAGCACCACCGCCGCCCACAGCAGCAGCCAGCCGAGATAGTAGTCGAATCCCAGGCGATCCCGGCTGCCGGCGATCAGGAAGGAGCAACAGGCTACCTGGGCCACCATCTTGTACTTGCCCCAGCGCGACGCCGAGATGGTGACACCTTCGGCGGAGGCGACACTGCGCAGCCCGGTCACCGCGAACTCCCGGCTGACGATGATGATGACCATCCAGGCCGGCGCGACGCCCATTTCCACCAGTGCCACCAGGGCGGCGGAGATCAGGATCTTGTCGGCCAGCGGATCGAGGAGTTTGCCCAGCGTCGTTACCTGGGAGCGCTTACGCGCCAGATAGCCGTCGAAGTAGTCCGTCATGGCGGCCGCCAGAAAGACCAGCAGGCCCCAAACCTCCCGGTCGGGGAAATTGCCGGTCAGCAGCACGACCAGCAGCACGGGGACCAGAAAGATCCTCGTAGCCGTCAGGGCGGTGGGTAAGTTCATGACGCTGGGTCGTTCCCTCGTCTGGTACGCGGTGACTTTAGCATATCTGGCTTCGTGGAGACACGTGGGAGGCCTTCAGGTTTGCGGGATCGGGGTTACGGGGTTTCCAGGACGGGGGGTTCAGGGTAGCGACCCTGCCGGTTCCGGGTTCCGCACCGACCCTGCTTCGGCTCTGCCTCCCGGATCACGCCTCGCGCCTTGAAACCCTCGCTTCCATCTCTCTCCCCCGGTCCGCTGCCCGTGGCTCGGCCACCCCTCAGAGCGGTCGGTCGCTGTGCTACACTACCCGGCGATCCGGCCGCCGCACGCTCTTGGGAACGCCGGATCATGGCAGGAGGAACTGCGATGGGTCTGTTCGGCAAGAAGTCTGTGGTCGATCCCAGGATCCCTGCACAAACCGACAAGGTGCCGCTCGTCCCGTTCAAGGTTCTGGAGACGGGAATCCCCTTCTACCGTGACCCGGAGTGCCGCCAACAGGTCACGGATGCCACCCTCATGCTCATTCAGGCTCTGGATCCCGATGACGAGATCCAGGAGCGTGAACTGGTCCCTACCACCAAGCAGTACCGGGTGGGCGATTACGTCACCATGCTCCTGGACAACAAGAAGCTGTGGGAAGACTGCTACTACCGTGACCCGCAGTCAGGAGAGATCCAGAAGGCCTGGCGGATCCACGTCAACTTCATCGGTGAGGTCATTTCTCCCGAAGCGGTGGCCAGGGAACAGGCGCGACTGCAGGATCTGGAACGGCGCGTCCAGGAGAAGATCGAGGAGATCAGCCGCCGGCAGCGCGAGGAAGCCGAAACCGAGAACGCCGTGAACTGAGGAGATGGGAGGCGGGTCCCTTCCGGATTCTTCCCGACTCTGAATGTCGACTCCCTGGACGTTAGATCACGGTTCCGTCCGGGATCTGGGCGTTTTTCGGAATCACAACGATCCCGTCGCGGATGTAATAGTTATCGCCGTCGTAATCCCGGACCCGCCGGCGGTTCACGATCTGCACGTCGGCCCCGATGCGGGCATTCTTGTCCAGGATGGCGCCCTCGATGACGCTGCCGGCGCCGATCCCCAGGGGAGGGGACCCGCCGACTTCATCCTGATAATAGTCGGCTCCCAGCATGAGCGTCTTCGAAATCTGGGTTCGGCCGCCGACGACGCTCCTGATGCCGATCACCGAGTCCGAGATCCGCGCGTCCGCTATCTCGCAGCCTTCCGAAATGATGCTCCTCCGCACCTCACAGCGCACCAGCCGGCTGGCCGGAAGGAACCGCGGATGAGAATAAATCGGGGCCCCCGGGGCATAGAAGCTGAACTTCGGGTTCTCGACCGTCAGCTCCAGGTTGGCATGGTAGAACGCCGCGATGGTCCCGATGTCCTCCCAATAACCGTTGAATACGTACCCGAAGACCTGATAGCGGGTCAGGGCGTAGGGGATGATGTCGCGGCCGAAGTCCATCTTCGGCTCCTCCTGCAGCACTTTGACCAGGGTTTCGGTATTGAAGAGGTAGATCCCCATCGAGGCCAGCAGGCAGCGTTCTTCCGTGACCCCCACGTCGCGCCAGGCTTCCACATCGGTCTTCAGCGACTCAATCACTTCCTGCTCCTGGGGCTTCTCGCAGAATCTGGAGATCCGGCCGGAGCGCTCCATCTTGAGGATGCCCAGGCCCGACGCCTGCTGGGCGGAGACAGGCAGCACGCAGAGCGTGACGTCGGCCTGGTTGGCGACATGCTTTTCCAGCAGCAGCCGGTAATCCATCCGGTACAGGTGGTCGCCGGAGAGGATCAGGATGTACTTGGGCCGATAGGTCAGGATATGGCGCAGGGACTGGCGCACCGCATCCGCCGTCCCCTGATACCAGAGCACGCTCTCCGGTGTCTGTTCCGCGGCCAGGATGTCCACAAAACCCTGGGAGAACAGCCCAAAACGGTAGGTCTGCGTGATGTGCCGGTTGAGGGACTCCGAGTTGTATTGCGTCAGCACGAAGATCCGGTTGATCCCGGAGTTGATGCAGTTGCTGATGGGGATATCCACCAGTCGATACTTGCCGCCGAGTGGAACGGCGGGCTTGGAACGGATCAGAGTCAACGGGAACAGCCGGCTGCCCTTGCCACCTCCGAGCACCACCCCGACGATCTCTTTCACGGGCCCCATTCTAGCAACAGGCCCTGGAGAGGACGAGAGGGTTGCGGCGTCATTTCTCACTTTCAGGGGCTTCACCGGCAACAACCCCCGCCGGTTGGATCTCCTCGATCCAGCCGAGGGCCCAGGCGGCGTGCCGCGCCACCAGTTCGTCCGCCGACGCGGCAAGACGGCGTAAGGTGGGGATCGCCCGCGGGTCGCCCCAGTTGCCCAGAGCCACCGCCACGTTGCGCAGGAACCCGCGCCATTTGGCGCGCTTGACCGCAGATCCGGAGAACACACGGGCGAAGGACTCCGGAGTCAGTTCCGCCAAAGCCGTCAGCCGCAGGTCTCGCGCCTGGGCGGCAAAGGCGGGTTCTCTCGCCGGCGCAGGGGTCCGGTTCCAGGGGCAAACCTCCTGACAGATATCGCAGCCGAAGACCAGGTTGCCGAGGCGCGGGCGCAGTGCCTCGGGAAGATCGCCCCGGTGCTCGATGGTGAGATACGAAATGCAGCGGGAGGCATCCAGCACGTAGGGGGCCACGATCGCCTGCGTAGGACAGGCGTCCAGGCAGCGCGTACAGGAACCGCAGTGATCGGGGGCCGGGACATCCGGTTCCAGTTCCAGGTCCAGCAGCAGCTCGGCCAGAACGAAGTAAGAACCGGACTTGCCGGCGATGAGGTTGGTATGCTTGCCCACCCAGCCGAGGCCTGCCGCCTGCGCCCAGGCCTTCTCCAGGATGGGCCCCGTGTCCGTATACCAGCGTCCGGAAGTCCCCGGGGCCAGCTCCCGGATGCGTTCCAGCAGGGCCCGCAGGCGGGGCTCGAGGACCCGGTGATAGTCGCGTCCCCGGGCGTAGCGCGCGATCACACCCACGTCGGGACTTTCCTCGCGGGCAGGGCCGGCCTCATAGTGAACCATCAGGGACAGGATTGAGCGGGCCCCGGGGAGCACCAGCTCAGGATCGAGGCGCCGTTCCGGATCGCGTTCCAGGTACTGCATCCCACCGTGAAAGCCGCGCTGCAACCAGGAAAGAAACCGCTCTGAAGGCAGAGGCCGGACCAGGGTAACGCCGACCCCATCGAAGCCCAAGGCCAACACGGCCTGTTTGATCTCACGGGTCAGAGCGGATCGGTCCATTCCACATCCCGCAGGCGTAACACCAGCCGCTCGAGGTGGTTGCGGTCTGTCTCGTCGAACGCCCCAAGCTCGGTGGAATCCACATCCAGCACGGCACGCAGCCTCCCATCGCGGTCAAAGACCGGCACCACGATCTCGGACCGGGACCGCGGGTCGCATGCGATATGGTCCTGGAACCGGTGAACATCATCCACCACGACGGTTTCACGGTTCCTGGCACAGGCCCCGCAGACCCCACGGGAGAAAGGAATCCTCAGGCAGCCCAGGGTGCCCTGGTAGGGCCCGATCACCAGCTCACCCCGCACCACGCGGTAAAACCCGGCCCAGAAGCAGGCCAGCCGCTCACGGATCAGGCAGGCCAAGGTTGCCATCCAGACGATGGCGTCGCTCTCTCCCGGCAGCACTGCGTCCACATCCCGCAACAGCACTTCGTACCGTTGCTGCTTGGTGGCATGGGCCGGCAGCGGGAGAGGGGAGTGAACGTCACCGTCCATTTCAGTCCTCATGTGACAGGGACAGCCGGTACTCCCGCCGGGCCAGCGCCCCCTCGTAACGCCGGAGCTCTTCTTCTGACTCGGGCTGAAGCGCGGGAACCGGCGCAGGTCGCCCGTCGTCATCCAGAGCTACGAAGGTCAGATAGGCGGAACACGTCTTACGCTGTTCGCCGGTGAGCACGTCCTCGGAGCGCACCTCCACCTTCACTTCCACGGAGGTCCGAAAAGCCCGTGTCACCACGGCCTCGAACAGCATCACCTGGCCGACCTTGACCGGGTGAAGGAAACGGACCGAATCCACCGACACCGTCACCACCGGGCGGCGGGCATGGCGGAAGGCCGCCACGGCGCCAGCCAAGTCCATCAGGTGCATGACCTTCCCGCCCAGCACGTTGCCATGGGTGTTGGCGTCGTTGGGCAATACCAGTTCGGTCATGGTGGTCCGGGATTCCGCCACCGTCTTGGGCTTCATCGCCACGAAACTTAACACAGTCGCCGCTCTGTGATAACTTCGCCAAACGATGTCCTCCGATCTTACCACCGTGCTGGTGTTCTGCATGGCGGGCCTGGTCCTGGGTCACGCTGTCCTGCTGGCACTGGCGTTTGTCAGTCTGGACCGCCGGCTCCGCCACTGGACCGACCGGCTGACCGCGTCTCAAGCTGCGGTGGGGGACAGCTTGCGGGCGGCGTCGGTTTTGCTGGGGCAAGTGGCCCAGGTTGCCGCCCGTCTTCCCAGCCTGGAGCAGAAGGCCAACCACTGGCTCGACGTCCTGGCCACCCAGACCGAGCGGCTGGACCAACAGGCGGCCAGGGGCCTGGCTGAGGCAATCCGCCTGGTGGACGAGACCGGGCGGCGTATCGAATACGGTCTGGTCCAGTTCTCCCGCGAGACTACCGTTTTGGCTCGTAAGGTCCGATTGCCGGCCAAACAGCTCTCGGCGGTTCTCAAGGGTCTGCGGGCCGGTCTGGATGCATGGCGGCGCCCCCCCCGGCCGTCGGCATTGCAGGATGAGGAAGACTTCATCTGATGAATTACGGGTTTTCGGGTTCGCAAGTTTCCCCGATGACGGGGCCACGGGAGTCTTGAGGCCACCTCCAACCCCGGGCTCAAACCCTTGCCCCCTCACCGCAGACTGCGGCTGACCGCGCCCGACAGCACCTCCAGCGATTCCGCGAGGGTGACGATGTTGCCCGACTGCATCTGCTCGAGCCGGACCGCCCCAGGGGATGGGGCAAAGAAATAGTCTTCAAGTCGTCGCGTCAACTCATCGCTGATGGTCTGGGCCTGCAAGATGAAGCTGCTGAACTGAGCGGCCGGATCCGGGCTCCGGGGAAGGTGCACGGCATACCCCGTCGTGTGGGCCTCGACAAAGAAAGCGGTAAACTGTTCTCTCAGGGCGCGCGCGGTGTTTCCCACCTGTCTCACCAGCTCCTGGGAGTCGGCATCGGGAAGGCGCGAGCCCAGCTTTCTGCGGCCCTCTCCCAGGAGCTGACCAATCCGGTAATTGGCCTCCATGATCGCCACAATGCGATCCACCACCAACTGGGGGGCCGGCGCCACCAGGAAGCGCCGGCGGTTCAACTTGTGGTGGAAGATGTACTTCAGGTTGCGCTCGTAAGTCCTGCGTGTGGTGGGGTCCTCATCCGGCGTGGTCCCGGCGACAGCAGCCAGGCTGCTCCAGTCCACAGCGTCGAAGGAAGTGGCGTAGAGAGTGCGCTCATAAATGCCCTCGGGGCCAACCCAGCCAGCTTCCACCGACACCACCGTTGACAGGATCAGGACGGAGGCGGCGGTCACCTTCATGACAGGAGCTTGGGCGCATTAAACTCCAAGCCCGGGAGGGGAGTCAAGAGAAGGTTCAACAACTCCTGGCTCTCCTGCTGTGTCACTCCAGCTTCTCCAGCAAGGCGAAATGCTCCTCGGAAACCATGGGGCCGGTACGGCGGAAGATTTCCTGCACCCTGGGATGGCGCAACAGGGCCTTGAACTTGTCTTCGTACTCGGACACAGAACCGAAGCGCCAGAGCTCCAGGAACTCGCCGGCCGCTCCCACCATCGTCCGCCACACGTCAGGGCGGGCGATCCCCAACTGCTCGGCCAAGGGGACAATCTCCCCCAGGAGGATCTTCTCGAATTCAAGAACGCAGTCGGACCGGACCCGATACGTCACACGGAGCCAAACGTCGGCCATTCACTCGAACACCTCCTGGATGGGCACGATTTCCACATTTTCCGCAGACACCGGGATCGGAAAACGTGAGATCAGCTCATCCTCCTCCAGAATCCCCGCCGGCTTCGGAGTAGGGTAAGAAATCGGCGTAGGTTCACCGCTGACCAGCTTGCGTTTCAGCCCCTCGGCGTCACGCGTGATCAGCACCAGCCAGAGACCCCCGGTCCGGAGATGCCGCCGCACCGCCTCATTCACCCGATCAGGCGTAAGGTTTTCGAGCCCGGGGCGGATCCCCGCCAGGTAGCCCGGATCAGGAATACCATAAAACCGGTCATCGAGCCGATAACCCAACCGACGGCTCAACGTGGAACCCAGGTTGACGGTGTAGTTGCGCAGGAATCCCTGGGTCAAGGAGAACTCTTCCGCCGACAGCCCCTGTTCGACCAGCCTCTTCAGCTCCCGCAAGGCGGCTCGCAGGGCAAACAGAGCCCGATCATGCAGATCTCCCTCCTTTACCGATGACACCGGGCGGATCCAGATCTGGAAAATCTGGCTGCGGCGGGCGACATTGACCGGCGGAAGGCTGGTGAAATGACCACCCGGCCACGCCTCCACATAGCTGTAGTCGCCGTAGTTCATGCCCCGGGCTTCCCGGATGACTTGATACAGATGGCTCGACGAGTTGCGGTGTTCACCAAGCCAGGAATTGGCCAGGGACACTGCAGCGAAGTCGGGATCCGAACGGAGCAAGCTGATCGGATAGCCCAAACTGATCGCCGTCGCGCGGCTTTCCTTTTCCACGATCAAGACGCGGGTGCCCTGGATCGCCTGCGGGCGTGGGGTGGGCGGAGGTTCCGTTCCCCCCTCCGGCAGGCGCATGAAATCCGTCCTGATGCGGGCAGACAGATCCTCCCCGTAGGACCCACCGACTCCCACCACCAAGTTTCCTCTGCGGTAGTGGAGGTCGTAGAAACTTCGGACGTCGTCCAGGTTGAGTGCCTGCACACTCCGGACGTACCCCTCTTCCGGGTGCTCGTAGCGGGTTCCCCGATAGATGCGGCTGAAGAGAAGTTCCTTGGCAAGTTCCTCGTCGCTGGAATATCGGCGGATCTGGCGGACATAGTTCAACTGCTGTGCCTTCAGCCGGTTGAAATCATCTTCCCGGAAAGCCGGCTCAAGCACGGCATCGCGGAGCAGACCGTAAAACCCCTCCAGGTTGTCCCGGTGAACGAGTCCGGAAAACACCGTCATTTCCTTGTCCACAGAAACGGTGTAGGTGGTGGCCATGGGATAGAGCTCGTCCAGAATCTGGTCGTAGCTGCGGCTGCGGGTGGAACCCTGCGCCAGGCAGGAGCCGGTCAGGACGGCCAATCCTTCCTTCCCCGGGGGATCATCCTGGGATCCCACCCGGAACCAGAGCCGAAACGCCACGAAGGGGGAGGCCGGTTCCGGCAAGGCCATGACCTCCAGATCCCGTGCGGGTGACAATTCCAGGCAAAAGAGGGCGACCATCATTGGAACCACTGGATTCGTCATTTTCGTCACTCCGCTTTGGGCAACAGGGTGAGCACGGTTCTGGAACGGTCCACCAGAAAGGTACGGGCGGCTGTCTGGACGTCCTCCGGGGACAGGGAATCGAGGGTGCGGTAGTAGTCCTCGACCGCTTCCAGGGTGCCGGTGTACACCACGGGTTCCAACAGGGCGAAGGCTACACTTTGGGCGGTCTCAAGTCCCATCAGGAATTCATAGCGCAGCGCACGCTTGACCTTGGCCAGTCGAGCCGGGTCCAGGAGTTGCTCCTGAAACCCGGCAACGGTCTCCAGGATCGCCGTCTCCACACGGCCCAAGTTCGCGGTATCGGTGACCATCGCCGTCACCGTCAGCAGGTAGGGGTCGCGCCTCAGCGAGAAATCGGCGGACATCATCTGGACGACCTGTTCGCGCAACACCAAACGGCGGTACAGCTCGGAATTGCTGCCGAACGCGGCCTCACCCAGCACAGTGGCGGCCACCGCGACCCGGTCGGTGGCGTTCCACGCCGGTCCCTTGTATGCCACCGCCAACAATGGAAGCGTCCGGCCGGGAAAGTCCACCTGGGCCTGCCGCGGCGCCTGTTGGGGGGGCTCCGGCTCGATCTCGGGGGCCGAGTATCCGCTCTCCCAGTCCGAGTAGTATTTTCTCAACAGTTCAGCAGCCGAGCTGGGATCGAAATCGCCGGCCAGAATCAGCACACAGTTCTCCGGACGATAGTACCGGCGGAAGAACGACCGGCTGTATTCGTAGCCTTCCGGCATACCGCGTACATCCGCCTCGAAGCCGATGGTGGTGTGCTTGTAGGTGTGGCGGTCGAAGGCGGTGTCGCGCAGTGCTTCGTTGAGGAATGAGAAGGGGTTGGCGCGGCCCTGGTTGTACTCGCCCAGAACGGCGCCCGCCTCGGTGCGGAAGTCCGCCTCAGAATAGTCCAGATTCTTGAACCGGTCCGACTCCAGATCCATGAGCTGCTCCAGGGAGTCGGCGGAGGCCACCTCGTAGTACACCGTCATGTCGTTGCTGGTGAAAGCGTTGTGGTCCGCCCCGAGCCTGGTCAGGACACCGCTGAAATCCGGGTACTTGCGGGTCCCCCGAAACATCATGTGTTCGAAGAAATGGGCGTAGCCGCTGCGGCCGGGCTCCCATTCCTCCCGGCTGCCAGTCCTCACCACCGTGACGTAGGCGATCTGGCCGGAACCGCGCACCTCCACCAGATAGGCGCGAAAGCCGTTGGACAGGTCCACCCGCTGGTATGGGAATGTGAACACCTTGGCATCCGCCGCTGATGCAGCCACGACGCACAGCATAGCCATCACGCTCATCCCTGACAGAAACTTCATTGCTTCCGTCTCCCTTGCCGCCGACACCGGCCCGACCAGTCTATCGCCTGAGCTGCAGGAGGGACAGTCCCCCGGTTGGGCCGACCCCTCCCGGGTCGAACCTGTCCCCGTTAGGGACAGTCCCCAACCGACCGTTAGGCACCGTTGGGCACCGTTGGGGACAGTCCCCAACCGAATGCCCCAACCGAATGCCCAGGGCCACCGGGGCCACTGGGCACTGGGGCACTGGGGACAGTCTCCAGTCCATCTTCAGTCCATCTCCGGCCCATCCAGCCCCAACCGATTAGGCACCGTTGGGCACCGTTGGGGACAGTCCCCAACCGAATGCCCGCCCAGTCCACACGCTCCTGTCGCCTTCCACCTCAAGTACAATCGGCCCGTGAGTCCCCTGCGCAAACGACTGGCCATGGTCCTCGCCTTCGGCCTGCTGCTTGCAGCAGGTGCCGTCGTCTACCTGCGACTCCACGCCCTCGAAATCATCAACGCCGTCGTTCTCAATGCGGTGATCCAGCGACTGCCGGAGAGCTATCCGCCGGACACCGTCCGGGAGGCTTTCCGCAACCGCATGCGGTCGGCCGACACCCCGGAAAAGCGTGCTCTCTATCTGGAACAGCTCAAGGAACTGTCCCTGCAGATCGAGAAGGTTCAGTATCTGGACTCCGACGAGGTCGACGAGATCCTTCGCCGGATCCGTTCCTCCGACTCCGTGCTAAGATGACGGGGTGCTTTGCCCTCGTTGCGAGATTCCCGTGGAGAACGGCCGTTGTCCCCGGTGTCGGGTAGTGTGGGATGCGGAGGAGGAAACACTGGAAGACGATGGCTCTCAGCCGGAGGACGCCGCAGCCGGAGCGACCTCCACTCTCAACTGGCGCGAGGAGCTGAAGGAGCGCCTCAGCCAGCATTCCACCCGCAAGAAGCTGGACAGCGACCTGGGAAGCGCTGAGGCTCCCCGGATGGTGAAGCGTGCCGCCGTGGAACCTCCGCCGGAAGATGAAGAAAAAGCGGACCAGCCGCAGGACACGGAGCCGAGACTCGACCTCTCCTGGCTGAACACCCCCGATCCTGCCGAAGGTACGGTGAAGGAGTCACCCCTCGATGAACCCATTCAGTCCCGCGGTCCGGCCGGGCCTGCCCGAGCCCCGTATACCCGGCCGGGACTGAAGCTCAGCGAGGCGCCAGGCGACCCCCTCATCGCCCCCCTCCTCAAGCGGCCGGCCTCCGGCCGACAGCCGTTAGCGAACCCTGTACGCAGCAAAGGAATTGGGGAGGGCAACGACAGTCCCCAGGTCCCGCTGGAGGTGCCGCTGCGACGTCCGGTCGGAGCTGGACGACCGCTGGAATCCTTGCGGCCGCGGCCGCTTCCGCCGTCCGCGGTTGCGGGTTCAGCCGCCAGCCCTCAGAAGCTGCTCGATCTCGAACCCCCGGCGGAACCGCCCACCGCACCACCACCGGAAAGCCTGTCCCCTCCGGTTGAACCCCTTGTGCCGGCTTCCCGTGAGATTTTGGTTTCCCGGGCCTTGTGCGGTGTGATCGATCTGACGATGGCGGCAGTCCTGGGAGTGGTCTTCGTGGGGATCGCCTCCCGGCTGGTGGGGTTCGACTTCTTCAACAGCCTCTCCCTGCTGTTTACTGCTGGTTTTTCCATCGCCTTTCACCTTCTCAGCTCCCTGTTCTTCTTGATCACCTGCGGTCAAACTCCCGGCATGGCTGCCACCCGGTTACGGCTGGAAGCGGAAGACCCCGAAGAAGGCTTACACCTCAAGCTGCTGATTCTGCGGACGATTCTGTTCCTGCCCTGCCTGACCAGCGTGGTGGGAATGGCCTGGGCGTTCTTTGATCCCTATCGGCGCTGCGCTCACGACGTCCTTTCGCGGACTCTCGTGGTCGAAGCGGAATAGGCCGGAGGGTTATCGCCCCGATTCCCTGGCGGTCTGGCCTGCCGCCATGCCCACCGGAACGATGGAAAAGACCCCTTCACTGACCGTCCCCGCCAGCAGTGTGCCCCCGTCGGTGAGCCCCAGAGTGGAGATTCGCGACAGACTTGGCCCCACGTGGAGAGCGTTCCATGAGTGGCCCCCGTCGGTGCTGGCGAAAAGGTATCCCACCAGCGGATCAGCGGCGTACACATCCCCGTTGGTTCCCATCTGGATCGCCGAAATCTCGATGGGGAAGACTCCATGGGCGGGCTTCCAATGTTCCGCGTTGTCATCCGACCAGAACACGCCGCTGCGGGTGCCTGCAAAGACACGGTCCCCAGCGGCAGCCAGGGCGGTGACCGTCAAGTAGGGCATTCCATTGCCCTTGATCATCCACTGCTCGCCACCGTTGTCGGAGCGGAAGACCCCCATCTCGGTCCCGATGTACAGCCGGCTGCTCTCCCGGGCAATGGTGAAGACTTCCCGGTCGTAGACTGGGATCTTGATCCGTACGACGCGGCCGTCGCTACCCAGCCGGAACAGCCCCTCCCGGCAGGCGAGCAACACATGCTTCTCCTCAGGGCTCCCAAACTCGAGAGCGTTGACGGTGAGCTTCTCCGTCCCCGGCACCTTCTGCCAGGCCTTCTGAAACGGTACCCCGCGGAACACTCCGCGACTGGTCCCGAGGTACACCGTGGACGACTGCCTCGAAGGCAGGATGGAACGGATCAGGGCTGCCGCCTCTCCCAGACCATCGTTGTAGGTTTGCCAGCTTCGACCGCGGTCCCGGCTGGCGAAGAACCCCCCATAAGCAGCGTCCAGCGCCACCGCCGCGAAGAACTCCGTGGCGGAGCCGGGCCGGCCGGCAACCGCAGAGATCTGCCGCTGCGTAAACCCGGTATTGGCCGGTTCGAAGCTGCGGCCGCCGTCAAAGCTGCGGAGCACACCGGCGTCGTCGGTTCCCAGAATCAGCCGGTGGCTGTCGCGGGGATCGATCACCAGGGCGTTGACCACCACATCAGGGACCAACACCCGCCAACTGTCTCCATGATCCTCGGAACGGTACAATCCTTCCGTGGTACCGGCATAAATCACCCGCCGGTCGGTGAGGTCGATCCGTACCACCCGGGTCCGTTTCGCTTCTCCAGGCAGACCGTTCCTGAGCCTCAGCCACTTGTCGCCCCGGTTCAACGAGCGGTAAATGCCGCTGCACGCACCGGCAAAAATCACCTGCGGGTCTACCGGGTCGATCTGGAGTGAAAAGAGGTCGCTGTCCCAGAACATCCCGTCGTGGACCGGCACCCAGGTCCGGCCCAGGTCCGGCGTCCGCCAAGCCAACCGCCACGTGCCGACATACAGTAGCTCGGGGTCCTGAGGATCGAACGCCAGCGAATGGACATCGTGCAGACTCCGATACCCGCGGTTGATCCGATTCCAGGTCCTGCCCCCGTCCCTGGTGAGCAGGACCCCCTCGGTGATTCCTACTGCCACCGTTTGCGGGTCCTGGGGAGACACTGCCACCGCCCGGATGCTGCTTTCGTAAATCCCAAGGTCCTGTTTCTGCCAGGTCTGTCCAGCGTCCATGGAAAGGTACAGTCCGCCGCGGTCGCTCTTCAGCTCCCAACCTCCCACCCAGATCCGCTGCGGATCCTTTGGATCGAAGACGAGGCTGTCCAGGACCAGCTCACGGCGGCCGATCCCGGGGGTCAACCGTTCCCAGGTCTCGCCCCAGTTGGAGGAGGTGAAGATCTGGCCGTCCGCGGTACCCAGGAGGAGGTGGTCGGGGCGTTGGGGATCCACGGCGATGGACCGGACGTCGCCGCCGAATGGTCCCAGCGGCAGTAGTTCGGGTTCGGCGGCTGCCGCGCCGAGCATGAGCGTCGCGCTGAACAGGAGGGGCAGACTCTTGACCATCTTGAACAAAAAAGGGCGATGACCACCGGTCACCGCCCTGGATTGACAGGCAGAAAGCAGGGCGCCGGGTTACCCGGCGCCCATTGGTCCATTTACGGTACGTACAGTTCGATCTCAACCCGGCGGTTCTGGCGGCGCCCTTCTTCCGTCGAGTTGTCGGCGATCGGATTGCTGCTGCCGCCGCTCTTGGTTTCGATCCGACCGGCATCGATCTTGTGCTGCTTCACGAGGTAATCCTTCACGGAGTCAGCACGCCGTTGGCCGGCGGTCTGGTTTGCCCGCTCGGTGCCGCGGCTGTCGGTGTAACCGGTCACCCGGGCCCGCAGCTGCGGGGTCTGCTGCATCTTCAGGGCGATCTCGTCCAGACGGGCCTTCGCCTTGTTGTCCGGCCGCAAACCGGTCATCTGGATCACGATCTTCTCGACCACGGCGAAGGACTTCGTCGCCGTGCAGGACCCGCCGCGATCGTCGGTAACCGTCAGCGTCACACTGTGGCTTCCGCCGGTCATGCCGGAGGTGTTGATCGACAGGCTGGTGCCGGTCTCCGGACGGCTCTGGCCGTCCACTTTCCAGGCGTACTTCAGGGGATCGTTGTCCGGGTCACTGGCGGTCGCCCGCGCGTTGACCGTTTCTCCCGCGAATACCTGGGCCGGGGTCACTTCCAGCGAGCAGGTCGGGTTGTTGTTGGGCTTCTCCGTAATGGTCACGGTGAACTCACAACTTGCGCTCATCCCATCGGTGTCGGTCACGGTCACACGGACGGTGTGGCGTCCCACGGACTTGCCCGCGGTTCCGAACTGGAATGAGGGCTGGTTGTTGGTTACCGCCTGCCCATCCACGGTCCACGAGTAGGTCAGCGGATCCCCATTGGGATCCGAGGCTCGTGCGGTCAGCGTCGTCGACTGCCCCATCATGACCGAAGCGGTCGCCGGTTCGCAGACGATGGTGGGAGCCATCTTGCGCTTTTCCACCGTCACATCGACTGAACAACTGGCCACAGCGGCACCGTCACTCACCTCGGCCATGACGCTGTAACGGCCGGCAGTCAGGCCGGTGGTATCCAGCGTCGCGGAACTGTCGGCCTGCGACAGCTTTCCACCGCTGGCCTTCCAGGTAACCGCCAGGGAGTCGTCATCGGGATCATCCACCGTGGCCGTGATGCGCACGGATTCGCCTTCGGTCACCGTCGTACGGTCTGCCGCGCAGGAGGCCGTCGGCGGGCGGTTGATCTTCCGGTTGAACGCCGCCTGAACATAGAAGCCGAGGCAATCGGAGTCTTTGGCTCCCTGAATATCAGTGGAAGTGAGGTGATAGCTGGCAGCGGCCGAAAGAGCCATCCACTTGGCGGGGAAGACTCGGAGGCCGGCATAGGCGTCCACCGGGTCATTGTCATTCACCAATTTCGATGTCCGCTCGGAACCGTAGAAGGCCCGCCCCAGCACCTCGCCGATGACACTGATGGGAGCCCTGCCGAACGGAAGTTCGAAGCCACCGCCCCAGTTGAAGCTGTGCTGCCGGTCGGCGTTGTTGATGTCGTCGGCAAACAGCCAGCCGAAGTTGCCGGTGACGGTTCCGCCGCCCTTGATGTTCTTGGAAATGATCAGGTCGACACCGGCGTCGGTCGCGCCGGAGGTCAGGCCGCGCAAGAGATGTTGCCGGTCATCGGTGAGGTGAAACCGGGCGATCGGCTGGACCGCAAACCCGAAGGGGTTGCCGTAGCGTTCCGACAGCAGGTTGAATTTCATTCCGGCCCACAGATCCCCGGTCCCGTCGCCAAAGCCCGTGTCCATGAAGGGAGAGTCGTTGTAGAAAGCCACCAGGCCGTTCCTCAAACGCGTGGGAACGATGGGTCCGCCGGGAAGAACCTTGTTGACCAGAATGTCGTCGGCATTGACGCGTTTGTACGCTTCAAAGGACCCGAACAGCTCGATCCGGTCGGTCAACCCGATGGAAAGCGTCACCGGGAAAATCGTGTAGTCCAGCTTGCCGGGATCACGATAGAACTTGTGAGCGACCGCCCCGAGGCTGAACTCACCCTGCCTCAACGTGTCGGCAACATACAGGTTGAACAGGCCCGTGCTGCCCCGGTGTGTCGGGGTCAGTTTCTTGATCTTCTCCTTGTCCTGGCCAAGGGGAGCGGCAGCCAGCAGACAACTGACCAACGCGAATACCAGGATGTGTTTCGGCCGAAGCATACGGTACCTCCTCACTTCATGCGTAGCATCACTCATTGTGCGCAGAGCCCTAAATTCAGGACACCCGAAACTTATAGCCTCAAACTTCCGAAAAGTAAACTTCATCCTGCGACAGGGGGACCCGCAATCACACCTCTACGATCAAATTCACTCCTATAGATGACCCCGCAGCCCGCAAGTTGCCAAATAGTTGACAAGCGGGAGTATAGCACCGGACTCAGCGGCGAGGAACCAGCCGCTGCACCCTTTCGGTAGAATGGCCGGCATGCCCGAACCGGAGCTTCAGCCCGCCCGTGAGAACCCGGTTACGGCAGGGACCGCCGGCTTCGCATCCCGTTTCGCGGATGCCGTCGAGATCGCACTGGTCGCCCTCGCCGGCAGCGTGGGTGCACCCGTGCTTTTGGCTGCCCTCGGACTCCCTCCAAGCCGTGTTCTGGAAAACGCCGCTTCCCTGGCGATCTTCCTGGCGGTGGAAGGCACCCTGACACTGTTGCTGGTCCGGCTGTTGCTCTGGTGGAGAGGAGAAGGACTGCCGGCCTTGGGCTGGGCAGCGGGTAGACCCGCCACCGAAGTCCGCGCCGGGCTGGCAGCCCTGCCTGTCCTGTTTGCGGCCACATTCGCGGTGGGGCTGATCTTCCGCCAGCTCTTGCCTGACTATGTGACCCGCGTCAACCCGCTGCTCAACCTCGTCCGCGATTGGAACGACTTGGGGCTCCTCTGTATCACGAGCATCTACGTCGGAGGGATCAAGGAAGAGATCCAGCGCGCGTTTGTCCTCAACCGCTTCCGGAATCTGGGCGGCCCCTGGCTCGGTCTGATCCTCTGGAGTCTGTTCTTCGGCTTCGGGCACCTGGTGCAGGGACCGGACAATGCCGTCGCCGCGGGAATCCTGGGCGTCCTATTCGGCGTGCTCTATCTGCGGAGACGGAGCCTGACCGCTCCCATCGTCGCCCACGCCCTGTATGACGTCCTCACCCTCGCGGTCTACTGGTTTTTTGTGATCTGAACCGGGCCCAGCCTGCAGGGCGGCCGCAGAAGCCTCAATCCTCACCACCGCACGGGAAGCCGCCTCCTGCTCAGCCTCCTTCTTGGATCGACCGCTGCCCTGCGCCAGCTCCACCGACCCACTCAAGACCGCTACCAGAAAACGCTTGTCGTGTTCCGGGCCGCTCTCTCGCACAACCTGATAGCAGGGAGTCGGCCGGCCCATGCGGTGCAGGCGCTCCTGCAGGCTGGACTTGGGGTCCCGCGCCAGGACCTCGCCGCGCGCAAGGGCGGAAAACGATTCGGAGAACTGGGCCAATATGAAGTCCCGGGCCGGTTCCAGTTCCCCGTCCAGATAGATGGCCGCCACCACGCTCTCGAAAAGATCCGCAAGAATTGCGGGCTTGCCACGGCCGCCGGTCTTCTCCTCGCCGCGGCTGAGACGGAGATAACGGCCCAGTCCCAGACGTGCCGAAACCTGATGAAGCTGCCGCGTGGAGACCAGATGACTGCGAATCTTCGTCAGTTGGCCTTCGCTCAGCCGGCCATAGGTCAGGAACAGGAATTCGGCCACGATGAAGCCCAGAATCGAATCGCCCAAAAACTCGAGTGCCTCGTAGTCAGGAATTCCGCTCCGGTCCGGCCCATTCTGTTCGTGGGTGAACGATTTGTGGGTCAGGGCGCGATCCAGCAGGGTGAGGTCCTTGAAACGATAGTTCAGGGCGGCTTCCAGCTCATGGAGTTGCGCTACCCGCTCAGCCGTCAATCCGGGAACCTCTCCCGGAGCAGGCGCAACCCCACCCTGCACTCCAAGGTTTCTCAGGAACGCCAGCGCCTTCTTCCACACGGCCTTGGTCCTCTCCTCCCGGCATGCCCCGCTGTATTGGGACCCCGCGGGCGGACACGCCACCCTTCGCCATGCCGTCCGTCAGCTACCTGCCGGGCGGATGGGGAGCGGTCGGACCGGGAGCCGGCGCCGGCGCCCCCTGGGCCTCCTGAGCCTGAATCGTCTGCACCAAGGCCGCCTGCTCGGACTGGACGCGGGCCAACTCCTGCTGGAGCTGGCCAGCCGCGGCGGCTACGACATCCTGGGCGGATTTCTTGGCCCATTCCGAGTCAGGCATCGCGTTCTTGACGATACCGAGGACCTCTTCCAGTTGCTGTTGGGCGGGACCGGCGGCCACCCCACCGATAGCGATTGCCCGACCGTAGGCCAGCAAAGCCCCGCCCGCGTCATTCCGGTTGCGAAGCGCGAACCCCAGCCGGAAACAGGCGTAATCGTGGCGAGGGTCATACTTCAACGCGGTCTCCAGGTATTGGACCGCCTTGATCAGGTTGGGGTCTTCCGCTCGGTTCTCGCTCCGGGCGATCTTGCTCAGGTGAGCGCGGCCCAAGGCATAGTTGGCCTCGGCCCGAACCTGGTAAAGCTGGCTGACCCAGTCGGAGGCTGACACCTCGGCCGGCCGTGAAGCGGACTCCACCGCCTGCAGGGCCCGGTTGGCACGGTCGATTGCCCGGTCAGGCTGGCCTTTCTCGGCATAAAAGAACGCCAGTCCGCTCAGCATATCCACCGCCTGCGGCAGTTCGGCGATCGCCTTCTCGGCGTGTGGAACAAAGTTCGTCATGTCGCCCGCCTGATAATACTGGCGTGCCAGCAGATGGTGGGCATGCGCCGTCAGACCGCTCTCCGGATACTTGGCCAGGAACGCCTGTGCAAGCTGTGCCTTCTCCTGCAAGGATGGAGCCTGCTCCACCAATTGCCAGGCCTCCCACTCCTCCGGCGTCTGGGCTTCACCCACCACGCGAGGGGGCTTCTCCGGCTCAGCCGCCGGCGCCGGCTCTTGCGCCGGCTGTGCGGCTCCGCCTTGGTCCTGACCCATCACGCCGACCGCCAACCACCACAACAAAGCTCCTGCAATCCAAGCCCTGCGTCTGCTCATGATCTGTCCTTCCCTGGCCGCCTCTGTCGGGGCGGCCGTTCCCTGACGCGCTCTCACCTCTGACCGGGATTCAAAGGTAAACCCCTTCGGAACGGCCTGCAATGCCTCCGGAAGGCTTCTCACTCCCCCGGCGGAGGCAGTTGGGACAAGGAACTCTCCGCTTCCTCCCTCGCTCCGCGCAGGTCTCCCTCCATGCGACGAACCGCTTCGAACTTCTCCCTCGCCTTGCCGAATTCGCCCTGGTGCGCCAGAAAACGCCCCAGCCGGACTGCACTCCACGCCCGGACCCACTCTGGCACGTCAGGGGCCAGCTCGACCCGTGCATAGTGGACGGCGGCAGTCGGGTGATCCCCCAACTGGGCCGCCACCTGAGCCAGGTAGAATTCCGCGTTTCCGTTGCCGGGATCCAGCTCCAGCAAGCGATTCAGGGTAAGACGCGCCGCCTCGTAGCGGCCGGCGGCAAGGTGCTCGCCCGCCTCCGCCAGCAGACCGCGGACCTCGCGGCGCCGCTCAAAATCCGCCCGCTCCCTGACCTGCTGCTCCTCGGCGGCCTGACGGGCCGCATTGAGGCGGGCCTCGATGGACGCCACCCGTTTCTCCTCTTTCTCCAGTTCGGCCCGGCCCAGTTGGGTGAAAAGCTGCTCGAGGTAGAGCGGCAAGGCCACACCCTCGGTCTTCTCGTATTGTTCCAGCCCTCTCCAAAAATAGGGAAAATACACGAGCCCGCGGCGGAACAGCTTCACTGTCTCCGCATCCAGATCCGCAGGCGGCCTGAGGCGATGCAGGATCGCCTCGATCACGCACTCCCCCACCACCAGCAGGAAACGCCCCCGGAAATCCCTTGGCAAGTCCGGCTGTCGCTCGGCCAGTTCGAGCGATGCCCGTTCCTTCATGATCTGGCCGGCGTGCTTCTCCACCAGGGGGTCCACCAGGAAGTGCAGGTATTCATGCTGGACCTGGAGCAGGTTCGATTCCGGACTCTCCGCCGGACCCAGCACCAGAAAGTAAGTCTTCTCCAGGTTGCGGGCGTGTACGACATCCTGATGGCTCAGCAGATCGGCCATGATCACGATCCGCCTGTCCAGCACCACCCGCGGGGGGATCCGCAGGTAGTCCAGCGCCCCCTGGATCGCCTGACGGATGACCGGGCGATAGGCCTCCAATTCGGCCTGGTAATGGGGCCGGTATTGTTCCCAAAGCTCGTCAAGTCCGGCCTGCCGGTAGAAATCAGGCAACAGTTCCTCGAAACCCAGGATCTCCTGCACATCCCATGGCAGGCTCGGAGCGTCAGGCCGCAGCTTGAACTGGGGCGGTCCATCGATCAGGAGCGCCAAGGACGTGTAGGCGGTGTGAACTGCTCGCTTATCGCCCCGGCGATGCAAGTCGACATGGATCCGCAGGCGGCGTTTCAGCTCGGGATCCAGGTGCTCCAGGTCCCTTCGCAGACGGGCCCGCAGGGGGTCGAGTCCCTTTCCGGGAGCCTCATACTCGAAGCCCGCGGCGTTCAGCGCCGCCATCACCACGAACAGGCGGACATCGGCCTGGAGGTCGATATTCAACAGGTCGACAGTTGCGTCGGGGGCCGTGGTACCGCCACTCGGCTCCTGGGCAGCCGACCGGGCCCACCCCGCAGACGGCAGCACGCAGGCAGCCACCAACAGGCCCAGCAGCCAACCCATTGTGCCCGCCTGTGTCCTTTCAGGCATCACCGCCGCCATCTTATCGGATTCATTCGCCGGGGAGCGAGCCGCCGGCCGTACGTGCCTCGCCCGGCTGAGCGGCCGGCCCCGCCGGAGGGCCAGCCCGGCTTTGCCGTCTCCCGAAACGCCGAATCGACGTCAAGGCCAAGGGGTAGGCCGCAACCGCAAACAGTCCCGCCAACAGTGTCGACCCCAGGAAAGCGGGAATCAGAAGCCGCCACTGCGCCGCCATTCCCTCCCAAAACGGAAGCGTCAGCACATCGGAAAAACCCGCCGCAGGGAGATTCACCACCGCCGGCATTCCCAGCAGCCAAGCTCCCACCCAAGTGGCAAAGGCGTAGTACGGAACCAGAAACCAGGGCAGGTTGGTCCAGACGCCAAGCAACACCGCCACCCGGTTGAGCCGGAACAGGAACGCCAACAAGATACCCAGGGCCGTGTGCAGCCCGAGCAGCGGGGAAAACGCCAGAAATACCCCAAGAGCAAAAGCCAGCGCCGTCCGTTCCGGGGTGTCCCGGATCCCGGCCAGCGCCGCCAGCGTCTTTCCCAGGAACTTCAACAGTCTGCTCCGCGGAAGTGATCGTATCCCCTCGACAGAGAGATTCGGGCTCCACCGGCGTCTTCGATCAGGACCCGGGGTCGGCCGGCTTCGAAACGACCAATGACCACCGGTGCAGCCAGATCAGCCGGGTAGCTGGAGGAAATGGTCGCCCATTGCTCAGGGGAGGCGGAGATCGCCAGCGCGTAGTCCTCACCTCCGTTCAGGGCGCAGTCCAAGGCCTCCGGCGGCTCGCCGGCAGCCCGGGGAACGGGAACCTTCTCCGCGACGATCACCGCCGTCAGGGAGCTCATTTCGCAAAGGTGTCCCACATCGGCCAGCAGGCCGTCGCTGACATCCACCATTGCGTTGGCGAGACCGTGCTGCTGGAGCCACCGGGCCTCCGCCAGGTAGACTGGCGGCAGCAAATGGGCCTCCAGCGCGTCCCGGAGTGGTCCCGGGGAGAACTTCCGGCCGAGCTCCCGCTCATTGGAGACGTCCCGCAGATCAAGCTCGGGATCGGCCTTGATCGCCTGCAGCCCAAGGCGCGAGTACCCCAGCCGGCCGATCAGGAGCAGCAGGTCACCGGGTCGGGCCCCGTTTCGACCCAGCGGTTCGCCGTCGGGGACGCCTCCGAGGACGGTTACCGCAATGGTCAGCCGGTCGCTCCGGGACAGGTCACCGCCTGCCAGAACCGTTCCAAACCGCTCCGACTCGTCCACGAAACCGTCCACCAGCGAGGTGAAATCCTCCATCGGCAGTTCGGGTGGCCACGCCAGGCCCAGGAAGCATGCCAGCGGCTCGCCGCCCATCGCGGCAATGTCGCTCACATTGACTCGAAAGGCCTTGCGGCCCAGCAGGGCCGGGTGAAACCGACCGCCCGGAAAGTGGACATCCTCCACCAACAGGTCCGTCGTCACCAAGGTCCTCCGGGGTGACGGCCACTGGAGTACGGCGCAGTCATCCCCTATGTCCTGTAGCAGAAACCCCGGACGGAATTTCCGGCGCCCGGAGATCAGGCGGATCATTTCGAATTCACCCGGATGTTTCGCCGTCAAGGGAATTTTCAAACCAACTGGTTGATCTCGTTCATGAACTCCTGGACGCTCTTGAAGTCCAGGTAGACCGAGGCGAAGCGGACGTAAGCCACCTTGTCGATCCTGCGCAGGTGGGTCATCACGATCTGCCCGATCTCGAGGGAGGTGATCTCCCGACTCGGGGAGTCCAGCAGCCGCTGCTCCACCGCCTCAGCCACCTCCTCAAGCTGTTGCGGGGAGACCGGCCGCTTTTCGCAGGCCCGCATCACCCCCCGCAGCACCTTGGAACGGTCAAAGACTTCCCGTTGGCCATTTCGTTTGATGACCATAAAGGGGATGTCTTCGATGGTCTCGTAGGTGGTGTAACGGCGTCCGCACTCTCCACACTGGCGGCGCCGGCGGATGGCACGGCCATCGCGGATCTCCCGGGAGTCCAAGACGCGGTCGTCGTTCGCCCGGTCGCAAAAGGGGCAACGCATGGGGATCTCGCCTACCGTTTTCCGCCTCTAGATTCATACCATAGAATGACTGGTGCTCGCGGGATCTGCGCCCTTCACCGATCGCTGTGACCGGCTTGATCCACGCGATGCAAGAGTCCCGTGTTTCTGGGGGCCTCGAACTTTTCCACGGTCGTTTCCGTTCGGTTTAGTTGGCCGGAACAGGGATAGAGCCGAGGACGAGCGTTGCAGGATTCAGATTCGAAGCTTGTCGAACGATGCGTCAGCGGCGATGCCCGAGCCTGGGAGAGCCTGGTACGGACGTATAGTGGAAAGCTGCTCAACATGGCCTATCGATACACAGGGAGCTATTCGGTGGCAGAAGAGCTGACGCAGGATATCTTCCTGCGCCTTTACCAAAACCTGCCCAGCTACCGTCCGGCGACCGGCTCCCTGTCGCACTGGGTGCTGCGGGTCGGCAGGAACCTGATCATCGACCACTACCGATCCCACAAACGCGAAAAGAACGTGGCGGGCAGCGAAGAACTGGAGGTACTGGATTTCGGGGTCGAAGACCGAGACTCCAATCCCTTCGACAGTGTATACCTTCAGGAAAAGGCCAGGTATATCCAGACCGGTCTGGACCGGCTGTCACCGGAACTCAAAGAAGCCGTGATCTTGCGGGACCTGCAGGGTTTCGCTTACCAGGAGATCGCCGACCTGCTCGGAATCCCGGAAGGAACCGTCAAGTCGCGGATCAACCGCGGCCGGATCGAGCTGGCGCGGGTTCTGCAAGAGATGAAGAGCGAGTTGGAGTGATGAACTGCCCGCGGTTCGAAACACTGTTGACCGATTACATGGACGGCGCGCTGGATCCACGCGTCCGGTCGGCAGTGGAGTTCCATCTGCAGGAATGCCCGGCGTGCGGAGCGCTACTGCAGCAAGTCACCCAACTGCGCAGAGAACTTGAGGAATTCCCCGAGATCCGGGTACCCGAGGATCTGGTGCGGCGAATCCTGGAACGGACATCAGGCCTTCCCCAGCGCTATTCCTGGTGGAATGATGTCGTGCTGGCCACATTGCGGCCGTTCATGACCCAGCGGTACGCGTTTGCCACGCTGGTCATGTTCGCCTTCATTTCTTTTGCGGTCAATGTGATGGGACCGACGTTCTCTGCCGCCGGCTCGTCCCTGCTTAACCCGTCGACTCTGGTCGCAAGGGCCGACGAGCTGACAGGCGAGCTGTATAAGCGCTGGCGGGAATTCAGTGATTTCAAGGCCCGGGTCTCGGAGGAGATTCGGCTGATGAGAGAGGACCTAATCGGTCGTCTGGATTATCACCTGGTGGCCATTCTGTTCGCCAGCTACGACGACACCGTACGGGAACAGCAGGAGCAGCCCCAGCAGGCCGACCCCGGGCGGGACCGACAACCGCGGGCCACGGGATCGGAATCACCAAGCCCGGAAGAGGAATCTCAAGATGAGTAACGACCAACCGACTGCAGCGTTGTCTCCACCTCCCCGGCCTCCAGCCGGTCCACCCCCGTTTCAGCGGTCCCAGACCGCCCCACGAGCGGCCGTCTGCGCCCTGATCCCGGGTATCGGCGCCGTCTACAATCGCGAATACGAGAAGGCAGTGGTCCATTTCTCGGTGTTCGCCGGTCTTGCCTACATGGCTGAGGAAGTGGGCATCTTCGGCCTGGCCGCCTTCTGCTTCTACGTGTTTACGATTATCGATGCGTACCGCTCCGCTGAAGCGATCGCCCGCCGCGGAACCGAGCCGCGATCCCAGAACGACCAGATCAACCTTCCGGTTTGGGGCGGCCTGCTGGTCCTGATGGGAGTGATCTTCCTGCTGGACAACCTGGGTGCCATCAGCCTGCGCACCGCTGTACGCTTCTGGCCGTTGCTGCTGATCCTGCTGGGGCTCTATCTCGTGGCGGGCTACTTCAAGGGTGGTGGCGGCCATACCTCCCCGCCGGCCAGGAGAGAGGTCCGCGATCCGGGCATCGAGGAGCGACTGTGATGAACGGCCGCAAAGCCGGCACTCTGGTTGTGGGCCTCCTGCTCATCCTCACAGGATTGCTGTTCCTGCTCTCCAATCTGATCAGCTTTCAGGTTGACTGGGTGCTGGTTCTGAAGATCACGGTCCCGGTTCTGTGTGTTGCGGCGGGCCTGGTGAAACTCGGGCGGCACTACACGGCTCCGGTGGAGGCGCCGCCTCAGGGAAGAAGGAGAAGTTCCCTGCTCTCGGGCCTGTTCTGGCTGACTCTCGGATTGGTCGTCTTCTTCGACATTCTCGGCGTGCTGAACTCCCTTGAGTTCATCGGCACTTACTGGCCCGTCTTGCTGATCGGCTTCGGTCTGGCCAAGATCGCCGACCATTACCGTGTTCCCGGCGGAGTCCAGGTGCGTATGGGGGAGATCTTCGGGGTCATCTTCATCCTGGTTTTCGGGCTGGCCTGCAATCGACTGGCCAAGGCCCATCTGCCTCTCATTGACGATTTCACCTGGGGGGACTTTCGCGTTTCCTTGCCGACAGCCTTGGAGGGGGAGCGGTTTCGCTTCGAATCGACACAGCCCCTCCAACTGGAGGGGATCGAATCCATCCAGATCGAGAACCTGTACGGTGACGTCGTGCTCGAACCGGCGGACCCGGCCGCCGCGAGCCTGCGGCTGGTCACCGAGGTGCGTGCGAAAAGCCGGCAGCGGGCCGAGGAACTCAACCGGGAAGTTGCACTGAGGCTCAATCCGTCGGATGGGCGGCTGACCGTCGCCACCAACCGCGCGGATCTGGGCGAGAAGGGCCGCGGAATCGGCACCACGATGTTTCTTCAGCTCCCCGCAACGACCCCGGCCACCATCAGCAACGGCTTCGGAGCAGTCCGCGTGTCCCGCTACCAGGCCCCGGTCAGCATCACCAACAGTTACGGCGACGTCCAGGTCAGCTCCCAGAACGGCCCGCTTACCGTCACCAACCGCAACGGGCGTGTTGAAGTGCGCTCCGTTGCCGGTTCCGTCAAGATCGTCAACCAACGCGCGGCGATTCTGGTGGACAACGTGGATGGCTCCGTAGAGGCAGCGACGGAGTACGACTCGATCCGCCTCGAACACGTCCGGGGCGATGTCGTGGTCCGAAACCACTTCGGTTCGGTGCGTCTGGTCGACATTCAGGGTGAAGCGTCAGTGGTGGGAGAAGGCTCCTCGGTGCATGCCGAGCATCTCAGTCAGGGACTTACCGTCAAGAATTCCCATAAGGAAGTCCGGATCCGCGACATCGCAGGGCCGGTGGATCTGGAGACTTCATACAGTCGGGTGGAACTCACCCAGATCATGGGCGGAGTCTCCCTCAAGGCAGTTCACTCGACTGTGAACGCCAAGGAACTCCGGCAGGAGGTAACGATTGCAGGCAAGGGTTCGGAGATCGGGCTCACCGGCATCGCCGGCCCGCTTCGCGTGGAAACCTCACTGCGTAAAGTCAAGGTTGAGGATTTCAGCGGTCCGGTCACGATCCAGAATGAATTCGGTGAGGTGGTGCTGGAAAACCGGAACACTCCCACGCAACCAATGCGCATCATCAACAAGAATGGTTCGATTCTCCTCTCCCTGCCTGCCCGCTCTCACTTCAGGCTGGCGGCTCAGGCGGTGGGAGGCGAGATCGAATCGGACTTCGGCAGCATGGCCGAAGCCGCTGAACCTGCGCCCGGCGGTGTGGCGGTGTTCGAGACCACAGTCGGCGCAGGGGGCCCCCTTATCGAACTTCAGACCTCCCACTCTCGTATTCGAATCAAGAAACGAGGATGAATCATCATGGGTAAGCGTACGGCCTTCTTCCGGATTCTGGCGGCAGGGTTCTGGATCGCGACGGCCTCGGGCTGCACGGCGGTCCTCGACGGGATGGCCGATGAAGGCAACGTCGTGACCCGACAGTACTCGGAGCCGGCCGCGGGCGAGCAGGCCCTGCGGGCGGAAGTGGACCTAAAGGTCGGCGACCTTCAGGTCAGTCCCGGTTCTCCTGACCAGATCTACGATCTTGAACTGCGTTACAACGAGCACTTTTTCCGGCCGGTTGTGGACTTTCGGCGTGACAACACGGAAGCCGAGCTGAACATCGGCTTTGAGGGCGAAGGCCGATCCTCCTTCCGGCGCATGAGCGACAACCTGATCCGCCTGAAAGTGAGTCCCGAGGCTGCCCTGGATCTGACTGCCAACACTGGCGTGGGCACCAGCACCTTCGATCTTGGTGGACTGAGACTGCAATCCCTCAACCTGCAAACCGGAGTGGGAGAAACCAAGTTGAGCATGCTGCAGCCCAATCGCGGCACCTGTGATCGGGTGGAGATCTCGGCTGGAGTCGGAGAGTTCGAGCTGGTCGGTCTCGGCAACCTCGGGTTCCAGAGTTTCCGTTTCCGGGGCGGGGTGGGCGAGTCCACCCTGGACTTCTCGGGCGACTGGAACCAGATCGGTGAGATTCGAGTCGAGGTGGGCGTGGGCGAGGTGACCTTGCGGATTCCCCGCAGCGTCGGCGCCGAGATCCGGATGAACAAGGGGTTCTTTTCCGATGCCAATCTCCCCGATTTCCGCAAGGAGGGCAACACCTATTTCAGCGAGAACCTCGAACGCGTCGACAAGGTGATCCGTTTCCGCGTCCAGGCTGGGATCGGCGGGGTCTCAGTTCGTTGGATGTAAGCGGAGCTCTCCGCCCCTCCACTCTGTGTTTCCCATCAGGCATCCCCTCAGTCCTGTCTCTCCGAGCAAACGGCTGCGTTTTCAGCCCTCTTGGTGCGTCTTCTATCCCTCACAGGCCTGAGCACCGCTATACCTTGCGGGACATTGCCGGGCGCGGCTTTACCCTCCCGCCCTTCCCGGCATACTCTGGGGCCCGTCATCCCGACGCCGGCGCAGATCGGATCCGCCGGACCAGGCGGCTGGACTATCAAGAATGCCTGTGAGATCACGAATTTGGGTGGGGGTAGGGTGGCTTCGACTCCAGGCTCGTCACCATCCCTGGCGCGTCCTGCTGGTCCTGTTCGGCTTGCTGGTCGCCGCCAAGTGGATGCTCTCGGCGTTCCTCTGGATTCCGGTCACCTGGGGGGATTCCTATCTCTACCTGAGTCGTGCCCGCAACCTGGCGAGGTTGGGTCTGCCCGTCATCGACAACCTCTGCGGGCCGGCTTATCCCCCGCTGTACTCCTTCCTGCTGGTTCCTGCTTATGTTCTGGGTTCGAGTCCCGAATCGAGCTTCCACCTCGCGCTGATGATCGGTGCTTTGGCCGGCAGTACCATCCTGTTTCCCTGCTTTCTCCTGCACCGTCACCTGACAGGCAAGGCGGAGTCCTCCCTGGCGGTCGCTGCCTTGGTCGGCGGGAGTTCCGTGTCCGTGGGCTACGGCCTGAGCGTGATGGCGGAGAACCTCTTCCTGCCCTTGTTCGCCTGGTTCTGCCTGATGGTTGTCCGCCAGCCCCGACTTGAGCCGCGCCAGGCGGCCGCCACGGGCCTGCTTCTGAGCTGCCTGATTCTGACCAAGTCCCTGGCATGGGCGCTGCTCCCGGGGGCGGCTTGGCTGGTGCTGGGCCCGTTGCTGGAGAAGGGGAGGCGTCGTCGAACCCTCCTGTGTGCGGCGGCGATGGCAGCCGGTCTGGCGGTTCCTCTGCTCGGGTGGAGATGGTGGGACGCATCCCTCCAGACGGCCCGGCCGGTGCCCCTGGCCGGGGACTATCCTCTGGATGCCTACAGGGAACGGCTCTTTTCGTTGCTGGGAGATCCCGCCGCCCTGTCTCTTGCCGCCCAAATGGCCCTTGGGCAACTGGCCTACGTCCTCGCCTCCACGTTTGGACTGGCCGGGGCTGCTGCCCTGGGGACTGTCCCCAAGCTGAAGGCGGTGGGAGAGCGGACGGTATGGCTTGCGTTGGCGGTCATGGCGGGAGGCCTGGTTGCTGCCGGAACCCTGCACAGCCTCGTTTACCACGGGTTCCAGCCTGAACGTTACGGCCTGTTTGGCCGCTACGTGGATGGCCTCATTCCGGTTTCCATGGTGGTGGGTGCCGCGGCTCTTCAGAGTGCAGGACGCACCCGTCCGGCGCTGGCAGCCTGGCTGGCATTGCTGGCCCTCGCCTCCATCCTGATGCTGCCGGACGATCCGCCGATCTGGCTGCACCGCGCGGGGCTGTTTCATACCGTACACCTCAAACAGTGGCTGCCCTGGCCTGTGGTTCTCGCCCTGACGGCCGGAGGCCTGGCTGCATTGGTTCCGCTTTTCCGGTTCCGGCGTGTGCGCCTGCTGGCACTGGTCTTTTGCGGCCTGATTGCCGGACTGGGCAGCGCCGAGACCTTCGCCGCCATCCGTGGAGCGAGTCGTGGCCTGTACCACGAACATGCCATCCTGAGTTACCTGCGGCGGCATTTCACCGCCCGCGACTGCCTGGTCCTCTACCGTAAGGAATTCGAAGACTGGGCTTGTTTCAGCCCCCAGCATTGGATGCTCATGTACCAGACGGGGACAGTCCCCGTGCTTGGGGGCCGTGCGTCCGACTTGCCTGCCCTGGATCCGGGAGGAGAGTTTTATTTCTTTTCCCGGGACTACGCAGTGAGGGGAAAACCATCGGTTGCTTCTTTCCGCTATTTCCGCCTCTACCGATGCGCTCCGGAGGAACTGGTCCTGGAAGCTGTGCTGTCTCCGGGGACGAGCCAGGAGTCGCGGTAGCCCCCGGGGCCGAGGACTGTTGGCCCTCGGCCGGAAGCCGGCGGGACGCGGCTGGCGCGGGGACGGGTCCGTGCCTGGTCCGGACTTCCGTTCGGGGACAGGACAGGGGACAGGCCGGGCGCACGAACGCACATCCGCCCGCCAGGGACGACCTCCCGGTATAATCCGGGCGGCAAAGTGGTGCACCACAAACGTTCCCCATGGCGGAGGGTCCTGAGATACGGTCTGCTGGCCGTCCTGCTGTTGCAAATGCCCTTCGTGTACCAGGTCTGCCGCACGTGGCAGGTCGACCGCTATCTCGCTACCAACGCCCCGTTGGAACCGCTTCCGACACCGTTTGCTGACCTGCGTGGGAGCCTTCACGTTCACAGCGCCGCCGGATCTCACAGCCTCGGTACTTATCCCGAGATTCTTGCCGCCGCCCGTCAGGCGGGTTATCGCTACCTGCTGCTGACGGAGCACCCGAAGGACTACTCCCTCTTCCAGCCCCTGGATGACCCGGATGTCCTCATGATCTATGGCTGGGAGCTGGAACGCCCGGATGGCACCCGGGAGCTGGTGGATCCCGAGCGCCGCCTGCGGATCTGGTCAGATTTCAAGGACGGACCTGTCCCCGACGACGTCAACGGAATCGAACTGTTCAACCTGGCAGACAGCGCGGCTTCCCGCAACCACCCTGCGGGCTGGGTGACATGGCTCTATCATCGAGTTCTCTTCCCGGACCTTTTCGGCCTGCACGCGTGGGAGCTGGACCCGGGCCGCTTCAGGATCTGGGACGACGCCACCCGCCGGCGGGCGCTGGCGGCGGTCGCTGGCAACGATGCCCACCAGAATCTCGGCATCCTCGTCGTTACCGGCGACGGAAAACGCCTCTTGTCACTCTTCGTAGACCCCTATTTCCAGTCCCTCAGCTTTGTGACCAACCATGCCCAGATCCCCCGGACCCAGCCAGTCAGCCGGGAATCGGTGATCGAGGCGCTGGCAACCGGTGCCTCCTACATCTGCTTTGAGCGCCTCGGCGATCCCACGGGTTTCTCGTTTCACGCCGAAAACGGCAACCTGATCGTACCCATGGGTGCGCCAGTCCCGGCCGGCGCCCGGCTCGTTTTTCAAGCTCCCCGGCGGGTTCGGTTCCGGCTGATCAGGGATGGCGTCGAGCATCTGACGCTGGAGGGTCGGCGTTTCAGCCTGGATGCCGCGCCGGGGATCTATCGGCTTGAGGTCTATCTTCTCGATGCCCCACCCCTCATCAGCGGAAAGCCCTGGATTCTGTCCAACCCCCTCTATGTCCGTTGACCCCGGGTTGCCCACAGCCGGGCTTACCCTCCAGAATGAGGGCGTGTCCACGCAGGGACAGTTTGATTTCACTGACGAACAACAGGTGCTGCAGGTGTCCGAACTGCTCGAGCGGGTTCGGCGCGAAACGGAATCCCAGTTCCGTGGCGTCTGGATCCAGGGGGAGATTTCCAACCTGCGCCGTCCCGGTTCCGGGCATCTCTATTTCACCCTCAAGGACCGTGACTCTCAGCTCGCTGCCGTCTGTTTCCGAATGCAGTTGCGCTATCTGCGGTTCGAGCCGGAGGATGGGATGGAGGTGGTGGTGCGGGGAACCGTCACCGTCTACCCGGCTCGCGGCCAGCTCCAGGTCGTCGTCGATCACATGGAACCCCAAGGGCGGGGAGCCCTGCAGCTCGCGTTTGAAAAGCTCAAAGCACAGCTGTTTGCGGAGGGTTTGTTCGATCCAGTCCGCAAGCGTCCCCTGCCGCTGCTGCCTTCGCGCATTGGAGTCGTGACATCCCCATCCGGCGCCGCGATCCAGGATATCCTCCGGGTCCTCCAGCAGCGCAATGATCGGGTCAGCGTCCTGATCTATCCGGCTCGTGTCCAGGGACGTGAAGCGGCAGCGGAGATTGCGGCGGGGATCCGATACCTGGATTCCCGGCCGGATATCGATGTGATCATTGTTGGACGTGGAGGGGGCTCGTTGGAAGACCTCTGGCCGTTCAACGAGGAAGTCGTGGCGCGCGCCATCTATGCCGCCGAGACCCCCGTCATCTCTGCGGTCGGTCACGAGATCGATGTCACCATCTCTGATTTCGTCGCGGACCTGCGGGCGCCGACGCCCTCAGCGGCCGCCGAGCTGGTCTGCGGAAGGTGGGAGGACCTGGACGAACGGATCCGGCAGTTGAGTCGCCGGCTCCTGCAATCCATCCGTCTTCATTTAGCCGGCAAGAGGCAGGCGCTGGCCCGGCTGACCGGCAGCCGTGGGCTGGTGGACGTCGAGGCCAGGGTGAGGCTGATCGCCCAGCGGCTGGACGATCTCACCGAGCGACTCCGGGTGGCCCTGCCGCCGTTACTGCGGGACCGGAGGATGCGAATCGACCTGCTGGACCGAGAGCTGCAGCGGCGGATCGAACAGCGCCTGCAGAATCTGCGGCACCTTCTGCAGTCACGCCTTGAGCGCCTGAAGGCATATTCGCCGATGCTCGTGTTGGAACGCGGTTACGCCATCGTGACCGACTCGGGTGGAAGAATCATCCGTTCTCCCGAAGCGGTCGCAGTCAAGGAGCTGATCCATGTTCGAGTCGCCAGAGGGGAATTCCGAGCCCGAAAAGAGCCGGACTGAATCCGCTGATACGCAGGGGCCTCCGCTCGCCATCAAGGATTTCGAGGAAGCCCTGAACCGCCTGGAAGAGATCGTGCGTCGCCTGGAGGCAGGCGACCTGGCACTGGAGGAAGCAATGCGCCTCTTCGAGGAGGGGATGCGGCTTTCAGCCTACTGTAGCGGCAAGCTGGAGGAGGCGGATCGCCGGGTTGAGATCCTGGTCCGCAACGCCCGCGGGCGCCTGGAAGCCAGGCCCTTCACTCCTGGAGACAGCGATGACCGCGGGTGAAGAGACCGGTTTCAGCCTCGACCGCTACCTGGAGCCGCGGCGCGCGCTCGTCGATGATCGCCTCGACCACTGGCTCCCCCCAGCACATCACCCTCCGGCCGTCATTCACCAGGCGATGCGCTACAGCGTTTTCGCCGGGGGCAAACGGATCCGGCCTCTGCTGGCCATAGCGGCCACAGAGGCCGTGCTGGGTGCAAGCATCCTCGAAACTCCCCCACCTCCCCGCCGTGAGACCGCCCTTCGTTTCGCCTGCGCCCTGGAGATGATCCACACCTATTCGCTGATCCACGACGATCTGCCGGCCATGGACAACGATGACTACCGGCGGGGCCGCCTCACCTGCCATAAGGTTTACGGAGAGGGTATCGCGATTCTGGCAGGCAACGGCCTGATGACGCATGCCTTCCAGTTGCTGGCGGCAGGCGACGACGAGGTCCCCGCATCGATCCGGCTGGAGGTAATTGAACGTCTCTGCCGCGCGATCGGCACGGATGGGGGCGTCATCGCGGGACAGGTCGCCGACCTTTGCACTCAGGGAAAGCCTTTTACTGCCGCAGAACTTGAGTACATCCACACGTCCAAGACGGGAGCTCTCATCGAAGCCTCCGTCACTTGTGCCGCGGTTCTGGCCGGCGCCGACCGGGAACAGTTGGCTGATCTCTCACACTTCGGACGCAAGACCGGCCTCGCTTTCCAGATCGTGGACGACGTTCTGGACGTGATCGGGACCAGCGCTGAAATGGGGAAGACCTCAGGAAAGGATTCCACCGGCGGCAAAGCCACCTACCCCGCCCTGTATGGCGTTGAGGGCAGTCGGGAAGCCGCGGCAACACTGGTGGCCGAGGCCGTCGAACGGTTGCGCAAGTGGGGCCAGCCAGCCCGAGCCCTGACGGAGCTGGCGCGATTCATCTCGGTACGCCGCTTCTGAAAGCCGGCCGGATCACCGTCCCGCCCGCAGCCCAGTGATCCGGCCCCTCGGGAACCTGTCCTTACCCGATCCCCCAACGCAGCAGGACGCTGCCCCACGTAAAGCCGGCGCCGAAGCTGGCGAGCAGGACCAGGTCGCCACTGTTCAGGCGGCCGTCACGGCTGCACTCGTAAAGGCAGATCGGGATGGTAGCCGCCGTGGTGTTGGCGTAGCGATCGATGTTCACCGCCACCTGCTCCTCCTTGAGGTTCAGGCGCTCCGCTGCCGACTGGATGATGCGCAGGTTGGCCTGGTGAGGCACAAACAGCGCCACGTCAGAGCTGTTGAATCCGTTGCGTTCCAGGACTTCCTGCGCCACCTCCGCCATGTACTTCACCGCAAACTTGTAGACCGAACGGCCGTCCTGGTGAACGTAGTGCATCCGCCGCGCGACCGTTTCCGGACTCGGCGGGTTCAAGCTTCCTCCTGCCGGCATGTAGAGGTATTTCCCTCCGGAACCATCCGCCTTGAGGATGAAGTCGAGAATCCCGATCTCCGGATCCGGCGAGGGTTCCAGCAGTACCGCGCCAGCGCCGTCGCCAAACAGGACACACGTGGCTCGATCCTTGGGGTCGACAATGCTGCTCATCACGTCGGTCCCCACCACCAGTACCTTCTTGTAGACACCCGTCTCGATGAACTGTGCACCGGTAGCCAAACCGTAAATGAAACCGGAACAAGCTCCAGAAAGGTCGAATCCCCATGCCCGCGTGGCGCCAATCTTCTCCTGGATGACACACGCAGTTGAGGGAAACATCATGTCCGGCGTGACGGTAGGGACGATGATCAGGTCAATCTCATCGGGTTCGCACCCCGCCTGGGCGAGGCAGCAGCGGATCGCCCGCACCGACAAATCGCTGTTGGCTTCGCCATTCGAGACGAAGCGCCGCTCCACGATCCCGGTCCGCTCACGGATCCACTGATCCGAAGTGTCCACCAGCCTGGACAGGTCTTCATTGGTAACCACCCGTTCCGGAACATACATCCCTACCGCAGATATGTAAGCGCGCGTCTTCTTCAATCCCGATACTCCTCGTCCTACCCTGGTCGGAACGGAAATCGATGGCCCAGCCTGCGGAGTCGTGGATCTCCTCGCCCGTCTGGAGACAGGTGAGAACTCCCCGGACGGAGCGAGCCGCCCCTACTGCTCTATCACTTCCACATCCGGTGCCCACTTCAGTTTAAACTGCCGCTCCGGGACCTGCACATTCTGCCGCAAACCGGTAAGGCGATACTCCACCTCTTGCCCCACCGGCTCCGCCACCGTCAGGCGGCTGATCAGCCAAGTTTCAGGGTCGATCTCGATCTCCAGGTAGATGAATTCAGGGTGTGGATGGCGCGGGGTCAGTCGTATGACCGGCGCACCGCTCGGGGCCTCCGGCTCGAGCTCCACTGTGAAATCCCGCCGGATGTCGCCCTTGCCCAAAAGGAACCCCAGGGGGGAGTCGCCGGACTCCAGATCGAGCCGGCTGACGATCACCTGGCGCTCTGCGGGCACGTAAAAGAACGACCGATTCCCGTCTGCGACGAAGTATTTCACAGCGGGGTCCGTGTACTCCCAATACATCCTCCCCGGCCGCTTCATGATCACGAAACCTCTCTCGGTCTGGCTGACCCCTCGGCTGCGCAGCGTCTGTTCGAAATCGGCGCGCAGGGTCTGGAGCTGGCCATATCGGTCCTGCAACCGGTCCACGATCTCCTCGGCGGTCCACGCAACAGGTCTCCCGGCGGCGCTCAACCAGATGAATGGCAACAGAGCCGCCGCTTGGCGCCCCCGCCTTGCTTCCAGCACCACGGTGCGGAACAGAATCAGGGCCACACCGCAACTGATGGCGGCATCCGCCACGTTGAAGGTGGGCCAAACGAAACGGTCCTGCCAGTGAAGGAGCAGGAAGTCCACGACGTAGTGATGCATCACCCGGTCCGTGAAATTCCCCAGAATGCCCCCCAGGAGCAGTCCCAGTCCCAGAAAGGTGAGGCGCTCGTGGCGGGGGGTCGTCCACAGGTAATAGATGACTGCCCCACAGGCAGCCACCGCAATCGCCGCCAGCACAAACGGCTTCCAGCTCGAGTCCAGATCGTGGAAAAGTCCGAAGGCGATGCCTTCGTTACGCACATAGCGGATGGTGAACAGTCCGTCGACCACCGGGTAGTAGTGGAGCGCGGGAGTGGTCTTGACCCACCACTTGGTGACGACGTCGACCAGGAACACGCCACCACCGATCAGAAACGCCGCAATTCTCATCAGGAGAACAGGAACCTGTTCGGCGAGAGCCGAGCACACTCAGCGCAAGTTGAACTGGACTTCGATGGTGGCCAGCACATCCACCGGGCGGCCGTTGTAGCGGCCGGGCAGGAATTTCCAGTTGGAGGCGATCTCCTCGATCGCCTTTTCCTCCAATCCATAACCCAATCCACGCAGAACCTTGAAATCCGTTACCCTGCCATCTTTGCGGATGATCGCCTGCAACAGGACCACTCCCTGCGCTTTGGCCTTGATCGCCTCGTCGGTATAGGCGGGGATGGTCTGGTTGATCACCACCGGGTTGGTGACGCCGCTGCCGAGCCGGTAGACGCCCCCTTCGCCCGTAGCCGGGCCTTCACCGCTGGCGGGTCCCGTTCCCGTCCCCGCAAGCCCTCGACCTCCACGGCCCGGCGGCCCTGTGATCTCACCCAAGTTGAGATCCGCAGCCAGTTCGTCCAAAACCTGCGGGGTCTCGATCACTTCCTCCCGAACCAGCGGCTCGGGGTCCAACGGAGTCGGATCTGGGATCGGAACCAGGATCGGCTTGGGCTTCGGAGTGGTCTCCTGGGGCTTGGGTTTCGGAATTTCCGGCTCCGGCGGTCCTCCGCCTTGCGGGAGCGAAGGCAAGGACAATTGTTTGAGAACCAGGACCTCCTGGGGCACAAAGACCTGTTCCTTCAGGATCGGAAACATGAAAAGGAACAGGAACAGATGGAGCAGTAAAGCCAGAACGGTAGCCACCCGCAAAGGACGTCGGTTGGAGAAGTCCTCCCCAAAGACGTTGAGAGGGTCGTTCGCGTAAACAATGCGCTCACTGTCGGTGACCTTCAACGCCAGAACCGACTCCAGCAGGTCCCGGATCTTCAACGCCAGTGATCGCTCTTCAGGCACCATTCAGCCTTCCATCCTCGGACCCATTCATTCTAGGGACCCAACAACACCAGGGTCAACTTCCGGGCCCCCACGCCAATCTGATGAAGGCCCGGCACCAAAGGTTCGGACTGCCGAGCCCGGCCGGGCACCGGGGGTCCCCCCGCGCCGAGACTGGTCCCGGCCTCCCGGCCATTCTTCTTGACGGTTCCGGAGCCTTTGGAGTTTCAGCCGCCCTATCGTTCATTGCCCCAAAGCTTTGCGCCCGCTCCTTTGCTCTTCCGCCACTCGTGCCGCCAGCGGTGCATATCCACCACCCCGATGAACGGTCTGGGGGAGCGCTCAGCCCGCGATATCAGCGGCGGGAACCTCTTGTGGGGCTCGGTTTGATACCAGTATGCCACGGTCGCCAAGTCCAACGTCAGGTTGTTGTTGTGACCGTGTTCGATACTGAAACGCAGCGACTTGTTGAAGTAGACCGGATCAGTGATGTGAAACCGGTACACATGGGTCCGCCCCAGCCAGCCCACATCCTTGTTGACCCGGCCATAGCCATAAAACGGGTGCGAAAAGGGCGTGTTCGGCGACCACGAGGTATTGAAGTAATCCTCAGTCCCCGTGCCGTGCAGGGACGGGGGCCACTCTTCCCCGTCGATGAAGAACATGTCATCTCCCTCGCCGTACCACATCGGACTTGGCGAATGCACGTAATAATTCACCCCAACGTAGTGGCCTCGACCCTCGATGTCTGCCACCAGATAGTTCCGGTCCCCGGTAGTGTTCTCCCCCTGGGGCCCCAACAGGCTCCATTCGTTCTCACCGTCGGGCAACGCCTCCGTCAACTCGTGGTTGTACCAGGCGTGGAAACGCCCCATCTCCGGGGGCAGTTCAGCCAGCTCCACGTAATCGACGTAATAGTAGAAGGCGTCGATGTTTCGACCCGTATCATTCTCCACCTCGATCCTGGCTCCCTTGGCGAAGGGCATGGCGAAATAGCTTACCAACCCACGCCCCTCGCGCGGACCCGCTGCCAGCGGCAACGATGAGAAGTCATAGCTCTCATCCCATCCCTGCCCAAAGAAAGGACCGATGGGGCTTTCCACACACGGCTCCGGATTTCCGTCCCAGTACATTCTCAGAATAATGTCGTTGCGGCTCAGTTGGGGCGGCGGTGGGGCGATCGTGATCCAGATATGGTTGATGATGCCCGCTCCCCGAACCTCGAACAGGACTCTTCGCTCTCCGTTCGGGATGTTCTCGAAGCGATCGTTGTTGCCACCGCTGCGATCATAGCTGCTGATCCGCTTGCTGCGCACGTCGGTCTGCAGCCGCGCCAAGTCCAGCAGATCCGTCCGCACCCCCTGCGCCATGGTCATTTCGCACAGAATCCCAAGCACCAGGCCGACCCATAGCAGACTGCTCACGGTCCCCTCCAGTCTCCGCCCCATTTCGGGCGTCAGAACGGTTCCTCTTCCCGGTGAGGTTAAACTGGGAAGGAACTGCAGAAAAGAGGGAAGAGAGGAATCGTGACCGCCACTGTAGTAGACCATTTCTTGTTCGATCTGGACGGGACCCTGCTCGACTCCGAGGTCCTGTACATCGAGGCCGTGGGGACGGCGATCCGCCAGCGGGGCGGCCAGCTCGACGCCGAGGGTGCAACACGGCTTGTTTACGGCCGGAGCTGGCGCGATATCTTCGCGGAGGTGGGCCGGCGCTGGCCGGGGACCTGGCCCCGGATCGACGAGATGGAAGCTGCCGTCCGTGCCATCTTCATGCGGCTTGAGCAGGAGCGCGACATCAGCATCCCAGGCTCGGTCTACCTCCTGCAATCGTTGGCGCAGCACTATCCCGTCGCAATCGTATCCGGGTCGCCCCGCGAGGATGTCGCTCGTTGCATCGCGCACCTGGGCATCGAACAATGCCTGCGCTTCTTCCTGGGCGCTGAGGACTATTCTCCGGGCAAACCTCATCCTGCAGGCTATTTGTCCGCGGCCCGCAGATTCGGAGTGGATCCCTCACGGTGCCTTGTATTCGAGGACTCCAGCGCCGGCGTGACAGCAGCCAAGGCCGCCGGGATGCACTGTGTCGCCCTCAAACGTCCCGGCGCTCCGGAACAGGAAGTGGGGGCGGCTGATGTGGTTCTCTCTGACCTATCCCACTTCGATCCGAAGCGGTTCCCGATCCCGTGGCCGGCTCAAGGCGACCATTAATTGAGGCGGCTCGGTTCGGGCAGATCCCGTTCCATCTGGTCCATCCTCCATTGAGTCCATTTCTTCTTCAGGCGAGCAGGCCTATCTCCACATCGGTAATGCCACGCAAGGCGGATTGCATGTAACGCTTGATCTTCGCGATCAGGGCTTTCTCACTGAGTCGTATCGCCTCCCGGGTGACTCCAAAGCGGTCGGCAATCTCCTGCAAAGTCTTGGGCTCTTCGGCGATCAGCCGCTCCTTCAGAATGGTCGCTTCACGTTCGCTGAGACCCTGGGAAAACTCAGCCAGTTTGCGATTGAACAGTTCCTGCAGCTCCCCCCTGGCCAACTGCTCATCCACACGCTCGTCAGTTGCCTGAAGAGTGTCGATGTACTGGAGTTTCTCGTCGTCCCCCACATAAGCGTCCAGTCGCAGGTCGCCGGACTCGATATTGGCCTCTACCGCTCTCACATCCTCTTCCGTGACATTGAGCCTCCGAGCCAGCAACTGCGGTGTGGGCTCGATCCCCTGCAGGCGCAGCCTCTCCTTCTCCTGGCGCAGGTTAAACAGAAGGCGTCGCCGCTCGTTGGTCGTCCCTACACGGACGATCCGGAAGTTATCCAGGACGAACTTGATGATGTACGCTTTGATCCACCATGACGCATAGGTGGGAAGACGGTTCCCCTTGTAGGGGTCAAACCGTTTGACTGCCTCGATCAGACCGATGTTCCCTTCCTGAATGAGATCGATCACGTTGTGATAGACGCGGCTGTAGATCCGGGCGATTTTCACCACCAACGAGAGATTGGCGGTAACCAGGCGGTAAGCGGCCTCGTGGTCGCCCTGCTCCCGGTACCGGACGGCGAGCTCGAATTCTTCTTCCGGTGTCAGCGGCTTGAACTGGCGGATTTCAAGAAGGTACCGTTGTAGGGGCGTCAGCCGCGAAAGGCTGGTTTCGCCCATGGGCACGAGTTCCTGGTGCTCCGACTCGACTTCCTTCGTCTCCTCAGAGGCCACCTCAATACCCAGTTCCGCCTCCTCCGGTTCAAGCTCGATTTCGGGCTCGAATCCCTCCGCCTCGAAGGGAGCGGTTTCCGAAGTGGCCGGATCGGCCTCAAAACCCATGCCTGAGATTCTAACAAACCGTTGTTTACCCTCGGCCCGGCAGATCGCTGGTTCCCGAAACATCCCTTCCAGTCATGCCCGCCCCCGGGTCGGACCTCCCCTCTGCGACAGAGCACCCACCTTCCCCCGCGCCTTCTTTGGATGAACCGTCCAGGCCTGATCCGGCCAATAGATGCCGCACTTGGACGCTCTACAATGAACCCGATGGATCTGGCGGACTTCGACTACCATCTGCCGCAGGAATTGATCGCCCAAAGGCCTGTCGAACGGCGGGATGCCTCCAGGCTGATGGTGATCCGCCGCGCCGATCGCACGCTCGAACACCGCCGGTTTTCCGAGCTCCCGGCACTGCTCGCTCCCGAGGATCTTCTCATTCTCAACAACACTCGAGTCTTCCCGGCCAGGCTCTTCGGCCGGAAACCCAGCGGGGCGCGGGTCGAGGTCTTGCTTCTCCGCGAACAGGCACCTCATGTCTGGGAGGCTCTCGCCAGGCCAGGACGCCGATGCCCGGCCGGTTCCCGTCTGGTTTTTGGAGAGGAAGCTTTGACAGCGGAGGTGCTTGCCTCGCCCGATCCCTCCAAACGGCTGTTGCGGTTCAGCGCCCGGGGAGATTTCTGGGAGCTGGTGGAGCGATTGGGTCAGGTACCCTTGCCGCCCTATATCCGCCGGCCAGGGGGTCAAACTGATGCACTCGACCGGTCGCGCTACCAGACAGTGTTCGCTCACTGCCCCGGGTCAGTCGCTGCCCCAACGGCAGGCCTGCACTTCACACAGGAACTCCTCGCCCGGCTTCGCCACTGCATGATCACTCTCCACGTCGGATATGGCACGTTCAAACCGATCCATGCCCAGCGGATCGAAGACCACCGCATGGAGGCAGAGTACTATCGGATAGGGCCCGATGCCGTCGAACGGATCCAAGAGTGCCGGCGACTGGGCGGCAAGGTTGTCGCTGTGGGTACCACCACCACTCGCGCCCTGGAAACGGCAGCCGCTTCGGCCGACGGCCTGACACCGTCCGAGGGCTGGACTGAGCTGTTTATCCGCCCGGGTCACCGCTTCCGGCTGGTAGACGCCCTGATCACCAACTTCCATCTTCCGCGCTCTACCCTGCTGGTTCTCGTAGCGGCTCTCGCAGACCGCGAACTCATCCTGTCCGCCTATCGGGAAGCGGTGCGTCAACGATACCGGTTCTACAGCTATGGCGATGCCATGCTCATCCTGTAACCCGCTCGCCGTGGTCAGACATCGAGCTCAGACATCGAGAATGATGTGGCAATGCCACCCCCCGTCCACCCGCTCGAGACGGAACTGATGCAGGGTCACGGCCTTGATATCGGCCCTCAGATCGTGGCGGGTTGGGTCGGCCGTTTCCCCTTCCAATAGTCCCGTCAGACGCCAGCCCCCTCTGTGTTCCACAAGCTCCAGAGGGCCAACATGCAGAAGGAGGTTCTCTGCATCCTTGAAGTAGACCAGTTCCTGGAGCAGAGCGAACAGGACCAGATCTGCAGTCGGAGCTTCCAGCTCCACTTTCCGGCGGATGCGGCGGCGCACCGACCCGGGGTTGTTCACCGTCGCCTTGAGCCAAGCGGCTGCAGCCGCTCGAAAAAGCGAGGGCAGGTCCTCACCCCAAGCCTCAAAGGCAATATCGGCCGCATGTTCAACAAACCGAAACGAATTGCTCTGTCTGCGCACCTCAACCTTTGACATTCCCAATCGGAATGAATCGGGCAACCGGTCGGCTCAGTCCGGCCTTGGCCGTCGCCTCGACCACGTCGTCGATGCTCTTATAGGCTCCTCCAGCTTCTTCGGCGAGGCCCGACAGGGACGCAGTGCGTACGTAAATGCCCCGATGCAGCAGTTCCCTCTGAAGCTTTTCTCCGCGCCACGTCTTCCTCGCCTTCGCCCGGCTCATGGTCCGGCCGCTGCCGTGTGCGGTGCTGAAAAAGGTGTCCCCGGCTCCCCCACCCCCGATCAGCAGGTAGGAACCGGTCTCCATGCTGCCGCCAATGATGACGGGTTGGCCTACCTCCCGATACCGCACCGGCAGGTCTGGCATTCCCGGTGAAAACGCCCGGGTCGCACCCTTGCGATGAACCAGCAGCTCCCGTGGGCGGCCGTCCACCACATGAGTCTCCATCTTGGCGGTATTGTGGGAGACGTCATAAACCATCTCGAGCCCCAGACTTTCCTCGGAACGCTGGAAAACCTTTTCGAAGGCATGCCGGACGTGGTGCAGAATGATCTGGCGGTTGGCGAATGCCATGTTGACGGCGCACTTCATCGCCGCAAAGTAGCGCCTGCCTTCCGGCGACTCCAGGGGCGCACATGCCAGTTCGCGGTCAGGCACCCGAATCCCGTATTTCTTTTCCATGACCGTCAGGAACTCCTGCAGGTAATCGGTCGCCACCTGATGGCCGAAGCCGCGACTGCCGCAGTGAAACATCACGACCACCTGATTCGGCAAGTCCAGTCCAAAGACCGCGGCCAACTCAGGGTCATACACGTACTCCGGCCGAAGCACCTGGACCTCCAGGTAGTGGTTCCCTGACCCCAAAGTGCCGACTTGGTTCAACCCCCTGTCGATGGCCCGATCACTGACGGCCCCGGCGTCGGCTCCCTCGAGGCAGCCGCCCTCCTCTGTCAGATCAAGATCCTCCGGGCGGCCATATCCTCTCCGCACGCACCAGCGTGCTCCCTGCTCGATGATTTCCGCGAATTCGCGCCGGGACACCTTCAGCGCACCCCGGCTCCCCACTCCAGATGGGACAGTGTGAAACAAAGCGTCCACCAGCTCCTGGATTCTCGGTTGGACCTCATCTTCAGTCAGGGCGGTCCGCATCAGACGCATACCGCAGTTGATGTCGAAGCCGATTCCTCCCGGCGAGATCACTCCGCCTTGGGCCGGATCCGTGGCCGCGACTCCTCCGATGGGGAAGCCATAGCCTGAATGCCCGTCAGGCATACAGTAGGCGTACCCGACGATGCCGGGAAGCGTCGTGACGTTCGCCGCCTGCTCGAAAACCGCTTCATCCATCTCTTCCAGCAAACGCCGGGATGCAATGATCCTTGCCGGGACCCGCATGTTGGGGCGGAAGGTGACGGGCAGTTCCCACACTGTTTCGCTCACCTGTACGATTTCCCGCGGAATTCCCATAGCACAAACCTCTTGGGATCCATCATAGCGCGGCAACCGGCGCCGGGGACGAGACAGGGCCTCCGATCGCACGGCTTCTCACCGGAAAACAGGCTTCCACCGCACGCTGCTGGCGCCCGAGACCGCGGACTAGAACTGAATGAGGAGACCACCCGACAGTTCGTGCAGCAGCAGATTCTGCTGCTCGACACCGCGAACCTTGATGCGGCGATAATCCACCCGTACGCCCAAGGGTCCGGCAAGCTCCCGTAACTTGACCCCAAGACCCCAATTGGTCAGAAACGACGTGCCCGCATCAGGAAAGGATTCCCCAAAACGCTGCATTACTCCCAAGCCAACGACCAGATTTGGCACCACTTTCCCGTTCGGCAGATTCAACACCAGGTTCGCAGTCCAGTAGATCCCGTTCTCTCCTTCAGCGCCAACCGGTTGGAGCAGACGGGAGGTGTACATCAGATTGTTCTCGAAGCCGAGGAACCACCAAAAGTCCTTCTCGAACCTCAGTCCGACCAGCGCCAGATTGCGCAAATCAAACCGGGTGTCTTCAGCCAGCAGGTCCTCTACCGGGCCGAGACCGCCCACGACGGAGAGCTCCGAGGCCATCATGGGGCAAACCAAAAACAGGACAACTGCCGACGCGACACCGATCTTCATAGCTTGATTCCTCGCTCCTCAAGAAACCGCCGGAAGCGCTCACTGTCCCTGAATTTCTGAAAAGCCGGCTCCCGCAATCGTCCGAAATCCGTGAAACCAGCACTCCAGGCCTTCTCCAGGTATTGCAGGCACTGGTCCAGATCGCCTAGCTCCGCGAACACCAAGGCATGGCGGAAGTAGCGTCCCGGGTCGTCTCCTGTCCCTTCCGAAGGGAAGGTCAGCTCAACATACGAGCCCTGGAGGATGTCGGGATCCAGCCGTAAAGCCTGTCGATAGGCTTCGATCGCCTCGGTGAGCCGGTTGAAGTAGACGAGTGCTGCTGCGTAGTTCAGGTAGAAGTTGGGTTCGCCGGGAGACAACCGGATGGCTCGTTCGAAGGCACCTACCGCTTCCTTCGGCCGGCTCTCCGCCAAGTTGATGATTCCGAGGGTGTTGTATGCAAAGGCGTAGTTCCGATTCAGCGCCAGCGCCCGATTGACAGCCTGCCGCGCCTGGTACAACATGTGCAGTTTGGCGTAAGTCACCGCCAGTTTATTGAAAATGACCTCGTAGTAAGGGTTTAGGCGGCTGGCTTCCAGGTATTTGAGCATGGCCAAGTGGTCTTTTTGGTCCCGCAGGAGTTGGTCTCCCTCTGCAATCAGACGGATCGCCTGGATCTCGTGAGCCCGGGGAACCGGGCGCTTCTGGATCTGCCGCTGGGCGCAGCAGGGGAGGAGAAGCGAGCCGAGACCCAGCATGACCGGAATGAACTGGCGCATGCCACGGTCAGTCTAGCACGCAGCGGAGCGGCGATTCCCGGTAGTGAAAGGCCCGCCGAAGCTGTTAGAATCCGGAGTCTGAATCATATGGACCAGGAAACCGAAGCGAAACAGCAGATTGAGAGGATTCTCAAAACCATCATCGACGAGTGGTACGACAAGGTTTCCCGCTTCTACGTGACCACAGAGCAGCTTGAAGCGTCGGGGGCCGAAGCCGGGCGCGAGGAACTGAAGCGTTTTCACGACGACCACGGCCACCGCATCAAGTTCAGCAAGGATGACCTCGATTTCACCTATGGCCTGCGGGCATACTGGGAGAACCAGTCACTGTACATCGAGGTCAGCGTCAACAACAAAGTCGAGAACTTCGATATCGAGGAATTCCGGGAGCGGCTGGCCACCCACTTCCGCATCGCCGGCAAACAACCGGTTCCCACACCGGCGGAGCTCAAACCCCGTTGTTACGAGGAGATTTTCATCCTTGACTCTAACTTCACCGACGCGTTCAAGCTGGAGATCCGTGAGAACAAAGCCGACATCATGCGGTTGTCCTTCCGGCTCAACTCACGCTATCTCCCCAAGCTGATCGCGCACCCGATCTCGTCCAAGGAACTCGTGGAGACCTACTGCGTGACCCCGTTCCGCAGTATCTACGCCTCTGTTTATCGGAAACACGCCTGAACTGGCGGTGAGGGACAGGTACTGCCTGGATCCCGTTTCGCTCGAGCCAAACCACAGCTTAGCCATGTCCGAGACGGGACACCTGATTGCCGAGCTGGCCGAGCGGGTTCGCCGTTCAAGCTATACGCTGGCATTCACCGGGGCCGGAATCTCGACCGGATCCGGCATCCCCGATTATCGAGGTCCCCACGGTTTGTGGCGGACGTGGCGACCTGTCTATTACCACGAGTTTCTCTCTGACGGTGACGCCAGAGTGCGTCACTGGGAATTCAAGGTTTCCGGCTGGCGACAGTTTCGGGACGCAACCCCCAACCCCGCCCATCGAGCCCTGGCCGAAATGGAACGACGGGGATTCCTGCAGATGGTGGTTACCCAAAACATCGATGGACTCCACCTGAAGGCGGGACATGCTCCCGACCGGGTCATCGAGCTGCACGGAACAAACTTGGAGATCGAGTGCGTCGCCTGCCACTCCCGATACGCGCCGGACCCCTTCTATGAGGAATTCGAGCGCACTCGACAGCCTCCCACCTGTCCCCGCTGTCGCGGCTGGTGCAAACCCGCAACTGTCTCCTTTGGCCAGCAACTGCCAGAAGGGTTGTTGGACCGGGCGCTGGGGGCAGCGAAGCAATCAGATGTAATCTTGGCGATCGGTTCCACCTTGGAGGTCTATCCTGCCGCTTCAGTACCCCTCGCGGGTAAGTCGGCAGGCGCTTACTACGCCATCATCAACCAGGGCCCGACCGGCCACGACTCTCTTGCGGATCTACGGATTGAAGGTGACGCCACGCAGATCCTGCCCAAGCTGGTTCAGTGGATCACCGGCTGACGGACCCTGCCCACGAAGTCCAGTACCTTCCGCATGTAGGCTTGGCTGTCCACCATGTGGATGTCAATGTGCCCGGCTCCAGGTACACGCCAGAACTCCTTGGGTCCGGTAAGACGGTTGAAAAGGATCTGCGCTTGACGCATAGGAACCGTGCGGTCCTTGTCGCCATGAAGGATGAGCACCGGAAAGTGGTGGTGTTTCAGGTGAGCGACTGTATCCAGCCTGTAACGCGAAAAGTAGCGGACCAGCCGGAACTGGGGGTATTCCTCCAGCAGTGAATCCTTACTCGGAAAGGCCGTTTCCAGGATCAGGCCGCTGGGTGGAAAGCGGGCTGCGGCATAGGCGGCGATGCAGCCACCCAGTGACCGTCCCCAATACACAACAGGCAACCGGGGGCGACGGAAGTTGGCATTGAAGTACTTGACGGCACATTCGGCGTCCTCGTAAAGACCTTCCTCTGATGGCACTCCCGTACTCCATCCGTATCCCCGATAATCCACGGCAAAGACTTGGAGTCTGTGGCGGTAAAACATGGCAAACAGCTCGTTGTAGATGCCAAGGTTCCCGGCGCTTCCGTGAAAGTACACAACGCTGCCCAACGGCTGGGGCGGGCACAGATGCCATGCGCACAGCCTCGCTCCGTCGGTCGTGTCGATGAAACACTGATCGTAGGGAAGTCCCAAGTCAGACGGCAGCCGAATGATGTCACGCGAGGGGCGGAAGACATAAAGTCTTTCCAGCCTGGGGATTGAAAATCGGAGAATCGCCAGGACCGCCCCGAGGGCGCCGACAACAAGCCCCCCGAGAAACCCCAGCAACCACCACATGGCACCGGATCTTAGCATACGCGCCAGCCACGTGGTCGCTTGCGTCAGCAAAGCGTCAGCAAAGGGACAGTCTCCAAGCGCCGTGTCTCGCCGGAGTCCCGCCCGAGGAGCCGCACTGAAATGCTGGAGAAGCCGGAGTAGCTGGAGTAGCTGGAGACTGTCCCCAACGTCACCGCTGCAGCTGTTGGAGGAGCTGCAACTGTTGGAGACTGTCCCCAACTCCCAGCGATCGCGTCGGTGGGCAACCGGTGGAGTGCTCGCCTTTGTGTCCTTGTCTGGCAACCAACGCCAGGCGAATCCCCATCGCTGGGACGCGCTTCAAGGGTTGCCTTCGTGTCAGCTTGGCCGCTGTAACCGCCGGTACAGGCGAGAGATCGTGGAAGATCTCAACCGGAGAGCATTTCCAATGAAGCGTTTATCACTGGTCGCGCTAATGGTCGCTTTCATTTCCTGCCTGCCTGGCTGTTCAGAGGACTGGGCGTCGCAGGTCCCGCCTTTTCACACGTACTCCATCGAACAGTTCCTGGCGTCCACGGTGATGGGCGGAGGCTCATTCAACTCAGACGAATCGCAACTTCTGGTCCCCAGTAATGCCGTGGGTGTCTTCAACGTCTACACCATCGACGTGGCGACGGGGACCATGACGCGGCTCACTGATTCTTCCGATACCACTTTAGCCGAGGCCTACCTGCCACAAGGAGATCGTTCTTTGTTTCGGCGGGACGAGCAAGGCAATGAGCTGTACAAGCTTTACCTTCAGGAGGCGGATGGAACTGTGCGCCGCCTCATTCAGTGAGATGAGACTCGTGAATTTTTCTACGGACTCGCCCATGATCAGAAGAGCTTCTTCACCGCGAATAACTGTCGCGACCCGCGTTTCATGGACGTCTACGAGTGGCCGATAGAGACTCTGGCGCCTAAGATGATCTATTAGAACAAGCAAGGGCTGGAATTCGCCGCCATCAGCCGTGACGAGCGCTGGCTCGCCCTCGTCCGCACCCATACAATCTTCGATTCCGATATGTACCTGATGGACCGGGAGAGCGACGGTCCGCCTCGGCTCATTTCAGATCCCGACGGCGAGGTCAATCACTTTCCCCAAACCTTCACTCCTGACGGGGCGGGGTCTGCTTTACACAACGGACCGCGACAGTGATTCTCTTTATCTGGCCAGCGACGATCTGGAGACTGGGCAGCTCCAAACGTTGTTTCAGCCAGAGAAGTGGGACGTTGAAGACGTCACGTTTTCGTATCAGGGAACCTATCGCGTGATTATCGTCAACGAGAATGGGATGCCAAGGCGACAAATCCTGGATACCCGAACGGGGAGGAGTTCGTCATCCCTGACCTTCCGCCAGGAAGGGGCACCGCCTTCCAGTTTGGGCGCAGTGAGGATCTGGTCCGCTTTTCCGCGAGCGACGCTGATCGCCCGCCTGATCTATATGTCCATAGGGTCAGCGAAAAGGTGACCCGAAGATTGACCCGCAATCTGAACCCTGAGATTGTTCCCGAACATTTAGTACGTCCGGAACTGATCACCTTGAAGGCGCGCGACGGGCTGGTTTTCTATGGTTATCTGTACAAGCCGAAGGAAGCCGCCGTCACCAGGAAGGTCCCAGCGCTTCTCTGGATTCACGGGGGCCCCGGCGGGCAAAGTATCCCCGTCTGGGACGAGGAACTTCAGTTCATTGTCAATCACGGCTACGCTGTATTCGACCTCAACTACCGGGGCTCCGGCGGCTTCGGTCGGACGTTCTCGATGGCCGATGACCAGAAACACGGAGGGCAGCCGCTCGACGATTGTGTGGACGCAAAGAACTGGCTCATCTCGAATATCGACTGGATCGCGCCCGACAAGATTGGGATTCTGGGCGGGTCTTACGGCGGTTACATGGTGATGGATGCCCTGGCGTTCAGACCCGAAGAATTCGCGGCCGGCGTCAACATTTTCGGCGTCACAGACTGGGTTAGAACACTCAAAAGCATTCCGCCGTGGTGGGAGAGTTTCCGGCTGGCACTGTATCGCGAGCTGGGTGACCCTGAGACTCAGGAGACGATGCTCTATGAGATTTCTCCCCTCTTCTTCGCTGACCGCATTGTGCGGCCCGTTCTCATTCTTGCAGGGAGCCAACGACCCGCGTGTGCTGAAGGTCGAGAGCGACGAGATGGTGGAGAACATTCGTAGGGCCGGTGGCACTGTGGAGTATGTTCTGTTCGACGATGAAGGGCATGGGTTTACCAGGACCGCCAACCGTGTGGCGGGCTTCAATGCTGTCCTGCGCTTCCTAGACCATCATCTGAAGCACGCAACTGGACCACCGCCTACCGTCCGCCACCCCACGACTCCTCGCCCCGAGACAACACCATGGCAGGGCTCTGATCGGCAGGGCCCGGAGGGGAAATGGCGCGACCAATCAGCTCAGCAATTTCCCAACTGAGCCGGCGTTGACGACGCAGCGCGTACAGACTTGGGTTCCACGGCAGGGGAATTGGCTCCCGGTGGGCACCATAGTGTCCGGACCGGATAAGCTGGTCGAGCCGCGCAGCCACGAGCTTCCGGCTGCCCACCGCCTCGCCCCGACTCCACACCGGCTGCCGCTGCAGGCCGCCGCCCCGCTCGATCCCCCGCGCCTGCATTGCCGCCTGCACGGCCGCCGCAACCTCTGGTGCCAGCACTGCGTCCCCCTCCTTCGACGAACGGGTCCCCCGCCAGTACAGTTGAACCCAGTACTGCTGCTCTGCCTCCTCTCGAGTGGCGGTGCCCATCAGCACCTCCAACGGGAGCAACCAGTCATCCTGCCCCAAGTGCCGTAACCGGCATGAACCGTGGGGTGCCAATTCCGGACGCCGTGTTAGCCCAGCCCGCACTGGATTCAGCTCGATGTAATACACCGTCTCCAGCAGGCTGTCGGAGCGGGTTGAGCGGAAGCGCCCCGCCCACACCGGTCCCCTCCGCCGTTCCCGACGGTTGTACCAGCGTGCAAACGCCGACTGCACATTGCGCATGAGCTCCGAAACATTGAACAGACGGCGGTTGAACCGTAGCCAGTCCACATCTTTCCAACGCCGGTAAGGTTGGTCGACATTGCCAGCATAAAAGCGTTCCGCCAGTTCCTCAAGTTCCTCCCGTGGAAGTTCGCGATAGGCCTCAAACCACACTTCCAGGTGATAGTGATCTCCCATGATCTGGAACGCCGCCGGCTCGCAGCAGTACACGGAGGTGTAGTGGCGCACCAAGTCCTCGAGTTTCTGGGCCACCTCCGGGTCCAGCAGTGGATAGTCACCCAAAGGGCCGGCTGTCTGCCCCCGCAAGTGGTACAGGCCGTCCTCGTCGATGCTGATCTGGCGTGGCAATCGCGGCATGGTTGTGTCGGTCCTTTCCGGGAACGGGCGTCTCACTCAGTAATAAACGCACGAGATTCCAAAAATGACCGTGCACGACCCAGTTTCTTGGGATTGCGGGCGATTTGGGCGATTGGGGACTGTCCCCAGACTTGGACTCGCCGACCCAGCTGGCCTCGGACCTCCGCGGAGTGGCGGCTGGGGCTGGGGACTGGCCCTGGCTGCTTTCCTAACTGGACGCTCCAGCCTAGAGCCTAGAGAGCATGGAGAGAGCATGGAGACTGTCCCCAAGACCTGCCCAAGACCTGCTTTCAGACTGCGGGAGGGGAGAAAGAGCAAGGCTGGAGACTGTCCCCGAAGTCCATCCAGCGCGGCAAGGACCGTCCCAGATCGATGTGCGGGCGATTACTTCATCGCCAACTCGCCTGGCAGGACGCGGAACTCCACTGAATTTTCGGCCCGTGTTTGCGCGACTTGGTCCGTAACAGCAATCGTCAGGGTATAGGTACCGGGCTGGAGCGCGCCTGAGTTGAACATCGAGCCGGCGAAGAACCGATCAGAGTATCGGTGAAGTAGTTGGGAGACGTCCTTCCCTTGGAATGGGGTGGGCACTTCCTGACCGTCCTTCAACAGCTTCAGCTCCATCTTCAGATTCGGTTCCAGGGTCTGCTGATCCGCCATCACGTTGTACAGTTCAAGGTAGAAGCCGACCGGGCTACCCTGCCGGAACACATTGTTGGGGCTGGGATAGACCTTGACGCTGCCTAGGATAAAGGGGTCGGTGATGAACTCCCCGTAACCCGCGGGCTGGACCTTATCCGCCAAGATGATCGGACTGAGTTCCAGCTCCTCCTTAAAACCGCCAGGTACGACGATGCCCCGTTCAAGCGTACCGATTTTCCCGCTCTTGCCATCCTTGATGATGGCAACCAGCTTGTAGCGTCCCGGCTTGAGCGGGATGCTCTTCTGGTACACGGATCGGTCGCTTCCCGAGCCTTGGCCAAGGGTCAGGAAGATGGTGTCGTCGAAGGAGTAGATCTTCTGGCGGGCCAGGTTTTCGACACGGCCATAGATGTTGACCTTTGCCTGTCGGACAGAACCGGCTTCCTCAAAAGTGAACTCCTTGTTCTCAAAAAAGAAGGTGACCGGCGCCAGAAAGTCTTCCGGCGTCACTCGAATCAGATCATGGCGCACAGTAAACGGGAGGTTGTCGTAATACAGGTTGATGTCGACAATCGCCTCCAGGTCTTTAAACTTGATGTCTGGAGCCGCCTGCAGCTTGGAATACCGTCGTAACCGGTCGAACAGGTCATCCTTCTGGGTGAAGATCTTGAGCGGATTTCCGACCCGCCGAGTGGCTTCGTTAGCCATGCTGCGCGTCCCAATCCGTTCCGCCTTGGTGCCACCTCCCAGTCGTTCAGCCTCAGTCAGTCCGAGGCCGGGGACCCAAAGCATGGCGTCCTTGTCCATTTCGTCCCGGGCGAATACAAAGTGTCCTGTCATAGTCCGGTCGACGAACTCGATCTCCAAATTGCTGCCCACTCCCGGGATGTTCCGGTAGTACCAAAGCTCCCAGGCATAGGTCGTCGTATTCCCTCCACCCTCCGACAACGGTCGGTAGTACTGTTCACCCTGATCATGGTATTCCCTGCTGTCTGGAGGCCCATGCAGGATATAGATCCGGCCCCGGTCCGATTTCCAGCCCGGCAACCCCACGCTGAAGTGGTCGTTGGCATAGGCGATGCGGCGATAGTGCTCCTCCCGAAACTCGTTCTCTGCCGTATCCGGGTCCGGGTCCCGCCGACGCCAGAACTGCTCGATGAAGCTCTCTTTCTCCTCGGGGCTGGTCAGATTGAGAAACACTTCCCTCTCTTCGTCGGTAATAATGTAGGCGACGTCCTCGTTCAACCACTTTCGGTAGAAGTCGCGAGCTTCCTCCTGGGCGATCGACGGGGCCTGGGAATAGACTCCCAGAGAGGTCGCAGCAAGCACGGGAATCAGCAGGATCGTTCCGCGATGTATCACGCCTAGATTATATCGGCTCAGGCCAATGAGTGCCGACCTGGTCCAAGACGTTAAGGCCTACAGAAAGCTGATTGGGGACTATACTACCGTCAACAGTCAAGGGAGAAGCCGGTGAAGAAGAAGCATCTATCGGCATGGCTTGGAGTTGCGGTCGCGCGCTTCAGTCTCTGGTTACGGCTGGTAGCGCTGTCCGCCTTCGGTGTGGTCTTGGTGCCGCCGCTAGGTACTGGCGGCCAGGAGCAGCCTCCAGTCTTCAGGGCTGGCGGTCTAACCGTGGTCATCGATGCTGTGGTCACCGATGATGACAATGCCGTCGTCCCTGACCTGCAGGCGAGCGATTTCGAGCTTTTCGAGAACGGTCAGCCGCAGGTGATCGACAACGTCGTTTTCCAGCGCTCCATCCCTCAGAGCCGCAGCACACCGGAAGCGGGTGAATCCGCGACTGCTCTCACACCGCCCGCCGCCCCTTCGGTGCCGATCTCTCCGCCATTCGAGCCCCGGCGCAATCTCATCGTCTTCCTCCTGGACTATGCCACTACCGAGTACACCAACCATAAGCTGGTGCAGGAGGCAGCAATCCGCTATGTGGAACAGAACCTGACCGAAAACGACTTCGTGGCAGTTTTTGGGCTGGGGGCGGCCTTTGGCCTGCTCCAGGACTTCACTAACAACCGTGGGCTGCTTATCTCAGCACTTCAGACCCGTGAAATCTCGGGCAAGGCCCTGGCGGGCGTGGTGCAGACAGGAGAGCCGATCAACAGTACCGCTTCACAGATTGTCTCCGACGCCTCCACAACTCCAGTAGTGACGGCGGCTTCGCCTCAAGGGATGGCCGCGGCTGGCCAGGAAGCCGGTCGTGAAGGATCTGAACTCGCACGACTGGCAGTGGGACTGCGTATCCAGCGAGCGTTCCTGAACATGGGTTCCTTTGTCCAGGAGCGAGAGGCGCGCGGGGTACTGACGGCAATCCGCGCCATAGCTCAAGGCATCGAAGGTATCGAAGGCCGCAAGACTTTGATCCTTTTTTCCCAGGGCTTCGTCATCGGACCCCATGTCGAGCGGGCCCTGGAGCGGACGATCAGCGCTGCCAACCGCGCGAATCTCGCTGTTTACTCTATCGATTCCCAAGGTCTGGTGACGAAGGATGCCACGCCAGGAGAAGAACTCTACGGCATCGGGGCCACTCAGGGTTACGGCAGTGCGATCTCAGGCCGGCGAATCGACGCCACCGGAGGCCGCTCGCTCTTTGATCGAGCCAAGGAGGTCGGCTCAGATGCGAGGGACAGCGCTTTGCGCTTTATTTCGGTCTCGACCGGTGGGTTTGCAATCCGCAACACCAATGATCTGCATCTCGGTTTGAAGAGAATCGACCAGGACCTCCGCAGTTACTACCTGTTGACCTACCGCCCCACCAATCGGGATTTCGATGGGACATTCCGAGAAGTGACGGTCAAGGTCAGGAGGCCGGGGCTCAAGGTCAGGCATCGAACCGGCTACCTCGCCATGCCCCCCGGCTGGGATGTGGTCACTGCGGAGGAGTTCCGCCTGATGCGATCGGCCGAGCTGGGGGAGATCCGACTGAATCTCCCCGCGTTCTTGCGACTGGAATCGTTTGCACGGGGCACAGGCAGTCAGACCATCCTCGTCAATCTGGAGGTTCTTGCTGAGGGGCTGCAGTTCAGGGACCAGGAAAGCGAACAGGGTCAACTTCATCAGACCGAACTTGAAGTGATCGGGATCCTTCGAGATGTGGAGGGGAACGCTGTCATACGCTTTGGGACCCCGATGACCTTCACATTTGCCGATCCGGAGTTTAAGGCGCTGCAGCGCGGCGGGCTCAGCTTCAACAACAAAGTTGACCTGGTGCCCGGCACCTACTCCGTTCAGGTTCTCGTCCGTGATCAGTTGGGAGGCAGGGCGGCGCTGCTGGAGCAGACCCTGAGGGTATCAGAACCGACACGGGACCTCTCTCTCAGTTCAATCGTATTGGCCAAGGAGGTCCAGAAAGCGGTGCCCGGAACTGAGTTGCTCACCGTCGGCGACTCTATTGTCCTGCCGTCCGCAGTACGCAAGTTCCGCAACGGAGAAAAGCTGATTTACTACTTCGAAGTTTACAACGCCGGTCACGGGCTTGAGGCCGAACTGTCCCTCATCCCAAGTGGGTCCCAGACGCGGCTCACTCTGCCACCCGTCCACGCCCCCCTTGCGTCAGATGGGCGACCGGTGGTCCTCTCCCGATTCGTTGAACTGCGGGGGTTGCCCCCGGGCACGTACTTCCTGGAAGCCAGCGTACGAGAAGTGGGTGATGACAGGGTGGCCCGCAGACGGACTCTGCTCGAAGTTGTGCAGTGACTGTGTCAATGGCGGTGAGCGCCTCCGGACGGCTGGTCTCCTTTCAAACTGATCCGCTTCAGAGGCACAGGCAGAACAGCAGCCTCCCTCTCCTTGACCCGGTATGCACGGTCCAGCTCCAGGCCAGACACGGTTTGGACTCCCCCGGCTGCCCAACGGATCTGCACCTCCACGATCCGCTCGGCGCGACCCAGTCCGATCTCCTGCTGCAAGCTGGAGGCGCCGAAACTTCCTCCGCTTCCCACCGTGACATAGATGTCGCGGTGGCGGCCGTTTTCTTCCACCCGGACCCGGATCCTGGAGCCGATCGCAGACCGATTGGATCGCGTCCCTTCCAGCTTGAGCGTCAGCCAATGATTTCCGTGACCCGGGTTCTCGAACAGGACGTTCTGGTAGACATCTCCGGTGTAGGCTCCCCCCATGACCGCGTAGATGTCCTGATCCCCGTCGTTGTCCAGGTCGCCGAACGCCACTCCGTGACCTTTCTGAAGATGGCCAAACCCTCCGGAACTGGTCACATCCTGAAATCGGTGCCCCTGATCATTTCGGAACATCAGATTGGGCACAAGGACTCGATAGTCGGGTGCCCCGGTAGCAGCATAGAAATCCAGCCAGCCGTCGTTGTCCAGATCTCCTATATTGCAGCCCATTGTGTAGAGGATCCGGTATACTCCGGCTTCGCGCGTCACATCGGTGAAGGTACCGTCACCGTTGTTGCGGTAGAGCCGAGGCTTCTCCGCCCGGGTCGGCAGGTCGAAATATTCGCGGGCGATATCATCCACCGTGATGCTGATGTAATCGATCTCAAAACCGCTGGCAAACAGGTCCAACAGGCCGTCATTGTTGTAGTCGAACCACCAAGTGGGAAAACTGTGTAGCGGCTCCTGGACGCCGGCTTTGGCGGCTACCTCCTCAAACCTCCATACACCTGACGAGTCGGGACCCAGATTTCGGAACAGAAGGTTCGGTTCAAGCAGGCAGGACACGTAAAGATCCAGTCGGCCATCGTTGTCGTAATCTCCCCAGACAGCGCCTTTGACAAAGGCATCGACAATCAGCCCTACCTGACGTGACACCTCAGTAAAGGTCCCGTCCCCCTTGTTGCGGAAAAGCTCGCTGGGATTGGGGTCGCTTTTCGTCGAATCGTAACCGGCGAACAGATCCAGATGCCCGTCATTGTCGAAATCTCCCCAGGCCGCGGTGTGCGAAGGATGGAGGCTGAACAGGCCGGACTGGCGAGTGACGTCGGTGAAGGTACCGTCACCGTTGTTCCGAAGGAGCGAATTTGGGTGCTTGCCGATCTTGCCCAGCCAAGCTCCCCGCATGATGTAGAAATCGTTGTCGCCGTCGTTGTCGTAGTCGGCGTGGACCATGTTGAGGCCGCCCAGGACTCCCAGCAGACCTGCCTCCCGGGTTCGGTTGGCGAAAGTGCCGTCGCCGTTGTTCCGGAAGTAATGGAGCTGGTCTCTGAGTCCCCAGGAGGAACACACCAGGTCCAGGAAACCATCGTTGTCGAAGTCCTCCATGATGGAGCCTCCCGACAATCCTACGGTATCCAGCCCGAGCGCCGGCGCCCGGTCCGGAAAGCGGCCAATGTCGTATTCAGATTCGAACTTCGCAGGGTTGATGCGCCACCGTTCGGGCACTTTATCCGGGTACTCCCCCACCGTCATGTACGCCAGATTCAGCAGCCAGATAGCGCTCCACTCTTCGGGTTCCTGCTCGAGCAGGGCCGTCAGTTCCCGAATCGCTCGTCGGGAACCTTCCTGCAGTTGATGGACGCCCGCTCCCCGGATAGGCAAAAGGCAGGACTCCACATTGTGGTGGATGATGCAGTTCTCCTGCTCGCCCAGCCGGAGGAAGGCGATGCCCAAGAGGCCGCGAACGTTGGCGATCGTCTTCCGCTCCAGCATGGCCTGGTTGTCCACCACCAAGCGGAGGATGTCCTCAAACTGGGTTACCGCCTCCCGAGTCAGACCTTCATTTAGAAGATAGGTCGCCAACTGTACCTTGAAGAGGAGCAGCTCTCGCAGGTCCGAGGGCGGTGTCAGCCCTCGCATGTAACGCGCCCGGGCTCCCGGTGCAAACGGATTGGCGCCGGTATCGTTGGCCCGCTGGGCGATAAGCTCCAGGGCTTGCGCCATCTCCTTGGTGCTGGGAGCTGCCGGATCAGACCCGACCTCCGGCGTGGTCTGCTGCGTCCACAAAGAGCTGGCTGTAGCCAAATTCACAGCGACGAGGACCCACCCGAGTCGAGAGACTTGGCGCCACATAGTGCGGATTATAGCCGGGGAGGAAGGAACCATCGCCGGGAAGCCTCACCACTGGGGGACGTTGGCGGACGCTGGGGACAGTCTCCAAGCCTAGAAGGACCAATGGGGACAGTCCCCACGCCAACGCCTGGAGCCCACAGCCCACGGCTGGAGACTGTCCCCATGGCTGCTTATGGCTCCCCGATGATGATTTCGGCGTTGACTGGAACCTGTCCCCGGCGGGTTCGGGAACCGTTCGGCCAAAGCACTTCCAACGAGACTTCCGTCGCGCCGCCAACGCCAAAATGCAAACGGATGTCACTTTGAGACAGGTAACTCGAGCCCGAGCGAACCGTTCCCCGCTGGACGGCGCCCTGGGCAGTGAGAATGACTCTGCCCCCGATCGCCTGCCGGTTCTTTCCTTTTCCCCGCAGAACCACACGCAACCAGTTCCCCGCCTGGTTCCCCCCGTCGTTTCGCAGTACCATCGGAACCCCGTCCAAGTCGTTGACGACAAAATCCAAATCCCCGTCATTATCCAGATCGCCCACCGCCAGCCCGCGGCTTACCCGCGGCTCCATCAACGCTGGGCCGAGCTTCGTGGAGACGTCCTCGAAGGACCCATCCCCCCGGTTGCGAAACAACAGTTTGGGGTGCCGGTAGCTCGCCTGTACCTCCCGGCCAAAGGCCGAGACCCTTTGCCCGACTCCAGGCAGAATCTCAACCTGGGGGTAGAGGTGTCCGTTCGCGATCACCAGGTCGAGCCACCCATCGTTGTCGTAGTCCAGGAACTCGGTCCCCCAGCCCACCATATGCAGCGTGGGGTCCGCGGTCCGGGAAGGGATCGCCACGTCGAGGAAGACGAAGGGCTCTTCCTGACGGAACAGATGGTTATACTCGTAGGCAAAGTTGGTCACATAGATGTCAACTTTGCCATCTCGGTCGTAATCTCCGAATGTTACCCCCATGCTCCCGGTCTCCGTGCCCTCCTCGGCCACCGCCGCCCCCGACAGGATGCCTTCCTCCGAGAAAGTCCGATTGCCGAGGTTACGGTAGACAAAGCACGGGCGCTCATCGTTGGCGACGTAAAGATCCAGCCAGCCGTCTTCGTCCAGATCCACCCACATGGCACCCAGCCCGTAATAAAGATCCGGGTCGTGGACCCCGGCCGCTTGCGACACATCCGTGAAAGTCCCGTCCCCATTGTTGCGAAACAGGGCGTCTCCGGCACCCGGATACACCCGAGGGTCACACTGGATCGGGATGCCCCGGAACTGACAGTGAGCTTGTGCGCCGAACTGATCCAGAGTCTCCAAAGTGGCGTTGGTGTAGCTGGCAACGAACAGGTCAAGATCGCCGTCACGGTCGTAATCTCCCCAGGTGCTGCCCATCGACCAGCGGGGGTCGGCCACACCCGCCTGAACGGCAACCTCGGAAAATGTGCCATCACCGTTGTTCCCGAACAGCCGGTTCGGTCCGAGGCAGGTGACATAAAGGTCAATATGGCCGTCGCCGTCATAATCGGCCGCCGACACACCCATCCCCCAACCGAACAGTGCCACCCCCGCGCGGTCGGTGACATCGCGGAAAGTTCCGTCGTGGTTGTTCCGGTAAAGCCGGCTGGGGGCTAGCTGCGGCCGACCGGCCGTCTCCACGGTCAGGGAATTCACCAGGTAGATGTCCAGCCAACCGTCATTGTCGAAGTCGAACAGCGCCACCCCGCCACTCATCGCCTCCACAATGTGCTTCTTCTCGGCCGAGGAATGGTGATGGAAATCCACCCCGCTTTCCCGCGTGATGTCCACGAAACGCAACGGCGAACCGGCCGATGGCGCCACGGCGAGCAGACTGCACTGGAACACCAGAACAACGGCAGCCCGGCCGAGCCGCGGCAAGGCATCGCTACTCGGCCAGCAACGAAGGACTTGGAGTGCACGCATAGGGGACAGGTTCCGCGAATTCTACCGCAGGGGATCGGGTTCAGGGTTGGTAACGCGCAGGCTCAAGGCTCCAGCTCCCGGAAACGTTGGAGAGCCTCTTGAGCCTCTTGGCGACGGCCCAGTCGCGCATAGACGGCAGCCAGCTGCCGGAACGCCTGTGCGAAGTCGGGCTTCAGGGCCACTGCCCGCTCCAGTGCCTCAGCCGCTGCCAACCACGACTCCTGGCGGACCAGCAGCCGAGCTCTCAGATAATAAAGGTCCGGCATCTGCGGAAAGCGCTGCAGCAAGACATCCAATGCCTTTTCTGCTTCGAGAGTCCGCCCCTCCTCGATGATCACCGGCACCAGTGAAGCCAATAAGCGAAGCGCGTCTCCCGACTGCACCGCACCCGAAAGCGAGCCGACGTCCGATTCCACCGGGGGAAGAGCCTGCAAGAGAGATGTCACAGCAGCCACGTTCCGTCCAGCCTTCACTTGGGCTACCGCCAGGTTGAACCAGGCGAGGCTATCTTCCGGAAACCATCGCACCGCCTTCTCCAGCGCTTCCACCGTGCCTTCCAAATCCATCCGGGCGGCAGCAAGCCGTCCTTTGAGTTGGTACCCAACAGCCACCGCCCTGGCCGATTCAGCAAGAGCACGTTCCAGCTCCCGCTGCCGAGCTTCCGGCGGCGGAGGATCAGCCAACAGGCTCGCCGGAGAGGCTGACTCTTCAATTCGGTCGGTCGTTTCAATCTGTGCGGACAGTACACCCTCCTCATTGGCCATGATTTCGGCCCGTTCGGTCTGCGACCACAGGCGCTTCAGTCGATCGGCCTCCAACAGGTGGACGCGCGCCTGGTCCCGGCGGCCCAGGCAAACCAGGGAGCGCCCGAGCAGATAGCGAACGTTGCTTTCGTGGTACAAAGTTCTCGTCTCGCCGGCAAATACACCCGCCAATCGCTCCAGGACAGCGGCAGCTTCCTCATAGCGCCCCAGCCAGAACAGAGCCCTCCCAAGGACGAGCTCGGTATCCAGGAAATCCGGGTTGAGCCTTCTCGCCTCCTGCAGATGGGGCAGTGCCTCCTGGTACCGGCGGTTCTGGGTGAGCAGGAGTCCGAGGTAGTAGTGGGAGAGGAAGTGCCCGGGATTGACCTGGAGCTCCATGCGAAACTCCTGGAGCGCCTTGGCACCGGCTGCCATCCCTTCGTTACGCAACAGCGTCATAGCGAGGTAGTAGTGAGCCCTCTGGACTTGAGGATCGATCTCAAGCGCCTTCCGGAAGGCCTCTTCCGCCGCTTTGAGATAGCTCCCGTAGGAGTCATGGGCCGGGTCGGCCGTATCTCGAAAGGCCCTTCCAACCAGGATCCACATCGGCGCCGTGGACCCGAATCTCCGCACAAGAGCCTCCAAGGTCCGGCGACCCGCCTCGAGTTGACGGGCTTGAAGTTGTGCCAACGCCAACGTGTAGCCGACGGTCAGATCCTGGGACCGGGCTCGCCAAACCGTCTCCAGCATTGTGGCAGCTTTCGCATAGTCCTTGACCATGTACTGGAGTTTGCCCACGAGCTGCAGCGCCTCGGCATCCTGCCGGTTCTCCTGCAGTAGCCGATAACCAGCCTCCAGTCCCCTCCTGTACTCGCCGGTGCGAAGAGCGGCCACCGCCAAGCCCCGCAGAGCCGCGGGATCCGGCCAGACCCCGACCGCCTCTTCAAAGACTTGCAGCGCCTCCTCATACCGGGAGAGTTCCAGGTGCACGGAACCGACGCCAGCAAGTACCAGGGACAGTCCCCGCGATGCGAGCGGCGCCGCCTTTTCGGGGTTCCCCTGCGCAAGCTCCCGCTGGGCATCCCTGAACAGACGCTCAGGGTCGGCGGCTGGGCCCTGGACTGCCATCACCAAGGCGATCAGTACGGATGGGAACATGGTTTCCGGACCTCGGTTTCGGCTGACCCCGTGTCCGGCCCGGTGATACCAGACACAGAGCGGTCGGCAGCTACCGGGATATCCCGCCAGGCCCGTTCCACGATTCGCAGCGCGCGTCGCGGATTGAACAACGTGTTCACACTCATGGCGCACTCGTAGGTGCACTGGCAAGCCAGATCCCGCTGATAACGCCGGGCGGCCTCGGCCCGGGCGGCTTTCCATAGGGCAGCCAGGTCACAGTCGAAGTCCCGGACGTTGCCCATGCTCTGCGTAAGGGTTTCGCAAACCCTGACTTCGCCGGTTTCGCCCAAAATTCCGATCAACTCGCCGGCATAGCAGGGGGAGATCCTCCGGGACGCACCGGCGGCCTCTGCAATCAGCTCATAGGTCTCCTCCTCTTTGGCAATCACCAACCGATCCGTCCAGCCATCGGTCAGACGGTGACGGCGACGGTAGTCCAGGACTCTCTCGGCAAACCGGCGGTAGATTGCCACGTCAACCTGCTTCAGCGAAGGATCCATCGGCTCCCCGCGAGCCAGGGTGATGGTCACGGCATCGGGCAACCAGTGTGTTTCGAGAAGATCGAAAAACTCGTCCAGGCGGTGCTGATTGGCGGCGGTCACCGTCAGCGCAACTCCAACCGAAAGGTTTGGAAAACGCGGCTTCATTGCCTTGAGTCCGGCCAGAGTCTCGAGAGCTCGGTCAAAGCTGCGGGGGTCGCCGCGGACGGCGTTATGGACATCCTTGGGGCCATCCAGGGAGACACCCGTACACACCCGTGCTTTCCGAACCTTTTCCAGCAGTTGTTCCGCACGTTCCAAGGTCTTGTCGACCAGCAGTCCGTTGGAAGGGATTTGCAGGTTGCGTACCCGAGAGTTCCGCTCGAAGGCTTCCGCGATCTGGGGAAGATCCTTCCGGAGATAGGGCTCACCCCCGGTCAAGGACACGGAAAGCAGGTTGGGAAGCGAACGCGTGATCCGTTCGATTTCCTCCAGAGTCAGCTCGGCCTTGTTGCCATTCAGTTCCTTCCAGTAAAAGCAGTGGCTGCAAAGGAGATTGCAGCGGGAGGTAACGAAAAAGATGAGGTTGACAGGGGGACCTTTCCGCACAAGGAGCCGGCGGGCGATCTCAAGATCATTCCACCAGCCGGCAGCCATGACCGAATGGTAGCACGCGAAGAAGCGGGAGCCGTCGACCGAACCTCCGAACAGCCAGCTCTGGTGGCAGGACCCACCGCTCTTCCCAGTCCTGGCGCGCCATACCCACGGATCGCGGGAACCGTTGAACGCTGTTGGGCTGTTGGGGACAGTCCTTCGGGACCTCGGGATTCCCGCTGATCCGGGGAACCCTAGGGGACAGTCGCTCCGACCGCGGAGGCGACGGACAACAAACAGCCGGCAGAGCCCATAGGGCCAGTGCGCGCGGAAGGCTCGCCGTTCCGCTCAAACCAGCGCGCGAATTGACGGAGGTTGGCGGAGGGGTGGTTGGGGGGACTCTGTTGGGGCTGTTGGGGACAGTCCCTTTGGTCAATCAGGTCCCCCCGCGTTCCTCCCGGGCCTGGCGCGCCACACCCACGGATCCGGGAACTGTTGGACATTGTTGGGGACAGTCCCTCTGTTCTACTGTGGCGGAGCCGAGCGGGTTGACTGGAACTGGAATTCCGCCCGATGCTCCCGCACCTTGTTCACATAGAGACCCCTCGCCTGCTCCAGGATAGGCCTGGCCTCCACCGCACGCCCGATCCGTTGCAGCATCTGACCCAGGGAAAACAATGATTTGGGCTCGGTTGGATCGAGCTGGAAGCTGGTCCGGTAGGCCTGTTCAGCCTCTGAATGCCGTCCCAGCATTTCCAGACAGCGGCCAGCCTCAAAGGGCACCTCACGGTATCTGGGCATCAACCGGCTTGCGGTTTCCAGATCTGCCAGCGCTTCCGGGCAACGGTGCAGCGCTTTGAGCACCAAGCCTCGAAAGTAATAGCTGACGGCATGCTCAGGATTGCGCCGAAGTTCCCGATTCAAGGCTTCCAGCGCCAGGTCATTCTGATTCAATGAATGCAGGACTACGCCCCGATGAAACTCCACCAAGGGAGTCTCGGGTGCAACAGCCCGCACCCGGTCGAACGAGGCCAAAGCCTCTTCACGACGCAACAGGTTGTACTGGATTCGACCCAAGTTCAGTAACGCCTCGACATGGTCGGGGTCCAGCTCAAGGACCCGCCGGAGATCGGCCTCGGCACCCGGGTACTCTTCCCGGTCGAAGCGTTCCAGTCCGCGCACCAACAAAGCCTCTGCGAAGGCGTCCCGGACGGACTGATCGTCAGGCCAGCGCCGCCGGGCCCGGGACAGGAGATCCACTGCCAGGTCAGTCTCCCCGTAGCGGGCTGCGCGGTTGCCGGCCGTAAGGTAGAAGCGCCTTTCCTCAGGAAACAGGCGCAGTCCTTCCAGGGCTGTCTGGTAAAGCTCCCGGTCGCGGCCCACCTGCTGGTAGAGCGCACACAGGCGAAGCCGCCATTTCAGATCGGCGGGGTGGCGCTGGACACAGAGTTCAATCAGGGGCAACGCGCCGGCCGCATCCCCCCCTGATACTCTTTCGGCACCGAGCCGACAAGGATCGCCTCCCCCTGCCGCCTGGGTACCCAGCAACGCCAACACCAGTGCAAGCATCAGACAAAAAAAGGCCTCCCGCCGCCGCGGGAGGCCTTTCAGACAAATAGTCAACAGGCACTCAGAAGACTACCAGTTGATCCTTAAGCCGCCTTGGGCGGTCCGGGCGCCGCCGGTCTTCGAAAAGATCTTCCCGAAGTCCGCGCTGGTCACATCCGTATCCGGTCCACCAAGACGGACACGGTTGAAGAAGTTGATGAAGTCGAAACGGATTTCGAGATTCATCCCTTCCCGCCACGGCAGATCCGTCCGCTTGATCAAAGAGACGTCCTCACTGAGGAGCGCAAAGCTTCGAGTCCTCGGCAGGTGACGCGGGGCGTTTCCGAGTCGGATCGGGACTCCGTTTGCCGTGGCCGGCGGAGCGGCGAAAGCAGCTGGGTTCAGGTATTGGGTTCCATTGGTGGAATCCAAGGATCCACCCACGTCGAACTTCTGGGCGTCGCCTTCCAACAGCACATCCGGGCGGAATCCTGGGTTGAAGAGGGCGTCACCGGCAAAACCACCGACACCCAACGCCAGCGGTCCACCCGACTGATATCGATGGATGGCACTGAAGGTCCAGCCACCCAGGATCTTGCCGGCGATCCCGGAGGTCAGCCACTTGCCGCGGGGCCCAAAAGGCAGATCGTAGATCCAGGTCAGCTTGAGGTCATGCGGGAAATGGTAAGCCGTGACCGAGTAGTCTGCCCGGCGATTGTAGAAGTCCTGGCCGTAGTCGTAGTAGTTGCCGGGACCTGCGGTGTCGGCAGTGCCCAGTGACTTGGACCAGGTGTACGAGGTCAGGAAGCTGAGCCCGTAATCCGACCGGCGGGTCGCCGTCATCTGCAGGGAGTGGTAGGTCGAGTAGCCCCCGTTCAAACGGTGCGTCTGGACACCCTCGTACTGCGGGAACGGTCTCAACGCCCTGGCTACCGTTCCTTCGAAACTGGGATAGGGCTTGGCAATCTCCGGATGGTCGCTGATATCCTCCAGTAGGACATCCCCCAGGGACAGATATTGGGTGGGGACCTGGTTCAGAGAGCCCAGATACTGGGTCTCCATCAGGCGAGTCCCCTTGTTGCCCACGTAGTTGGCCTCGATCTTGGTGTTCCACCCGGCATCGAACTGCACCCCTACATTCCAGTTCTGCACATACGGGAACCGGTTGGTCTCCGGGCTGTAGTAATCGATGTAGTCCCCATTTTGCAGGGTTGGATCCGTATTCGGCAGGGTGGCGGTGTACGGAGGATACGGGTTGTCCCAACTGTAGACGGGGTCTTCGCGGAACCGTCCCCGGCGTCCAATGATCGGGTTCGAGCCGTCAAAGCCGGCCGTGTACGAAGCATGCCACCCGTCGTTGATGGGCGGGCTGTAGTTAATACCGTAGCCGCCCCGGACCACCAGATCTTCCTTCACCTGCCAGGCGAAGCCGAAACGGGGCGCGAACTGTTTGTAATAGGTATCCGAAAAGCGGTCGCGGAAAACCAGTGCACCCGGATAACCGTCCGCACCGGGGTTCGGCACAGTGGGATCCAGACTCGACATCCGCCCTGCAACCTCGAACAGCGGCGTCGGGATATCCCAACGCAGACCGAGATTGACAGTCAGATTGTCCCGGACCTTCCAGTCATCCTGGACGTACATGGCGGTGTAGCGGCTGCGCTGGCCGAGGGTCAGGCGCTGGATGCCCATGCTCGCGCTCTGCACCACTCCCAGGAAGAAACTGGCATAGGCAAACCCGGTCTGCGATGCAAATCCCGGCAGCCCCGTGTTCTCGTTGTGGAAGGTGTAAGTACCGTTCCCCTGGGTTGCACGCTCGTTCAGGTAGTAACGGCGGTGCTCGACTCCGAACCGCAGGCTGTGATTGTTGATCAGCCAACTGAAGTCATCGGCGATGATGGTGCTTCCGTTGGGAGCGTGCCCAGTCGCCGCGTCTCCCATGTTGCGATAGCCGCCGCTCAGAGTGGTATTAAATCCGGTGAACCGGACTACGGGGAAAGTCTTCCCCGGCTGGTCCGTTACCAGTCCGAGCTCAGACTTCCAGTCGATGCCCGCCAGGAAAGAGGTCGCCTGGTTCTTGTTGATGAACCGGTTGTAACCGATCGCCAGGTGGTTGAGGATCTGGGGACTGATGGTCCAGTCCTCAGCCAACCGGATGATGTAGCCAGGAGTATCCTGACGGCGGAAGCCGGCAGCCGCCGGCCCCGGGAACGAGAGCCCGGAAGGACGGAAACTTGCACCACCCGAACGGTCACGTCCGCGGTCGTTGGACACAAAAGTCCCCGACAGCTTGTGCGCCTCGCTCAGAATATGGTCGATCTTGAGGCTGAAGTTGTCGATCTGCAGGTACGGACAGCACCCACTGAACCGGGTCTGATTGCGCCGGAAGGCGAAGATCTGTGGATCCGGAATGTCATGCTTGAGCCATGCCCGGGTGACATCACTCATGCGGTCGGCGGGAATGATGTTCCCAGGGAAGGGGTCACGAATCCAGGTCCCGTCTGGAAGTTGGCGAGACGAAGCCGGATCGTAGATTTGCCCGAAGATGACATCGCGGCCGAGAGCATCCTGACCCACCACCGTACCTGAACGGGCGTCCTGAGTGAATGCGGGGTCCAGAAGCAGGGAATAGTCTCCCTGCTTGAACGGCCGCACCGGCAAGTTCTCAAACCCGGCGGTGTTCTGGTTCACAAACCGATCCCCTTCATACGAAAAGTAGAAATGGGTCCGGTCCTTGATGATCGGTCCGCCGGCGGTGGCGCCGAAGTTGTTGTCGAGGTATGCACTGCGTGGGTTGCCGAACAGGTTGTTCGACCAGCTGTTGGCATTGAGTACCTTGTTCTGGTGCAGCCAGAACACTGTCCCGTGGTACTCGTTGGTGCCGGACTTCATGCCGAAGTTCGTGAGCGCTGTCTGGGTCGCGCCGTACTGCGACGACAACGCCCCGGTCTGCAGCTTGAACTCGCTCACCGCATCCATGGTGGGCGTGAACTCGTTGTTGCTGCCTCCATTGAGGTCCATACGGCCAATGGAGATCCCCTCGATGAGGATCTCATGGCTATAGGACTGGCCACCATTGATGGAACCCGCGAAGGTCCCACCCTGGGTGCCGGGCATGGCGCGGAAGATGAAATCCTGCAACTGTCGGGTCCCATCACCAACCAGAATCGGCCACGTGTGAACTTCCTTCGTGTTGGCGTTGATGCCGATTTCCGAGGTTGACGTTTCCAGCAGCGGTCCGGTGCTGGAGACGGTCACCGACTCCGTCACCTCGCCAACCTCCAGGACCAGATCGACTGAGAGCGTCTGTGCCAACAGCAGGCTTACGTTGTCGACCACTGCCGTCTTGAAACCCGGAAGCGTGGCGGTAACCCGATACCTGCCGGGTTGCAGGTACGGCACCCGATAGACACCTGCCTCCGTGGTCAGCACCGTCTGGGATACACCGGTCTCGGTGGAGGTCACCGTAACCTCCGCTCCCGGGACGACGGCGCCGGTGATATCCCGGACGATCCCGTTGATGGTGCCGCGTCCACTCTGCGCAAAGGCGGGGGCCGTCACAACCAGCCACACCGCCAGCAGCAGGAGCAGACAGGCGGAAATCCCTGTCTTTCCTAACCGTGGATGTTCCATTTCTCTCCTCCTGAGACACACACAAGACTTCTCCCGTACCTCCGAGTTCCGGGAGTTATCGGAATCTCAGCCGGGGACAGAACAGGGAAACCTTCCCTGTGGCTGGGACCGCACTCACTACCCCAAGGCAGCAGACGCGCACTCTCCATCAGGTACCCATAAACCCGATAATCGGCAATTAGAGTCCTTTCGGACGCCCGTGTCAAGGGTCGGGAGCGAAAATATAACGCCGCCGACTCAAAAATAACTGAAAGGGTAACAGACCATGGACAGGCGCTGCACGACTCCCTAACCTACAACTTCAAACTCCCCTTCGAGGCCCACCTTCTGACGCCCGATACGGTCCTCCACCTCAACTCCGATCCGGTACTTGCCCGGCGGCAGGTCCGCTGTCGGAAAGCTTCGAATCAACACGGTCCGCGCCTCGGAAAAGTAGTAAACCGATTCGCCGGGCTCTTCAATGGCAGCCACCTCCTGCCCCTCCCGGCTCAACTTCCACCTGACGTTGAGGCTCGGGCTGTTCGACGCCTGGTCCAAAGCCACATGGTAAAGCTGGAAGTAGACCCCCACCGGCTGCCCGATCTGGAAGCGCGGGTTCAACATTGGACGCACCAGCACATCCCCTATCACGAACATCTCATCTGACCGGGGGGGTTCCGGGAGCGTCCGGATCAGATCCGAAAGCACCAGAGAGCTGGCGGACAGCTCCTGGCCGCGGAAATCACGAGGGATAATCGGGTACCGGCCCACCGCCGTCTTGCCGCCGTGGCGATCACGCAGCACCAAATCCATTTTGTAACGCAGCCGGCGCTCCAGGACCAGGGTCTTCTGGTAGACCGACCGCCCGGTCGGCCTTTGCGCCGCCTCCGCCGAAAACGTGTTGACCAAGTCGTCTTCGAACTCCGCCACCACCTGGTTGGTCACACTCTGGACCAGACCGTAAACCGAGACACCGCCAATCCAACGGCCATTTTCCTCCACGATCGACAGATCTTGGTTGGCGACCTGAATCGTAATCGGCACGATCACCATGTCGTCGTTCAGGCGGAACTGGTCCACGCGCACCTGGAAGGGGATCTGCTCAAAGGTTACGTTGACCTTGACCATCTCCTGCAGATCCTTGTACTTGATCTGCTGTGGTCGCTGGATGAAGGTGTATTCGTAATAACGGTCGAACGGCTTGTCTCGCCGCAGGTAGTACCGGATGTCTTCGGCGGTTCCCCTCTGAGCCTTCGAGGCAATACCCTCCGCCTCATCCAGAGTCAGCCCCAGCGTGGGCACCTTCGCGAAGGCGTCCTTTTCGTCCGGATCGATGGCAAGCCTGTACTCACCGCTGTAAGCAGGATCGACGAATTCCAACACGATGTCCTCACCAACTCCAGGAATGCGGCGGTAGCGCCAAACCTCGAAGGGGAAGGTGACCGTGGTGCCGCCGCCTTCCCACAGGGGCCGCTCATAGGGCCCGCCGGAGGGGTGGGGTTCAATGGAATCCGGCGGTCCGTGAAGGATGTAGATCCTGCCGCGGTCCGTTTTCCAGCCGGGTGCACCGCTGCGGAACCGCTCGTTGGCATAGGCAATTCGCCGGTAATGTTCTTCCCGAAACTCGTTCACCGCGGTCCGCGGATCCGGGTCGCGCCTCAGCCAGAACTGCTCGATGAACCGCTCCTTCTCTTCGTCACTGGTCAGCGAGTTAAAGACCTCCCGCTCTTCCGGGGTGATGATGTACACCACATCCTGTTTCAACCATCGCTCGAAGTAATTGCGGGCCTCTTCCTGGAGCATCTGCTGGCGGGTTGGAGACCGTTCGCTCTGGGCCGCCAGTGGCGGGATCAGAACAAGGACCCCAGCGACTGCGGCCGGCAACACGATCGCGGGAAATCGCTGCACATCCCTACTCCTAACCCGCCGCACCCGGTGGAGTCAAGGGAAGGAGATCCGCTCGCCCGGCAGCGAGGTCGGCGACAGACCGCAACAGACGCCCATTTTGCCCCATTAGCGCGCGCCGCGGCCGGTAAACACCGCCGGTATGGTCTTCAACATGATCCGCAAATCCATCCAGACCGACCAGTTGTCGATGTACTGCAAGTCCATCTCCATCCACTGCTGGAAGTTGATCTCGTTGCGCCCCGAAACCTGCCACAGGCACGTGATTCCCGGCTTGACGCTCAGGCGCCGGCGCTGTGATACGGAGTAGTTCTCCACCTCCTCCGGAAGCGGCGCACGGGGCCCTACAATGCTCATCTCTCCCTTGATCACGTTCCACAGTTGGGGTAGCTCATCGATGCTGAACTTGCGCAGGTATCTGCCCAGAGGCGTCACGCGGGGGTCATTCCGCATCTTGAAGACCGGACCATCCATCTCATTGAGGTGTCGGATCTCCCACAGCTTGTCCTCGGCGCCATCGATCATGGTCCGGAACTTCGTCAACAGGAACCGCCGGCCATTCAGGCCACATCGCACCTGTCGATAAAACACCGGACCGGGTGAAGAGAACTTGACGGCCGCCGCCACCAGCAGCATGAAAGGCCATAACAGGGCCAGCCCGACGGCAGCCACCGTGAAATCCAATACCCGCTTCACCACCAGCGGCCAACTGTGCTCGGGCACTGAGGAAAAGCTGATCAGGGGTACCTGCTCCAGAAACTCCAGCGAAACGTTGCTGGCGGCAAACGGGATCAGGTCGGCCGCAATCCGGGTGCGCACGCCGACCTCCTGGCAATACAGCACCACATCCTCATAGGCCGCCAACTCCCGCGCGGGAGTGCTGAAAATGACCTCATCCGCCAACCCGTCCTGCTCCAGCAGGCGGGGCAGTTCCTCCAGTCTCCCCAGGATCCGATCGGACGGCACCGCGATGGGTCCCCCGTCGACCCGCAAATAACCGATGACGTGATAACCCCACTTGCGTGAGGCCTCCAGCGTTTCCCCCAGCTTCCAGGCCCGTTCGTCGGTTCCCACCACCAGGATGTGAACGCAATTGTGTTCGTTCAGATTCCGGCTGCACAGCAGCAGATAAAGCAGGATCCGGTTGGCGGGAAGCGCCACCAGCATGAAAACGAAGAACCCGAAGAAGATGGGACGGCTGACCTCCAGCTTCAGCGCATAGCTCACCAAACCCATGATGCTTCCCGCAAGGAGGACAAACGACAGGACTCTTCCCAGCTGTCTGCTCAAGGGCTGCCGCAACAGGGTTTCGTAACGCTGAGTCAGCAGCAGACACGCGAACCAGGCCGGAAGGAATACCAAGAGGTAGAACACGTACTCCGAGAACGGCAGCAGAATGGGATTGAACTGGCTGGAGAATTCCTCCGGCCCGAACTGGACGAGGTAGAGCCGTAAGTGGTAGGCCACGAACAGGGCCGGGAGGGTGACGGCCGCGTCCAGGGCCAGCAGAATCCTCGCGTAGAGCCGATAGTGCCGGTTAAACATGTGGCCCCGCTTTCCCCCCAGGACCCAGCCGGTCCACCCCGAACAATTCACCTGGCGAATCTGATACTCACAAGAATACTACGCGGTGGGTGAACTCGTCGGGGTCGATCCGTGCCAACAGATCCGGCAAGAACCCCGGACCACCTTCAGCCAACAGACTCGCAAAGGCCAGTACCCGCTCCTGCAGATGGCCCTGGGGCTTCAGATGTCCCAGCAGATGTTCCAGGTGGCGACGCACGACGTCGTCCCGACGGGTGGCGTTCTCGATAAACCGCCGCCGAAGCCGGAGCAAGCGCTCGTCGATTCGTTCCCTCGTCCGGCGCGCCTTCGCCCCCACCGTCGGATCGACGCTGTCGATCCGCTGTGCCATATCCGCCAGCCGTGACTTGATGTCAGCTCTCAGGGAATCCAGGCGCTCGATCACCTCCTCCTCATCACCCTGGCGGACGATACGCTCGAGAATCTCGTCGCGTTGATCCCGCAGGACATCGACAACATCGAGTCCATACCGGCGGAGGTAACGACCGCTCTTGCGGTCCACAACGGTGAAAGCAGCCCTGGGGAACACCACAGGCTCCTGATCCCAGTGGCGGGCGATGGCGTTGACCTGGGCGAAATAGGCGATTTCTGCAGGCCCGCCCACTCCGCAGACGGTGGGAAACAGGTAATCCTGAACCAGCGGACGGAGAAGCACGTTGGGAGTGACTTCCAGCGCCCCCGACCCGATTCCGTCTGCTAACTCCTCCGGTGTGAAGCTCAGCCGGACGCGTCCCTTAACGCGGTAGCGTCCGTCGGAGAATTCCAGTTTCACCCGTTGCGGCGACTCCCAGAGAAACAGGCATGACTCCGAGTCGTCCACCTTCACCTGGGAAGCGAAGCCAGCCTGTTCCAGTTGCTGCTCCCGCTCCCTCAGATCGTGCAGCAGGTCAGCCCTACGGTGAACGGCGACCCGAAAGAATTCGCGCAGGCCGGCCCGGTAGCCGTCCAGCAGAGGGTCAAAAAACAGCAGCCCATAACCTGCAAAGACCCGGTGAATCCAGCGGGCAAAGGATTCCCTGAACGACCTCCCGGGGACGTAGTCCTCGAGCAGTCCGCGACGCCACTTCTCCGAGCCCAGGCTTTGCTCCAAGACCTCTTGCAGCCCCTGCCACCAGGCTGCTTCGCCAGTGAGCATGACGGCACCCGCCGCTTCGTGGCCGCCAAGACGGGTGTCGGGATGGCTGATCTCCGTGACTCCATGATCAGGTGAAGTGAGCCATGCCCGGCGCACTTCCTCAAAATCGGAGTCGTCCGACGCCAACCAGAACACGGGCACCGCTTTGTGCCCCAGGCTCCGCAAGCGCTCCACCAGACGGAGTGCGGTGGCGGCCTTGTACACTGAGAACCCGGGACCACCAAACAGTCCTACCTGTTGGCCTGTAACCACGGCGACAGCCCCCGGATCAAGTAGATCCTGCAGGTTTTGCCTGACCGCCTCGTCCCCTCCCAAGGCGAGATTGAACGGCTCCAGCAGTTCCACCAACTCCCGGCGGGGGAAGTGCGGCCGCCCCAGAACGGCGTCCACCCGGGCTTCCCACTCGGAGTCACGACGCGGCAGAGTGGGATAGAACTCCCGGACCCGATCGAACTCGTACAGAAAACTGAGAAACAGAGGGTTTTGGTCGGGCAGTTTCCGGAAGTCGACGCAGACGCTATCCATTCGGGACCCCTATCTTAACCCGGAACCAGGGATGCGACCGGACGCTTCGCCTCAAGCAGGCCGCAGGGTCCGGCTCTGCGCCGACAACACTCGATGGATTCGTTCCCGTTCCTCCGGCAGGAGTTGTCCGAGGGGAAGGCGGGTGTACATTCCCTCGAAACCCGTCTCGTCCATGGCGGCCTTGATGCCGGCGACTCCACCTTCCGCAACTACTGCCGACGCCAACTCAAAGAGCCGGCGGCGCAGATCCGCCGAACCTGCAGGATCACCAGCACTGCAGAGGACCGCCACTGCCAGGTCCGGGACCATGCAGGCTGCCGCTAGGATCCCGCCCCGCACACCCAGATCCACGGCCGCTCCGAAGGTCTCAGCGGAACCGCTGAGTACAGCGAAGTCGTGGCCGGCTGTATCCTCCAACAGGCGCTGCACCAGTCCCAGGTTTCCCGAACTCTCTTTGATGCCCGCGATCCGGGGATGCCTCGCCAGCCGGCTGACCAGCCGGGCTCCCAGCTCGATTCCAGTCAGTCGGGGGATGTTGTAGAGAAGGATGGGGAAAGGCGACTCGTCGGCCAGCATCCGATAGTAGGTTTCGACGGCGTTCTCGGTCATGCGGGGCCGGTAGTAGCTGGGAACTGCCGCCAGCACGGCGCGCAAAGGGAATTGCTCCCAGGCACGCAGCTCTCGAACCGACTGCACGACCGACTGGCCGGGAAGGCCGGCCAGTAGCTGGAGGCGTCCTGCCGCCTGAGCCGCAAGTTCCAGCAGCAGATGCCGCTCCGAAGCGTCAAGATGGACACCCTCGCCGGTGGTTCCGGCAACCAGCACCCCTGCAAGACCGGTCTGCCCGTACCGCTGCAGGTTTCGAACAAAGGCAGACTCGACAATTTGCCCCTCCTCGTCAAAGGGGGTGGTAACTGGCGCAAAGACTCCTTCAAGTCGCAATCCGGCCGGACTGGACATGGATTACCAGGTGATTTCCAACTTGTAGCGATCGGTACCGCCTTTGCGATCGGACACCGTGATGATCGCCCGATAATCGTTGCGGCGGCTGGGCTGCTCCCGGACAGCAGCCGTTCCTCGACCCTCCAGCTTGCGAACTTGGACGACTACTTCCCGGCGGGGCAAAGGGCTGTCGAACACATAGCGTACCGACTCTGTCCGCCGGCCCGATATCTCCTTGACCTCCACCCGACGTCCCTGAATTACCAGATCGACTTCATCATCGATGCGGGCCTCGAAAACCAGCCTTCCCGGGCCAGCACCACGGTCCCCGTCGCGGGAATAGCGCCAGTCAAGATCTGCTACGACCCACCGACGTGTATCCACCTGGACCCGATACTCGAAGTCCTCCCAGCCGCCACGGCGGCCGCGCAGACGGCCGGTGCCGTCCACCCGTTGCAGGCGGCGGTCCAGTTCTGTTGCTCTCGCAGAGCCAAATTCCACAGAAGCCCCAGCCCCAAGGTCTTGCCGAATCCGCTCCCCGACCGCCTCGCGGGCGAGATCGAGCACGCGCCGATCCCCGCTGTCAGGTTGTTCCCAATTCCAGTCGTCACCGAGCTCGAACTCCGCCGCACAGCCCTTGTTCACCCAGATCCCCCGCCTGTCCCAACCCCAGGTTTCATGCTGGATGCAGGGGGCCCGGGACTTCACCTTCTTCAGCCGCACCCCACCGGATGTGTCAGCCTTGCAGTGACGATACCGATAGTTGTCGGACTTGCAAGTGATGTCCTTGGCCGCGGCGCTCCCGAACCCGATCACCAGGGCGGTCCCGAGCCACAGCAAGATCCGGACACTCCCGCGGCTCACCCCCCTCACCTTGTGCGAATCTACAGGCGCTGGTTTCACTGGGATCCTTTCTTCAAACCTCTCTCTGCGGGCCTCGGCGCCGGCCATTGATCTCATGGATGGCGGTTCAGGCTGGCGCGTTTCAGCTTGGGGCACCGTTGGGGCATCTTCCTCCATCCTCCCTGCCTCTCAGAGATACATGTAACGGCGGACTCCCACGTTGAGAGCCAATCCCAGCGCGGCGAAGACCGACAGCGCGGAAGAGCCCCCGTAACTCAGCAGCGGCAACGGAATTCCAATCGGGGGGAGCAAGCCCAAGGCCATCCCGATGTTGACCACCACGTGGGAGGCGAGCAGACCCAAGACTCCCGCCACCAGCAGAATTCCGGTCCGGTCCTTGGCGCTGCGGCCGAGGGTGACCAGACGAGAGATGACAAGCAGATAGGTCAACAGTATGGCCACCGCTCCAAAGAAGCCGATTTCTTCGGCCAACAGGGTAAAGATGAAATCCGTGTGGCTCTCCGGCACAAAACCGAGCTGGCTTTGGAGCCCCTGTCCCAAGCCCCGGCCGAACAGCCCTCCCGAGCCGATCGCAATCTGAGACTGGCGGGTCTGGTAACCGAATCCCAGCGGATCGAGGTCCGGATCCAGCGTGACCAGCACCCGCTGGCGCTGATAGTCCTTCAGACCGATCCAGACCACCGGCGCCGCCGCCAACATGATCAACGTAACCACGACGGCCGCACGCGCCCGGATCCCGGCCACGAAAAGCAGAGCTCCTGCCATTGGCAGGTACATGAAAGCGGTGCCCAGGTCCTTCTGCAGAATGATCAGCGCCATCGGGACCGCGGTGATCAGGCCAGCAGTGATCAGCAGCCGCCTCGAAAGATACTCGCCATCGTTCTCGGCCAACACCCGCACCAGCAGCAGGAGGCAGGTGATTTTCGCGAGCTCTGACGGCTGGAACGTAAACCCGGCGATACTCAGCCAGTTCTGATTCCCATTGACTTCAATCCCCACGAACAGGACCGCCACCAGTCCCGCCAGCGACGCAAGATATATCAGTGGGGACAGGTCCATCAGCCGTCGGTAATCGAAGTACAGCGCAGCCATGCACACCAGCAGCCCCAATCCGACTCGGCCTGCTTGGCTCCAGCCCAGGGCCGCACCGCCGACGCTGAAGACACCGAGGACCCCGACGGCAGCCAGTCCAACGGCGGCTGTAAAGAGAACCAGGTCAAACTGTCCGACCAACTGCCGGATCCTCATCTCCAACCCGTCTTATCTGGCGGCCAATGTCACCCCGCCCGCACTCCCATGTCGCTTCCGATAGAAGGCATCCAGAATCTTGCCGGCAATCGGAGCGGCACCCCTTCCTCCAGCACCCCCCCGCTGCACAATTACCGCGACCACGATTTCCGGGTCCTGTCTGGGCGCGAAGCCCACAAACCAGGCGTTCGGCTCAAAGCGCTGGCGCTCCTCTTCCGAAAGGCGCTCATAACCCTCGCGACTGATTGTTTGCACGGTTCCGGTCTTGCCGCACACTTCAAAACCGCCAACCCGGGCGGCAGTGGCCGTTCCGGCGTCGTTGACCGCCCGCCACATCCCGTTACGGACCACCTCGCGGTGGGCGGGTGAGAGATCCACACGGCGGACAACCGGCGGCAACCCATCGTCGATGAGCCGCAACTGCGGGGCCAGACCTGTGGCGACAATCCCTACCGCGCGGGCCAACTGAGCCGGCGTTACTGACAGTGCACCCTGGCCGATGGCCACAGAAATCGTTTCCCCTGCATACCAGGGCTGACCGCTGACCCTTCGCTTCCATTCTGACGACGGTACTACCCCTGTAACTTCGCCGACCAGATCGATGCCAGTGCGTTCGCCCAGTCCCAGCCGCCGGCTGAATGCAGCGATGCTCTCGATGCCAAGCTTCTGGCCCAGCAGGTAGAAATAGACGTTGCACGAATGCTGCAGGGCCTCCTGGGCCCTGACAAAACCATGGCCTCCCGCATTCCAGCAACGGAAGAAATGGCCATAAAGGGTCGCGCCGCCGTTGCAGTAGACGGCGGTGTCGACGTCGACGACGCCCTGCTCGAGGCCCGCCAGCAGCATGACCACCTTGAAGATCGAGCCGGGAGCAAAGGTGGATTGGATCACCCGGTTCTGAAGCGGATTGTCCGGGTTCTCCAGCAGTTCCCTCCACTGCCGGCCGGTGATGCGGCTCGCAAAAGCGTTGGGGTCGAAGGCTGGACGACTGGCCAAAAGCAGGACGTCGCCGGTCTTGGGGTCGAAGGCGAACGCCGCCCCCGGCCGGTTCTGCAGCTCCCGCTCCGCCACCACCTGCAGGTCCAGATCGATGGTGAGGCGCAGCTCCTTTCCCGCAACGGCCTGCACCTTGCCCAGCTCCGCCAGAACCCTGCCGGCGCTGTTCACCAGGAGCTTCACCCCGCCATCCCGGCCCGTCAGATGGCGGTTGTACACGCGCTCCAGACCGACCTTGCCGACGATATCTCCAGGCTTGTTGGAGGCAAATTCAGGTCTAGCTAGTTCGTCGCGCGAGACCTCGCCCACAAACCCAAACACATGGGCAGCGAGATCTCCATAACGATACAGCCGGCGGGGCTGCTCGATGGTTTTCAGCTCAGGAAATTCAGACTGGCGGGCCAGAACCCGAGCGATCTCTTCCAGGCTCAGATTCTCCCGGATCAACACCGGTTGATACTTGGAGTAACCGCGCCCCGCCTCGATCCGCTCGTCCAGGTAGGCGGCATCCACCCCCAGGTTGCTGACCAGGAAATCCCGTACAGCTTCCGGGTCATCCATCTCGTCAAGGTAAAGAAACAGATGAAAGGCCGAAGTGTTGTCCACGAGGACCCGGCCTTCCCGGTCATAAATCGCACCTCGGGGAGCCACCAGGGGGACGTTCCGGATCTGGTTGCGATTGGCCAGTTCCTGATAATAGGCGGACTGGACAACGGCCAGGTACCACAGCTTGAGCCCCAAGCCGACAAATACCACGAACAGAATGACTCGAAGCCACGCCAGGCGCTGCAGGAGGATCCGATTGTCCTGGGTCAACGGCATCGCTGAACGCTCAAAACCTCCGGAAATCCTTTGGCGGAAACCGGATCTTATCATAGAGACGGAAGAACACCTCACCCAAAGCACCGGAAATCGCTGCCGAGGACAACAGCTCCGGCACCACCACCGGCGATGTCTTCAGGCCCAACAGGACCATCAGGCCGATGACGATCAGGCGATCCAGTAACGCCACCACAGCGAGAATGAGCCCCCGCAGCAACCCTAGGTCCGGGGCCGACCAGCGACTGAGATAGGACGCTGCGAACCCCAGCAAACTCTTGCTCAGCCCGTTCATCCCCAGGGGGACACCGAAGATGTAGTCTTCCGAAAGTCCGAACAGGGTTCCGAAAACTCCTCCCTGCAGGGGGTGCGAGTGCCAGCCTGTGTACAGCAGGAAGACCAGAAACGCCTGAAACCGAAGGTATCCTGGCAGCACCGTCCCCTGGATCAGCTCGATGACAACCGCCACCAGCAAGAACAGGAGAATCTCAGTCTTGGCGAGAAGCCGTTGCGCCCCCCCCGTATCTCCTCCCGTAAAGCCGGTCATTCAATCACCAACGCCACTTCCTCGAGTCGGGTGTAGTCCACAAACGGCCGAACCATGATTTGCTGGTAGACCCCGGCCTCGCGATCGACAGCGACCACCAGCCCGATGGGAACGCCCTTGGGGTAAATCCCGTCGGCGCCGGAGGTCACCACAGCCGCACCTTCGGTCACGGTTTCGCTGGCCGGAATGAAGTTGAGCCTCAGGAGAGGACCGCCGGTTCCCTGGATAACGCCCTGCAGGCGTTGATCGCCCACCAGCGCTCCTGCAGCGGCGTTGACGTCCGACAGGAGCTCGACTTCGGAGCTGTTGGCGGCGGCGGCCACGACCCTTCCCACCACCCCTTCCGGGGTGACCACCGCAGTGTCGCGCCGCACACCCTGGCGGGTCCCCGCGTTGACGACCACTCGCTCGAAGAACAGGGGAAGGTTGCGCCAGACGACGGCAGCCCGGATGGTCCGCCCGACCAGTTGAGCCTCCAGCAGGTCGAATGCCGGGTCGCGGTCGACCAGGCGCCGCAACGCTTCCAGACGGTGCAACTCGAGCTGAAGCCGCCAGTTCTCGTTCTCGAGATATCGGTTGCGTTGCTCCAAGGTCTTGAGGAATTCCCAGCGGTGCCACAGTCCGAGTGCGGCGGTGGAAGCCTGTTGGAAAGCTGAGGCGAGGGGGCTGATGAAAGCCAAACCCCATGTCCGCAACAGGATGGTCCCTTCGCTGCTGCGGATCTGCACCGACAGCAGGAACAGATTCAAGACCACCAGCAGGAGCAGCCCCAGAAAGGGCCGACTCCGCGCCCATTCAGTCATTGCAGGCTGATTCGTCGCAACAGGGCCATGTCGTCGAGCATTTTGCCCACGCCCAACACCACCGACGCCAGCGGGTCCTCGGCCAGGAAGACCGGCAGGCCGGTCTCCTCGTTGAGCTTGCGGTCGAAGTGCTTGAGCAGGGATCCTCCCCCCGTCAGCACGATTCCCTTGTCGACAATGTCCGCGGAGAGCTCCGGGGGCGTCCGTTCCAAAGCGACGCGCACGGCGTTGACGATTGTGGAGATGGAATCCTGTAACGCCTCCCTGACCTCGTCGTCGGCGATGGTGACCGTCTTGGGGATACCTTCGATCAGGTTACGTCCCTTGATCTCCATGGTCTGGGGTTCGTCAAGCGGAGCCGCCGATCCGATCTGGATCTTGATCTGCTCCGCGGTCCGTTCGCCGATCAGCAGGTTGTGCTTGCGCTTGACATACTGGATGATGGCCTCGTCCATCTCGTTGCCCGCCACCCGCACCGAACGGCTGTACACGATACCCGACAGGCTGATGACCGCGATGTCCGTTGTGCCTCCTCCTATGTCAACAATCATGTTTCCAGAGGGCTCGGTGATTGGCAGCCCAGCCCCGATTGCCGCCGCCATCGCCTCCTCCACCAGGTAGACTTCACTGGCTTTGGCCCGCAAGGCCGATTCCCTGACCGCCCTTTTCTCGACCTGGGTGATCTCCGAGGGGATGCAGATTACGATCCGGGGACTGATCAAGTGGCTGCGGTTGTGCGCCTTCTTGATGAAGTACTTGAGCATCTCCTCCGTGACGTCGAAGTCGGCGATGACCCCGTCTTTCATGGGCTTGATCGCCACGATAGTGCCGGGCGTGCGGCCCAGCATCTCTTTGGCCTCGTGACCCACCGCTTCAACCCGGTTGGTCACCTTGTTGATGGCCACAATGGATGGCTCGTTGACAACGATGCCCCGCCCGCGGGCATACACCAGGGTGTTGGCCGTGCCCAGATCAATGGCGAGATCGTTGGAGAAGAAACTGAAAATCGACCGGAAGTTCATCAGCGTCCAAAAGTTCCTGCCCGAGAGCCTGACCCGGCGGTGCCGCCGCCCAAAGGAAAGCCGAATTATGCTCCCTCGGGGCAAGTTCAAGCAAGCATCATGCCGCCCGGAAGGGCCAGCAGGGGCTGTGCTATACTGCCTTCTTTTCGAGGCTTAGCCCGGAGGGTCTGTATCTATGCTTCCGGTTTTTCGTCGCAAGAAGGAATGGCTCAAATGGGTGATGCTGGGGGTCATCGTGGTTCTCGGCTTGTCCACCGTATTGCTCTTCGTGGACACGCCCAGGGGGATTGGCGGCACGGGAATTGGGGTTCAGGAGGTCGCCGTTGTGGCCGGACAGCCGATCACCTCTGCCGAGTTTGGGCGGTACTACCGTCGCCTTATGGACATGTACCGGCAAATGTACAACTTGAACGAGTCCAACTCGGCACTCTTGCGGCAGCTTGGACTGGGGCAGCAGGCCCTGAACCAGTTGATCCAGCAGCAGTCTGCTGTCTACGCCGCCCAGGAAATGGGCCTTAGCGTGGGTGACGACGAGCTGGCGGCCGAAATCGCACGACTCTTCTCGGAGAACGGAGTCTTCATCGGCACCGACCGCTATCGCCAGATCCTGCTCTCCAACAACCTGACTACCCGCGAGTTCGAAGAGTCAGTGCGGCGGGACCTCCTGGGAGAAAAACTGCGCAACATCATCACCGACGGGATTGTAGCCACCCCTGAGGAAGTACGTCGCGAGTTCATGGAAGCCAACCAGGAGGTCCGCGTCCGTTACGTCGCTTTCAATCGGAACGAGGTCGACCCCGGCTCGGTGGATGACGAGAAGCTGCGGGCCTATTTCCAGGAAAAGCAGGACAACTACCGGATCGAGGAACAACGTCAAGTTGCTTACGTCGACGTCTACGTCCCCCCCACCGACGTGCAGGTGAGCGAAGAACAAATCCAGGCGGAAATGTCGACCGCCCCCACCGAAGAACAGGTTCACGCGCGCCACATCCTGATCCGCTTCGACAGCGACAAGCAGGGGGACGAGGAGCGCGCCCGGCAGGAGGCCCAGTCGCTGTTGAACCAGCTCCGCCAGGGAGCCGATTTTGCCGAACTGGCTCGCCAGCACTCCGAAGATGCAGCCTCTGCGGCCCGGGGTGGGGATCTGGGGTTCTTCGGTCGAGGCCAGATGGTGCCCGAATTCGAGAACACGGCCTTCACCCTGGAACCGAATGCCATCAGTGACCCGGTGCGAACGGTTTACGGCTACCACATCATCCAGACGCTGGAGAAGTCCGGCGGCCCGACCCATGGCAACCGTCCCGCTGCGGTAATGGCAGCCCGCACCAAGGAGGCGGACCGCCAAGCCCGGGAGAAGGCGCAACAACTGGTGGCCGCAGCCAAAACCGGGACCCGACTGGAAGATGCCGCGACCAAACTCGGGCTGACGGTCCGGACATCCCCCTTCTTCGACCGTATCCAGGGCGTGCCAGGCATCAACGCAGGACCAGACTTTACGGCGGCGGTTTTTGCGGCTTCGGTGGGCGAAATTGTGGGTCCCACCGGCGGCAACTTCCGCTACATCGTGGGCCGGGTCGAGAACATACAGCCGTCCCGGATCCCCACCTTCGAGGAGGTCCGCGACAAGGTGCTTGAGGCCTACCTCCAGGAACAGCGCGACAACCTTACGCTGGACCGGGCCAACGCCTTCCTGCGTCAGGCGCGGGAGTCGGGTTCACTGCAGGCGGCTGCCAGGGCTGCCGGCCTGAACGTCCACGAGACCCCCATGTTCCGCAAGGGATCGACGATCGATGAGAACTTGCGGTTCTCGCCGGAGGTGCATGACCAGGCGTTCGCCCTGCCGGTGGGTGGCCTGGGGGGTCCGGTACGGGTCACCGACCAGTACTTCGTCTTGGAGGTCGCCGAGAAGAGTCCCTTTGACGAGGACCGCTTCAACCGCGAAAAGGAGCAGCTGGCGCAACAGCTCACCCAGCGTCGCCGGAGCGAGTTCTACAACGCCTTTGTTCAGAACATCGTGGACCGGTTGCGCCGCGAAGAGAAGATCGTGATCAACCAGCGGTTGCTGGACGATCTGACGGGCTGACCATCCGGGTGACGGGATCGCCGAAGCTTGCTTCCGCTTTCTCGCGGGCGGACACCGGGTTAGAGAGTTCCGCGGCAACGGCGTGCTCCACGAGATCTCTGAGATCCGCGAGATCCGCGAGATCCGTGTGATCCGTGAGATCCGTGTGATCCGAGTCCAGACGCCTGAAGGAGGCGACAGCGCGGCTTGTTTCCGCCGGGTGGTTTTCGCTAGACTTGAGTCTCCCTTCAGGGTGGGGCTGTAGCTCAGTTGGAAGAGTACCTGAATGGCATTCAGGGGGTCGTGGGTTCGAATCCCATCAGCTCCACCAATCAAGTCCAGGAACTCTGACGGCCGCGGGATGCGGCACCCCTCGCCATGTCCACTTTCGGAACACGAGCACCGGCGGGCGAGCCCCAGAGAACGCGAACGCCAGTGAGGGAGGCATTCCGGAGGGATACCAGAGAATAGCCGGAGGTCGGAGCGCAGCGGAGACCTCCGGAACCGACGGACCAACCAAGGCTCAGGCCGCTGGCGCGGCCTTCGCACAATTGAGGTGCGGCGCGGGAGGCGTCGATCCCGTTCGGAGGGTGAGCCCTCCGGGCGTTCAACCCGCCTCAATCCGCCTCCGTGTCCTTCTTCAGATTGAGGACTCCAGCATCAACCCAGTACACCTCGCCGTCGGTAGCGTTCTCCCAGCTACCGCCCAAGAGTCTGGAAAAGAAAAGGTAGTTGCCGTCGGGCGTCAACATCGGACAGAACTCGTGCTCGTCCGAGTTGACACCTTCCCCAAGGTTCACCGGCTCTCCCCACCTGCCGTCCGGCTGTCGCAGAGAAAGGAAAAGATCGCCGGCACCGAATCCACCGGGACGCCGGGAGGAGAAGATCAGGAAGCTTTCGTCCGGCGCGACGTAAGTGTCTCCGGTTCCAAATTCGCTGTTGATGGGCGGTCCCAGGTTGACGGGCTCGGCAAAGCCTCCGTCAGGAAGGCTCTGCGCCCGGTAGATGTCGGAACGCCCAACTCCTCCCAGACGATCGGAGGAGAAGTAGAGGCTGCCGTCGGCAACCACGACCGGGTAAAGTTCGGCGGCGGCGGTACTGACTGGGGCTGGCACCACCTCCGCCATTGACCAGCCATTGGCCGTCCTCCGGCTGACCCAGACGTCGTAGCTCGGATCCCTGGGAGCGTCCCGGTGAGGGTGTTGGCCGAGGAAATAGAGCAACCGGCCGTTCGGGGAGACACTCATGTCCACCGCCACGGCCCGCGGGTCGCCGGAGAACAGTCGCAACGGCTGCGGGTCTTCCCACCCGCCGTCTCGCAGGACGGTATGGAACATGGTGTCGACACCGTCTACCAGACGTGTGAAGAAGAACTCGCGGCCGTCAGGGGTGAAGACCCCGTTCAGCTCGATCGCGTCGGTGTTGACGACTCCCGGCGCGAAGAGCTGCGGAACGTGTCCGGGCGCCGGCTGTCCGAAGTACCGCAGCTCCGGGGCTACCGTCTGATTGTGGAATGAACCCAGCTCACCCGGCTCGTGGAGACACCCGGAGGACGCGAGGAGGCATGACGCTCCCCCAGCGACAAGCAGCCTGGCCATCATATCGATTCTCCTTTCGTTGCCCAACCGGCCCCGCATCGTCGGTGAGCGGGATGAGATGGCCTCCTCGCAGTCTCACATACTCAGTGGGTCAAGCGGGACAGCCGCTCCGGCCTGGAGAGGTCCAAGCGTTCTGCCGCCACCTTGACTTCCAGCCAGTTGCTTTCCACCTCGATCCCTACGCCCCGGCCAGCCAGACATGCGCAGCAGATCGTCAGCGGCTCCCGCCGCAGGACGATCAGTGCCTGCTCGGGCCGGGGTTTGACCTTGAGGGCAGTTGACGACACCGCGAACCCCCAGGGGACAGGTCCCGCAGACCAGGCGGCCGACCCGACGCGTGGGGACAGGTCGCGTCGTCCGGCTGAGGGGAAGCCCACGGGGACAGGGAAGCCCACGGGGACAGGTCACGGCGGGTCCCACGCTGATCGGGTGGGAACGACCGATCCGCGACCGACGGAACCTGTCCCTCCGCCATAAACCCGTCCCGCCTGGCCGCAGCATTACCCCCGTCTCACTCCCCAGCCAGGCGGCGATAAGTATTGAGATGCTGCAGCGCCAGTTGGGTCGAACCCACCTGTTCATAGAGGCGTGCCAGATTGAAGTGGGCCTCCTTCAAGCCGGGATCGCACTCTACCGCCTGACGATAGGCTTCGATGGCAGACTCCCGGCACCCCCGGTCCTCGGAGACCACTCCCAGATTGAAATGGGCGACCGCTGAGGCGGGATTGATCTGGAGTACCCGGCGGTAGCATCCCTCCGCTTCCTCCAGCCGCCGGGCTTCATGCAAGAGTCTTCCCAGGTTGATCAAAGCGTCGGCATGCTCCGGCTCCAGCTCCAGCGCTCGGCGGTAGGCGGCGACAGCCGCGCCCGGGTTGGACGACTCCAGCTCGCAACCTTCCTGGTACCAGCGCTCCGCCTGGTCCAGCAGGTGGATGCGGCGCGCCGGTACCCTACTGGCAGAGACGAATCCGGGTTCCCCGCCACCTTCAAAGTCCAGATGCATCTGGCCGGTGGACGGGTGCCAGGCCGTTCCTCCCTGCGACGCGAGTATTTCAGACCCTTCCGCCCTGATCCGCACCGCACTTAGCGGCCGATGCTCCGGCAACTGGCGCTTCAGGCGGTCCAGGCTCCGTCCGATCCGTACCGCGGGTACACCCTGGTCGAGGAGCTCACAGGCATTGCGCAATATCACCAGATCCTGAAATGAGAACAGGAAGGACCCTCGCGCCCCGCGTGCCGGCGCCAGCAGGCCGCTGCGTACCATGTAGCGGATGCGTCCTTCCGACACCCCTAAGGACCGCGCAGCTTCGCGTGTGGTATATCTCCCGGCGGCCACATCCGCATTGGCCGTACCCTGCATAGTTCCCTACCGGAGAACCGCTTACTCCGCCATCGCCCGCGCGCTCTCCTCCTGTACGGGCTCCCGCGGCGAACGCTTCGGAGGCTTCCGTCCAGCGTCTGCTGCCGCCAAGCTGGCTTTCAGGGCCTCCATCAGATCGATCACCTGTGCCTTGGGAGCCTGCTCCGGCGGTGCCGTCACTTCCTCCCCCTGGATCTTCTTCTCGATCAACGCCAACACTTCGTAACGCGTTTCGTCCTGAAACACTTCAGGATGGAACTCTTCCTTCGCCGTCTGCTCGACAAGCTGCTTGGCCAGCGCCAGTTCAGCGGGTTTGAGGTCGGCATCTCCCAACGGCACTTCGTCGAAGGAGCGGATTTCGTCGGCATAGTAGAGCTGTTGCAGGATCAGTCCCTGGGCGAAAGGGCGAACCAGAACGAGATACTGCTTCCCTCGAGCCGCGTATTGCGCCACCGCGGCACGGCGCGTTTCCTTCATCGTCTCTGCCAGCAGCCGATACGGCTTCTCTCCCCCCCTGTCAGGACCGAGGTAGTAGGCCTTCTCGTAGTAGATGGGGTCGATCTGCTCCAGCGGGACGAATTCCACGATTTCGATAGCTTGAGTCGGTTTCACCAGCAGGCGGTCGAGTTCGTCCTCTGAGAACAGGACATACTGATCCCGCGCGAACTCATACCCTTTCTTGATCTCGCTGCGCTCCACCGTGCGGTCGCATGTCGGGCAATAGAGCTGCTGCCGGATCCTGGACCCACACTCACCGTGAATCTGATTGAACCGGATGGTCTTCGAAGAGTCGATGGGGGCGTACAGCTTGACCGGGATCGCCACCAGGCCGAAGGCTATGGTACCTGAAGCAATAGGTCGGGAGGACATGCTCTCCATGGTAACATTCAAGAGCCGATGTCGGCAAATAAATCTCGTCCGGACAACCGTTTAAGCGACTATCGCCGGAAACGTGACCCGTCCCGGACCCCTGAACCCTTCGAGTCGGGGACACACTCTCGGCCTGGTGCCTTTGTCGTCCACAAGCACTCTGCCCGCGGCCTCCATTACGATCTGCGATTGGAATGGGAGGGGGTACTCCTGTCCTGGGCGGTACCCAAGGGATTCTCCCTCGACACCCAAGAGAAGCGCCTGGCCGTCAGAACCGAGGATCACCCCTTGGAGTACTTGGATTTTGAAGCGGTTATCCCGGAAGGGAACTACGGTGCCGGACCCATGATCGTCTGGGACCGGGGACGGTGGGTCCCCTTTGAAAACCCGGTTGCCGGACTAGCCAGAGGCAAGCTTCTGTTCGAGCTGAAGGGCTACAAGCTGAACGGGGTCTGGACTCTTTTTCAAACCAAGAAGGATCCCAAGCAGTGGCTGCTCATGAAGAAGCCCGACGCTTGGGCGGATCCCCACCCGGATCCCGGATTTGACGAATCGTCCGTCCTCTCCGGTCTGACCGTGGAAGAGCTTGAGGAGGCTCCCGCCAGAGATCGCGCCATGCTGGACGAGCTCGCTCAGAGCGGTGTTCCGGTTCTCAGGATCCCGCCAGAGAAGATCGATGTGATGCTCGCGGAGACCGTCAGGCGCCCCTTCTCACGCCCCGGCTGGCTGTTCGAGCTTAAATACGACGGCTACAGGCTGTTGGCAATCCGCGACACAGCCCGCGTCATGCTCAAGTTTCGGAGCGGCCGTGATGCTACCCGCATCTTCCCCGAAGTCGCCCGGGCTCTAGCTGCCCTTCCTTACCCACGCTTTACCATCGACGGAGAGGTGGTCGTCCTCGATGACTCGGGAAGACCCAAGTTCCAAAGGTTGCAGCTCCGGGCACAGCGCAGTCGGAATGCCGATGTGCAGGCGGCGTTGGTGGAACACCCCGCCACCCTTTTCGGATTCGATCTCCTGACATACGGGGACTTCGACTTGCGTGAACTCTCGTTGTACCGCCGTAAACAGTGGCTGGAACGTATCCTCCCCGCACGCGGACCGGTGCGCTACGCGGAGCACTTCGAAGAAAGGGGCGAGGAACTATTCGACAGCGTGGTGAAGCTCGGCTTGGAGGGGATTGTCGCCAAGAAAATGAGCTCACCCTATCGGTCGGGAAAGCGCTCCGGCGACTGGCTCAAGATCCCTGCCGATCGGCAAGCCTGCCTGCTGATCGTTGGTTACACCACGCCGGCCGGAAACAGGGCTGGCTTCGGAGCGCTACACCTGGCCGGTTACCGGGACGGCCAGCTCATCTACGCAGGCAGGGTCGGGACAGGATTTTCAGATTCGGACCAGAGGGAACTCATGAGGACGCTGTCCCCAATGCGCCGGACCGACCCACCCTGCGCGGGACCTGTCCCCCACGCACTGGAGCACATCTGGGTGGAACCGCGGCTGGTCTGCGCCGTCCGTTACAAGGAGTACACGGAGCAGGGCCTCCTGCGCCAGCCGAGCTTTCTGGGCTTATGTGACGATGTACCCGCGTCTGAGTGCCTGCTTCCAATGGACAGGGAAACGGTGATACCGATCCACGTTGCCCCTGCCCCGCCCCGCCCGGTGGTGCGGTTTACCAACCTGAACAAAGTCCTTTGGCCGGAGGAACGATATACCAAAGGCCATCTCATCGAATACTACCGGGAAATCTCACCCTGGATCCTGCCTTACTTGCGGAGTCGGTTCCTGGTCATGGACCGCTACCCGGACGGAATCTCCGGGAAGTCGTTCTACCAGAAGAACCTGCCGGAACCTGTCCCCGATTGGGTCCGCACAGAGCAGGTCTGGGTGGAGGGCGACACCAGCGGCAGCACGTGCCTGGTCTGTGACGACTTGGAAACTCTCCTTTTCGTAGCCAACCTGGCCTCCATCCCGCTTCACATCTGGGCATCCCGACTAGGTTCCCTGGATCGCCCCGACTGGGGGATCCTTGACCTTGACCCCACTGAAGCTCCCTTCCAGCACGTCATCACCGTCGCTTTGGCGATTCGTGAACTGGCCGAGGCTTGCTCGCTGCCGGTCTTCGTGAAAACCAGCGGCAGTAAGGGACTTCACATCCTGTTTCCCCTGGGTGCCGCCTACCACTACGAACAGGCGCGCCTGCTCTCGGAATTGCTTGCCCGGCTCACGGTTCGGCGTCTGGGAGGGATTTGCACCGTTGACCGCCGGCTGGCCGACAGGACTGGGAAGGTCTATCTGGATTACCTCCAGAACGGACACGGAAAACTCCTGGTCGCCCCATTCTCCGTCCGGCCTCGACCAGGAGCTACGGTCTCTACCCCGCTCAGGTGGGAAGAGGTCGGTCCCGGACTTGATTTAAAGGACTTTACCATTCTTTCCCTACCCGCCAGAATGGCTGAACAGGGTCAGGATCCCATGGCTGATGTGCTTCGCCTGAAACCTGATCTCGGAATTGTGCTGGCCAAACTCCAGGAGGCCATAGCCTGATCCTAGAGCGGCCGCCTGCCGCCAGTCACTCGAAGGAAACACAACATGAACACGACCAGGAAGGTTCGATGGGGGGTGCTTGGTGCCGCCAAGATCGCCGTCGAGAAAGTTATTCCCGCCATGCAGCGAGGACAGTTCTGTGCGGTAACTGCACTGGCTTCCCGCACCCTGGAGAAGGCACGCTCAGCTGCCCAGCGACACGGAATCGCCAAGGTGTACGGCTCGTATGAAGAGCTCCTTGCCGATCCGGACGTCGATGCCATCTACAATCCCTTGCCCAACCACCTGCACGTCCCATGGACGATCCGTGCCGCCGAGGGGGGCAAACACGTCTTGTGTGAAAAACCCCTCGCCCGCTCGGCTGGCGAAGCCAGACAACTTCTCGCGGTAAGGGACAGGACAGGAGTGAAGATCCAGGAGGCGTTCATGGTCCGTTCCCATCCCCAGTGGTTGGCTGTCAGGGACTGGATTGCGGAAGGGCGCATCGGACGGTTGCTGGCGATCCAGGGAGCATTCTCCTACTGCAATCTTGACCCCGCCAACGTCAGAAACGTTCCCGAGTTCGGGGGCGGAGGTCTGCTCGATATCGGCTGCTATCCCATCAATACCTCACGTTTTGTGACGCGGCGTGAGCCGAAGCGCGTCTTCGGCCTGATGGAGGACGATCCCACTTTCGAGGTGGACCGGCTATGCTCGGTCATCCTGGACTTCGGAGACATGCAGTCCTCGTTCGTTTGCGGGACCCAGATGGTTCCCTACCAGCGGATGCATTTCTTCGGTTCCTCCGGACGGATAGAGATCGAGATCCCGTTCAACGCCCCCCCGGATCGCCCCTGCAGGGTGTTCGTCTCGGAGGGCGATCTCTTCGGGCGTGACCTGGAAATCCACGAGTTCCCGGTGGTCGACCAGTACACAGTGCAGGGAGACCAGTTCTCGCGCTGCATTCTGGAGAACACGGAACCTTGGATCACGCTGGAGGATTCGGTGCGGAACATGGAGATTCTGGACGCTGTGGTGGTGTCGGCGCGGCGCGGCTGCTGGCAGATAACCGGTTAGAGCGAGTCAGAGCGAGGAGGGGAAGATGATGACCAGTGCATTTGGTCCGTGGTGGGCGCCCGCCGCACTATTGGTGGGACTGTCGGCGATCCAGAACCCTGCCGGTGGGGTCCGGCTGGTGATACCCCGGATCGATCAACCCGTGATCGTTGACGGCAGTCTTGATGACCCGGTCTGGTCCGGGGTCCCCGAGGTGGGACCCTTCCGGGTGAACGCCACTGGAGAACCCGCCGGGCCTCCAACCCGGGCTTGGATTGCCTGGGATCCCGAATTCCTTTACTTCGCCTTCGACTGTGAGGACTCAAACATCTGGTCGACTCTGACTCGGCGGGACGCTCACCTGTGGCACGAGGAGGTGGTAGAGGTCTTTCTCCAGCCTGACCCTGCACACCCGAATTACATCGAGCTTGAAGTCAATCCGCTCGGAGCGATGCTCGATATCTACCTGATCGACATCCGCAAGCCTCTCCGCTATGAAAGCTGGAATCCGGCCGGAATCCGGTGGGCTGTGAAGGTGGACGGTTCTGTGGACGGAAATCCCGGTGACCGCCGCTGGACCGTGGAGATTGCCTTCCCGCTCGCCGACGCGGTCACAGCGCCGAACCGTCCGCCGCGACCCGGCGACCGCTGGCGGATGAATCTCTACCGGGTCGAACAGAAACCGCAGCCAGCGGGGCTGTCCTGGTCGCCCACGCTGAAACGGGACTTTCATGTCCCTCCAGCGTTCGGCGTCATCGAGTTCGGCGAGTAGAGGCCGGAAAAGAAGACATCGGGTCTTGCACTGGGCCGGGAGAGTGGCTGAATGATGAGAATCCAATCTACCTGCTGAGCCGGTACCGGCCTTCAAGGAACCACAATGAAACGTCGTCGGTTTTTCCAGTTTGCCGGCGCCGCAATGTCCGGCCTCCAGTTTTCGGCGGAACGCGGCCTTCGCCACACCCCCCCGGTCATTGGAGGCATGTCCAGTCAGCTCCCCGTCCTTAACCGCCGGACCGGCTTGCGGATCCGCGGTCTGGAGACCTACGTCAAGGGCGAAATCGGTCTGGTAAGGCTTCAGACCGACGATGGTTCCGAAGGTTGGGGACAGGTCTCGACGTACGACGCCGACCTGACCGCCCAAGTCTTTCACCGACGCATTGCTCCCCACGCTCTTGGTCGGGATCCGGCTGATTTGGACTTGATGGTGGATTCCTGCATCGAAGCCAATTACAAATTCCCTTGGTCCTACGTCTGCCGGGCCCTCAGCGGACTCGATACCGCGGTCTGGGATTGGCTGGGAAAACGCGAGTCCCAAAGCGTATCCGCCCTGCTGGGCGGTACGACTCGGGCGTTCCCTGCTTACGGCTCGAGCATGAGCCGCAGTCTGACCCCAGCTCAAGAAGCTGAACGGCTGCGCCGCCTGCGTGGCGAACGGGGCTTTCAAGCCTTCAAGGTCAGAATCGGAAAAGTCAATGGCCGCGACCAGGACCAGTGGCCCGGGCGTACGGAAGAGTTGATCCCAGCGATACGTCTGGCGGTTGGCGGAGATGTGACCCTCTTTGCGGATGCCAACAGTTGCTATACACCTCCAAGAGCAGTCGAGGTTGGCCGCCGGTTGGAGGATCACGGCTACCGGATGTTCGAAGAACCCTGTCCCTACTGGGAACTGGAGTGGACGGCCCAAATCGCTGACCGACTTGAAATACCGGTCTCTGGCGGCGAACAGGATAATGATCTGGCCCAGTGGCGGCGTATGATCCGGCAGCGCGCGGTAGACATTGTTCAGCCTGACGTCTGCTACATCGGAGGGCTGACCCGGAGCCTCAGAGTAGCCACCATGGCGTTCCATGCGGGCATGCCTGTTGTCCCCCATTCGGCAAACCTGTCCCTCGTCACCCTGTTCTCGCTCCACCTTATGACGGCAGTACCCAACGCTGGCAGGTTCCTCGAATTCACAATTGAGGAAGACCGGTGGACCGAAGGCGTCTATTCCCCCGCCTTGGAGGTTCGGGACGGGTTGGTGTCGCTGCCCGATGGACCGGGCTGGGGGGTACAGATCTCCTCAGCGTGGCTGGCGGATGCCGATCGAAGGGAAAGCCTCTGGAAGGGGTAACAATCGGCCTTCAGCCAACTCGATCCGACGGTTTACTGCGGCCGCCCAGTGATGCTAACTTAGGAGCGTTCCGGGCTTACTTCTCACTCTCTACCTGCCGGAGGGTTACGCGTGAACAGGATGAATCGTCGAAGTTTCGTCGAAAAGGCCCTGTCGACTGCAGGTGCTGCGGCGGTCGTCTCCTGGTCGGGAGCACTGGCCTACAGCCGGTCCTCAGCGACAGATCAAGTCACCTTGGGGCGAAGCGGGATCAAGGCGTCTCGCATCGCAATGGGCACCGGCTTCCGCGGCGGCGGTCGTTCCTCGAATCAGGTTCGCCTGGGGCGGGCCGCCTTCAACCGTCTGATGCGCCATGGTTTCGACAGAGGACTTAATTTCTTCGACATGGCAGACCTGTATGGCTCCCATCCCTACATGCGGGATGTGATCCGCGAAGTCGGCCGGGACAGGGTCGTCCTGCTGTCGAAGATCTGGTTTGCCGAGGGAGGCGGAATGGAGCCCACGGACAGGGCGATTCCAGCGGTCGACCGATTCCGCTCCGAACTGGAGGTTGACCACCTGGATGTGTGTCTGATCCACTGCGTCACCAGCTCCCGGTGGCCACAGCAGCTCCAACGGATGCGCGAGGAACTGAGCGAGCTGAAACAACGCGGAGTGATCAGGGCAACCGGTGTGTCCTGCCACGATTTCGGAGCTTTGAAGGTAGCGGCTTCCGATCCTTGGGTCGACATCATCTTCGCCCGGATCAACCCTCGGGGAAAGGTCATGGATGTCCCCGACGTGGAGGCCGTCGCGAATACCCTCGAGCAGGCGCGGGCCAACGGCAAGGGGGTGGTCGGGATGAAGATTTTCGGAGCCGGCGAACTGGCAGAGACGGCCCAGCGGGAAGAGTCGCTCCGGTATGTCTGGGGACGGGACCTGATCGACGCCATGACGATCGGTTTCGAGGCGGCGGCACAGGTCGACGACACCATCGCCCGCTTGAACCGTGTCTTCGAAGCAGCTTAGACTCGTCGCACCAGGAGGTAAGTTCGGGCTGCCGCCCGGGCCGGAGTCGCCCGCTTTCCGGCGCTCGAAGCTGTTATGATCGTTGGAGCCTTTGCGTGGAGGACGATTCGAGTCCATGAACCTCAAACCGATTAGTCTGTTCGGCGTCATGTGGATGGGTCTGGCCCTTTCGACTGGCTCGCTGCGGGCTCAGGAGCCGTTTTCGGCCGAGGGAATTCCTCCCGAGTCCGACTATGTCTACTCCAAGCACTATGAGCAGGTGCAGGAAATCATGAAGACGCCGGACTTGGCGGCTCGGGAACAGAAGCTGACAGCTTTCATGAACAAGCTCCACCCGCAAGCCAAAATCCGGCAGTACATGGAATCGTTTTTCGGTCAGATCGTTCAGGACTATGAGAAGGCCGGCCAGAAGGATAAGGCCACTGCACTCTCTCAGAAGTTGCTGCAGTGGTTCCCCAAGAGCGACGCCGCCGCCGCCCAGCAGCTCAAAGCCGCTTACGATGGCAAGAACTGGGCGAAGGTAATCGAACTGGGCGAGCCGATGCGGGCCAAGACGCCCAACGACGGTGCTGTGCTGGCAATGTTGGCGGAGGCCTACCGCGGCACCAATAACAACGCCAAGGTCATGGAGATCGCACCCAGGCTGATCCAGGTCCTGGGGCCCGAAAAGACGATCTACTATGTGGTTTTCCTGGCCGATCAGTATCGGACCAAGAACGACTTGGCCAACGCCGCCAAGTATTACGAAATGGCCTTGCAGGCATACCCGTCGCGCGTCCCCGAGGGATGGCAAGCGGCCCAGTGGAATGCCGTCAAAGCGACAGCCTATCAAGTCAAGGCGACCCAGGCTTGGGGAGCTCAGGATTTCCAGGGTGTTATTGCGGCTTACAACAACCTTCTGAAGACGGACCCCCACAACGATGCTGCCTACATGTTCATCGGCCTGAGCTACTGGCGACTCCAGCAGCTCGACCAGGCCCAGGATGCATTGGCCAAGGCGGTCGTGCTCAACAAGTCCAATTCGGCCAAAGCCCGTCAGTACTTGGAACAGCTCTACAAGCCGCGCAACAACAATACGTTGGATGGCATCGACCGGGTGCTCGCCAAGGCGAAAGCCGACCTGAAACTCTGACACCGTGTCCATGGCGAGGTTTCCCCGTTGCGTCACATTGTGACGGGGACAGGTTGCGTCACTGCGTGCGGGGGACAGGTCGCGCGACCGCGGGGACCGGCTCCTGGGATGGGGCCTGCCCCGAGGAGAGGACGGGGCTCCTCCCCACCGCGCCCTGCCTTTCGAGGAAGCCATCTCCCCTTTCCAGTGGGGACAGGACTGCCCGGTCGCGTCCACCGGGGACAGGTCTTCGCAATACTGCGAGCGCCCGTGGGAGGTGCGTCGAAACGGAGACCGTGTTCACCAACTTCCGCGATCAGCTTGCCAACAGGGGACGCACTTCCCGCCACAATAACGAAAAGGCGCGCGCCGCAGGCGAGGAGGGAGCAAACACTGAAACCGGCGCCCGTCTGATCCCCATTTGTTCCACTTGGCTCGCATAGGGGATCGCAGTCTCCAGAAAGGGGAGCCCGCAACTCGAGAGGTCTTCCGAGAGGCGACGGTGAAGACTCTTCCTTCTGTCAACCATGCAGAGGAAAGGACGAACCCTGCCAAGATCCAGACCCTCCCTGTCGAAGTACTCCCGGATGATTTCCAGAGTCCGAAAACACAAGGGGGTGGGGATCGTGGGAACCAGCAACAGGTTGGCCGAATGCAGGACAGCCTCCGACAGAACCGACAGTCCAGGCGGACAGTCCAGAAACAAGCAGTCGTATTGAGGAGCGAGTGGCTCGAGTACGCGGTGAAGCCGCCGACTGGCCTTGTTGAGGTCCGCCAAAAAGAGATCCAGCTTTCGGTAAGAAAAATCACCGGGTAGCAGATCAAAACAATCGAAATCTGTTGCTTTCAGAGAAGCCTCCACATTCTCGTTACGCTTCAGCAGCTTACGCCCGCCCCCTTTCACCTTGGCCTTGACTCGAAGGTACCAGGTTGCCGAAGACTGCGGATCCAGGTCCCAAAGGAGGGTACGATACCCATCCCTAGACGCGAGATAGGCAAGATTGACGGTCGCCGCAGTCTTTCCAACACCCCCCTTCATGCTGTATACCCCGACTACCCTCAAGAGGCGGCCTCCTCCCCCTTAAGAATTTGTTTGAGACGGCTTCGACCGAGTTCCTCCGCGAAGAGAGCGAAGCACTCCCGGAAGCGGTGGCGTTCAAACGTCCGCTCTGCCTCCAGGCGCTCCAATAGGCGTTCCACCACGACCGAAGGCCCTGGCCCTCCCGGGTGCGGGCGGTCTGCCAGGTAATTCTCCAGAATCTCCTTCTGAACACTGAGATCGTTGAGGCGGCCCAAGCAGTCCTGGAGATCTTTGAGCGCTTTGATGAGCATCTTTACTGGTTCAGACGGGTACAAATCCCGGAAGAGCTCAAGCAGATAGCGAAGCTTCTTGCATCGGATTCTGAGTCGATGGTACTGGCGGATGTCTTCTTCTCCCGTCATTCTTGAACCCTGCTTGGCCACCTTTCTGCATACCTGGAGAATACGGGCGGACGCGACTAACTCGACGGATTTTGACGCGCTTGGAGTCCCCCATGGGCTTTCGAGAAAACTGGCCCATTCCCGACCTAAGGAACGGTATCGGACCGAACGGAGGCCGGCTTTCAGTTCGCTGTAAGCCGCATCACGCTGCGAGTTGACCCAGTCCAACACCGGCTGCAGGTCCTCGATCTGGGAAGGCGCAAATCGTGCGCCCCATCTCTTGAGATCCTCAAGCTGTACATCCAGGTCCCGTGCTCGTCTCGTCAGCTCTCCAAGCCACCGCATTTCCGCGCTGAATCGATCCTGGTCTTGGCGCGGCACAACCTCCTTAAGCTCTCTCAACACCACGCGTGTGCGGCGGAGAGCCACCCGAAAATCATGCAGAAATTCTGAGTCCAGTTCTTGGAGGATTCCCCTCTCATTGCGCCGGGCGGTCTGCCAAAGGGATCGAAACAGGCTTCGGACAGCTTCGTCAGCCGTTGTCCCCCGATTCAGGCGGAGCTGAATTCGTGACGTGCATTTACCTGGCACAATACCCAGCGCAAGAAAGACCCTTTGGGCCTCCGAGCTCTCCAGGGGACGCAGGCTAAGATCATCCCGCAGAATCCTCACAGTCTCTCGATAGGCCTTACCAAAGCCTCTAAGTCCGGTTAGCCGCAGCACTGTCGGCAGACGTCGCCACCTCATTGGCTGCCTCCCCTTAATCAGGGTAGTTTCAACCAAGTCGAGGCGGGCCTGCGTCTTACCCTTCGAACCCAACATCCGAAAGCCGGTCCGTTGCTGGCTGCACCGCGCCTGGACCAGCAGCCGCCGCTGGTCGAGGACGCCTTCCAGTCGGGGATACAGAGCCGTGTCGGCGAGATCGACAGCAAAGACCGGGACTCTCGAAAGACAACAGCCCTGCAACAGCACACCGCTGAGACTCACCAAGTTGAGGCGAACGTCCTGCTCGTCTCCGAACTGAGCACGTAGAACCCACCCCCGCTGCCAGAGTCTCCAGTCAAAGGTGTCGAGATAGCTGACTTCCTCAACGGTCGACTCCGGCATGCTCACTTTGAAGCGCTTACTCAACTCTGCCACCATGGAGCCCACATCCCCGGACACAAGAAAATCCAGTACTGCAGGTTCACGCATGGTCCATCCTCGCAGTTGCGGGCTGAAGCGGGTTTCAGACTACACTGATGTCTCGACGGAGTGAAGATGGACTGCCCCACGAGGGCAGAGAGCTCTGGTCTTCAGAGACCAGTTCAGGTAATCCTGTTGGATGTGTTTGAGGACCGGGAACCCCGGAATCGCGTAACCGGCATACTTGCCAAGGAGGTTGAGCAATGGCCGATCGGCTCTTGAACGTTGGTTTGGTGGGCGGAGGAGGTGGTGCGTTTATCGTGCATCCACACCAGAAGGCGATTCACTTCGATGGAACCCGACGAGTGGTCTGTGGGGCTCTCCACCCGGACCCGGTAGTGGCGCTGAAAGAGGCCGCTGCGTGGCCTTACCCTCTGCGAGGCTACCGCAGCTATGACGAGATGTTCGAGGAGGAGCTGCGGAAACCTGTTGGGGAGAGGATCGATTACATCCTCATCGTGACCCCTAACTTTGTGCACTACGATCCTGCGCGCAAAGCGTTGGAGGCAGGAATACCGGTCTTCTGCGAGAAGCCTCTGACCGTGAAACTCGAGGAATCCGAACACCTGGTACGTCTGGTCCGTGAGCGAAATGTCCCGTTTTGTGTGGCACACACTTACATCGGGCACTGGACATCGCGCCTGGCGCGACACATTGTCCGAAGCGGGCTGTTGGGCAAGATTCGCTGGGTTGATGCTTACTACATCCAGGGTTGGCTCGCGGGCCGGACTGAAGACAAGGGTGTCGTCCAGGCGGAGTGGCGCGTGGATCCCCAGCGGGCCGGGATCAGCGGTTGCGGAGGCGACATCGGCACCCATGCTCTGATGCAGCTCAGGTACGTCACCGGCCTTGAGGTCACTCGGATTCAAGCCTTTCTGGAGACTTTCGTAGAGGGGCGCAGGCTGGACGATCACTTTACCGTCTACTGCGAGCTTAACAACGGAGGCAAGGCATTGGTTCGAGCGTCCCAGGTAACGATCGGGCACAAGAACGACATGGGAATCGAAGTGGTTGGGGAAAAGGGAACCCTGAGCTGGAGACAGGAGGACCCTGAATGTGTGAGAGTCCATCTACCCGGTCAGCCCGACCGCGTGTATTGGAGGGGTGAGGTGAAACCCCATGACGGGTTTCTCGGCGATGTCCCGGCCGACCTCTTGGCGGAACCGACAATTCCGTCAGGTCACCCTGAAGGGTTCCACGATGCCTTTGCGCGCCTGCACCGTTGTTTCGAACAGGACGTCCGTGCCTACCAGCAGGGAACGTTCCGGGGATCCGACGGCTCCAAGTATGCCACAGTAGAGGATGGACGCATCGGCATCGCCTTCCTTGTCGCGGCGGTGGAAAGCAACCGCAGGGACCACAGCTGGGTCACCATTCCGTGAAAGGTGCCGGTCGAATAGAAACTCAGGGGATGAAGCGGGGTGTGGCCATGGAGCCACCCCCCGTGTCGCCCGGTCTCCGGGGCGAGACGGTGCAACACTCAGGCTCATTTCAACGGCCTTACCGTCTCTCAGGGACGATTTGTTGTCGTGCGTCAGGGTTGGCCCACCGTTACCGTGTCCAGGTTGGCGATTTGCGACGGCGATCGAGAGAGTCCTGGTCGCCGGAAGGTCCGCTCTTTACGACCGCCACAGGTTGCCGGATGTTCAAATCTGGTTCTCGTCAGGACCCCGACAGGTCGGCTACGGCGGGAACTGCGCGTCCGAGGTCCGAATGAACTGAAATGAGTCTCCATGGCGAAGGTAGGCCCTGCCGCCGGCAGCGAACCACCCCCCGCTACATTCAATTCAGGCAGGCACCTTCAAGATGGGCGTTCGGCGACCCACGACACTTGGCTTGGCTGCCGGAGAGCACCCGGAAACCTGAGGCCCGCTGGTCCACTAAGGTTTTCGGCGGCCAGTCCACCGCTTCAACTTGGAATGCATATACGGCGTAACCATCCTACTAGGGGCTGGGCAAGACCGAGGCGGCGTCGCTTTGACCTACTGTCCGCCAACGACGAGAGAAGAGGACATGTGAGGCATGTGAAGATCCCAGTCGCCTGATCGGCTTCGACCCGCCTGGCCGCTCCTGTCCCTGAGGAGGCATCGAGAACCAGCCGTCGGTTCCGAACACCGAGCGAGGAAGCGTCGCGTTGTGCTAGCCAGGGGTTCAGATCGACGGAGCCTCTCCCCGCCCCATCCCATACTTCCGAACTAGCAGGGACGTTCGTTCCCTCCCTTCGGCGCGGGTCTTGTGTGGACTGATAGTGTCTGTCCATCTGCTTTCTTCCGGCAGCGCCGCCCTTCGAGCGTCAGCCGACCCACCAAGATTCCCGCTGGACAAGGCTTGGCCAGTATCGAAAATTGCAGAGGAGATCATTTAGATTCTGCTGTAGAATCGTGCTCACTTGTGCACCGGAAACCGTCTGGGGTTTTCGATTGCCGGGGAAGGAGAGAGTTCATGTCCAATCCCATCCCGCCACCACCCGATGCAGGTGTCGCCGCGCCGCGCAGCCAAAAAGCCACCACTATCCTCATTCTGGGAATCCTGGCCATCGTTTGTTGCCAGGTGTGCGGGCCCATCGCCTGGTACATGGGGCATCAAGAGCTCGCTTCCATCCGCCAGGGCATGGTTTCGTCGCTGGACGAAGGGGTCGTCAAGGCTGGAATGATTCTCGGCATCGTTGGTACGATCCTGCTCGGCTTGGCCCTGCTGTGGATCGTCTTCTTCGGTGGTCTGGCATTCCTTGGTGCTCTCATGGAGTCCGGCAATCTGTGATCCTGTCTGAGCGGGCTTGGCGTTCGCCCGCCGTCTGGGCAGCCAGTGGCGCGCTTCTGGCAATCGCCGCGTTCGCTCTGAGTAGGGTAAGTCTGCCTGATGACCGGAAGGCGACCATCTGCTTTGTCCGCTTAACCACTGGGCTGCCTTGCCCGGGTTGTGGACTGTCCAGGGGTGTCGCGGCCCTTGCGAGGGGAGAACTCCGCAGGGCTGTCGAGTACCATCCCGTAGCGCCGCTGCTCGCGGCAGAGGTCTCACTGATCTGGGTCCTGTGGGGTGGACTTGCCTTTGGTGTCTTCGAACCGCCGTCGGTTCGCGCCGTGAACCTGTTCCTGATTGCTCATGGAGGCATTCTGTTGGTGGTATGGTGCGTAAGGCTCTACACAGGCATGTGGCGAGTGGTCGCGTGACCCCGAAGGTCATGTGAACTGCTGCAGACAGGGCCGATCCACGGTTCAAGGCGCCTAGAAGACGAAACCAAGACAAAACCCGTCCCCATCGCCATGACGGATCCTTCAAGTCCCTACTTCAGCTGGGAGAGCCTTCTCCGGGACCCTCAGAGAGCCTTTTCTGCGGGGTAGTTTCGCGGCTGCCGGCGATGACTGAATGCCCGCCGGCGGGTCAGTACCATCAGCCCACCGCCGACCAGGGAGCCCAAGAACGCTCCCGTCACCAGCGATGTCCAGGAAACTTCGGCCAAGAAGCCTCTCCAGCCTGACGGCCCGATCGTCGTCTGGAACTCACCCAGGGGAACGGCCAGACCATTCTCATCCAGCACCCGGAGCTGCAGGCTTAGAACCTCGGGCCGTTCAGGCGAGCCAGCGAAATCCCACACCCAAAGTGCCTCCTGCCGGGGGGCTACTGCTTTGACCGGGTCTCCTTCGCTGATGCGGGCCTGGAAAGACCCGTTCCAGGAGATCCATTCGGCCTCAATCTTGAGCTGGCGCCCCATCGCGTCGAACAGTCGTCTTTCGTCCTCACTAAACTGAACTGTATCCGGCGACTCCATACGTAGTGTCAGAGACGCTGATTCGCCGGCCCGGGCTGGCGGCCGTAACTCCAACGAGCCTAACCGCTGATTCAGCAGGTAGAGCTCTCCTCCGATCCCGCCATTGTCGCGCTCCTGGAGGTTATGCCATTTCAACGCCAAGGCCTCCCCCAGCTGACGAGCTGCCTCCAGACGGTCCCTAGCTTCTCTGGTGCGTAAATAGGTTGCTTGAAGACTCTCCCGGTTGGAGGTCAGGGTACGCAGATCCGTCTGCAAGCGGCTGTTTTCTTTGACGGCGGTTGCCAGCTCAGAGGCAAGCCTATCTCTGTCTCTTACGAGTTGAGCGACACGTTCCTCCAGCCGGACAGCCTTCTGCGAAAGCTCAGCCCTTTCCCGCTGCAGGAGGTCGATATTCTGGCTGAGGCTCTGCACCTGGCGACCCAACTGGGCATTCGAATCGACTTGGACGTCCAGTTTGGCCGCCACCGCGCCGATCTGTTCCTGGAATCTGCGGTTGGCAGACTGAAGTTCCTGCAACTCACGCCGCAAGCGGTCCCGTTCCGACGTCAATTCATCTCGTTCTCGCTGGGCAAGGGATCCGGTTCTTTCCAGCTCGGAAGCTCTCCGCCGGAGGGTCTCAAGCTCTGACACGGCCTTTCCCTTCGCAGCCTCCTCCTCTTTAAGCGATGCTGCGAGAGCCCGGTTCTGCCGCTCAGCCTCGTCAAGCTGCTGTTGAAGCTCCCGGTATCTCGGGATCGCCTGGATCATCGCCTCCAGAACGGCGTCCGGATTCGATCCGGTCGTTTCTGCGAACTGGCGCACCATGCGGTCGAATTGATCCCGAATGTACTGATCCTTTGCTTGATCGATTTCTCGGTACGTGATCCCCTCAGTGAAAGTGGCTGTCAGAGCAGCCTCAAAGGAATTCCGCTGAGGAAAGGTATGGGACAATGACTGCCCAAAGCTAAAAACCAAAACCGCTCGCCGCGTGAGATCAATCGATGACAGGCGAAATTCAATAGCCGAATCTTTGAAATCCAGTTCGGTTATCCGGATCTGCTCGCCAACCTTGAAGGTTAACGGCAAGGCCCCAACCGGCTCAGCGACGGCGCCACCTCCACGTGGATAGACGATTTGTCGCTCTCCGAAAACGGGCAATCTCAAGAACATTGCCCGGTTTGCATAACGAGCACGATACTCGTTTTCCACTTCCCGGCTAACTCCGGCCAAAACCGTACCAACCGCAGCCAGAGCGCTGCAGATCAAGCAAACACCGCAGAAGGCTCGGACAAGACTCCCGGTCACCTTTCGGATTCTAACACGCGGCATTCCATGAGCTACTGGGGACAGGTCTGTCGGTTGTTAGGGACATGTCGCTTGTTAGGGACAGGTCTGTCGAGCTCAAAAGAGGGGATCGGAATTGCGAAACACGGTAACGAAGCGAGGTAGGCTCGGCTGACCGGGGATTCGTGCCCTCGCGAAGCCAGCCAGACAAAGCCGGGGCCGCCCCAGGTCTCGGAGAAAGCCGGGAATCGTGCCTTATCTTGGGGCTGGCCAGAAGGGACAGTTCACCGCGACCAAGTGAGCTGTCGGGCGTCGAAGCCCTCCAGCCGCCTCATCTCGGCTCCCCGGAGGCTTCCAGACATCGAGAAGTTTGTACTTTCCGTTCGCGTGAGCTGTGTGGTAAGTCCCAGTGCGCTTCTGCGAGCCGGTCTGGCTCAAGAACCGCAGTTCCCCCAACCAGAAACCAAGGTCCGGATCGGTTGCGGCAACCGGTCTAGCAGATACTCCTTTCTTGCAGGCAGTGGAGCCGCTCTTCTTTCTCTCGGACGGCGCACTCGCTGGAGGCACAAGAGATCTCCCTCCCCCATCGGTACGAGGCGCCGCCTGGCCCCTTCGGAGGCGAACTGCGCAACAAAGTCGGCCGAACCTATCACGCGACCCTGAATCCACTTCCAACTCATTTCCTCCCCCTCTTTCCGCTGTGCATACGCCATCCTCGAGTCCATGTAAACACGGTATGCGGCATCTGGATCTCTTCTCCCCATCAGCTTAGTCAGCGGAACCATCCAGTCGTCCACCCGCTTTTCCCTTGCCCGCGCCGATCCCCATGGCCACTCTCCTGGTTCCTCCACCAGACGGGCAGCACAGGGGTTGTACTCGATGTAATGTGTGCACGGCACAATGGCGTCCTCGCCAAGAAGTGTCGACCGAAAACGCCCCGCCCACAGAGCACCTCGCCGCCCCGTTTGCTGGTTGAACTCCCTAGTAAACCGTGCCTGGAGATCCTTCATGAACGCCGACAGGTCGAAAAGTCGAGCCTCGAACCTTGCCCACTCCTTCTCGGTCTTGGGCCGGCGGTGCGGATCGGTCCACATCAGCGCCGCCCGACGCTCCAGTTCTTCTCGGCCCAGTTTCACCTGCTTCCGCACCCAGAGCTCAAGGTGGAAGTGGTTTTCCATCAAAGCCATCGCCATCAGTTCAATGCAGTACACCGACAATAGCGACCATAGCAGCCGCATGAAGAGGATCTTGGCCCAAAGCTCCTCGAAGGGGTGCCAGTCCTTCGGACCATTCACTCTGTTGTAAACGTGGTATCCCGCATCCATCCCGCTCACCTTCAGTCGATTCTGCCGTGCCATCCTGAGACCTCCCAATTCCCCGGTCCCTATCGACCTCTCGCTATAAGAAACGCACGAGTTTCAAAATCTGACGGCGGGTGAGCCCCGGGGCACGGTGTACCCCGGCCATCGGGGATAATGGCGGCAGAGCACACTAAACTGGGTTCCTGGACAGCGTCATGGATCTGCGAGTAACCGAAGTATTCCTGAGTCTTCAGGGAGAGTCCTCCTGGGCGGGGACCCCCTGTGTTTTCGTCCGCCTCACGGGGTGTGATCTTCGATGCGTCTGGTGTGATACCGAGTATGCTTTTTACGGAGGGTCCCGCAGATCAACAGCCAGCGTAGCGGAGGAGGTTCTGGCTTATCCGGTTGAGCTGGTAGAGATCACCGGAGGCGAGCCGCTTCTGCAGCCGGCGATCCACGAGCTGATTGCACGGCTCCTCAACGCCAGCAGGACCGTCCTGCTTGAGACCGGTGGCCACCGCGACCTGTCCCCGGTTGATCCCAGGGTTATCGTAATCTGCGACATCAAGTGCCCTGACAGTGGGATGGTGGGCCACAATCTTTGGACCAATCTTGACTTGCTGAAGCCGAACGATGAGATCAAGTTTGTCATCGCCTCCCGACGCGATTACGAATGGGCTCGTCAGGTGACCCTGGAACGGGGACTCCACCGGCGGCACACCGTCCTCTTCTCGCCGGTATGGGGTGCGGTTGAACCCAGTCTTCTTGCAGATTGGATCCTCATGGATCGACTGGAAGTACGCTTCCAGCTTCAACTGCACAAGGTCCTCTGGGGGCCCGAACGGCGGGGGGTCTGAGGAACGTATGCGACTCCGGCTGTCTGGTCACACTCTCGAAGCGGTCCTCTTCGATTTCGACGGCACCCTGATTGATGCCAGCGAGGCGATTCTCGCCTCATTCTCGACGGCCTTCAGGCGTCAGGGGTTACCTGAGCCTCGGCGTCTGGATGTTCTGCGGCTGATTGGATATCCGCTGGGTAAGGCATTTGCCGCCCTGGCACCCGAGCCAGAGGTCTCCGCTTTAGTCGAGGTGTACCGGCGCAATTTCTGGGACCGCTCGAGGAACGGCACGCGTCTGTTGCCAGGAGCCGCGCCTCTCCTTCGCCACCTCGCCAGACATGTCCCCGTGGGGATAGTCAGCTCGCGGTCACGGCGGGGCATATCGGATCTGCTCGACCACTTCGACCTGGCAGATTGCGTGGTGGTGGTCGCCGTTGACGATGTGGAGCGTTCAAAGCCGCACCCAAAAACGGTCCTGGCAGCACTCTCCACCCTGAAGCTGGGGGTGGCTGGAGTAGCAATGGTTGGTGACACCCCGGTCGGTATTGCCGCCGCAAAAGCAGCCGGAGTGCTGGCCGTTGGGGTCGCAACCTAAATCTATGACGAGAACCAGCTCCGCGAGGCTGGTGCCGATCTGGTGGTACCTAGTACTTAGTTGCGTAAGTTCGAGTACTTGTCTTCCAAAGGTTTCGGATGCACCACCTGTTTGCGCCATTCAAAGGGGGCGGCGCCGGCGTTGTAGACCGTCAGGAACTCATCGATGGCCTGGCGGAGCCGACGCGGCGGGGTGAAGCTTCCTCCGGCCAGGGTCGCCCGGGTCAGGATGCTGAACCAGACCTCAATCTGGTTCAGCCAGCAGGGGTTGGTCGCAGTGAAATGGAACCGGACCCGGGGATGGCGGGCCAGCCAGCGATCGTGTTTGGGTTTGTGGGTATTCCGGTTGTCGACGATGACATGCAGATCCCGGTCGGGGAAGTCTCGGACCACCTCGTTCATGAAATCCAGCAACTCCCGGCGACGACGCCGGCGGAACTGTCCCACCTTGACCTGGCCGGTGGCGACCTCCAGGGCCGCAAACAGGGTGGGGGGACCATGGCGGCGATCGCGATCATGGATCCCCATCATCGAGGTGCCGTCGGGCAGTCGCAGCCAACCCTGGGCTCGCTCCAGGGCCTGGATGTGGGGCTTCTCGTCCACACACAGGAGCACGGCATTTTCCGGGGGCGCCAGGTACAGGCCGATGATGCCAGCGGCTTTGGGGGCAAACTCCGGGTCGGTGCTGACGCACCACTGACGTCGCCGCTCGAGATGAATGCGCTCGGCGCGCAGGACCCGCCATACCTGGGCACAACTGATGTCGCCCAGTCGCTCGGCCAGCAACCGTCCGTTCCAGCGGCTGTGGCCGGCTGGCGGAGGGCCATCCAAAGCAGCCAGAATCCGCAGCCGGACCTGCGCCGAGTAGCGCACCGGGCGGCCCGGACGCGGGCGGTCCTGCAGGTTGTCGACGCCGCCCAGGCGAAACCGCTGCCGCCACTTGCTGACCTGGGGGGGCGAACGTGCCCAGCCGTTGGGCAATGACGCGCACGCTCAGGCCTTCGGCGCTCATCAGGATCATGCGGGCACGATCCGCCCTCCGGCGTTCGGTCTTGCCGCAACGGACCCAGCTTTCCAGGATCTCCCGCTGTTCGGGCTGCAACTCGATGGGGGGTGGTTTCGAGATCGATGGTCTCCAGTCTCGACGGAATCTGATCTGGAGACAAGGATACCGGAATGGTATGACTATTTATGGACTTAAGTACTAGTCTCTCTGTTTGGAAACACGTCTTGGCCTAAAGACTCACCAGGAAAGGGGCCTTGCTAGGGTAGACGACAGCATATAATGAGGCCCGCGATGAATAGAGGCGCCCTTATTGCCATATCGAGCTACCTGTTGGCTGTTGTTGTGTGGGCACAAGAGAACGGTCCACGCCGGCTGGAAAATCCTCAGACCATCACTCTCCCTGGCGGCTCTCGGGTCGAATTCCACTCCTTTCTCTCACGAACCATCGGTGAGGAGGCTCGCTTCAGCATTTTTCTCCCCCCGGCTTACGAGCGCGAACCCTCCCGGCGGTTCCCGGCGATCTATTTCCTGCACGGGCTGTGGAATGACCACACAAGTTGGGTGGTTGAGCGTTACGGCGGCATTCCGGCCCAACTCGAAGGGTTGATGGTAAATGGGACGATTCCCCAATGCCTTGTGGTCTTCCCGGATGGAGGCAACAGCTTTTATACCGATTATCTCGACGGCTCGAAGCGGTACGAGGAGCTGATCGTGTTTGAGCTCCCGACGCATCTCGAGGAGAAGTATCGCGCGCTGCCAGAGCCGGGCTCACGTTCGATCGGTGGCGTCTCGATGGGGGGCTACGGTGCACTCAAGATTGGCCTGAAACACCCGGACCGTTACGGCGCAGTCGCGGGTGTTTCCCCCATCATTCTAACCGGTGATGACCCCTCGACCTATCTGAGGGACGCCAGCAACCGACTGGCACAGTATTTGGTAACAGTGCTGGAGCCAGTTTTCGGGATCCCGTTTGATCCCGTCCATTGGCGTAACAACAGCGTTGAACAGCTCGCAGCATCCGCGTCATCCGGTTCTCTCAAAGTCTTCATTGGTTACGGAACCGCAGATCGTTACAATGACTACTTTCCGCTGGAAAACAATCTCCGGTCGGTCGGTGATTCTCTTCAGCGGCGAGGAGTCGAGCTAAAGCTGGAGCGATACGAAAACGGTCCTCATGGCTGGCAACTGGTAGTACAGCACCTCGGAGAGATCGCCTCATTTCTCACCCAGGACTTCGACAGGTAGGCTTCCAACCCCACCCGTGGCATGGAGAACCTCGCGCACAGTCTCACTGGGCTGGCCCTCGCCAAGACTGGCCTTGAGCAGCGGATCCCTTTCGGCGCGACAATCTTGATCCTGGCGGCGAACGCGCCAGACTTGGACGTAGTCGTGAGCCCCGCCGGTACCCTCTATTACCTCCACTACCACCGGGGAATCACTCATGCCCTGGTGGGCACGATTCTGATCGGCTTGTTCCTTGGTTTGGCGGTGTGGTTCGTGCGTGGCTATAGTCGAGTTCCTGGCGCTCGACTCAGAGACTGCCTCTCTATCGCTTTGATCGGGGCGTTGAGCCATCCCCTGCTGGACTGGACAAACTCCTATGGAATCCGACTGTTTCAACCCTTTTCGGATTGCCGCTCATTCGGAGACCTTGTTTTCATTGTCGATCCTACGCTATGGCTCATCCTCGGTACTGGGACCTTTCTCGCCGCACGATGGAGCCGACCGTCGAGGATCCTTTGGGGTATGGTCCTTTCAGCGGTTCTGCTAGTTACCGTTGCTTTTCAACCTATGGTCCCCTCCCTACGGTGGTACCTCGGAGCGTTCTTGGCGGCGGTTTGCGCGGCCTTTTGGATCCGGCGTCGAGTGGGAATCCTAGGGAGGCGTTCCGCTTTGGCGTCGTTAGTACTCCTGGCTCTCTACTGGGCTGTACTCGCGGGGTCTCGGGAGATGGCACGCACCAACGCAGCCAGCGCATTTGCATTGGACCACCCGGCTCTTCTTTCCTCCATGGCCGTACTGCCGCGACCCGTTGATCCGTGGCGGTGGCAGATATTCTGCCAAGATTCCAAAGAGCTGCTGACGGCGACGGCTTCAGCGTGGGACGACGGGCTGGCGGACATCCAGCGGATACCCCGGAACTTGGAGCGGCCGGAGGTGGAGGCGTCCCTGCTTACCTGTCCCGGTCAGGTTCTTGCTCACTTCGGCAGGTTTACGTTCTTCCAGGTAGAGCCGGGTGTTGAGGGACCAACTGTGATCTTTCGGGATGCCAGGTTCGGGGGAAGGAATGGCTCCGGTTTTGGGACCTTCCGAATTGAACTGTCCCCAGATCTGCGTCGGAGCCGTAATCATGAGCCCTGTCCTCCGGTGGATTCGTTAATCCCCTGTCCCTAGCCAGGAGCTCCCAGCTCCTCAGTTAAGACCATGCCAGGAGGTCTCCGACAGTAGTACATCGGACCGCCCGTATGCGGCTCGAGGACGGCACCCGGTTCTAGTCACCTCGGCACATTCTTCTCGTCGACGACCGTGGAGAAGGAAGCCCGGACACAGATGCGCTACCCGCGGTGGCAGCGAGACGCAGGGGCGGATCAGGTGTTCAGTCTCGCCGTTCACGGATGAGGCTGTTCGGGGCCGGCCAGACAAGTCCCTCGGGGGACAGGTCACGCCGCAAACAACGGGGACAGGTCGCACGGCGGGAAGGCCGGACCGATCCCCCCGCCTCCAAGCCGACGGCTTACTGGGTCCGCTTGAGATACCGCAACAGCTCGCTGTCGGTTGTCAGGATCAATGAGCTGTTCGGGTCAGCTGTCGCTTCATAGGTTTCGAGGCTCTTGAGGAAGGCATAGAAGCCCTGATCGCGGTTATAAGCCTCAGCATAGATTTCGGTCGCCCGGCCATCGGCCTTGCCACGGATCTCTTCCGCCTTGCGATACGCTTCAGACTGGATGCGGGCAAGATCCCGTTCCTTCTCTCCCCGGATTCGCGCCGCCTCGCCCTGCCCTTCAGACCGGAACCGCTGAGCTACCCGTTTCCGTTCCGCGATCATCCGTTCAAACACATCCTTCTGGACCTCATCCACATAGTTGATCCGCTTGAATCGCAAATCCAGCAACTCAATTCCCAGGTCTGCCGCCCTCAGTTTCGCGTTCGCCAGGATCTCGCGTGTGATGCCACTTCGCCCCACCTGGATCGGTTCCAACACTGCGGTCTCCTCATCAGATTCCGCCAGGTTCTCCTCGGGGGTCCGGTTGCTGCTCCGGACCACTTCTACCAGATCCTGCTTCGCCACCGCAGTGCGTGTCTCTCCATCGAGGATGTCGTCCAGCCTGGACTGGGCACCCCGCTCGTCGCGCAATCGCTGGAAGAACTTCAAAGGATCAATGATCCGCCACCGGGCATAGGTATTAACCCAGATGAATCTCTTGTCCCGGGTCGGGACCTGGTTCGGATCACCATCCCAAGCCAAGAATCGTTTGTCGAAGTGATGTGCCTTCTGAATGAAAGGGAGTTTGAAGTGCAAACCAGGTTCGGTAACCGGCTCATCAAGTGGCTCACCGAACTGGGTGATCACCACCTGATCGGTCTCGCTCACGATATAGGTAGCGTCCGCGGCGAGGACCAGGAGTACAAACGCCGCTAGAATCGAAACGAGATTCCGCTGGTTCATGGGTTACCTCCCTCCGTGCGACCAGATCGGGAGCGCATAGCATCGAGCTGCAGCAGGGGCAGCACACTGTCAGCTTTATCGTCCAAGAAAAGCTTGGTACCCACGCGAGGCAGCACTCTCTGCATGGCTTCCAGGTAGAGCCGCCTTCGAGTTACTTCCGGTGCACGCCGATACGATTCGTGGAGACTCTTGAACCTGGCCGCTTCGCCTTCGGCACGATTCACCCTGTCGGTAGCGTATCCCTCGGCCTGCAGTACTACCTGCTCCGCCTCGCCACGGGCCCTCGGGATGACTTCGTTGTACTCGGCCCGCGCTTCGTTGATCAGCCGGTCTCTCTGTTGCTGGGCCTGATTGACCTCGTCCCAGGATGGCTTGACGGGATCGGGCGGGTTTACATCCTGCAACACCACCTGATCGATCGTGATGCCTGTCTCGTACTGAGTACAAAGCTCTTGCAAGAGTTCCTGGGTACGGATTTCGATTTCCTGCCGACCGACCGTCAAGACTTCTGTCACGGTGCGATCGCCCACAACCTCCCTCACTACCGCTTCGTTCATGTCCCGAAACGTATCTTCGACGTTTCGAACCTTGAACAAGTAGTTGTAGGGGTCCGCCACCCTGTACTGGACGATCCACTCCACGATCGCGACATTCAAATCCCCGGTGAGCATCAGCGATTCTTGCTGGAACCCGCTGGTCTCAAACTGGCTGCGGACGCCGGACCCAACCGTTCGAAAGCCGAATTCCTGCTTGAGCTGACGCTGTACGGGTACCCGGACGACGGATTCCACAAAGGGGATCTTCGCGTGCAACCCAGGCTCGGTGGTTCGCACGTACCTGCCAAACCGGAGTACCACTCCGACCTCCTCCGGCTGCAGTTGGTAAAAGCTCGACCAAAGGATGATCAGGCCGGCCAATCCGCCCAGGATCAACAGCACAGCCCTCCTAGGCGGCCGAGGCGGCCTGAAGTCCCTGAGGTCAACCTGGAAAATGTTGCGATCCTGCATGTTGCTCCTTTCCAGAGGGAATTCCAGGGAGTGTATCTCCGTCGACCACGTATTGACAGCCCATACGGCGGGGACAGGAACGGCATTCTCAGAATCTTCCCTTGTACGAACAAGAACGCTGGGGAATACTGACCGCCTGATGACCGACTCGAGCATTTGCGAACGCATGCTGAAGACTCTGGTCGAGCTGGACAGGATCGGTGTCCGGTTTGCAGGATCCGAGGGAGAAAAGGCGGCAGCCGATTGGGTCAGTGGCCAGATGCGCGGACTCGGTCTGCGTAAGGTCACAGCCGACAGTTTTACCTGCCGTTCATTCCGTCCACGCCGATGTGAGGTGAGAGTTCTCGGTGGGGGAGGTGGTCTGAAGATCCGATCAGAGGCAGCGGCGCATAGCCCCGCGACCGGCGCTCAAGGTGTGACCGGCCCCTTGATGGTGATCGAGAAACTGGACGGACCAGGGGCGGCGCGGTCCCGCCGAATTGGGGGGAAGGTTGTCCTGATCTATACCTCCGAATTCTTCCGCCGATCTCGGCTTCAACGCCTGGTCTCGGCCAAACCGGCCGCAGTACTGGTTGTGGACGACCGTTTCACTCACGACCAGACGGTCGCCGTCGGCTTTCCAGCTGCTTGGATCGATCTGCTGGGATGCCCGTTTGTGAACATTTCCTATGCAGATGCCTGGAGGTTGGTCCGTGACGGTGCCCGGGAAATCCGAGTGATCGTCGAAGCCGAGAGTCCCGTGGCCCGGTCCCAGAATGTCGCGGGGGAGGTCCCAGGCACCCGTCAACCGGACGAGATCATTGTCGTCTCTGCTCACCATGACACGGTAATCAACAGCTCCGGGGTCGACGACAATGGATCTGGCGTCGCCTGTGTCCTGGAGTTGGCGCGGATTCTGGCCCGGCAACCTCTCGGCCGGACCGTCCGTTTCATCTCGTTTGGAGCGGAGGAGCAGCTGTCCGAAGGAGCCCGCCAGTACCTGGAGGGTTGCCAGGATGTGGAACGAATTCAATTTGTTCTCAACGTGGACGCAGTGGGGGCGGTAATGGGCCGGACGGGGGTCTACTGGTGTGGCCCTCCCGGGTTGCGGCGCCTGCTGGAGAAGATTACCCGTATCACAAACAAGCCTGTTCACCTGTTTCGAGAGATCTCACCCTTTAGCGATCACTTCCCTTTCAACCTTAAGGGAATTCCTGCCGTTTGGTACCACCGGACGACTTATGTCGCTGCCCGGCATTATCACCACAGCCGAGAAGAATCCTTACAGGTGATCTCGCCATGCGTCCTCCAGTGGACCGTGGAACACCAGGCTAAGCTGCTGTACGCGGTTGCCGATTCGTTCCCCGCCCCATTTCCTCGAGGTCTCCCCAGTCGGGATCTGCGACGGCTCCAACGAATGGCGGAAGAATGGACTTAACTCCGGTGTTTCCGGACGGTCCAGATCCAGAAGTAGGGGACTGGATCCGGAGCGCGGACGCCCTGAAGAGCGTTCTATACTGGTTGAAGTCATGTTGGAGATCGTCACAGTCCGCTTTTCAGAAGACCGCCGGACCGCGGACTTCATGGCCCATGATCTGGCGTTGAGGGTGGGGGACCGGTGTGTGGTGGCAACTGAACGCGGTGTCGAGTTGGGCCAAGTCGTTCGCGGCAGGCGGCTCGAAAGCTTGGGAGAGCAGACCTTGCCCAAGGCGCTCCGCCGGGCCACAGAGCGAGATCTCTACCTGAATGAGAAGAAGCACGAGCGCGAGGACTTCGCTTTCCGGCTCTGCCGGAGGAGGATCAAGCTACGCGATCTGCCCATGAAGCTGTCGAGAGTCGAATACCTCTTTGACGGCAGCCGGGTAATCTTCTATTTCACTGCTGACCATCGGGTCGACTTCCGCGACCTGGTCAAAGATCTTGCCCGGGAGTTACGAACCCGCATTGAAATGCGGCAGATAGGCGCCCGCGACGAAGCGAAGTTGATTGGCGGCATCGGATGTTGTGGGCGTGGAGAGAACTGTTCCAAACTCTTCCTCCGGGAGCTGCCGTCCGTAAGCGTCAAGAAGGTCAAACAGCAGGGGCTCGGAATGAACCTGAACCGGCTGTCTGGGATGTGCGGACGCCTGAAATGCTGCCTCAACTTTGGCAACGGAGAGGAGGGGTGCGGTCGGGCGGCTATCCCGATCACGCCTGAAGACACCTTGCCCGACGACATGGTGGACGAGATCCCTGAGTAAGCTAACCGATTCGCTCGAACAACTGGACGCTGATCGGCTGAGCCAGCATGTTTTCGGTCCGCCTGAGCAGCTCCCGGATGTAGGGCATCTCTAGGTGTCGGTCGAGGTCATCACGGCTCCGCCAATTCTCGTGGAATAGGAACAGCCCGGGGTCGTCCAGCGACTGGTGAAGATCGTAACTGATGCAACCCTCCTCCTGAATGCCGGGCGCGATCAGCTTCAATAGTTCCGTCTTCAACAACTGTGCAAACCCGTTTTTGGCCTTGAAGGACGCGATCACTGTCACCTGCATTCGGACCCCTTTCCTGCTGTCAAGGAACAACCCGACTGGACTTGTCCAGTCTCGCCGAACGAGCGATCCAGACGCCGAAATCCCTCTTCCATGGATACGGGCGGTTGGTATCCCAGGTCCCTGACCGCCGCACCAATATCAAACCAGTGGGCGGTAGCGAGTTCCTCCACCAGAAACCGGGTCAGCCTTGGCTCACCGGGAACCCGTAACCAGCGATAAGCATACTCCAGCACAGTCGCGGCCAAATAGGCGAAGGACTCGGGCACGGTGCCGCGCACAGGTGGAAGGCCCGCGCATGCCAAAACCCGATCCACGAAGTCCCACAAGGGGATTGGCTCGCCCTGAGAGATGAAATAGGCGCGTCCCGCACATTTCGAACCTGTCCCCAGCCGGCGCGCTGCGCAGAGATGCGCCTCCACCGCATTGTCGATATAGGTGAAATCGACGAGCGGGTTGCGCCGGCCGATTCGCCGGAGTCGCCCGGCCCGAGCCAGGATTCCAGGAATCAAGTGTGTGTCTCCCGGACCCCAGATCAGATGCGGGCGCAGGGCCACAGTGGCCAGTGACTCGTCGTTCGCGGCCAGCACCATCCGCTCTGCGGCGGCTTTAGTCTCCGGATACGGTGCCTTGTACCTGGAGGCATAGGGGACAGACTCATCTGCCCCCTGGAGATCGCTCCCGTCGAACACGACGCTCGGGGAACTTGTGAAAACAAGTCGCGGAACGCCCTCCTCGCGACAGGCTTGGATCACATTCCAAGTACCCAGAACGTTGGACGCGTAGTAGTGTTCCCGCGGACCCCAGATGCCGGCCTTGGCAGCCACGTGGAAAACCAGGTCGACTCCCCGACATGCCTGGCGCACGACTTTGGGATCCGCCAAGTCACCTCTGACTTGCTGTACGCCCCAGCCGTCAAGCAACGGGTAGTGGCCGCGGGCCAAGCTTCTAACCTCATATCCCTCCGTTCGGAGGCGGCGAGCAAGGGCACTGCCCAAGAACCCACCACCTCCTGTCACCACGACTGTCTTCATGCCAAACGCGCGGCCGCCCAAGCAGCCAGCTTCTCTCTGAAAATCTTGGCATTGTGCCTGATGTCCACGGGGAAACCGGGATGGAACAGCACCGTGCGGATAACGGCTGCTTCCGGGTGCCGCGCGGCCATCGCAAGGAGCTCACGACGGACACGTGACCGGTCTTCGACCCAGCTGAACAGCTCAACACACAGCACTGGCTGCTGATGGGGCCGTGTTCCCACGCCAACGAGCGCGGTCCTGCAAACCTCCGGATGAGCGTTAAAAATCCCCTCGCAGCAATCTGTGAACAACGTCCCGCCGTTGGCCTCAACCCGGTGCGATTTCCTTCCGCAGAACCAGAAGCGGCCTTCGCCGTCTCGATACGCCAGATCACCCATGCGATGGCCGATCCGCCCGTCCTTGTCCCGGATTTTGGCCAGCCGATCCGCCTCGGGACGCGCCCAGTACTCTGTCGAGACGTTGTCTCCCCACACGACGAGCTCCCCGACCACGCCGGTCGGAAGCGCCAAGGCTGGAGACCATTCCGGTCGGGGTCCGTCGTCGATCGGCATGAGCTCGATCCTGACTCCGGGCAGTGCCCGACCAATACAGGTTCCTCGCCCTTCGGCGGGTCCACCCAGCTGTATGCGTTCCTTGTGATCGATCGAGGTTACGGGTAACGCTTCGGTTGCACCGTAGGGTGTGTGGACGAATGCTCCGGGCGGAAGCAGGGTCGAGAATCGTTGGAGGACCGCGTCTCCAACAGGGGCACCCGCTGACAGAACGCGCCGCAACGTTGGCAGCCGAATCCCTCTCGACGCGGCATAGCTCCCCACCCGGTCCAACAGGGCAGGGGAACCAAACATGTGGGTCACAGCATACTGCTGGATCGGGTTCAGAATCGATTGAGGGTCAACCCGCCCGGGCCGCGTAAAATCCATTTTCGGAAACACGGTGGTTGCGCCCCAAGCAGGATCGTACAGTGCGAACAGTGGGAACGTTGCCAGGTCCACTTCACCCGGCTCGATGCCGAACGCTTCCCGCAGCAGAGTCGCCTGAGCGTGGAACATCCTGTGGGTGTAAACCACGCCCTTGGGTGGGCCCGTGCTGCCCGAGGTGAAGACGATCGCCGCCAGCTCCGAGTAGGCTGGTTCAGGAAAGTGGGAGCCAGTCGTTCGACGTCGCAGCAGCGTCCGGTACGGCAAACTGCCCGGCACTCCCGGCCGGCCGACAACCACCCTCCAACGAAGGCTCCTCCGCGCCCACCCCAGCACCAGGCGGGCCCAGTCCGCTGCCGCAATCCCTACAAATCCGGACGGGGAAGCCTCCTTCAGACACTTGCCCAGCTGCTGCCATCCGATTCCCGGGTCTATCAGAACCGGGATCGCACCGGACTTCACCAGTCCGAAGGCCAACACGACCATCGCAACTCCTGGACGAACCATCAGCGCCACCCGGTCGCCCGGCTTCAGCCCACTGGACAACAGTGCGGCAGCACAGCGGGAACTGAGATCATCCAGCTCCCGATAGGTAAGGCCTCCGCCAGGAGTGATCAGGGCGGGTACCCCAGGGCGTTCCTCCGCGGTTCGGGTCAGGCTGGCCGCGATGCTCCCCGGCGCCACGACTAGTGCTCCTTGAGAAAGTCTTCCACGAGCAATCTTACAGTGCCAGCGGCATCTTCCATTACGTAGTGCCCTGCCTGGGCGATGCGGTGAACTTGGGCATGGGGAAAGAAATGCAGCCAGCGCAGCAGGAAAGAGGTGTTGAAGATGAAATCCTGCTCGCCCCAACAGATCAGGACAGGCTTGTCGGCAAGATAAGCTAACCCTTGCTCGATCTGGACGAGTGTGGCGTAGCTGGGATGGTCAGCCTCCAAGGGTATGTCCTGGACAAAGCGGAGAATCGCGAGCCGGTCTCGACCAGTACGGTAGGGCGCAAGCAGACCGCGACGGATGTCGGCCGATAGACCCCGGCTGCTGCCAAGACGGACCGCCAGCTGATTGAAGGCCCCGCCGCGGAGGATCGCCCACGCAGCGAGCCGGGAGCACCGACACCACCGCAGAGCCCAGTGGAGCGTTGCTCCCGGAGGAACGCGGAATGCGGCCGTGTTGAACACAACCAGCGATCGAATCCGCTGTGGTTCACGAACCGCCAGCCCAAGGCCAATCAGCCCACCCCAGTCGTGGACGACAAGATGGAATGGTGCGGCCACGCCGGCCAAGCCCAGGAAGGCTTCGAGATCGGAGATTCTACGGCTCAGGGTGAATGAGTACTGATCGAAGCCAGGTCGATCTGAGAGACCGCACCCGATGTGGTCGGGAACCAGGACGCGAAACTTCCCTGCCAAGGCGGTAGCGAGTCTCCAGTAGATGAAGCACCAGGTCGGATTCCCGTGCAGCAGGACCACGGGCTCGCCTTCGCCGACGTCCCAGGCATGCATACGTAACCCTTGAATCGATTCAAACCGGGAGGGCAAGCGGTCGGAAAACCCCGGGAGAGGACGTGCCGAGAGGTCAGAAGGCAACGGAGTACCTCCGCCACTCAGTACTCGAAAGCCGCCAGTGCTGTGGTTACGCCCGCGCTTCCCATCACCAGGAGCACTTGGTCACCCCGGTGCAGGCGGTCCTCGTCCTCCGCAACCGCGAGACCCAAGGGCAGGGTCGCTGACACGGTGTTGCCGAACCGGTTATGGGTTTCAAATACCCGTTCTGGGTCCAGCCCCATCAATTGGGCGGCTTTGATCGTTGAAGCAACGCTGACTGCATGGCCCACGATGATATCGGGCACCCGGTGGATCATCGCCTGGGTCTCCCGAAAATGGGCTACCAGTTTACGCACGGTGAACGACAGCAGCTCACCGGGAGCGGTGAAAAAGGACATCGGCTTCAAGTGTTCGCCATTGCGGGAGAAATCCGCTGCATTCGGCAACGTGATCTTGCAGAGGCCATGCTTTTCACCCCAGGTCTTGAAGGAGAAGAAAGAATCATCGCGTTCGCTGGGCCCGACAATTGTGGCGGTAGCCGCTTCACCGATCGTGAAGGCAGAGAAAGAGTTCTCCAACTCCTGGTCGTTGCGGATCTCGAAATTGGCGTACTCCCGAAAATTGAACTCGCAGTTCAGGATCATGACCAGCCGATAGATCTTCTGGGCCAGGAAGCTGCGGGCGATGGAAAGACTCCGGATCCAGCTGGCGCAGGCATCCAACACGTCAAAGCAGGTGGCCGAGCTCAGGCCAAGCTCGCTCTGGAAGAGGTTGGCGGTAGCAGGTTCCACCCATCCGCGACCCACGCCGGCGTAAATGAGCAGGTCGATGTCCTCGGGACTGACTCCGGCCTTCCGCAAGGCTTCACGTCCGGCCCGCACCGCAAAATCCAGCGCCTTTTCCCCCTGGCCGCGGTGGAACCGCGTAACCGTGCCGGACATTTTGAAGAAACGGCGGATTTTCTCTTCGAACACCGAGATTTCCTTCGGTGACAGGTGGTCACGATTCTTCTCGATGATCTCCGCGATCATCTCATCGTTCGTTACCTTCCTGCTTGGAAGGGCATAACCAATGCTCAGGATCTTCATGGGTTCGCTCCCCCAACGCGACGGCGCCTTTCTTCACCGCTCCCCAAGTATTGTGACCTGCACTCGGATTTCGGCTCCGGTCGCGCCGTCGCTCCCCGACGCAGCCGATTCGTGACCCAAGTAGACAGTAGAGATTATCAGGAGATTCACCGCTCTGGCAAACCTCCGGGCGTTTCTCTATGATGGCGGCTGGCATTTTGGCCGCTTAGCGCAAGATCGGACGGAGGTACGACAGCTATGGAACCTTTGACCAGACGACAGTTTATCCAGCAAGCCGGCGCTGCGGCCAGTGTTGCCGCCTCGAGCCCCCTTCTGGGGGCGCGGGTTCAGGGGGCCAACGATCGTATCGGGGTCGGTTTCATTGGTTTCGGGATTCGAGGTCCGTTTCTGTTGCAGGCCGTGGAGAAGGTGCCAGGGACTGAAGTTCGCGCCTGCTGTGATCTGTACGACGGCCGGCTCCAGGGGATGCGCGAGAGGGGGTACCCGTCGATCCAGCTGACGCGTGCCTACGAAGAAGTCTTGGCCAACAAAGACGTGGACGTGGTCATCGTGGCTACTCCGGACCACTGGCACAAACGCATCGCCCTCGACAGCATGGATGCGGGCAAGGATCTTTATGTCGAAAAGCCGCTCACGTACCGGTGGGAAGACGGATCGATATTGGGAGAGGCAGTCCGCCGTTCGGGGCGGATTCTGCAAGTGGGAAGCCAACAGGCCAGCAATCCTGTCAATGCCAAGGCGACTGAACTCATGAGGTCCGGAGCCTTGGGCCGGGTTACCTACATCCGTGGAGCGATCCTGCGCAATACTCCTACCGGCGCTTGGTACTACCCCATCCCATTGGATGCCTCAGAAGAGACCATTGACTGGAAGCGCTTCATCGGAGACGGCAAGTGGCACGACTTCGACCCGAGCCGCTTCTTCCGTTGGCGCCTCTATTGGGAGTACTCGGGCGGGCTGCCGACAGACCTGTTCGTGCATCTTATCACCTTGACCCACTCTCTCATGGGTTCCCGTATGCCGCGTCGAGTGTGTGCCGCGGGAGGCATCCTCAACTGGCAGGATCGTGAAGTGCCTGACCACCTGTCGGCAGTGGCCGAGTACGAAGGCTTCATCCTGGAACTAACTTCAAGCGCCAACTCGGTGCATCGGGTTCCGTTCCTGACGGTGATGGGAACCGAAGGCGCACTGGAATTCAACGATATGGGGAATGCTCTGACTTATTACCGGCAGCCCGTTCGCGACAGCTACTGGTATTCCACCTTGGGTTGGCCTGAGAAGACCCGCTTGGCGTTCTATGAGGCGAACAATATCGACCTGCAGACTCACCGGCCCCGGGGTGGAGCTGAGGGCGGCAAACCTGAGACCTTCAATGTTGCGGGAGACCATCTCGAACTCCATATGAGGGCCTTTTTCGAGGCAGTCAGGTCGCGCCAGCAGCCCTTCGAGGATGTGGAGTTCGGGTCGAAGGCAGCGACGGTCGGCCACATGGTGAACCTTTCGTACCGGTCGAGCAGGCCAGCGCTCTGGGACGAGACCCGACAGGCCGTGATCGTCTGAATCTGTCTGGGGGCGGAACGGCTGAGGTGGGGGCGGTCTCTGCGGGTCCGATCCAGGGTCCGTCACGCTTGCGGCTCCCCGTGTGGCGACCTGTCCCCGCTTGGCGCGCCCCCTGCCGAACAGAGGCATTTCCTTCCCTCCGCCTGTCCGTGTCACCGGACCTGTCTCCAGTTCTTGCAGACCTGTCCCCGGCGATCGAATGTCAGCCCAGGCATGGAGTCACCGCCAATGCAAGTCACTGAGAGAATCTGCCTGGACTGGCGGAACCTGTCCCCGTCGGCCGCCAGGCGGACGGTTCCGGTCAGGCAACTCGACTCCTGCCTGCCCGCGACGTGATCCGTCCCCACCGAAACGGGGACAGGTCTCCGGTAGGCGAGATGGTCCCTGGTCTGTCCGGCCTCTCCCGCAGGAACCGGACCCCGCCCCGGTCCAACGGCCCGTTCCAGGGGTCTCCGTGCCCCGCTGAACCTGTCCCCGTTGCCCGGAACCTGTCCCCGTTTGCCCGCCGCAGCCGCTGAAGCTGTCCCCCTTGCCGTACGACCTGCGAAGCTCTAAACCACTAAACGGTTCCCCGAGTCTCGCCGAAAAGATAGGACGAAGGAGTCGACGGGCATGAACGACCTGATGAAGCTGGCCGAGTTCCCCCCCACAATCTTTTCGGAAGCTCGGTCACTTCACGAGCTGTTCCAAGCCGAAAGTCGCTGTGAACAAGAGTTGTATGACGCGGCGCGACGTGGCGATTGGCGGGACCTGGAACGCTTGATGCCCATGTACTCGGACCTGCACATCGAGATCATGATGCGGCTTTGGCAGGAAGTTCAGTTTCCCAGCGGACAAACAGACTAGCGGCCTTGGGCGAACCGCCGGGCAACGTCTTCGACCTCTTCGGGTAGCGGGTCGACAGCTGGAAGGTAGATGATGAAGGTGCTGCCGGCGCCGGGAACGGACTTCACCGCAATGCGTCCTCCGTGCTCCTGAACGATGCCATGCACCACTGACAGCCCAAGACCGCTGCCCTGGCCCACCTGTTTGGTCGTGAAAAAGGGTTCAAAGATTCGATTGAGCACCTCAGGTCCCATGCCGTGGCCTGTGTCCTGAACGGTCAAGGTGACGAACCGGCCAGGGGGAAGATCCGGCGGCTGACCCGGCGCCGGCTTGCCGCCAATCACCAGGTTCTCGGTCGCAAGCAGCAAGCGTCCTCCCTCCGGCATGGCATCCCGTGCGTTGACTACAAGGTTGAGCACAACCTGCTGGATGCGTCCCGCGTCAGCCCTTACAGCACGCAGCTGGGGCTCCAGGCGGATGATTAGTTCTACATCTTCGCCAATGATCTGACGTAAGGGGTGGGCAATCTCCTCAATCACCTGATTCAAGCAAACCTGAGTCAGCTCGAAGGCCTGCTTACGGCTGAAAGCCAACAATCGTCCAGTCAGTTCCGCCGCCCGCAGCCCCGCTTGGCGAATCCTGGCCACCTCCTGCATTGCGGGATGGTCTTTTTCAAGCAGTGAAGCCGCCAGCTCCGCCCTGCCATTGATGACCGTCAAGAGATTGTTGAAGTCGTGAGCGATTCCTCCCGCCAACCGCCCAATACTTTCCATCTTCTGGGCGTAGAGCAGTTCCTCCTCCAGACGTTTCCGCTCCTGCTCCGCCGCAACGCGTTCGGTGATATCCCTCATCACCAACAGGCCTCGGGATTCCCCGGCGATCTGGCAAATCAGGAACTGGGCCTCGATCCAACCTGAGTATCCAGGAGCCGCGCCCGGCTCCAGTTCAACCAAAGCACCGGGGTGCGCCAGGACACGTCCGATCCAGCTTGAAAGACCTGCTAGATGATCCAGATGAGCACCCACCAGATCCACAGCCGCCTGTCCCAGAAAATCCGCTGCCTTCCGGTTTATCTTCAGGATACGGCGCGACTCGCGGTCAACCACAATTATCCCTTCGGCCAAAGCATCGCAGATCTCCCGGTAAACTGCCGCCGAAGGTTCCATGTTGGGTTTCGAGCGGAGGCCCAGTTCCAGCCGCTGGAAGAGCTCCATGATCGCCAAGGCAAATATCATCACACTACCGGCCGCGGCCCAGGCCAAGTCTCGAATACCGGGATCACTCGGGGACACCACAACCGCCCCTGACGCCGCCACGGCCAGGAGGACCCATATTGCGCGGTCTCCGCTGAGGATCACCGGAACGGCGGTCGCCAAAAGCAGGAGCATCCATGACACAGGCGCCAAGTTAGCTGCCGTCATCCACCCCACTGCCAGAAAAGGGGCATACCGCAGGCGCATCCAACGCTCGGGACGGCGATGCAAGGACAAGGTGTCGTCCACAACCGCCATCAGGGCAAAGCCGCTCAAGAGGGCCAACGAGCGGAGGTCCAGCGGCCCATCGAGGAGAATCACCTGACAGAGAACTGCCGCCCCGGTCAGCAGCAATACCAGCCAGCCTTGGGGAATTTCTCCAGGCGTCGGCGTGCCCCGCAACGAACGGGCGTACAGGAGGAGAGAGGATAACACGAGCAGTAAGGCGAGGAAGAAGGTCGCCGAAACTGAGGGCCTCCCAGCAGAAGCCGTCTCGAACCGAGCAACGTAGACGGCCGCGAGGACCTGTAGGCCAGCCTGCACAATCAGGACCACCCGAATGACTCGGCTCATCTCGGGCAAACCAACTGCCCTCCTGTCGCACCACGAGTAGCCCCAACAGCTCGAAGCGCCCCCGCTCTTGGCAGCACTCTACCACCCTCCTCCCCCGGGAGGAAGAGGGCTTTGCCCGGCTCCAGCAGCAAGAAGCAGCCCTGGAGGCGGGCCCCAACCTGCCATGATGAGGTCTTAGACACCCGCTGCTGCAATCCTCAACAGATCTTCCCAAGCTACTCGGCGATAGGCGGTTACAAACCGCTACCCGGAACCGGACCCAGCCGCTGCGGAAGAATTCAACACTCCGGCTGTTTAGTTATTCAGCACGCTTGGCCCAGAAGTCATTAAGAATCAAACTCTTAGCGATGGCTTGGTGTGCATTGGCAAGGAAAGTGCATTTTGCAGAAGGTGGGTGCTGGTCGGTGGCGAGAGTCCCGAAAAGCATGGCCCAGCCCACAGACAGAGGCGTCTCAGAGAGAGGCCGAGAGAGAGGAAAGGAGAGAGACCGTGGTAGCAATGTTCGTCATCTTAACCTTCGTCGGGTTTATCCTCGCCGACGGGATCGTGCAGTATCTGGAAGCCCGCAAGGAGAGGCCCGCCACACAGTCGGCAACGCCGGTTCGTCCGGTTGCCCATCCAGTACTCCCTGGTGGCATCTTCGTTGGCGGCGGTCATACCTGGGTGGAAATCGTGCGCGACGGGAGGGCCAGGGTTGGCAGCGACGCCTTCCTGACCCAGTTGCTGGGTCGAATCGAAGGAGTGGAACTTCCCCGACCAGGGCAGACGGTCAAGAGGGGAGAGACCTTGTTCGTTCTGCACATCGGTTCCCAACGCGCCGTTGTCCAAGCACCGGTAGATGGAGTCGTCCGGCGGGTTAACAATGAACTTCAGGCTCATCCTCAGTTGCTTTTCGAGGAGCCCTACGACGAGGGGTGGATTTGTGAGGTAGAGCCCCGAGATCTGGGTGCCGACATGGCGTTATTGAGAGTCGGGCGGGCGGCACAGGAATGGATCACCCAGGAGATGGATCGTCTCCGGGAGTTCCTCACCCGGCGCGCCAACGGCCGGTTCGCGCTGGCGCTTCCCGATGGGGGCGACATTCGCGTGGGAGTGTTGGCTGACGTCGATGCTGAGACCTGGGAAGCATTCCAGCACGAGTTCCTGCAGACCGGACACCAAGTCTGACTCCTCCTGCGACAGCCCGAGTTCAGTTGCCTCGTCTGGAGTAACCTCATGAACAGTACAGAAACCACTGGCGCGAAAGCACTGCTCTTCGATGTTACACGTTGCATCGGCTGTGGGGCCTGCTATGAAGCCTGCAAGGAAGCCAACCACCTCCCCAAAACCTCCGAGGACTTCCTTGAAGACAAGTTGTCGGCGGACACCTTCACGATCGTTCAGCCCAAGGGAGACGAGCGATTCGTACGCCGCATGTGTATGCACTGCCAAAGCCCGACTTGCGCCTCGGTCTGCCCCGTGGGAGCGCTTGAGAAGACCGCTTTGGGTCCGGTGGTGTACCACGGAGACAGATGCATTGGGTGCCGGTACTGCATGCAAGCCTGTCCCTTCAACATTCCGAAATATCAGTGGAGTGAGCTGTGGCCTCTGGTCCGCAAGTGCACGATGTGTGCAGACAGGCTGGCTCAGGGACTGCCGACAGCCTGCGCCGAGGCGTGCCCAGCCGAGGCAACGGTGTTCGGTGATCGTGAAGAACTGATCGCACTGGCCAAGAGCCGGATTGCCGAGGACCCTGAGACCTACATTGACCACATCTATGGGCTCGATGAGATCGGAGGAACGTCGGTCCTCGTAATCTCGGACATCCCATTCGAGGCGTTGGGGCTGCCGGTCAACCTGGGGACCCAGCCGTTACCGGAACTGACGTGGGCAGTGCTGGAGAAAATCCCCCGTTTCTCGGTCCTGGCCACAGTGATGCTCGGCGGCATCTGGTGGATCACCAAACGCCGTGAGGAAGTCGCACGAGCGGAAGGAAAGGCGGTGCATTCATGACCACCCTGACGATTCCGCGCCCGACCTTCTGGCGGGTGCTGCTCCTGATCGTTTTCAGCTTCGGTCTGTACGCGACTTTTGTCCGCTTTACCCAAGGGTTGGGTGCCAGCACCAACCTGAGCGATGACTTTCCTTGGGGCCTCTGGATCGGTTTTGACGTCCTGTGCGGAGTGGCACTGGCAGCCGGCGGCTTCACCATCAGTTCGGTCGTTTACATTTTCCACATCGAACGTTTTCGGCCCGTTGTCCGTCCGACCATCCTGACCGCATTCCTGGGTTACTGTCTGGTGATTGTGGCCCTGCTGTTCGACCTCGGTCAGGGACATCGGATCTGGCACCCGCTAGTGATGTGGAACCCACGTTCCGTCATGTTCGAAATCGGCTGGTGTGTGGCCCTATACAGCACGGTCCTTGCGCTTGAGTTCAGCCCCATGCTGCTGGAGAGGCTCGGCTGGCAGGGCCCCCTGAGACTGGTCAAGAGTTTGATGCTGCCCCTGGTCATTATGGGAGTGATCCTGTCGACCCTCCACCAGTCTTCCCTCGGGTCCCTGTACCTGATTGTTCCCGGCAAGCTGCATCCCCTGTGGTACTCGCCGCTGTTGCCGGTGTTCTTCTTCGTCTCGGCAGTGGCGCTGGGCTGTGCGATGACCGTTTTCGAGTCTTTTCTGAGTTGGCGCGCATTCCGGCGGCGGATCGAGCTGGACCTGCTCTCGGACCTGGGCAAGGTCATGGTCGTGGTGCTGGCTATCTACCTGGTGCTGAGGGTCCAGGATCTGATGACGCGCGATGTCCTGGCCCTAGCCTTCCAAACATCCTACGAGGGCAGGCTGTTTCTGGCAGAGCTGCTACTCGGCACGCTGGCCCCTATTGCCTTCCTTCTGATCCCGGCGGTCCGCCGCGATGATCTCGGACTCTTCATTTCCGCAGTCATGGTTATCGCCGGCTTCATGCTCAACCGCCTGAACGTCAGTCTGACCGGCATGGAAGCAACCGCCCCGTCCCAGTATCAGCCGCATTGGATGGAGGTGGCGGTCACGATGTCGATCGTGGGGGCGGGGTTTCTAATGTTTGCGCTGGCTGCTCGTTACCTGAACGTGTTTCCGCCCGAGGAGGAGCAGGAAGCGGAGGAACCAGTCCCAGCATTGCCCTTCCCGGACCAGGTTCGCAGGCCCTGGTTCAGCACGACCAAACTGGTGATGCTGGCAGGCATCGTGATCTTCATCCTGGTCCTGGGAATCGCGGCCGATGGAGTCCAACATCGCCTTGCTCACAGTCATGGACCGGTCGTGAAAGCTGGCATGGTCGCCCAGTCTGAACCGGGCATCTCCCTCGAGACACCAGCAGACCAGCCTTAAGCAGTGCGTCCCCCACGGTGCGGGCCCGACCACGGTCCTTTCCGTCTCTCTCCGGACAGACGCCCCAGGGCCCGCACCCTTCTGGCACTTGCCAACAGGTTCTACCTTGCTCCGACCGGGAGACTGGACAGCGGAAGTCCATTCAATGTCCGCAACAGGGTCGCAACCACGGGGGAGTCGGCTTCCACCCCAATCGTGCCGGAGAAAACGTGGGGTAACGCAGCCAGCTCACCAAGGAAGAGCGCTGTTTGGCTGTTTGGTCCGAGCACCATGTGGGTTGTGGCCATCTCCTGTCCCCCTTGCCTGACGGTCAATAGGATCGTCACCTCCGATGAGTTCGGATTGGCCAAGGCGATTCCAGTCTCCAGCCCACGTGTGAGGTCACGGAAACCAGCCGCCGTGAAAACTGAGACCGGTTCACCGGGGCCGACACCGGCTTCGCTGAGCAGCAGTCCGCTCTTGCTGTCGAAACGGTAAAGCAGGCTTCCACTGAAGAAACCGTCAGCCTCAATCTCGACCCAACCCGAGTAAAGAGGATCGGACCGCCCATCCGTGGTCAGCGACAACGTGTCCCCGGGACCCAGCTCGAAGGTCAGGTCAGCGGTCATTTGGTCGTTGACGGTCAAAGGACGGGAGAGACCTTGGCGATCCCGAAATCGGACAACCCCGGCCACCTGACGATCCTCAGCGGAAGCCAGGACGAGCTGACAGCGCAGGTTACCCTGGGATGACACCCCATCTGCGAAGTGAGGAAAATACTCCCGCCAGCCGAAGACCATACGGTGGATGGTGCCCCCGAAGCCGACCACGTAAAGTTCTCCCCCTTCGTCTTCACCGAACGAGGAGAGGTTCAAATCTGTATCCACCAGCAGCCGACGACTCCAGGCTCCACCGGGACCGGGAGTCAGGGTCCAGATCCTTCCCGATCCGAAGTCACCAAACAGGTACGCGCCCCAAAGTTCTCCCGGCCGCGACCCCCGGTAGACATAACCCCCGGTTACCGAAATCCCCTCCCTCCGCCCGTACTCGGCGATCGGCAGGATCAGCCCTTCCGGATCGCACTGCGTCCCGGGCGGGAAGCAGTGGGTACCCTCCATCAGGTTCCAGCCGTAGTTCCCTCCCCGCCGGATCAGGTCGATTTCCTCCCAGGCACCCTGGCCGACATCGCCCGCAAAAAGCAGGCCGGTCAGTCGATCGAAAGACATCCGCCAAGGGTTGCGCAGACCCCAAGCCCATAGTTCCGGCCGGGCTGCGGGGCGTCCAACCAGCGGATTGTCTGGCGGCACCGCATAGGGGAGTTCCCCGTCCACATCGATGCGAAGAATTCCGCCCAAGAGAGTGGCCAGGTTTTGCCCGTTGCCGAAGACATCGTTTGCGCCTCCGCCGTCCCCGGAGGAAATGTACAGGTAGCCGTCAGGCCCGAAGGCCAGCATGCCACCGTTATGATTGGCGGCCGGTTGACCGAAACTCAGAATGACTCTTTCACTGCCAGGATCCGCCACCTGCTCGTCTCGGGAAACCCGGTACTCTGCCACCACTGTCCGGCCGGGACCTCCGACCTCAGTGGCATAGTTGACAAAGAATCGGCCGTTGCTCGCGAACAGCGGATGGAATGCCAGCCCAAGCAATCCCATCTCGGACCGGTTTGTGACCCGGGCCCTGATGTCCAAGAACGGCGTTGCCTGCAGTTGTCCGTCCCGGACTATCCGAATCAGTCCATCCTTTTGGACAACAAACAGCCGACCCGAACCGTCGCCGGCATGGGTCACCAGTAGCGGCTGGGTAAGCCCGGATACCACCGGTTCGAGCCGGACAACGGCATCAGCTTTGGTGAGTCCGGTTGCCGCCAGCAGGATCAAAGCGGGGACAGGATTGCGGAGCATGGACTGACAGTAGCATGCTTGCATCATCAGCACCGGAACCGATATGAAAGGGAAATGGCCACAACTTGCATTCCGGAGCAAACCCTCTCTTTTCCGGTTACCGGACAGAACCTGAAAGCCGACCGCTTCGGCGATCTTCTGGAGTCGGGCCGAACCCTGCTGGTCTTCCTGCGCCACCTGGGTTGAATCTTCTGCCAGGAGACGGTTGAGGAACTCAGGGAACTGGTCCACGGTACCCCGGCCTTCCCGCCGGTGCTGCTGATCTACCCGGCAGAGTCGAGGGAGGGTGAGGAGTTCTTCAGCCGGCTCTGGCCGGCGGCCCGGGCGGTCGCTGACCCCGCAGGGAGGCTGTACGAGGCCTTTGGAGTGGACCGGGCCAGTCTGCGCGAGCTGTTTGGTCCCGGCGTTTGGGGGCGGTTGCGCGAAGCCCGCCGGCGGGGTCATCGCAGCCGCTTCCCCATCGGCAACCCCTGGCTGCTGCCCGGCATGTTCCTGGTCGAGGGGGGACAGGTTTGCTGGCAGTATCGGTATCGTCACATCGGCGACAAACCGGACCTGTCCCGCCTGCTCTCCGCCGACTTGTGATCGTGTCCTCCGGTTCTGCCGGGGTCGCGGGGACGGGTCACGTTGGCGGCGCAACGAACCAGATCGGGAGTGACCAAAACCTTACCCAAAAACAGCATGTCTCCCCGGCCCCGGTTTGTACGGCGGAGACAGGTTGCGTCGGCACGGGGACAGGTCCGCCGAAATCGCCACATCGACGCCAAGCGCAACCTGGCCCCATTTCAAAAACAGCGTGGATACCTCCCGGGAACCGTCCGCCAGGAACCCGGCCGTCCGGACAGCATCTGGACAAGTTGGGCGACAGCCCAGGTTGCGTAAAGCAAGAACGCCCAAGTGAGGGGATAGCGGTATCGGGGCGCCGACTGTACCAGGTAATACACCCCCGGGAAGGTGAGCCAAACCGTTACTTGGGCCGCGGCTCCCGCCAGGCCGTGGCGACAGGCCCAAAGCAATCCGATCCACCCCGCTACCGCCAGAAAACCGAGTGCCACCCCCCGCAGCGGCTCGGGTGTTGGGGGGACCCAGAAGTTCAGCATCCGCCGCACTGTCAGACGAATGAAATGGAGTGGTCGGGATTGGGCCCAATCCAAGGCCTCCCTCAGCAGTCGCCGGTTGTAAACCGCTTCTCCCTGTTCGCACACCGCTGCCGCCGCGCCGGGATCCACTGAAGGGTGGCACCGTCTCGACTCCGGGACCGCAAAGTTGCCCACCATATCGGCACAAGCCAGATCGTGGTTTGACATGCGAAACTCGATCCCGAAGTTGCTTCGGACTGGAACAAAGATGCCCAAGACCCGATAGTTCCGCACCGTCCAAGGCAACAGAGTCAGTCCCGCCGCCAACCCGACGGCCGCCCACCGCAGGAGCCGGGTGCGGGCAGAGTCTCCCGATGTCCACAGCCAGCCCAGACACACGACGGAAGTCATGAAAGCAGGGTTGACGAGCACTGCAACGCCGCAGGCCACCCCCAGATAGACCAGGTTACTCCACAGGGCTTTGCGCAGGGTGGTCCCCAGAACGAACAACCCCATGACGGCCAGCGCACCCAGCGGCGCCTCGCCACCCCTGACTTCAGCCAACAGGTGGAACGGCAGCAGGGCCCCGGTCAGCCCAGCAACCAGCCCTATCTCGGCGGACATCCCAAAGTAAGGCGCGATTACCGGCAGCAAGCTGAACCCCAGAGAAGCCAAAGCCGCATTTAAGAAGAGAAGGAGCCGGTCGGCGCTGTCTGCTTCCTCGAACGCGGCGTACACAGGTGCCACCAGTAAAGGGTAGACCGGAGGAGAATGCGCCGAGGGGCCGGTGGGAATCTGGTACGGGTCTCCCAGGTAGCCTTTCTTGGCCAGAGTCCATGCCATCCTTTGGACCTCTCCCCGGTAGGGCTCATCGTCGAGACCCAGTGCCAGGATGAGCAGGATGCGCAAGGCCAGCCCGACGGCGAATACAGCACAAACCCATGTCCAGGGCGAACCGGACCGGGCTTCCGGGCCATCAATCCCCATCGGGGTCCCCCCAGCTCAGAAAGAGGATCCGGTGTTTCGGCGGCAGATCCGTCCACGAGACCGTAACTTCCGAAACCCGTCCCCATGCGTCAGCCCCGGTGACCTCGACCCGGAAAGGGCCCCGGTCCATACGGGTGCCGACCCGCAGAAAGCGGCCGCCCCGTTCCAGCTGTTCAGGAGCATCGAAGACGAACCACTCACCCAGTTCTGGGCGAAGGCGGATACTGACCCGGTGGCTTGATTGGCGGTCGATTCGCGGGACAGATCCGGCAGCTAGCTGCAAACGGATCACCGGGTGCACCTCCGGAAACTTCCCCAGCTCGAGTCCCACCGCATAGCGGAGAGAATCGTGGGTGAACAGGTGGGCATCCCCGCGACCGTTGGGAGGGTCCAGGACCCACCAGACGTCCGCCGGAGCCTGGGCCACCTGTCCTGCGATCTCACGTGTGAGGGACGCACTCTCCTTCCCCGTCGAGCGCCATTGGAGGCTGCCATGGACGCTGGCGGCAGCCAGGACCGCCAGCAACGCCGCGGTTAGACCGAAACACAGTTGGAGACTCCGTACCCGCTCCAGCATTCCTCCGACAGCCAGGGCCATGCCAGCACTGCTCATGTACAAGAAGCGACGTTGGAACAGGGACAGGTAAGGGACCAACGAGATGACCGCCCAAGCCAGGCCGAAGCGAGTGGACTGCGAGAACGGCAACCGTGACCGGAACCGCCAAAGCAGGAGCCCCCCGGCGAACGCCAGGACTCCAGCCGTAGCCCCAAGAATCGGAACCGGGGCTACTTCCAGCCAGCTCCGGAGGCGCAGGTGCCCTGCCGGGACCGCCAGCGCGCCCAGGAACAGGATCAAGTTCTTCGCAAGTTCTGGCGGGCTCAGCTGGAGATAGGGCGCAAGATCCGCCAGGTTTGGGCGGGCAAGGGCCCATCGCAGAAGCAGGTACGCAAGAGCCACCACCGCGGACGCTGTCACAGGCCGGAGAGAAAGGGGGGAATCGGAATCCTCACGGCTGGCACGACGCAGCAGCCAATACCGGGCTGCCAGCAGAAGAGGAACGACCACCCCATTCTCCTTGCTGAGTACCGCTCCCAAGGTAAACGCGGCCGTCCCCAGGCTGCTGCGGCGGACCGCCGCCAGCAGGGCAGCCAGAGCGAACAGGGTGCACAAGAGGTCGGTGCGCCCCATGACGGCATGTACCGAATAGGAGTGAATGGGGTGGAGACCGAACAGGGCGGCGGCGGCGAACGCTCCGGGTGTGGAGATCCTGCAGGACAAGACCCAGAAAAACAGCAGCGCGGTGTTTGCCAGATGGAGGGACAGGTTTGTCAGATGAAAGCCTTCGAACCGGCCGTTCCACAGGCGGCTGTCGAGAAGAAGGCTGGAGCGCACCAGCGGTCTGTATTCCCGACCATCCTGCTCCAAGAACAGATCGGACCAGCCGACGTCGGCAGGTCGATTCCTGAAGACATGAACAAAGTCATCTCCGGAAAGCGCCGGAACGATCCCGGGTGCATGCACCAAGGCAGTCAGGGCCAAGGCCAGCCCCAGCGCCCAAGTCCGGCTGCGGAGTCGGTCGTTCAAGTGTCACGGCCCTCAGGCCACCAACAGCGTACCCGTCCCCTCCTCCAGACAGCGCGCCAAGTCCTCGCCCATACCACTGATCACCTGGAATTCCGGCACTCCGCGGTCCAGAATTCGCAGGGCGTTCTCGACCTTCGGGACCATGCCCTCCTGGAAGATGCCCTCTGCCAGGTGACGGCGGGCTTCAGCGGCGGTCATACGCGGGATGCGGGAAGCTGATACCGAGGGATCCCGATAGATGCCTTCAACATCCGAGACCGCGATAAGTCGGTCCGCCCGCAACGCCACCGCCAGCTCCGAGGCCAGCGTATCAGCGTTGATGTTCAGGATCTGATCACCCTCGGCACAAAGGGAACTGATGACTGGAACCACACCGGAACTCCAGAGCAGCTCCACCAAGTGGGGACGAGTTTCCAAGATCTCCCCCACCAATCCGAAATCCACAACCTGCTCCTGCGGCCCCTCTGGACCCTGGAGCACCAGTTTGAGGGGCGGGCGGCGACGCCCTATGGTGAGCCCGCCGGCGAAACCCGCCACGCCCACCGCCTGCACCCCTGCCGCCAACAGAGCCACTGTAAGGTCGGCGTTGACACCGCTGAACACCAGCACGGCCGCCTGCAGGGTGTCGGCGCCGGTGATGCGTCTTCCCTGAATTTGCCGCACCGGAATCCCGTGTTCGCGACAGAAGTCGCTGAGCTGTTTGCCGGCACCGTGGATCAACACCAGTTGATGGCCGGCCTTCGCCAACGATGCTGCCTGGCGGCCGAGCGCCCTCCGGAGCGCCGGTTCATCCAGCACCTTACCGCTCAGCTTCAGTGCAAGTTTCACAGTCCCTCCAGCGCTTCCAGGAACCGATTCACCTCGGGTACATCCATCGTGAGGGCGGGCATCAAACGCAGGATATCAGGGTCGTTGGAAGTGCCAGCCAGCACACCGCGCTGGAACAGATGGGTCTGGACCTCCTTGGCGGTGCGGCTCTCAAAGGCCAGACCCAAGAGCAGGCCCTCTCCGCGTACCTCCCGGACGCCGGTCCGGTCGCCGAGGCGCCTGCGGAGCAGTTCGCCCATTCTCGCCGCATTGTCGCCGAGGCGCTCGGCTTCATAGACTTCCAGCGTTGCCGACATGGCAGCGCAAGCCAGCGGGCTGCCCCCGAAGGTGCTGCCGAGGTCTCCCTTCTTCACCTTCTTCGCCACATCCTCCGTCACCAGCAAAGCACCTACGGGGAAACCGGACGCGATTCCCTTGGCCAGCGAGGTCATGGACGGAGTCACCCCGATCTTCTGGGAATACAGGAAGCGGCCGGTTCGGCCCACTCCGGTCTGGATCTCGTCGAAGATCAGGAGCGCTCCGTGGCGGCTGCAGGCCGACTCAATCTGGCGTAAGAGTTCCGGATCCAGTACAACCACCCCGCCCATGCTCTGGATCGGCTCCATCAGCACCGCCGCGGTCTTGGTACTGACGGCCTCCGGAATTGCGTCTGCCTCCACGATCCGATGGTCCGGAACCGCCGGGTTGAGATAGCGGCGATACTGCTCGATTCCCGTGGCGGACAGCGCCCCATAAGTCCGTCCATGGAAGGCGCCGGCAGCGCTGAGGACTTCCCGTCGGCCGGTCACGGCTCTGGCCAGTTTGATGGCGTTTTCGTTGGCCTCGGCTCCGGAGTTGACCAGGAAGACTTGGGCGAAAGGCCTGCAGAGTTGCAGCAGCTGCTCCACGGCCTTGGCCCGCACCGTACTGTAGGTGGCATTGGAGTAAAAAATCAGGTTTGCCGCTTGACGGGCGATCGCCTCCACCACCTTGGGATGGGAGTGGCCGGTGGAGGTCACGCAGTGCCCGCCATACATGTCCAGGTACTGCCGACCCTCGGCGTCCCAGACGTAGCAACCGCGGCCCCGGTCGACGACGATGGGGAGTTTGGCATAGGTGGCAAGCTGGTAACGGTCTTCGAGCGCCTTCGCCTCCTCGGCGGTCAGAACGATGGGGTTCATGTTGTGTCCGAGTCTAGGGGAATTGGGGAGCGTAATCCAAGGCTGTCCGTTCGTCGAAACCGAACATCAGGTTCAGATTCTGGACGGCCTGGCCTGCGGCGCCTTTCTGCAGGTTATCCAAAGCTGACCATACCACCAGGTGGTCCCCGTCGGTGGCAGCACCCAAATCCACGAAGTTGGAGTGCTGGACTGCACCCACGTCGGGCGCGTCCGGAACCCAGCGGATGAAGTATTCATTTTGGTAGTAGTCCCTGTACAGCTCCCGCACCTGGTCGAGGCTGCGCCGAACGGTCAGCTTCATGTAGTGAGAAGCGAAAATCCCGCGCACCAACGGAGTGGAGTGTGCCTGGAAAATCAGCGGATTGTCCTGCCGATCCAGCAGTTGGCGCATCTCGGGCAGGTGCTGATGGCTGAATGCCTTGTAGGGGAACAGGCTGTGGCTGCGTCGGGGATGATGGGTTCGTGAGCTGGGAGTGCGCCCCGAACCCGACGAACCGGTCTTCGAGTCAACGAAGACGGGCCCATCGATCCAACCCTCGCGATAGAGCGGATAGAGGGCAACCAGCGTTGCGGTCGCGAAGCAGCCGGGATTGGCGACGCGACGGGCCCGGCGAACGGACCGACGGTTGATCTCCGGGAGGCCGTAGACGAAATCCCGCTGGTACTCGGGAGCCGACATGGGTATTCCGTAATAGTCCTCGAAAACCTTGGGATCGCGGATGCGGAAATCGCCGCTCAAGTCGATGAGGGGAAGGTCCCGTGGCAAACCGGGCACGATTCTAAGGGCTTCGCCGTGAGGCAACGCCAGGATCAGCAAGTCCGCGGGCGCTCCCAGCGTGTCCTCCAGTGAGGAGAAACTCAGCGGCACCAACCCTCGCAGATGCGGATAGAGATCACTGACCGGTTTACCGGCGCTTTTCTCGGATGACAGGGCTACGATTTCGACCTGCGGGTGCCGCAGGAGGATCCCGATCAGCTCCACCCCGCCATACCCGGAGCCGCCGGCAATGGCTACCTTCAGCATGGGCGCAGGCTCTTCAGAACGAAAGATGCCAGCTTGCCGGCGCTGTCGAAGGGATTGGCGGCAGCCACATTCCAGCTATTCTCGATGAACTTGACGCCCTCGCAACTGTCTGTCACCTTGCCGGATATCAGCACCGAGTGCTCGGATGCCGGGTAACCCGCCATTCGCATCCACTCGAGGGCCCCCCAGGTACCCATCAGATCATTCGCACAGACGATCATACAGACCTGCCGGCTGAACAGTTCGGCATCCGAAAACAGCGATGCGACATTGTAACCACCGATGATCCCGTCGCCCATTTCCAGGACCACGAAGTCGGGCTTGGGCTCGGCCAGATAGTGGACGATGGAACGGGCCACCGGCACCAGGGACGGTACATCTGCGCTGGAGGAGTAGCCGAAGTCCTGGAAACTGATGACTTTGGCGGCTCCCGCCTTCTGCATCACGTTGACGTCCCGCCGGCAAGCGACCCCGGCTACCTTGCCGGCATGGACCCGGAAGCCCCGCCGAGAAAAGGAGTCGATGATGGTCCGGCAGACCGTCGTCTTGCCGGCGTTCATGCAGGTTCCCAACACCATTACCAGCGGGACGGCAGGCAACGGCCCTTCGGCCACTGGCAGCGCCGCATCTTTGAGGTTGACTGTCTGGTCTCCATCCACGACTGTTCCCAGGTAGGTCAGGAGGGTCGGCCATTCCAAGTCGCGGTGAAAGGCCGTACAGTCTCCGATCACTCCTCCCTTGTTCAGAAGCTGGATCGACTGGCCGATGAAAAGCGGATTGGGGACCACGCCCGAGAAACCGTGCAGGGCCCGTCGTGTCCCCAGGGCCCCGACGATGACCATTCCCGGCCGGAGCTGTACCTCGGACCCATCACCCAGTTCCAGGGTTGGGTAGACGGGGTTGACCTCTTCCACCCTGGCGACCACCACATCACCCGGCTTCGGATTGGGGACCTCGGCCGTTCGTAAAGGCAGCGCCAGTTCGAGGCGAGCCGCCACGGAACTGACCAGATCGGGGACCAGCCCCGGGTCGTAATCAAAGGGGGTCACCTGGCTCTGAAATTTCTGTATCTGCATAGAAATACACTCGATCCCTTCCATCGGACGAAAGTGCCGGCGCTGGGAAAACAGATAGACTAGCGCCTGTGGATCAGGCGCCTCGAACGGGCGGGCAAGCGGTCAAGCAGGAACACCGTCAACATCACAATGCATAATTATACGAAATTCACCGGGTCATGCAAGGATTTTTTGAATACTTATTCGCCGGAGGTGGGTTCGCCCCGGTACAGCTTCCGCCGGGGGAGCTGTAAATCGCTCGCAGCCCGGCGGGCCGCCTGACTGCGAGTCAGGCCGTGGACCTCCATCAATCCCCGGATGTAGGCTTCCACGTCCAGTCGGCCGGGTGTGGTCTCGGGGGGTCCCACGGCACCTTCGATCACCAGGGTGTATTCTCCCCGGGGATCGACCCCGGCCAGGTTTCGAATCACCTCATCCAGACGCCCGACCCAATGCTCCTCATGGATTTTCGTCATTTCACGCGCCAGAAGCACCCGGCGCGGCCCGAGGCGGCTGAGGGCATCCTGGAGGGTCTGACGGAGACGGTGCGGGGACAGGTAAATGACGAGGGTCGCCTGTTCCGCGGCCAGATCCTGGAACCACCGCTGGCGGGCGGCGGCCCGGTCAGGTGGAAAGCCAGCGAAGAGAACCCGGTCGGTGGGGAGTCCGGCCACCGAGACGGCAGCAGCGGCGGCGAAAGGCCCGGGAATTGGGATGACCGGCAGACCAGCCTCCCGGGCCGCGCGGACCAGTCGATAGCCCGGATCAGACAGAAGGGGCGTCCCGGCATCAGTGACCAGCGCCACGCTGCGTCCCGCCTGCAATTCCGCAAGCAGGCGGGGAATCCGATCCGCTTCGTTGTGTTCGTGGCAGCTCAGCGTGGGGACACTAATCTGGAAGTGAGCCAACAACTTCCGGGTATGTCGCGTGTCCTCGCAGGCGACCAGGTCGACCGCACGCAACACCTCCAGGGCCCGGGGACTGAGGTCTCCCAGGTTCCCAATGGGCGTCGCTACGACATACAGCCGTCCCGGAGGCGCCGTCATTCAGCGAACTTAACGCTGCTCATCGCCTGCAGCATCTCCCGAACCGCGCGCTCCATCCCTACCAGCACGGCCCGGGCAACGATGTTGTGGCCGATGTTGAGTTCCTCGATCTCGGGGATGGCGGCAACAGGTCCCACGTTCCGGTAAGTCAGCCCGTGGCCCGCCAGAACTCGCAATCCCAGACCGGCGGCGTGTTCCGCCGCCTCTTCCAGACGTTCCAGCTCCCGGCCGAAGTCGGCCTCCCATTCTTTGAGGCCCCGCGGTACTGCTTCGGAATATGCGGCGGTGTTCAGTTCCACCAGCGGCGCCCCCACCGACGCAGCAGCTTCGAGCTGCCGCGACTCGGGATCGATGAACAAAGAAACGACGATACCGGCTTGAGAAAGCTCTCGAACGGCTCTCTCGACAGCAGCGGCCTGCGCGGCTACCTCCAGCCCCCCCTGGGTCGTCAGTTCGCCGGGCGATTCCGGAACCAGGGTGACCGTGTCCGGACTGAATTCCCGGACCAGAGCCAGCATTTCGGGGGTAGCCGCCATCTCCAGGTTCAGGCGTGTCTTGACCACCTCACGCAGCAACCGGACGTCCCGATCAGAGATGTGGCGGCGGTCCCCCCTCAGATGAACGGTAATACCGTGAGCGCCAGCCTGTTCAGCGAGCACAGCCGCAGCGACGGGATCCGGCTCCAGAGCCCGCCGAGCCTGGCGGATGGTGGCCACATGGTCGATGTTGACACCAAGCTTGGTCATATCTCCTCCCGGCTGGACGCTGGCCCGCCCACAAAGCGGTCGCGCCCGTAAAGACCCCTGGCATTATTGAGTCGGATTCTGAGCAGGTCAATCACAACCGGCAGCAGGTGGCCGACGGGACGCACTTTCGATCCCTCCGCATGACGCCAGACAACCGGCACTTCCTCGGCTCGCAGCCCCCACCGGCGGGCAATGACCAGAAGCTCCACGTCGAACACGAACCCGTGGGTGCGCTGGCACCGGAACACGTCACGGCACGAACTGAGACGAAACAACTTGAAACCGCACTGGGTATCCCGAAAGGGGAGCCCAGTCAGAAGCCGCACCACCCGGTTGAACAGCTTTCCCAGCACCTCCCGCCGCCACGGCTGCCGGATCTCCACCCTGGACTGTTCCAGGTCACGCGATCCCATGGCAATATCCAAACCACCGCTCTCGAGGCAAGCCTCCAGTTTGGCCAGTTCGGTGATCGGCGTGCTCAAGTCCGCATCAGTCATCAGGGCGAGATCCGACCGGGCGGCCAGCATGCCCTCGCGGACGGAGTAGCCTTTGCCCCGGTTGACAAGATTGCGCAAGATCCGCACCTCCTCCGGCAGCGCGTGCTCCCGGGAAAAGCGCTCGGCCACTTCCAGGGTGGCATCCTGCGACCCGTCGTCCACCACCAGAATCTCGTACGGGATGCGCCTGTCCCTCAGATGGGCTTGAATGCGCGACAGCGAGAGCTCCAGGCGGGAGCCTTCGTTGTAAGCCGGCACGATGACCGACAGGGCCGGCTCAACCATGGCGGAGAAAGCGGACCATCCGGTCCAGGCGCTGAAGGACCCTCTCACGACCCAGGACCACCAAGACGTCAAACAGACCTGGAGCTTGTGCCCTTCCGGTGACTGCCACCCGTACCGCTCCGATCACTTCTCCCGCTTTGAGACCGGATTCAGCGGCCAGCCCCCGGAGCACGGTTTCAGTGGAAGCGGTGTCAAAAACAGAGAGACTGGCCAGGCGGTCTTTCAGAATCTCCAGCAGAGCGGCAATCTTTTCCCTGCCCGCGCTATCGATGAACCGGGCCAGCGCCTCAGGCTCGTACCCGAAGTCGTCGGTCCAGAAGGGGCGTCCGTAATCCGCAAAATCATTGAGGTTCTGGACTCGGGATTTCAAGAGGTCGATTACCGAATACAGCCAAGGGCGGTCCTGACTCTCCCATGCGGAGTTCCACAGACCCCGCTGATCGAGAGTGGTCCGCACCAAGGGTTCAAGAGCGCGCGCCTCCAGCGTGGAAAGATGCCGCTTGTTCATCCAGTCCAGCTTCGAGTAGTCGAAGACGGCATTGGCCTTGTTGACGCGGGAGAGATCGAATCGGCGAATCAGTTCTTCGGTGGTGAGCAGTTCGGAGTCGTCGCCGGGCGACCACCCGAGCAAGGCGAGGTAGTTCCGGACAGCATCGGGAATCAGCCCCTGCCGGCTGAACTCCGTCACCGACGTCGCCCCATGACGCTTGCTGAGCCGCTTCTTATCTGGACCGAGGATGAGCGGGAGGTGGGCGAAATGTGGCGCCGGCTGGTTCAAGCCTTCGAACAGGAGCACGTGCTTCGGGGTATTGGGCAGATGGTCAGATCCCCGAATCACGTGGCTGATCCGCATGTCGGCATCATCCGCCACCACGCTGAGGTGGTAGGTGGGCGAGCCGTCCGAGCGCAGGATCACAAAGTCGTCCAGGGTGGAACTGTCCACCGTCACGGGACCAAAAACCGCGTCGACAAAGCTGATGACTCGCCCTGGAGGCACCCGGAATCGCACCGCAAATGGCTGTCCAGCTCCCGCGCGCCGAAGGCTTTCCTCAGGATCCAGCTCCCGCCAGACCTGATACGCCCCTTCACCTGCCTCGGGAGGGCTGAAGTCCCGATAAGCGGCGTTTGACTCCAGGAGTTTTCTGACAGCCTCCTGATAGAGTTCCCCGCGTTCCGACTGAAAGAACGGACCTTCGTCCCAGTCAAGACCCAACCAACGTAACCCGCTGAGAATTCCCTGGACCATCTCTTCCGAGGAACGTTTCTCGTCGGTGTCCTCGATTCGGAGAATGAAGGCACCATGATGCTGGCGGGCAAACAGCCAGTTGAACAGGGCGGTCCGCGCTCCCCCGACATGGAGGTAGCCGGTGGGACTTGGGGCAAAGCGGACGCGGACGCTCATGGCAGGCGATCAAAATACCAGAACCGCGTCCCGCTTGTCGGGTGCGGACCGGACGGCAGTGCCTTCAGTAACTCATCGTGCGCGACGATATACTAGCCGGGATGTCACGCAAACGGGTGTTCTTGGTCCGCCACGGAGAGACGGCATGGAACGCTGAGATGCGCTGGCAGGGTCACATTGATCTGCCGCTCAACTCAGCAGGTCGCGCCCAAGCCGAAGCTCTGAGCGTTCAACTGGCCGGCGCTGCCATCGAAGTGATTCTGTCCAGCGATCTCGCCCGGGCGCGCGAGACCGCCGAGATTCTCGCTCGTCCTCACGGCGCAGTCATCCACCTCTCCGATCGGCTGCGGGAGGTTCATGTGGGCCAAGTCGAGGGCCTTCAACGAGATGCGGTGATCGAGCGGTTCGGCGAGGAAGCGCTGGCGGCGTGGCGTGATCTGGACAACCGGGAATTTGCGTTCCCTGGAGGTGAAAGCAAGCATCAAGCACTGAGCCGGGGGCTGCCGGCGATCGAGGGCTTCCTGCAGTGGACGCCGGCACGCACGGTTGCAATCGTGTTCCACAGCCTGCTGATGCGTCTCGTACTCTATTCGCTGTTTCCCGAGCTCAAGCAGCCGCTGGGCATCAGCAACTGCCGCTATTTCGAGCTGGCCTACGATTCCGAAACCCGTACCTGGTATCCGGAGGGAGAGTTGCGGGAGCTCCTGGAGGCCATGACCAACCAGGCCGCTGCCGGCGCCTGAGCACCTCCTTTCCGCTTCGGACGGGAGCGAGCCCGGCTCGCTCGGCGGTCTGCACTCGGACACCCCGGTTCCTCAGCTTTGGCAGAGACAGCACCCAGGGGAGCCTGTGGATGGGACGGATGGGAGCCGCAGTCGTCGAGCTCCCTGTCAGGTGTTGTCGCCGTCCAGCAAATCTCCCAAACCGCCAAGGAGGGAACCTTCACCCTTCCGGCTCCCGCCAGCCTGGGGAGCCGTCTGCAGCATCCGCCCCGCCAGCCGCGAGAAAGGCAAGGATTGCAGCCAAACCTTCCCTGGACCGGAAAGCCGGGCGAAAAACAGCCCTTCTCCGCCAAACAGCGCGGACTTGATGCCGCCTACCTGCTGGATATCAAACCCGATACAGTCCTGCATGGCGACCAGGCATCCGGTGTCCACGTGCAGGTCCTCGCCGGCCTGCAGCTGCCGCTCGACGACGCAACCGCCGGCGTGAACGAAGACCATTCCGTCGCCCTCCAGCTTCTGCATGATGAAGCCTTCCCCGCCAAAAAGGCCGGTAAGGATCTTGCGCTGGAAAAACACCCCGATCTGTACCCCGCGCGCAGCACACAAAAAGGCATCCTTTTGACAGATCAGACGGCCCCCAAGTGAAGCGAGGGAGATGGGGAGGATGGTCCCCGGGTACGGGGCAGCGAAAGCAACCCGAGCCTTGCCGGAACCGCGGTGTGTGAAAACGGTGATGAACAGGCTCTCTCCGGTGATCAGACGCTTTCCCGCCCCCAGCAGCTTGTCCATGAAGCTGGCGCCGGAGTTACTTGAGCCGTCCCCAAACACAGTCTCCATCTGGACGGCCGGGTCCTTGTACATCATGGAACCTGCTTCAGCAACCGCACTCTCGCCGGGATCCAGTTCCACCTCGACAAACTGCATCTCCTCGCCGAAGATGCGGTAGTCGATTTCGTGGGCCAAGGCGCGGTTGGGCGGAGGCGGTACCGCCACGGGGACTCCTCCCGCAAGTTCGGCCACCTGGGGGATCGGCACCCATTGGGTGAACCCCGCCCGCCAGGCATAGCCGTTCGGATTGGCCCGGGCCCGCTCCGCCGCTTCGTTCAGGGTGAAGGGACCCAGTTGCTGTCCAGCGTAGCTGAGATACCAATGCGTCATCTCGACAGTTCCTCCTGAATCCGGCGCACCGTCTCATCATCCAACCCAAGCCGCTGCTGCAGGTAATTGAGGTATGCGGACTCGGCTGGAGTGTCCACGTCAATGGCCAGCAGGGACACCGCAAAGACCTGGCGCGCCAGGTCGGGGGAGTCCACTCGAGCCAACAGGGCCTCAATTCCTGCTGGAACCTCAAGTTCGTGTGCCACGAATGCTCTGTCCTCCGCCGACAGCCCCAGGGCAGACATTCGGGAGAGGATCGCATGCTTCTCCTGTTCGTCGATCCGGCCGTCGGCGTTGGCTGCCGCCACCATCGCCCTTACCAGCAGCATCGCCCTGGGATCAGGTGAAGGCGGCGGCGGTGGTGGCGCAGGATAACCTCCTGGCGGCATCTCGGCCCCCGATGGGGACGGCTGCCTGGATTTCTCCATGAAGTGATCGAAGGCGGCCACCGCCACCCCGACAATCCCGAGACCAACCGCACCTTTGAGCCCGCCCGGGACCAGGCTGCTCAAGCCGGCAACCGGGACACGCCGGCCGCGCCGGCGGGAGCTCATTCCCTCGCGGACCAAAGCTCCCAATAGCCTTTGTGGATCGAACATCTTTCACCTGCACGTTCGCAGACGGCACCGTCCCCGTCCGCAGCGACGGGAACCCATGGCGTGCGAGACTCATCTTACGATGCAGCGCTGCGGATATTCCGCATCGTCTCTTTCCGGTGGAGTCGACTGCTATGGGGGCTTTGATTGACCTTTCCGTGTTCGGGGCTCTTCCCGATGAATCACGCTTATGGGTCCACGGTTTCCGGGAACCCTTGACACCGATCGCCGCCAGGCTGGTAAACAGCCGTCTGGAGGCTTTCACCACCACCTGGGTATCCCACGGAAAACCTGTGACGTCAGCGTCACTGCTGGTTGAAAAGCGCTTCCTCCTCACCTCGGCCTGGTGCTCCGGCGGGATGTCCGGGTGCTCCGTTGACAGCTATTTTCGGGTCCTCAAGGAATTGCGGGACGGTCACGGTCTGGATCCTCTCGATACCGGGCTGGTCTTTTACCGCGATGGAGGGGGGACAATCCGCTCGTGTCCCCACCTTGACTTCTATCACCTGGTCGAGACGGGCGTGGTTCGGCTGGAGACCCCCGTGTTTGACACCCTGATCGGTACCCTGGGGGCTCTTCGGGCCCGCGGTATGGAGGTGCCCTACGGCGATTCGTGGCACCGCCGGACCTACGGAGAGCCCGGGGCCGCCTGCCCGGTCTCCGCTGTCAGCGCCACCGGTGTCTGAGGCGCACCAGCCCCAGATCCGGTGCGTTGTCAGTGATCTGGAACGGTTCAACATTCCTCAGTGTGTCGTACGCCCGCAAATAGTTCTGATCGGTGGCGTACACGTGAAAGGCATAACGTCCAGCCAGCAGCGGGCATTCTTCCAGGACCAGGGTCGCGCGGTGATCGCCGGGTGAGATCTCGGCCGGGACGAAGCCATCCATGCTCGTGGCAGTTGTGTAGATCAGGGTGCCGTCACTGCGGACCACGGAGATGCCGAGAGCCGGGGTGCCAGCAAAGTTCTTGGTGAAATGCCCCACGATCTCCAGACACAAGGTCTCGCCAGGTCGAAACTCGTGCCGGACGGCCCCGCTGTCGTCCCGGAGGGTCGCCGAGAGCAACCAGCAGATCTCACCCCGCTCGGACGCCGTCTCCAACGGTGAGTCCTCGCGGGACCGTGGTTCGAGCCGCAGAAAGTCGCTGTAGGCATCAACCACCTGCCGGGACGGGCCAAGGGCCCTGATCTCCCCCCGATCGAGCCAGACAGCGTGATCGCACAGCGTCCTGACCTGATACAGGTTGTGCGAGCAGAACAGGATCGTCTTGCCCTGGCGACGGAACTCCAGGATCCGGTCGGTGCATTTCTTCTGGAAACGCTGATCGCCGACCGCCAACGCCTCGTCGATCAGCAGCACGTTGAAATCGAAGCCGGTGGCGACGGCGAAACCCAGGCGGACATACATACCCGAGGAGTAGGTCTTCACCGGCTCGTCGATGAACTCCTCCAGTTCGCTGAATGCAACGATCTCCTCCTCCCGCCGGCGGATCTCCTGCGGACTAAACCCCATGACGGCTCCGCTGAAGTAAATGTTTTCGCGTCCGGTGAACTCAGGATGAAAACCGGCCCCCAGTTCCAGGAGGGCACCCAGGCGGCCCTCGACGTGGACCTCACCCGAGGTGGGAACCGCGGTCCCGGTCAGAATCTTCAGCAAGGTGCTCTTGCCGGCACCGTTGTTCCCGACGATTCCAAAGGCCTGACTTGGGGCCACTTCGAAACTCACGTTCCGCAACGCCTGGACCAGATGGTGCCGTCCGCCGCCGATCAGCACCTCCCGCAGCCGGGCCCGGGGCCCCTGGAAGATGCGGTAGGTCTTGCTCAACTGGCGGACGGCGACAGCGGGGTTCATACCAGATCCAGAATCTGGGCTCGGCAGCGCCGCAGCGTGACGGCCCCCAAACCCAGCATCACCAATGCAAAGGCTGCCCAGTAAAGGAGTCCCACCGCCGAGAGTGCCGGAGCCCCGAAGAAGGCAAACCGGTAAGCCTCAACCAGATGGGTCAGAGGGTTGGCAGCCAACAGGAGATCGAACGGAGGAGGCAGGAGGGCCCGGCTGTAGACGATCGGAGTCAGCCAGAAGACGAACATGAGCAGGACGGCCACCATCTGCATGGCGTCGCGAAAGAACACGTTGACGGCTGAGATCAGCAGGGCACTGCCAAACATGAAGACCGCCTGCAACGGAACCAGCAGCAGCAGCCAGGGCAGATGGATCCACGTCAGCGACCCGCTCACTACCACGACGCCGGCAAATACCACCGAAGCCAAGCCCTGGTGTACGAGTGCCGAAAGCATCAGGCTGAAGGGCAGAACCTGGAGGGGGAAACGGGCCTTTCGCACCAAGTTGGCATGCTCCAAAAAACTTCCGGCGGAGCGGCTGATGCACTCATGGATCGCCGTCCAGGGAAGCAGGGCACAGAACAGCAGCTCGGCGAAGCCGGCGGTCGTCTGCGCACTTTCCATGCGGATCTTCAAGAAGACAGAGAACACCAGAGTGTAGAGGCCCAGTTGCAGCAGGGGGTTGAGAACCGACCAGAACAGGCCCAAGAGCGAGCCCATGTAGCGGGAGCGAATGTCCCGGGCGACCAGTTCAGCGATGAGATACCGGCTTTCCAACAGGGAACGGAGCATTGCAGTCCGGCAGGAATTGTAGTGGAACGCCGGTTCCGGCGCGATCTCCCGAAGGCGGGATCCGGAACCGGATCCGGAACCTTCCCCTGACGAGAACGGCCCGCCTGCGGATCCCCCGAGGTGCCGGCGGGCGTGTTGACCCCCGCCGGTTCTCCTCCCGCACAATCCTGCAGGGGCCCCTGCTTCCGGGTATCATGAGGAATTTTGTGGAGGCTGGGTGCTGCCCGGCCTCGGGAGCGCGCTCGTGAAGCTCGTTGACCTCAAGCACCCAATCTACCTTCTCATGTCCTGCTTCACCCTGGTTTGGGCCGGCGGGGGATCGGCCTCCTCGGCTCCGGTCCAGAACGGCTCCGCGCCAGCCGGCGAACGGGTGACTCAAGCAGTCCGCACCTCCGGCAAGATCGTCGTCGATGGCGTCCTCTCCGAGGCCGAATGGCAGGCAGCGGTGGTAGCCACCGATTTTATCCAGCGCATCCCTGACACTGGAAAGCCGGCCACGGAACGGACGGAGGTGCGCCTGCTTTATGACGACACCCACCTCTATGTTGGAGTCCACTGCTACGACTCTGCAGGCCGGGCGGGCATCGTCGTCAACGACATCACCAAGGATTTCTACACCCTGGACAGCGACGGGTTTCAGATCGTTCTGGATACCTACAACGACGACCGCAACTCGTTCCTGTTCGGCACCAACCCCGCAGCCGGCCGTTTCGACATGCAGATCGGCGCCGACGGCAACGCCGGCAATACAAGCTGGGACGGGATCTGGGAGGTGGCCACCAGCATTGACGATGAGGGTTGGCATGTCGAAATGTCGATTCCGTTCAAGACTCTGCGCTTCTCCGGAGACGCGCGGCAGATCTGGGGGGTCAACTTTGAACGGCGGGTTCGCCGCAAGTTCGAGGACTCCTATTGGTCTCCCCTGGGAGCTCCTTACCGCCTGGGCCGCGTCTCGCTGGCTGGAAGACTGGAAGGACTGGAGGGGATCGAGCCGGGACGCAACCTGTGGATCAAACCGTACGTGAGCGCGCCGGTCGTGCGGCGGGAGAACGACGACACCGACTTCATCCCGGACGCCGGCGTTGACGTCAAGTACGGGCTGACTTCACAGCTCACCCTGGACATCACCACGAACACCGACTTCTCCCAGGTAGAGGCGGATGACGAGCAGATCAATCTCACCCGCTTCAGCCTTTTCTTCCCGGAGAAACGCGACTTTTTTCTGGAGAATGCCGCGATCTTTGAGTGGGGACGCCGAAGGCGCGGCTCAAATCAGCGGAATGACGTGATTCCCTTCTTCAGCCGCCGTATCGGGTTGACCGACGACGGTGCGGTGGTTCCGATTCTTGGCGGAGCTAGGCTCAGTGGACGTACCGGCCCCTATTCGCTGGGGCTGTTGTCGATCCAGACCGATGACACGGAGGTCGATCCGTCCACCAATTTCTCCCTGGTCCGGGTGCGCCGCGACATCCTGCGCCAGTCCGACATTGGTGCCCTGTTCATCAACAAGGACAATGGGGAGGGTTTCAACCGCACCTACGGACTCGACTCCAACTTCAACTTCGTTCGCTACATGGACCTTTCCCTCTGGGCAGTGGAAACCGACGGGCCGGGCACAAACAGCAAGGACGGGGCAGTCAATTTCGAGGTGAACTGGTGGGACCAGTTTTATGATTTCAGGGCGGCCCACCTGAGGATCGGTGAAAACTTCAACCCGGAGGTGGGCTTCGCGCCCCGAGTGGGAATTCACAAGACCAGCGCCAAGTTCGGCATCACTCCACGACCGCGGGAGCGAATTCCCTGGATCCGCGAAATCAATCCTGCGGTCGAGTTCGATTACATCACCAACGAAGAGAACCGTCTCGAGAGCCGGGTCGGCGAGGCAGGAGTCAAGGTTACCTTCAGCGACAGCAGCTACATCCAGGTGGAGGGCGAGTCCAACTTCGAGCGGCTGGAAGAGCCGTTCGAAATCAGGGAAGGCCAGTTCATACCAGCCGGTGACTACAACTTCGACGAATTCTCGGTGGAGTACTCCAGCGACCGCAGCCGTTTTCTGAGCTGGGAGACCCGGATCGCCACCGGTGGCTTCTACGACGGAGACCGCGACGACTACCGACTGGGAATCGCCCTGCAGCCGAGCCACCGGCTTTCGGCCCGCCTGCGCTGGAGCCACAATGACCTCAAGCTCCCCAGCGGTGACTTTCGCACCAACCTGGTGGCGGGTCGGGTCGACTATTCCTTCTCGAACCGCATGTTCCTCCACGCCCTGATCCAGTACAACAGCGAGGCTGACGAGCTCCTCAGCAATATCCGCTTCAACTTCATGCACCGGCCGCTCAGCGACTTCTACCTGGTGTACAACGAGCGGCGGACCGGTGACGGCGACGTGAAAGACCGGGCGCTGATCGCCAAACTCACCTACCTGTTCGCTTTCTGAGTCAGGCTGCAGAGACGGCCAACTGCAGGTGAAGGTTCACAGGTTTAGAGCGGTTTTTGGGCGCGGGTGGATGGCAGAGCCCCCCTGTGAATCGGCGGGGACAGTCCTCATCCACTCCCGCTGAGGACCCGTTTACCGGAACCTGCTTCAATGCTCTAATGGCCCGCGAGCCTATGGTCGGGCAGACCCTCAAGCACTACGAGATCCTCGAACTGCTGGGGAAAGGCGGTATGGGCGTTGTCTACCGGCGCGGGACACCCGCCTCGGGCGGCCCGTGGCTCTCAAGGTGCTCAAGGAGGAACTGACCTCCGACCCCGACCGTAAGCGCCGCTTCCTGCAGGAAGCCCGGTCGGCGTCTGCCATCACCCATCCGGCAACTGCCCAGGTCTACGACGTGGACGAAGCCGATGGGGCGCTTTTCATTGCCCTGGAGTTTGTAGAAGGCAGGACCGTCCGCCGGCTGATCGCGGAACGGGAGCTTGACCTGCTGGGTGCCGTAAGAAGTGGCAATCCAGGCCGCGGAAGGGCTCAGCCGGGCACACGCCAAAGGCATCGTCCACCGAGACATCAAGTCCGACAACATCATGGTGACCCCGGACGGAAGGGCCAAGATCCTGGACTTCGGTCTGGCCAAGCTGGTCGCTGCCGACAGCTTCGCGGATGAGGCGTCCCGTGCCGAGACCATGTCCCTGACGCAGGTCGGAACGGTGTTGGGTGACGGTTGTTTACATGAGTCCCGAGCAGGCCCAGGGCAAAGAAGTCGACCATCGCAGCGACCCGTTCTCGCTGGGGATCGTGCTTTATGAGATGGTGACCGCGAACTGCCTTTCAAGGGCCACAGTCCGCTGGATACGATGCACGCGATTTCCTTTGACGAGGTTCGGCCGGTGACCGTCATCCGCCGCGAACTGCCCTCCGACCTCCAGAGGATCCTGTCGCGGTGCCTGCGCAAGCGACCGGAGGATCGATATCCAGGCGCCGATGCCCTGCCGGAGGATCCCCGAAGGTTCAAGGATACGCTCGAATCGGGATCCCAGCATCCGGTCGGTTTTCGGGAACGGATCAGTTCAGTGGTGGAGTGGTTCCGGTTCTCCATGCCGGTCGGTCCAGGCGGACTGTTTGTGCTGTTAGCGGTGTTGGCACTGGTGGCGTTGTTGATTACCGCCGAGGCGTCACTGGGGTCCTTCATCCTGATCCTGCTGATGGGTCTGCCAGTTTACCGGTTCGTACGCAACCGGCGCTCGCGCATGCTCAGGCGGTTTGTGAACAAGGTCAGCCGCATGCCGGAGGTTACAGCGATCGCGGTGCGAGGCAATCTGATCACAGGGGCGGTGGAACAGGCACGGGCGAATCTCTACATCCAGCTCAACAGCCTGGTACAGGCCGCCAACCGGAAGCTTTTTATGGGGATCCCTGGGAGGTTGTGGTCCGCATGGGGAGCCAGGAACTGCGGGCTCTGCTGCGGGAGCCCGGTGTCTGCTACGTCCGGGAAGGAACCGTTGAAGCCGACCCTGAAGCCGCTCGCCTTCACAAGTAGCCGGACGGACGGTCGGGGGTGGGACCAGGTCCACCCTTGCTCAGCCACGAACATTCCAGTCGGTCGAGGATCGGCTTGAGTTGTGGCGGGATCACCAGGCGACCATGGCGGAGCCCCCGCAACACCTGGGCGAAGTAAAGGACCAGACCCCGGTTGGAGCGGCGCTGCGGCATCACCGGCAGCTCCGCTTTCAGCTCACCGAGCCTGAGTTCCAGGAGCAGCTCATCATCGGGAGGAACCAGCCCCGCGACCGGGCCCAGTTCCACCAGCACACCGCCCGGGCTGATGTCCAGCGGTTGCGGCCTCAAGATACGGCCTCCGCAGTGGAGGCGCAGCTCCAGCCCACAATCAGAGTCCAACGGAATCCGCCACGAAGAACGCAGTTCCACCGGGGCGGTGTGCATCGGCAACGCGATCCGCACCCGCGGGAGGCCCCGCTTCGGCCGGTCCAGAGCCATGGTAACGCCCGCCAACACCTGGTGGCGGTCGCCGTCCCGGAACACGACCGTACACGGGCTGGATGGACCGGCTTCAAAATCCTCCGGCAACAAAGGAACTTCCAGTTCAACGTACCCCTCCTCGAACGAGACACCGACGAAACGTCCGGGCAAAATGCGCGGCAGGCGACCGAGTGTCACGGTGGCGGGGCGTCTCTCCAGACACAATGCATTCAGTCGGCGCAGCATCTGCTTTTCCCCCGAGACCCAGCGGTAGTGGCTGATGGAATTGAACCACAGGCGCAACCCGCCGCCAAGGAGGCCAAGGGGACCGGCGAGGCCGCCAGCCCGGGCGATTGCGATCCAGAGGCTCGATCAACCAAGTCCCGACCCCATGTTAGGATGGTCGCCAGACCATGCCCGGAGGAACCGCCGACGCTCCGAATCCAGCCGGCGAGCGGCGCTGGCTCCTGATCTATCTGCTGATCGTGATCCTCACCCTGCTGGTTTACACAGGGTTATGGGCCTTCTCGGAGTACTTTTCCGTGGCCCCCCGGTCAGGCCTGATCTGGACCTGGCCGAAGCGGGCACAGGAGGCCCTGTGCATCTGATCGACTGGTCCGTGGTGATCGCCTACCTGGCGTTCGTCGTCTGGGACGGCGTCCGCCGCAGCCGGAAGACCGACGAGGTACGAGGCTATTTCCTGGCTGACCGCAACCTTCCCTGGTGGGCCGTGGGTCTCTCCATCATGGCCACCCAGATGAGCGCCATCACCCTGGTGGGGACCACCGGCCAGGCCTACGAGGACGGCATGCGTTTCATCCAGTTCTACTTCGGACTGCCGCTGGCGATGATCATTCTGTGCGCCACGGTGGTGCCGTTCTTCTATCGGTCCGGCGTCTTTACTGCCTACGAGTACCTGGAGGGCAGGTTCGACCTGAAGACCCGGACTTTGACCAGCCTGCTGTTTCTGCTGTCACGGGGACTGTCGTGTGGAGTCATCATCTCGGCTCCGGCTGTCATTCTGTCGGTGGTGCTGGGCTGGAACCTGCAGTTGACAGTGTTGGCCATCGGCATCCCGACGGTGGTCTACACCATGCTGGGCGGGGTCCAGGCGGTGACATGGGCCGACGTCAAGCAGATGGCGATCATCTTCGGCGGTCTGGGCGTGGTGGTTGCCATCCTGCTGTCGCGGATCACCGGGGAGCTGCCGTTACCGGACGCCCTCCGCCTGGCCGGGGTCGCAGGCCATCTGCAGACGATGGATTTTTCCTTCGACCTCAACCAAACCTATACCTTCTGGTCCGGACTCCTGGGCGGGCTGTTCCTTATGTTGTCCTATTTCGGGTGCGACCAGAGCCAAGTTCAGCGTTATCTGACCGCCCGTTCCATCGACGAAGGCCGAATCTCCCTGCTGATGAGCGCGGTGTTCAAGATCCCGATCCAATTCATCATCCTGCTGATCGGGGTATTGGTCTTCGTTTTCCACCACTTCGTCGCCCCACCCCTGCTGTTCAATCCGGCGGTGGAGCGCCGTCTGCGGGATCAGGCGGAGTACACGAGGCTGGTAGCAGAGTACAGGCAGGCCTCAGACCGCCTGGCCGCTGCGTCGAGGCAGGCGTCAGACGGCAGGGAATTCCGGCTCTACCGGGAGGCCCTGGATTCGCGGGAGGCCATCCGCGCGGAAGCTGTTGCGTTGGCGAAGCGGACGGCCGACCCCGACTACAACGACGTCAACTTCGTGTTCCCCTCCTTTGTGACGACCCACCTCCCGGTCGGCGTCGTGGGGCTGATGGTGGCCGCCATCTTTGCCGCAGCGATGTCCAGCATCGCCGCCGAACTGAACTCGCTGGCGACGGCTACGGTCATGGATTTTTACCGGCGGATGTGGCGGCCCCAGGCGGAAGATGCCCACTATCTCCGGGTTTCCCGCCTGGCCACCGGTTTCTGGGGGCTGATGGCGTGCCTCGTGGCGGTGTGGGCGACCCAGCTTGGTTCCCTGATCGAGGTGGTGAACCGGTTCGGTTCGTTCTTTTACGGCTCGCTGTTGGGAGTGTTCGTTCTCGCCATCGGCACACGGTGGGCATCGTCGAGTGGGGCCTTCTGGGGGCTGATCGCCGGAATGGGTGCGGTGGCGGCGGTCAGCTTGACCACCAAGATCTCATTCCTGTGGTACAACGTCGTGGGCGTCGGCGTCGTGGTTTCGGTGGGTACGATCTTCTACCTTTTCGGCTCGCGCCGCAGCCCGGGAACCGGGAACCGGCAGTCGACCGGCGGAAGCGATTAGTCAGGGCTGGCGGTCCGGCGCAAACCGGCCAGCGGAATCCCGGGGACCGTTCAGCCCAGCCGACGCAACCCGCCTCCCGCCACTCGTTCCGCCCTGCTGGCCAGCTAGAGGCCCAACAACCGGATGATCCGGTCCTTGTCCGCTTCCACCTGGACTGGGCGATTCGCGAACGGAGTCGCCAGTTTGCCGGACTTTTCCACCAGTACAGTGCTGTATTTCACTTCCTCGTACAGATTGTCCAGGTGGTAGTTCACGGTGTAGTCGGGGTCTTTCAACTGGTGGCCCGTGAGGATCGCCACAATGTCCTCGTCGGGGTCAATGGTCACCTCGGTGTTTCCCGCCTTCGACATTGCCATGAGTTTTCTGAGCCCAGCCACCGTAGTGGCGGAGGCGGGCTCGCAGCCGATCCCGTCCCGCCCGAGGATGGCCTTGGCGTCGGCGATCTCCTGTTCATTGACGACATCGCACCACCCGTCGGTGAAGTTGAGCGTCCGGACCGCCTTCTTCCAACTGATGGGACGACCGATCTTGATGGCGCTTGCCAGGGTGAAGGCATCGTCCACCGGCACCAGCTCCCGCGAGCTGGAGATGAGTGTCCGATACAAGGGACTGGCGCCGGTGGCCTGGATGATGGTCACCCGAGGCACCTTGTCGATCATCCCCAGCTCTTTAAGTTCCATCAGTGCCTTGCCATAAGAGGAGCTGTTGCCGAGGTTGCCTCCGGGAACCACGATCCGGTCAGGTATCCGCCATCCCAACTGTTCGAACAGCCCCAGCATGACGGTCTTCTGTCCCTCCAGCCGGAACGGGTTCACCGAGTTCATGAGGTAGAGGTTGGTCTCCCGGGAGAGCTCCTGTACCAGGCGCATGGCGACGTCGAAGTCGCCCTTGACCTGAACGGTCAGCGCGCCGTAGTCCAGGGTCTGTGACAGCTTACCATAAGCGATCTGTCCTTCCGGGATAAAGACCACCGGCCGCAGATCGGTGCGGGCGCAGTAGGCCGCCATGGACGCCGAGGTGTTGCCGGTGGAAGCACAGGCGACGACGCGGGAACCCAGCTTGCGGGCCTGGGTGATGGCAACCGTCATGCCGTAATCCTTGAAGGAGCCCGTGGGATTCCATCCCAGATGCTTGACCCTCAGTCGGCGAATGCCGGCATAGGCCGCCGATTTCGGGGCATCGATCAAGGGGGTGTTGCCCTCTCCCAGCGTCACCACCAGGGGGTGGTCTTCGACTTCAAACGGGAGCAACTCACGATAGCGCCAGACTCCCGACACATCCAGGGGATCCAGAGAGCTGCGCCGGGACCAGAACAGGCTTTTCAGACCATCCGGCGAGGGCCTGCTTTCAAATTCGTAAACCACATCCAGCAGGTCGGAGCAGACTGGACAGCGATAGATTTTCTCCCCGATGGGGAAAGCCTTGCCGCAACTCGCGTTGATGCAGCGGAAGCTGTAACGCGCTTTCACTCTTTCAGCAGGGCGGTCAGGTTGTCGATCATGTCCGGCGTATCCCAAAGGCGAGCTCCTTGATGAAAGTGGACCAGCCGACGCCGACTGTCAAGGACGAGGGTCCAGGGAATGGACCAGATCCGAAGTCGACGGGCCAAGGTCCGGTCCGGGTTGACCAGGATGGTGAAAGAATAGGGCGACTCCCGCAGAAAAGCGGACACGATCTCGATCGGCTCGTCCGTGACGGCAACCACCCTGAGGCCGCGACCACCGAGATGTCCCTGCAACCGTTCCAGGGAAGGCATCTCCGCCAGACAGGGGCCGCACCAGGTGGCCCAGAAATTCACGACCAGGACCCGTTCCTGAAAGTCGGTGAGATTCGCAGGCCGGCCCTCCAGATCCAGCAGGCGCGCCTGCAGGTCTACCGCCGGCCGCTCTGGGCCCCGGATCCACACCTCGGCCTGAAGTTCGGATCCGGCCGGCACCGCAATCCCCGCCGCTAGCACCAATGCCAGGACGGCACAGCGGGGAATGCCGCTTCCACAACTTTCCTGCCGGATCCGGGACTCCATCGTCGGGCGAAGTTCACTGAAAAACACGGGCGGCAAGCCAACTTCCCGCCACCAGGGTGCCCAGCGTGCTGCCCAGGTTGGAGAACGCCACCACCAGGAGGATCCGGCTCACCGGGTTGGTCCAGAATCCCCGCAACGACCCGATGGCCTCGGGCAAGTTCTCCAGATCCTGAACCGTGGGCTTCTTGACTACCGCCTGGACCAGACCACTCACCCAGCCTGCTGCCAGCAGCGGGTGCAGGGTCGTGATGGGCGCCGACAGCAAGGCCGAAAGGATCGACAAGGGGTGGGCCCATGCAACCGCCGCCCCCAGTGCGGCCAAGCTTCCTGTAACCGTACACCAAATCCACAGCGACTCCAGCGAACGGCTGGTCCCGCCAGTAAAGAATCCGTACACCATGAGCCCCAGGATCAACGCCGGCAAAGCCCATTTGACGACCCCTTGCCAGCCGGAAGGGGGCGGCACAGTTTCCAGCGGCTCCAGGTCGTGCTCGCCCTGCAAGGCGCGGAGGACACCTTGGACGTGCCCCGCCCCAACCACCGCTACCACCTTCCGGCCTCCCGCCTCACGGATCTTCTGGGCAAGATAGATGTCCCGTTCGTCGATCAGCGTCCTCTTCAGGATCGGCAACTCCTCAGCCAGCAGACTCAATACGTCAGACAGCTTCTCCTGCCGCTTCAACTCCTCGATCGTCCGCTCGTCAATCTCATCAACCGCCAACAAACCTGCCAGCATTTGATAAAGTACCCGGAAGCGTTCCCGCCAACCGAAGCTCCCCCAGGCCCGCTTCAGAGTGATCTGGATATCTCGGTCCGCCAGCACCAGGCGGGCCCCTACAGCCTCAGCGGCCCGGATTCCCTCCAGCAGTTCCGCCCCCGGGACCACTCCCAGCTTGTTGCCGATACGCCGTTGGAAGGACGCCATTACCAGCGAGCTCAGCAACAGCATGGCACGACCGTCGCGGATGACCTGGCTGATGTTGGTGCTCCGCCAGCGGCCAAGATCCATCAGATTGCGGTAGCGTGCCTCATCCAGTTCGACACACACCACGTCGGGCCGGACCGCCTCGATCACCGCCCGGACTTCACTGACGCTCTCCTTGGACACATGGGCGGTCCCCAACAGCAGGATTTCCCGGTCATCCAAGGTAAGCCTTCGAAGTGAGGAGGATCCAGGGCACAGTTCCTCCGCAGAAACAGGTTCAGCCTGGACTTCAGGGACCGCCGGAGTTCCGGCGTCCGGATGGTCACCCTTCATAGGTCTTCCAGTCGTACTGGCCTGTGAGCCGCAACCCACTGGCGGTAGTCCCCGCCATAGCCGACGCGGCGCTGCCACCAGGTTACGCGCTCGTCGATGGCGCGTTGCTCCTGCGGCGACAACAGGCGACGGCTCTTCAGGAAGTCTTCCGGCAGCGGCGGCTGCTTCTCGGCCGATGCGGCCGCCGCCTGTTCGAGAAGCTGTCGATCCTGCCCGCTCCACTGCAGGAACTCGTCCGCCAGCCAACGGGCAACTTCCCGGCCATGGAGCCGGGAAGCCCGGATATTGCCCCGTCCGGTCACCGCGTTGCCGAGCGCGAAGACATTCTCAAAGCCCTCGACCTGCCCGGTCCGTTCGTCTTTGAGCCGGTAGACCTCCCGGTTCATGGGGATCCCCGGTAGTGGCTCGGGGATACTGCCGATGGAGGAGATAACCAAAGGTGTCCGGACTTCAAAATCTGTCCCCGCCAGCTCGCAGACCCGGCCGTTGATGATCTCGGTGCGCCGAAACCGGAGACCTGTCAGGCGCCCGTTCTCTTCGATCCGCTCCACAGGGATCGCGCACGGTTGGAACCGGAACAGATACTTGCTCCGGAAGTTGTCCATCATCTTCTCGCGGATCCTGGCGGCCTGGACGGTGCGGGCGGAGTCCGGCTCTTCATCGACAGGGATCAGCGGCATGTCCTGTGCCCGGCGGCGATAGTAAAGGGTGCAGCCCCTGAGTCCCAGACGCTCCCAAGTGATCCCCAACGCCTCCAGCGTTCGGGGGATTCCCTTCTTTTCCAGCGTGAACAGATCTGCCGCCAGGCCCCTTTCCCGGAGCGCCCGCAGGGTGGTCTCCAACATCAGGATCTTGACCACGTCGATGGAGGCGAGCCCTCCTCCAATGACAACGGCATCGTCGTGAATTTCGAAGGACGGTCCCTGATAGGCGGGATCATGGTACTGGTTGAACCAGGCGACGAAGGGGTTCTGATAATAAAAGCCCCGACCCACGAGCTCCTCGATGCCGGGCAGGGCAAGGGGACGGTCCCTCCAGGCTCCCACCGCCAACAACACGGCACTGAAACCCCAGCCAAGCACTTCTGCCAAGGACAGGTCCCGGCCGAGTTTGACGCCGGGGACGAAGCGGACGAGTTCGTGAGAAAGCGCCGTGTCGATGATCTCCTCTTCCTGGTCGCGCTGACGGGCGTGCCATTTTGGCAGTCCCAGTTCGATCTTGCCCCAGGGCAGGAGTCCCATGTCGAACACCACACAACGGATGTTGCGGCTGGTCAACTGGGCCGCCGCCTCGGCGCCGGCGACCGCCCCTCCGAAGATGCAAACGACATGGGCCGGACGAGTGCTCATCGTGAAGCGGTATTGTAGCCGAAGGCTCGTTTGGGGAGGGTTTACGTTCCATGCAGTCCGCGGGGAACTCCTATTGGGTCAGGCGAGGGGACAGGTGACGTCCAAGTTCATTGAGGATGGACAGATTTCTGCAGACGGACCCATCCGCGGCTGTTCGATCCCCTTTTCAGCCCTGGCGAAGCCTGCAAGGCTCTCCAGCGGGTCCTGGACTCTCCCAGCCTCACTATCCTCTGTCCCGGCGAGGAATTTCCGAAGCTCCTGGCCGAAGCGGTTCACGAGCCGCTGCCGTCGGCAACCTGGTCTTCGACGCCCAGGTGGTGGCGGTCTGTCGTGAGCGGGGAGTCAACGTCCTCCTGACGGAGGATCGGGATTTTGACCGTTTTCGCAGGTTTGAAACCGAACAGCTCGGCTGAGGCCTCTCAGGGGTTAATACAGCGCACACCCTTCCAATGGCCCAGGAAATCGATCCGCTCCAGGGTTTCGATCTCCAGACCGCACTCGGCCATGAGACGGTGGACGTCCAAGTCGGTCCGGAAGCCGAGGCGGTAAAACGCCGGGGACAGGACTTTCTCGAAAAAGCCGATGACAGGACTCTCGTGCCGGAAGTGGTTGAGAAACACCAGGTAGCCTCCCGGCTTGCATACCCTCTTCATCTCCTGCACCACCTTGACCGGGTCCGGGACGGTGGAGATGAAATAGGCGGCGAGGACCCGATCAAAAGTACGGTCGGGGAACTGCAGGTGAGTGGCGTCCATCTTGATCAGCTCGACATGCCCCTGGAGAGCCTCGCGTTCCAGCCGTTTGGCCGCCTGCTGAAGCATCTTTTCGGAAAGATCGATTCCAGTGATGGAGATATTGCGCGGCATCATGGGGAGCGAAAGCCCCGTTCCCACTCCAACTTCCAGGAGCTTCATGCCGGGGCGCAGGTCCAGCAGGTAGGGGGCCATTTCGCGCCCGCTGTGGAAAAACGGCCCAAAAATGAAGTCGTAGAACCGGGAATAGGTGTTGTAGACCTTCTCTACGTACTCGACGCCAACGCCCACGCTCTACCTCCTCCTGAAAACCAACGGGGATCCCCAGCACTACAACATGGCGATTCTAACACCCGCCTTGCCCGGAAAGGGAGACACGGATGTCACCAAGCACTCGACAGGGACGTATTACTCTTGTTTCTGAAATGGTCGGGGGGTTGCGGTGCCGACCTTTCAGTGACGGAGTCAATCGCTTGAACCTCAACACTATGGTGCGTTTGGCAGCTCTTGCCCTCGTGCTGACGGTTTCCGCCTGCACGTCGGCCACCACGGACACTTCAGGCGGGTCAGCCACCCGCACAGGGAACTGGGGCGGCCGTCCCCAGGAACAGAAAGCGTTGAGCGTCCGCGCCCACCGCGTGGTCCGGCAGCCCATCTCCACATATGTCGTTTCCAATACAGCTCTGGAGGCCATCCGGGAGGTGACGGTCTTCTCCAGACTCAATGCCCTGGTTTCCGAACTGGCGGTCGAGGAAGGAGATTCCGTCCGCGAAGGGGCTTTGCTGGCCCGACTGGACGACCGCGAGGTTCGCAACGAGTTGGCTCAGGCCGAGATCGCCGTCAGCCAGTCTCAGGTAGCCCTCGAACAGGCTCGGGTGAAGGCCCAGCTCTCGAAGGCCAGCTTTGAGCGCGCGCAGTCGCTGTTTGATCAGCGGCTGACCAGCCGCGAGGAATTCGACCAGGCCTCCCTGGTAAACCGGACCGACTCGCTGGCGCTGGAAAACGCCCAGCGCCAGTTGGAGGCCGCCCGTGCCCGCCTGGAGGCCGCCAGGATCCAGCTGGACTACACCACGGTGGTTTCTCCCATTTCCGGCGTCGTGACTCAGCGCCTGGTGAATGTGGGCAGCCGGGTGAACCCGGGTGAGGCGCTGTTCCAAGTCCAGGAGTTTCCTCCACTGTGGGCGCGCATTCACGTGCCGGAGCGCGTGTTGCCGCAGTTGCGGCTGGGACAGCCGGCCCGGCTCAAGGTTGACACTTACCCAGACCGCGAATTTTCCGGGATCATCAAGATGATCAGCCCGACGGTCGACGCCAACACCGGCACGGTGAAGGTCACGTTGGAACTGCGCAATCCCGGCAACCTGCGCCCAGGGATGTTCGGAACCGCTTACATCGCCACTCAGACCAACCCCAATGCAGTCGTCGTCCCCCGGCGTTCCATCCTTCGCGAGCGGGACCAAAGTTACGTGTTTGTCGTCAATCCGGACAGCACTGTCAGCCGGCGGGAGGTCACTACCGGCTTCGCCGAAGAGGATGTGGTGGAAATCGTGCGTGGAGTCGAAGCGGGAGAAACCATCGTGACCGTGGGAGTGGAAACGCTCAACGACGGGTACCCGGTGGTCGTCCAGGGAGGAGGTGGGGAATCGGCGCCCGTTGCAGCCTCCGCGCCTGTGAGTCGCGAGACCGTTGTCGCACCACCCACCTCTCCGCCGCCGGCAGAGGCTGCCACCCGGCCCCGCCTCGAGGACAGTCCCGGCGGCCAGTGGGGACCTCCCGGCGGCGCCCAGAGCGGCCAGGGACGCGGACCTATGTTCGAACGGATGATGCAGAATCCGGAGATTCGCAAACGCTGGGAGGCGCGGCTGAAAGAGGATCCCAGCCTGGCCACCGATCCCGAGAAACGCCGAGCCTTTTTCCGCGAAATCATGGCTGAGTTCGGTCGTCCCCAGCAGCAACCATGAACATCGTTCAGTTCTCCATCCGGAGACCGGTCACGGTCACCATGTTTTTCGTGGCGATTGCGGTTTTCGGAATCGTCTCCTATGACCAGCTCGCTCTGAACCTGTTGCCTGAGATCTCCTATCCCACCCTGACGATCCGGACTCGATACGAGGCCGCCGCGCCGGCTGAGGTGGAAAGCCTCATCAGCAGGCCAATCGAGAACGCGGTCAGCGTGGTCAACAACGTCGTCCGGGTGACCTCGGTTTCCAAGCCGGAGATTTCGGACGTCATCATCGAGTTCAGCTGGAAGACCCAGATGGACTTTGCGGCGCTGGACGTCCGCGAGAAGCTGGACCTGGTCCAGCTTCCGCTGGACGCAGACAAGCCGATTCTGTTGCGTTACGACCCTTCCACCGATCCCATCATGAGGATCAGCGTCACCGGTCCGGGCAGCCTTGCCACCATTCGCTACATCTGTGAGGAATACGTCCGGCCGGAGCTGGAGAGCGTCGCGGGAGTCGCTGCGGTCCGGGTCTCCGGTGGTCTCGAGGAGGAGATCTCAGTCGAACTCGACGAAAAGAAGCTGGCGGCTCTCAACCTCTCCATCCGCGAGCTGACAAGCCGCCTCAGCCAGGAAAACATCAACCTCACCGGGGGCACGCTGCGCGACGGCCAAAGCCGCTACCTGGTGCGGACTCTCAACGAATTCGAGACAGTTGACGAGATCAACGAGATCGTCGTGGCGGTCCGCAATGGGGCACCGGTGCGGATGCGGGACGTCGCCACCGTGTATTCCGGGTACGCCGAGCGGCGGATCATCACCCGCATCGACGGCAAGGAGAGCGTGGAGATCGCGATCTTCAAGGCGGCCGATGCCAATACGGTGGCAGCCGCCGCTCAGGTCCGCGGCGAACTGCAGCGCCTGGAGGAGGAGTACGCGGGGAAGAGAGAGCCGCTGAAGTTTACGGTTGTCCTTGACCAGTCGCGGTTCATTCAGCAGTCGATTGACGAGGTCCTCAATACCGCAGTGGCCGGCGGCGTCCTGGCGGTGCTAATCCTGTTCCTGTTCCTGCGCAGCTTCAAGAGTACCGCCATCATTGCCCTGTCGATTCCGCTTTCGGTGGTGGCCACCTTCTTCCTTATGTACGCCGCCAGCGTCTCGCTCAACATCATGTCGTTGAGCGGGTTGGCCTTGGGGATCGGGATGCTCGTGGACAACTCCATCGTCGTCCTGGAGTCGATCTACAGGTATCTCAAGCAGGGTTACCCGGCAAGAGAGGCCGCGGATCGGGGTGCCAGCGAGGTGAGTTCCGCGGTGGTGGCCAGCACTCTGACCACAGTCTGCGTTTTCGCCCCCATCGTGTTCGTGGAAGGAGTCGCCGGCCAGTTGTTTGCCGATCAGGCGCTGACGGTGACCTTCTCGCTGCTGGCGTCCCTGCTGGTGGCCATCATGCTGATCCCGATGCTGTCAAGCTTGGCTCCGGGACAGGGCCGGCGCGCCCCGGCCAAAGCCAAGGGTGAGTTCCTGCTCGTGCGTCCCTATCTGTGGTTTCTGGATCAGGTACTGAAAGCACGCCTCGTGTCGATTGGGGTGGCGGTCCTGTTGTTCGCTGCGTCCCTCTGGGCTATGACCCGTCTCGGCGCCGAACTGATCCCCGAAATCAGCCAGGGTGAGTTCCTGGTGGATTATCAGCTTGCCCCGGGAACAGCGCTGGAGGAGACCTCGGCGCGCCTGCAGGAGGTGGAAAGCCTTATCGCAGCGGACCCGGCAATCCAGACCTATTACACCATCGTTGGCTCAGGCAATCAGACCGGCGTTTCGGCCGTGGAAGAGCGTGAAAGCATCGGGCAAACCCTGGTCAAGCTGCGACCCGGCATCCTCCACGAGGCGGAGGATGCGGTCATGGAACGGTTGCGGGTTGGACTGCTCGCGGTGCCGGCAGTGGAATACAAGTTCTCACGGCCCACCCTGTTCAGCTTCAAGACACCGATTGAGATTGTGATTCAGGGCTACAATCTCGAGGCCCTCAAGTTTCACGCCGAACGGCTCAAATCCGACCTGGAGCGGATCCCGGGCCTGCGCGACCTGAAGGCCAGCACCGAAGGCGGCAACCCGGAAGTCCATATCCGCTTCGATCGGCGCAAGCTGGCAGGCTTCGGCCTCAACATTAGCGAGGCGGCCAATCTGGTCAGAAACAAGGTCCAAGGTGACGTTCCCACCGAGTTCAACGAAGGCGACCGCAAGATTGACATCCGGGTGCGGCTGGCTGAACAGGACCGGCGCACCGTCAACGATCTCAGAAACCTGCGGCTCAACCTTGCGGATGGAACTCCTTTTTTCCTGGCATCGGTGGCCACCATCGAACTGCGGGAGGGCCCGACTGAAATCCGGCGGGTGGGTCCACAACGGGCGGCCATCATCAGTGCCAACATTGCCGGTCGCGACCTGCAGAGCGTCGTGCAGGACATCGAACGGGTGATCTCGAACTTCCGGCTGCCGTCGGATTTCGCGGCCTTTGTTTCCGGCCAGAGTGAGGAACGGGCCGTAGCTTTCGAAAGCATGGAGTTCGCTCTTCTGCTCGCGATCTTTCTGGTCTATCTGGTGATGGCTTCCCAGTTCGAGTCCCTCTTGCAGCCCCTGATCATCATGTTCGCCATCCCGTTCGCAGTGATTGGAGTGGCGGCGGCGCTGCTGCTGACCGGCCAAGTCCTGAACGTTGTCGTCCTCATCGGGGCCGTGATCCTGGCCGGGATCGTCGTCAACAATTCCATCGTCCTCATCGATTACACCAACCAGCTCCGTGACCAGGGCATGTCGGTGGCAGAAGCCATTCGGTCCGCCTGCGGGGTCCGGCTGCGACCCATCCTGATGACGACCTCCACCACGGTGCTGGGTCTGTTGCCCATGGCTTTGAGCTGGGGCGAGGGTGCGGAGCTCAGGGTGCCGCTGGCGATCACAGTCATTGGAGGCCTGTCGGTTTCCACCCTGCTGACCCTGTTCTTGGTGCCGGTGCTTTATACGCTGGCGACGCGGGAGAAAAAGCTGTGACAATCCCGGAGTATTCGGTCAAGCGACCCATCACCGTTCTGATGGTCACGGTGTCCGTGCTGGTTCTTGGTTACATCGCTCTCGGCCGGCTGCCACTGACCCTCTTGCCGGAGTTTTCGGCATCCAACCTGGCGGTCTTTGTGAGCTATCCGTCGGCATCGCCGGAAGAGGTCCAGCGCAACATCACCCGGCCCATGGAGGAATACCTGAGCACACTGAACGGCCTGGTGAAGATCGAGTCCACGTCTTCCAACAGCGGGGCGAACATCCGGCTGGAGTTTCAGCCGGGGATGGACATGGATCTGGCCGCCCTGGAAGTCCGTGACCGAATCGACCAGGCACGCGCGCGGCTCCCGCAGGACATCGAACGGGTATCGATCCGGCGTTGGCAGACCAGCGACATGCCGGTGTTGCGGTTCGCTGTGGCCTGGCAGGGAGATCGCAGCGAACTGTTCCGGGTGGTGGAGGACATCATCCGGCCCCGGTTGGAGCGGATTGACGGCGTTGCCAACGTCGACATCCGCGGTCTGACGGCCAAGCAGATCCTCATCGATCTGGACGACCAGAGGTTGGCGGCCCACGGAATTGATGTGTTCACGCTGGGTCAGGCGCTGCGCAACAACAACGTGAACCTTTCCGGCGGCTACGTCCTGGAGGGAGACCGGAAGTTTACCCTTCGCACCGTGGGAGAATTCCTGACCGCCGAGGATGTGTCGAATCTTCCCCTGATGCGTGGCCGGTTGACCCTGGGCGACGTCGCCACGGTCCGCTATGACTTTCCCGAGCGGGACTCCTTCTCCCGGCTGAACGGCCAGGAAGCAGTGACCCTCAATGTTTTCAAGGCTTCAACCGCCAACGTGGTCCAGGTCTGTGCGGACATCCGCCGGGAACTGGACGCCATCCAGCAGCTCCCCCAGTTTTCGGGCCGACTGGCGGTGCGGGTTTTCCGCGACCAGGCGGAACCCATCTTGAGCACCCTCAACGACCTGAAGACCGCGGGAATCTATGGTGGTCTTTTGGCGATGGCCGTCCTGTTTCTTTTCCTGCTGAAGTTCCGGAGTACGCTGATCATCTCGCTGGCGATCCCGGTTTCGGTGGTCTTTACTTGCGCGTTCATGTTCCTGCTGCGGGTGGCTGGTTCCGACATCAGCCTGAACACGGTGTCCATGATGGGCCTGATGGTGTCCGTGGGAATGCTGGTGGATAACAGCATCGTGGTTCTGGAGAACATTTTCCGTTACAAACAGGACAAGGGGCTGGGGGCGAAGGATGCGGCCATCAAAGGGAGCCGTGAAGTGGGGATTGCAGTCCTGGCTTCCACCGCCACCACAGTGGTTGTCTTTGCAGCCTTCATCTTCCTGCCCAATTCCGTGTCCGGGCGCTGGACGCGCGATTTCGCCATCACCGTCGCCGTCTCCCTGACGGCCTCGTTGATCGTGGCCCTCACTCTGGTGCCCATGGCCGCCAGCCGGCTGTTCACCGGCCCAGAGAGACCCAAGCAGCGGATCATGGTCTGGATCACCGAAAGCTACGGCGGCGTGATGCGTTGGCTGCTGCGCTTCCGGTTTGTCACTCTCCTGCTGATGGTGGCGCTCGGTTACGCGTCCTGGGTTCTGTTCGGTTCCATCGAGCGGGAGTTCTTTCCTTCAGTGGCGGAACGGGAAATCCGGTTCGACGTCTTTCTGGAGCGTACGCTGTCCACGGAAGAAATGCTGGACACCTTCAACCGTGTGGAGCAGTTGCTGCTGGAACGCAAGGACGAACTGGAGATCGCCGCCATTTCCAGCGGTTTCGACACCCGTTCGACCCGCCGCGGCCAGTACCGGGGAGACCTCAACATCTTCCTGGTGGATGAAGGCGAAACCACACCGACCATGCAGTTGCGCAATCGCATCCAGGCTCTGCTTCCCCAGATCCCGGGCGTGGAGTTCAGGCCCGGCCGGATGCGCTATTTCGGCGGCGGCAGTGAAATGGGCCTCACCCTGGAGCTGAAAGGTGATGATCCGGCGATCCTGGCTCTATATGCAGAAGAGATCAAGGAGCGGGTGGCCCAGATTCCCGGCGTCAACACCGTCCAGACCACACTGGACAGCGGGGATGACGAGATCCGCCTGGGTGTGGATCGGTCCCGAATCGAAAACCTCGGGATTTCCTCGCTGGCGGTGGCCCGTACCATCACCTCGGCCCTGAGTTCGCGCGCTACCACCCGTCTGAAAGGCGATTCCGGAGAGATCGATGTGATCCTCCAGCTCAACGGCGGAAACCGGATCAGCCTCGACCAGTTGCTGAACATGAATCTGGAGAACCGGCGGGGAGAGTTCATCCCCCTTCACTCGGTCGTCTCCTACGTGTACCAGAAGGGACCGGTGTCCATCCGCCGCGAAGACCGGAAGGCGATCGTGAACGTTTCCGCGGATACCGAAGGCGGAGGGTCGTTCTTCGTGTCCCAGCAGGTGGGCCAGGCCCTGGCCGGCCTGGGTCTGCCCGCCGGCTACTCCTGGAACCTCGGACAGGACTGGCAACGGGCCCGTGAGGGCGAACAGGAGAGCATGTTTGCAATCGTCCTGGCCATCATCTTCATGTACATCATCATGGCGGCACTATTTGAGAACTTCTTGCACCCCCTGACGATTCTGCTCACGGTGCCGTTTTCGATCATCGGCGTGGCGGTGATGTTCTATCTGACAGGAACCAGCCTCAGCCAGAACGCCTATCTGGGGATCCTGGTGCTGTTTGGACTCGTGGTCAACAACGGAATCATCCTGGTGGACCACATCAATACGCTGCGCAAGGAAGGACTGCCTCGTAACGAGGCGATTGTCCGGGCGGGGATGGACCGCCACCGGCCGATCCTGATGACCGCCGCGACTTCGCTTTTCGGACTCCTTCCTTTGTGCCTGCCGTACCTCTTTCCCAACTGGTTCGAGGCGGCCGGTGGACGGGCCGGCATGTGGGCGCCCGTGAGCATTGCGGTGCTGGGCGGGCTGACCACTTCGACCTTCCTTACGCTGGTGATCCTGCCTCCCATGTATTCCTACATGGATGATCTGAGCCGGGGAGCGGGGTGGCTGGCCTACCGGCTGGCCAACCCGGTCCGTTTCCTGAAGGGTGAGCTGGGCGAGTCCAAGGCGGGTTCTTGAAGAGGCTTTCGACCTGGGACATATTCCGGCGCCGGATTCCTCCCGCAGCGTCCTCCTGGGAGTTCCTGGAAGTGGGAGCCGGACCCTTGTTGACATGCGAGTTATCATTTATTCGGGATAAGAGTTTCCTGTCTTGGCAAGTCCCGGCGAGGAGGACTTGTCACGCCGGGGCTTCGGCTTGGGAAGGGGGAGGTGCCCATGCGTTGCCTCCGGTATGGTATCGGCTTGCTGCTCGCGGCGGTTGTCCAGCTGCCTGCCCTGTCTGAAAGTTTGCCCACCAATCTCCACTTCTTTCCTCATCTGGGAGATGGCGGTGGGTTACGCACAGTCTTCCTGATCCTGAATCCCACCAGCCGGAGTTGCGCGGTCCAGCTGGATTTGACCCGACATGATGGGACGCCCTGGGATCTCCCTGTGGGGTCGGTCCGGGGACCGGTCGTGAGAATGAATGTGCAGCCGGGAGGCAGCAGGCGGTTGGCCACTGCCGGCACAAACGCTGCGATCTCGGTGGGTTGGGCGAAACTGTCCGCCGACTGTCCGGTTTCCGCCCAAGCCGTCTTCGAAATCCGAAACGGAGATCGGCTGGTGACTCAGGCGGCAGTGGAATCCGCCGGCCCCCATCGAAATGTCGACCTGTTCTTTGACAGCGGCAACGGCACCGATACCGGGATTGCCATCGTCAATCTCTCGCTTCAGGCACCGGTCCAGTTGGCGATTCTGGAAGTGCTCTGGGACGGGACTCCGGGCAGAACCGCATTTCTATCGCTGGGCCCCCAACAGCAGTGCGCAAAATTCGCTTCCGAGTTCCTGGGAGCGGGTGTCCGGCGGGGAGTGCTGCGATTGCAGGCAACCGGGCCGGTCGCCGTGACATGCCTGCAACAGACCGGTCTGGTTCTGTCCACATTGCCGGTGGTCACCCACTCATTGAATCTGCCGTGACGGCGCGCAAGGAGGGGACAATGAGAGTGATCTGGTTTGCCGCCATGCTGGGGGCGTCGGCCGCCATCATCGGACCGGTGGAGGCCGAGACCTCAGCCCTTTTTGGGGAGCTGGAGGCAGGGGTGAATACGATCCCGGTGGCGCCGGAGATGAAAGCCGCACTGCTGGACATGGTCAGCACAGCCCGAGCCCACTCGGATAATGGGGTCACATCTCCGCTTGTAGTCGTCGACCTCTTGCAGGCATTCACTTCACAGCTTGCCGAACTCCTGTTGGTCACCGGCGAGGAATCCATCGTGTCCCTGATCGCAAAGTCGGACCAAGTCTGCGCAGAACTGTTCTTCGACTCCGGGCCGCTGGTGGTGTCGTTGCCGCCGCTGCCGGTTCCACCTCCGCAGCAATGCACGGTGCGCATTCTCACCCGCCTGATCGGACCCGTTCTGAACGATCCGGCGGGGATCCTGTATCTGCGTTTCCCCCAGCTCGTCCAGTTTGAAGCCCAAGCTTCCGAGGAGGGGGGACTTTTCGACTGGTTCGTGTCGCCGACACCCGAACTGCCGATCGTGTACAGTCGGGGTCCGCGCCTGTCCATGCGGGTGGCTGACCCCACTTTCGCAGTAGGGGTCCGGTATCAGAAAGATGCGAAGGTCTGTACCGACCTGATCCTGCTTCGAGTCCAGGGCTCGTTCCCGGATTGAAACGGGAGGTTTGGTCTGCGGGCGGCCTTCTGTCCGGAGAGGTCCCGGTCCTGCGGGCATGAGCCCGCCGGCTCAGTTCCGTTCGGCCCGGTGGACGATGAGCAGTTGACCGTCCTCCACTCGAATATCGTCGACGTACTCCGGGACCCTGAATCGCTCCCGGTTCTCAGCCGACTCGAAGATCCGGCGGGCCGCTGACCGCAACGTATACGAGGGGATCGGCAGCAGACCAATCTTGCCGGAGACCGGTTCGAGGCGCAGATAGCCATCGTCCAGCTTCAAACGGCCTTCGAGTTGGAAGGACATATCCTTGCCGTACAGCCGGAACCGCAAGTAGGCAAGGATGAGGTCCTCATGGAGGTCGAATTGCACGTCGGTGATGGAGGCTCGGACTTCTTCGATGGCAGATTCCGACAATGCATCCGTTGTACCGGCGGTGGATATGGGTGTCATGTACCCGGGAGGCGGATCGGTGGGAGATTCGCGCACCAAGTCGAGGCGGGGTTTGAGCCACGAATTCAGCTCCACTTCATTCAGCTCCACCTGCCTTTGCCTGCCGTCCCGGATGGCCCGCTGGAACCGGAGGAGCTTGGCTTCCGCCCGTTCCGCGGCTTCCGAGCTGGTGGCGATCATGGGCGCAGCGGCCGGCTGGATCAGCAAGTAGGCCAACACGAGTGAAAGCGCCAGCGCGAACCACCGGAAGGTACGGAGGTAGCCCCGCAGGCCGGAACGGGGAGCCTCCTGGCCGGAAACGGGAACGGCTACCGGCAGCTCATCGCGACGCATCTGATACTTGGCGAAGACGATGCCGCAGCGTCCGCACTCGACTCCGCCGTCCTGCCGGAAGCCGCACTTGGGGCAGGTCGAAACGACCTTCAACTGCCCGTCCCCTGGCTGTAACGGGTCCATCGCCCACGCTATCGGCAAGGGGAGACCGATCCTTTAGGGACTGTCCCCGAAAAATCGTTGCGTGCTCACCGCAATACCCCGAGAACCGGGTGAGCCAAGTCAGGAAATCCCCAGCTCCTGCTTGGCGGCTTCGATGAACCGGGTGGCGTTCTCGGCCGAGCCATAGCGCGACCGCAGCAGGCTGTAGAGTTCCTTGCGGGCATCCTTGGAACTGGAACCGTTGAGCGCCACGGCCTTGGCGAAACACCGGATCGCATCGTCCACCCGACCCAGACGCCAGCAGATATAGCCAAGCTGAAGTTGGGCGAAATCCATCTTGGGGTCGAGTTCCACCGCCATCGAGTAATGCTTGTGTGCGGTGGTGTTGTCTCCGAGCAAGAAGGCATTCTGGCCCAATGCCCGGTGAGCGAAAGCGCGGACCGCAGCATGCTGCGGGTCGCCTGACTTGGTCGCGGAAAGGATCTTTTCCGCCAGCCCCGTCGCCTGATCGAGGGTACCTTCCTTCCAGTGCAGCGACACCAGCTCCACCAGCATCTCCACATTCCCCGGAGCGTGCTGGAGGGTCCGGTCCGCCCACTTTCTGAAGTTCGCCGTGTCGTTCATCGACAGATAGGCTTTCGCCACCAGATAGGCGGTGGCGGCGCTGGGCGCCTGGCTGTAGAGCTGCGCGCCGAACTTCACCAGTTTGTCCGGCTGCCCCAAACGCTGGTAAGCCTCGGTGGTCAGGGCAGCAATGACCTTGTCGGCGGGCCGATGCTTGAGGAAGGCTTCGCCGTCGGCTGCCAGACTCTGCCATTCGGATCGTGCCTTGAGACCTTCCAGATGCTGCGCGTAAAGGTAGCTGATATGTGGGTCCAGTTCCGAAGCCTTGAACTGGCTGATGAAGTCCAGAACCACCTGCTTCCGCCTGGCTGCATCGGTCTCGCTTTGTGCCTGCTGATAGAGAGCGTACTCCTGGGCGTAAGTTGGACTCTGTTGCAGGAGGGGAGTACCGGATGCGGGCAGAGGAAGCAGAGCGCCGAAGAGCAGCAGGACCGCAGCTCCAGCCATAGCAGCCTCCTTCTCTTACTTTCCCGAGCTGGGAACCCGGGGCCAGGACGCCAGCGGTGACTCAAGCATCCGTCGAAGGGAAGGCGAACTTGAGCAGCAACAGGAACTCCAGATCTTCGACGGATCAGCTTGGCAACTTGAAGCGGCCTCCCACGAGCACTGAGTGAGTCACGCGCCGGCTACCTAGCTTATCCGCTGAACTACAGAAGCACTTCCCGTTCCTGTTCGCTCTGATCCCGACGACGACCGGGTTTCAGCTGCCTCACCCGCTCCCTTGGCGGGCGGGCCTGCGTCATATCACCCTGCCGCATGGTCGAAAAAACCCGCAACTCCGTGTCACACCGCGATCGGAACCCTTGGGCGCAGGACCGGGGAACGGGAGAACAGAACGGAGGTCACGAGGCCTTCCACGCAGGACCATCCGGCGGCAAGTCTTCCAGGCCCGCGTCGAACACCTCGGTCGATCGCATCATCTCCTCCCAGGTGACAGTGCGGCCCGACTTCGCCGCCATCCGGCCGAGGATCGCAGCCAGATTGCTTTCCACGCTTTCCTCCAAAGTGTCATAGAGCGGCTTCTGCTCTACCACGCTCCGGTGGAAATCCCGAATGTTGTTGACCGTGCCATCGTTGTAGATCCCGTCTGTGGTGCCCCCTTCCCAAGGGCGGTCACCGGTGATGCGTACCGGGCCGCCGTAGTGTGAGTCCACCGTCCCCTGCGACCCGTACACCCGGATGCAGAGATCGTCGAAGCCTTTGAGGTACTGGCCCGAACTGAAGTCCACCAGCACCTCCTCCGGATACCAGAAGGTAACCAGGTAGTGATCCCAGCAGTCCCCTACATCAGTGCGGGCCTTGCGGCCGCCAGTGCCCTGGGCTTTCAACGGATGCGATCGAAGATACCAGTTGGCGACATCGATGACGTGGATATTCTGTTCCACGATGATGTCGCCGGAAAGCCGGAGGTCGAAGACCCAGTTCCGGAGGCGGGCCATGGGGGAGCCGCCCCGTGCTTTCGGGGTTAACCGCCCGGTCTGGTAGTAGACATGACCGACCACCGGAAAACCGATGTCACCTGCGTGGACCCGCCGTGCCGCTTCCCGAAATAACGGGTGGTTGCGGGTTTGAAAGTCAACCAGAATGCTCTGGCGTCCCTTCGCCTTCCTTCCCGCCGCCGCGATCTTCAGGCAGCCCGGAACATCGACCGCGATCGGTTTGGAGAGGTACAGGTGTTTGCCCGCTTCCAGAGCTTCGACGCTCTGGGCCGGGTGGAACCAGGGTGGTCCCATCACGGCCACCACATCGACATCCCGGGCGAAAAGCTGCCGATATCCGTCGAGTCCGGTGTATCGCCGTGCTGGCGGTACCTGGAACTTCTCACCCAGTCGATCCACCTGCTCCTGGAAGTAGTCGTGTAGAGCCACCACCTTGCTGTTCGTATGCCGCTCAAACCGTTCACCCACGAACTCCCCTCGATGGCCGCAGCCAGTGATGCCGACCGTCACACGGGAGTTCGCCTGCGTTCCAAAAACCACTGAGGCAGGCAGGATGGTCAGCCCTGCCGCGCTCCCCGCCGCCTTGAGGAAACTCCGCCGATTCCGCCCGCTCGTTCCAGGTTGCATCGCTGTACCTCCGGTCCAAGGCTAGTCCATTCCGGAGACTCTGAAAAGCACCTAGGCACTGCAAACCGTAGGGCGTACCATGAATCGCATGATGCACCGACGAAGTTTTCTGGGGCGGGCTTTGGCGGCGGGAGCGGCCACATCTCTGGCGGGTCGGGCGGCCGTCCAGGCCACCGGTGTGAAGATTGCCATGTGCGACTGGAATCTGGGACCACCGTGTGACCCGGCGATGATCGAAAAGGCGGCACAGGCGGGGCTGAAAGGGATCCAGGTCAGCGTGGGCACGGCGCCCGACCGGATCACGCTGCGGGATCCCGGGATGCGCCGGCGCTACATCGAGCTGGGACAGCGCCACGGGATCACCTTCAATTCCGTGGCGGCTGGAGGGATCCTGAACGACATCCCCCTCAAGTCGGAACCCCAGTCCGCCGTCTATGTCATCGACGCCATCGAGACTGCGGCAGAGCTGGGAGCCGGTAACATCCTGATCGCTTTCTTCGGCAACGGCGACCTGCGTCTGACCGACGCCACCGGCCAGATGCGCAACCTGGGCTCCGGCGGCTTCGCCTCCTATGAACTGGATACGGCGGGAGTCACACGAGTGGTGGAGGCGCTCCGGCAGATCGTCCCTCGGGCTGAAGCCAAAGGTGTCGTTCTTGGCCTGGAGAACACCCTGACGGCGGAGCAGAACCTGGAGCTCATGGAACGGATCGGGTCGCCAATGGTCCAGGTTTACTACGATGTGGGCAACTCCACCCACTATGGATATGACGTCCCTGCGGAGATCCGGCGACTGGGTCGGGAGCGGATCTGCGAGATTCATCTCAAGGACTGGGAGACTCCTCTGCTCGGCCAGGGCGGCGAGGTCGATTTCGAAGCGGCGGCGGCCGCCTGCAAGGAGATCGGCTACGATCTCTGGTATACGCTGGAGACCAGCGGCCGCAAGGACCGTTTCCTGGAGGACACCCGGGCCAATATCGAGTTCGTCAACCGGCTCTTCGGGGCGTGACCGCATTCCTGTGGCTTCAGGCTCTCACCAGCCAACCGCGCGCCCAGAGGAGCTGAGAGGAGGCCGGGGGACCGGTAGCGGGGTTGGAGAACGCCCCCTGGGATCAGAAAGCGCCAGCGCCAAGGGGTGCGGGAGAGCCCCTTCAGCGCCCTGCAAGAATAGCGGCCGATGATGGCCCGGTCAAACACTCCAAACTCAGCCCGGTGTTCCTCAAGGATCCCCCAGAGTTCCTCAGGAGAGAGTTCGTCATAGGGGATGGACAACGCGGTTGCGGAAGCGAACCATGGCCAGGAGCGTGCTGCGCCGGTCTGCTGGGGTCAGGAGCCCTTGCACCGCAGGCGCCGGCAGAGGACTCCGGCCTCATGGAGCAAGGCCACCGACGTTTCTCCCAAGGGATACCCCTCGTTGTAGACCACCTCGCGGATGCCGGCGTTGATGATCATCTTGGTACACATCAGGCACGGCGAGAATGTGGTATACAGCGTCCCCCCCCGGACGCTGACCCCGTGGTAGGCGGCCTGGGTGATGGCGTTTTCCTCCGCATGGGAACACAGACATTCATCGAGGCGTGTCCCACTGTCGGCAAGGCTGGTGCACCGGGGACACCCACCCTCGTAGCAGTTTCGCGTCCCCCGCGGCGTGCCGTTATAGCCGGTTGACACGATGCGCCGATCCCGGACGATGGCTGCCCCCACCTTCCGCTTGATACAGTTGGAGCGCAAAGCGGCGACCTGGGCGATCTTCATAAAGTATTCGTCCCAGTCGGGACGGTCCAGCTGAGCCATCAGCCTGCCCGCCAACTGGACCAGGCTGCGGTGGAACAGCTCCAAGTCACCGTTGTTCTCGATGACGAAGTCGGCCAGCGCCTCCGTGGCCTCCAGATCCTGTCCCTCCTCGACCGTGCGGCGGTTCTCCTCGGCCTCGAGTTCAACGAAGCGCTCCAGCGTGGTGGGATCGCCAGGACGTCCCCTAGCCTGGATCCGGTCAAATCGCACCGGAGTCTCGGCCCGGATCGCCAGCAGGCGGAAATTGGGGCGGGTCCGGAAGACCGCCACCTCGTCGGGATGGCGGATCGAGTCCACTACATAGTTACGGTCGGGTTCGAGGCGTCTGAGGATGGCTTCGGCCAGACACCCGGTACCCAGACGGGAACGCATTTCCCGGCCGACCCGGATCAGATTCTCGCGAGTCATTTCCAGGCCGAGCCGGGTGACCTCTTCGCGGATGACGTCCGACAGCGAGTAACAGGTGAAGCCCTTGGTCTCCAAGAGTCGCGCCGCCTCGCCCTTGCCGGCGGCGTTGCGTCCGGTCAACCCCAGAATCATGTCTTTCTTATACCACTCCTCTACCACTCCTCGGCCGGGCCGGCAGGCTGCGGAGCGCATGCTATATTGGCGGCCATGGCCTTCCAGGGAGTGGACTTCTACCAGCTTGACGATCTTCTCTCCGAGGAAGAGAAGCTCATCCGCGACACCGTCCGATCGTTCGTGGAGGATCGCGTCCTCCCCGTTATCGAAGACTGTTACCAGGCCGGGACTTTCCCAGTAGACCTCATCCCCACCATGGGCGAACTGGGATTCTTCGGAGCCAATCTTGAGGGTTATGGTTGCACGGGCCTGGGAAGCGTTGCCTACGGTTTGATCATGCAGGAACTGGAGCGGGGCGACAGCGGCCTGCGGAGCTTCGTCTCGGTCCAAGGCGCCCTGGTCATGTACCCCATTTACAGTTTTGGCAGCCAGGAGCAGAAGGAAAAATGGCTACCGCGGCTGCAGCGGGGTGAAGCCATCGGCTGTTTCGGGTTAACTGAGCCCGACTTCGGCTCCAACCCCGCCGGGATGTTGACCCGCGCCCGGAAAGACGGCGACAGTTTCATCCTCCATGGAAGCAAGGCGTGGATCACCAACGGATCGCTGGCGGATGTGGCGGTGGTTTGGGCCCGATGCGACGACGAGGCGATCCGGGGTTTCCTGGTGGAACGAGGGACCCCCGGATTCCAGACACGGGACTACCATAACAAGCACTCGCTCCGGGCCTCGGTCACGTCCGAACTGCTGTTCGACCACTGCCGCGTCCCGACGGAGGCACTGTTGCCCGGGACGACGGGACTCAAACATGCTCTCATGTGTCTGACCCAGGCCCGCTACGGGATCGCCTGGGGAGCCCTGGGCGCGGCCATGGCCTGTTTCGACGCCGCCCGCCGGTGGGCCGGGGAACGCCGACAGTTCGCCGACAAGCCCATCGCCTCGCATCAGCTCGTCCAGGACAAGCTGGCGGGGATGCTTACCGAGATCACCAAGGGACAACTGCTGGCGTTTCGACTGGGCCAGCTCAAGGATGCCGGGGCCATGACTTTCGCACAGGTCTCCCTGGCCAAGCGCAACAACGTGCGGATCGCCCTGGAGACTGCCCGGGTGGCCCGCGACATCCTGGGCGCCAACGGAATCCTTTCCGACTACCCGGTATTCCGCCATATGGCGAACCTCGAGTCGGTGTACACCTACGAGGGCACCCACGACATCCACGGCCTGATTTTGGGCCAGGCGATTACCGGGATCCCTGCTTTCGAGTGAGGCCAGCCGAGCGGGCCTCTGTGCCGGCTGAAGGGGCCGTTTCCCCGCGACCCGTCTGGGAAAGGGAGCGCTGTGACTCCCATTGTTCCGGCCCGGCGAGTTTTTAGTTGAAGCTAAATCAGGATTCTGGTATCAATAGAACCAACATGTCCCCCCATACTTACTGGCTGGCAATCGCCGCGCTGGTGGTCGCGGCATACCTGATCTGGCGGTTCAGGACCCGTCTGGCACCTTCGACACACCGGCGCCGACAGGCTGTCCGTATCGAATTCGAGGACACCCTCAAACATCTCTACCAGTGTGAGGCAGGGCGCCAGACTGCCTCGCCGGAGAGCATCAGCGGACGACTGGGTGTCTCCGTCGACCGGGCCGCAGAGATTCTCTCCCGCATGCGGGAAAAAGGTCTGGTCCAGCTTGACCCCCCCCATGTCCGGCTTACCGGCGAAGGGCGCCAATATGCCTTGCACGTGATTCGGGCCCACCGGCTCTGGGAGCGGTATCTGGCCGACCAGACGGGGATGGCCGAGACGGACTGGCACGACCAGGCCGAGAGGCTCGAGCACCAGCTCAGCCGCGAAGAAGCGGATCAGCTTGCCGCCCGGCTTGGACACCCTACCCATGATCCCCATGGGGATCCTGTCCCCTCCGCCAAAGGCCGCTACCCCAGCCAGGAGGGTGAACCTCTGTCCGGTCTGCACACAGGGGACACCGCGCGAGTGGTCCATGTCGAAGACGAGCCTCCCAGTGTCTATGCCCGGGTGGTTGCAGAGGGCCTGTACCCCGGCATGGAGTTCCGGGTGATCGAGGCGGACGCCGACGGGTTGGTCGTGCGTAGTGAAGGTCGCGACCGCAAGCTCGACCTGCAGGCGGCAGGCAACATCACCGTCAGGCAGGTGGAGAGTCTGGATGAGGAGCCGTACCTGGGCGCGTCCCGGCTCTCCGAGCTGCCGCTGGGTCGCAGCGGCCGGGTCACCCAGGTGTCACGGGCGGTCCGAGCGGTGGAGCGCCGCCGGTTCCTGGATCTCGGGATTCTGCCGGGTACGATCGTACGTCCGGAGCTGGCCGCCCCTGGGGGTGACCCGGTCGCGTACCGGATCCGCGGCGCGTTGATCGCCCTGCGGAAGGAACAGGCCGACCACATCTTCGTGGTCCCAACTGAGGGAGAAGCCGCATGAGCAGCAGTCCAGTCCCACAATCCGCTTCCTGTGAAGCCTGCCCGGTGCACCGTGCCGGAACCCTCTCCAGACTGGGAATCAACGTGGGCGAGGCCCAGTTCGTAGTTGCCCTGGCCGGAAACCCCAATACAGGAAAGAGCACGATCTTCAACGCTTTGACCGGCTTGCGCCAGCATACCGGCAACTGGCCGGGCAAGACCGTCACTCGGGCCGAGGGAGGTTTTGCCCACGGCGACTTCACCTACAAGCTGGTGGATCTGCCGGGTACCTATTCTCTGCTCTCCACCAGCACGGATGAGGAGATCGCCCGGAACTTCATTTTGTTCGGCCGCCCCGACGTCACCGTCATCGTGGTCGATGCCACCCGACTGGAGCGCAATCTCAACCTGGCTCTACAGATCCTGGAGATCACCGATCGGGCGGTGGTCTGCCTCAACCTCATGGACGAGGCCCGGCGCCATCAGCTGGAGATCGATGTCCGCAGCCTGGCCCGCTCCCTGGGGGTTCCGGTGGTCGCCACTTCCGCGCGCTTCCGTCGCGGACTCGACGAGCTGCTGGCTGCCATCGAGGAAGTGGCCACCGGCCGCACGGTATGTCGTCCCCACCGGGTCAAGGGCACGCGCAACGAGCTGCGGGAATCTTTGAATCAGGTGGTGGAAGGCCTGAGCCGGCTGTTTCCCCAGCTGCCGAACCCGCGTTGGGTCGCCCTGCGGCTGCTGGACGGCGACGAGCAGATGCGGGAAGCAGTTCAGAACGGCGAGCTGGCAAAGCTGGCTGCGGGCACCGACTCCATTCCTCCCGACGCACCATCACCCCAGGCGGTGAGGGAATTCCTGTCCGGGGTCGAGGCGATTCGCTTCCAGCTTGGAGCTGACTTTCAGGACCACGTCATGGAATCCATCTACACCGACGCCGCCGAGATCGCGGAGCGGGTTGCCCGCCGGCAGGACGCTCCACCGAGGCGGGACGTTTGGGCCACCATCGACCGCCTGGTCACCAGCCGCCTTTGGGGATTTCCCATCATGCTGGGGCTGCTGACGCTGGTGTTCTGGCTGACGATCTCCGGCGCCAATGTGCCGTCCTCGATGCTCTCGACCTTGCTCATTGATCAAATCTATCCATGGCTCAAGTCTGCCTCGGCCTGGCTGGGAACTCCCTGGTGGATCGAGGGCGTGGTGGTGGACGGGATGTACCTGGCCACGGCCTGGGTGGTGAGCGTGATGCTGCCGCCCATGGCGATCTTTTTCCCCTTGTTCACATTGGCTGAAGATCTGGGCTACCTGCCCCGAGTTGCGTTCAACCTGGATCATCTGTTCAAGCGGGTGGGCGCCCATGGCAAGCAGGCTCTGACCATGTCCATGGGATTTGGCTGCAATGCCGCGGGCGTCATCGCAACCCGTATCATCGACAGCCCGCGGGAACGGCTGATTGCCATCATCACCAACAACTTCGCCCTGTGCAACGGCCGCTGGCCGACCCAGATCCTGATCGCGTCGCTGTTCATCGGGTCGCTGGCTCCTGACCACTGGGCCGGACTGGTCTCGGCGCTGGCCGTGGTGGGAGTGGCGCTGCTGGGGATCTTCCTGAGCCTGGCAGTGTCGTGGTTTCTGTCGCGAACAATGTTAAGAGGCGAGGTTTCAAGTTTCACCCTGGAGCTTCCCCCGTACCGGCCGCCCCGGATTCTGCAAACCATCTACACCTCGCTTATCGACCGCACGATCTTCGTACTGTGGCGGGCGGTGCTGTTTGCACTGCCGGCGGGGGCCGCGATCTGGCTGATCTCCAACATCACTGTCGGCGGCCGTTCCATCGCTGAACATCTCATCGCCGGGCTGGATCCGCTGGGCTCACTGCTGGGGCTGAACGGCGTGATCCTGCTGGCCTATGTGGTGGCTATCCCGGCCAACGAAATCGTGATTCCCACCATCCTGATGTTGACCGTCCTGAGCTCGGGAGTCTCGGGGATGGGCGCAGGGGCCGGTGTCCTGTTCGAGGTGGAGAGCGCCTCCGAGTTCGCCGCCATCTTCTCTGCAGGCGGCTGGACCTTGCTGACCGGAGTCAACCTCATGCTGTTCAGCCTGATTCACAATCCTTGCAGCACCACCATCTACACCATCTACAAGGAGACCGGAAGCCGCCGGTGGACAGCCGTGGCGGCGTTGCTGCCGGTGGTCATGGGGTTGGCGGTCACCTTCCTGGTGGCACGTCTGGCAGGGTGGATGGGCGGGTAGCGGCCACGGAGTTTCGGGGTTGCGGGGCGCGACAGAGCTGCAGCTTCGGCGACGTCGTATCTGGAGCCTCCCTCCGTGCCGCCGTCATCCCCGCCGTGACCGGCCATACATGACGGACGCCCCCCAATCCACGATTCCTCCAGGGCGCGCAACCCCTCGGGCCGCTCACTCCGTCGTACGCAACACCAGCATGGTGGCGTCGTCGGAGCTTTCGAAGTCCCGGCCAAAGACTCGCACTTCCTCCTCGATCCGGGCCAGGATGTGCTGGGAGTCTTGCCCACGCTCCTCGCTCAAAATGCGTTCTAGCCGCTGGTTGCCAAATTCCTCGCCGCGGGGATTCTGCGCTTCCACGAGCCCGTCGGTATACAGGAACAGGGTGTCGCCCGGGTGCAGTTGTGTCGTCTGTTCCTCAAAAGGCCCGCCAGGCAACAGGCCCAGCGGTCGCCCGGTGGAGGGCATTGCTTCCAGCTCGCCCCCCGCACGGACAATGTACTGGGGGTTGTGGCCCGCGTTGAGCCAGCGTAGAGTCCGCATTTCCTGGTCCAGGATTGCGACGAACAGTGTCAGATAGGTCTCCGGCGGCGTGGTGGCCTCGATTTCCCGGTCCAGCTCACGGGCCATGGAGACCAGATCGCCGGCCACCGGCAAGCGGGCCCGCAAGGTGGCCTGGAGATTGGCCATCAGCAGCGCTGCCGGAACGCCCTTTCCAGAAACGTCGGCAATCAGCAGCGCGGTGCGGCCGTCGGGCAGGGTGAAGTAATTGAAGAAGTCGCCGCCCACCTCACGGGCCGGAATCGAGACGCCCTGGACCTCGGCCAGCGGAAGCCGCAGCGGTCCCCGCGGTAACAGCTCTCTTTGGATTCGCCGGCACATCTCCAGTTCCTTACGCAGCCGTTCCTGTTCCATCACCCGGGCCTGGTGCTCTTTCAGCTCTCTGGCCATCCGGTTGAAGGCTTCACCCAGCTGGCCGATCTCATCCCGGGACCGCAGCGGGACCTGGACATCCAGATCTCCGGCAGCCAGCCTCTCCACACCACCGGAAAGCACAGTCAGGTTCCGGGTCATCCGACGGGACAAAGGGAGAATTCCCAGCAGGGCCAGCGTCACCATACCGAGACCCCAGGACAGGTTCTGAACCGCCGCCTGGCGGATCTGGCGCAACCCGTCGCCGATCGGTCTGGCGATCCCGAAAGTCACGCCGGTCGCCTCGTCGGTCTTCCGAACCACGAGCCAGTCTTCGGGCAACGGCTTCACATCATCCCCGGGGCTTGCAACCACACCGATCTGGGCCAAGGTCGCCTGATCGTCCGGCCGGGCCGTGTAAAGACGCTGGTCCTGATCCTGGGCAAAGGCGATCTCCCGCTCCCGCAAGCGGGTCCGGGAAAGCACGGTTTTCAGGATTTCGTGGGCATTGACCTGGGCAATAATCTTGCCTCCCACTGCCTCGTCCACCCTCACCTCGGTGGTGAAGTCGAGGCATTCGACCCTTTTCTGCTTCGTCCTGGCCAGTCCCTCCCCTTCCTCCCCTGAATCGTGCTGGGCGGCGGTGTACGGTTCAGTGGCACCCGCCTGCGGCCCGGCAGCAGCCTCAGCCGATTCGGCCCGCCGCGTTTCCTCCTCCAGCCGCGCGACCCAGTGAAGCTGGATCTCCCGGCGCTGCCCCGGAGAACCGGCCGGGCGTCCTCCATGGCTGGAAGCATCCCAGTGGCGCATCAGCAACTTACCCCCTTCAGGCATGTCCATGGCGACCTCCTCCGGCGGCGGGGCAGCCGGCAGGCCAGGCGGGGGCGGCTCCGGCATGCCCGGCATGACGATCTGCAATGAGTCACCGGGACGCAGCGGCGGTTGTGGCGCCGGCACGCGGGAAGAGGGTCTAGTCTTTTCGACCGCCTGGGAGGCGGCCGCCACCACCATCGGTTCGATCTTGATGGATTCGAACATCTTGGCGGTATCACCCAAGGCGGCAACCAGATCGCTATAGATCTGCTGCATCTCCGGTACATGCCCGGCGGTGGTGGTTGTCGGGGTCTTGGCCAACGTGTAGAGGGGTTTTACACCCACCATCCTGACCCGTCGGTCCAGATCCCGCCGCGCCGCTTCCATCCGGCCCGTCATATCCTCCGCCATTTGCGCCGCTTCGGCGGCAACGGCTTTCCGGAACGCCTTCAGCGAGGTGTAATACGAATACAGGGTAAGGCCCGCCAGAGGCACGACGGCGAGCAGGAAAAAAACCACCAGGAGTTGGCTTCGAAGCTTCATGGGATCCCTTAGGTGCGATCCCCGTCCGGAGGGCCAGCGGTGGCACTCCTGAGGGCTCGCTGCTTTCCTGATACACGTTACTCACGGGACAATGGTTTTGTTTCGCCGTTCCGATCCGGAAGGGAGGAAATGCCCGTGATCATTCCCGCCACCCGGCTGCACCCGGCACCGCCCGCCAAATTCTTCCTGGCGGTGGCCGCCGCGGCTCCGGTTCTGGAGGAGCTGCAGCCCGTTCTGGAGTCCACTTTCGGCCCCCTGGAGCCGCCAAGTCCGGCTTACTGTTTCTCTCATTTCAGCACGTATTACGATGCCGAGGCGGGTGGTCCGGTCTGGAAGTATCTGGTTGGATTGCGGGAGCTGTTGCCTTCCGATCAGATTGTGTCGGTCAAACTGGCAGCCGAGCGGCTGCAGTGGGAACGGGCGACGCCGGACCAAGGGGGTCTCCGGCGACGGTTCAACCTGGACCCGGGTTATGTCAACGGCTGGCAAGTCGTGCTGTCGACGGTCAAGAACCACGGACACCGCCTGTATCTGGGAGCAGGTGTCTTCGCCGAGGTGACCCTCCTTTTCCGGGGTGGTGCCTTCCATTCACTGCCCTGGACCTACCCGGATTACCGGACTTCGCTGGTGTTGGCTTATCTGGGACAGCTGCGGCAACGGTATTTGAGCCAGGTTCGGACCACCTGAGATCTGCCTACCGGACATGACGGAGGGCCACCAGATGCGATCCAACGTCGCCCGGTGGGACGCCGTTCACCACTCGAACACCAGCCCCGCGGTGGGCAGCCACGGCAACTGCTTGGAGGTCACGCCATAAAGACGTCCTGTCCAGGGGTCCACATCGTCCGCCTCCAGTCCGGCAAAGCGATAGTTTTTGCGCCCCAGGACGTTGAGGACTTCCACAAACAGGCTGAGCCGGAACCGGTCCCGGTCGAAGCTCTTGGCGCCGCGAACATCGAGCCGGCCGTAGGCCGGCAGGCGCACCTGGTTCCGTTCGGCGGCGGCGAAGTAGCGTCCCTCACGAAGTTCTGCATACAGCGGCAACGGCAAGCCGCCGGCAAATTTCCCTTTCAGGGCGAACTCGAAAGCCGCGCCGGTCCGGTAATGGACCAGCATGGAGAACCCGTGGCGCTGGTCATGGTTGCCGGGAAACCAGTTTCCCGGGACTTCACTCCAGCGACTCCGGGACCAGGCATAACCTGCCCAGCCTCGCCACGGCCCACCACGAAATCCTGCCCGAACGTCGAAGCCATGGGAATGGTCCACCAGGTCATTGCCGTAAGGCACCATCCGGGGAGGCACAACGGTGTCGCCGACGGTCCTCCAGCCGCCTTGGACCCGCCAGGGGACCCCCGTCCGCGTACGTCGATAGGCCCCGCCCTCCAACCACAAGGCGGCGGTCGGGTACCATCTGAGCCGGCCCTCCCAGACGCGGGCGATCTCGGGACCCAGGTCACGGCTGCCAAACGGGCCGTATAGCTGGTTGAAAAAGGCAAACTGCCCGTTCTGGCCCCAGCCCGCCGTCAGGCGGAGGGTGGGCATCTGGATTTCGGCGGCAAGACGGCCACTGGTGAAACTCCCGCCGTCGCGTTGGCGCTGGCCCCCGGCGGCCGCCGCCAGCATCATCCAGGGCTTCGCCTGGATCCGTCCTTCAACAAAGTATTCTTCCCGTCGCGGGTGCGCCCGGTAATCCGTCGGCACCGGCACCGGCCCCTCGTCGGCCAGGATCCCACCCGGACCCCGCTGGGCCGCCGTCCAGGACTCGATCCCGATCCCGCCGTTCAGGGTCCAATGCCGACCGGGCTGGGCAAACCATTCCGTACGGACCCCGGCCACGTTTTCGTCAAGCGACCACCGCAGCACGCCGAGCCGGTTGCGGTTACGGCCCCTGGCTCCCTGAGCGTACACATGCGAACGGCCGGTCAACCAGGGACGGACTGACCAGAACCACTCGCCATGAATCAAGGCGGAGGTGTAACGTCCCTGGTCTATGGCGGTGAGGCTGCTGCCCTCCACCAGTTCCTGGACTCCGGTTCGGCCGGCGATGAAGGAAATCGCGATCTGGTGCCGGCGGCCAAGGTCCTGCACCAGTTTTCCGAAGACATCGTGAAATCCGAACCCTGCGTCCGCGTCGGGATCGATCTTGCGCACCAGCCAGTCGACATAGCTCTTGCGGGCGCTCAGGATCCAACTGCCTGACCCGACGGGGCCTTCGGCGATGCCACTGAGAGCGGTGCCGGATACGGAGACGGAACTGCGCCACCGGTCGCGGTTGCCGGTGCGACTGTTCATGCTGAGTTCTCCACCCGAAAAGGCACCGAAGCCGGTGGCCGCCGCAGGCGAGTGCAGCTCCAGTTCAGCCAACAGATCCGCACCCAGCAGCGTGGTCGATCCGGTATCCTCCAAACCTGCAATGGTATGCGTCAGGGAGTAGACTGGAATCCCGTCCATACGGATTCCCAGCCGGTCAAAACCTGATCCCTGGAAGGCAAAGCCGGTGTTGAAGTCGTCCCCCATGACGAGGCCGGGCAAGTGGGCCAAGGCACGCACGGGGTCATCCAGCAGGACCGTCTTGAGCTGGTGGAGGTCGCCGGCGGGAAGGCTTGCACTGGCCGCTGGGGCGGTGGAAACCACCGTCAGTTCTTCGTGCAGGCGGGTGCCCGGGCTCAACACCACCTCCAGCCGGGTTGATTCCTCGTTGACGGCCAAGGTGCGGCGGACCAGCCCGAAGCCGACCGCGGACACTGTCAGTTCATAGGTGCCGGGAGCGGGAAGCGAGATCCGGAAGAATCCCTCAGCATCCGACAGGCTGCCCGTGCGGGGGACATCGGCGGAGCTGAGATAGATGGCGGCGCCCCCGACCGGATCGCCGGTCTCGGCATTGGTCACCAGGCCAGCCACCTCAACCTGTCCCCCCAGCGTCATGCCCGCCGAGATCAGGCTGATCGCAAACAGCAGTCCCCAACGACGCGGCTGTCTCCCTTTCACGGTGGCAAGAGATGACTGTGAGCTGAAATCGGTGGAGGGTCAAGGGCGATGGGGGTCGCCAACACTCTGGAGTACGGACGGGGCTTATCCTGTCGGTCGCTGCGGGACCCCCGCGGCACGGGCACGGACCCGCGGTTCGCAACCCGGATTTCCCACTGGTCCACCTGGACGGATCACTTGGGAAGAAAAGGCAGAACCTTGCCATGATCTCACGGCTTACTGACTTGACCATAAACCCCGCTCTTCCTTAAGTTGGAGGTGATTCAGCGGGAGTTCCGTCAGGCGGCGGGCGCAGGCCCACGGGGGAGGCAGCGCGCCACCCCCCCAACGCTTGGCGCATTCTGGTCTCGGAGGTTGAACGATATGCCAAGAAGCGCAGCGAGTGCGGCGGTATGGAAAGCGGTGGACAGTGCCGTGTGCTATACCGCCGGGAAAGCCTTCGACCTGGTCCATTTCCTGGACAGGCGGAAACCGAACCCCTCTTTCACCCCCAAGTGGTCCGACAAACCCCTCCTGAAGTCTTGGGAAAAGAGCAAGCCCAAGTTGGGGTGGCCGCGGGAAACCGATTCTCTCTGCCCCAAGTGTGTGGTGGAGGCGCGGGAGCGGATCCTCAGCGGCGAGGAGGACTACCGCATCCTGATCGAAGAGAAGGTGGGCGAGATCAAGGCCACCATCCTCGAGCGCGATGGTCAGATCTGGATGGTGAAGGAATGCCCCATCCATGGGAAGTTCGAAGACGTGATGGCGATCGACAAGAACTTCCTCAAGTGGATCGAATCCAACTTCCCCGGACGCGACATCCAGGCCCACAACGACGAAGACCTTCACAAGCACGGTTCCAGCACCATCCGTTACGGCCGGGGTTCGGTGCTGACGGTGGACCTCACCAACCGTTGCAACATGATGTGCGATCCCTGCTTTATGGACGCCAACCAGGTCGGCTTCGTCCACCAGCTCGAATGGGACGAAATCAAGGAGATCCTGGACAATGCCTTGAAGATCAAACCGCGGCGCCAGATGTCAGTCCAGTTCTCGGGCGGTGAGCCCACCCTGTCGCCGCATTTCTTCCGGGCCATCCGGTATGCCCGTAAAGTCGGCTACAACAGCGTTCAGGCCGCATCCAACGGCATCGAGTTCGCCCGTTCCTTCGAATTCGCCAAGAAGGCGGCGGAAGCGGGACTGCGTTTTGTCTACTTCCAGTTCGACGGCATCGGCAACGATGCCAACAGCCACCGCCACATCGGCAACCTCTTCGACGTCAAACTGCGGGCAATCGAAAACATCCACAAGGCGGGCACTGAGCTGGTGCTGGTCACCACACTGGTCAACGACGTCAACAACGACCAGGTCGGCCCCATCATCCGCTTCGCCATGGACAACCCCAAGAAGATCGCCTTCATCGCCTTCCAGCCCGTGTCCTTTACCGGCCGGGATGAGCTGATCAGCGATGAACGGCGGATGCGCCAGCGGTACACCCTGTCACACCTGGCCTACGACGTGAAGAAACAGACTGGGTTGACCGAGCCGTTGCGCGACTGGTTCCCCCTTTCCCTCATGCAGGCATTCGCCGACTTTGCCGACCTGGCCCACGGCCCTGAATCGGAGTGGGGCCAGGTGAGCTGTGGCTGCCATCCCAACTGCGGAGTCGGCACCGCGCTGATGATCGACAAGGAGACCAAGGACGCCGTCCCGGTGCCCCAGTTCCTGAACATCCCGGGCCTGGTGGCGGATATCCGCAAGATCACCGACGCCGCCCGGGGCAAGGTGTACTCGAACCTGATGATGGCTCTGGCGCTGCTGAAGCACTACAAGCCGTACCGGTCACCCAAGCGCCTCACCCTGATCGACGTCCTCAAGAAGTTCGACAAGAGCTTCGGGCTGAGTGGCATCGACTACGGCAAGAACCTCGGCAGTGAGGCCTTCGAACGACGGAAGGATCCCTGGAACTTTCTGTTCATCGCCGGCATGTGGTTCCAGGACCTTTACAACTATGACTTCCGCCGGACCGAGATGTGCATCATCCCCTATGGCACTCAGGAAGGCGAGATCTCGTTCTGCGCTTACAACACGGGGCATGGCTGGCGGAATATCATCGAACACATGCATATGAACGCCACCGTCGCCGAGTGGTACAAGAAACACGGCCGCCATGCGATCTACGCGGGTGGCAAGAACGTGGATCTTTCTTCCTACGAACACAGCCTGGAGCTGCGCCAGGAGGACGTCAACCACGTCCGCCAGCGCTCCGAACTCCCCCAGACCGCCCGCGATGAGAAGTTGATGCGACGCAAGGCGGTCCGGGAGGCCACCATGGTGCGCGAGTACTACGAGGAAATGGTGCTCAAGAAGAAGGAGAAGAAGCAGGAGAATCTGGTTCAGCTCACCCAGTGATTCTTCCGTCGGGGACCCGCCAGCAACCATCGCGGGTCCCCGCTGTCCCCTGCGCTCAGCACGCCATGGCCCCACCCGTGAAACCCCTCGACGCGGAAGCCGCTCGCCGACACCTGGAAAGCCTGCGCGGAGCTTGGCGTATCGACGGAGAGGGTCACCTGACCAGGGTATACAGCTTTCAGGACTTTATCTCTGCCCTGCGCTTCGCCAACGAAGTGGGGCGCCTCGCCGAGTCTCTTCAGCACCACCCTGACATCGCTTTGGGATGGGGTTACGTCAAGCTTGCCATCTGGACGCATTCAGCAAACGGCCTGACCGAACTGGACTTCAGGCTGGCCGAAGCGGTGGAAAGGCTCCCCCGGTAGAGCTCCCCGCCGGTTACAGGGCCTTCTTTCCAGCCAGGTGATCCAGCAGGGCCCGGGCCAGGCGGGCAAGAGTAACGGAAGCCTGATTGTCCACGGTCCACCTGCGATCGGGCGATTCCCAGGCAAACAGGCTCAACGCAAAGTCCCCTTGCGGCGTCGAGACCAGTCCCACATCGTTGCGTACCTGGTCCAGAGCGCCGGTCTTGTGAGCCACCCTGACTCCTTCCCACTCAGGACCCGTCAGCAGGCGGGGAATCTGCTCCTGGTCCCGCTGCTTCTCGAGGATCGCAAGCATCGTCGCCGAGGCCTCGGCATCCACCAGTTGGCGCCGGTACAGCCGGCGGAGCACTTCCAGCATCTCGCCCGCGGTGGTGACGCCGAGGCCGAAGCGGGCGTATTCGGGCGGTACGGTGTTGTCGGCAGGCAGGTAAACTTTCTTGTTCAGGCGAGTCCGGCTGAACCCCAGTTGCTGCATTCTCCGGTTGACCGCCTGAATTCCCACCTGATCGATCACCATGTTGGTGGCCGTGTTGTCGCTGAGAACCATCATCAAGGTGACGGCATCGATCAACGGCAGCTCGAGCCCCGGGGTCAGATCCTGCAGAATTCCCGCACCCGGTACTCGGTTGGATTCCTCGTACCGGAGACGCCGTTTCAGATCAAGCCGCCCCTCCTTAACCTGAAAGAAGACCTCCACCATGATCGGCAGTTTGATGACACTGGCAGTCTGGACCAGCTCCTCCGCCCGATAATGCAGGTTGTGTCCGGACTGCAGATGTTCGGCGGCGAAAGCGAGTTGCCCGCCGAATTCGCGGACTACCTGGGCCACGGGCGGGGGAAGCTGGATGCTGTCTTCCCGGTCCGCCGGCTGCCCCGCCGGTGCACTGGCGGCAGGCAGGCCCAGGACGAGCCCCAGCAGCATCACCATGCTAGGACGAAGCCAGAATGAGTCCAGAGCCGCCTTTGGCCGCCCGTCGGCCGGGATAGGCTCGCCACAACATGGAGAGGTACGCCTGGGGCGAGTGGGTCGAAGCGTAGTAAGCAAGTTCAATCTCCATCCCTCGCAAAGCCTTCGCGACCCACTCCGGTCTGATCGGTAACCGTTCCTCGCCATCACCCTTGCCTTCCCTGAGCCGCTCGATTTCTGCACGCAGATGCCGGATCAGAGCCTGCACCAGCGGGTTGGGGGATGATTCCTGAAAGAACAGGCCGCGGGCCTCGGTCTCGTAGGCGGCACGGAGCAGGCGGAGAGCCTCGCCTGCCTCCCGGTCGGTGAAGGTTTTCAGATCCGGCAGCCAATCCACCAGCGAGGACTCCAGGAACTGCATGAACGGCAAATAGGTTTGCACGGCCTCTGCAAGGTCCCGCGCCTGGCCAGGGTCTTCCGCTCCGGCGAGGAGGGCGTTCAGAGCCTTGACGCGATGAAACATGTTACCCGCCAGATGCGGGCAGTCGGGCGGGCAGTTGATCTCCACCACGCGCTTCTCACCGCAGCACTGAGGACAGATCGTACGGTTGAGGGCCGGGCAAGGACGCTTCCCTTTCCGCTGCGAGCAGTGACCGCATTTCACCGCGGCAGTATACCGTGAAAACCGCCTGCACACGCTTTGCTATACTCGGCTCCATGGCGGATCGCTACTTCACGCTGGAAGAGGCGAGACGCGTCTTGCCCGAGGTTCGCCAGCTGATGGGACGCAGCGTGACGGCATTGGCTGTTCTCCGGGAGCTGGCGCCGCTGGTCCGGCCGGTCTCGGGAACCCTCGTGACTGACGCGGGGAGTCCGGCCGGCAGCGAGTACGCGTCCCGATTGCTGGAACTGCACACGAGCATTGCCCGGCTCCAGGAGCTGGGTTGCGAAATCAAGGGCCTCGAAGAAGGACTGGTGGACTTTCGATGCCTGCGCGACGGCAGGGAAGTGTACCTCTGCTGGAAGTATGGAGAAGAAGACATCGGGTTCTGGCACGAAATTGACGCCGGCTTTGCCGGCCGTCAGCCCATCGCCGATCGGAACCCGGAGGGAGGCGAATGATGGATGCAGGTGCTGGCATCCTTTGCAGGCGCCGTCGGCTGGCGGCACTGTTGTTGCTGGGGGCCGTAGCATCGGCCTGTTCCAAGAATGAGGTGCCGGAGGGACAGCCCGTTCCGGTAGCCCCCACTCCGGCCCACCTGTCGGCGCCTTCGGGACAGTCCGCGGCTGGCGAGCTCGTGTTTACTGCCCCCGAGGGCTGGATCCAGGAGCAGCCGTCGTCCGCGATGCGGCACTCCCAGTACCGGCTTCCCGGTCCCGACACCGGCGGGGACGCGGAACTGGCGATTTTCACAGGAATCGGCGGATCGGTGGAACAAAACGTCCAGCGCTGGCTCAATCAGTTCACCATTAACGGCGCCCCTGCCGGCGACACCGCCAAGGTGTCTCACCGGGACATCTCAGGTTTCCATGTCACGTTCGTAGACGTCAGCGGAACTTACAACCCCGGCATGATGAGCGGCCCGATGACTTCAGGCAGCCAGGGCAGCCGGGACGGTTATCGAATGCTGGCCGCGGTCATCGAGACCACCGGCCGACCGTGGTTTCTGAAGCTCACCGGGCCGGAGAAGACCGTGGCGAAGTGGCAAGCGGACTTCGAGCGCTTCGTCGCCAGCGTACGCTGACCTCTTGATCTGGAGAGGGAGCGAACATGCACGTCATCGCGGACATCTGTGTCGTGCCGTTGGGTGTGGGGGTGAGTCTGTCACCCTACGTCGCAGCGTGTGAGCGGGTGCTGCAGGATGCCGGCCTGCATCCCAGGCTGCATGCTTACGGGACCAACGTGGAAGGCGAGTGGGACCAGGTCATGGAGGCGTTGCGCCGTTGCCATGAAGTGGTCCACCAGATGGGGGCACCGCGGATCTCCACCAGCCTGCGTCTGGGGACGCGGGTGGACCGCCCCCAGCGGATGGAGGACAAGATCCGCAGCGTCGAGGAGAAGCTCCGTCCATGAGGACGGAGGCAGGGAAACTCCGGCGGTGGCTGGCAGCGGCGATGGCGGTCGCTGCCACGGCTGTCGGCGTTCAGGCGGACGGCCTCAGGATCACCCACTGGGCCCGCAGTCTGCAGCCCGGCGAAGTTGTCCTGCTGAAGCTGGATTCCGAGCTGCCCTTAACCTCGGCCGAGGCGCGGTTCCTGGACCGGACCTTCCCACTGTTTGAGGAGCGTCCGGACCGCTGGTTCGGGCTGGTAGGAATCGACCTGGAGGCCAAACCCGGACGCGCGGCGTTGAGGGTAGTCGGGCAAGGTTCCGGGGCAACGGTTCAGAACACGGTTACTTTGATCGTTCAGCCCAAGGACTTCCCGGTTCGGCGACTGCAGGTGGAAGACAGGTACGTAAGCCCTCCGCCGGAGGTCCAGGCACGCATCGAGGAAGAAGCCCGGCTGGTGGCGTCGATCTTCGCCCGGCAGGAGCCGCAGAGGTGGTGGGAGGGGAGTTTCCTCAAGCCGGTGCCAGGGCCGGCCCTCAGCAGCTTCGGCAAGCGCAGCGTTTTCAACGGCAGGCCTCGCAGTCCTCACAGCGGTACTGACTTCAAGGCGGCTGCGGGCACACCGGTCCAGGCGCCCAACGGGGGACGGGTCGCGTTGGCCCGAGAACTCTATTTCGCCGGCAACACCGTGATTCTGGATCACGGCGGCGGTTTGTACAGCTATTTTGCCCACTTGTCGAAGTTCGCCGTCGCGGAAGGACAGGACGTCCGGCGGGGCGAGGTGGTGGGTGCAGTCGGAGCCACCGGCAGGGTGACGGGGCCACACCTCCACTGGACGGCGCGTTTGTGCGGCACTCGAGTGGACCCGGTGTCGTTGATGGCGGCCCTGGATCACCTGGAAAAGCTGGGTAAAGAAACCCTCCCCTAGAAGGTCTCTCCCTCCTTTACCAGGAGTTCCCGCCGTCCAGTTTCGGAGGGTTCAAGCTCCCTTCTCTCAACGGGTTGCCACCACCACCAGGGTGAGATCGTCGAACTGGGGAGCCGAACCGGCAAACTCCAGAACCGCGGATCGGATCGCTTCCAGGACTGCGGCCGCCGACGCCCGTCGCTGCCGGCGGATGACTGCGCGCAGCCGTTTCTCGCCGAACATCTCCTCCTCCGGATTCTGGGCCTCTACGACTCCATCCGTGTACAGGACCAGCGTCTGGTTTGAGCCGAACTCGACAGTCCCGGCCTGGAAGGGGAGATTCCGGCGGAAGCCCACGATCGGACCTCCTACCTCGAGCTTGCGAAAATCGTGTCCGTCAAACAGAAGCGGCGGGTTATGCCCGCAGTTGGCGTAGGACAGCAGACGCCGTTCGGCGTCCAGCTCGCCGTAAACCATGGTGACGAACCGGTTGGGGGGACAGTCCTCGACGAAGACGTTGTTCAGCAACGCCACGGTCTCGGCAACCGGAAAACGATTGCGCACCTGGGCCCGCAAGACCGCGCGGAAACCTGCCATAAGCAAAGCCGCCGAAAAGCCTTTGCCGGAGATGTCGGCGACGACCACAGCGCAGCAAGTGTCGCCCAGCGGAATGAAGTCGTAATAGTCTCCGCCCACCCCCGCCGCGGGGAGGCTCACGCCGGCAATCTGGAAACCCGGCAACTGGGGGACCTGGCGGGGCCAGAATCCGGCCTGGATGTTCTGTGCAAGGCTCAATTCCTTCTCGAGCTTCTGCTTTTCCAGGGCCTCCCTGTGCAGCCGCGCCTTCTCGATAGCCACCGCTGCGTGATCGGCCAGCGCCAAAAACAGCGGGATGTCGTCTTCGGTGAAGGCCTCCTGATTCCAGCGATTGAGGGCCTGCAGAACACCAATGATTTGTTGCTCGGAGTTACGCAACGGGACGCAGATCACATTGCGGGTCCTGAATCCGGTCCGCCGGGATACCTCCCCGAAGAAACGGGGATCCTTCTCCGCCTCGGGAACCAGCAGCGGCTCACCGTGGCTGGCTACCCAACCAGCAAACCCCTTCCCGGCGGGAATGCGCATGCCAGAGATCTCCGCCCGGGCCGGACCGGTGGGAACCGCGATCACCAGGTCGCCGGTCCCCGGATCCAGCAACATCAACGAACTGGCCTCTGCCCGCATGATGATCTTGGCGGCCTCCATGATTTCGCCCAACAAGGTCTCCAAGGTCTCCGAGGAGTTGATGCGGCCGGACACCTCCACCAACTGGCTGAGGCGCATGCCGGCCTGCGCCCATGGCAGCCAGATGTTGCTGCCATGGACCAGGCCCGGGAACCGCACCTGGAGGACTTCCCTCGACCGGGGCCCGAGAAACGGGGCGAGCCTCGACACCAGCTCTTCTCCAATGGCGGGATGGGAGGTCTGAATCTCGATCTCAAGCACTCCGGGACGCAGCCGGGAACACAGGCCCTCTCCCGACACCAGCAGGATGGCACCCACCCGGACCAGGAAGCGGACGCGACCCACCAGACCGTCGGCATCCGTCTCGGCCTCCAGACGGTCCAGCTCCGGCGTGATGCCCGTCAACCGGGCCCGACGTCGCGCCACTCCCTCCGCATCGAGGTGGGCGATCTCCAGCGAGAGCTCACCCTCGATGGGCAGTGGGCCTGGAGACATGCGCATGATAGTAACACCTTCTACACGGGACCGGGCCCCGGGGCACCCGACGCGTCACCTGACGAGCCGGAAACCGCTCCCGGACTGTGCAGCCCCAGCCTGTCCGCCGCCGGTCTACCTTGCCCCCGCTTTACCCAGCGAAAGCAGGTTGGCCCACAGGCGATAGGCTCCTGGCACACCAGCCGGGAGCTGCCGGAAAAACGCCAATCCGGTATAGACATAGCTGCCCTCTCCGTAGCGCGTGTAGACCAAGGCGCCGCGTTTGGGATCCGGGTTGTAGGGCCATGGATCCTGCAGTTCCAGCAGGGGCCGGTAGCGGGAATCCCACCCCCCAAGGAAGTACAGCCCGCGTTCCTGGACCCAACCGGTAAAATCCTCCGGACCGATCCGATTCGGAAATCGAAAAACAGGATGGTCGGGTTCCAGGAGGCGCACGGGAGAGTCTTCCGCCGTCACCCGATCGTGGGGCCGGCTGATGTCCACGGGATAGGGGGCGAACTGCTGGTCCACAAACTCGTATTTGTTGTACTGCACCAACAGGTGGCCACCCCGAGCCACGTACTCCAAGAGCCGGCGATTGTTGGAAACCAGGTCGGGCCGGGCCAGATAGGCCCGCACACCGGTGACGATCACATCGAACCTGCTGAGATCACCCGCCATCAGGTCCTGCTCGGAGAGGTAGACCAGTTCCACCCCCAGTTGTTCGGTGGCCTCCGCCACGTCGTCACCGACTCCCTCGATATACCCCACCCGCAACCCCGGCGGGACCTTGACATCCATCACCACGATGTGAGCCTCGGCTGGCTCCCGCATCACCCGCGGCTGGATGTGGGAGTACGAAATCTCACGGACAGTGTGATCAAAACCCTGGCCTTGCCGTTCGACCGCCGCCCTCAGGGCCACCGTTGTCGCGGCCAGCCTCGTGGGAGGGGACACCGTAAACTCCCGGCTTTGCACCTCATTCTCGCGCTGGAAGTCGAGTTGGATCGAACTGGGGGTCAGGCGCCAGCCATCCGGCGCTTGAAGGCGGAGGGTCGCATCCGCCGCACCCGCGAGGCGGTTGCGAACAGCAACTTTGAACTTGCGGGGACTGGGAGAATCGAGGCGAACCACGGCCATCGCCGGGCTCACCGCCACGCTGAACTGGGGGACAACGGTAAGTTCCCGCCTGCGCTCCGTTCCGTATGCTGCGTCAAACCAGCGAAACCGTACCGGCTCGACAACTTCCGCTTCCACTCCGTAGGAACGGTATCGCACCACTGCGGAAAGCGGGGGCGGCGCATTCTCTTCCCAACCGGCAAAGCCGGGAAGGACATCGTAACGATCCACACCGGGATGGCTGCGGAACCAGTACGGCCCGGAGTAGGAAGCAGTGGCCGGAACAGTCACCTTGAACTCACCCGCTTCGCCGGACGCAGCGGGTTCGAACAACCACCCGGGCGGGGTACGCAAGTCGACAGCCAGCATCTCCGCTGGGTTTTCGGACCGATTCTGGTACCTGACCCGCACCCGGAGGGTCTCGCCGGGGACCACCACTCCGTCCGACGTCCCGACCGCGATGGCGTCACAGTACGTGAAGTGCCCTTTCCTTGCGGCCTGGAGCAGATCCTTCTCCTTTTCCGCCAGCAGGAAGCGGGCTTCATACTGGGAGGTCACCTGCCGCATCTGGCGCACCGTCGCCAAGGCGGTCATGACGGCTTTGACCGAGGCGGGGTAGTCGCCGCGGCTGAAGGCTTCCATGGCCCAGTCGACATAGCTCTCCAGCAAGGTCACCGACGAGTCCAATGCCGGGTCCAGGCTGGCCAGAATCCTCAGGCCGTGCTGGATGCCCTCCAGCAGGTCGGACTGCGGGACCACGTCCGTGTAGTTCCCGGCCAAGGTCCAACGGCTGCGATACGGCCCGGGTTGCGGGAGGATGTTCATCCCCTGGGAACGGTGGTTGCCCCGTGCCCGGGCGCCAAACTCCGCCCAGGTTTCCCCCAGCAAGGGGTCATAGCGATCCAGTTGGACCTCAATCTGCCCGCCGCTCCCGGAACCCATTCCCACCCACCTGGCGTGGAAAAGTCTCAACGGCTGCCAAGGTCTGAGGCCCTCCGCCAACTGCTCGGGAAAACGGTTGGGGTCGGCCGCTGCGAAAAATGCCTCCGCCGCCAGCCGGGCAGAGGCCTGATGGTGCTGGCCGCCTCCCTCCCCCTCCGGGTTCAGGGCCAAGATCACTGTGGGCCGGAACTCCCGGATCACCCTGACGATATCCCCGAGGGTATCCGCTCGGCCCCACTTCTCGAAGGTTTCCTCCACGCTGTACGAGAATCCGAATTCGAAGGCGCGGCTGAAGAACTGCTGCACCGCGTCATAGCGGTGCACGGCAGCCAGTTCCTCCGTACGCAGCACTCCCAGCGCTTCGAACAATTCCGGGCCGATCTCGTTCTGGCCTCCGTCACCTCGCGTAAGGGTCAACAGGCCCACCCGAAATCCGTCGCCCCGGCTCAACTTTACCAGCAGGGCATTGTCCTCATCGTCCGGATGAGCCGTGATATAGAGCACGGATCCCAGCGTGGGCAGTCTTCTGAGGGCCAAGCCATATCCGCTGATGCCTTGATCTTCGTCCAGTTCAGGGAGCTGGGCCGCAACCACCCCCATCAGCCCGCACAACGCCGCAGAACCGGCAGCTGCACTCGGCAGAAGCCGGGTCAGGACCCTGCAAAGATGCCGGATTGCCGTGCCGGGAGCCGCGAAAGCAGGTTCGGACTGCGCGTTCGCACACAGCCGCAAGGTTGGGGCAGGGCGCTGAATCCACAGGCCTCTGTCTTCGGGGACAGCCAAGCCGCAACCAGGGTCATGCGTCATGGTCGAGACTCCTTTGTTCCCAATAGACTACCGGAATTCCAGGGGTTGCCGGGTCGCCAGTCTGAGATCGACCCGGAGAACGGGCGGGGTGTTCGGGCGGCTAAAAGGTAGTCGCCAACAGGCCCCCGTCCACCAGCAGGACGCTGCCGGTGACGTAGCTGCCCGCCTCCGACGCCAGCAGGAGAACTGGACCCACGATTTCCTCAGGTTTCCCCCAGCGGCCCAAGGCAGTGCGGTCGGCGGCTCTCTTCTTCTCCTCCGGGCTCAGCAAGCCAGCGGGCAGGTCGGTAAGAAAAGGCCCGGGAGCGATGCAGTTGACGGTGATCTGATACGGGGCAAGATCCAGAGCCGAGGCTCGCATCAGCCCCAGCAGGCCGGCCTTGGAGGCGGAGTACGCATGCCGGCCCGCCTTGGAAGCCAGTCCCATGATGGACGAGATATGGACGATACGGCCCCAACGTCGCCGCTTCATTTCCGGCACCAGGGCTCGGGTCAACACCATCCCCGCTGTCAGGTTGAGTTCGAGGGTCCTGTCCCAGGCTGCATCGGTGATCGCATCCGCCGGTTCCGGCAGGTTCATCCCGGCGTTGTGAACCAGGATGTCCACTCCGCCGAAGTCCTCCAGCAGCCGACGCGCCAGCAGTTCCGTCTGGGCCCGAATCGTCAGATCGGCGGGATAGACGTGCACATCCCCTCCCAGCGTGGAAGCCGCCTGGCGCAAAGCCTCCTCAGACCGGGCACAGATTGCTATCCTGGCACCTGCCTCCAGAAAACCCTGGGCCATGGCCAAGCCCAAGCCCCGACTTCCCCCGGTGATCAGCGCCGTCCGGTTGTGCAGTGAAAACAGCTCTTCGATCATTCCGATCAGTTCCTACCCCCTGTCCTGCTGGGAAGTCTTCGCCGCATACATGCGCTCGTCGGCCACCCGGATCAGCTCAGCGGCGGAACGCCCATCCCGATCATACAGAGCGTAGCCCAGGCTGATTCCTAAGTCCTCGATGTGCAGGAGATGACCATCCTCAGGATCTGCTACCTGGTAGTGGGTGGCGACACGTTGCCGAATCTCTTCCATCCGGCGGGTCAATACCTGTTCGACCTTCGACCCCGGCTCCAGCGCCCGCAAGTCCATGCCGAACCCGAACTCGTCGCCCCCGAGGCGCCCCACCAGATCCGTGGACTTGACCGACTGCTTCATCCGCTGGCCCACCAGACTGAGGAGCCGGTCGCCCACCGCATGGCCGAATCGATCGTTGACGGGCTTGAAGCGGTCCAAGTCCGCCACCAACACCGCAAACCGGCCGGGCGCCGCCTCCTGGAGCGCGGCCGACAGTTTCCGGGGAAAGGCGGCCTGGCTGATCAGTCCGGTCAGTTCGTCCTGTTCCGCCATCTCGCGCAGGCGGCGCTGGGTTTCCCAGCGGTCGGTGACGTCTCTGGCAATCACCACCGTAAACCGGAGGCCATCGATCCAGACCGTATTCAACGAGAGCTCGACCGGAAAGTGGCGTCCGTCCCGGCGGGAAGCCAATACTTCGATGACGCCATCGGCCGGGGCACCGGAAATCTCATCAGGTACCTTCCGGGCAGCCAGTTCGGCCAAGGTTGAGCCCAACAGAAGTTCCAAGCCTTGGCCCAGGACCTGCTCCTGGCCGAGTCCGAACATCTGAAGCGCGCCGGGGTTGCACAGTACGATACGGTCCTGCGGATCCAGCAGCAGGATCGCTTCACGGGAGCTCTGGAGGATCGCCTCCACTTGCCTCCGGAGATTGACCAGATCGGTGATGTCACGAGTCAGGCCGTACGTTCCCACCAGTCGACCCGTCGGATCGAACAGCGGACCACGCGTGGTCAATGCGTACCGCCGGACCCCATTGGGATAGAGTTCCGTCTCCTCCTGGGTTGTCACCTTCTGCGATCGCATCACTGAAGCTTCCGCCTCGCGCACCTGCTGCGCATAGGATTCAGCAAAGAAGTCGGACTCCGACTTCCCGACCAGTTGGCGGGGATCGGCGCCGGGACCGGCGAGTTTCTCCGCGGTTCCGCGTCCAACCAGGAGGAAGCGGCTGCGAGTATCCTTGAAATAGATGTTGAGATGACTGCCGAGAACGGCGTCGAGAAACAGCGTCTTCCACAGGAGTTCCTCACGGACCTTCAGCTCTTCATGCTGGATCCGGCTGAAGCCTTCCATCAGCTCTTCATGCTCGCGGAGCAGCTCCTGGTTGCGTCGCTGCAGCTCAGCTCTCTCGGCTTTGAGGGCCGCGATCTCCTCGTCCCTGGACACCGTCCTGTCGTCCAAGTGAACCTCCCCCGGCAAGACAGCACCGGAAAATCACCCGACTGGCCCGGATCCCCTTCAACCTTCCCGCTCCAGCCGGCGGCTCCCTGCGGCCTCAGGTACCGCGGCGGGTCAACACAACTTTCAACGTCTCCAGCAGGATCAGGAGATCCAGCGAGAAGCTGTAATTATAGATATAAGCCAAGTCAAACCGCAGCTTGTTCTCGGCGGTTGTGTGGTAATATCCGCGAACTTGGGCCAGTCCGGTCATCCCCGGTTTGACCTTGTGTCGCTCCGCATAGCCGGGCAACTCCGCCGAAAACTGCCGGACGAAACCCGGCCGTTCCGGGCGTGGGCCCACAAAACTCATGTCTCCCTTCAATACGTTGAGAAACTGCGGGATCTCGTCCAGGCGGAACCTCCGCAGAACTGCTCCCACGGGAGTGATCCGGGGATCATCCGGTCCCGCCAGTACCTCGCCCGACGATTTCTCGGCGTCAGGGACCATCGTACGGAACTTGATCAGCCTGAAGACCCGACCGCCCCGGCCGACCCGCTCCTGCAAATAAAAAACCGGCCCCGGAGAAGTGATGGCGATGGCTGCGGCGATGATCAATCCCACTGGCAGGAACAAGACCAGACACAACAGCGACAGCGCCAGATCGAAGCTCCGTTTCAGCAGGCGGGCGACGGGTTCGTTTGGATTCCTGCGGATCTCAATCAAAGGGGTGTCATGAATGTTGATGTGCCTCAGTCGGCCGATAGCGATCTCGTAGACAGAGGGCAGGATCGCGACCCGCAGGGGGCGCTCAGTCTGCAGGCGGCTCAGACCGTCAAAGACCCGATCCTTCCAGGTCTCCCGGGAAGCGAAGATGATTTCGTCGACCTCATGCTGAATGACCAGGTCGCGGGCATTGTCCGGGGATCCAAGTACCGGCACCGCAGACGGCACAGCCTCCCCCCCTGAGTCGGCGACAGCCATCCCCACCACTTCGAGCCCCATCCACGAACTTCGCCCGATCTCCTCCGCCAGCGGAAGGGCCGCCGCCAGCGACTCGGCCACGACCAGCACTCTCCTGACCCCTCCCGCGAGCACGCGTCTGACGGCAAACCGCCAGACGGTCAGGGAGGCGAGGTTGAACACACCAAACACCAGAATGACTGTACGGGGAAAAACGCCGTTGGTGAAGTAGAAGACCGAGGTGATGACTGCCACCTGTACCGCCACGGCGGAAGTCAGATGGGCCAGAACTTCCCGGTACCGCTGGGCTCGCAGATCGTCATAAAGACCAAACACATAGAGCATGAAGAGCTGGCTGCCCGCCAGCAGAAGCCAATAGTGGCTGACTGCTCCAAACCTTTCCTGCGGCAAGAGGTCGGTGGTCAGGGGCAGGGGGAGGGAGATCCGGACCAGCCACGCCCCGGCGTACGCCAGGGCTCCGACCAGCAAGTCCCCCGCCATGAGGACACCTGTCGTTGAAAACAGCCCGGCCCACATCCGCCGCCGACCGCCGGCGGCTGATCGCGACGGGGCCGACTCCCGGCGAACCGGAGCGGCGGCTCCGGCTTCGTGTCCCTTCATGAGGATCCTGATTATAATACCCGCCCGTGTCGCCTTCGGTCAGTGCCGTGGTGATCAACTTCAACGGCGTGGGGCGCATCGAGGCCTGCCTGGATTCCCTGAGGCAACAGACACGTCCGCCGGAGTGCGTTACCGTCGTGGACAATGCGTCGTCAGATGCAAGCCTGGAAGTGATCGCCAGTGGTTTTCCGGGGGTGAAGCTGATACCGTCGCCGCGCAACCTGGGCTATGCGGCCGCCTGCAACCGGGGGTGGCGGGAGTCCCCGGCTGACCTGGTCGCCTTCTTGAACAACGACCTCACCCTCGCTCCGGATTGGCTTGAGAGGCTCTTGGCCGCAGTAACACCCCCTTGGGGATTCTGGGCTTCGCGGATCCTGTTCGCCCGGGATCCCCAACGGGTGGACAGCGCCGGGGATGCCATGGCGGTGGTCGGTGCCGCATACAAGATCGGTCACGGGATGCCTGCGTCCCGTTTCGGCGAACCGCGCGAGGTGTTCGGCGCCTGCGGTGCCGCCGCCCTCTTCCGCCGGGAGGTGCTGGAAGCCACCGGCGGATTCGATGAGGATCTCTTCCTGGTGCACGAGGATTCGGACCTTAACTTCCGAGCCCGGCTGTTGGGTTTTCGTTGCCTCTATGTGCCCGGCGCCCGGGTCTTCCATGATGTCAACCGCAGCATCGGGACCCTCAGCCCTTTCTATGTCTATTACGGCCACCGGAATTCGGAGGTCGTGTTCTGGAAGAACATGCCGAACGGGCTGCTGGTCCGCTTTCTCCCCGAAAGGCTGCTGTTCAACCTGTTCAGCTTCCTGTACTTCTTGCGGCGCGGGCGGGGAAGCCCGTTCCTCAAAGCCAAGCGCGACTTTCTGGCAGATTTCAGGAACGTCCTTGCCAAGCGGCGGAAAATTCAAGCCAGCCGCCGGGTCGGGCCGACCGAGCTGCGCCGCCTGCTGGATCGAAACTGGCTGAGACACCGGCTCAAGCGATCCCCATGACCGAACTCGCCGTCATCATTGTCAGCTATAACGCTCCGGGCCTGCTGCGGCGGTGCCTGGACAGCGTCCTGGTCGAGACCGCTCTCCCCGACCTCTCAATCCTGGTCGTCGACAATGCCTCCACGGACCCGGGAGTTGCCGACCTGGCAGCCTGGTATCCTGGTGTCCAGTTCCTCTTCAACCGGGAAAACGTCGGTTTCGCCGCCGCCTGCAACCAGGGGATCCGCGCCTGTCCCGCCCGCTTCTACCTGCTCCTGAACCCGGACACCGTGATCGAGGACAGCGCCATCGACCGCAGTCTCGATTACCTCAGAGCTTCCCCGCGGGTGGGCATCCTGGGGTGCCGCGTCAACAACCCAGACGGGACGTTGCAGCGGGCCTGCCGGCGCCGCATCCCACGACCTGCCCGGGCGTTTTTCCAGCTCACGGGACTGGGGCGGCTGCTGCCGGAAAGCCTCCGGCCGCCGGACTACAATTTCCGGGACCTCGACCCCACAACCTCCCATCCTGTAGAGGCTGTCTCCGGATCTTTTCTGATGTTCCGCCAGGAGGTACTCGAGACCTGCGTCGGTCTCGATGAACGCTTCTTCCTTTACGGAGAGGATCTCGACTTCTGCTATCGGGCAAGTCTTGCAGGTTGGCAGGTGATGTACTTTGCTGGTGCCCGGATCACTCACACGAAGCGCGGCAGCTCTTCCACCAACCCGCGGTTGGCCAACTTCCACTTCTATGACGCCATGCGGCTGTTCTACCTGAAACACTTTGCAGCCGAAGCGGGTGCAGTGGAGCGCACGGCGGTGCTGGCCGGCATCCGGCTGCTGGCAGCCTGGCGGCGAGTGCGGGATCGGCTGGGAAATCCTGAGGTGGGATCCACCGGTTGAACGTCCGCGTCCGCCGGCCGTTTTCAGCCCGCGGCCAGTTCCCGGTATACGGCCAGCGTTCGGCCGGCGGTGTTCCGCCAGGTGAACCACGCAGCGCGCTCCCGGCCTAGGGCTATCCAATGGAGGCGATCGGCTCGTGCTTTCCTGATTCCCTCCTGTAACGCCTCAGGCGAAAAATCCACCAGAATGGCTGCCTCCCCACAAACCTCAGGAATCGATGCCCGACGCACGGCAACCACCGGGATGCCACAAGCCATCCCCTCCAATAAGGGCAGCCCGAAACCCTCGTACAACGAGGCGTACACCAGGGCCTCGGCTCCGGAGTACAGCCCCCGGAGATCTTCGATGGGGAGATCCTGGAGCGTCCTGCAGGGCGGTGCCGGAGGCCGGCCCTCCAGCACTCTCCCCACCGCAATCAGTTGGAGCCCCAACTCGCCGGACACTCGGGCCAGCAACGGCAAGTTTCGGCGGCGATGGATGTCCCCCACGTGCAGCAGATAGGGCCCTTCGATCCGGTAACGCCGGCGGACGGCCGCCGCGGCATCGAGGTCCGGGAAAAAGTCGTCGGATACACCCATGGGGACCACCCGGACCCGGTCCGCCAGTTCCGGGAAAAAGCGGAGCACCTCTGAACGGGAGAACTCGGACGGCACAATCACCCGCCGCGCCCTCCGGGCGGATGCCCGATAGAACAGCAGGCGCATGGGGTCAAGACGGTAGGGATAGTACTCTGGACCCGCCAGATAGGAGACGTCGTGGATCGTCACGACTACAGGCACGGGGCTCACCAGCGGAGCGGTATAGGCCGGAGCATGAAACAGGTCCCAGCCCCTGAGCAGCGGCAGCACGAGCCCCCAACCCTGGTTCCAGGCGAAGTTGTTGGCGGGGAAGGAAACGCCGAAGGCCTGCAGGCAGTCCAGATGGGCCAGCAGGTTCCTCACATAGGTCGAGACGCCGGCAGGGCCGGAACGCAGGGAACGGGCGTCGATGCCGACCTTCACGACTTTCTGCTCTCCAGTTCCTGCCGGTAGAGGGACAGGAGTCGCTCGGCAGCGGCCTTCCAGGTAAACCGCTGCGCTCTCTCCAGGCCGTGGCGGCGTTTCTCTTCCACCAGATCCGGTTGGTCGGCGGCCTCCCGGTAGGCATCGACCAGTGACTCCACACTGGTCGGATCGAAGTAAAAAGCGGCCTCACCGGCCACCTCCGGAATTGCGGAACTGTTGGCAGCCAAGACCGCCGCCCCGCAGCGCATCGCCTCCAGGACCGGCAACCCGAAGCCTTCATACAGAGACGGGAAGACGAAAAAGTCGCACGCAGAGTACGCCGCCGCAAGCAGCTCATCGGGAAGGAAGCCCAGCATTCGCAACCTGTCCCCAATACCCATCCGGCGGGCCAACTCGGCCAGGCGTGCCGCCTCGGGAAATCGGGGGTCCGTGGTTTCTCCCGCCAACACCAGGGAACCCTGATAACCTGAGGCGCAGATTCTCCGAAAACCCTCCAGCAATGCGAACAGGTTTTTCCGGTAATCGGTTCCCCCCACGTAGAAAAGAAACGGACCTGAAATCCCGAGCTGGTGCCGGACCAGTGCACGGGCGACTTCCGGCGGGCAAGGTCCCGGCCCGCGCTCGCAACCTTCAGGAATCACGGTCACTCTTTCCGCCGGCAGCCCGAGGCGCTTGCAGATGTCCTGTTTCGAGTGTTCTGAAACGGTCAGGATCCGATCGGCCTGCCGGGCACGGTCAAGGGCCCGGTCCAGCGCATACCTGAAGTCACGGGGGGTTCCTAAGGCGTATTCTTCCGGAAAGATCCAGGGGATCAGGTCGTGGATGGTGACCCACACGGGACAGGCTGTAATTCGCGGCATGGGCAACAGATCCGGAGCGTGAAAGAGGTCCAGACGATCCCGGCGGGCCGCTCGCGGAAACAGCCACAGCTCCAGAATCCAGTTGAAGCGGCTCGGTTTCGGCAGATGGACCAGCGGCCGAACCCGGTAACGGCCATCCAGACCGGTGGGAACGCCGGCCATGGTATAGAGCAGAAACTCGTGGTCGCCGGGTGACTCCACCAGGGCGCGGATCAGCTCACGGGTGAACCGGCCCACCCCTCGCCTCCGACTGTTGATCTTCTGTGCAGGCCGGAAGTCCAGGCCGATTCTCATCGTCGGTGGCCATCCTGGAGCAGCTTCAATGCCTGCCGTGCCTTCTCATAACCAGGATCGTACTTCAGGGCGAGTTCCAGATGCCGCCGGGCGCTTTCCATATCCTGCAGCGCCAGACACGCCGCACCCAGATTGGTATACAGCTCCGGGCCGGGTGCATAGGCGGCTGCCTCCCCGTAGGCTCTCGCCGCCGCCTCGTATCGCCCCAGGATCAGCAGACTGGTGCCTCTCAGGCTGTACAGCTCCGGCATCCGTGCGGCGCTGATCTCGAAAGACTGCAACCGGGCCAACACCTGGTCCGCAACCATACGCCGCTGCACGTCGGGCAAATTCAGCGATGCCGCCTGCTCCAGCAAGAAGGCCCCGTTTCCGACAGCATTGTTGGCCGACCACAGGAGCAGTTCGTGCCGCACCAGAAAGACGGCAGCCGCCAGCATGAGGGTCATGGCGCCGACGCTCCAGATGGGCCGGCCCGTGGAGTAACCCACTACCTCGTGTTCGCCTCCATTCTGGTGATATCGGAGCCCCGCCAGGATCAACGCAACGCAGGCACCGGTCAACGAGAGCCTCAGGGGGAAGAAAGCCAACGCGGCAATCAGGACATACACGACCGCCAAAGCCAGGACGCCGTACCAATACTGCGCCCGGCGGTCCTTCTCCCGCCGAACACATGTCCAGGCCCGCACCAGCGGCCACCCCAGCAACCCCAGTAACAGCAACAGGCCCGGCAGGCCCAGTTCCACCCAGACCTGGAGATAGTCGTTGTGGGTCTCCCGAAAGGCCCCGGGTTGCCGGATCAGCCGCACCGACTGCCCCTCCTCGGTCCCGGTCCGGAATGCGAAGAATTCCCGGCCGAAGGTGTTCAGGCCCCGGCCCAGCCATGGCTGCTCGCGGATCATCCGCCAGGTAATGCGGTAGACCGGTTCCCGGCCGGCTGTCACAGTGGTCCAGCGACCTTCGCGGGCCTGCTCCACCACCTCCGCCAGACGGTCGACGATGCCGGACCTCGATCCCGCCAGGGCGGCGGCGGTCAGGCCTGCCGCGACACCAAACCAAAGCAGCAGGAGGCCCCGCGTGACCCGGCGCGTATGGCGCAACAGCCACCAGTGGTGGAAGACCAGCCAGAGGGCCAGACAGGCGGCCAGCGCCACGAAAGCGGTCAGCGTTTGCGTGTAGGCAAGCCCCACCAGATTCAGGGCCAGAAGCCCTGCCACCAGCATGCGGCGCCCGGCTCTATTGGCCTCCACCAACAGGGGCACCAGCAGCAGGGTGACCAGTCCAAACAGAAAGCCTCCGCTGTTGACGTCACCAATCAGACCGGCGGGGTTGAGTCGCCCGGCCAGGGTCTCCCCGCCTGCATCGACCATCGCGGGGAACATTCCGTGGGTCTGAAGCACCGTCAAGACGGCGTTCAGGCCCGAGACCGCTGCGAAGAGCAGCCAGACCACCCGCTGAAAACGCTCGTCGCAACAGGAATACAGGATCCAGTACAAGCCCACCAGCACGGTCACATGGACAGCCGCCCACAGGCTGACCTGCGGTGCCGTACTGACCGCGGCGTGCAGCCACACATACGCCAGTGAAACTCCCAGGAGGCTCTCCCAGGCTCCCCAAGGTCGAGGTCTGCGCAGCCGGGCGGTGAGGTACAGAACAGGGAGGGAGAGAGCCACCAAGAGCGTCAATACCACGTCCTTCGGCAGACGGAACTTGTCGAGACCGGTGAAACTGAACACCAGCGGCAGCACCACCATCAGCCCCCCCGCCAGCAGGGAGGGAGTCAGGCTCCAGTCGATCCCGCCTTCGCTTCTTCGTGGTTCCTTCCGGTGACGCATCCAGCCGATGCTACAACGTCGCCGGGGTGGAACGGAAACCTGCCTTCGACCTGAAAGCCGGCCCAGCGCCCGGCAGGCACTCAGGCGCCCAATACTTCCACCAGGACCACCGTGATGTTGTCAAAGCCTCCGCAACGCAGGGCGCGACTGATCAGGTCCGCGGGAAGGTCGTCCCAGGGTACGGTACGGAGGCTCTCCGCCATCTCAGTGTCGGATACACAGTCGCACAATCCATCCGTACAGAGCAGAAAGCGGTCCCCGGGACGCACCGGAGTGGTGAAGATATCGCACTGGATGTTGGCCGCCAGGCCGAGTGAACGTTCAATCAGGTTCTTCTGGGGGTGAAAACGCAGCTGGTCTTTCTGTAGCGCGCCTTCCTTGTAAAGGCGGTAGACGGGGGAATGGTCGTCGGTCAGTTGTTCAAGGGCATCGTCCCGGAAGCGGTAGATGCGGGAGTCGCCAATGTGGGCGATCCAGCCGTTACCGGTATCCACATCGGGAACCCACAAGGCACTGAGGGTCGTCCCCATCCCCAGACGTTCCGGGTTAGCCTGCTGGTCCCTCAGAATCCGCCGGTTGGCCTCCTCGACCGCCTCCAACAGTTGTCGCGGCGGATCCGAGACACCCTGGATCCGCTGGTCGATGGTTTCGACGGCAATGCGGCTGGCCACTTCGCCGGCAGCATGTCCCCCCAGGCCGTCACACACCCCAAACAGGCCGATGTCCACCCGGTTGATGTAACTGTCTTCGTTGTTGTTCCGTACGAGTCCCCGGTCGGTTCCCACCGAGCTGCGAACTTTCGCCATCCTTAGTCGAATCCGTCCAGTATCCGTACGTGACATTTGATGAGAACCCACCCGATCAGAATCAGCAAGAGCCACGCGCCGGCCTTCTTCCACCAAGGGTGGGTCAATTGGAAACCACAGAAAGGACAGTATGTCGTCCGTTCCAGCAGACTATACTCGCAGTTCGGGCACTTTTCCAATTGACGCGCCAAGCTTACTCCGGGGGCCATGACCGGGACGAGTGCTGAATGGTGCGGCCTTCACCCCGGGCACGGGATCTTGTCAAGCCCTGGACCACACAGTACGACAAGACGATGATACGCCGCTTGCAGGGTTTCACGGTCACCAGCTAGCTAGGCCCCGGGGCTCTTGAAGCTCCAGTTCTCCACCCCTTGCTGTCGGGACCGGCCGCCGGATCCCGCAAGTCCTCACGCGCCAAAGCGGGTGTCCGCCGTGACCTTTCCGGGCACAGGACCGGTCCGGCAGGAAGCCGTTTATCATAGGGCTGATGCCACATCCGCTGGTCACCCTTACCACCGACTTCGGGACCCGTGACTACTATGCTGCTGCGATCAAGGGCGCTGTGCTGGAGGTGCAGCCGGAGGCTCAACTGGTGGACCTGAGTCATGACGTTCCGGCGCACGACATCTGGGCGGGAGCCTTCCTGCTTCTTGGTTCCTGTCATCTGTTCCCTGCCGGCACCATTCATCTGGTGGTCATTGACCCTGGGGTGGGCAGCTCCCGGAGGGCCCTGATTGCGGTCACCGAACGCCACATGTTCGTTGGACCGGACAACGGCGTCCTGTCTCTGGCTTTGGACCGCCAGAAGGTTGTCCGCGTGGTGTCCATCGAAAACGAGCACTATTTTCGCCGGCCGGTCTCGGCTGTTTTCCATGGGCGGGACATCTTCGGGCCAGTGGCCGGCCGGCTCGCGCTGGGCCAGGACCCCGGGGAGTTCGGACCCGAGGTGGATTCCTATCATCGCCTGCCCGTCCCTCCGGTGGAGAGGTGGGGCGATCGCCTTGAGGGACGTATCCTGTATATCGACCGCTTCGGAAACGTGATCACCAACGTTCCTGTGGAGGAGCTGCGGCGGAAGGAAATCGACCCCCACCGGTTGCGGGTGACAGTCAATGGGCGACTGGTTCACCGCTGGTGCAGTTCCTATGCCGAGGGCGGGAGCGAGCTCTTTCTCCTCGCAGGGAGCTGTGACCTCCTGGAGATTGCGTCTTACCGCCGATCCGCCGCCCGTCGTCTGGAAGCGCGACGAGGCATGAAAGTACTCGTGGAGACGGGGTAGGTCGGGCTCCTCACCGGACCATATCCCGCTTCCCTGGCAGCCGTAGCTGTTTCCCCGGTTTGTGGACGTGCTTTCCTGACGGTACCGGTCACTTCGGCGGTGTCGGTTCCGGGATCTCGAAATTGATGGCGATGTTGATGGAATCCACTTCCGGCCGCCCGCCGACCGTTTTGGGGGCGAAGGTCCATTGGCGAACCGCTGCTTCGGCCGCCTTGACCAGCGACTTGGGTCCCGCCAGGGGGGTCACCTTGATCAACTGGCCGCGTTCGTCGATGAGCAGGCGCAGCACTACCCGTCCGGATTCCCCTGTCAGGGCTGCCTTCTTCGGATACTCGAGCGCTGTCCGCTGCACGACCCGCGCCCGGATCACCTCCTCCCTCTTCCCGGCTGCGCCTTCGGCGGCATCCTCCGCCGCCGTTTCCGCCACAACGGAAGGTGAAGCTGTTTCAGGTGGGTTCCCGTCCCCTCCGGACGACGAGGCCTGACGTTCGGATTCCTTCAGTCTCTGATGAAGCTGGGAGCCGCCATCCCCAGCGCCCAGGGCCCGGCGGTAGAATTGTGCAGCGGTCCGGTAATCGCCGCGCGCCTCCGCCACCCTGCCCAAGGTCTCCAAAGCGAGGGCGGGAGGTCGCTCCGCATCACGCACCAGTCTCAGGCTCAAGGCTTCAGCCTCCTCCAGATCACCGGTACCGAGCTTCACCTCCAGCCACATGCGGATCACTTCCGGGTCGCGCAGCCCCTTCTGCTGGAACAACCAGCCCACATGGGGCAACGCCCGCTCCGGATCGTCCAGCCGTTCCAAGGCCAAGCCCGCCAGTTTGCGCTGAATCGCCTCCTCGCCACCTGCGCCCAACTCAAGGCACCGGCGATAGCCTGCGAAAGCCTCCTCCAGGGCCCCTGCTTCCTCCAGCAGTTTCGCCTTCAACAACACGGCCTCTCCCAGAACGGGGTCCAGAGTGAGAGCCTGATCCAGCATCCTCAGGGCCTCCCCCGTCTGCCCCCGATGGGCCTCCGATTCAGCCCTCAGCAGCGTGGCTATTGCCTCGAGGCTGGTCTGGTACTTGCGTGTCAACAGTTGGGTTCGCCGCCGGGAGAAGTGTTCAGGCAGTCCGGTAGCCGGGTCCAGCCTGCCGACCCAGGGTTCGGCTGGCGGCTCCCGCGCTGGAAACGGCACCGCCAGCGGATCTCCCAGCACTACCAGTCTCCAGCTCAGGTACCTGGTTGACAGATAGGCGGCCTCTACCACCGAGAGCCCTTCCAGAAGGGAAGGAAAGAAAATCTGGGGCCGCGGGTAGCCGTCCTGGCCCGGATCAGCAACCTGGAAGAGGACCGCCAGTGCGCCCTCTCGCAGCCATCGACCGGCGAGTTCCGGAGGGCAGCTTCCGCTTCCTTGGGCTCCTGGGGCACCCTTGCCGCAACCACCTTCTGACCAGGTGTCACCCATCAGGACGGCGGTTCCGCCCCGGGACCAGCGCCATGGCGGAGGAGGACCAGCATCTGCGGGAGGAACTTCAGCGGCTACCCCCAGGACCGTGCCCCCAGGACTGATCCAGGAGCCGGTATCTTGGTATTCCACGTCTTGCCCCCGTTGGGCCAGCAGTTCTCGAGCGGAGTCGAGCCACGAGCGCAACAGCGTCCGGCGCGGGGATGCCAGGTCAAAGGCGAAAACGCCGTCCGGAGGCGGTGCGGCTTCATTGGGAAGGATGTCGGCGGTCCCTGCAAGCGACAGCCGGCCCACCAGGTAGATATCCATGTCCTCCCGCCGGAAGATCGGGAGTCCCCTGCGGGTCAGCTCGGGACCGAAGTACGGGTTCAGCACCTTGCCGTAGGGGCTCACATCCTCACCGGCCAGCCGCCGGTACAGAAGGCTCAGCTCGGAATCCACCGAAGCAAGGTCACCGAAAGGTCCGCTATCACCCTGGATGAGCCACGGCAGGCCGGGGGCCGTCACCAAGACCAGAATCTGGTCGTGCAGTTGATTGCGCCGCAAACAGTCAGCCACCGGCCGCTCAATCGTCCGCTCGTACGTCGCGCGGTCGACAGAGGCTGACTCCGGGGCCTCCACCAGGCACTGGTTCCCAGGCGGGATGCCGCGCCGCCCTGCATATTCGGCTGCAGCCCTTACCGAAGCATTGCTGGTCCGGTTTATCACCAGGAGAACCCGGTCCGGCTGGATGGAGGCTTGGGCCGCAGCACACAACCATACAGAAGCCAGAGCAGGAATCAACAAGCTTCGAGTCAGCCTTCGGCTCATTTGAACAGGATGCTTCCGCTCCGGGAGCTCTGCCGTGAATAGCGGCGCGGCCTGGCCTTCAGCTCGATGACGCCTTGCTTGCTCTCGCCGGTACCTGGGTACGGATAAGCGTAGTAATAACCGTAGGAGTAGTAGCCGTTCAGGCCGGTGGACCGCACCCCGTTGAGGACGACACCTAACAGTTTCTGTCGGCCCACGAGTTCGAGCGCCCGCTCGATCAGTCGATAGGGCGTCTTCCCTTGGTACACCACCAGCAAGGAAGCGTCCGTCAGGTTGGCAATGATCCGTGCATCCGCCACGGGGAGCAGCGGAGATGCATCCACGATGACGGTGTCAAATTCCTTGCGCCCAAATTCGATCAGGTCCCTCATCCGCTTCAGCGAAAGCAACTCCACTGCGTTTTCAGCCAGCTCTCCGGCAGTCATTACATACAGCGAATGCACGCGCCGGACATAGCACAGCGGCTCCAGGCCACCCAGCAGATAGTGGTACAGCCCCGGGCCCAGAGTAATCCCCAACTTTTCGTGAACGGAAGCGTTTCGCAGATCGGCGTCGATCAGCAACACCCGCCGTCCCGGCTCCCTGGCGAAGTTCAGGGCCAGATTGGTGCTCACCAGGGACTTGCCGTCCTGGGGATGGGGGCTGGTGATGCTGAGGACGCGTACGGGCGGATCAACCTGGTTGATGAGCCGGACCTTCAGGGCACGGAACTGCTCACTGACGGCAGAGTATTCCTGAAGCACCGATCCCACCTTCTCGGTGAGCTGGGGGTTGCTGACTTCGGGGACCAGCAGGTCCAGGGGGAGCCGCTCCCGTCGCACCAGGGCAGTCTCGGAATGGTGAACCGATTCCACGGCCCGCAGCAGGCCCAGATCCAGCAAGGTCTGCGCAATACGCAGCAACGTCTCGAGTTCGAGACTGCTCCGCTCCCGGAGCTCTTCAACCGTCAGCGGTTGCTGGAGATGACTGAGCACCGAAACCTCCTCGGGGCTCCAGCCCAAAGACTTCATCTCCTCGAGCGGTGCCAGCAACAAAACCTGACCGGGAGTCAGCTGGAGGTTAACCGGCCGACTCCTGGCCATCTCCAGTGCCAACTGGCGGTGGGTCAGGTTGATCGGATGTTTCATCGATCCTTGGGTCGACCCCGTGAATGCACCCGCTTCGAACCGTAACGCCATGGCTCGGCTCAACACGTCGACAGCCTGCTGGGTCACCAACTCCGTCAGGGAAACCGAGTCCACGACTCCCTCCCTGACGAGCAGCTCCCCAAGATGGATCCGGGCCTTTTCGGCCTTGCGCAGAAGCGCTCCCAGGTTGTCGGCCGGGATCAACTGGGCTCGCAACAAGTATTGGCCCAGCCGGTATTCCTCCCGCGATGACGAAACCGCCTCGACCTTACCGTCGAAGAAGTAGACATAGATCCGCTCGTCGCCGCACCGCAGTTCCTGGACTCCGTTGACGTTGCGTGCTTCCAGGCGGGCGATCAGCTTCAGCAGCGGTTCATCGAATATGGTCATAGAGATTACCAGCCCAGCAGACGCGCAAGAGTTTCGGTACCCTGTTCACGGACCGACGGCGTGCGGAAAATCAGAAACACAGCGGTCGCCGTCAATACGGACAGCGTACCGTAACCCATCACACGCATCAGAGCGCGGCGGCTCCTGGCACCGACCTCCGCAGGACTCAGGATCTCAGGGATCTCTCCGATCAGCGGCAAGCCCAACAATTGGGTCACCTCCGAAGGGGTCCAGATTTTCTGGTCCAGGAAATCAATGGCCAAAGCCAACCCCACCGACACGGCAAGGGCAATCCCAAGTCCGCCGAGCACCACCAGCAGCCGATTCGGTTTGGCGGGGTTCAAGGGGAAACTTGCTGAATCCACAATTTCCAGCTTCTCGCCTTTCTGTGCGCTTTCCAGACTTTCCGTCAACTGGGCGTCGGAAAGCTTCGCCTCCAGATCCCGATACTTGGCCGACAGACCCTCATATTGACGCTGAAGCACAAAGATCTCCTGCTCGCGCCGCGGGGTGTTTTCCACCCTTTGCGAGTAACGCAGCAGATCCCGCCGGATCTCTTCCTGGCGTTGCTCGTTGATTCGGAGCTCCGTGTTGATGCTCGCCAACTGGGTGGTCAATTGCTGGTGCACGGGATTGGGTTCGTTGACCACCTCCGCCTGGGCCTGCAGGACGGGATCGACTTCCAGCAGATCTTCGGGGGGAATCAATTCACGCAACTTCTCCAGCTCCGTCTGGAGTCGGGCGATGTCCGGATGGCGATCTGTGTAGCGGCTCTGCAGTTCCCGCAGCTGAGCCTCCTTCTGGCGATACTGCGCCACCAGGGGATTCTGGGCGGTGGCGTTGACCGCCTGACGGCGGACCTGCTCCCGCGAAATGACGGGAGAAGTCTCCGACAGCCGCTGCTCGATCTCCAGTTTGGCAGTCAGATAGCGGCTACGCTGCTCATCCAGGGACTTCAACTGCTCATTGAGTCGGTCCAATGTCCGCAAGTTGGTGTCAAGCTGCTCCGGCAGTTCATACCGGTACCGCTCCTTCAGGGCGGCCAACTGGGCTTCCACGCGCTGGAGTTCAACGGACTGCTTGTCCAGTTCCTTCTGCAGGAAATCTTTCAGACCGAAAACCTGTTCCTCGCGAGTCTTGGAGTCTTCATAGATAAACAGTTCCGCCAGACGGGCCGTCACCTTCTGGGCCAGCACGGGATCTGTATCGGAATAGGAGATATTGAAATACGGGACCAGAGTCTCTCGGCCGCGACGTCCCGTCGTGATTTCGATGTTGATCCGGCCGCGAAGGCGCTCGATCTGCTGTGCCTCGTTCAGCCGCCGCCATTCATCGAACCCGGATGCGAATTCGTTGAGGATCCGGGAGAGGTTGGTCCGGCTGAGAATCTTCTGCTGGACCGCCACCAGCCGCTCCGAGGTATCCAGCGTGACCAGGTCCCGGACGATATCGTTGGGAGCGTCCCTGGATTCCACCAGCACCAGCGTCTCCGATACGTACACACTGGGCAACAGCAGGGCCACCAGCACTGTCACCGCCACCAAAGGCAAAAAGGCCAGTAGCGCCCACCATTTCCGGCGGTTGACCATCATCAGAACGTCCAGCGGTTCCTTGATCACCAGCTTCTTCATCAGAACCTCCCCAAGTCTGGCATCACCAGCCGGAGCGAAACCCAGGCCCGTCTGCGATCCAGATCGTAGATGCCCGAGAGATTGAGTTCGGGCAGGTCGGCGTTCTCCTCCTGGGAGGTGTAACTGGCTCCAATGCCGAAGAGGAGATGACGCTGCAGCTCAAAGCTCAAGACGAGCGAACTTTGCAGTCCGCGCATGTCGATGGGATTGCTGAACACTCGCTGCGTTTCATACAAGGACAGGCCGAAATCGGCGAGGAATCGCCGACCCAAGGCTTGGCTGAATCCGAAACCCAGGCGCTGTGTGCGCGAAAGAGACCCTAGCCCGATGGAAGCTCCATTTCGGCGGTCGTAGTAAGCCGAAACGAAACGCGTCTCAAAAGCTTTGGTGACCCCAACCCGGGCGTTGTAGCCCCAAAAGGACAGGTCACCCCCGATTTCCTCCGTATATGAGGGCCCGGCTCCAAGGTTCAGCCTCACCGTCGGCGCAAGCTGGACATTCAGGCCGAGACTCAGATCGTGGGAGCGGCCGTCGCGGTAGGCACCGCCCTGGAAGTCGAAATGCGTGAACTGGTATCTGGCATCCAGGGTCGTCCGCGCCGACAGCTCCCGCTCCCAACCCACGTGCCCGGTGAACTGGTTCTGATCCGCCAGACGACGCTGGAATCGCTCATCCCGCTCATAGTTCCTGAGCGAGTGCCCCAGCCCGAAATTCAGCCAGGACCTGGCCCCCACCCGGCGATCCAGGGACAAGGTGGCCGTATTCTCAAAACTGTCGCGCCGTACCGCCACCGTGTCGTAGTCGAAAAACACCCCTTGCGGTGTGAACAGAATGCCCTGGAAGATGTTGAATGAAGTGAAGTCGGGCGACTTGCGGAACTGGTTGCGCAGCTCCACTCTCCACTTGCCGGTATCCATCTGCCAGCCCAGTCCCAGTCCGTGGGATTCGGAGTCCAGGTCCAGATCGCTATTGACCCGGTTCAAGCCGAATGCGTAGTTGAGATCGAAGGTCGACCGGGCACCCCGTGACTCCAAGCGCAACGTCGGATAAACGCCCCAGTTGAAATAGTAGGCGTCGGAGAGTTGGTCCGGCCGGAGGCCGGAGACCACCGGGTTGTCGTCAACCCCAGCTACGGCACTGACGATGCCGGACAACTGGTTGGTCCGCTCGCCCATCACCTCCCGGCCCACTCCCATAAGGCTGAGCAGCACGGCGACTGTCAGGACATCACGTCGCATCGGGGGTCCTCCTTCCGCCTCAGGGCACCACCACAACGTCGCCTGAGTTCAGGAAGATGTTTTGCCGGGTATTCTTGCCCTTGATCACGTCCTTGTAATTGAAGTCCAAATACACGTATTCGCCGCCGTAGGTCCGGACGATCTTGATCTCCGATTCGTTCGCATATTCCTGGAAGCCGCCGGCGAGGCTCAGCGCCTGAAGTACTGTGATCGGCTTCTCCAGCATGAAACTTGAGGGATTGTTGACCTTGCCGGTGACATAGATCCGGTAATGCTGGATTCCGTCCACGATCACGGTCACGCTGGGCGAGGCGATGAAATCCTTCAGTCGGGCTTCGATGGAGTCCCGGAGCTGCACCGGAGTCAGCCCGGCCGCCTGGATGTCCTGCACCAACGGCACGGAGATCCGTCCGTCGGGCCGGACCAGAACCTTGCGCGAAAGCTCCGGCTCCCTCCACACAAAAATCTCCAGGAGATCGTTGGGCTGGATCACGTACTGCGGCTCAAGCCGTGCCTGATCGCTTTGACTGAAACAGACGGCATCCGGACCAATTACCACCATCAAGAGGAGCCCGGCCAACCGGTGCTTTACGTCCATAGACAGTGCCTCCCGCCGGCAATCCGAAGCGAATCCTGGAGCTCGCCTCGCGATCCCGGCTGGCAAACCCTCAGACCCTGACGGAACCGATGCTCAACGGCTCTCAGAAATGCCACCCATCTTTCGGGTCGCCGGGGTCTTGAATCGATCTGGTCCTCCAGCACGGACCGTTCCACATTTTCTCACGGATAGCGAACATGGCGGAGAATACGGACTTCCCCGGCCGGCAAACAACCGGCGTTGGGAACCCTGGCTCACTTTCTGGGTAACGAAATACCTGACCAGCCCCTGGACTCGGGCGCCCGGGCAGCTCGCCTTTCACGAATTGGGGGCGGAAAGGGGCCGGCGGTACAGTCCTCAGCCAGCCGCTGTGAAGCTGGAATGGAACCCCGGGTGCGTCTTGTGTCGCAGCGGCAGCCGGGCCAGCGGGCCGGCGGCCACCCGGTAAGCGTCAAACAGCAGGAAACTGACGCGGTCCGCCTCCACCTCGAACTCCTGGATCATGACCATTCCGCCGGGACCGTCCGGTTCCGGGATGAACACGGGCTCCCCGCCAAAATAGCGGCCGGCGGGAGCCCGGTAGAGGCCGGCGGCACCTCCCTCGGACCAGCGGAGATGAACCAGCTCGTCAAAGAACTTGCGGCCCGGCTTGCCGGCTGCCGACAGGCCCAGCATCCAGAAATCGTCGTACTCCCGCCCAATCAGGCGGGAATCCAGCGACGGGAAGTCCGGAGAGTGGTCGTAACTCATCTCAACCCGATCCAGCAGACGGCGGCCCTCCAGATCGATCCGATAACGTACCGGCACCCCCCGGTCGACAGTCTGATAGAACCATGGAACCGGCTGGTATTCCGGGTAGATGGGACGTCCGAACTCCACGACATCCAGGGTCAGCGTTCGGCCGTCCTCGAAAGAGTTCACCAGATGCAGGCAGTGTCCTTTCTCCCGGCGCACGGTAAAGGCCTCACCATCACATCCGGGACGCGGCACCACCAGGATGTAGCTCCCCTTCTTAGGCCGCCATTGGAGAGCCTCCATCACCGAAACGCCGTCCCGCCAGAACCGCCCAAAGTCCATCTCCAACGGGCTCAGAAAGAAGGCTGCATGTTTCTCGCTGATGGTGAAATCGTGGTTCGTATGGGGGGCTTCGACGGGGAACCGCCGGCGACCGGCCAGGCTTCCGTCGGGATTGATCTCATAAAGAAACAGCGATGGATGGCTGGCGGAAAAGCTGATTCCGAAGTTGACCAGTCTCCCGGTGCGAGGATCCAGTTTCGCGTGGGCGGAGAACGGAGTGACTTCGTTGAGCTTGCCCCCGCAGTCAAATTCACTTCCCGTCTCCAGGGTGACCGGGTGCAACTCGACGGGGATCGACTGCTCGGCAAAGGCCAGCAGGCGGCTGCCCAAAGTGTAAACGCTCACGTTGACCGGAGGCTCCAGCATGACCTCGCGGCGAAGCCGGTCACCGGGAAAAGCAGTACCAAAGGTCCGGTAGACGGGCCTGCCCGCGCTTTCCTCCGCCTCCAGCTTCCGCGTGCGGACAAACCTGCTCACAAACCGGATATCCCCCTCATTGAAATGAACGGCGCGAACCATCCCGTCGCCGTCGAGCCAATGCTGATAGCGGAACTGCCCCCGCATGAAACGGGCGGGGCCGTTGACGTAGTAGGAGCCCCTCACCCATCGCGGAACCGCGCCTGCTTCGGGCTCCAGGTGCTGATCGTCCTCAACCGCATCAAACAGAAGCCATTTCTCGATACCCGGGCAATGATCTTGATTCATGGGATTTGAGTGCACACTGTTATACGGAATGTCATGGGCGTTTGGCAAATCAGCCTCCACCTGCAGGTTGCTCCGGATCCACGCACAGCCACAGCGCCGCCCCGACAAGACACATCCCGCCTGCCGCCAGGAACGGCACCGTCCATCCGCCGGTGATTTCAACCAGCCACCCGAATGCCAAAGGCGACAACGCGCCTCCCAGGTTTCCACAGGTGTTCATGAAACCGGACACCGTCCCGGCATCTTCCCGTCCAATGTCGACAGCCGCCGCCCAGGACGCCCCCGTCGTCGACTCCAGCGCCACCGCGGCTGCGGTAAACAACACCAGAGAAACCCCTGCATCCTCGTGCAAGGCCGCCGGAATCATCAATGCGGCGGTGGCAACAAAGCCCCCGATCCCCACCCAGCGGCGTCCCCGACGCAGCCCCCAGCGAAGACTCCAGCGGTCGGAAAGAATCCCGCCGGCGGTATTGGCGGCTGCCCCCGCCAGCAGAGGTGCCGCAGCCAGCACTCCGGCTGTCTGCAGACTGTGACCGCGGCTTTCGGCCAAATAGCTGGGGAACCAGGTGATATAGATCCAGAAAGCATAGACGTAGCAGAAATACATCGCATTGAGAGCCCAGATGTTGCGGTCGCCGAGCAGGCGTCCCCAGGGGAGGGTTGTGCCGCAGTCCTCCTCCATTTGCGCTGTCGTCAGGCCCGGCTTCGGGTGATCGCCGGGATGATCCCGAAACTCCCGGTACCAGAACCACACCCACACCAGCCCGAGGCCGCCCAGAATCACGAAGGGGAACCGCCATCCTCCCCACGTGGCCAGCAGTACCACCAGCGGTGGGGTGGCGGCACCTGCCAGCCGGGCACCGGTGTGGGTAATGCCCTGGACAAAGCCGCGATGCTCCTGCAGAAACCAGTCGGTGACAGCCCGTGACGCCGTCGGAAACGCCCCACCCTGGGCAGCACCAAAGAGAAACCGGCAGACCGTCAGCGATACACGATCCCAACAGACCGCAACCGCCATCGTCAGTAACGACCATACCGAGACAATGACAGTAAGTACCCTCCGCGGCCCGAACCGGTCCGCCATCCGTCCCGCCGGAATCTGGCTCAAGGCATAGGGAATGCTGAACGCCGAAAAGATCACACCCATGGCCACGTGATCGATCTGAAACTCCGTCCTGATCAGAGGAGCCACCGCCGCCAAACCCACTCGGTCCATATAGGTGTTGGCGTAATGGAGAATCAGCAACGCGAGTACAACTCGCCTGCTCTGGGCTGATCGGGCCGGCGTTGATATCATCTCCCCTCCCTGGCTGCCGGTCGGACCCATGCGACCCCAGCGGGGTAAGGGGCGAGAGAATGCCAGGATGGGGCACAGCCGAAAGTTGGGGAACGACCCGCAACCTCCTCCTGGGTTTCCGGTTTCTCTGCCGCCTGCCCGCCTACCTCAGGAACCCGTTGGACGCCCGGGAGGCCACCTGCAACGTCAGATCGCGCCTGGACAACCGCGCCGCCAACTTCCTTGAGCTGATTCGAGGTCCCGTCTTTGGACACGGTTCAAGCCCCTACGCCGCGCTGCTGCGCTCAGCCGGCCTCTGCGCCCCTGATCTGGAACACCTCCTTCGGCAACAGGGACTTGAAGCCACCCTGGAAAGTCTACTGATGGCCGGTGTCTACGTCACTGTGGACGAGTTCAAGGGGCGGAATCCCCTGCGCCGAGGGAGCCTCGAACTGGCGGTAGGGCCAGAGGATTTCCGCAATCCCCGGTCGGCTTACCATCTGCCGGCAGCCAGCGGTGGAAGCCGCAGTCAGGGGACGCCGGTTCTTTTCGACCTTGAGTTCATCCGTGCCTGCGCCGCCGACGCCATGGTGGTGATGCAGGCCCGCAACGGCCTGAACTGGGAAAAGGCAGTGTGGGAGGTCCCCGGCGGCGGAGCGCGTTTCCGGCTCCTGAAGTATGCCGCCATGGGGACTGTCCCTCGCCACTGGTTTTCCCAGGTCGATCCCTGCGCCCCCGGCCTGCACCCGCTGTACGCCTGGAGCACCCGCTTCCTGGGCTGGGGATCCCGGCTTGTCGGCAATCCCCTTCCCAGCCCGGAGTACTGTCCTGTCCCCAATCCCCAGCCAATCCTGCGCTGGATCGATCAACTCCGGCAAACCGGCATGGAGGGGCATCTGTTTACCTTCCCCAGCTCCGCTGTGGCGTTGGCCGCTGCTGCCGCCCGCCGTGGAGGCGACCTGTCCCCGCTTCACCTCACCATTTCCGGAGAACCGATCACGCCGGCACGGATGGACACCTTGCTGGCGGCCGGAATCGCCTCAGTCGGCCCCCGGTACGGCAGTGTGGAGACCGGCCCCATCGCTTATGGTTGCCTGCACCCACGCGGACCCGATGACCTCCATCTGGTTTCGGACCTGCATGCGCTGATTCAGGCAGGCCCGTGGCGGCCTGGGCGGTTCCCCGAGCGGGCGCTGCTGATCACCTCCCTCCACCCCAAGGCGCCCTTTGTTCTGCTGAATGCTTCAATGGGCGATGAAGCCGAGATGGATGTCACGCCCTGCGGCTGTCCCCTTGGCGGAATCGGGTGGACGGTCCACCTGTCCCGGGTGCGGTCGTTCGAGAAGCTGACCGGCGCCGGCATGACCTTTGCCGCTTCAGAAGTGATCCATGTTCTGGAAGAGGTGCTCCCCCAACGGTTCGGCGGCATACCTGGAGATTTCCAGCTCGTGGAACAGGAAACCAGAGAGGGTCACGCCGAGCTGCAGCTCCTGGTAAACCCAGATCTGGGACCGCTGGAACCGGATCATGTGGCCCGCGTGTTTCTGGAATCCCTGGGGTCGTCTTCGATCGTCAACCGGCTGATGGGGACAGCACTGCAGAACGCCGCAGTCATCAAGGTTGAACGGCGCCGTCCCCAATTGACGCGCAGCGGTAAGGTGCTCCACCTCCATGTCCAACGGCGGCCACCTCGGTGAGAGTTCATTGCACCCTGAGAGCCCACTTTCAGGCATCCGCGCGACGGCTCAATGCAACCAGTGCATAAGCCAACAATGCAAACACCCCCAGGGCCGCCGGGTCCAGCCAGGGCAGCCACCATTCGGGAGCAAAGCCCATCGGCTTGCTGCCGGCGACAGCGGCGTAGCCCGCCACGGCAACTCCCAGCAAGCCTTCGCCGGCGATCAATCCTGAACTCAGCAGCACCCCCTTGTCGGTCCGGCGGTTCACCTCTGACCCTTCCTCCCGCCGGCCCTGCCACTCCACCCAGCGGCGGACGCAACCACCCAGAAACACCGGCATCATGGACGCCACCGGCAAATAAATCCCCACTGCCAAGGGAAGAGCGGGAATCCCCAGGAGGACTGCGGTCAGCGACAGGGCCGCCCCTACCAGAACCAGTCCCCAGGGCAGGTTGGCCTGAAGAACTCCCTCAATGACGGTTTTCATCAGCGTTGCCTGGGGGGCAGGCAGGTCGGCGGTGCCAAAACCCAAGGTATGCCCCAGCAGAAGGACTGACGCCGCAACAGCGAAGGCGGCGGTGACGGCTCCGATCAGCTCCACTCCCTGTTGATGGGCGGGGGTGGCCCCGATGAGATAGCCGCACTTGAGGTCCTGCGAGATGTCGCCGGCAATGGACGCCGCTACGCACACCACCGTTCCGATGGTCAGGACGGTCAGTTTGGCAATATCGTCGGTCCAGCCCAGCAGATGAAAAACCAGGCTTGTCCCCAACAGGGTAACGATGGCCATCCCGGAGGTGGGGTTGGAAGTCACCCCAACCAGACCCACAATGCGGGACGAGACGGTGACGAACATGAATCCGAAGACCAGCAGGAGCACACTGCCCACCACCCGCACCGGACCCGGAGCTCCAAGTCCGAGGATTCCCGGTACCGCAGCAGTCACCAGCACGACCGTGACAGCACCCGCCACCACCACCCACATGGGTAGATCGCGCTCGGTGCGCAGTCGTCCGGCCTCGGCAACACGCCCCGCCCTGCGGAACCCCTTCAAACCGTCGCGCAGGCTCGAGTACATGGTCGGCAACGACCGGATGACGGTGACGACGCCCGCAAAAGCAACCGCCCCGGCACCGATATACCGGATATAGCGGGACCAGATCTCACCCGGCGACATCTCCCGCATCAGTTTGACGGTCTCAGGAAACAAGGGAGCCGAGAGGCCTTCGCCGAAATGGGCGATCAGTGGAATCAGACCCAACGAAGAGATCAGTCCGCCCGCCACCATCACCGCACCGATCCGATAGCCCAGGATGTAACCGACTCCCAGAAGCGCCGGCATGGGTTCAAGGCCGACCTCACCCTTCTTGAGGAGCGGGACGCTGAGATGGATCTCCGCAGCCCACAGTCGACCGAATTCCAGGAGTCCCTTGCAGACGGCCCCCAGGCCCATTCCGAGAAAAACATTGCGGGCCCGGGCTCCGCCAGAGTCGGCAGCGATCAATACCTGGGCGGCGGCGGTCCCTTCCGGATAGGGCAGCGTGGCGTGCTCCCGGACGATCAGATAGGGACGCAGCGGGATCATGCACAGGATGCCCAGGAGCCCGCCAAGCATCCCCAGCATCCCGACTTGCGCTAGGGCGGGGTCAAATCCCCACATGAAGAGGGCGGGAATGGTGAAGATGAGACCGGAGGCCACGGACGAGGCGGCGGAACCGGCTGTTTGGCTGAGATTGCACTCGAGGATGTTCGAGGGCCGCCCGATCCGTCCCAGCAACCCGAACAGGGCGACGCTCATCACCGCCAGCGGGATCGAAGTGCTGATGGTCAGACCGACCTTCAGGCCCAGATAGGCGTTCGCAGAACCAAAGACCGCGCCGAACAGCACCCCCGCCACCACCGCCCTGAAGGTCAAGTCACGAAGACTGTTTTCCGCCGCAACATAAGGTTGGGGTTCCGCCACGATTCTCCCCTGGCGCCGCAGGAGCTAACTCCCCCGAGGGCGCCACCGCTCCACCAGTTCGTGCTTCAGCTTCCACATCGTATCGGTCAGGGAAACATGATACCGGTGGGGGTTGACGATTCGCTTGACGCCGGGATGGAGCCGGCGAAGGTCCTCCCGCCGCCGTTGGCGGAGGACCTCCAGATCCACTTGGGCGTTGGGCGCCGGCGCTGAAACCGGTTCCAGCAACCGTTCCGCGGACTGGATCTCCGCCCGGGGAAGACTCCGCTGTACCCCTTCCTCCAGAACATGGTGCAAGATGAGGGGGTCCATTCCACCCGGGTCCTCACCCTCAGCGGCGATGACGTCGGCGATCGCCTTGCCGGAACCGTCGTAGAGGCGCCACAGTTCCTTCCGTCCCGGCGTGGGAACCTTGGCGGGAGTCTGGCTGAGCTTCAGGATAGGGCGCCACCGGCCGTCTGTCTGGAGCGCCGTGAGTTTGTAGACTCCATCCAGAGCGCCGTCCCCCCGGCTGGTGACCAATGCTGTCCCCACCCCATAAACCAGCCGGCGGATAACGTGGTCGGCATCGAGGCCAAGGTCCCGGGCTTCGGCGCGAATCTGGGTCAGAATCTGCAGAATGACCAGCTCGTCCAACTGATTCGACAGCACGATCTGGACGTCGGGAAACCCGGCTGCATCCAGCATCTGCGAAGCACGGAGCGCCAGATAGGCCAGATCCCCGGAATCCAGGCGGATGCCCACAGGCTCGTGCCCCTTTCGCCTCAGCTCCTCGAACACTTTGATGGCGTTGGGGATCCCGCTTTCAAGAGTGTCCACTGTATCTACCAGCAGGACGCAGTCGTCGGGATAGCTGTCTGCGAATGCCCGGAAGGCATCCCTCTCATCGCCACCCAGCGCCAGAAAAGCCTGGATCAGACTGTGGGCATGAGTCCCCTTCGGTGGGAGACCGACGGCGTAAGAAAGACCGGTATAGGAGGTAAAGTCGGCACCGCCGATCAGGGCGGCACGGCTGCCGGCGATCGCCGCGGAGCCATGGGCACGGCGTGCACCGAATTCCAACAGGAGACCGTCCTCAGCGCTCAGCTTGACTCGCGCCGCCTTGGTGGCGATCAAGGTCTGGTAGTTGATGGTGTTGAGTAGCGGTGTTTCCAGGATCTGCGCCGTCGCCAGCGGACCCTCCACCACCGTCAGGGGCGTGTGGGGGTGAACAACCCGGCCTTCCGGCACTGATCGCAGCCTGAGTGCCGTGAAGTCGCACCCACTCCCGAGCCAGCCGAGAAAGCCATCGTCAAACAGGGGCTGTCCCCCTCGTCCCCGGTGAGCCCTCAGGCACTCCAGGTCAGCCGGTCCAAAGCGGGCCCGTTCCATCCAGTCCAGGAGCCATTCCATCCCGGCGTGGACGCAGAAACCCGCCTTGTGCCTGCCGTAATCAGGATAGGTCCGGAAAAAGTGCTCGAACTGGGCCGACTGTTCGTGCAGCCCGTGGCGGAAATAGACCTGCGCCACGGTCAACTGGTAGAAGTCCGTGGCCAGGGCCCCTTCCGCCCGGGCGTACCCGGACGCCTTCATGACTGCGCACCCTGCAGAAACTCGTCACTGGCCATGACCTGGACTCCTGCCCCGGCCAGCTCCTCACGTACCGCGCGGTCGGACGCGGAGTCCACGGGCCGGGTGAGGTCCCATAGCACCACCACAGAGAACCCCAACTGAGCCGCATCCAACGCGGACCATTTCACGCAGTAGTCCCGCGCCAGCCCACAGAGCACAACCTTGCTCACCCCTCGTTCACGCAGATATCCGGCCAAGCCGGTCAACGGCCGTCGGCCTTCCCGATCCCAGTTATTGCGGAACCCGCTGTATGAATCCACCAGCCGGTCCGTTCCTTTGCGCACGATGGCGTCCAGACGGGCGGCTGAGAATTGCGGGTGAATCTGCGCTCCGGCGGATTCCTGCACGCAGTGGTCCGGCCACAGGGTCTGAGAACGGCCGTACAATTCGATGGACTCGAAGGGTCTTCTGCCGGGGTGGCTGGAGGCGAACGAGATATGCCCCGGCGGATGCCAGTCCTGGGTCGCCACCCGGACAGCGAAAGCCGGCGACTCCATCAGCCCCGAAATGGGCTCGACCAACGTATCTCCCTCTGCCACCGGCAGGGCTCCCCCCGGCATGAAGTCGGGTTGAAGGTCGATCACGATCAGGGCGGCGATGGTCTTTTCCAACACGGCACCGTTCAGCCTTTGATGCGGAAGGTCACGTCAGGCCTGACCTCTGCTCCCGAAATCCGGTCCGTCACCCGGAACAGGACCCGGTATTCGCCGGGAATCAGCCCCCGGAACGGCAGCGTCTTGTACACCAGCAGCCGGTCGCCGGCGTATTCGAACTCGTCCTGCAGTTCGGTGAATGGGAAAACCTCCCGCCCTTCATAAAGCAGGGAGATCTCCACCCGGGCGGACGGCTCCAGACGCCCTGCATCGAGCTGGAAACCGTACACCTCGAAGTAGGCCTGAACAAACTGGTCGGAAACCTGGAACTCCGGCCGGTCCACCGGCAGCACCTTGTACTTGCCAAAGACGAAGGCGTCGCCCAGACCCGAACCTTCAGGCGTCTCCTGTACCCTCCGGGTCAGGATCACGGAGCTGGGAGTGAGTCGGCCCGGTTCGCTCTCCGGGATCACGAGCACATGGTTCGTGGTGGATACCTTCCCGGAAGCCAGATCCCGAACCACCAGGGACAGCTTATAGCGACCCTTTTCCAGGGGGAGATGCTTCTGGAACACGGAAGTTCCAGCGGGTGGCGAATCGGGCCTCAGTTCCGCCCTCACACTGTCCTCGAAGGCGTGGACCAGCTTCCCGCCCAAATCCTCGACCCGGCCGTAGATCTCCACCTCAGCCCGCTTGACTTTGCCAGTCTCCAGCTCTTCGAACTGGAGAGCCGAATTCTCGACAAACAATGTGACCACCGCGATCCCCACCCTCGGGGAGAGCCGCATGACGGCCTGCTGGAACGTCACCGGGAGCTGGTCGTAAGTGATGCGGACGTCCACCAGCCGTTCCAGATCCTTGTACTTGATGGCGGGAGCGCTGGACAGCCTGTAAAGGCGGGACAGACGCTCCATGGGATAGTCCTGCAGCCGCAGGGGCTGGAAGGTGGGATCAAGGTCGTGCGGGTTGCCGGAATCCTGGTTTCCGATCCCACGCACCCGCAGGCGGTCATATCGACTCTGGAAACCGAGGCTTTCCGCCAGGGTCTGGCCGGCGCCCGGGACGTAAAGGAAGGCGTCTTTTTCCTCGGCGTCCTTGGCCAGGCGGTACTCGTTGGTCTTGGACGGATCGACAAACTCCAGCTCGATTCCGTCACCAACACCGGGAATGTGGTTGTAGAACCACACCTCGAAGGGATAGGTGGAGGTGAACCCTCCCCCCTCGTGGCTCTTGCGGACATAGGGACCACCCTCGGGACGCTTCTCGATTCCGGTCGGCGGGCCGAACTTGATGTAGATGATCCCCCGGTCGGTGCGCCATCCCGGGACGCCCGAATGGAAGTGCTCATTGGCGTAAGCGATCCGCCGGAAATGCTCCTCCCGGAATTCATTCTCGGCGGTAGTGGGATCGGGGTCACGGCGGGCCCAAAACTGCTCGATGAAGTTCTCCCGTTCCTCGTCGGTGGTCAGCTTCAGGAAGGTGGCCTTTTCCTCGGGCGTGATGATGTAAACCACGTCCTCCTCGAGCCACTTCCGGAAATAGTCGAACGCTTCTTCGTCCCGCTGCGACTGAGCCGACGCCCAGGCGCAGGAGAGAAGAAGCATCCCCAACCAGGCGTGTCTCCAGTTCAACACGTTTTCCAGTATAGCTTCCCGCAAACTGCAACCCGCAGCCCCCCAGCAGCGGGCGGGGCATCACCACGCGGGACAGCGAGACCTGCCCTAGCGGAGAGAGAACACCGCCGAATTAATCGACTGGTTGAAGGCCACCTCAGTGAAGAGAAGCTTCCATTCCCACAGCGAGGTACCTCGGGCGGGATCCTCGGTGGTCATACGCACCGTCCACTCGGTGGGGAACTGGACTCCGTCCACTTCGCGGTACTGGCCATAGCGCTCTTCCAGCTTGAGCTGGGTGTCACGCCCGGAAGGCCTTCCGGCGGTACCGTCGGGCCGGGTACCCAGGCTGGCGGGAATCCGCACGCGGTATTCGCTTCGGGAAAGGCGGAAGGTCTCCGGATCAAAGAACAGATCCACGTTCAGGTCCGGCGTTGATCTCCGCGGCCGAAACTCGGCCTTCAGCAGCCGCTCTCCGTCCTGCTCTTTGATCCCCTCATTCCGGAGTCGGCCCTTCTTGGAGAGATCCGAGGCCAGCAACGGCCAGGCCGTGGAGAGCCCTCCGCCCACGAGGCCCTGGCGCAACAGCTCCTGGTAAGAAAACAGAAACTCTCCCAGGGGGGATCGGGAGCCAGGGACCATGAACGCCACCTGGGCCCTGTCACCATCGAAGCCGAAACGTTCTCCGTTGTAATTCCCGTGACCGAATTCGATCACGGTCATGGTGCGCTGGCCCTCGGCATAGAAGGTGGCGGGGCCCTGCATCTGGCCTGACCCACCCGCGAGAATCGTCAGTTGGCAGATTCCTTTCGCCACCACGCTCCGTCGGGCGTCAACCGCCCCCATCGCCTGGCGATGGGCCGCCACCAGGTCAGCTTCGGACAGCTTGGGGTCCTTGACGGATCCCGCCAGCACGCCGAACTCCAGAACCAGCAGTATCCACAACCCCCGCATGGTCGCCTGTCTCCCGTCCCGCCGGCCGGAACCGGGTCGAAAAGACAGGACCCGCCGGATTCGTCGAATCCGGCGGGTCCCCAAGTTTGCCCCGACCCGCTGATTACCAGTTCAGCTTGAGACCAAACTGGACGATCCGCGGGCTGGAATTGGAAGAAGTCAGGCGGCCGAACGAAGTGGAATTGATGTTCTGGTTGCCGATGTAGAAGCTGTGCGTGTTGGTGAAGTTGAAGAACTCCGCCCGGACCTCCAGGTTCATGTCCTCCATCCCGGTGAGAGCTTCCAGACCGAAGCGCTTCAGGATTCCAAAGTCCCAGTTGACGTAACGGGGACCGGTGAACCCGTAGCGCGGCAGCCAGCCCAGCGTGCCCGGAGCGGGATTGAAGAACACCTGGCCATCGAAGGTCTTGCCGTCGCTGGCCACGGCGCGGCCATCGGCGCCCACCACCGACCGGCTGATGAAGTAGGGTCCGGTGGATCCCTCACCCACACCCAGCAGGTCCTTGACGCCGGCAACATCCAACGAGGAATCGGCCGCATTCTTGTCAGCGGAACGGCCGGCCCGGTTCAAGGTGCCGCGGCTGGACACAATGGAGAAGGGCGGGCCGCTCTGCCACTGCACGATGGTGGTGGCCTGCCAGCCGCCGAGGATCGCATTGAGCACGCCGTTCTCAATGTTCACCCACTTGCCGCGTCCAAAGGGCAGTTCCCAGATCAGGTTGCCGTTGATGACGTGGGTGGTGTCGAACTCGGCCCGGCCGCGGTCATAGCCGGGGTTGTTGATGTCCGTATAGGGTACGAAGTTGTTCTGGTCGGTGGCCGATGCGTTCGTCAACACCTTCGAGAAGGTGTAGTTGGCATTAAACACCAGCCCGTCCCGGAACCGCCGGCGGACGTCCAACTGCAGCGCATGGTAGATCGAATCCGAACCATTGGTATAGAGGTCGGTAACCTGGTTGATGGGGTTGGGAGCAAATGGATCGGGTCCCCAGAGCTGGTTGTAATGGTACAGCCAGGCCAGTTCCCCGGGCTCGCCCCGCTGGATGACCCCGCGGATGGTGCCGTTGGTCAGCAGGCCGCCGCCCACCAGCAACGGGAAGTAGCTCAGCGGCTGGCTGCCGGGAACCGCCGGGTTGTAGCGGGGATCAAATCCGCGCCCCGCCGCTTCCGCCAGGAAACCATTCTGGCGGGCCCGGAGGAAGTCCTCGAAAAACCCGTCGGGGAAGATCACCTGGTTGATGTCGATGCTGCGGGTCAGCTTGGTTCCCTTGGTTCCCACGTAGCGGGCCTCCACGGCGGTGTCGAAAGCGATCTCCCGTTGCAGGCTGAGGGTCCAGGTCTGGACGTACGGCGTGCGGATATCCGGATCCACGGAGTACCCCACCGGCATGTAGACATAGTTCTCGTAGATGTCATACATGGTGGTCGGGATGAACTGCTTCGGCGGGGTCACGCTGTGGGGGACGTCAGAGACGAAGCCCACCAGATTCGGCACCGTCTGAGTGAGCGTGGTTCCGAAGCGGTTCAGGGCGTTGATGGGGGCCTTGACGCTCTCATCGTTGACGTACGAGACGCCGTAGCCAACGCGCAGGGCCGTACGCCCGTCGCCGAACAGATCCCAGGCGATGCCCAGATTCGGCCCGAAGTTGTTCATGTCCTTGTTGGCGATCGGGCCGCTGAAGAAGCCATAAATGGAGTAAGGGTTGAGGAGCGCCTCAACCATGGTCTCGTCGCCCGAGCGCAGAACCTGGGCCGATTTCCCGTCCCGCTCCTTCAGTCCGAGATAGTAATCCCAGCGCAATCCGGCGTTGACCGTCACCCGCGGGGAAACCCTCCAGGTATCGCCGAAGTAGCCGGAGTAGGTGTCGAACTCCCAGTTGTTCACGTTGGGCACCGGCTCGAACGCCCCCCCGGCGGTCTTGATGTTGAACTCCTGGGTCAGAGTGTTGGCCAGACCGGACAGGGAGGCGAGCAGGTTCCGCGCCGCCGTCAGGTCTCCGGAGCTGATGCCGGTGGGAAAATCGCCGGAGTTGAGGTCCAGCAGGCTGGAATTCCGGGTGTTGAACCCGAGGGCGATGCTGGGAATGACATTGAACTGGTTGTACTGCCTGATCCGGATGTACTGGCTCTGGAAGCCGAACCGGAAGGAGTGGGAGCCCCGCTGCCAGCTCATGTTGTCGTTGACGGACCAGGTGCGGGTATCGCGTCCCTGCGGCTCGAAGGTTCCCACCGGATTGGTGAAAACAGTCCCGGTCACCCGGAACCCCTCCGGCCAGCTCTCGGTCGTGTTGAAGGCCACCGGAGCGAGGTTGCCGCCAAACCGGAAGTCGTTCAGCAGGGTGGGAGTCAGGGTCCACTTCCAGGCCCCGACGATACGTTTGCCCAGCTTCTCTCCGTTACCTGACGTGACTTTGGGCACCGCGTTGAACCAGACATCGATGTCGGGACGGTCAGTCGCGCTGTCAAGCAGGCTCAGGATGCCCTCGAAACTGTGGTTCGCCGTGGGCAGGTAGTCCATGCGGATGCTGACCTGGTCGCGGTCCGTGTTGTTGCGGGCCGCGTACCGGTAACCTGCCGTGTTGCGCAGGAACGTTGTCGAGCTGTCACCGGTGTCGAAGTTGTTGATCGTGTTGGGCAGCCTGCCCAGCACGGACGACATGTACGGGTCGATCTGGACCCCTTTCAGATTCAGCAGGTTGATCTTCTGGACGTTTCCGGCCGGATCGCGGTAGGTGAAGATGCCCTGACGTGCATCGGGTGTGAGCACCGTCCCGTTCGTGGTGCTTTGCTGGCGGATCGTCAAGCCCTCATAGTTGGCGAAAAACAGCAGCCGGTCCTTGATCACCGGACCCGACGCCACCGCACCGAACTGGTTCCGGATCAAGGAGTTCTTGGGAACGCCGCTGCGGTTGTTGAAGAATGAGTTGGCGGCGAATGTGTCGTTGCGGTGGAACCAGAAAACCTGTCCGTGGAAATCATTGGACCCCTGGGGCGTCACCATGCTGATCTGGTTGGAGCCGTAGCCCGCCTCGACGCCCTGGTTGACGGTGGTCATGTTGAACTCCGCCACCTGCGCCACCGTGGGGTAGGACGGGGAAAACACCGTTGCGTTGCTGCGGATGAAGTTGTCCTGGATGTTGATTCCGTCCAGGGTGATGTTGGTAAACGAGGTCCGGTTACCCGAAATGGCGGCCACAGTTCTCCCGTTATAGGCGGTACCTGCCTGCAACGTGATCAGGCTCAACGGGTTGCGCCCGTTGATCGGCAGATCCTCAATCTGCTGCTTGGTGATGACCTGCGATATCTGGGTGCTTGCCGTCTGGACGAGATCCACGCCCGCCGCCACCGTCACTTCCTCACTGATTTCGCCCAGTTCCAGACGGATCAGCAGGGAGTGTTCCTGGCCGACGTTGACCTTGAAGCCGTTTGCCACGTAGGTCTTGAACCCCGGCAAACTCACCCGGATGGTGTAGGTGACCGGCGAGAGCGAGGGGATCCGGAAGGAGCCCACGTCGCTGGTGACCGCAGAAAACTGCTGGCCGGAGGCCTCACTGGTCACCACCACCTCGGCGCCCGGGATCGCGGCGTTGCTGGTGTCCACCACCTGCCCGGCAATGGATCCTGTTGAGACCTGCGCCCACAAGGACACTGTGACCGGCAGCAGTATCGCCGCCGCCACGATGAAAAATCTCCTGCCGACTTGCATCACTCTGACCTCCCAAGAAAAAGTGGATGCACCGGAAACTTGACTGCACAGATCGGAAGTCTGGGTTAATGGGCTCCAGATTCGCTGTCAAGAAGCTTGCAAACTGAATGCCAACACTGCGATCGGAGGCCAATGCCGCCGAAGAAAAGTCGCGGGACGAAAGTGTTCTGGAGAAAGCCGGAAAACCGGAATTCGGTGCCACACGCAACCAGGTGATCCAAACTATTGGATCCCGGAGTTCTGCTATCCAAACAATTGGAGCACCGCCAAGTGAGTGCTGAAAACCAGAGCGCCTGCTGCATGTTCAGTGCCCCCCCAGGCGTTCTCCTCGAGGCGACGCCCCATTTCGCTCCACACCACCACCGCCACCTCGCCAGCCAATCCCTCACTCTGCAGATGGTCATCGAGCGCTCTCAGCGCGCCGGCCAGCTCCCCGAGGAGTCCCGGGTGGGGACCGGCGGTCCCGCCGTCCCCGTCCGCCGCCCCCGCGTGCAGGTCGAAGCCCTCCCTGCGGACGCCGCAACAACTGGGCCGCTCGCTCCTCAGCAGCCGATCGACGACCCCGCACAGCTCACGCCCCAATGGGGTGTCGGGGTAACGGCCGGCCAGCCAAGTGGGTTCGCGCCTGATTCCCTGGCTGTCACCGCCTTTCAACGGCGGCCGGCTGGCCTCCAACTCTCGCCAAAAGCGCAACCACGCTTGACGTGACCGAAAATGCGTGGCGTCGGCACCTGGGACCACCACCGCTCTCTGGAAGCGCCAGCGGCCCTCCCGGCAGGCGGGCCATAAAGGTCCCAGCGCCGGATGCAGGCCCCAGAAATCGTCCAGGCACAGAACCTGACGCGCCGGTACCGCCAGCGAGGGGCGCTCGCGGTAATACGAGTCACTGCCGAAAGGAATCAAAGTATTCCAGGGATCGTTGCCTCCGGCCAACTCCACCAGGATCAGCCACGGAGGCAGCTCCGGGCGCCCGGCATTCCCAAACGGATCCGCCCCCAATGCATGCCCCGCCAGAGCGGAGATTCCAAGTCCCAGGAAGCCCCGCCGGTCGGTCATCTCAGTTATTGGCGCGGAGGATGAGTGCGGCATTGTTGCCGTCGCAGCTGAAAGCAGTTACCAATCCGAATTCGCCCCGGATAGGCTGGGGTTCCCGCGCCAGCCGCAGATCGGACGGAGTCCCCTCGCTGCCGGGTGTAGGCGGAACCTCACCCCGGCCCAGTGCCAGTACGGCGACCAGGGCGGCCAGGGCACCGGAAGCGCCCAGAGCTTCCCCAAAACACGCCTTGGGTGCACAGATCGGAATCTCCCGCAAGCGGGACCCAAACATGGACCGCAGAGCATCCAGCTCCATGTGGTCTCCGCCCCGGCTCCCCGAGGCGCCGGAAACAATGAAACCAACCGACTCAGGCCCAAGGCCGCCCACCTCCAGCGCCTGGCGCAGCGCCTCGACCGCCGCACCGGCAGTGGGCCGGTAACGGTTGATGCTGTGCGCATCGTGGGCAGCTCCAAAGGAATGGAACTCAGCCAAAGGTTTCCCGGCGGCAGTCTCGGCCCGCTCCATCACCAGCAGCGCCGATCCCTCCCCCAACACCACGCCGTCGCGGTCGTCCGCAAACGGACGGATCGCGCCACTGGGAGAAATCAACCCATTCTTGACGAAACCCAAGCAGGATTCTTCGGCGACTTCCTCCACGCCGCCAGCCAGCAACATCCGGGCCCGACCGAAGCGCAGGAAATCAGCCGCGTAGTTCACCGCGTACAACCCTGAGGCGAGCCCCGCCGAAATCGTGGAATTGACCCCCCGCAGGCGGTGTTTGATTCCAGCCTGTCCAGCCGGAGAGTTGATCACCGTGTTGGGGAAGGCCATGGGGTTGACGTACTTGACCCCATCCTTGACCCCGCTCCAGTCGAAAGAGGTGATGCTGTGGATGCTGCCGAAAATGGTTCCACAGACCAAACCCAGTTCAGGATCCCCCTCTTCCGCCATCGGGGTTCGGCCCACCGCCTCCAGGGCCATCTGTCCGGCCACACACAACAGCCGGGCGCTGCGATCCAACGCCCTGATCCCCTTCCCCAGCCACTGTTGGGCATCGAAATCCCTGACCTCGGCCGTGAGCGGCGGCGACGCTCCGTTACCGAAATCAACCAGTGCGCTGGGTGAAACCGCGGTTTTCCCCGCGTACAGGTTGCGGCTGACCTCCTCCAGGCCAGCACCCAGTGCACAAATGACTCCTGCACCGCTGATGACAATCCGCTCTTTCAACTCATCCTCGCCAGACAGAGACATGCGTTGTTGCCGCCAAATGCATAGGCGTTATTGAGAACCACTTTCGGATCCGTCTTGCGGGCCTCGTTGGGAACGTAGTCCAGGTCGCATTCCGGATCCCGCTCTTCGTAGTTGATGGTGGGTGGGATTACTCCTGTATGGAGGGCGAGTGAACAACATGCGGCTTCGATCGCGCTGGCAGCCCCCATCGTGTGGCCGATCATGGACTTGATGGAGCTCATCGGAATCCGGTCGGCCAGCTCACCGAACAGCCTGCGGGCAGCGATGGACTCGACCCGGTCGTTGGTTGGAGTCCCAGTGCCGTGGGCACTGATGTAATCCACATCCTCCCGATTGAGTCCACTCTCGGCCAGCGCAGCAGCCATGGCGCGGATCGCTCCATCACCCTCCGGGTGAGCTGCCGTCATGTGGTGCGAATCGCAGCTGATCCCGTAGCCCAAGATCTCGGCATAAATAATGGCACCCCGCCGTTGAGCCGCTTCCAGCGGTTCCAGGACCAAAACTGCCGCCCCCTCCCCCGGAACCATGCCTTTGCGGTTGCGATCGAACGGTTGGCAACGTTCCGGAGCGATCGCACCCAGTCGCGCAAATCCCATGTAGGTGATGCGCGAGAACGCATCCGCCCCGCCGGCCAGCATGAGGTCCGCCCTGCCGGCGCGCAACCAGTCGAAAGCATAGCCGATGGCGTAGTTTCCCGCCGCACAGGCCGTGGGTATCATCCAGGCCGGCCCCTGGGTACCGAACTCGATGGCCAGGTGGCTGGGGATGACGTGACAGGGGTAACGGGGAAAGATATCCGCCGGAATGCCCTCGAAACCGGAAGCCTTCCGCGAGTCGTTGTACTGCTCGACAAACAGGGGCTCGCCTGAGGTCGTCCCCATCGATACCCCAATTCGGCGCGGATCGTAGTTCTCCAGCTTCACCCCCGCATCTTCCACGGCCATGTACGCCGCCGCCACTGCAAGCTGCGAGGCACGGCCCAAGGCTCGCGGCGCCTGCCGGCGGACATGTTGGGCCGGGTCGAAATCCTTCACCTCCGCCCCCAGGTGCACCGGAAATTCGCTGGTATCAAACGAGCGGACCGGTTCGATCCCGCTCCGCCCCGAGGTGACCGCCCCCCAGAACCGGTCCTTGCCGGTTCCGATGGGGGTCACCAAACCAATGCCGGTGACGACGACTCGTCTCATCGGTCTCTCCTCCGCCCACCACCACAGGCGGCGTGTCGTTCAGGCCGCCTTGACGTGCCGCATTACCACTTCCACGGCCTGATTCACGTTCTTGATTTGACGGAACTCCTCCTCCGGGATGTCGATCTTGTATTCCTTGTCCAGGGCAACCATCAGTTCGATGGCCATCAGCGAATCCACCCCCAGATCCTCCATGAAATCCGCCTCATCGGTGACTTCGCTGGGGTCGGTCTCGGTCAGCTCTGCGACCCGATTTCTGACTTCCTCTCTGACCTTTTCCGCGGTGATCTCCATGATTCCTCCTTCACAGAAAACGAGGCTCGGTCCGGCCTCTCCGGCCGCCGCCAAGCAACCTTCAGTTCCTCCCCCCTCTCCCATGGGTCGCCCCCGCGTCGGCAAGCGGTCGGATAAACCGCAAAGCGGGACGCGTATTATAGGTGTCCCGGTACTTCCGCAATCGGGGCGCCGCCGGATAGGTTTCACCTTCCGCATAGGGATAGGAGCTCATTCCTTGGAACGGCAGAGGTTCTACCGTCTGCGAAAACGCGGTGTTGAGGTCGCCGTCCTTGGCCCACCCATTCACGTACAGCAGATAGTCACGCCTGTAACCTGCCGGCACCGGCGACAGGGAAGCGGGATCGAACCGCAGCCTCAACTCGTCTCCGGAGCCCATGACCACCAGCAGATCGTCCACCTCCGCTACCAGCTCCTCCACCCCCCCGTAACGGGTATAGAAGCCATCCGCCGGATTCCACATGGAAACCGGCATCCAGCGCTGGTAATCGAACGCCTCCGGCTGCTTCCGGTCCGGGCTGACCACCGGGGTGGAGAATCCACGCCACCGAAGATCGGCTCCGGCCAACCGGACCTCCCGCAGTGCCAGCTGCGGATCGCCGGTATCCGGACTGAGAAAGATCCCGTCCCAATACAGGCAGAGATTCGTCACGATCCGCACTTCGCGGGACCTGGACAGGAACTTCCCGGTCATGTCCACCACAATGGTCTTGGGCTTTCCGGCGGGCACCCCCATGTCCTCGATCACGGTAACCCAGCGACCTTCCGCGTCCTTCACCTCCACCCGAGGCATCACCAAGCGGGCCGTCCGGTCCTGGGCCAGGCGCCGGATCGTACTGCCATCAGCCCAGTCCACCCATCCGTGCAAGACCAGGACGGCCCGGTTATCGGGAGCCGCCTCCGGACCGAAGTCCAGTTCCAGGCTGTGCAGCTCGGCCACCCCCAGAAAATCCCTTTCGAACCCGTCCGGGTAAACCCGGTCATTTCGGAGGATCCGGTCGAGAACGTCTGTTCCCCGGTGATCCCGCGCCCGTACCGGCTGCACCCGCTTGCTCACCCCATACAGCCGGAATTCCGGGTAGGGAGGAGACTTGAACTTCTCGCTGGTGAAGACGGACAGGTTTTCCGGATAGTCCACCGCCAGCAGGCGAACCTGGTCCAAGTAACCGACCTCACGAAGCTCTTCGGTAATCCGCAAGTCGAAAAGACCGTCCGCATCGGCTGCAACCGACTCGCCGGATAACTGGACGTATTCGTCGTTGTCGACCTGAAAGAAGATCCCGTCGCCCGCTGCAGCCCCCAAGGGCGCCACTGCCAAAACGTCGGTGATGAATTCGAACTCGCGGCCGTTCCAGGAAAAGACCATTGGACAGGATCCGGAAAGGCGCTGTTTTTCCTGATAGGTGACCGCAGCATCCACCGCCTGCTCGGGTTCGTTCTGGATCAGGCCGTTCGGCCAGGTGATCCGGACCGTGTCCACCAGGCTCTGCCCACCCAAACCGAACAGCAGCGGAACACCGGCGTACAACTGTTTCTGATAGAGCGGACCGGCCTTGACCTCCACTTCAGCGCCTAACGCCAGCTTGGGGTTCCGGACGCCGGCCAGCACCACCTCCAGCCACCGGCCGCCCTCCGTTGAACGATTGGTCAGTACCGTCAGGTCTCCAGATGAGTCCAGGACGGCCAGATCCAATCTGCCGTCCCGGTCGTAATCGGCGGCAGTGAAAACTGTCGCATCGGGACCCATCCCCGGATCTCCGGCCGGCACCCACTGCCCCCGGCCACGGCCCATCAGGACCTGATTTCCCGTGACGAGGTCGACGAAGCCCCGGTTGAGCAGATCGGCGGCCACCACCGACGGTGCATCCGACACTTCAACGGCAAGCTGCAGGTGGCCTGCCCGGTTCCCGACGAGATGGACTCCCCTGGGACCTGAGGCCAAGACGTCCGTCCAGCCGTCATTGTCCACATCCAGCACCTGGAGTTTCCATTCTCCCGGCGGAAGTGTCTCCGTCTCCTCCGCACGATAATTGCCTGCCAGACGATCCCGATACACCACTGCGCCCCGGTTTCTGTAAGCCACGAAGAGGTCGCTGCCGTTGGTATCCTTCACCAGGTCCAGGAAAGCACCCGCCACCGCCTCTCCGGCGACGAAGGGAAAACGTCCGGTCTGGTCCGCAAATCCGGAGCCGCTCTCATTGCGGAGCAGGCGGGACTCCTTGCCCAAAAGAAACAGGTCCAAGTCGGAATCGTGGTCGAAGTCCAGCCATACCGCGTCGTGGTAGCCCCCCGGGGCGGCCAGCTCCACCGTCTCGAAACCAGCGTCGGTCTGCCGGAGCAGGACAGCCCGGTCTGACAGCAACGCACAGAAGTCCATTCTGCCGTCGTTGTTGTAATCTGCCGGCACTAACACCCGAACCGCCAAGTCCGACAACCGGCGCGGCTGGACGTCCGATGCCGGGCGGAACGTCTGGACCCCCGACGCTGACCAATGGATCAGCTCCACGGCATCCCCTTCCAGACGGGTAAACAGCAGTCCGCCGGAACCCGTGATTCCCTGCGCCAGGCGTCTGGCCTCCAGGTGCAGGGCGGAACGGTATGCTTCAGGGGTAAGGGCCGGGGCTTCAACCGGCTCGATCTCGTCGTAAATTTCGGAGTAGTAGCTCCAGTCCAGATCCTCGGGCACTGCCGCCCCGGCTTGCCGCCGCTTGTTTTCCTGAAAGATCTCCAGCGCCCGCCGCGCCTCCGCTTCCCGGCCCGCTGTCCGGTAGGCATTGTAGAGCTGGAAATAGGGTCCGGCCATCCATGGCGCCAGCTCGGCTGCCCTCTCGAAATGCCGCAGCGAGCGCTCCTGGTCCCCGGTCAACTTCAGCACGACACCCAGGTTGTAGTGGGAGATGGGTTCGTCGGGTACCAACTGGACCATGCGCTCGAACTGCTGCACGGCCTCCAGGTACCGGGCTTCTTTCTTGTAAAGGATTCCCAGGTTGAACCAGGTGTGCGGGATCTCCGGTGCAGCCTGCTGTACTGCCAGCAGTTGCTCCACGCCTTCACGGGTACGGCCGGCCCGGATCAGGGCCAGCCCGCAATTGACGCGTTCCCGGGCTGAATCCGGCGCCAGTTCCAGTGCCTTCTGGAACATCTCCACGGCCTGGAACTGGGTGGTCGGGTTTTCGTAGAACGCCTTGCCCAGGTTCCGGTAGTGCCAAAGCTGCTCAGAATCAGCAGCTCCGGCAGACACCAGCAAGAGGGTACCCGCGCCCAGCAGCGGGAAGAGGCGGTTTCCTCGTCTGGTTCTCAGATACATGATCCGTCCAGTCTGCTTGGGTTTTCAGTTTCGGGCTTGCGGACCGGGCTGCACGCCCCTACCCTGTCGCACGTAAGAGAACCGGTTCAACGGAACATCCACCTTCTCAACGGAACCATTTGGCCAGCGGATTTCCAGGGATTCGATCCTGTCCGCGTTACCCAGGCCAAAGTGCACACGATAGCTGCTCTGCGCGGAGTAGCCGTTGCCGCCTGCCACTTCCCGGATCTGGCTGGAGCCGCCGGCTTTGAGGGTCAGGCGGGCCCCCACCGCACTCCGATTGCCTCCCGATGCCTCTAGTTGGAGCAGTACCCAGTTCCCGGCCTTGGGTGCGACGTTCCGGTAGAGCAGGGCCGGCTGATCGGCGTTGGTCTGGTAAATGTCCAGCCGACCGTCCAGGTCGAAGTCGGCGATGGCAACCCCACGTCCGTCCAGATCGTTGTCCACTCCAGCTTCCGCCGAGACCTCCTTGAAGACCTGCAGGTGTCCGAGGTTGTGAAACAGCTTGCTTTTCTGGTAGCCGCTCCAGCTCATGTCACCGATGGCAGGCCAACTGGCCACATCGCTGAAATCGACACCCGGCCGGATGATCATCTCCACCAGCACGGGGATGTAGTTCTGGTCGCTGCGTGACCGCAGCCCGTTGACCGCAAACAGATCCAGCCAGCCGTCGTTGTCGAAGTCGGCGAACTTGGCACCCCAGCCCCACAACGTGTCACAGGTGCCCGTCTCCTTGGAGAGGTCGGTGAACGTCCCGTCGCCGTTGTTGTGCCAGAGCATGTTGCACTCTTTCATGTACTCGTCGGTGATATTCGTGACGTACACATCCAGCAGGCCGTCGTTGTTATAGTCCGCAACCTCAGCGTTCATACCCTTCTTGGTGTCGTAGCCGATGGCAGTGGCGGTGACATCGCGGAAAGTGCCGTCCCCGTTGTTGAAGTAGACGTGGTCGGTCCCGTAGTCGCCTGCCACATAGAAGTCCGGATCGCCGTCGTTGTCGAAGTCGCCGTGGCCCACATCAAGAGTCCAACCCGAGTTGGCGGCAACTCCCGCCTCTTCGGTCGCGTCCACAAAGTGGCCGCCGCCGACATTCTTCCAGAGGGTCAGCCCGCCGCCGTTCTTGGCGTTGTCCAGGTCATGGGGCAGGACCTTGCGGGTGGGAAGCTCGATCAGGTTGACGGGAGGGAAATAGTTTCCGAACAGCAGGTCCAGCAGGCCGTCGCCGTTGTAATCAAAAGCGATTGCGGCCAGCGAGTTTCCGAACTTGGTCATGCCGCAATCGGCGGTCACGTCCTGAAACCTTCCCGCTCCCAGGTTCCGGTACAGGAGAGGCGTGCCGAAACGCACCACCGCCAGGTCCTGGAGACCGTCGTTGTCATAATCAAAGAAAAGGGCGTCCGCCACCACGGAGAGCGGATCGTTTCCGCCCGCCACACCCGCTTTCCCGGTGACGTCGGAGAAGGTGCCGTCGCCGTTGTTCCGGAAAAGCCGGTTCTGGGTTCCCTCCCCCGAGTTGGTCACAAAGAGGTCTTCGTAGCCGTCATTGTCAAAGTCGGCCACAGCGGAGGACGCCCCTCCCGAGGTGAACATGCCCAGCACATCCGCATGCGGGCCCCTGAACACGCGGGTACTGTGAACGTGCCTCACTCCGGCCGCCGCACCGATCTCTTCGAAGCGAAGCACAGGCTGCCCCTCGTCCGCAGCCCACACTGCAGCCCCCGCGGCGCACGCCAGCCCACCTGCCAGCAAAAACCCGTTGATCTTTCTCATTGGTCTTGCCAAAGCTCCTTCAGGTTCGTATCCACCCGCCGGTTCGGGTCATAGGTGGATTGCAGAATGGCTGCGAGCTCCTCGGAGGATGCCGCCAGGCGCCGCTTCAGCTCCTGGCTGTCCGGGAACCGCTGGAGGCCTTCGGACCAGACCTGTCGCGCCTTCTCAGGATTGTCCATCTTGAGATGGCCGTCTCCCAGGGCGATGTAGGCCCGGACATGATGGCTGCGCTGGCCCTCTGCCTGCTGGATCTTCATCGCCTCCTCGAGATCCGCCACACCCAGATGCGTGCGGTTGAAGATCTTCGGCCAATACAGGTAGCTGTTACCGCGCGTGTAATAGCCGATCCAACTCGGCTTCAGCTCCAGGGAGCGGGTGAAATAGGACAGGGCGGTGTTGGCGTTGATCACCTGCGTGATGGCGCCCGCATCCGGGATCTTGTCGACGTATGCAAACCCGTAGTTGAGGTAGGCATTGGCGGCGTCGGGGTGCTGAGCGACCAGATTCTCGAAGAAGGCGATACAGCGATCGTAGGCTTTGGCCTGGATCACAGCCTGACGGTATTCGCTTCCGTACTTGAGATTGTCGGGATCCGCCGTCAAGGCCGCCTCGAACTTGTCCATGGCGGCGTTGAAGTCCTTGGCCTCCACCGCCTTGAGCGCTTCCTGGAAGCTGTCCTCCGCCCCCAGCGGGGCGGCAGAGATCCAGCCCGCCATCAGCCACACACCCGCAAACCCCAAACCCCATTTCCCACCCATGGTCGTCCTCATTTCCGCCCGTCTCCTCTCGTCACCGGCGCCTCAGTGGGGCACAGCCGCCGGATCGGGACTCCTGCTACTTGACCATCACCGGCTGCTCACCCTCCGTCACCTGGTAGTGATGGTTTGCTTTCAAACCCGTGAATACCTGCCTCTCGCCGGAAGGCCAACGGATTTCCACACGTTCGACCTCGGTCTGACCCGCCAGACCGAAATGGACTCGGAGGCTGCTCTGGGAAGCGAAACCGTTGCCCCCGTTGACGAAACCCAACTGGGTCCGGCCCCCGGCGGTCACTCTGACCTGGGCCCCGACGGCATCCCGGTTGGAACGTACCCCCCGGAGCTTGAACTGCACCCAGTTCCGGTCGGGAGTACCGGGGACCTGGTTGCGAAACAGCAGGGGATTTGAATTGGCATTGGAGACGAACAAGTCCAGCCGTCCGTCGTTGTCCAGGTCCACCACCGCAATCCCCCGGCCGTCTTTCAGCGAATCCAAACCGAACTCGGGAGCGGTATCGGTAAACATCTGCCCGCCCTGGTTGTGGAACAGGCGGCTCCGCTGATACCCGCTCAACGTCTTGTTCCCCATGGGCGGCCAGTTGCGGGCATCCGCCAGGTCGATCCCCGGCTTGACGATCATCTCGAAGATGTCGACCACATAGTTCTCTTCCCCGGCCGAAACCCACCCGTTGACTACATAGAGGTCCAGCCAGCCGTCATGGTCGTAGTCGAAGAATTTGCCCGCCCACCCCCAGCCGGTGTCGTAAGTGTTGGTCTCGCGGGAAACGTCCGAGAAGTGGAGCCCGCCGTTGTTGCGCCAGAGGAAATTGCCCTCCCGCATGTACTCGTCCGTGATGTTCGTGACATAAATGTCCAGAAGGCCGTCGTTGTCGTAATCGCCCCAGTCGACATTCATCCCCTTCTTGGTATCCACACCCATGGAGGTTTCGGTGAGGTCAACGAAGGTGCCGTCTCCGCGATTCTCAAAGAAGCGGTCGGTACCGAAGTCGCAGGCGATGTACAGGTCCTCGTCACCGTCGTTGTCAGCGTCGGCGTGGCCCAGATCCAGGGTCCACCCGCTCAGCCGGAACCCGGCTTGGGCAGTCACGTCCGTGAAGGTGCCGTCGCCGTTGTTGCGGAACACCACCAGACCGCCGCCGTTGTCTGCGGTTTCGAAACTTTCGGGAAAGAAGCGGGAAGTGTCCGGGCTGAACAGGTTGACATCCTGAAAGTAGTTGCCGATGAACAGATCCAGATCTCCGTCGCGGTCATAATCGAACGCGACGGCGGTGATGGCGTTCATGTAGCGGTGCAGGCCAGCCGGCCTCGTCACCTCCTGGAAGGTGCCGTCGCCCCGGTTATTAAAAAGCAGGCTGTGACCGAAGCGCACCACCAGCAGATCGGGGTCGCCGTCGTTGTCGTAGTCGAACCACAGGGCATCCGCTGAGGCGTTCCCGTCGTCGTTGCCTTCGGCAACGCCCGCTTTTCCGGCAACATCGGAAAAAGTGAAGTCGCCGTTGTTTCGGTACAGGCGATTCCGGCCGTCCTTCTTGGAATCAGTGACAAAAAGATCCTCGAACCCGTCACCGTCGAAGTCGGCCGCGGCCACTGCGGCCCCGAGAGCGGTGTACCCCTCCATGATGTGGGCGTAAGGGTTGTCGAACGAGCGGTTGGTGTGGGGATGAGCCACGCCGGCTCTTTCCGTCACATCCTCAAACCATCGGCTGCGGTCATCCAGCCCGGCGGTCCCGATCATCGCCGGCCCCATCAGGAGCCAACCCCAGATTGCCAGGTTCATGGTTTTCCCGTCCCCAAATCCCTGATCTGCAGGGTGTCGTCGCCCTCCCGCAAGTGATAGAAGCGGTTCGCTTCCACTCCCCGGAAACTCTGGACGAGGCCGGTGGTCGGCCAACGGATCGTCAGCTCTTCGGCCCGCTGGGCATCACCCAGCCCGAAATACAGCCGTAACGAGTTCTGGGAGCCGTATCCGTCGCCCAGGACGACTTCGCGAGTCTGGATCCGGTCCCCGATGCGGATGGTCGCCCGCGCCCCCACGGCATCACGATTGGACCGCGTACCGGTCAAATCCAGCGCCAACCAGTTCCGGCGGGAGCCTACCAAGTTCCTGAGCAACGCATGCCGGTCGCTGGAAGCCGCGACGGCGATGTCCAGCACGCCCCGATTCCAGAAATCAGCCACCGCCACACCCCGGCTGTTGGTCAGCAGATCAGTACCGATGGGACGTCCCAGCTCGACAAATGTCCCGTCCCCGTTGTTTCGCAGGTGGCGATTGCGTTCCCACCCATGCCACGAGGTCTGGCCGAAGTGGTCGGGATCAAAGAAGACTCCCGTCTTGTATTCGTCCTGCTTGCTGACCACGTTGTTCAGGAAGTCCAGTTCGATCTCCGTCCCCGGATCGTTGTAGACCCACCCATTGGCGGCATACACGTCCTGCCAGCCGTCGTTGTCGTAGTCGGCCATACCGACGCCCCAGAACCAGCCGGGGGGATTGGCATCGGCTTCCCAGGTAACGTCGTCGAACGTGCCATGACCGGTGTTGCGCAACAGCGTGTTGCCGGAGGCCATCTGCTGGAACACCTCTACAAAGCCAAAGCCGGACTGGCGGAAGATTTCGAGATACAGAGGCATGTCGGTCAGCCAGACGCCCTGGGTGAAGGAGTTGATCATGTAACGGTGGATTGTCGGCGCCTCGGCAAACCAGGCGTGCTCCGAACGGATGTTGCTGACGTAAATGTCCAGCCGCCCGTCGTTGTTGTAGTCCCCGAAGGTGGCGTTCATGCCGGCGCCGTAGGCCAGCGTGTTCGTCTCCACCGAGACGTCAGTGAAGGTGCCGTTGCCGTTGTTCCGGTAAAGGGTGTTGCGCCCGAAATCGTTGACCACGTACAGGTCCGGGTCGCCGTCGTCATCGTAGTCCCCGAACACCGTCCCCAGACACAACCCCACCTCGCCTACGCCGGCTTCCTCGGTCACATTGGTGAAGGTCCCGTCGCCGTTGTTGCGGTAGAGCTGGTTCGGTTCGCCGTTTCGGGCGTAGAAGGTCGTGGGAATGTCCTTCCTGGGATCCAGATAGCGGCCCACATAAAGGTCAAGGAAGCCGTCGTTGTTGTAGTCCGCCCAGGACGCCACCGTGGTACAGCAGTCTTCCCCAATGCCGGAGGCTTCGGTCACGTCGGTAAAGGTGCCATCCCCGTTGTTGCGGAAAAGCTGGTTGGGCTTGAAGGTCCGGCTGACGAAGAAGTCCTTGTCGCCGTCGTTGTCATAGTCGGCGAAGATGCCCACGCTGACACCATCCAGGCCGGCCAGCCCGGAGCGCACCGTCACATCCTCGAAGGTCCCGTTGCCACGATTCCGAAACAGTCGGGACTCCACCCCATCGGGTATGAACAGGTCGTAATAGCCGTCGTTGTCGAAGTCCGCCGCCGAGATCCCTCCGGGCCCGTACATGATCATGGCGAACTTCAGGTCCTGGTTCAGGAAGCCGGGGTAGAAGCGATTGGCAAATTCGATGCCGGCTTCCTCCGCGACGTTGACAAAGTGGGGTTCGTCAGACAGTGCCCGCTCCCCCTTGAGCAGCTCGTAACTCCGGATCCGCGGCTGGTCGCCAGCGGTAAAGCGGAAACGGAAATACGCGCGGTCCACACCCGACCGTACCGCATCCCGTGGCGTGCCCAGGATCTCGAAGCGGATGCTGGCGATCCACTCCTGGTCCGATTCCCATTGCTCCAGTCGGTGGATATAGATCCCTGCATCCTCAATCGATTGGAAGCTGGCGAGGTACTCGGTCCATTCCTGAATCGCCCCGGCCCGGTCCAGACCCGCCGGACCCGGAACGAACCGGTATTCCCGCACGCCGTCCTTCTCCCGGAACGGTTCCAGACGACCAAACCCCAACGATGAACCAGAGAAGTCCTCAGCGAAGAAATCGCGGAGGTGCTCCGTGTCCACCTTCTTCACCATGTCCGTCAATGCCGCCAGTCGGCCGCTGATGTTTCTGCCCGTGTGAAAGAACCGCAGCGATTCATCGCTGACCCGGTCGACCACGAAATAGCCCGTCACCGCCAAGGCGGCCAGTGCGGCAGCCCCGACGAACAGAAAGCGTCGAAGTCTGGACATTGTTCTCCCTGTTGCTCTAGCAGAGACGATTGACCCACGTCCTCATGACCAGATAGAGCTGATCCTCAGCGCTGGTTGTCCGGTGGGCTCTTGTGAACGCGAAAATCATACGATTTTATTTTGAGATATTCAAGCGTTTCTAATGTGAAAGAAATGTAAAGAAACCCGACACCCCCGTCTCCCTGCTTCGAGATTTGACGCCCTTCGTGCCGGGAAACTACGGTCGTTCGAACCGGGAGAACCCGCTGCGCCCCTGCCCTCCCTGACAAAGGGTCACCCCGAGTTCGTTCTATTTATGAACTCGCCGGGCCGGCATCGCCACCCGACCCTGCAGCGCGGCACCCTCCACGCACGAGCGACAGGAGACGGTTTTGACGGGCACCGGGCAGCGGCTTTCGCAGGAGGGGCTGGCGCACCAGAAGACCTGAACAGCCTCCCCGCAAACGCAGGTTCACCGGAAGATCACGGTCCGGTTGGCGATCACGAACACGCGTTCTTCGAAGACCAGCTTCAACGCCCTCGCCAACACCACTTTCTCGACGTCCCGGCCGGCTTGGGCCAAAGCGGCTGCGTCCTGCGTGTGATCCACCGGGATGACATCCTGGGCGATGATCGGTCCCTCATCCAGGTTCTCCGTCACGAAATGGGCGGTGGCGCCGATGATCTTCACACCCCGCTCCGCTGCCTGCCGATAGGGACTCGCACCGGCAAATGCCGGCAGGAACGAGTGGTGAATGTTCACGATCCGTTCCGGAAAGCGCCGGACGAAAGCCGGCGTCAAGACCCGCATGTACTTGGCAAGCACCAGGTATTCCGGTGCATGGCTGCCGACCACGTCCAGAATCCGCGCTTCATGATCCTCGCGGCTCAAACCTTCATGCGGCACAAAGTGGAAGGGGACCTCGAACTTCTCCGCCAGAGGGCCCAGCACCGGGTGGTTGCCGACCACAGCCATGATCCGGGCATTGAGTTCTCCGTAGGCGTGGCGGATCAGCAGGTCGCCCAGGCAATGGGGTTCACGGGTTACCAGCACGACAATCCGCTTGGGACGAGGCCGGACCAGCCGGATCCGGGCGTCGGGCAACTCCCGCACCAGGTCGGCCTCCACCTGTTCCCGGCGGCATTCCCCCGAAAATTCCGTCCGCATGAAGAAATGCCGGCAGGTGGGGTCGACGAATTCGGCGTTGGTAATGATGTTGAGACCATGGGACAGCAGCACCCCCGTGATGCGGTGGACCAGTCCGGTCCGATCAGGACAGTCGATCAGCAGTGTGTGGGTTTCCATACTCCACCTTCCGGAGCTGCAGCCGGCTTGAGGCCGATACTGGAACGCCCCGCGGAACCTGCTCGCCGCTGCAACCCCAAGTTGAGCCAGATTAACACCCGAAGGTATAATCCCGGGCCAATGCCGCAAACCATTCTCCAGACACTGGATGAGTCCGGACAACTGCGCGATGCGTCAGCGCCCCCGCCTCTGACTGAAGCCGATCTGATCCGGCTTTACCGGGCCATGCTGTTCAGCCGACGTGTGGACGAGCGGATGACCCGACTGCAGCGCCAAGGTCGCATTGGCTTTTTCGTGGGCTCCACCGGCGAAGAAGCAGCCATCGTCGGCAGCGCTTTCGCCCTCCAGCCCCAGGACTGGGTGGTTCCGTGTTACCGTGAGGCGGCCGCCGCTTTTCTTCGCGGCTACCCGCTGTCTGATTTCCTGTGCCAGCTCTACGGCAATCGGGCCGACCGGATGAAAGGCCGCCAGATGCCGTGCCACTGGGGTTCTCCTGAACTCCGGCTGGCCTCAGTGTCGAGCCCGGTGGGCACCCAGATCCCCCACGCGGTCGGCATCGCCATGGCGGCCCGCATCCAGGGAAAGCCTGAGGTGGTCCTGGTATATTTTGGGGATGGTGCCACCTCCAGCGGAGATTTCCATGTGGCATGCAACTTCGCCGGTGTCTTCAAGGCGCCAGTGGTCTTCCTGTGCCGCAACAACCAGTACGCCATCTCGGTTCCCCTCCAGTACCAGACCGCGGCCGCGACTCTGGCCGCCAAAGCTGACGCTTACGGGATCCATGGAGTCAGAGTGGATGGGAATGACGTCCTCGCCGTTTACGCCGCCACCTCGGAGGCGGTGCACCGCGCCCGTAGCGGAGAAGGCGCTGTGTTCATCGAAGCGCTGACCTACCGGCAAGGCCCCCATTCGACCTCGGATGATCCCCGTGCCTACCGGGACGACGAGGAGGTGGCGATGTGGAAAGAGAAGGATCCCATCCCCCGTTTCCGCCGCTACCTGATGGACGGCGGGTGGTGGGACGACCACCGGGACCAGGCTCTGGAAGAGGAAATCCGGATCGAAATCCAGTCTACCCTCGACCAAGTCGAGAATCTGGATCCTCCCGATCCGGCAAGCCTGTTCGAGGATGTCTTTGACGTCGTCCCCTGGCATCTTCGGGAGCAGCGGAACCAGTTGCTGGAGATCCTTTCTTCAGCCGGGAGAGCCTGAACATGCCGGTCCTCAACATGATTCAGGCGATCAACGACGCTTTGCGCGTCGAGATGCGCCGGGATCCCCGGGTGGTGGTGTTCGGGGAGGATGTGGGACGGTTCGGAGGAGTCTTCAGGGCCACCCAGGGCCTCCAGCAGGAGTTTGGCGAGCTCCGCGCCTTTGACACGCCCCTGTCGGAGACCGGGATCGTGGGCACAGCCATCGGGATGGCTCTCAACGGCCTGCGTCCTGTGCCGGAGATCCAGTTCGCGGACTTCATTTACCCTGCGTTTGACCAGATCGTCAACGAGGCCGCCAAGATGCGGTACCGCTCCGGCGGCCAGTTCGCCTGCCCCATGGTGGTCCGCACCCCTTACGGCGGCGGAATCCGCGGCGGCCATTACCACTCCCAGAGTCCCGAGGCCTACTTCGTCCATACGCCGGGACTCAAGGTCGTCATTCCGTCCAATCCATACGACGCCAAAGGACTCCTCTGCGCCTCGATCCGCGACGAGAATCCCGTGATCTTTCTCGAACCCAAGCGGATCTATCGCGCAGCCCGGGGTGAGGTTCCGGAGGGTGAATACCTGGTCGAGCTCGGTACGGCCAGAATCAGCCGTGCCGGCACCGACGTGACGGTCGTCGCCTATGGCGCGATGGTCCACACCGCCATGGAGGCCGCCGAAGCAGCAGCTTCCGAGGATGGGATCTCCTGCGAAGTCGTCGACCTGCGTACACTCCTCCCGTTTGATCTGGAGACCCTGCTGGAGTCGGTGAGCCGAACGGGACGGCTGGTGATCGTGCATGAGGCCCCCCGCACCTGCGGATATGGAGCAGAGCTGGCAGCGACAGTCGCCGAAAAGGCCCTGCTGAAGCTGAACGCACCGGTCCTGCGCGTCACCGGATTCGATACACCATTTCCTTATACGCTGGAAAACGAATACCTGCCCAACGAGCTCCGGATCAGAAGGGCGCTGCTCGAGGTCATGCAGTTCTAGCCGCCTGGATGGAGGTGCCCGATGCCATTCGAATTCAGACTCCCGGATATCGGCGAAGGCGTAGTGGAAGGGGAGATCGTCCGCTGGTTGGTGGAGACGGGACAGCAGATCGCCGAGGACCAGCCGCTGGTGGAGGTCATGACGGACAAGGCCACTGTCGAGCTTCCTTCACCGGTGGCGGGACGCATTCTGGAGCGTCACGGGAATGAGGGCGAGACGGTCGCGGTGGGTACCATTCTGGTGGTGATCGAACCCGAGCCCGGTGCCGTGCCGTCCGAACCGGCCGAACCGGTCCCCTCCGCCGCCGCTCCAGCGGCAGCACCTGATTACGAAGAAACGCGTGCGGCACCGGGCACTGTGCTGGCAACCCCCGCCGTGCGCCGCCTGGCCCGCACCCGCGGCGTCGATTTGTCACGCGTGGTTGGAACAGGACCGGGAGGGCGGATTACCGTCGAAGACGTTGAAAGGACGGCAACGACGGTTCTCTCCACCCCGGAGCCGGCGGCCGACTTTCTTGCCTATCGCGGCTTGCGGCGCAAGATTGGCAGCCATCTCAGTCTCTCCAAGCGGACCGCCGTGCATTACACCTATGTCGAAGAGGCTGATGCCACCGAGCTGTCGCATCTGCGCCGGGCGTACCTCCAGGGCGGCAGTGAGCGGCATCTCACCTTTCTTCCCTTGATCCTCAAGGCTGTCGTCTCGGGACTGCAAGCGTTCCCTTTGCTGAACTCGAGCCTGGAGGAGGAGCAGGGCCGCATCGTGTTGCATCAGGCCTACAACATCGGCATCGCTACCGCCACCCCCGACGGCCTCGTGGTGCCAGTGATCAAGGCGGTGGATACCAAGAGCGTTCTAGAGCTGGCAGCCGAGATCAGGGAGCTGACGGAGTCCGTGAGGGCAGGCAAGGTCCGCGTGGAGGACCTGCAGGGAGGGACCTTCACCGTGACCAGCCTGGGACCGCTGGGCGGGCTGGTGGCGACTCCCGTGATCAACCACCCCGAAGTGGCGATCCTCGGCGTTCACAAGATCCAGAAACGTCCTGTCGTCCGGGACGACCGGATCGTGATCCGCGAGATGATGAACCTCTCTCTCACCTGTGACCACCGGGTGGTCGACGGCTACGAGGCGGCCCGTTTCCTGCATCACGTGATCCGGCTGCTCGAAAGCCCCGGGTTGATGCTGTTGGAGGCTTGACCTCCCCAAGTCGGCGCAGCGACCGCTGGATCTTCGCAGAGGAGTTGGGCAGACCATCAGCCGGAAAGTCTCGGGCCGTCCCGACCGGGGCACTGGCCGCTCAATGGCGGCCGCAGCGTCGCAGCGTCCCCGGCTTCAACCACAAAGCACCTTCACGATAAACTGTGCGTTTTCAGCACGGCCCGGCCGTGGACCTGCTGATCGAGAATGCCATATGCCGAAAAACTCCAGCGACGGACCCAAAGACTTCATTCGAACCATCATCGATCGGGATCTCGAGACCGGAAAGTACGCCGGAAGAGTGCACACCCGCTTCCCTCCCGAACCCAACGGCTACCTCCACATCGGACATGCCAAGTCCATCTGCCTCAATTTTGGTATCGCCCAGGAATATGGCGGTCTGTGCAACCTGCGCTTCGACGACACCAACCCCAGCAAGGAGGAGGTCGAGTATGTTGAATCGATCATCCAGGACGTCAAGTGGCTGGGATTCGACTGGGGCGACCGGCTGTTCTACGCTTCCGACTACTTCGATCAGCTCTACGAATGGGCGGTCCAGCTCATCCGAAAAGGGCTCGCCTATGTTGATTCGCTGTCGGCGGAAGAGATCCGGGAGTACCGCGGCACGCTTACCGAGCCGGGACGAAACAGCCCATATCGGGATCGTCCCGTCGAGGAGAATCTTGATCTCTTCGAAAGAATGAGGAAAGGGGAGTTCGCGGAGGGCACCCACGTGCTCAGGGCCAAGATCGACATGACCTCCCCCAACCTCAACCTGCGGGATCCGGCCATCTACCGCATCAAACACGAAAGCCATCACCGGACCGGTGACAAGTGGTGCATCTACCCGATGTACGACTTCGCCCACCCGCTGTCTGATTCCATTGAAGGCATCACCCACTCCATCTGTACGCTCGAATTCGAAGACCACCGCCCTCTGTATGACTGGTTCCTGGACGTGCTGGAGCTCTATCACCCTCAGCAGATCGAGTTTGCCCGACTGAACCTGAGCTATACCGTCCTCAGCAAACGGCGCCTGCTGGAACTGGTCAAGGGCCGCCATGTCACAGGCTGGGATGATCCGCGCATGCCAACCATCTCCGGTCTCCGCCGCCGCGGCTATCCACCGGAGTCGATCCGGCGCTTTTGTGACATCATCGGCGTAGCCAAACGGGACAGCATTGTCGATGTCGCCCTCCTGGAACATACCGTCCGGGAAGATCTCAATCGGACGGCTCCGCGGGTCATGGCGGTGCTGCGCCCCCTGAAGCTTGTCATCCTGAACTACCCCGACGGCAAGGTTGAGCAGCTCGAAGCGGTCAACAACCCGGAGGACCCCGCCGCCGGTATCCGTCTCGTCCCGTTCTCCCGGGTGCTCTATATCGACCGGGATGACTTTCGGGAGGTTGCGCCGCCGCGCTATCACCGTCTCGCACCAGGCGCGGAGGTGCGGCTGCGGTATGCCTACCTGGTCACCTGCGTCGGATTTCAGAAGGACCCGACAACCGGCGAAATCACGGAGATCCACTGCACCTATGATCCAGCCACCCGCGGCGGGGATACCCCTGATGGACGCAAGGTCAGGGGTACGATCCACTGGGTGTCCGCCCAGCACGCAGTCCCGGCCGAGGTCAGATTGTATGACCGACTGTTCAACAAGCCCAACCCCACTGAGGGCGAGGACAACTACCTGGATCATCTCAATCCGGAGTCTTTGACGGTGCTCCAGGGCTGCCAGCTTGAACCCTCGCTGGCCCAGGCCGATCCGCAGGTCCGGTTCCAGTTCGAACGGGTCGGCTATTTCTGGATGGATCCGGTTGACTCCCGCCCCGGCGCCCTGGTGTTCAACCGAATCGTCTCCTTGCGCGACTCCTGGAGCAGGATCGAGCGCAGGCTCACCGAGGGAAGCTGAACCAGCCGATTGCCGGAGCGGCTCCGGCCGACGGGACGGCCCCCATCAGACGCCAGCCCCGCCCACCCGGCGGAAGTGCGCTCGCACCTGCTCCAGATCTTCCGCGGTGTCCACTCCGATCGTGTCGTCCTGTGTCTCGATGACCTGGATCGCCAGCCCATGTTCCAGCAGGCGCAACTGTTCGAGTTTCTCGGACTGCTCCAGGGGCGAGGGGGGCAACGAATGAAAGGTCTCCAGGGCCCGGCGCCGGTAGGCATAGATCCCGATGTGCTTGAACCAACCGGCGGCCCCTTCACCGTCACGGTCATAGGGGATGGGATGGCGGGAAAAATACAGCGCGCGGCCTGCCCAGTCGGTCACCACCTTGACCACATCCGGGCTGCGGGCCTGTTCGGGGCTGATCCGGACTTTGAGCGTGGCCACCTCCGCCCGGCCGTCACGCAGACACTGCACCAACAAAGCGATCTGTCCAGGCCGCAGCGTCGGTTCGTCGCCCTGGATGTTGACGTAGATCGCACCGTCAGTACGGGTCAACACTTCATGCACCCGGTCGCTTCCCGACGGATGCGGACCGGTAGCCAGCGCCGGCAATCCCGCGGAGGCACAATAAGCCAGAACCTGGGCGCTGTCGGATGCAATCAACACCTGGTCAAGGTCCCGGCACGCCCGCGCCGCCTCGAAAACTCTCAAGAGCATGGGCTTGCCGGCGATATCGGCCAGAACCTTGCCCGGCAGGCGAACCGACTCAAACCGTGCCGGAATCACACCGATCGCTTTCACCAGTGGCCCCCCGACGGCCGCTCCCACGTCCGTCAGCCCAGCTCGGAAAGGGTGCGGCGGGCTTCGTCGACCCCAGGGAAGTCCTGACCGAGTTCCAGGGCACGGCGCAGCGACTGGCGGGCATGGTTGAAATCCCCTTTCCTGTAATAGGCCATCCCCAGCCGATAGTAGTGCTGCGGCTGCTGGTTTCCCTGGTTCACACTCTGCAGGAGCTGATCCACCGCCAAGGTGTAGTTGCCCATCTTGTAGTAGATCCAGCCCAGGGTATCCGCGAACTGTGCGTTGTTGGGATCCCGCGCCCGCGCCCTCTCCGCGAGACTTCGCGCTTCAGCCAGATCGCCCCCTGACTCCGCCAGCAGCCAGGCCAGATTGTTGGCGGCCACTGCGTATCCGGGATCAGTCTCGGCAAACAGCTCCAGGCACTTACGGTAAGCGCCAACTGCGCCAGCCTGATTCTTTGAAGCGTCAAAAAACCAGGCACGCAGCAGGTGAGCCGGAGCAAAGTTGGGATTCTTAGCCAACAGGCCGTCAACCTCCTTGATCGCCTGATCGACCCGGTTCTGCTGCATCTGGACCTGACCCAGAAAAAGGTAGCTCTCATAATTGTCCGGATCCATGCCCTGGGCCCGGCGAAACTCGGCTTCCGCGCCGGCGTAATCGCCGTTGGCCAACAGGACCTTTCCCCGCAGCAAGACCAGATGGGTCTTGACGCTGGCAGCCGCCTCCATGCGGTCAATCTCCGCCAGGGCTTCGGCCTTCTTGCCCTGCTGGATCAGCGATACCACCAGATCGTTCGCCACGTCAGGCAGGTTGGGATCGATTTCCAGTGCCCCGCGGAACCAGCGAAGCGCCTCATCGTATTTCTTTTGGAGCACCGAGACCGTCCCCAAACGGTGTCGATAAAAGGGGTTACGGGGCGACAACTCATTGAGCCGCCCAAAGTCGGCCCGTGCGTCGGCCAGACGGTTCATCCCGAGCTCCGCTTCCGCCTTGGCCACCAGCGCGTCGGCGTTCTCCGGTTCCTGGGCAAGAATCGTCTCTGCCTCGGTCAGGGCATTCTGCAGCTCGGTGGCGTTCCGTTTCATCACGGCCGTCAGCTTGGCCAGCCTCGCCCTCAGCGCCGTATTGGTCCGGTCGGATTCGAGACCCTTGCGTGCCGCCTGTTCAGCCGCCGGCAAGTCCCCCTTGCGCTGCAGGAGGTCGACTTTGAGGACCCACGCAGGGATCAGATTCGGCCGCTGCCCCACTGCCCGATCCAGCAAGGGGAGTGCCGCTTCGATCTCGCCCTGCCCCGCCATCACCCTGCTCTTCAGCAGCAGGGCGTCCACGTGGTTGGGCTCCCTGCGCAACACCTCCTCTGCGCCGGCTGCAGCCTCCTCCGTCTTGCCCATTGCCAGATGGAGTTCCGCCAACCGGAGCGTGATCACGCTGTCGTTGGGGCGTTCCGCTTTCAGCTTCTGGATGATCTGCTCCGCCACATCCGGCCGGCCGAGACCCAGTTCGAGACTGGCCAGCCCCATCTGGAAACCGGCCGGATCCTTGCCGGCCGCGATTGCCTGCTGGAAGACTCCCCGGGCCTGATCCGGTTTCTGCTGGGCCAGATACAGGCGGACCAGGGCCAGCACCGCCTGCTGGTCACCCGGATTGAGTTCGAATGCACGCCGAAAGGATTCTTCCGCCTTGGTCAAGTCTCCCGAGGTGCCATAGAAATGGCCCAGAGCCAACAGTGCCACCGTCGATTCGGGATTCCTGGCGACGGCGTCCAGGAACGCCTGCTCCGCTTCTTTGGGCTGCCGCGCCCCGAACCGGGCGGCGCCCAAATTGATGTGAGCCTGCAAATTGTTGGGGTCACTCTCGAGAACCTTCTGCAGCGCTTCGATCGACTTCTCGAAATTCTGCTGTCCCGCATACGAGTTGCCCAGCAGAATGAGCGCCTCGGCGTCGTCGGGATCCAGGGCCAGGACCTCTTCCGCCATCTTGCGGGCTTCCTCAAACAGGGAGGGCTCCTGGGTGCCCGCCAACAGAAAGTATCGTCCCAGGCGCAGGCGTGCCTGCTTGTTGTTCTTGTCGATCTCCAGGATCTTTCTCAGCTCGGCGGCAGCGTTCTGGACACGGCCCGTCCTCTCCAGAACGTCCACCAAACCCAGCCGAGCGGGCACAAATCCCTGATCCACCTTGATCGCATTCAAAAACTGTATGGACGCCTCGTCCAGTTTCCCCGCCGCCAGATACTCCTGGGCGCTTCTGTAATATTCGTCCCGTTGCGTAACCGGATCACCGCTGCAGGCGGCCACCAGAACCAGAACCGCTGCCGAAGGCAATAGCACTCGACCCATCGGGCTCCTTCCGTCAGTCGAGTATTGTATACCGGAGTCTCTCCAACGCTGGGATCCTGTCGTTCTCCAGGGAATGCCGTGCCGAATCCCTCCTCGGACTGGGCGTCCTCCGCTCCCGCCGACCGACCCGCTGTCCCTGCAGACCACCCACAAGCCAAGGAACGTGGACCTGCCGCCACAGAGGGAAAAATCCCCCCTGCGTGTGATAACATCCCGCACCGTCTTCCACAGGATCAGTGGCACAGGCCCGGAGGCAGAGGTCGAGCATGAACGGAGCACCATACCCCTCCCCGTCGGCTGCCGTCCTTCAGCTCCTAGAGGAACTCGAAGAACGGATCACAGCGCTTAGAGCCAGTCTGGCTCAGTCTGAAATGACTCCGGTGGCACCACCTGGTTGGGTCGATGCCGAGGTTCTCGGCGACCTGCTGGATTCCCTCGACGCCTCCGGTACTCAACGGGAGCTCCTTTCGGATCTGGTAGCCGCAGTCGGGCGGTTTGCCACGCGAACGGCGATCTTCGCCGTGAATGGTGAAAGCTTCCAGCCGCTGGTAAGCCACGGATTTGTGGAAGGGGAGCTGGCCACGATCCACGATCCCAGTGGCCCCCTGGCGGAAACAGCCCGCGAACGAACTGTGATCTCGTGGTCGGAGCCACCGGCAGCGCCGTCACCGTTGTCTCTTCTGGCACCCCTGAAATTTGGAGTCCTTATCCCCCTGGTCTTTGGAGATGCCGTTCCGGCAGTGGTTCTGGCTGACTCCGAGCGGCCGCTCCCCCTGGAAGTTCTGCGCCTGGTCTGTCTGTTTGGAACCGTCCTGCTCCAGAACCAGCGCCTGGCACGGCTGGCCGCCCGGGAGCCAGCTCCCCTGGCCGCTCCGTCGGCCGGTGAGGAGACCAAGCCTGTACCGGAGAGTGTGGCGGCTGTCTCCGCCGAATACCCTGAGCCGGCCCCGGTGGCGGCGACCGTTTTCCAGGAGGCGGCGGCGTTTCAGAAAACGGTCGAGCCTGAACCGGTGGCTGCAGAGCCGGCAGTTTTGGAACCTTTTGCCGAGTCGCCCGCCCAGGAGAGCCAGCCTGAGACCTTTTCCTTGGCTGGCGAGCCCGGCGGAGAAGTCCTCTCCCGAGAGACTCCCGTCGAGCCCGAACCGCCCCCGGCGGCAGCCTTTCCGGAGGCCGGCGAGGAATTTGCTCCGGAAGAGGAGGCCGTAACCCGAATCCTGGACGTCGACGCCATCGCCGACGTCAAGCCCGAAGACCTGGGACTTTCCCCGGAGGAATTCGAACGCCTGATGGGTCAGGCGGCGGTGGATTGGCAGAAGCCGGCCGCGGACTGGCAATCGACGTCGCCCCCCGGCCAAGACGCAGAGGTTCCCCCAACCGCAGCGGCTGCACTGCCTGACCTGGAAGACATGCGCCTGGCCGACTCTTCGGTTCCGACGCCCGAGGTGGAACCGGCGGCCCCCGCGGAGCAGCAGTCCGCAGACCAGGAGGCCGTCCACACCCCCACGGTCGAACCCCCCGAGACCGTGCGCAGCCCGGAAGAGGAGTCCGCCCATCAGGAAGCCCACCGGTTCGCCCGGCTCCTGGTTGTCGAAATCAAGCTCTACAACGAGGAGGAAGTGGAGGAGGGCCGGCGCCAAGGCGACCTTTATCGGCGCTTGAAGACCGACATCGACCGCAGTCGCGAAATGTACGAGAAGCGCGCCCGCCCCATCGTCAAAGTAGAAACCGACTATCTGCATGAGGAACTGGTGCGGATCCTCGGCCTGGGTGACCCGGGAGTGCTGGGCCCGGATTATCCAGGCCCTTGCCTTTCCGCCCTGTGAGCCCCATGCCCAGCCCCCGGGTGTCGGTCAAAGCCGGCTGCTTTACCGAGTCGGTGATCCGCGAGATGACCCGCCTCGCGGCGGAACACCATGCAGTCAACCTGGCCCAAGGCTTCCCCGATTTTCCGGCACCCGACTTCATCAAGGAAGCTGCCTGCGCAGCCATTCTCCAGGACATCAACCAGTATGCCGTGACCTGGGGTTCGCCACGACTGCGGGCTGCCATCGCCGAAAAGTACCGCCGGTTCTACAACTGGCCGCTGGACCCGGAACGGGAAATCACCGTCTGCTGCGGCGCCACCGAAGGAATGATCGCCTCCATCCTGGCTCTCGTAAGTCCTGGGGAGCGCGTCGCCCTGTTTGAGCCTTTTTACGAGAACTACGGCCCCGACACCATCATCGCCGGAGCCCAGCCCCTCCTGATTCCCCTGGACGAGAGTCGGCAGTGGGCTCTTGACCCGAATCTGCTGGAACGGACCCTCCATGAAGGCCGCAAACAGGGCGGGATCAAGGCACTGATCCTGAACTCCCCCAACAACCCCACGGGCCGGGTTTTCTCCCTCGAAGAACTGGGACTGATCGCAGCCTTGGCCCAGGAGTACGACTTATACGTCATCACCGACGAAATTTACGAGCACATTGTTTACGACGGCCACCGCCACCATCCGATTGCGCTGTTGCCGGGGATGCGGGAGCGAACGGTCACCGTCAGCGGACTGTCCAAGACCTTCGCCGTGACCGGCTGGCGTCTCGGCTATGTCCTTGCGCCGGCCGACCTGACTTCGGCGATCCGGAAAATGCACGACTTCCTCACCGTCGGAGCCGCCGCCCCGTTACAGGAAGCTGCCGCCACGGCGCTGGCTGTCGGCGACTCCTATTACACCGAGCTCGCAGCGGGCTACCTGCGGCGCCGCGAGTTCCTGCTGGCAGGCCTGCAGCATGCGGGGTTCAAGCCTTGGTGCCCGGCGGGTGCCTACTACATCATGGCGGACATCCGCGACCTGACCGGCGAGTCCGACGTCGCCTTTGTCCACCGCCTGATTCGCGAAAAACGGGTCGCTGCCGTCCCCGGCAGCAGCTTTTTTCAAGATCCGGTCCGCGGGCGCCATCTGGTCCGCTTCGCCTTCTGCAAAAGCCTTGCCCTGCTTGAGGAGGCTGTCGGCCGCTTGACGGATCAGCCATGACTTTCCGGGAGAAACTCCAGACAGGCCTCCAAGGTCCCCTGGACACAGTCCCGCAAAGCCTGCAGATCGTAACCTCCTTCGAGCACATAGAGAACCCGGCCGCGACATAAGCCCCCGGCAGTCTCCTGGAGCCGAAACACCATCCGCCGGTAGGCCTCCGTCGACAGATTCATCCCGCCCAGGGGATCGGAGCGGTGGGCGTCATAGCCCGCGGAGACCACCAGGAGATCGGGGCTGAAGTCCCGGAGTACGGGGATCACCCGCTCCTCCACCAGGGACAGGTACACCGCATCATTGGCCCCGGCAGAAAGGGGCAGATTCAGCGTGAAACCCTTGCCGGGACCTGATCCTGTCTCGGCCGCACTCCCGGTTCCCGGATAAAACGGGTACTGGTGTACCGAGATGTACAGAACGTCGTCACGCTCCCAGAAGATCTCCTGAGTGCCGTTGCCGTGGTGGACGTCGAAGTCGAAGATGGCGACCCGCTTGGCCAGGCCCTGGTCGAGGGCGTGTTGGGCGGCCACTGCAGCCTGGTTGAAGAAGCAGAAGCCCATCGCCCGGTTCGACTCGGCATGGTGACCCGGGGGCCTTGCGGCCAGGAATCCGGGGGCGATCGTGTCACCCTTCATCAGATCCAGCAGCCGAGCTGCACTGCCTGCGGCAATCCGTGCCACGCGCCATGTCTCCGGCCCCGCGTAGGTGTCCGGATCAAGCATGGTCAGCGATCGCTTCGTCGTCTCCTGGATGAGCTCCACGTGCTCCGCCGTATGGACAGCCAGCAACAGCCGGTCTTCCGCTTCCACCGGCGTCACCCGGAGGATCCGGGGATCACTCAGGACCGGGAGGTCCAGCAGGACGCGGACCCTCTCCGGGGACTCCGGATGTCCTGCCGGCGGCCGATGCACCAGAAAAACCTCATCCAGGACCACACCAAGCTGCATGAGTTTCCCATTGTAATGCCGTGTCGAACCCGCTCATTCGGGAAACCGTCCGGGCGAGGCGAAATCGCAAGGCTACAATGGCCGGATGGACTGGTCAGTACGGATTCAGCACTTGCCCCTGAAACGCCCGTTCAGAATTGCGCGCGGATCCAGCGACTGGCGCCAAACCGTTGTGCTGAGGATCGAGTCCCAGGGACGGGTGGGCTGGGGAGAGGGTGCCCCCAATCCCCGTTATGGAGAATCCCCGCAACTCGTAGTGGAGAGGCTGGAATCCGCCCTCCGGCGCCTGGCCTCCTACAATCTCGAGGAACGCGAAGCATTTCTCGATGCGGTGGGCCACCGACTTGAGGGAGTGTGGTCTGCACTCCAGGCCGTCGACCTTGCGGTTCACGACTGGTGGGCCAAACAACAGAATCTGCCGCTTTACCGCTGTCTGGGCATCGATCCCCTGGACATGCCCGCTACGAGCTGGACGATCGGTATCGACCACCCCCAGGCGGTGGCCCGCCAGGCGCTGGAGGCGGCAGAATTCCACATCCTCAAGTTGAAACTGGGCTCTGATCATGACCGCGAGATGGTCCGGGCTCTGCGGGCCGTGGATCGAAGGCCCTTGCGAGTCGACGCCAACGAGGGCTGGGACGACCGCGAGCGTGCTCTCCGGGAGATTGAGTGGCTCGCTCTGCAGGGCGTCGAGGTGGTCGAACAGCCACTGCCTGCCGATCGATTCGAAGATCTCGTATGGCTGAAGCGGAGAAGCCCCCTGCCCCTGTTTGCGGACGAGTCTTTCCCCGGGGGCGGGGCCCTGGAGCCCTTCGCCGAGGCTTTTCACGGAGTCAACGTGAAGCTGGCAAAATGCGGCGGGATCCTGCCCGCGCTTTGTGTCATGAAACGGGCGAAAGCCCTCGGCCTCAAGGTGATGATGGGTTGCATGGTGGAGTCCTCTTGCGGCATCGCTGGTGCCGCCCAGATCGCACCGCTGGCGGATCTGGTCGACCTCGACAGCAATCTCTACCTTTCCCGGGATCCTTTCCGCGGCCATCCCGTGGTGGAGGGCCGGATCAGGTTGACTTCCCTGCCGGGGCTCGGCGTTGTCCCCGCGCCCCCTCCAAACGGTGACACGTACGGTCGGCGCACCGAGATCACTGACCCTTGAGCACCTGGAACTTCCATCTGGCACAATTCCCCCCAGAATCGGGAGAGAACAGCTTTCGACGGGCGCTCCCCGACGAGCTGCCGGCGCAACCCGGCCGGCAGCCGGCTGCGTCCCCCGCTGAAGCCTTCTTCCGGGAAAAACTGGCGCCAAACCTGGATTCCGAAGCGGTATTGGCAGGCATTTCTCCAGGTCTTGAGGCGCGGCACCACGTCCGTGAGGCGTAGATTTGCACTTCGCCCCTCGCTCCTGTATGCTGTGATGGTTTCAGGCCGGGACGCTCTCCTTAGCCTGCGGCGCACAACAGGGTCTTTTCGGGGATCGCGCCGCCAACTTATTTCATCTTGTCTGCTCCTGTTGTGTAGCCAGAACGTGCTGGGTGACGCCCGTCCTTGGAAATGTGCGTCCATCCGGCTGGAAAGTATTCTTCTCAATGTCAATCTCCCCCCCAAACGCTCCTTCGAGCTTTCGTGTGTTCGGCTTGTCCGCTCCCCTGTTGCAAGGTGTGGCCGAAGCCGGCTTCAGTCAACCCCGTCCGATCCAGGTGCAGGCCATTCCGGCGGCCCTGGAGGGACGTGACGTGCTTGGCCTGGCCCAGACCGGAACCGGCAAGACCGCAGCATTCGCGTTGCCTCTCCTTGAACGGCTGCTGGCCAAGGCCGGCCGCGGCCCCCGCGCCCTGGTACTCGCTCCCACCCGGGAGCTGGCCGCCCAGATCGCAGCCGAGATCCGGACGCTGGCCCGTTTCACTCCAGTCGAAACGATTACTCTTTTCGGCGGCGTCCCGGCAGGGCCGCAGCGCGCTGCTCTACGCCGGGAACCACAGATCCTGGTGGCGTGCCCAGGAAGGCTGCTCGACTTGCTCGGTCAAGGGATTCTCCAACTGGATCGTATTGAGATGCTGGTTTTGGACGAGGCCGATCACATGTTCGATATGGGCTTTCTGCCCGACATCCGCAGGATCCTGGCCGCCCTGCCTCGGCGGAGGCAGAACCTGTTGTTCTCTGCGACCATGCCGGCTGAAGTGCGCCGGCTCGCCGACGGCCTGCTCTCCCAGCCGCTGGTGGTGGAGCTGGCTCATTCCCGCCCCGCCGCCACGGTCAGCCATGTCGCCTACTCGGTGGACAGCGGTCGGAAGATCGAGCTGCTCGAGCAGATTCTGGCAGACCGGGAGCTGGTGTCGGCGATCGTCTTCACCCGCACCAAGCATCGCGCCAGACGGCTCGCCCGCGACCTGGACCGGAGCGGACGTCGGGTCGTGGCCTTGCAGGGCAATATGACCCAGGCCCAGCGGGTCAATGCGATGGAGGGATTCCGGCGCCGCCAGTTCGAGGTGCTGGTGGCCACCGACATCGCCGCACGGGGGCTCGATGTCGAGCAGGTATCCCATGTCGTGAACTTCGATATGCCCGACACCGCGGACGCCTACACCCACCGCATCGGTCGGACCGGACGTGCGGAGCGTACCGGAAAAGCCGTTTCATTCGTCACACCGGATGACTGGGAAGTCGTCCAGGCCATCGAACGGAGAATGGGGACACCTCTCCCCTGGCAGGCAGTGGAAGGCATTACTCAGCTCACTGGTCTCCCTGGCGGCGCACCGGCCGCCAAGCGTCCTGTCGTCCGCAGCTTCCGGCCCCGCCACCGCGGGACTCGAACCACCATGCGGAGGTCGGCGAGTGCCCTCGAAGGCTGAGTCCGGGCGGCGCGCCGCTTCAGCCTAACCAGCACCGCGGCGCACACGCCGGCGTTCCGGTGGTATCCTGTTGAACCACCGAGATGGCAGGCTTTGTCCTCACCCTCGTGCTCTTCCCGACCCTGGGACTGGCCCTGCAAACCGCCCCGTCCCCAGGACCTGCAGCCGAAAACCATCTCAGCGGCAGGATCGACGAAATCATGGCGGACGCGGATGCCGCTCGCCGTAAGGGGGATATCCGGGAAGCAATCCGTCTCTATCGGAATGGCCTGAGTCTGGATGAGAACTGGACAGAGGGCTGGTACTACCTTGGGGTCCTGCTCCACGACACGGGTGCCTTTCTGGAGGCAGCAGACGCGTTCCGACAGCTCGCACAGCGCCAGCCGGCAACGGGGGAAAGCTGGGCCCTGCTGGGCCTGAGTCAATACCAGGCAGGACAGTATGCAGAGGCGCTGTTCCACCTCTTGCGAGCTCTTTCCCTTAACATGTCCCGCAACGCGACCCTGACCGGGTTTGTCAGGATCCAGGCTTCCTCCCTGCTGAATCGTGCCGGCCGCTTTGACGAAGCGCTGAAGCTCCTGACAGAACAGGCCAAGATGGACGATCACCGGCAGAGACTGGAACGAACCTTTGGCCTTGCGGTACTCCGGATGGCCTACCTGACCGACGAGCTGCCCGAGGACCGCCTCCGACCGGTCGAAACGGCAGGTCGGGCAGCCGTCCTGCTGGCCAGACAGAAACACGAACTAGCACTGGCTGCCTTTGAGGAGCTCGTTCGGGACTTTCCCGAACTTCCGGAGGTCCACTATGCCTTTGGATCCTTTCTGAGCCAGCAGGACCCCGGGCGGGCGATCCAGGAGCTCGAACAGGAGCTGCGCATTTCCCCCAACCACCTGCACGCCCTCTTGCGGCTCTCGCACCTGCTGTGGATGGAAGGGCGTTACCAGGAAGCCCGGACCTACGCCGAACGGGCGCTGTCGGTGAGCCCGGAGAGTCCGGCACCCTACATCATGCTGGGACGTGTCCTGCTGAGCCAGGGTGAGCTTCTGAGGGCGATCGCGAATCTCGAGGCAGGACTGGCCTTGAGCCCCGGTCATGCCGAAGCATTGACGGCGTTGTACCGCGCCTACAGCCAAGCTGGACGCAATGAAGACGCTTCCCGAATCAAGCAGGAGATCTTGCGCCTGCGAATAGACCAGAATGCTGCGACCTCCGATCGACCAGGACCCTAGATCCGATCTCCGGCCTGGCGCAGCGGACAGCCCGCTGAACTCCGCCGATTGCCTCCCTGCCTCCGGGAGAGCGCAGAGTCGCGGCTGCACGGAGGTCCGTACTGCAAGGCGGAGTCCGGCGAGCGCCGGTTGCCGGAGCCGCGCAGGTCAGGCCGGCATCATCCTGCTGGGGCTTTACTTGGCTGCGCCAACGGCAGAGGCCGCCCCTGAAGCCTGGTGGACCACCCAGTCCATCCGCCTGGTGCAAACCAACCTCAGGGAAACGGACTCCTCCCTCGATGCTGAAGCCTTGGCCCGCCAAGTGGAAGCCTTCCCCGCAAACACTCTTCTGTTCAGCGTGGGCGGGATTGTCGCCCACTATCCGACACGCGTCCCCAACCACTATCCCAGTTCCTTCCTGCCGGCGGGCCGAGACCTCGTGGCGGAGGTGCTGCAGGCGGCCCATCAGCGCGGAATCCGTGTCATCGGGCGCTTTGACTTCAGCCGGGCGCGCCGAGAGGTGCTCCAAGCCCATCCGGAGTGGTTCTTCCGCACCGCCGACGGGCGAACCGTCTCTGACGAAAACGATCTGCATGGCACCTGCATCAATGGCGGCTACTATCACCGTCACGCACTGCAGGTGCTGGCGGAAGCCCTGGAGAGGTACGAGCTGGACGGTCTCTTTTTCAACTGGTTCGGGAATCTGCGCACCGACTATTACGGGAACGACATCGGGCTTTGCCACTGTCAGGAGTGCACGTCCCGGTTCCGGCGCCGCTGGGGTCGGGAGATTCCGCCGGCGCCCGATGCGGCTTACCGCAGATTCATGTTCGAGAGCTCCCGGGAGGTGGCTGCCAGATTCCGGGAGCTCATCAAATCCAAACGTCCCGAAGCTCTGTTCATGACCTACTTCCCGGAACACACCGACGCCATCGTCTCGGAGGCGGATTTCTACAAATGGCGTCCCCCGCCCCAGTGGATCTACTCGGCCTCGGAGAGCGTGAACCGGGTGCTGGGGACCCACCCCGGCAAGGCGGTGTTCAGTCTGGTGATGCCTTACCTGGAGATGCGCTACCGGTTCGGATCCGTGGCCGGGCCGGCTCTCAGGGCACTGCTCTATCAGAATATCGCTCACGGAGGGTTCCCGGCCTTCGTGGTACTTGGGACTCTCGACCAACCGGACGAAACCGCCACCGAGGCGGTGCGCCCGGTCTTCCGCTGGCATGCACAGCACCAGGACCTGCTGGCGGGGGCAAGTAACGCTGGACGAATCATCCTTTACGCCGCCCAAGACCCTGAGTGGTCGTCTAACGACACCAACTACCGGGGGTTCTACCGCCTGCTTTCCGAGCTGCACCTGCCCTTTCGGGTCACGGCGCGGGTCGCGGATCTCAGCCCCGGTGAAGTGGACTTGGTCGTGGTACCGGGTGGACCAGTTCCGCCCGGAATCGAGACCTACCTTTCACGAGGTGGAAGGCTGCTGGTGGCCGGAACCAGCCACCCGGGTCTGGGCCTGCCGGCGGCCACTCGACGATGGACCGATACCCGGTCGGCTTACTTCAGAATCGAGGATCACACCCTGCTGCCGTCCCTTCAGCGGACTTGGACCTTGTTCTGGGAAGGCGACTTCCTCGAGCTGGAGTCCCTGGACCGACCCATTCTGAGTCTGATCCCGCCAGGTCCTTTCGGGCCTCCGGACAAGGTGTCGCCGTTGACCCAACGAACCAATATCCCTGGGCTGGTACACAGGCAGATCGGACAGGGACAGGTCATCTACCTGCCCTGGAATCTTGGAGACCTGTACTACCGATTCGGCAACGACAAGCACCGCTGGCTGGTGGCGGATCTGGTTACCAGCCTGCTGGGCTCAGGGCCACAGTTGGCCACTGACGCCCACCCATCGGTGGAGACAACCTTGCTGAAGCGGCCGGACGGAAAGTTCCTCCTTCACCTGGTCAACCTGAGCGGCCACAACGGCACCACCTTTTTCGATCCCATCGAGATGAGGGACGTGGTGCTGGGCATCAAGGGCGGATTCTCCCGGGCCCACGCCGTCAACATTGGCCGTGATCTCGCGCCGGACAGGGACGGCCGCCTGGTACTGCCTCTTCTCCGCGAGCACGAAGTGATTCTCCTGGAGCCCTGAGCTGCTCTTTCCCGACAGCACCATCCACCCGGCCTACGCCGGAGGCATGGTCCTTCCCAACCTGGAACCATCGCGAAGCATCCGGCGGCGCCTAGCCAGCAGTATCGGCCGGGGGACAGGATGGATGGAGCTGGACGGTGCCGAACCGAGCAGTGGTTCCGTCGGGGCTGCGCCGATCAGCGCTGGGCATCCTTTGGGCTCTCCCCGAAACGGCGTTCAAGGGCCTGGCGACGAAAGGCAAAGATGTAATCGAGCCGGGGACGGACCAGGAGTCGGTCCAGTGCAGCCGCCAGAGGGCCGCCATGCAGGGCGTAATGAATCAGGTCGTCGGCTCGGACCCCTTCCTCGACGGCAGTAAACCGGTGCAAATGGTGCCAAAACCGGTAGGGGCCGAATCGTTGCTCGTCGACGAACAGTACCGGCCGATCCACATTGGTGATTTCCGTGACCCAGAGTACCCGGAGAGCAGGCAGCACCTTGACTTCGTACGTGATGATCATTCCGGGGTACATGCAGTCGGGGACCGTCGAAGTGGGCACGAGTTTGAGCTCAGGGGGAGTGATGCCGGCGAGGTTCCGGGGGTCAGAGAAAAAGGACCATGCTTCTTCCAAGGTGGCCGGCAGAGTCTGGGTCTGGGTAAACCGAAAGAGCTTCAAGAGTGGTCCCTCGCTCCCGGTCCGGCACGCCGGAATCTCGGGCAAGACAAGTTGCCGCGCGATGGGGCCGTCTTCACCGGGCGTTGTCAGTACCTGGGGACAGTCCCCGTCACGTTCTCACATCATAGGATGCTGCGGGAAGCCATGCTGGCAGACCATCCCCGGCGTCTGTACCATGAGTCCCACTGGTTTGGAATAGAGCCCTGAGTCGGCGGGAACAAACAGGGACCCCATCGAGAGGAGCGACAAACATGGCGAACTGGCTGGCGATTGGACCGGCGGAAAACTGGCAGATCGGAATCAGGAAGAAGACTTGGGCGGTGTCACCGGCCCAGCAAAAGACCTGGGAGAAGCTGGCCAGCGGTGACCTGGTCTTCTTCTACGCTACCGCGCCGGTAAAGGGAATCATCGGGTACGGACGGGTCGCCGGCACCGGCGTGGACGAAAGCCCGTTTTGGCCCGAGGAGAAACGTAAGGGACACACCCTCTGGCCGTTCAGGATCGCGTTCTCGGGAGTCACTTTCGTTTCGATGAAGGACTGGGAGACCAAAAGGATCACACCCGAGCGGCAGGGCATCGTCTTCCAGCGGGCCCTCCAGCCGGCGGCGGATGAGGCGGCCAACCTCTGGCTGAAAGAGCTGGCCAGGGTTGCAGTCTGAGATCGCTGCTCGGCCCTGAAAACCGCCGAAAAGCCGGTGGAGGTCGGCCCGCCAGGCAGACCCTTCAGCGGCCCGGAGATTGCGCGTGTGCCTTCTCGGCGCGGGCCGCCGCCAACAGCACATCGGGATGCAACCGCACCCGGTAGTCCGGGTTGGCATAGCCGAAGGCAACGGTACCGTCCGTCCGGACCAGAAACACGGCCGGGACCGGAAGCTGGGCGAAACCCCCAACCCGGGGGAGTTCGATGCCGTACCCTTTGTATCGGGTCACCACCTCGTCATCTACGCGATACGCAATGCCGAACGCCGCGGCAGCGGACATAGACGAGTCGGACAGCAGCCGATAGTTCAACTGATTCTTCTTTGCCCCCGACTTGAGTTGATCCGGGGTTTCACCCCTGATGGCTATGATCTGAAAGCCCAGCGACATCAACTCCGATTCGATCTTTTGCAGTTGGCCCAACTGCGCATTGCAGTACGGTCACTATCCGCCGCGGAAGAAGACCAGGACGGTCGGTTTCCCGGCGACCAGCGCGGCCAAATCCACCGTACGACCTTCCGGGTCCTGTACGGACAGGTCCGGAATCCTGGCGCCTGGCAGCAAGGGGCATACCGCTTCCGGCCCTTCCGCCACTCGGCCCGGATCACCGGGCTGCAGGAATACGGAGTGCACCGTTAACAAGATCCCCACGGTGAGACTGATCGTGGCTACGCCGACTCCTTTCGAAGGGGTTGAGAAAGAGGAACCTGAGTTGCAATCCAGGATAGCAGAAAGTGCCCCTCGACCCGTCAGTCGAGAGGGTGGAGCTCGATCCGGCGGAAGAAGACCTCCGCTCCTTCGGACTGAAACATGATCTTTCCGGCACGGAAACTGGAGGCGGTAAGCCGGTTCACAATCCGGCCGTTGACGGTGTTCGTGATGTCCCCGTCACGGCAGGTCACTTCGATTCGTGTCCACTCCCCTGCCGGACTCTCCACGTCCCTCTTGCCCCGAAACCCCAGGCGATCCGTCCAGTCGGGATCCCGTCCGTACCAGTTGATTCGGCCGGAGCTGAATGACTTCAGCGGCGCCCAGGGGTCATAAACCCACTCCCCGTCCCGATCCTGGGAACCATGGACCGAGACCGACGGAGCTATCCGCCCGCCGCGCTCGTCGTAACCGGATACCAGGATGAAATCACCGGTCCCTCCCTCGATCATCTGGGTTTCCACCGACGCCATCCAGGGGCCGTTGAAGTCGGGGGCGGTGTTGCCGTCTCGGCCCTGACAGTGCAGGAGGATCCCGCTGTCCCGCGCTCCATGGACACGATTGCCCCAGGTCACCTCCCCCCAACGGAACTCCACCACCAGCCGGTAATCCTGATAAGCCTGCCGGGTCACCAGACCTCCCCAACGCTCTCCGCTGACGCGAATTGCCGGGGCTCCGTCGATCTGGTCGACGCGGGTGAAGACTCGAAGCGGATCAGACTCGTGATCATCCACAAGCCAACTGTAGAAGTGATCGAGACGACCCCCGCCGTCAAAGAGGGGGATGGTCTCCACGGGCCGAACAGCCTCCTCAGCGGCGGCCACCCGGACGGGCGCGACAGTCCACACCAACACACAGCCAGTGCACCAGGTCAGCAGACTCTTCACGGAACCTCCTGCGTTCAGGGGAAATGCGCCAAGGTACAATGCCATGTTAGGCGTCGTCGGTTGGAAGCTCAACCAAGAAGAGTCCAGACAGAACGAGATCCTCATGAGGCACGAAGCCACCATCCTCAAACAACTGGCGGAACAGCGGATCCTCATCCTGGACGGCGCCATGGGGACCATGATCCAGCGGCAACGGCTGGCGGAGGAGGATTTCCGCGGAGAGCGCTTCGCCGGTCATGACCGCGACCTCAAAGGCAACAACGACCTCCTCTCGTTGACCCAGCCGCAGGTTGTCCTGTCTGTCCACCGGGATTATCTCGAAGCCGGCGCCGACATCATTGAAACCAACACCTTCGCTGCCAACTCGATCGCTCAGGAGGACTACGGGCTTGCCGGTCTCGCCTATGAACTCAACTGGGCGGCGGCACAACTGGCGCGCAAGGCGGCCGACGAATTTACCCGCCGCAATCCGGATAAACCCCGATTTGTTGCCGGATCCATGGGTCCCACCAACCGGACGGCCTCCATCTCTCCCGACGTGAACGATCCTGGCTACCGCAACATCACGTTCCGGCAACTGGCTGATTCGTACCGGGAGGCGGCCAGAGGTCTCCTTCACGGAGGAGTCGATCTCCTGTTGGTGGAAACGGTCTTCGACACCCTCAACGCCAAGGCGGCGATATTTGGAATCCAGGAGTGTTTTGAGGCCGAGGGCCGGACCCTGCCCGTGATCATATCGGGCACCATCACAGACGCCAGTGGCCGGACCTTGTCGGGTCAGACCACCGAGGCCTTCTGGAATTCAATCCGTCATGCCCGTCCGCTGGCGGTAGCACTTAACTGTGCGCTGGGAGCTGCGGAACTTCGGCCCTATGTCGAGGAACTCTCACGGCTGGCCGACACCCTGGTGGCGGTCTACCCCAACGCCGGCCTTCCCAACGAATTCGGGGCCTATGACCAGGGCCCCGATCTGATGGCGGACCTGTTGGGTGAGTTTGCGGACAGCGGTTTCGTGAATCTGGTTGGTGGCTGTTGCGGCACCACTCCGGAACACATCCGGGCCCTCCATGACCGGATGCTTGGGCGGAGACCTCGGCAAGTCCCCGAAGTGGAGCCCATGCTGCGGCTCAGTGGTCTGGAACCGCTCAATATCGGCCGTCACTCACTGTTCGTCAATATTGGAGAGCGGACCAACGTCACCGGCTCCCGGCGATTCGCCCGCCTGATCCGGGAAGGCAACTACGAAACCGCCCTCGAAGTTGCCCGCCAGCAGGTCGAAAACGGCGCGCAGATCATCGACGTGAACATGGACGAGGGCCTCCTGGACTCTTCCGCCGCCATGGTGCGATTCCTCAACCTGATGGCCGCGGAGCCGGATATCAGCCGTATCCCGGTGATGGTGGATTCCTCCCGCTGGGAAGTCATTGAAGCGGGGCTGCAGTGCCTGCAGGGAAAGTCCGTCGTCAACTCCATCAGCCTGAAGGAAGGAGAGGAATCTTTCCTGAAGCAGGCCCGGCTCGCGCGGCGATACGGCGCCGCGGTCGTGGTGATGGCGTTTGACGAGCAGGGACAGGCCGACACCCTTGAGCGGCGGATCGAGGTCTGCAGCCGGGCCTGGCATCTGCTGGTCGAAAAGGCGGATTTCCCGCCGGAAGACATCATCTTCGATCCCAACGTGTTCGCCATCGCCACCGGAATCGAGGAACACAGCAACTATGCGGTGGATTTCATCGAAGCCGCCCGCGAGCTGAAGAGACGCTTCCCGTTAGCCAAGATCAGCGGCGGTATAAGCAACCTGTCGTTCGCCTTCCGGGGCAACGACCGGGTTCGCGAGGCCATGCACTCAGTTTTCCTCTACCACGCCATCCAGGCCGGCCTGGACATGGGGATCGTCAACGCCGGACAGCTCGCGGTCTACGAAGAAATCGAACCCGAACTCCGGGAACGGATCGAGGACGTCATTCTCAACCGCCGGCCTGATGCCACGGAGCGATTGCTCGAAATCGCCGCCCGTTACAGCGGGAAGCAGGAGTCTGTCGTTGAAGTCCTGGAGTGGCGCCACCGTCCGGTGACGGAACGGCTGGTCTATGGCCTGGTCCACGGGATCAGCGACTACATAGAGGCCGACACCGAAGAGGCGCGAAGACAGTTCGACCATTCTATCCAGGTGATCGAGGGTCCCTTGATGGATGGCATGAACACCGTTGGCGACCTGTTCGCGTCCGGCAAGATGTTTCTGCCGCAGGTCGTCAAGAGCGCGAGGGTGATGAAGAAGGCCGTAGCCTACCTCGTGCCTTTCATCGAGAAGGAGCAGTCCTCAGGAGGACAACCCGCTGCCAAGGGGCGGATCCTCATGGCCACAGTGAAAGGGGATGTCCACGATATCGGCAAAAACATTGTGGGCGTCGTCCTCCGGTGCAACAACTATGAGGTCATCGACCTGGGAGTCATGGTTCCAGCTACGCGGATCCTCGATACCGCTCGTGCCGAGGGAGTCGACGTGATCGGTCTGAGCGGGTTGATCACACCGTCGCTGGACGAGATGTGCCACGTCGCCGCCGAGATGGAGCGCGCGGGTTTCCGGCTTCCCCTCCTCATCGGTGGAGCCACAACCTCACAGACCCACACCGCCGTCAAGATCAGCCCCCGCTATTCCGGCCCCGTGATCCATGTGACCGACGCCTCACGCAGTGTCCCGGTGGTCTCGAGCCTGCTGAACCCGGAGCAACGCTGTGAGTTTGTGGCCCGAATCTCCGCAGAGTACACCGAGGTACGCCGGCGCCATGCCAACCGGCAATCCCAGCAGGAACTCGTCCCCCTGGCAGAGGCCCGCCAGCACGGGCTGAAGCTGGACTGGACCGGCTACGACCCTCCCCGGCCCCGTACTCTGGGTATCCAGGAATTCCCTGACTACGCCTTGGGCGAACTGGTGGACTACATCGATTGGAGTCCCTTTTTCAAAGCGTGGGAAATGAACGGCCGGTTCCCCCAGATCTTCGGAGACCCTCGCATTGGAACCGAAGCCAGACGCCTGCACGACGACGCTCTACGACTCCTCGACCAGATCGTCTCGCAGGGCTCGATCCAGGCCAGGGGTGTGATCGGGCTGTTCCCGGCGGCGGCGACCGGGGATGACATCCAGCTCTACAGCGACGACAACCGGTCACGTCTGCTGGCGACCCTCCACTTCCTCCGCCAGCAGGTCCGCAAACCGCCTGGTCGTCCTTACCGGTGCCTGGCGGACTTCGTCGCTCCCAAGGAATACAAGGCGGACTTCGTCGGACTCTTTGCGGTGACCGCTGGCATCGGGGTCGACCAGTTAGTCCGGCAGTTCGAGGGGGAACACGACGATTACAGCGCCATTCTGGTGAAGGCGCTGGCTGACCGGCTGGCGGAAGCCCTTGCCGAACGCCTTCACGAACAGGTACGCCGCGAATTCTGGGGCTACGCCCCTGATGAACAGATCACCAACGAGCAGCGGATTCGGGAAGAATATCGAGGGATTCGCCCGGCGCCGGGTTACCCGGCCTGTCCCGACCATACCGAGAAGTGCACCCTCTTCTCGGTGCTGGAAGTTCCCCGGCGGATCGGGATCGTGCTTACTGAGAGTCTTGCCATGAGCCCCGCGGCCTCCGTCTGCGGCTACTACTTCGCCCATCCGGAATGCCATTACTTCGGTGTCGGCCGGCTGGGGAGGGACCAAGTCCACGATTACGCCCGGCGCAAGGGTATGACGGTAGCCGAGGTTCAAAGGTGGCTCGCTCCGAACCTGGGTTACGACCCAGCGGCGGAAGGCTGAAATCGTTTTCGATGAGGCGCACCCGCAGCCCCATCGGTAAGCTCGGTCAGCGTAGAGAGCTCTCCAGGGCTGTCCTGGCATCCGTCTTCTCGTCCCGGTATTTCACAACCAGTGCACAGGAGACGGAGAGCTTGTGGAGGCGGGCGAACTCGGACTTCTCCAGGCGCCGAGCGCCCGGGACCACCACAGCCCCCTCGGGGATCCGCAAAGGGCCGTTCTCATCCGACCGGAGGACTCGCTCCCGTACCAGATCAAAAACCGGCACTGAGGCCGTCAACAAAGTGCCCGCTGCAATCACGGCCCGGCGCCCCACCTGGACACCCTCGAAAATGCCGCTTAGCCCTCCCACCATGACCTCGTCTTCGATGATCACGGGGCTGGCGCCCACCGGCTCCAGAACCCCGCCGATCTGGGCTCCAGCACTGACGTGCACGCGCTTGCCGATCTGCGCACAGGACCCCACCAAGGCGTGGGAATCGATCATCGTCCCTTCATCGATGAAAACCCCGACATTGACGTATGCCGGCGGCATGACCACGACTCCCGGTGCAAGGTAGGAACCCGTCCGAATGCTGGTGCCTCCGGGCACGATTCGGATCCGGTCGTCCAACGACACCGGCCGAAGCGGATAGGTGTCCTTGTCGAAAAAGGGAAAGGAGCCGGCAATGGAATAATCCCGCAATGCACCGGTGCGGAACCCCAGCAGTATGCCCTTCTTGACCCAGGCGTTAACCCTCCATCCCTGCTCACCCGGTTCGGCGGCCCTTGCCTCACCGCGATTCAGGGCCTCAATGAAGTCGTTCCACCACTCCGGCGGGCCAGCAGATACTGCAGTCGCCTCCCAGTCGGCCTCCACTTTCAGGCGCAGGCGTGGAATCTCCATCAGTCCACCAACCCCAGTTCCTGCAGAACGCGGCGCAGCTTGGCCCGGTTGGCTTCGCCCATCGGTACCAGCGGCAGACGATACTCCTCCTGGATCCGGCCCATCATCGCCAACGCCGCCTTCACCGGGATCGGATTGGATTCGATGAAGTTAACCTCCATCAGGGCCAGCAGCCGGTAATGCAGAGTGCGCGCTTCGGCCCAATTGCCGGATCGGGCGGCTCGGACCATGCGCGAAAACTGCCCCGGGACCTCGTTGGCGACGACCGAGATCACCCCGTCCGCTCCCGCTGCAATCAGGGGCAGGGTGATGGCATCATCTCCCGAAAGGACCAAGAACCCCTCCGGCCGATCCCGCAAGATCGTCATGATTTGCGACAAGTTGCCGCTTGCCTCCTTGATGCCACAAATGTTCGGAACAGCCGCCAGGCGAAGCGTCGTCTCGGCAGCAAGATTGCACGCGGTCCGACCCGGAACGTTGTAGACGATGACCGGCAACGAAGTCGCTTCCGCCACCGTCCGGAAATGCCGATACAAGCCCTCCTGGGTGGGTTTGTTGTAATAGGGGGCAACCACCAGTACCCCGTCGGCACCGGCACGTTCAGCCAGGCGGGTTGCCTCCACCGAGCGGACCGTGGAATTCGAACCGCTTCCACACAGCACCGGGACCCTGCCGGACGCCTGCTCCAGAGTGATTTCCAGCAGCCGCTGGTGTTCGGAAGGAAGCAAGGTGACCGATTCGCCGGTCGTTCCTGCCACCAGAATCGCATCGATCCCTTCCTCGATTTGCCAGTCGACCAGACGGCGCAAAGCCTTCTCGTCCAGTTCTCCGGCGCGGTCGAAAGGCGTGACGAGGGCGACGGTGGTGCCGGCCCAGCGTGGGATCGTCATTGGCTACTCCTTTCCTTGGCGGCTGATGCCGGACATGAACTCGTCCATGGTGAAGATGCCCTTCTTCCCCTGAATCCATTCCGCAGCCAGAACAGCTCCGTAGGCGAAAGATTCCCGTCCCCAGGCCTGATGCCGCAAAATCACAGCATCCCCTCTCGAATCGAAGCCGACCTCGTGAGTGCCGGGGACCCGCCCGACACGGGTTGAGGTGACGTGCAGGCGGTTCCCCGGGATCCGTCCGTGGCTGGTTTCCGCCAGAATCTCGGTCTTGGAAGGCATTACCGACAACAGTACCTCCGCCAGCCGGCGGGCAGTCCCGCTGGGGCTGTCGGCTTTCCCTGCATGATGCCACTCATGAACGTAGACATCGTAATCGTTCCCGGCGAACAGGCGCCCGGCCATTTCCACCAGTTTGGTGAACCGGTACACTCCAGGGGAAAAATTGGGGCTGTAGACCATCGTCAGGCCTGGAATCGCTGACAGGTCGACCTCCTCTTCTCTCCAGCCGGTCGTTCCTTCCACTACCGGGATCTGCCATTTGGCGGCCCAGCGCAGAGTGTCCGGAACCGCGGCGGCGGTGGAAAAATCGATGATCACGTCTGCCGACGGGTCGATCTCCTGACGGGGTGGACGGCTGATATCAAATATCTGGCTGATGGCATGGCCCCGGGCCTCAGCGACCGCCCTGATTTCAGGTCCCATCCTGCCGTAGCCCACCAGGGCGATCCTCATTGGCCCGCCTCCCGCACCGGGGCGAAAACCGCTTCGTCCAGTTCGCCTGAAAAGAAACGGGTGTGCAGCCGGTTGATGACTTCGGGCAGGTCCGCCTCATCGATCACGAAGCTGATGTTGATCCGCGATGCTCCCTGGGAAATGAGGTTGATCCGGACACCTTCCAGTTCCGAGAAGATCGCGGCGGGAGCTCCCGGAACCTGGTTCAGATTCTCTCCCACCAGAGACACGATCGCCTGGTTCGAAAGCACCTCAACATCGGCGAACTCAGACAGCGCAGCGGTGATGGCGTCCAGGTGCTCCACGTTGTCGATGGTCACCGAGACGCTCACTTCCGACGTGGACACCAGATCGACCGGCGTCTCAAAACGGTTGAAAATCTGGAAAACCGTCGCCAGGAAGCCGTATGCCATCAACATCCGGCTGGATCTGATATTGACCACCGAAAGCCCTTCTTTGTAAGCAATCGACTTGACCCAAGTCCCACCGCTCCCGTTTCCCGCATCGCCCACGATCCGCGTCCCCGGTTCGTCGGGACGCATCGAATTGAGGACCATCACCGGAATCCCTTTCTCCACCGCCGGCAGGAGTGTGGCCGGATGAAGCACCCGCGCACCGAAGTACGCCAGCTCAGCCGCCTCCTGAAAGCTCATCTCCCGTATCCGAAGAACATTCTTCACCAACGAGGGGTCGGCGGTCATGATCCCGTCAACATCCGTCCAAATCTCGACCAGGTCAGCATCGATGAAAGCTCCCAACAGGGTGGCGCTATAGTCGGAGCCGCCACGTCCCAAGGTAGTGGTTCGGCCCTCCAGTTCGCGGCCGACAAACCCCTGCGTGACCGGCACCTGTCCCGCAGCCATCACCGGCACAACCAGATCCCGCACCCGTCGCCGCGACTCTTCGAACAAGGGGCGGGCCCGTCCAAACCGGTTATCAGTCACCATAAGGCGGCGGGCGTCGATCCAGGTGGCGGGAAGACCGCGGCTCCGGAGGTAAAACGTCAGGATGTTGGCCGACAGATACTCTCCCCAGCTCAAGCAGTCATCTTGCAGGTCGGGCGCGGTCTCGCCGCGTCTTCCCAGCGCCTCTGCCACCCGGCGCAACTCCCAACCCACCTGTTCAACCAGATAGGCGATCTCCGTTTCACTCTCCAGGCCCAGCTCATCGAGAATCCGCAAATGTTTCTGCTCGATCCATTCGATCAGTCCGTCCACGGTCTCTCGATCGCCGGCGGCGGCCGCCTGGCTCAACCGGACCAGTTCGTCGGTCGTTTTCGCAACGGCGGAGACCACCACCGCGGGTTTCTGCGGCTGGCGGGTCCCGATGATTCGTCCGACCCGCCGGAAGGCGGCCGAGTCGCCGACAGAGGTGCCTCCGAATTTCATGACCAGCATTACTGACGACTCTCCTCGCCCGACCTGTCGAGCAGGCTCCGGACCAAATCCATATACAAAGCGGCACCAGACGTCAATTCGGAGACGCTCACCTGTTCGTCCGGGCGGTGCGCATACTGAATCGAACCGGGCCCTAGCATCAGGACTTTCCCCACCGGGCTGAGGTAAGGGGCGTCGGAACCGAATGACACCACACAGGTCGGAAATCCGGGGACAACGTGGAAATACATGGGATCCGAGGCACTGACCACCTCCAGCTCCACTCCCTCCTCCAGGGCGGCCTCCAGCCGCTGGCGGACAAGATCCACTGGAACCGCCAATCTGAAGATTGCCTCAGCCGTCGCTGAATGGGCGACCACGTTGGCGGCGGAACCGCCTCCGAGCCTGCCGATGTTGAGCGTTGTTGCACCAAAGACGGGATCGGTGGGCCAGTTGCCGCTCGCCAGCCGGTTGAGGACCCTCAGGAGCCGATCAATGGCTGAGGGGCCGGCAGTAGGATCGGCAGAGTGTCCCGAACGTCCGCTGGCCTGCAGACGAAACGAGAGCACCCCCTTCTGGCCCAAGGCCAGCCGGTTTCCGGTTGGCTCACCCACCACCACGAAACGGCTGCTCAGGCCGGATCGTGCCGCCACCTTCGCCCCCCGGGAATCCGTCTCTTCTCCCACCACAAACAGCAGGCCCACCTGGGTCACCCCTTGGCCCGCCAAACCTGCCGCGGCGGACACCATTGCGGCGGCGATGCCCTTGGCGTCGCAAGCTCCGCGGCCGTACAACACACCATCCCTGAGTCTCGGCGCCACCCACGGACCCACGGTGTCGAGGTGAGTGCAGAGAAGCACATCGGGACTGTCCGTCAAAGTCGCCACCAGATTGTACCGGTCGCCCTCAACGGTCTGAGTCGCCAGCCTGAATCCCAGTCGGACCAGCCGCTCCGAGAGACGGTCGAATACCGCCCGCTCCTGACCCGTGACGGAAGGAATGTCCATCAGCTCGATGGCAAGACTGACCAGTTCGGATTCTTCAAGCCCAGGCATAAAGACAGTCCGTCACCCCAGATCGCCGGCGACGGGGCCAGAGTATACCGCAGCGTTTTCGGAAGACACGCCGCCGCGACGTGCTTCCATCCCCATCGGCGAGGCCCCGGACGCAGCGAGGCAGCGCTGTCCAGCGCGCCCAGGCCGGGGACGCCGGGTCACACACAATGCTCCCCGCCAGCGCCAGAAGGGGCTTTCATCTGCGGGACTGCCGTCTGCCCAGCGCTTCTCAAGCTTATAGGAACAGGGTTTGCAGGAAGTTCTGGGTAGGACGTCGCCCATTTCCATCGGTCAGTCCCTTCTGGCGGAGGCCGCCAAGCCGGGAACAGGAGGGAGGAAAGGACGGGGCAAGAAATGGACGGTCGGCTCATTCCAGCGAGGGGAGCTCGCACTTGGGCCTTTTGCCCCGCAACGTGGTTCACTTCGCTCATGGACCTGAAGCTTGTGCGCAAACAGACCGGAAAAAACACCATGGCTTCCCCCTTGAGGCTGAGGAGGGACCCCCTATGATTGAAATCCGCTTCCACGGCCGCGGCGGACAGGGAACGGTCGTTGCCTCCGAGATCCTGGCGGCGGCCTTCTTTTTGGAAGGGCGTCAGGTCCAGGCCTTCCCGACTTTCGGGGTGGAACGCAGAGGTGCTCCAGTAGCGGCTTTCGTCCGTGTCGACCATCGGCCGATCCGGCTCCGCTGCCAGATCGAGCAACCCCACCATGTGGTGGTGCTTGATCCGACCCTCATACCCGCGGTGGATGTGGCGGCCGGGCTCCGGCCGGAAGGTTCACTGCTGGTCAACAGCCGCCACGAGCCGGGGCACTTCACCATTCTCGCGGCTCCTGGACGCCGCCTGGCGACGGTGGACGCCTCCGGCATTGCCGCCGTACTGGGGCTGGGCAGTCCCACCAATCCCATCGTCAACACCGCCATCCTGGGTGCTTTCGCGGCAGCCACCGGGCTCCTCTCACTCGAATCCATTCTCGCCAGCATCCCCAACCACGTCCCGCGCCGCCCTGAGGCCAACATCGAGGCGGCCAAACGTGCTTTCATGAGCGTCCGGTGCGCCGCCCTGGAGGGAGTCGCCACATGACCCCTACTGCGAATATCGACGAATCCCTGACCTTGGCGGCGGTCTCCACCGGGACGATGGAATTCAACCGCACTGGAAGCTGGCGCTACCTCCGCCCGCAACACGCGGAGAAGCTGGCGCCTTGCAGGAGTCATTGCCCGGCGGGCACCGATCTGCCGCGCGTGCTCCACCTCGCCGCCTCCGGTCAGTTTGAGAGCGCAGTCCGGATTCTGGTCGAACACAATCCCTTGCCAGCCGTCTGCGGCAGGGTCTGCTACCAGCCGTGCCAGTTGGAGTGCAGCCGGCGGCGGTTCGACACTGCCGTGGAGATACGTGCGGTTGAACGTGTCCTGGGTGAATTCGCCTGCAAGCTGAACTGGGAAGTGGCGGTTTCACCTCGCCGTCAACGGGTCGCCGTTGTCGGAGCCGGGCCGGCGGGACTCTCCTGCGCCTGGTACCTGGCGCATGCGGGGATTCAGGTCCGGGTTTACGACTCCCAGACGGAACCAGGCGGGATGCTTCGGTCCGGAATCCCGACTTTCCGACTGCCCCGTTGGCTGCTTGACCGGGAGCTCGAGCGTTTTCGCACCTTGGGAATCGAATTCGAGCTGGGCGTCCGGCTTGGGACAGATCTGAGTCTGGCCGACCTCCGCCGGCAAGCTGATGCGATTTTCCTGGCGACGGGGGCTCACAACAGTAAACAACTTTGGTTCTCAGGCCGCCCTGGAGTCCTCAGCGGCCTTGACTTCCTTTGCCAGGTCAATGCCGGACACCGGCCGCGGGTGGGTTCGCGGGTCGTGGTCATCGGTGGCGGGAACACTGCAATGGACGTGGCCCGCACTGCTCGCAGACTCGGCGCGACGGTGGTGGTCGCCTACCGTCGCAGCCCAGCGGAGATGCCGGCCCAGCCCGAAGAGAGGGACGGCGCCGCCGAAGAGGGTGTCGAGTTCCAGTTCCAGGTCACACCCGTCCAGCTCAGCGGTGAACCCGGCCGATTGACTCTCTATTGCGACAGGGTGGAGCTTGCGGAACCCGACGCTTCGGGACGCCGTCGTCCGGTGGCCATTCCGGGTACCCGCTTCCCGATTGACTGCAGCACAGTGATCGTCGCCGTGGGGGAGACCCCCGACTGGGAAGTCTTGTCCAACGCCAAAGGCCAGCCCGGCATTTTCCTGGGAGGAGACGCTGTCAGCGGACCGGGGACGGTCCCGGCGGCGATAGCTTCCGGGCGGGTCAACGCGACCCGCATTCTGGAATACTTTGGCCACCCCGGGACACCCCGTCCGGAACCCCAGGCGTCGTTGGACCCTGCCCGAATCAATCTGGCCTACTTCCACAAGAGCCTGCCAGCAAGACCCACCCTCCTGTCTCGCCAGCACCGGCTGTCGGGCTTCGAGGAAGTAGTGGCCTCCCTGACCGCTGGCGAAGCGGCAGCCGAGGCTGCCCGCTGTTTTTCATGTGGGGTTTGCACCGCCTGCGACAACTGCTGGGTGTACTGCCCCGACAATGCGGTGGAACGCAGCGGCGGCAGCTATCAGATCAATCTCGACTACTGCAAGGGTTGTGGAATCTGTGCCACCGAATGCCCCCGCGGGGTGGTCGAGCTGGTGCCGGAACCGTCATGACCCCGTCGATCCTGAGCCAGGAACAGGTGATCACTGGAAATCACGCCGTCTCCTACGGTGTTTGGCTCGCCCGTGCGGAGGTGATCTCGGCCTACCCGATTACGCCCCAGACTCAGGTCGTTGAGCTGCTGAGCAAGCTGTGCGAGGAGGGGTTCCTGAAGGCGAGATTCCTCAAAGTGGAATCGGAGCACTCCGCCCTGGCCGCGCTGGTGGGCGCCTCCACCATGGGCGTGCGGACCTTCACGGCCACTTCATCCCACGGCCTGGCCCTGATGCATGAGATGTTGCACTGGGCGGCCGGCGCCCGGCTGCCGATCGTCCTCGCCGACGTCAACCGCGCGCTGGGAGCGCCCTGGTCGATCTGGACCGACCAGACCGATTCCCTGGCCCAACGCGACACCGGCTGGATTCAGCTCTACTGTGAGAGTAACCAGGAAGTCCTTGATAACGTGCTGTTGGCCTATCGCCTGGCGGAGGCGGTGCGACTGCCGGCTATGCTGGTGCTGGATGCCTTCGTGCTTTCCCATACCGCGGAACCGGTTTCCATCCCCAGCCCAGAGATGGTGGACCGTTTTCTGCCCCCCTATCGACCGCCGGACCGTCTTTCCACCGGCCGGCCCACAGCCATCAGCGGTCTGGCAATGCCTGACCGGTACATGGAGTTCCGGTTCCGGATGCAGGCCGCCATGGGAAAAGTCCTGGAAGTGCTGCCGGAAATCGAAGCGGAGTTCGCTGATCTTTTTGGCCGCCGCTACGGCGCGGTTGAACGATACCGTATGGACGGCGCCAAGCTGGCACTCGTAACCTCGGGCACCATCACCAGCACCGCCCGGGAGGTCGTCGACGAGTTGAGGGCGGAAGGTCGGCCCGTAGGGCTGGTGAAGATCCGCCTTTTCCGTCCCTTCCCCGCCGCCGAACTGAGAGCGGCGTTAAGTGAGACAAAACGGGTTGCCGTCCTGGACCGCAACGTGGGTCTTGGTGTGGGCGGCATTTTCGCCCAGGAGCTGCGGGCCGCTCTTTACGGGTACCTGCAGCTTGCCGTTTCTGGCTTTATTCTGGGTTTGGGAGGGCGGGATGTGACACCAGCCGTGATTCGGGAGGCAGCCGAGAGAGCCTGGGCTTCGGATGAAGGCGAGGAATCGGTATGGCTGGGAGTCCACTTATGAAATCGGTGCCATTCGTTTTTCCGCAACGGGAACTGGTGACCCCGGGGCATCTCGGCTGCCAGGGTTGCACCGCGGCGCTCGCCATGCGGCTGGTCCTCAAGGCCCTTGGAGAGAAGACCGTGGTCGTGATGCCGGCCTGCTGCTGGACGGTGATTGCGGGGCCGCATCCCTATTCAGCCCTTCGAGTGCCCCTTCTGCATACCGCCTTCGAGGCAGCCGCTTCCACGGCGAGTGGCGTGAGGGCGGCCCTGGACATTCTCGGCGATACTGAAACCACTGTCCTCGCCTGGGCGGGCGACGGAGGCACCTTCGATATCGGGCTACAGGCGCTTTCCGCCGTCGCGGAACGCAACGAGGACATCCTGTACGTCTGCTACGACAACGAAGCCTACATGAATACGGGAATCCAGCGCAGCTCCGCCACGCCCCGAGGCGCATGGACAACCACCACTCCCGCCCAGAAGATCGAGCCGAAGAAAGACATCATGGCCATCATGGCGGCACACCGCATCCCCTATGCGGCGACAGCAACGGTTTCCCATCCGGAGGACCTGATCGCAAAACTGGAGAGGGCCTGCGGGGTCAAGGGTACACGCTTTGTCCACCTGCTTTGTCCGTGTCCTCCCGGCTGGCAGATCCCCACAGAACGAGCCGTCGAAATGGCCCGCCTCGCCGTCCGGTCCCGGATATTCCCCCTCTACGAGGTTCTCAATGGGGAGGAATATCACCTGTTCGATCCGGGGGCTGCCATTCCTGTCGACGAGTATCTGAGAGCCCAGGGCCGGTTTCGGGATCTCGACGCCGAGGCCCGGAAGGCGATCCAGGACGAAGTCGACGGGCGGTGGAACAGGTTGTGCCTGGCTGTCAGTTCGGCACCGCTGGCCGGGGGATTCCAAACCGTTCAATGAAAGCTTGAGAACACGTCCAGACAGGTGTGCCGCCGGGGCCGGCGAAGCAGGCCGCCAGGTTCCGCCGCTCCGCCCATTCAACCCCAGCCTCCCGGCCCATCACATACAGTGCTGTCGAGGCAACATCAGCATCCAGGGCAGATTGACTCCACACGACCACCGAACCAGCCGCGGGGGCTGGAAACCCGGTTTCGGGGTCAAGAATGTGACCAACCCGTTCGCCATCTACCCACAGATCCTTCTCGCTTCCCCCGGACACCGCCAGCGATCCGGAATCAAGGGTCACCGAAGCCACCGGGAGCGCCCGGTCCCGTGGATCAGCGATGGGGATCTGCAGTCGAAGCGGGCGGTGCGGCGAGGAGAAGAGGGCGATCTGCCCTCCCAGGTCCACCAGCCAGGAGTTCCAGTTCTTGGCGGAACTTGAGTCCAGCAGCCAGTCCAGAGCCGCGCCCTTCCCGAATCCCCCGGAATCCCACAGTACGTCCGCATGGCGCGTCACCGCACATCGGTCAGCGTCAAAGCTGACCCGGACAAACCCGGACCGCAGGAGAGCCTGGTGGCGATCGGATGGAGCAGGGATCCGCCCTGATCCCCGAAGGTCCCATGCCTCCATGAGGCGGCCGACCAGCGGATCGAACGAACCTCCTGTAAGCATCCACCAGTGGCGGAGCCGCCCCACCAGTTGACACAGTTCTTTGTCAAGCACCGCCTCGGCCCCGACCGGGATGCGATTCAGACGCCCCAATGCCCCGTCGGTCCTCCATGTCGTCAGCCGATCCTCGGCCCGGCACAGTTCCTCGAGCATGGCTTCGGACTGCAGCATTCCTTGCCTCCGTTCCTCCGCCCAGACCTGGATCGATACCTCCGTGCCCATGAGATAGGCGTGGCGTTCTACCGGAACTTCGTCCTGGGCGGCGCCTTCAGCAGCACAGATGGCGAACAGAATCCAGATGGGAGCGTAAGCGGCCCTTTGCCGGGAGGTCTTGGGCCTGACTGCCGGTCCCGTCAAGCGGCCTCCCGGCGTTCTTCCCCACACGTTCCTTGTCTGACCCCCGTCTTCTGTCGACGAATCAGCCAACTCACCGCACAGTGGCTGAGGAACCCGCCCAGAAAGAGGCCGCTGCTGCTCAGATGGCTGACCAGCGCGATCTGGTGACCCAACGGGGAAGAGACGATTTGCAGGGCGTAGCCGGAAAGCACCATCACGACGAATGTAACGAGCATGAGCAGTCCGGACCTGCGGTTGGACCGGCGGCCCCCGAAGAGGTAGGGCCGAACATGGGTGGTGTAAAGCACGCCGCTGATGAACACCAGCAAGGGCCCGGCCAGGATATGCAGCTTCAGGGAAGGCGTCTGCAGCGGATGCCCCTCGATGGCAAACGGGTCCTCGGCGACGTAGAAATGCTTGAGCACGAAAAACACCAGACCCGAGACGGCCGTAACCACGGTCAACCAAGTGAAACTTCTCTTCGCCCAGTTCACTTCTCGTTCCCCTCCGGCTGTTGAAGAAGGGAGTCCAAGGCCAGCACCCGCCGGACTGCGCGGGTCGCTGCGGCAGCCGTCAGCGTGGCGCCGGCTATGGGCCGGATCCGCCGGTGAAGGTGCAGGTCCGGCGTCAGCACCCGCCCGCGATACTGGGCGAGCCAGGCCTGGGGCACCTGATATTCCGGCGGTTCCATAAAGGCTGTGGTTTCGACGCGTAAGACCGCGCCTTCCCCATCGAGACAGATCAACAGACTCTGGTTCTTGGTGCGGACCAGGTGGGTGTCGACGTAGGCCCGTCCGATTAGCCGGCCTTCCTTGACAGCGTCGTAGCGGGCCACCAGAGGCGATGGGAAGCCCTCCCCGGCGGCGGAGCGTACTGCCTGCATCTGTTCACCGGTCAGGAAGAGATGGCGGGGGTGGAACTCGGCGCCAGGGTAAACCAGAGCAAGGACTTCTTCCCGGGTGGGCAGCTCCGCGCGCAGGCGACCCCCTGCCGCCAATAGAGTGAGCGGCCCCAGCCAACAGATGTCCCGGCCCCTGAGACGCATATTCCTTCCTTGGTGTCAGAAGCTGTAACCCAGACCGAGATTGAACTGGTTCTGCCCGCTCCTGGCCTCGTTTCGCCCCCACGTAAAGTCGCTCTTGATAACCACATTAGAGATGGGCTTGAACTCAAGCCCCAGCGTATGGAAGGTGGAGTCGTTGGCGGGATTCCGGAAAAACCCGCCCGGCATCCGGTTTTGCGTATCCACCAGCTCAAACCGATAGTAGGGACTCAGGGCCGCCGACTCCGAGGTCCGGCTGAGCAGGTTGTAACCGGCCTGCAGGTATCCTCCCCTCATCCTCTCGGCGATTGCTGAAGATCCGGCAAGATTGCGGGCCAGGTTCAGTTCCCGCGCTTCTCCAACATGGCTTTCAGCCATCAGGCCGCGCAGGTCGAGGCCGCGGAACTGAGTCTGAGCATGAACCTCCCAGAGGGTGGTGGGCACGTCCAGCCGGTTGCCATCCACAACGTACTGTCCTTGTGCGGATCCCCCCCGGTACACGGAGCCCCCAAGCAGTACGCCCGGAGTCGGAACCACATCCAGTCTGCCGACAAAGGCCAGATCGTCAGCCCGTGCCTGGGCGCCTTTCTGGCGTCCGCCCCGCAGTCCCGAAGCGCCGAATCCTCCGGCATTGAGCCCGTTGACGATGTAAGTGCGGAACTGCAGAGGACCATACGAGCCCACCGCTCCGAATCCGTTCTCCCTCCAGGTGGAGGGAAGAATCTGCGTCTCCGTGCGCGGCCGTAAAGTGCCGAGAAAAACGTTGGGCTCGTGGAACTCGTTGACGAGGCCCATCGGGATCAGCAACATTCCCCCCCGCAGGGACAGATTCGGATTGACCAGGTACTCCAGATAGGCGAATTCGACTGAGACCTCCCCTCCCTTGCCGGTACTGCCGTGCTCGATTTCGATTTCCGAGTTGAAGAGGAACCGTTCATTGAAGCGATAGCCTGAGTAAAGGATTGCGCGTACGAAGTCGATCTGGGAGGCGCGGCCGGTCTCCACCCCTGACTGGTTGCGGGCAGCGAAATTCTCATAGAGCATTTCGCCATACCCCGCCCAGGACACGCCTTGGGGTTTCTCGTAGACGCGGGTGGCCGAAGGTCCCAAACCCATAGCCCGGGCGCGTTCCGGCGAGAGAGGCTGAACTTTCTCACCGCTTCGCATTCTTTCCACCTCGTCCGCCAGCACTTCAAGCTGGCGGCGAAGCTCGGCGAGTTCCACCGTGGTTGGGCTGGCTGCAGTCTCCGCAGTTTGCACCGCGGGCGCTTCCGAGGTCTTTCGCTCCATCTGCTCGATACGCCGTTCCAGTTCGCGCAGACGTTCTTCGATCGAACCGCGGTCCTGGGGCAACAGCGAACTGCTGACAAGAATCGATACACCGGTCAACATCCAGATCCGTCGCATGGTCCAGTTCTCCTCCCTCAGTGGTTGGGGCGGCAGAGGACACTTGACGGCGGCGCTGGAAAGCTCCTAAAGTGAGTCCGAACGCCTGCGAACCTCTAGGTCAGGTGTCCAGGGGGGCGAGCATGTGCCGTGCGCGCCCCCCCTTTTTTGCCTGCCGGAACCCCAGCCGGGGTTACCTCAAATGAAAATGAAAATCAATTTCAACAAGCGAAGGATAGCGGAAGGCTCTCCCCATTGTCAAGCAGCTTCCGCCGACTGGGGGCCCGACTGGCCGGCCCCCGGAAAGTCTGAGAAAATCAGCCTTTCCGAACGTCGACACCACCAGCAGAAATGGTGATCGTGATGGGTACGCGGTCTGGATCCGCGGGCATGATGTCCAGCGGCGCCGAGAAGTTGAAACGCTCCAGAATGAACTGGTAGGTGCCGGGAGGAATGCTGGCCGTCGCCTTCCCGGTCCGCCCCTCGAAAGTGATCGGACTGCTCTGAAAAGAAGCTCCGCTCTGCTGGTTGCGGAAGGTAAAGCGCAGATTCGCCATCCGGTAGATGTCGAAATCGAAGTTCTGGGCTCGGGCAACACTGATCAGGATTTGCCGGGCCCGTTTCGCCTTTTCCTCTTCGGCCAGACGCTCCTTGTGGCGGATTTCAACCTGCTGCAACAGCTCGAAGCCGCGGTGTGCTTCCACCCATTGGCGGTACAGATCCCCCTTCTTGATCTCGGCAATGATCTCGTTGGCGATCTCGATCAGCTGCTTGTCCCCCTTTCGGGCAGCGACCGCGCAGGAAATGGAACCGATGCTCTCCGGCAGGATCTCCATGTGGGCCACCCCCGGAGCAGTGGCCAGAACGTAGGCAGCCATGAGCCGGTCGTCAACCACAGCGTCGACTTCGCTACGACGTAACGCCAGGACAGCGTCGTCCAAAGTCCGGAACGGCTTGGTCTTCACACCGGAGAACCTCGCCTTCAACGCCTCATCGACGCCGCTCCCTTCCCGGACCCCAACCGTCACCCCCCCCAGCTCGTTGACACTCAACTTCCTGTGCACCGGGTTGATGATGACCACCAGTTCAGACTGGTAGTACGGTTCGGAGAAGTCCAACTGCTTCTTCCGCTCTTCGGTCACCGCGTAGACGCCAAGAACGAAGTCAACCTCGCCGTTCTGAAGGGCCGTCTGGAGGGTAGGGTAAGTACGGTTGATCCAGAGGACCCTGATGTCACTCGACGACTCGGTCTGTCGGCGTCTCTGGATTTCGGCCACGATGCGGTTGCCGATTTCGGCATCCGGGCCCACCACCTCGCCTTCCTTCTGGTAAAGCAGCGGCGGCTCAAAGGGAACCGTGCCGATGTACGCAATGCGATCCCGCTGGATCTTGGCTACGCTGCTCCCGCTGTCACCGCACGAGGCGACAAACCAGGGCAAACCCGCGGCCATCAGCGACAAAGCGAACAGTCTTTTCACCATCCTTCGGCACCTCCCCAAGAGGTAGGCTGCAACTATAAATTCTCAAAAACAGCAATGCAACCGGGGCGTGCAGAACTGCAACGCCGCTGTCGAAGGGCTCAGGCGTAGAAGGGATTCTCTCCGGCGGCATGGTCGGTGGTATCGACCACCTCCACCACCTCCGGGATCAACTCCCTGATGCGTGCTTCCACGCCGTGCTTCAACGTGACATCCACCATGCCGCAGCCGTGACAGCCGCCGCCGAATGCAAGGTAGACTCGGTTGTCCTTCACTCCCACCAGAGAAATCCTGCCTCCATGCGCAGCAACGGCCGGATTGAGCTCCCGGTCCAGCAACTGCTGCACCCGCTCTGCAACCGATCCTGTGAGGTCGCCCCGAGGGCCCGAACCCACCGCCGGAACCTCCGGCCGATTCGGGTTGTCAAACTTGAACCCGCTGCGGACGATCCGGTCCTCGAAATCAATGGTGGCCCCGTTCAGATTCCGGGCGCTGGAGTGGTCCACCACCAGCAGAACCCCCCCCGCGTCATGGATGATGTCATCCGGCTGGATGTCTTCCTCGCTCACCAGGCGCATGGCGTAAGCGAACTGGGGCGTCCCGTTGGCACGGGCTTCCACCCGCAGCGCCGTCTTCTCGGTCTGCGCAGCCAGCGCAGCCTGGATCTTTTCCCGGGCCAAGTCTGTCAGATGGATCGAAAAACCGGTCGCCCCGGCACCCGCTGTGTCTTCCATGGCCTACAGTCTAGCAACATCCTGAAAGATGATGAAGAAAAGCCTGGCCAAGGTGCGGCAAAATGAAATGTTATGAGCGAAATCCCAGCCAATGAGATTACAGCGAAATTGGATGCAGCCCAGCCTTACCTGGTCTCTTTGTCAGGCGGCAACCACACTTGGCTCGCTGATGAACCCGAAACCCATGGCGGGGGTGACAGGGGACCCACACCGGTGGAGCTCTTCCTGGGCTCCCTGGGTGCATGCACCGCCATTACGACCGCCATGTACGCCCAGCGGAAAGGCTGGCCCCTGGAGCACGTCGCAGTCAGCCTTGGTTACCGGAGGCTGGGTCCCGAGGAGGTTGCCTCCTCCGGTTTCACAGCCACCACGGTATCCGAAATCTCGGTCCGCCTGAAGCTGGTGGGACCCCTGACCCCGGAGCAGCGAGACCGCCTCGCCGAAATCGCAGGGCGTTGCCCGGTCAAGCGGACCGTGGAGGGCGAGGTTCGCTTCAAGTCTGAACTGGTGGAGGATTAGGTTGCCGTACCGAAGCGGCTGGCCCTCGGCCCGCTTTCTCCAGGTGGTTTATGAGGCTCGACGGAGCTTTGCGGGCGTTCTGCGCCGTACACCCCTGGAACCAGCCGAAGAACTCGGCCGTCTCCTGGGGGTTCCCGTTTACATGAAGCTGGAGCTCCTCCAGGTGACGGGGTCGTTCAAGGCCCGTGGTGCATTGCTTCGCCTATCCGCCTTGGAGAACCCGGCGACGGGTGTCGTGACGTGTTCGGCAGGCAACCACGGTTGGGCGATCGCGTGGGCCGCCGCCCGGCTTCACATCCGTGCCACCGTCTTCTTGCCCTCCTCGGCTGACCCGGCCAAGACCAATGCCATCCGCCGCCTGGGAGCGGAAGTCGTAATCCCGGGTCCTGCCGGCTTCGACGAAGTGGAGCCGATCGCCGTGGAGTTTGCCCGAGGCTCCGGCCGCCCGTACATCTCGGCCTTCGACGATGACTGGATCATGGCGGGTAATGGCGGGACGCTGGCTGCAGAGATCCTCGATGAACTGCCCGCTGCCAGGAGCTTTGTCGTGCCGGTGGGTGGCGGCGGGCTGGCAGCCGGGCTCGTCCGATTCCTGAAAGGTTCCCGCCGCCGCTTCACCCTCGTGGCCTGCCAACACCAGGAATCCCCTTCGTTGGTCCTTTCGCTGGCGCGGGGACAGGCCGTGACCCGGATGCCTGCCGTCGAGACTTGGGCCGGGGGACTCGAGGGCGGAATCGGGCGCCGAACCTTCTCCCATCTCCGAGGCACGGTGAATCGGGTCTCGCTGGCCACCGAAGGCGAGTTGCGCGAGGCGGTGGTATGGCTGCTCTCGCACCACCACTATCTGATGGAACCTTCTGCAGCCGCACCGGTAGCCGCCTGCCTGAGCGGCAGTCTGGCTCAGGTCCCCGGCCCCGTTGTACTGGTGTTGACCGGAAGAAACTTGGCCCTGGACAGGCTCCGTACGTTGCTGGGAAGTCGATGACAGGCATTCACATACTGGTGGAGCAGGGCGGCTGCGGGTAGAATTCCGCGATCTGCCGGAGTGACTATGCCTGATGAAGCGGTGACGACGGAGCGCCTTGTTTCTCTGGATGCCTTTCGCGGCCTCACCATGTTTCTCCTCGTGGCGGAGGGAGCCGGCGTCTATGAAGCCCTGATGGAGACCGACTTCAGTGGGACGTGGCTGGGTTGGGTGGCCATCCAGTTTACGCATCACCCCTGGAACGGGTTGCGCTTCTGGGATCTCGTTCAGCCGTTCTTCATGTTCATCGTCGGGGTGGCCATGCCCTTTGCCATCGGACGCCGGCTCGAGAGGGGCGATTCCAGGGCCGCTGTCTCCCACCATGTGCTGTACCGCTCCGCAATGCTCTTCCTGTTCGGCGTTCTCCTGCACTGCGCCTACGCGGGACGGATTGTATGGGAGCTGTGGAATGTCTTGACCCAGCTTTCCTTCACCTACCTGGTCGCTTACCTCCTGATGCGCCGCCCGGCAAAGGTGCAGATCGCCACGTCGTTGGGTCTGATTCTTCTGACTGAGGTTCTTTACCGAACCTGGTCCATCCCAGGCTTCGACCAGCCCTTTGTCAAGGACCACAATTTCGGCTCATACATGGACCTCCTGCTGATGGGACGGCTTAATGACGGCGGCGGATGGGTGGCGGTGAACTGCATCCCGACCGCAGCGCATACCATCTGGGGCGTTTTGGCAGGTCAAGTCCTGCGTAGCACCCGCGCTCCCGCCCGCAAGATCATGCTCCTGGCGGTCCCCGGGTTGCTCGCCCTGGTGGCCGGGTACGCCCTGGATCCCATCACCCCCATCATCAAACGAATCTGCACCAGCTCATTCATTCTGGCCAGCGGGGGCTGGTGCCTGCTGGCTCTGGCCGCTTTTTACTGGTTCATCGATGTCCGCCGCCACTCCAGGTGGGCTTTTTTCGCGGTTGTGGTGGGAATGAACAGTATCTTCATCTATCTGTTCAACAACACCATTGGGCCTCGCTGGCTCAACGGTTTCGTGGAGATCTTCACCGATGGTCTCCTGGGCGCCTTCGTCCACGCTGGATGGGTCAGTCTGCTCACTGCGCTTGTTTCCCTGGCCATTCAGTGGTACTTGTGCTACTGGCTGTACCAAAGGAAGATACTGATCAAGATCTGATGGAGAGACCTGGCGCCGGCAGCAAACCGGTGGGGTCCAGGGGGCTGCACATGCAAGTCGACATTCGCCGGTCGGACGACGTCATTATCGTCGATCTCGATGGGCGCATGGTTTCCGGTGTGGGTGAACGGATCCTGCGCGATGTGATGAATCAACTGGTTGCCGAAGGCTGGAAGAAGATCCTCCTCAACCTCTCAGGAGTGACCTGGATCGACAGTGCTGGCATCGGCGAACTGGTGGCCAGCCTGAAGATGGCCAAGCGTTTCGGAGTGCAGGTCAAACTTTTGCGGATCGGCGATCGGGTGAAGCACGTGTTGTCCATCAGCCAAATCCTCCCTCTGCTCGACGTCTACGAGGACGAACAGGAAGCGTTGACCGGCTTGCGCACGAACGCAGCACCGCCGGTCTGACCTTTGAGGACCGCTGGCCGGGCATGACCGTTACCATCAGCCATGTTCTGATCGGAGTTGCTGTTTCCGTTCTGGTACTGGCCATCACGCTGTACTTGGCGTGGCGCAACACGCGCACCGTCTTCCCAGTCCGATGCGTTCACTGCTGGGTCAAGGAGGAACGGGAAACCATTGTGGCCTACGCCCCGCAGCCCAACCAGTGGGCGATTTGTCCCGAGTGCGTTCACTGCTATTGGCAGGTGGACGCGCCGGACGCAGCCGTCGACACCCCACCACGCAGCCGGCCGGAAGGAAGCCTGGACACGGAGCTGGCCGAGCTGCCTGGCCGAGCCGGCTTCCCCAATACCTCCATCGAAAGGTGACGCAGTAAACCTTCGCCATCCGGATTCCGTTCTCACCAATGAATGACGGACCGGCACCTGATGGAAGCCGTCAATGCCGGGGATCCAACCGCAATAGGACTGCTGGTTGAGAAGTACCGGCTGAGGATCCTCAAGTTCCTGATCGGACGCGGTGAAACCCGGGACGACGCACTGGATCTCTGCCAGGAGGTCTTGGCACGGGTCTGCTCTCGGGCGGCCTCCTTCAACGGCATGGCGCTGTCGGCCTGGATCTTCGGGGTAGCCAGAAATCTTCAGATCGATGCCAAGCGGAAGAGGAACTTCAAATTGCGGAAACTGACGACAGCCGAACCGGAAGCCCTGGCGGCGGCACCAGCCTCCCGCGGATCCCATCCAGAGCTGAGTACGGCACAGGCCGAGATCAGACGGCGGGTCGAAGACGCCATCAAAGGACTGCCTCCGCGCCAGCGTGAGGTCGTGGAGCTGCGTTTGCTCGGTGAGCTGACACTTGAAGAGATCGCCGAGACAGTCGGCATGACGTCCGGTGGCGTGAAATCGACTCTCCACAACGCCCTCGCCAGTCTTCGGCGCTCTCTGGCCGACTTGAAGGATATGAGCCATGTCGATCTGTGAAAGACATCGCATCGAGGTGGACGACTGGGTGGCCGGGATCGGCAATCTGGACACCCTGGATCTCGATCACTGCCGCGACTGTCCCGACTGCGCGGCCCTGGTGGCAGAAGCCCGGCTTCTCAAGCGGTGGCTGGAGTCCTGGTCGGCTGCAGTCGAGACTGAAGCCCGCTCCGCGGCGGATTTGCCCCTCATCCACCGTGGCCGCCGTCTTTTCGTCCATCGTCGAGCCGCCGCCTGGCTGGCAGCAGCAGCCGCCGTCGCGTTGTTCTGGTTGATGGCGCCCTACTTGTTGCAACGCCAGTACGTTCCTTCCCCTCAGCCACCGTCGCCGGTGCTGGGTGAATACTTCGCCTCGGTGGAAACCACCGCAACGCGAGAGGATCTGCTGGCGTTCTTATCCCGCAGTCAACTCTTCCTGCTGGAACTGCTGGACCAGAGCCGGTGTAGGCCGGAGGACTCCGCCACCCGGGAGGCGGCGGATCGCCTCATCCGCCAGAAACGCCAGCTCGAGGCCCGCCTGGCCGACGACAGCTTTGCCGACGTGCAGCCTGTCCTCGAGGAACTGGAGATGCTGCTGCTGGTGGTCTCCGAGCGGGGAGGTTGTCTTGGAGAGGATGACGGGGGCCGCTGGCGCCAGCTCATCCAGTCCCGATCGACTCTGCTGCGGATCAACCTGCTTCAGATGGAGGACCGCCTATGAACCGCCCCCTGCTGGTACTCCTCGGGATGATCATTACGGGGCCGGCCTTCGCCGGACCCGAAGAACTGCTGTCCGAGGCCAAGCTGGCCATGTTCGACGGTCGCTGGGAGGAGGCTCTGGAGCGCCTTCGCCGACTGCGGACCCTGGCTCCGTCCGACTCGACCCTCGCCGGTTCCTATTTTTACGAAGCCAAGGCGCTGGAGAAGCTGCACCGCCACGAGGAATCGTTGCGCAGCTACGAGTATTACCTGAGGCGCAGCGATCGCGATTCAGCGCTGGTCAGCGAAGCGCGCGCCTCCGTCATCCGGCTGTCGGTCACACTGTACCGGAACGGCCACAAACAATACCTCGATCGCGTGACGGCCGCCCTTTCCGACCCGGACCGCGAACTGGCCTTGCTGGCGGCACTGCAGATCAGCCGGTTGCCGGAGGACTCGGTGCGGCGAAGAGCGATCCCCGTTCTGCAGCGGGAACTGCAGGAGAGTCGGGATGCCGAAGTCCGCAACCAGGCCAGCCTGGCTCTGCTACGGATCGATCCCCGACTCCTGGAGAGCGGTGCCGGCAAGGGCGGGCGTTCCCAGGCTCCTGCGGGACGGAGCCTCAGACTCGTCTTCAGGGGCGCCGACGGCGTAGAGCTGCGCCTGAATCTGCCTCTGTCCCTGGCCCGCCTGCTGCTGTCGTCGTTGCCGGAATCGGCCCGCGAAGACCTGCGGCGAGAGGGAATCGAGCCGGAGAACCTGGTCGAGGAGCTCTCGAAGGCGGGCGAGATCCTGGAGGTCCAGACCTCCGAAGGCCGGATTCGGATCTGGATCGACTGACCTCAGAGCCCGCCGTGCACACTGCGGATATGTGACAGGCGCACCCGCAGCGAGGAGGCCCACAAGGCGTCACGGGGTCTCGGGTGTTCCGATCTGGACGCGGGAAAGATCGAGCTTTCTGGCTTCCCGACCCATTTCAAGGATCGCCCTGATCTTGTCGAGGTGCTCCTGTGAGGGCACCGACCCATGTACCGCGATCTCCGTGTCGCTGACGCTCAGACTGATCCCGCCGGCCAGCTTTCGTGCACGCAGAACCTGCATCAGAACCCGTGCCACCTCCGGATTGGGTACCTGTTTGTAGGCTGAGGCCGGCGGTTCAGCCGTAGGCGCTCCAGCGGGCGGAGGCGGCCCCGCCGGGGCTTGTGTCGGAGGGGGGACGCCAGAAACCGGCTTTTCCGCCACCGGCGGAGGATCGGGGACCTTTACGTCGCGCAGGAAAGCCAGCGGGTCCTTCCGCACCGAAGACGAGCTGAAGAGGGTACGGATCCTCGGTTCCTGCCATGCCGCTGCGATCAGGGCGGCCAAGCCGATCCCAAGGGCTGTAATGGCGCTGAATTTCCGCATCTACAAGAGGCCGAGTTCCAGTCGAGCCGCCTCCGACATGCGATCCATGGTCCAGGGAGGATCCCAAACCAGTTCGACCTGAACCGCGCTGACGCCGGGAACTGTCTGCAGCTTGCTCTCCACCTCCCCGGGCAGGGAGCCTGCCACCGGGCAGGCGGGGGAAGTGAGGGTCATTTCCACCAGTACCACCCCGGCAGTCGAAACCTCCAGCCGGTAGACCAGCCCCAGTTCGTAGATGTTCACTGGAATTTCCGGATCGTAAACGGTCTGCAAGGTTTCGATCACGGATCGGCGGATCTGCTCCACCTGGGTTTCCGTCAGGGGACCGGGCTGATTCTGGATAGGAACAGGGTTGCTTTCGTTCATGTCTTCTGCGGCGTGTCCCGGCGGCTCGGGACCTCGGCCCTGCCGCTCCTGCCGGTTTCAATTGCCGACAGCAGGGCATGCCAGACCAAGGTGGCGCACTTGACTCTCACCGGGTATTCGTGCAGACGATGGAACACCACCAGTCGTTCCAGATCTTCATCATCGCTTTCGGCCTGGAGCTTGCCGGTCACCATGTCGTGGAACTTCTGAAACAACTGCTTCGCCTCGGCGAGCGTCTTGCCTCGCATGACCTCTGTCATCAGCGAAGCAGAAGCCGTTGAGATCGCGCAGCCCGTGCCTTCGAAGGTGACCGCCTCGATCCGCCCGTCCTTCTGTCTCAGAAAGACCTTCACCCGGTCGCCGCAGAGGGGGTTGTAACCCTCGGCGACGCCGTCGGCATCGGGTAGGGCCCCGAAGTTCCGCGGACGGCGGTTATGATCCAGGATGACTTCCTGGTACAGGTCACTGAGCAAGCTCATTGAAAGACCTCAAGGGCCAAACGGACACCACTTACCAGACGATCTACCTCATCGAAGGTGTTGTAGCACGCAAAGGAGGCCCGCGCGGTAGCCGGTATGCCGAAGAAGTCCATCACAGGCTGGGCACAATGGTGGCCCGTCCGGATCGCCACCCCCTGCTGGTCGAGGACGGTCCCCAGATCATGGGGATGCACCCCCTTCACAACGAACGACACGACTCCCGCCTTCTCGGAGGCCCGACCGATCAACCGGACTTCAGGCAGAGCCTGGAGCTGATCCTCTGCATAACGCAGCAGCTTGGACTCATGAGCCTCGATCCGTTCCAGACCCTGGCGGAGCACAAAATCCAGAGCCGCCCCGAGACCGACCGCCCCCGCAACATGCGGAGTTCCGGCTTCGAACTTGTGGGGAATTTCGTTGTAGACGGTCCGCTCGAAGCTGACCGAGCTGATCATATCGCCGCCGCCCTGATATGGGGGCATTGACTCCAGCAGCTCGGCCCGGCCATAGAGCACACCAATCCCGGTGGGCCCGTACACCTTGTGACCCGAAAAAGCCAGGAAGTCCGCGTCCAGATCCTGCACGTCCACCGGCAGGTGCGGGACCGCCTGCGCGGCATCCACCAGAACCGGCACACCTGCAGCATGGCAGATCCGGATCATCTCCCGAATCGGGTTAACAGTCCCCAAGGCATTGGATACGTGGACGAATGCGGCGACACGTGTCCGCGAGTTCAGCAGGGCCGGCAAGCTGTCCACCAGCAGCTCCCCACGGTCGTCCATCGGCAGAACCTTCAGGTGCGCCCCCGTCTGTTCGCAGACGATTTGCCAGGGGACGATGTTGGAGTGATGCTCCATGGCCGAGATCACCACCTCATCGCCCGGCTTCAGACGGGGCCGGGCAAAACTCTGCGCTACCAGGTTGACACCTTCCGTGGTGCCCCGGACAAAAATGACCTCTCTTGGAGAACGGGCACGGATGAACCGGGCCACCATCCGCCGTGCGCTTTCGTAAGAATCGGTTGCCACCTGGCTCAGATAGTGAACACCACGGTGGATGTTGGCGTTCTCCCGCTGGTAATAGCGGACCAACGCCTCGATCACCTCAGCCGGTTTCTGGGTCGTGGCTGCGTTGTCCAGATAGGCGAGCGGACGGCCGTGGACCGGGACGGCCAAAATCGGGAACTGGGAGCGGAGAGCCTCGATCTGGATCTCCTCCGCCGCGGTTTGCGCGGCTTGCCACTGCGTGCTCATCTTCGCCTCGGTTCAGCCTCCGTTCAAAAGGCCTCCCTGACGGATGTGCCCATGGGAAGCCAGTCGAACAGGTAATTCTCCAGTTTCTCACGCAGGGAATCCACCGTGATCCGGTTGATCACCTCGTTGGCAAACGCATAAATCAGGATGCCCTTGGCCGCCTCTTCCGAGATCCCTCGTGCCCGGAGATAAAACACCGAATCCCTATCCAGCTGCCCGATCGTCGCACCGTGCGTGCACTTGACGTCGTCGGCATAGATCTCAAGCTGCGGCTTGGTATTGATCAGGGCATGGTCCGAAAGCAGCAGATTGTTGTTGGTTTGCTTCGAATCCGTCTTCTGGGCGCCTTTGGCAACCACGATCCTGCCCCGGAACACTCCGGTGCCGCGGTCACTCAGGATCCCCTTGTAAAGCTCCCGACTGGAGCAGTGCGGACTGACGTGATCGATCCGCGTGAAATTGTCCACGTGCTGATTGCCGCCTACCAGGTAGAGCCCATCCAGCTGGGCCCATCCGCCCTCGCCCTGCAGAGATACCGTGGTCTCGTTGCGGACCAGCCCGCCACTGAGGGTGATGATGTTGGTCGTAACCGACGCACTGCGCCCCTGATGGGACTCCAAGGTCGCCAGATGACAGGCGCGCGGCGATTCCTGCTGGAGCTTGTAATAGCTCACCACCGCATTCTGCCCAACCGACAGCTCGGTGACGGGGTTGCTGAAATACGCGCTCTGGTCGGCGCCCAGGTGCGCCTCCACCAGCCGGCACTGCGCGTTGTCTTCCACCACCACCAATACCCGGGGACTGGTCAACCCCGCCTCGGCGCCCAGCGTCAGGTAGACGATCTGGAGCGGCTGTTCCACAACCCTTCCAGCGGGGATGCGGATGTAGGCGCCGTCCTCCAGGAATGCCAGGTTGAATGAGGCGAAAGCACTTTCGCGGAAGCCGGCGACCCTGCCCAGGAAACGCTCCACAACCTCAGGCTCCCGGCTCCAAGCTTCCCGCAGCGGCAGGATCACCGGTCCGGAGGGGGCGGAAACCCCGGTGGACAGCTCGGGAACATATCGGCCGTTGACAAAAACCAGTGAGATTTCCGCCAATCGGCCGAACGCCGACTGCCTGAGAAAGCTGTCCGCCGCCGCCAGATCAGCCGCAGGCGCAGACACCAGGTCCAGAGCCAGCAGCGGGCTCAGATCCGTATACCGCCACTCCTCGTCGCGGCGGCTCGGAAGACCCAGTCGTTCGAAACTCTCGCGGCCCTCCCGGCGCAGGCGCAACACCCCTTCGGGGAGGTCCCCCGGACTCTGTCTTGCCGATTCCAGGAGCCTAGTCAGACTCAGGCCGCGAACATCCAAGGTCGCTTCAGCCATGCTTCGGTCCTCCCTTCAGCGTCCCACCGGCTGGACTTCCGGGTTGCCGTCTTCGATCCGAGTGTATCCGCTGCGTTCCAGTTCCAAAGCCAGGTGACGGTCCCCGGATTTCACGATCCGCCCCTGGTAAAGCACGTGAACAAAGTCCGGAATGATGTAATCCAGGAGCCGCTGGTAGTGGGTGACCACAATGAAACTGCGGTCAGGACTGCGCAAGGAGTTGACGCCTTCGGCCACGATCTTCAATGCATCGATGTCAAGCCCGGAATCGGTCTCGTCCAGGATCGCCAAGCGGGGTTCGAGCACCGCCATGTGAAAGATCTCATTCCGCTTTTTTTCCCCACCGGAAAAACCATCGTTGACCGGCCGACTGAGCAGGCTGTCATCCATCTTCAAAAGACGGGCCTTGGCCCGAACCAGCTTCAGGAACTCCAGGGCGTCGACCTCAGGTTCCCCGCGGTGCTTGCGGATCGCGTTCAGAGCCGCCCTCAGAAAATAGGTGTTGCTGACACCGGGGATTTCCACCGGGTATTGAAAGGCTAGAAAGAGTCCTCCGCGGGCACGCTCCTCCGGCTCCATTTCCAGCAGGTTGGCTCCGTTGTAAAGGACCTCTCCCTCAACGACCTCGTAGTCCTCCCGTCCCGCCAGCACCTGGGCTAAAGTGCTCTTGCCCGAGCCGTTGGGGCCCATGATAGAGTGAACTTCACCGGGCCCGACCTTCAGATCGATACCCCGGAGAATCGGTTTGCCATCCGCATTAACGTGCAGGTTTCTGATCTCGAGCATGCTATCGAGTCTCCATTTCAGTGGTCATCGAGGGTCTAACCGACGCTGCCCTCGAGGTTGATGCTGAGAAGCTTCTGAGCTTCCACCGCGAACTCCATCGGGAGTTCCTTGAAAACTTCCTTGCAGAAGCCATTGACGATCATTGATACAGCATCTTCGGCCGAGAGGCCGCGCTGCTGGCAGTAGAAAATCTGGTCCTCACCGATCTTCGATGTGGAGGCCTCGTGCTCCATGTGGGCCGTGCTGTTGGCGATTTCGATATAGGGAAAGGTGTGGGCACCACACTTGTCACCGATGAGCATCGAATCGCACTGCGTGTAGTTGCGGGCATTGACCGCGCTCTTGGCGATTTTGACCAGACCCCGGTAGGTGTTCTGGCCCTGGCCGGCGGAAATGCCCTTGGACACAATGTTGCTGCGGGTGTTCCTGCCAATGTGGATCATCTTGGTGCCGGTATCCGCCTGCTGTTTCTTGCGGGTGAGGGCCACCGAATAGAACTCCCCGATGGAGTTGTCCCCGATGAGCATGCAGCTTGGATACTTCCAGGTAATGGCGGAACCGGTCTCCACCTGGGTCCACGAAATCCGCGAGTTCGCACCCAGGCATTTGCCCCGCTTGGTCACAAAGTTGTAGATCCCGCCCCGTCCTTCGTCGTCACCGGGGTACCAGTTCTGGATGGTGGAGTACTTGATCGTGGCATCCTTCAGTGCCACCAGCTCCACCACCGCGGCGTGGAGCTGGTTTTCATCCCGCATGGGAGCGGTGCAGCCTTCCAGATAGCTCACATAGCTGCCCTCGTCGGCAACGATCAGGGTCCGCTCGAACTGGCCCGTCTTGGCGGCATTGATGCGGAAGTACGTGGACAGCTCCATCGGGCACCGTACCCCAGGGGGGATGTAAACGAAGGAACCGTCGCTGAAGACAGCCGAATTGAGCGTGGCGAAGAAGTTGTCGGAATAGGGGACGACCGAGCCCAGATACTTCCGCACCAGCTCGGGATGCTCGCGGATCGCCTCGCTCATGGAACAGAAGAGGATGCCTTGCTCGGCCAGCTTCTTCTGAAAGGTGGTGGCCACCGACACGCTGTCGAACACCGCGTCCACCGCGACACCCGCCAGGATCTCCTGCTCGTGCAAGGGGATTCCCAGCTTTCGATAGGTCTCCAGCAACTCCGGAGGCACCTCATCGAGGCTCTTGGGTCCGTCCTGCTTCTGCTTCGGGGCGGAGTAATAGACGATCTGCTGGTAATCGATCGGCGGATAATGAATGAAGGCCCAATGGGGCTCTTCCATGGTCAGCCAGTGCCGATAGGCCTTGAGGCGCCATTCGGTCATCCATTCCGGTTCCTGCTTCTTGTGCGAGATCAGGCGGACGATGTCCTCATTGAGTCCCGCCGGGATCGACTCGGACTCGATCTCGGTGACAAAGCCGTACTTGTATTCCTCTTCTGCCAGACGCTGCAGATCCTGGGTATCCGACGCCAAAATCACACCTCCCGTGTCAGAGGGCCCGGGCCATCTCGCCGGACCGATCTTCCCGCCTCGTCCTGACCACCCCGTCGACCGTCACCAGCGAGTCCGGCAACGGCTCCGCCATGTCGGCCAGGGTGATGGCATCCAAGACGTGCTTGACAGCAACATTGATTCGCTCCCAGTTGGTACGGACCGGGCAGACCGCCACCTGGCGGCAATCCCCACGGTCGTGGAGGCACTCGGTCATGGCGATGGGGCCCTCCACTGCCACCAGCACCTCGCTGACCGAGATCCGATCCGGAGTGCGTGCCAAGCTGTAGCCGCCATTAGTGCCCCGATGGGAGGTCAGCAGTCCTTCCCGGGCCAGTGCTTTCAGGATCTTGCTGACCATTGGCAACGGCAGCCGAGTCCGGGCCGCCAGCTCCCGGGCGCTGATATTCCCGCTTCCGTCCCGTCCACGCAAGAACGCAGTCATGAGGACCAGGCCGTAATCCGCTTGTTTGCTCATCCGGATCATGGGAGACCCTAATATAGTACCAAATCAGTCCTATATCAAGTCATCCGGCGGGGATATTGGGAGTGGAAGCTCCCAGGGTCCAAAGCCGGGTGCCGGCGCCAGCTCACACCATCCCATCGGCCGACAGGGCCGCCGGCCTTCCAGCAGGGACTGGAGCCCCTGCGCACATGGGTGTAGGCTCAAGCAACCCGTTTCGCCCAGCACGTTGCGCAGCGGTCGAGGAGGCCCCCCATGAGGCTCGGGTCAGCCGTATTGGTGATTTGTTCAGCCGGGATGTCGCTGGTTGCCGAAACCGGCCCTGCTGCCGGACCGGTACAGCCGGTTCCCTTTCATCAGGTGAAGCTGGAGGACGGCTTCTGGCTGCCGCGCCTCCGTCTCAACCACGAACACACCATTCCTTTTGCCCTGCGTCAAAGTGAAGAGACGGGGAGGATCCGGAATTTCGAGGTCGCCGGTGGTCTCGTGAAAGGGACGTTCAACACGATCTATCCTTTTGACGATTCCGACGTCTACAAGATCATCGAGGGGGCGTCCTATTCGCTGCAGGTTTTTCCCGACCCGCGGCTGGAAACGCAACTGGATGAGATCATCTCCAAGACCGCTGCGGCGCAGGAGCCCGACGGCTACCTCTACACCAATCGGACCATCCTAGGGCCCCGAGCTCATGAATGGGCCGGCAGCCGGCGCTGGGAACTGGTCCATCACCTGAGTCACGAGCTTTACAACCTCGGCCACCTGTTCGAGGCCGCCTCTGCTCACCACCAGGCCACCGGCAAGCGGACGTTGCTGGAGGTGGCCCTCAGGGCAGCCGATCTCTTGCTGCGGGACTTCGGATGGGGCAAGGAGGAGAAATACCCAGGCCATCAGGAAGTGGAGCTGGGACTGGTTAGGCTTTACCGGCTGACCGGACGGCGGGAGTATCTGGATCTGGCGCGGTTCTTCCTCGATGTCCGCGGGCCCCGGGGGGACTCCTACAACCAGGCTCATCAGAAGGTCTGGGAACAGAGCGAGGCGGTGGGCCACGCCGTGCGCGCCAACTACATGTATTCCGCCATGGCTGACGTGGCGGGGCTCACCGGCGATTCCCGCTACCTGGCGGCTGCTGACCGGATCTGGGCGGACGTGGTGTCCCACAAGATCTACGTCACCGGGGGCGTCGGATCCACTGCCAGCGGCGAAGCCTATGGAGCCGCGTATCAGCTTCCCAATCTCACCGCCTACTGCGAGACTTGTGCGTCCATCGCCAACGTGATGTGGAATCACCGCATGTTCCTGCTGCATGGGGATTCCCGGTACCTCGACGTTGCTGAACGTACGCTGTACAACGCCCTGCTTTCCGGGCTGGCACTGTCCGGCGACCGATTCTTCTATCCGAACCCTCTGGAATCGGACGGGAGCCACGAACGCAGCCCCTGGTTCGGTTGCGCCTGCTGCCCCTCCAACCTCACACGATTCCTGCCCTCGTTGCCGGGTTACGTCTACGGAGTCCGGGGAAACCGCCTTTTCGTAAACCTTTACATGCAGAGCCGGGCCTGCATCCAGCTCGACGGCCAGCCATTGCAGGTCTCCCAGTTGACGGACTATCCCTGGAGCGGCGAGGTTCGGCTGATCCTGGATCCCACCCAACCACGGAACCTTGAGTTAGCCCTCCGGCTGCCTGGATGGGCGCAAGGCGAAGCCATTCCCAGCGATCTTTACCGGTTCGTCGGTGCCCGTGGAGCCCGGCCCCGAGTCCTGGTCAACGGAGCCGAGGAGACCTGGCGGGAGGAGGCCGGCTTTGCGGTGCTGGCGCGCCGGTGGCAGGCCGGCGACGAGGTCCGGCTCCTGCTGCCGATGGAGGTCCGGCTGCTCCGGGCGCACGCGGCGGTGGAGTCGGACAGAGGCCGCCTGGCCCTGCAACGGGGTCCACTCGTCTACTGTGCGGAATGGCCCGACAACCCAGGCCGGCGGCCTGCCCAGCTCACCGTAGGGGAAGCTTCGCGGCTGGACTACCGATTCGATCCCAGGCTTCTCAATGGAGTGGGTGTCATCTCGGTCTCAAGCCGATCTCCGGCTGCAACCGGCGACCAGCCATGGGTCGCGATCCCTTACTACGCCTGGGCCAATCGCGGCAAAGGCGAGATGCTGGTGTGGATCCGGGAAACCGACACGCCCAAGTAGCATGGCCCACCCGGTCCCCGAGTCCTCAGTCGGCGGCAGGAGGCCCCGACAGAACCCCCCAGGTCACTCCTTGCTCCCGGGCCCGGCCGCCCAGATCGAGTCGGCGTGATCCGGCACCAGCCGGCGGGCAGCCGGCAGGATGATCGAGTTCTCTTTCCACACATGCCGCCGGTAGTGCCAAACGATATCCGAAAGGCGGGCGGTGAGCAGTATGTAGTCCCTGGGAGTCGGATCGGCGGCAGCCATACCGCTCATCTGCTCGCGGGCAATGCGGATCAGTTCCTGCCCCCGCCGGTGGTCGTCGGAAACCTGCTCCAGGGCCGTGGCGGGCGGCAGCCGGCGGTCCAGGTGCCTTTCCAGGACCGGCAACAGAACCCTCTCCTCTTCGCGTTCGTGCTGGGCCTCCTCACCGGCCAGAAAATCCAGAATCTGGATGATTGCGGCTTCCTGACTGAGGAAGACCGCCGCCGGTTCCGGCGCCTGGGAGATCTCCTGCACGGCCGCCTCCAACGCGTCGAGGGAGGCCAACAGGTAATTGTGGTGCTTGGCAAACCTTCGGGTAATCAAGTCCGTCAGCATGGCGACAACTCCCTCTCTGCTTCCGGTGCGCTGGAATCAGGCCCAAACCTGCAAAGCTGAGTGTTTAGCGAATAGAATTGCAATTCTTGTGCCGCCTGTCGGACAACCGGCGGGCCCTGCACATGCGCTTCGCAAAGATCCGGATTGCGTGGTCGCCAAGCACACCTGCGGGCAGAGCCCGGTGCCGAAAGAGTGGAGCAAGAGACCCAACTCTAAGGGCGGGGCCGAGAAAAAGTGGGGCAGGTTACCCACCAGACACGAGCCGTACCTGGGGAACGGCCGCCTGCCGGACTCATCAGCGCCGCTTCCGACTGCCCATGTAATAACCGAAGGCGAAAAGGGCGATACAGCCGATCACATGAATATAGATGAGGGCACTGGTGGACACGACGGGACCCCCCGGGAGAGCTTGATTCAAGCGGTAGTACCTTCGCTGTGAGCCTCAAGTTCGGGACGCCGGCGCGGACCGCGACGCGCTCGGAGGCTCTGTCGCAGCTCGAGCCGGTCCTTTGAGCCCGAGAAGGAGAGCAGTGCTTCCAAAACCGTCAGCAGTGAGTTCAAGATTTCCTTGTCACCGGTATGGATCAGATAGTCGCACAGCCTCAGCAATTCCAACTGCTGGGGCGTGTAGCCCTCCCATTTGGTCTCCGGGCGCCGTCCCCGGCCGACCAGAAGCTGATCCAGCACACAACGTCCAGAGGTACTCACGGGGCAGCGATCCCCTGACTCAAGGGCCGAATCCTGGCCGAAAAAAGCCGTCACATTGACTCCCAGCGCCTTGGCTATCTTGGTCAAGGTCGGGATTGTCGGTGTGATCCGGCCGTTTTCCAGGCGGGAGAGGTAGGACACCGCCAGACCGGTATCCTCGGAAATCTCGCGCTGGGTCCGATTGGACTCCAAACGAAGCCGCAGGATTCTCTTTCCAACACTCATCAAGTGACCCTCACAAACAGGCAACAGATCCGGCTCAAGTGTATAGCAGTTAAAACTTATTTACAAAGGAGAAAATAGAGGCAGCGGACCTCGGCTGACGGATGGCATTGATTGGCCAGTCGCCGCGGAACACCCGTACAATGGATGGGATGCAGGGGGCGAGGCTGAATCCCTGTGAACTGGAGATCGACCTGTTCTGCCGTGGTGTCCGCATTGACCCATCGGCCGTACCCAGCATCCGGCTGGCCCGGCGGACCAGGGCAGGACTCGGCAGCGGGCTCGAGCTGATTCTGCCCGGACCTTCGAAAGACATCTGGGTAAACGTCCCCGTGGTGGAGCCGTTTGCCCAGCGTTCCCCCTACGTCCTGAAGAGAAGTACGGATTCTGAGCTGGTTCTTCACGACCAGCGAACCGGGGCCCTCTACCCCGTCCGTCTCAACCCCGAGCCCGAGTGGTACGGGTGGAATACGAGCTCCGGGCGGCCGATGGTAAAGGTGGGAGTCCTGCAGGGAACCTATCTGGGAATTTATATCGGACCGGTGTGCCGCTACTGGAAGGCGGACTCGAGGGAGAACTGCAGCTTCTGCACCACCGGTCTGAACGAGGAAACGGATGAAAGCTGGCGGAAAACGGTGACCGACGTGGTGGAGACCTGCATCACCGCCCGCCGGGAATCGGGGATCACGTTTGTCCACTTCAACAGCGGCTATCAGGAAGGCCGGGACCTCCAACTGGCGTATCCCTTCGTCCGGGCAGTCAAGGAGAAGACGGGGCTGCTGGTTGGATTGCAGCTCGCGCCTGTGTCGGATCTGTCACAGTATGACCGGTTGATCGACGCCGGCGTCGACCACTTTTCCTTCTGCTTCGAGTTCATGGGTGCGGAGGCTTTCACGCGCTTCTGTCCCGGAAAGGCCCGAACGCTGGGGCAGGAAGCGTTCTTTCTGGCCATGGAGTACACGGCGTCAAAGTTGGGGAAGGGACGGGTGAGCGGCGAGATCATCGCCGGCGTGGAACCTCTCGAAGACACCCTCCGGGCCATCGACCGGATCACCGACTGCGGGGCATTCCCCACCATCTGCGTGTTCAGGCCCTTGCTGGGCAGCGACATGGCTGACTGGGATCCTCCCGGGTTTGAACAGATGCGGGCGGTCTTCAAATACATGATTGACCGTCTCATCGCCTGTCGGATCCCCATCGGTATCGCGCCGAACATCGAGGTGAGCCTGGTGGTCCAGCCGACGGACGCTCTGTACCTGGCTGATCCCGGCTTCAGGCTGCTCAGTTACCGTTTCTACAACGGAGTGCTTGCCGCCGCCGCCCGGGCGGTGTTCCACCGTCGAATCCGGAAGGCTGAGCGGAGAATGGTATCCTGAGAATCGTCTGATCCTGCTGGGAACTCCCACCGGGTCGCTGGAGCGAGCACGATGTCACATGCCGCGATGCCGTCGCTGTCTGCTGTCGACTTCCGCCGGACGCCCTTCGTCGCCATTTGGGAGACCACCCGCGCCTGCGATCTGGCGTGTCGTCATTGCCGTGCCGAGGCCATCGCCGAGGCTTTGCCGGGAGAGCTCTCCACGGAGGAGGGCTTTGACCTGTTACGGGAGCTGGCGGAAATGGGAACGCCCATTACCATCCTTTCCGGCGGCGATCCGGCGAAGCGTCCTGATCTTTGCGAGCTCATCGCGTTCGGCGCCGGGCTGGGCATGCGGATGGCTACGATCCCGGCGGCGACCCCGTTGCTGACCCGCGAGCTGGTGGCCCGCCTCAAGGATGCCGGTCTGGCTCAGATGGCGCTCAGCCTGGACGGCCCGACCGCTGAGGTCCACGACTCCTTCCGGGGAGTGGCGGGGGCTTTCGCCCGCACCCTGCAGGGAGCCCGGTTCGCCCGCGAACTGGGCCTGCCGCTTCAGATCAACACCGTGTTCAGCAGTTACAACCTCCAGCATTTCGCGGCTATGGCCAAGTTGGTAGGGGAACTGGGCGCGGTGTTCTGGGAAGTGTTTTTCCTCGTGCCCACGGGCCGTGGCCGTGATCTGGGCCAGATGGACGCGGCTCAGTTCGAAGGACTGTTTGAACAGCTTGCCGCCTACTCGCATCAGGTGGATTTCATTGTCAAGATCACGGAGGCTCCTCATTATCGTCGCTATCTGATCCAGGAACACTCCCGCCGGGCTGCGGGCGTCGCCCCGCCTCCGGGACACCGTGGCGACGACCCTAACGAGAGGGGAGGGCTGCCTTGGCATATGCGCCGTGACTTCGGACCCGGTGGCAGCATTGGTCTGGCCCCCAAGGGGGTTAACGCCGGCAACGGGCATGTGTTCGTGAGTTGCTGTGGCGACATCTATCCCAGCGGCTTTCTGCCCCTGCCCTGCGGAAACGTCCGCCGGACGTCGCTGGCGGAAACCTACCGGACGCATCCCGTCTTTCTCGAACTGCGGGATCTGGACCGCCTCAAGGGGAAGTGCGGGATCTGCGAGTTCCGCCACATCTGTGCAGGTTCCCGGGCCCGGGCTTACGCCATGACGGGTGACTATCTGGCTGAGGAACCCTTCTGCGCCTACGAGCCGTATCCGGTGCGCAAAGCTCGCACCGCGGCAGCGGTTTGAACCTTTCTTCGGGATTCGAGCCGGCGGAGGATGCTCTCGGCAGCTTCGCGCCCCGTCCGGATGCAGTCGGGAACCCCGACCCCCCCGACGTAGGAACCCGCCAGCACTACCTTCGGGTGATCCCGAAGCGCCCGCACCGCAGACTGGACTCGTCCCGAATGGCCCATGAGAAGCTGCGGGATGGCGCCTCGGACCTGGTAGACCCGACTGAACACGGGCTTGCAGGAAACCTCCATCAGTTCGGCGATATCCCGGTGGCAACGCGCGGCGGACTCCTCTTCCGGGAGGTCTGTTCCGGCCCCGTGCCGGTGTACGGCGCACCGAAGTAACACCAGATCATCCGGAGCTCGGAAGTCGAACTTCGTATTGACCCAAGTACAGGCATCCGTGAACTGCGGCTCGTTGCTGGGGACGATAAAGCCGAACCCATCCAGGGGATGGTTGAACTCCGACTTCCGGTAGGCCAGATAGACCAGCGTACTGGAACCGTAGGGGATCGCGCTCAACGCTGACGAGGCTGCCGGGAAGTCGGAGCTGAGGATCCGGGCGGCGGCCGGCGCCGGAACCGCCAGCACCACGAAGTCGGCCGCCTCCTGGCCAGATTCCCAGCATAGCCGGTAGGCTTCACCATCGCGATGGAGGCGGAGCCCACGGACCCCTGTCTGGATCCGGACCGCATCAAGCTGGGCGGTCAAACGATCGATCATCTGGGACATGCCTTCGCGCAGGGTGTACAGGACAGAGGTTTTGCGTGTCATCCGCGCGAAACGTCGCAGACCGCGCCAGAGGCTTCCGGCCCGCTGTTCCGCCCGGTACAGCTCGGGCAGCGCGCTGGGCGTGCTCAGACGCTCGAAATCACCTCCATAAATGGCCGAAATCAGCGGTTCCACCAGCTCGCGGGTAAACTCGGGTCCCAGGCGGCGTTCGAAGAACTGCCGGACACTCAGCTCACCCGTGCTGCGCGGCACCAGCGGTTCGCAGGAGGCCCTGAGCTTGCCGAACCAGCTCAGGGGCGCCGATCTCCAGAAGGCGAGAGGATTGACCGGTGCCAGGAACATCATCCCGTCCGGTAAGGCGGTGAGTCGGCCCTGGCGGGCAACCCAGGTCCGCCGCCTGCGGTCGTTGGAGCCCAAGAGTTGATCCTTGAGGCCAAGGTCTTCCAGCAGTCTCAAGGCTGTGTGCTTGTAGGACGCCCAACCCTCCGGTCCCGCCTCCAACACCAGCCCGTCCACGCGTTCGGTCCGGATGACGCCCCCCAGTCGATCGTCCTGCTCCAACAGGGTACAGGCCAGCGAAACCCCGGCGGTACCAGCCAGTCGCTGGAGATAGAAGGCGGCGGTCAGCCCGCTGATGCCGCCACCGACGACGGCGACCCTCACCGGATAGTCCACGTCAGCCATTCTAGCGGAATCCTTGGAGTCTTCGATGAAGCCAAGCTCCGCCGCCACCGGGCAGGACTTCCCGAGTCGAAACCCGCAGCGGAAGAGGCCACCGTCGGAAGTCGTGAGGAAAGTGGGATCGGTCTTTTGCCCCACTTCCGCCCTCCTTCTGTGTGAATATGCCCGGCTCTCCGTTGGGTAGGGGTTGCGGTTTCCAGCGGTGGCTTCTATGCTGGGACGCGGCTGGGGATGCCACTGGGAGATCACCCGTGCCAGTGTAGCGACGAACGGGCATTCAAGTTGCTTTGGGCAACTGTTGAGCTTTGACTCCGGGTGGACGGCCTTCCGTGGGGAGGAAAGGCGGCAGCCGCTCGAGAAGGGGGGATCCGATGAGATACCAAAGGTTCTTAAGGAAGACCAGCCTGACGGTCCTGCTGCTGGTGGGATTGGTTGGTCTTTCCGCGGCGGTGAAAAAGGCAAATCGCTACTCACCGTTCGACAAGGAGTTTTACCTCAGCGATGCCCAGATCGCATTCGTGCGGCCGGGCTTGAATGTCACGATTTCCGACTATTCCATCGCGGAGGATGGCTCGGTCAAAGTCCGGTTCCAGGTGACCGACGACGGCGGTCAGCCTCTGGACCTGGACGGCGTTTACACGCCAGGGGCGATCAACATCAGCTTCCTGATTGCGTCCATCCCGCAGGACAAGGCCCACTACGTGGCCTACACCACCCGCAACGTCACCAGCCCGATCACGAATCAGACCGCGGTGCAGCCTACAGCGGATTCCGGCGGCCGGATCACCCGGATCGAGCTGGGCACCTATGAATATGCGTTTGGGCGCAAGCTCCCCGCGGGCTATGACCGGTCGGCGACGCATTCCATCGGCTTCTATGCCCAGCGAAATCTGGCCGACTGGAACCTGGGAACGCCCATGGACGACGGTGTGGTGACGTTCGTGCCGGACGGCTCCCCGGTGGAGAAGATCCGCGAGCTGACGACGGACGAGGCTTGTTCTCAGTGCCACGGTTTCCTTCGCGTGCACGGCCGTCGCCACAGCTACCAGTTGTGCATCCTCTGTCATTATCCGGGTGTGATCGACCCGGACACGGGCAACACCGTCGATATGCCTGTGATGACCCACAAGATCCACATGGGTTTGAACCTCCCCAGCGTCAAGGCCGGCACGCCTTACAAGATCATCGGTTTCGGCCAGTCGGTCCACGACTACTCCCATGTGGGCTTTCCGCAGGACCTGCGCTACTGTGACACCTGCCATGTCCAGGAAGCCGCGCAGGCCGAAGCCTGGTACCTGAACCCCAACCGTGCGGCCTGCGGCTCCTGCCACGACGATGTCAACCTGGACACCGGCGAGAACCATGCCGGCGGTCCCACGCTATCGGATGACTTCTGCGCAAGCTGCCATTTCCCGCAGGGAGAGCTGGAGTTCGATGCTTCCGTCATCGGTGCCCACACCCGGGAATGGGAGTCGAGCGAGCTGGAGGGTCTCAATCTCGAGGTCTTGGGCGTGTCCAACGCCGGCCCTGGCCAGAAACCGACCGTGTGGTTCAAGATGACGAACAACGCGGGCGAACCCGTCAATCCCGCCGACCTGAATTTCTTCAATGTCGTGATCGCCGGACCCACCACCGACTACACCCTGACCCGCAGCGAAGCGGCTCGGGTGGACTCGGTACCGGCGGCCAACCCCGGGGAATACACCTACACACTGAAGAATGCCTTGCCGCAAGATGCGGAAGGAACGTTTGTGGTGGGCCTGGAGGCCTATCGGAATGTCACCCTCCTGGCTGGAACCACCAAGCAGCGCACCGTCCGCGAAACAGCCGAGAACCCGGTTCATTACTTCTCGGTGACCGACACTGCGGGCCCCGCAGAAGACGGTGCTGTTCCCCGAAGGGTGGTGGTAACTGACGAGAAATGTGAGGCCTGCCACCGCAATCTCCGGCTTCACGGTACGATCCGGCATGACGCCACGGCCTATTGCCAGGTCTGCCATACGCCGGTTGCAGACGATTCGCCTTTCCGTCCGGCGGACCAGTTCCCGGCTCAGAGCATCGACTTCAAGATGATGATCCACCGGATTCACACCGGGGAAGAGCTGACCCGAGAATACACACAGATCGGGTTCGGCGGGCGTGTCGTGAACTACAACCATGTCCTGTATCCGAACAATCTGGCGGACTGCCGCGCCTGCCACGTGGGGACAACCTATACGGTGCCCTCGCCGGGTGTGGTGCCGACCATCGCGCTGCGAGAGTTCTTCAGCCCGATTCGCCCGAACTCCGCAGCCTGTCTCGGATGTCATGACAGCATCGACGCCGCGGCCCATGCGTACGTCAACACGGCGCCCTTCGGCGAAAGCTGTGCGGCATGCCATGCCGAAGGCAGGGATTTCGCAGTTACCCGGTCCCATGCCCAATAAGCGGAGGACCTGCTGAGCCGCGTGTGAGTCAAAGGACCAGGGGGAGAGAGGAATTCCTTCCCCTGGTCTTTTGTTTTTGAGGAAGCAGGGTGTCCGTATGCTAGTGCCAACCGCCGCTTTACTGGTGATCGTGGGGATTCTCGCCGCAGGCCAGACGCCGGAGTCGCTGGAACCCGTGGGCCGGGAGATGTGCCTGTCGTGCCACGAACTCTCCAAGTCTTTTCTGGGCAGCGTCCACGGCACCCAGGAGTGCGAAACCTGCCACGGAAGCGGGGCCGCTCATGTGGAGGCGGGAGGAGATCCGGAACTGATCCGCGGTGCAGCGTGGTCCGGTTGGAATGGAAGCTGTCTGGCCTGTCACTCCGTGGGCGAGCGGGGCCTCGCCGGCTTCGAACAGTCCGTCCACGGCCGCAACCAGATGGACTGCCTGGAGTGCCATTTCGCGCACCCCGCCCAAGGCGGCTTCAAACTGTTGCGCTCCCGGCCGGTCGACCTCTGCGTCAGCTGTCACGCCTCGGCGGAGGCTGACTTCCGAAAACCCTTTCACCACCCGGTCCTGGAGGGCGGGGTGAGCTGCATCGATTGCCACAGTCCCCACAGCGACGCGGGTGCCGCCCATCAGCGGCTCCAAATCAGCCCTGCATTTGGTTGTACCTCCTGCCACGCCGACAAGAAGGGGCCGTTCGTCTTCGACCACGCCCCTGTGGCGGCCGGGGAATGTCAGGTCTGCCATACACCTCACGGAGGCTTCAATTCCAAGCTTCTGGTCCGGTCACAGGTGCACCAGCTCTGTCTGGAGTGTCACAGCCTGACACCAGGCCTAGCCACCAGCCAACCTCCTGCCATCCATGATCTACGCAGCCCCCGGTGGCGGAATTGCACCACCTGCCATCGCGAGATCCACGGGTCGAACAACCGTCCAGACTTTATCCGGTAGAGGAGCCCCTATGCGTAGCCTTGATTTCAGACCGTTGCTCCCGGTTCTGGTTGGTTGCCTGGCTGCCGGCTGGACCGGCGCCCAGGATGACCGGGAGCATGAATACCGCCTGAACGTGGACGTGGGATATCGCTGGGAAGCACTCTTCCGGGGGAGCCGGGACTTGTACCGAACCCAGCTCGATTTGGGGGAAGGCCCGAAGCTTTTCGCGGCTGAACTGTATTTCGCGCCGGCCTCCGGTTCGAACCAGTTCCTGGACCGGCTCCAGATCAACCTGAACAGTTGGGGTGGAGAACCCTACAACGTCGCCCGGGTGCGTGCCGCGAAAAACGGAGTTTACGAGCTCGATCTCAACTATCAAAACAGCCACTATTTCAGCTCCATCCCCAGCTTCGCCAACCCCCTGTTCAGCTCAGGAAACCTCCTCTCGCAGCACCGGGAGGACACTTCTCTGAGAACTTCCTCTTTGTCACTTCGGCTGCGGCCGGGACGGGCTTTCCAGCCCTTTGTCAGCTACCAGCGGACCACCCGGGGAGGACCTGTCCAGACCACCTTCTGGGGTGACAACGACGAGTTCCTCCTTGCGAAGGCGCTGGATTTCAGCTCGGACGATCTCCGGGGCGGTGTGGTGGTGGACTTGTCGCGGGTTTCCTTCCGGATCGAGCAGGGTGCCCGATGGTATCGAGACCTGTCCACCTTCCTGGCTGAGGATCCCCAGACCGGGAACTCCACCCGCCCCTATCTGGGCCGCCAGCTCTTTCTGGATGACTTCGCCGGCGGACAGGATGTGAAGTCCCGGGCGATTCCGTACTCCACCGCTGCACTCACCGCCCGTCCATTGGATTCCGTGACCCTGCAGGGCAGGTTCTCATATTCGATGGCTGATTTCCGCGCCAACTACTACGAAAGCCTGACCGGAAACTTCTTTTCTTTCCCGGAACTGCGGGCGTTTTACTCCGGGTTGGAGAATCGCACCTCTGGCACCGTCAAACAACCCAACCTCTACCTCGATCTTTCCGCCCAATGGCAGGTGACAAGCTGGCTTCGGCTGGTGGAACGGTTCCGGTCCCACCGGCACCACATCTCCGGCCACCGTCTGGCCAGGCTCTCGTACTTCAACGTCGACCGGCCATTGGCCGCAAAAGTGGTTCCCCGAATCGACCAGGCGAACCTTCTGGATTCATTTCTGGCTGTGAACCTGGACAGCGAACAGTTCGAGGCTCAGGTGACTCCCTATCGGCGATTGTTGCTGCGCGGAGGAGTCCGTTTTGACCGCCGTGAACTGGGCATCGATGAGGTCTACGAGGAGGAGACTCACGTTCTGCTTCTCGGCGCCTCATACCGGCTCTCGAGCCGCAACCATTTCGGGGTGGAGTACGAGCGCGGCCGTGCGGATCGGCCCATCTTCCGCACTGACCGCCAGGACTTTAACCGGGTGAGGCTGCACGGCAGACTCTCGCCGTTCGAAAAGCTGGAGCTCTCAGGCAACGTGACTGTGGCTGACCACGAAAGCGATCTCGTGGACTTCACAGGCGAAAACCGCCTCTACTCGGCGCGATTCACCTACCGGCCGCTGGATCGCCTCACGGTATCCGGACAATGGGAGCGCACGCGGCTTGATACCTCGATCCCCTACCTGGTCCCCCAAACCTTCACCTGGAGTGAGTTCTTCTTCCGGGAACTGGGCAACTACGGAAATCTCCTCCTCGACTTCCGCCTAGTGCGAAACTCAAGGCTGACCCTGGGGTATGCGGTCTGGGGCAACTCCGGAGACTTCCCGGTCAACTATCACCAGCCGGTGGCGCGCTTCGAAATCCCGATCGGCGAACGGCTGGTGGCCTACGGACAATGGAATTACTACGATTACAACGAGAAACAGACCCTCTACCCGCAGGACTACCGGGCTCACTTGGCTACGATGGGCTTCAAGTTTGCCATGGGCAAATGAATATCGGGCTGGGCGGCAGGCGGCGAAATGTCTTTTCGGCCCGCCTGCCGCCGGAGTCCTCAACCTCGTTCACTTTTCGACGGGCTGTCGGCCGAGAGCCCTTTCAACCGCCACCTCCAGATCCCTGAATCCATAGTGGATCTCCGGGGGCTGTGACCCATAATCATTCCCCGGAAACGGTTCCGCCAGCACGGTCCCATCACGTGCCAGCAGCCAGATCGTCGGGACTCCATAGCGGCGAGCATCGCAACACGCCCTGAGGCGGCCCTCCCAGCTATAGGCCGGTCGCCCTGCCGCCATATCGGCCATCAGATCGGGGTTGTAGAGCAGGCGGAATGCCGGGTCGTAGTAGACGTCGTTGTATGGAATCAGACCGGACTGCTGGTGGCGCCGCGTCGCCTCGACCAGGTCGCCAGCGGCGATCCGGAAGGCTTCCGATTCTTCGCCCTCGGCCAGAAACACCCCCTCCGGATAGCCGTACCGTTCCGGAGCCAGAACCGGCGGCACCGCCACCGCGACAAACCGCACCGGCTCCCCTGCGAATCTTCCCACCAGCGCGCGCTGGACAGCCAGGTCGTCAAAACTGTCCTGGCACCACAAGGGCCCGCGGAATGGCCCGTCCTCGGGTGTTTTCACCGCCCCTCCCCCGAAGAGCACCAGCACAACGACCTCGGCGGTATGAGCCTTCAACAGCTCCGCAAGGTTCCGCCGTTGCAAGTTGCTGTCGTAGACGTAAGTGGCAGAGTCAATCCGCTCGCCAGGCTGGTAACAGGGGGGCCGGGATGGCGACAGAAGACGGACACCCGTTCCGCCGGCTCCCGGCCAGGCTGATCCCGAAGTCGCAACCAGTATCAGCGTCCAGGACAGGAGGCGCGGTCCCATCTCAAGGCATCTCCATCTTCATCAACACCATCCCCGTCAGCAGCTTGGGGTAGAAGTCGGTGGACTTCTGCGGCATCTTCAGGCCACACTCCGAAACCTCGCGAACTTGTCCGAGACTGGTCGGCTTCAGCAGGAAGCCCAGCTGCAGGCTTCCGGACCGGATCTGATCCAGCAGTTCCTGGCGCTCACGGAAATAGCTGACATATGCCTCGCCGGCAATCGCCCGTTGATCCAGGCCGAGAACCGGCCCCAGCACTCCCTCATGCAGGATGGTCACATCCAATGTGCGGAGGGGGCCGCTCACCCCCGACATGAACTGGGGATCAGTCAGGCGTCCCGGGCGGAGGACGAGCAACCGGCCCTCGGTCTGGGCATGCCGCTGGAAAAGCAGGCCGAAGGCGTGCTGCACGCCGGACAGTCGGGCCGGCAGCTCAGCCACCGGTACGGCCGTCACCTCGAAGTCCCGTTCGAGACGTCGCAGGATGGCTTCCACGTCGAGACCTGGCAGGCGGGCCAGCCCCCGATGGGTCGGCAGGATCCGCAATCCCTCCGCATCCATGTTGAACAGGGCCACCATCCGCTTGTCGAAGGACTCGGGTCCCGCCGGCTTCATCCCCGCCGCCAGGCACTCCTGGTAGAAGGTCACTGAAGTCTGGAACCGGTGATGTCCGTCCGCGATGTAGAGGGGGCGGCCTCGCACTGCGGCCTGCAGTTCCGACACCAGCCCCGGTTCGTCCACCCGCCAGAGACGATTGTCAACACCATAATCATCGACAGCCTCAGCCGCGGCCGGCGACGCGGACAACACTTCCTCGAGCAACCGGTCCATGGTACGGGCGGAGTCGGAAAACAGGGTGAAAATGAGTCCCTCATTGGCCCGCGTCCGGCGGATCAGGTTGAGACGATCGACGAGGGGTTTGTCCAGAACCTGTTCGTGTCCCTTGACGACCAGGTCGCTGTCCTTCAGCGACACCAGAGCGATCAGTCCAACCCGGGACAGTCGGCGCCCTTCGAAGTCGAAACTTTGCCGGTAGGCATAGAATGCAGGTCGGGGATCCCTTTTCAGGATGCCCTCGGCCAGCCAACTGTCCAGACAGTGGGCGGCAGCGGCGTAATCCGGGTTCTTGATCACCCGCACAATATTGAACGGGCTGCGCCTCAAGTACTCTTCGCGCAGGCTGTCCGGAATCTTGTCGTAGGGTTGGGTGACCACCCCGGCCAGGGGCCCCACCCGGCTCTCGTCGAAGCGGAATCCCCGGAATGGATAGATTGTCGGCATCGCAGAATTCTACAATCTCACGGCCGGAGATGAGGCAACAACCATGAGCGACTATCTGACGGGTAAACGTATCGATCCCTCTCCCATCAGCGGGGACCTGCGCATTACCGAACTGGTTGATGAGCGGTTCCTCGCCTTCAACGCCGGGCGGCTGCGGGAGGCCTGCCAGCTCTTCGCGCGGAAGATGCTCCAACCGGACGTGACGGTGGGCATGAGTCTTTCCGGAGCACTCACACCAGCCGGGATCGGAATATCCTGCCTGATCCCATTGATCGAGGCGGGTTTTGTCGACTGGATCGTCTCCACTGGGGCTAACCTCTACCATGACGCCCATTTCGGGATCGGCCTGCAACTGCACCGGGGTCGGGCCCAGGTGAGCGATGTCGAACTGCGTGAGCGGGGAGTCGTCCGCATCTATGACATCTTTTTTGATTATGACGTCCTGCTGTCCACTGACCGGTTTTTCCGCGAACTGCTGCGCGCTGCGGAGTTCCAGCGCACCATGAGTACCGCCGAGTTCCACTTCCGCATCGGCCGTTACCTGGACGAACGTGAACGGATGCTGGGTCTGGGGAAAAAGTCGGTTCTGGCCGCCGCCTACCGCGCCCGGGTGCCGGTCTACACCTCCTCTCCGGGAGACAGTTCGATCGGAATGAATGTGGCCGCGCTGGCGCTGGAGGGTTCCCACCTGACACTGGATTCCTCACTGGACGTCAATGAGACGGCCGCCATTGTCCTCGACGCGAAGCGCAATGGTGGCAAGAGTGCCGTACTGATCCTGGGTGGCGGCTCGCCGAAGAACTTTGTCCTGCAGACCGAGCCCCAGATCCAGGAGGTGTTGGGGATCGATGAGAAGGGCCACGATTACTTCCTCCAGATCACCGACGCCCGACCTGACACGGGAGGGCTGTCCGGAGCCACTCCCTCCGAGGCCGTCAGTTGGGGGAAGGTCGATCCTGACCGGCTTCCCGACGCCGTCGTCTGCTATCTGGATTGTACGGTGGCGGTGCCCATCCTCACTTCTTACGCCCTGGCGACACGGGAGACCAGACCCTGCCGCCGTCTGTATGACCGCTTGACCCGTCTGGTGGAGGCGCTGCGCCTGGCAAGCCGCATCCCAGGGCCGACCCCAGGTTGATTGGCGGCGGGTCCGCACCCATCCGGGGCAAAGGAAGTATCGCCACGGCCCCGGCGCAGGTCAGCGCGAGCTCGGGGTGCCGGGTGCGGGGTAGGCCGCCGTCACAGGAGGCAGGGTTTTCAGGAAGGCGTAGATCGCTTTAAGGTCCCGTTCTTCCATCCCCGCGTACAGAGTCCAGGGCATCATTGTATTGAAGCCGACCTCCTCCGGATCCAGGTTGCGCCCGTCTTCGTTGTCGTACATCTTGAAACGGGTGACAAACTGCTCCTCCGTCCAGTGACCGAGCCCGGTCTCCGGATCGGGGGTCAGGTTAGGGCTCGCCACGACGCCCCAGCTGTACGGGAAAAACCGTCCGCCGGTGTACAACCGCGTTTCGTCGGGTGCTCCGTTGACGAAGGGCGTGTGGCATTCCGCGCAGGCCGCGACCGTGGCCAGGTACCTGCCATAATCCACAAGATCGCCCGGGTTCGGCAGCGGTGCCGGAGACGCCGGGCGGGGAAGAGTCCGGACCAGGAGATTCACCGGGAAATCAAGCTTTCGTGGCGGATGGCTTTTCACGATTGGGGGCAGGGTCCGCAAATAGGCCACCAGTGAGAATAAGTCCTCCCGAGTCAGGAAGCGGTAGCTGTAGTACGGCATCACCGGAAACAGCGCGGTTCCGTCCCGTGACACCCCTTCCGTGATGGCCCGGATGATCTCACCGTCTGTCCAGGAACCCAGGACAGCCGGCGTGATGTTGGGAGCCACGATCCTGCCCGGGACGTCCACCGAGTGGTCGAAGACCTCCCCTCCACTTCCTTCCGTACCCGGGACGATCGGTCCCGCAAACCGGGAGAAGTTGCGTTGCGAATGGCAGTCCAGGCACAGTGCCACGTGGTGGGCCAGATACCGTCCGCGCTCGAGCCGCCCCGGCGTGGATTCCACCTGGACGTCTGACGCAGAACCCACGGTCGGGAACTTCACGAAAAATCCAATCATGGCCGCCAGGGCAAAAACTGCCACCGCTGCAGCTACGACCAACAACCACTTCTTCATATGCGGCTCCGGAATCAATGATGGTGAGGCGTGCCCGTCTGGACCGATGGATTTCCGGCATGCCGCCCTCCAGTCTGCTCCGGCTTGTGCGGCACCTACTGGAAGGCATATACTAGCATCGCTGTAAAGGATTTGACGCGCGTCGGCCGGGGTCTCCCGGGATGCGCTGGCAGTTCCCGCCTCAGCTGTCCGGCCGGCTTGGCCGGCATCGGGCGCAGTCTAGAGGGACGGCCGATGGCAGAGGATGCCGCCGGGGCGGACGAGAGTTCAGGTTCCGTGCAGCCATTGGGGCGCACGGAGCATTTAAGGTTTCAGATATTTCAGAAGCTTCCAGGTCAGTTGGGCCAAAGGGTCCTGCGGGTGGTGACGGCTTTGTCGGATGTGCGGGATCAGAGATCCCGGGCACTTGGTGGTGCACGACGGAGGTCGGAGCCGATGTTGCGGCCACACGAAGAGACCCTTCCGCCCGGATTGTGTGGGACGACCGAACCTTCGGGCTCAAGCGAATCGTGCCGGCCGCGGGAACCCGGCGGATACGGCCAGGTACAAGGGCCCGCCGGCTTGAGTGGAAGTCGCCTGCACCCAAGCCCTCCCCTCCAGCACGCCCCGGAAGCTTCTCCAACCAGTGCGGGCAATCGACCCGCCGGCAGGAGAGCCGATGGCAAAAGAATTGATTATCAGTTCCAACAACTTCGAGAAGAAGGTGGCGATTCTCGAGGACGACCAAGTCACGCAGATCTTCATTGAGCGCGATCAGAACCGCGGAATTCTCGGCAACATTTACAAGGGACGGGTCACCCGGGTCTTGCCAGGGATGCAGGCCGCCTTCGTGGACATCGGCCTTGAGCGGAACGCCTTTCTCTACGTCACTGACTTCTTCGAAGAACACGAGGAGTTCGCCGACCTGGTGAAAGTCAACGGCGACACGCCCCCAGGAGAACCGGGCGTCGGCGAAGCGGCCGAAGGCGACGGCTCCCGGCGCGGCCGGCGCTCACGCCGGAGTCGCCGGGGAGGCCGCTCCCGCCTGGAGGCTGAAACCGCTCTGGAAGCCGCCCCGACCGCCGAGGCTGTCGCTCCCCGCGAAGACGACGAAGGGTGGGTGTCTCTCCCGGGTGAAAAACGCTCGCCCGAACCTCCCCCTGCCGAGGTCGTGGAGCGGCCTGGTCCCCGAGCTGAGGCGCGTGAAGGCGTTCCTCGCGGCGAGCGGCCACCAGCAGCACCTGCCGCAGGCCGCCAGACGGCCCCCCGCGCCGTTGCGGGCGTGCGCCGATCGGCCCCCGTGACGGAACCCGGCACCATACTGCCGGAGACTCTGCCGGTAGCGGGTGGGTTGGAGGCCGGCGCTGACTCCGAGGAGAACAACAACCCTCCCCGGATCCTGCCCGACAGGCTGAGCATCCCTGGAGACGCCGGAAGTGAACCAGCGATGCGATCGGCTACAACCCGCAGTCGGGACCCGATTCGCCTGCTGGCCACAGGCCGCAGTACCCGCGGGTCTCGAAAGCGGAGCGCCCAGGCGGGCACCGGCCCGCTGATCGGGAACCTGCTGAAGGAAGGACAGGAGATCCTGGTTCAGATCGCCAAGGAACCCATCGGCAAGAAGGGCGCCCGGATCACCTCCCACATCGTCTTCCCGGGACGCTTCATGGTCTTCATGCCCACTGTCAACCACACCGGCGTTTCGAGGAAGATCGAGTCGGCAAAGGAGCGCCAAAGGCTGCGGGATCTGGTCGCCGAGTTTCGCGGCGAGGTGGATCGCGGGTTTATCGTCCGTACCGCCGGCGAAGGCAGGACCAGGGAAGAGATCCGGCAGGACATGCAATATCTCACCCGGCTCTGGGAGCAGGTACGCGCGAAAGCCGAAAGAGTCTCCGCCCCGGCGTTGATCCACTCCGAACTGGATCTGGTGCAGCGCGTCATCCGTGACTTCTTTTCGGAGGACTATCGCGCGGCCCGAGTTGACGACGAGGACGAGTACTCCCGGATCGTCGAGTTCGTCAGCAGCTTCAATCCCGAACTGGTGAACCGCATCCGGCTGCATACCAAACCGACCCCGATCTTTGATGAATACGGAGTGACCGCAGAGATTGAACGCGCGCTCAAATCCAAGGTGTGGCTCCGAAATGGCGGCTACATCGTCATCAACCAGACCGAGGCACTGGTGGCCATCGACGTCAACACCGGAAAGTTCGTGGGGAGGACCTCCTCGCTAGAAGATACGATCGCCCGGACCAATCTGGATGCTGTTCGGGAGGTGGTACGCCAGATCCGGCTCCGGGACCTGGGGGGGATCATCATTGTGGACTTCATCGACATGATCGAACCACGCAACCAGCAGAAGGTCATGGAGGCTCTGCAGGCGGAGCTGAAGAAAGACAAGTCTCCGTCCAAGGTGCTTCCGTTCAACGAATTCGGGCTGGTTGCCATCACCCGTAAACGGGTTCGCCAGTCGCTGGAAAGGACTCTCTGCCAGCCCTGTACCTGTTGTGAGGGCACTGGGATGACACTTTCAGCCCAGACGGTCTGCCTGAACATTCACCAGGAGATTCGACGCACCCTGTCCAGCTTCGGCGACGGACGGGAACTGATCATCCGCTGCAACCCCGAAGTTGGTGAGGCGTTGCGCACCACCGAGCATCGGGTGGTTCAGGAACTGCGCGAACTGACCGGGAAGTCCGTGACTGTCGTGAACGACCCTCTGATGCATATTGAGAAATTTGACCTGGCGGAGGCGTAAGTGGCTGACCATACAGACTATTTCTCCAAGCTGGTGGAGCTGATGGCGACTCTCCGCGGCCCTCACGGCTGTCCGTGGGACCGCGAGCAGAACCGTGAAACCCTGAAGCCGATGCTGGTGGAGGAGACGTGGGAAGTTCTGGAAGCGCTGGATGGGGACCAGCCGGACGCACTCTGTGAGGAACTGGGAGACCTGCTCTTCCAGATCGTGTTTCACTGTCAGATCGCGCAGGAGCGCGGCGAGTTCGACGCCCAGGAGGTATGCCGCCGGCTGTACGAGAAGATGGTCGCCCGCCATCCCCATGTTTTTGGCGATCGCGAGATCCGGGATTCTCGCGAGTTGCTTCGGAACTGGGAGGAGATCAAGGCGTCGCAACAGGCGTCGGCGGGGAGGAGCTCTGTCCGCAAATCATTGCTGGACGGAGTCCCCGCGGGTTTGCCGGCGGTCTACCGGGCCTACCAGGTAACGGCCAAGGCGGCGCGGGTTGGCTTTGACTGGCCCGACCTGGAGGGTCTCCGCGCCAAACTGATGGAGGAATTCGACGAGCTGCAGGCGGCCAGACGGCAGGGCGATCCCGGAAGAATCAAAGAAGAAGTGGGCGACCTTGTCTTCGCCGCTCTCAATGTCGCACGATATCTCGAGATCGATCCCGAGACAGCGATCAGCCAGGCCAACGACAAGTTCGTGGCGCGGTTCCAGGCGATGGAAGAGGAGTTCAGCCGGCAGGGTCGTGCTTTGAAGGATGTCGGCCTTGACGAGATGGAAGCGGTTTGGCAGGCACAGAAGAAGACGGATGGCGGAATCCAAGTGGAGCACGAACCATGAGCAAGGATGATCAGAAGCAACGAGAGACTGGTTTCAAAGTCACAGACCGGAGGATGTTCACAGCCGACGGGGAACCGATCTCCGCCCCCCGGGAAGAAGGCCCTGCCCCGAAGACTGTCCAGTCGGAGCGGCCGGGCGGGCGATCCGAGGCACCGCGCGAGGCGGCGGAGTCACCCCGGCAGCCGGGAAGCCGTCCGGCGATGGACTTTTCCACCTTCATCATCTCACTGGCGACTTCTGCCATGGCGTATCTGGGAGAAGTACCCGACCCGACAACTGGCAAGAGCATGCAGAGCCTCGAAGGCGCCCAACAGATGATCGAGATCCTGTCCCTTCTCCAGGAGAAGACCCGGGGGAACCTGGATCCGGAGGAAGCTCAGTTGCTGGAGGAGATCCTGTACGAACTGCGCATGAAGTTCCTCGCCAAAGCCAAAGTGATCAGCCTTTGAGACCTCCCGATGCGCGTGACTTTCCTGGGAACCGGGACTTCCCGGGGTGTACCGGTCGTCGGTTGCCGCTGTGCCGTCTGCATGTCGGAGGACCCACGCAACAAGCGTCTGCGCAGTTCGATCCTGGTCCAGGGAGACGGTTCCTCCGTGGTGATCGACGCTTCCACCGATTTCCGCCAACAGATGCTTCGGGAGTGGGTGGAAACCTTGGATGCTGTGGTGCTTACCCATCACCACGCAGACCATATCCTGGGGTTGGACGACGTATTCCCGTACTACGTGCGAGCGGGCCGCAATCTGCCTCTCTATGGTTCCGCCGCCACTTTGCAGGAAGTCAGCACGACGTTCCGCCATCTCTTCGGCTCTTCCCGCTACCCCCGTCTGGCACAGCTCGAACCGAGGGAGATCACGGGTCCTTTCCGGATCAACGATCTGGATCTCGAACCGGTGGACCTGCTGCACGGGAACTTGCCCATCCTGGGCTTCCGGATCTCATCTTTCGCCTATCTCACTGACGTCAGCCATATACCTGACCAGAGCTGGTCCCGGCTGGAAGGCCTCGACTGCGTCGTCATCGACGCACTGCGTTATCGGAAACACCCAACCCATTTCACCATCGCCGAAGCTGTGCAGGCGGCGCAGCGAATTGGGGCGCGGCAGACCTATCTGATCCACATGTGCCACGATGTCGATCACCAGACCTTGTCAGCGGAGCTTCCGGCGGGAGTGGAGCCGGCCTTCGACGGGCTGGTCCTTGAACTGTGAAGGAGCGCAAGGAGTGCAGGTGTTTACCCATACCGCGGAGCTGGCCGGCCGGATGACCTACGGCGTCGCTGCTGTTGGAGTCTTCGACGGCATCCACCTGGGACACCAGCGGATCATCCGCGAGATTGTGGAGCGGGCACGGCGACGGCAGGGCTCGGCGGTGGTCCTGTCCTTCTACCCCCACCCCCAGAAAGTGATCAATCCGGCGGCGGCCCCGCCGTTGCTGCAGACCTTCGAGCAGCAGGCGGAACTGCTGGAAGCCCTGGGTGTGGATTTTCTGGTTCGCCTCGAATTCACCCGGGAACTGTCTCTTCTCACGCCGGAGGAATTTGTCCGGGGCATCCTGGCGGGTGCTGGATTCAGGGAAATCCATGTGGGCGAGAACTTCCGATTTGGTCGAGGCCGTCAGGGGGATTTTGCAGCTCTTCGGGCCCTGGGTGCGGAGGCGGGATTTCAAACCTGGCCGACTCCCGTGGTGACGTTTCGGGGTGAAAGGGTCAGCAGTACCCGGATTCGGCGCCTCCTGCTGGAAGGAAAAGTGCACCAGGCCAAACGGCTGCTGGGCCGCCCTTACCAGATGCGCGGGACTGTGGTCCGCGGTGCGCAACGGGGAGCCACCCTGGGATTCGCAACCGCAAACCTGAAGCCGGACAACGAGCTGATCCCCGCCGTGGGGGTGTACGTGAGCCGAGTCCAAGTCGACGGGCAGGATTACGTGGGCGCGACCAACATCGGTTACCGGCCCACCGTCCATGTCTTCACGGAACCTGTCCCCACCGTGGAGAGCCATCTGATCGGCTTTGAGGGTGATCTCTACGGCCGTTCGATGACCCTGGATTTCTGCGTGCGCCTGCGGCCGGAACGGCGCTTCGACAGCGTCGATGCTTTGATCCGGCGTGTCCGCAAGGATATTCTTTGGGCCGTTCGATATGCCCGGAGAGCGGGGCCCGTCTCAGCCCCCAGGAGGACTGACCCGTGAGTGACGACGTAACCAGAACCGCAGAGCTCGCCCGCCTGGAGTTCTCCGGTCCCGAGAGGGAGCGGTTCGTGACCACGTTTGAACAGATTCTGGCCTATTTTCGACAGCTTGAGCGAGTGCCCACCGATGGGGTGGAACCCACCTATCACGCAATGGACGAAGCGGTCGCCGGAACCCCGTTGCGCCCTGACGACGTCACTCCGTCACTCGACGCGGAGCAGGTGTTGCGCGGAGCCCCCGACGCCAGAGACGGACATTTCCGAGTACCCCGGGTGATCGAATGAGTGAACTGACCCAGTGGTCCATCCGCGAAATTCGGGACGCCGTCAAACGCCGCGAAATCAGCTTTGCGGAGATCTCCGAGGCGTTTCTCGCCCGGATCCGGAAAGTTGATCCCCAAGTGGGAGCGTTCCTCTCGGTGGATGAAGACGGCTGGCGCCGACAGGCCGCCGAGCTTGACCGGCAGATGGCGGCCCGTACCCTGAAACTGGGCTTTTTGACCGGGATCCCCCTCGGTGTCAAAGACAACGTGGTGACTGCCGGATGGCCCACCACCTGCGCCTCGAAGATCCTGGAAGGCTGGATTCCACCCTACGATGCAACTGTGGTCAGACGGCTCAGAGCCAACGGTGCGCTGGTTGCGGGAAAGACCAACTGTGATGAGTTCGCCATGGGATCCAGCACCGAGAACTCAGCGTATCGGATCACTCGCAACCCCTGGGACCTGTCCCGTGTTCCCGGGGGATCGAGCGGCGGTTCAGCGGCGGCGGTGGCATCGGGGTTGGTGCCTGGCGCGCTGGGCAGCGATACCGGCGGCTCGATCCGACAGCCGGCGGCGTTCTGCGGGGTGGTGGGACTGAAACCGACGTATGGACGCGTCTCCCGGTACGGGCTGGTGGCGTTTGGATCCTCTTTGGACCAGATCGGACCATTGGCTCGAACTGTGCGCGACGCCGCCGCCATCCTCCAGGTGATCGCCGGTCGCGACCTCCGCGACTCCACCAGCTCGTCCCATCCCACCGACAACTATCTCGGCGAGATCGGCAAAGATGTCCGCGGGCTGCGGCTGGGGATACCGGCCGAGTGGTTCGGGGCGGGGCTTGACGGTGAGATCCGCAGCCACGTGCTGGCTGCGATCTCCCGGCTGGAAAAGCTCGGTTGCAGTGTCGAGGAAATCCGACTCCCCCACACCGAGTACGCGATCGCGGTGTACTACATCATTGCTCCGGCTGAGGCCAGCTCCAACCTGGCGCGCTACGACGGGGTCCGATACGGTTTCCGTGCCCCCCGCCCGCGAGACCTCCAGGACCTGTATTGCCGGACCCGTTCGGTGGGCTTCGGCCCCGAGGTAAAACGCCGGATCATGATTGGAACCTACGTTCTGAGCTCGGGGTATTACGACGCCTATTTTCTGAAGGCGGCCAAGGTCAGGACGCTGATTCGGCGCGACTACCTGCAGGCTTTCCAGAAGGTGGATCTACTGGTCGGCCCCACCACCCCCACCCTTCCCTTCGGACTGGGCGAAAAGGCGGAAGACCCCCTTGCCATGTACCTCTCGGACGTCTATACGGTAACCGCGAACTTGGCAGGCATCCCCGGCCTGTCGTTACCCTGCGGCTTCAGCACCGGCGGACTGCCGGTGGGATTGCAGCTGCTTGGTCCGGCCTTCTCCGAAGCCCTGTTGCTGCGCGCAGCCCACGCCCTGGAAGCGGAGCTCGGATTGCAGGACAAGAGGCCGCATTTCGACTGAGGGTTCGCGAAGACCTCCCCCGTGGCCCCCACGTCGGTCCCGCCCATTGCTGCGCCGTCGGCTTGACAGCCCCAAAAGAAGGTCTTACCAGAAAATCCATCAGCGACAAAGATCTTCTGAAAGGAGGCAGAAACCATGTACCAACTGACGACTCGGAACTCGGGCGTCTCTTTGCCGACCGTACAGAGCATCCAGTCTGCTGTCAACCGGATTTTCGATGAGGCGCTCAGCGAGTTCCTGGCGCCTTCTCAACAGCGTGGGGCCGCATGGTCTCCGGCGGTCGACATCTACGAGACCGCCACGGATCTCGTTTTTGAGGTTGAGGTGCCGGGGCTCGATCGGGAGGCGGTCAACATTTCCATCGACAACGGCCACCTGACCATCGGCGGCCAGCGGCCCGCCGTTGAAGATGGCAGGACCCATCACAGAAGGGAACGCTGGCACGGGAAATTCGAGCGCTCGTTCCAGCTTCCGGCTTCCGCGGACACCGAGCGGGTCAGCGCCCGGATGGACCGGGGTGTCCTGGTGATCACCGTACCGAAGCGGGAGGAAGCGAGAACCCGCCAGATCCCGGTGACCATCGGCTGATTCGGCAGGCCACTTCCCCGATGGTCGCCCACCGGGTGCGGCAAGGGGCGGCCAAAGGAACTGGGCCGGCCACCATTCGCGATCTTGGCCGGCCCTCCTTTTCCCCTCACCGCGGGGCCGCAGCCGGAAGGTTCGAGTTCCATACCTGCCACTGGATCCTCCACCTGCCATCCGGCCCCCGAACCATCACCGTGACCAGATTCAGGCTTTCCGCCACCGGGGGGCCTCCCGTTCGGGGGTGTACCGCCCGTACCAGGCGCCCCCGCTCCACCGAGAGGTCTTCCCGGATCAGCCGGCTGTCGGAAGTGTACGAGAGCTGAAGCTCCGCCTCCGCCAGGATCTGCCGAATGTCGCTCAGAATCGCATCGCGCCCGGAAAGGGGTGGCCTCCCGGGAGGCATCGCCAAGGCGTCCTCCGCGTAAATCTCCCCGAGGGCTTCCGGTTCACCACGAATCTGGCTGTTCAGCCAAGTTCTGAGAACTTCACGGATCCGCTCCTCCGCTCCCCGGACATCCGAAACAGCCGGTTCGGGCGGAGTCCCACTGGAGCAACCCGGCAGGGACAGAAGCAGGAGCACCGTCCAAAGCCGGCCATGAAACCGTATCCCGGAACCGGACGGACTCCCGCCGTCGACGAAAGTGGAACCTGGGCGGCCCAGCACTAGCGGACTCCCAGCAGCAGGTCGACCACCAACTGATCGAGCCGTTCGTATGGTTGTCCCCGACGGGCGATTCCGCGGCGGTCAAACGGGTGCTCCTTGAGCGCCTTCGCCTTGTCCCGGTTGTACACGCCCTGGAACGGCTTCATGCTGCCGTCGTCAGCGTGGATTTCCGCCAGGAGAGCCTGGATTTCATTATCTTCCCGAAACTTCGCAGCCTTCTCCTTGAGGATGAGATAGGTTCGCATGCATCCCCGGGCGAACTCCTTGACGTCCTCCAGATTGGAGGTCCGGTAGGCGTGGGCGTCAAAGTGGCGTGGTCCCGCGTAGCCCACATCCTCCAGGAACTTGACCAGATAGAAGGCGGACTTGAGGTTGTTGGAACCGAACCTGAAGTCCTGGTCATAGCGCCCAAAAGCCTGGTCATTCAAGTCGATGTGAAACAGCTTCCCTGCCTCCCATGCCTGAGCGACCGCGTGGGTGAAGTTAAGTCCGGACATATGCTCGTGGGCCACTTCCGGATTGACGCCGACCATATCCGGATCGTCCAGGGTCTCGATGAAGGCCAGCATCGATCCGACCGTCGGCAGGAAGATGTCTCCCCGAGGTTCGTTGGGTTTGGGTTCCAGGGCAAACTTGAGTGCATATCCCTGATCCTTGACGTAGGCAATCAGGAAATTGATGGCTTCGCGAAAGCGTTTCAGGGATTCCGCCGGGTTCTTCGACGCATCCGTCTCGGTGCCTTCGCGACCGCCCCAGAACACGTAGATGCCGGCTCCCAGTTCGACCCCCAGGTCGATGGCTCGCATTGTCTTCTGCAGGGCATAAGCCCGGACCTGCGGGTCGTTGGACGTGAATGCGCCGTCCCTGAAGATGGGATCCGTAAACAGGTTGGTGGTCGCCATCGGAACCGTCAATCCCGTCGCCGAAAGCGCCCGCTTGAAGTCGGCCACAATCCGATCCCTTTCCGCCGGAGAGGCGTCAATGGGAACCAGATCGTTATCGTGGAAATTCACGCCCGCGGCGCCCACTTCGGCCAACAGGTGGACGATCTGCACCGGAGACAGGGGCTCCCGGACAGGTTCCCCAAAGGGGTCTCGTCCGGTGCTGCCTACAGTCCAGAGTCCGAAAGTGAAACGATGCTGTGGTTGAGGCTGATAGCTGTCGCTCATGGTCCTGCTTCCTCCCGCTACGCTTTCAGTGACTTTCAGGGGTGCCGTCCCTTCATGGGCCCGATCGATCTGGGGGAATGACAGCCCCGGACGATAAGTTTATTCCAGAAATGGAGGATGACGGCACCATGCGTTCACTCAGCAGACTGTTGCGCAGATTGTTGAGGTTGGACGCGCTTTCGCTGGACCTCAGGATCGAGGAGCAGCTCGAGCGAAATCGGATTGCCCTGGAAAAGAAACGCCGGCAATGGGCCGGTAAGACGGACCGGCATGCGGTCTCCCCGCCGACCAGGTAGCGGTGACATCCCGCGACCCGGCGGACTTTGTTTCGGATCCGGCGCAGTTTTGTCAAGATTTGTACAGCACGGGTTCCGGCAAGAGAGCATCATGGATTCTGTCCACGTCCTCAGGCGGTACCGGGGCTTCCGAGGCCCCGGTACTGCCGCCCACTCCGCGGAGCATTCCCGCACCCTCTGAAACCCATGATCCGCTTGAACGTCGTCTCCGGCGGTCAAACCGGCGTTGATCGGGCGGCCTTGGATGTGGCCCTCGAGCTGGGACTCGACTGCGGCGGTTGGTGTCCTGCCGGGCGCTGGTCCGAATCCGGCCGAATTGCTGCGCACTACCCGCTCCGGGAGACACCCTCCCCGGATCCGGAGGAACGGACCCGTGCCAACGTCCGCGATTCCGACGCAACCCTCATCCTATGTCGTGGCCCTCTCAGCGGCGGATCCCTGCTGACTCTGGAAACCGCCCGGCAACTTGACCGCCCGGTACTGATCATCCAGCTTCAACACCCCCTGGACACCGAAGTCAGGAGAGCCCGACACTGGCTGGCCAAGAACCGTGTGTCCACTTTGAATGTGGCCGGGCCGCGGGAATCGGAGTTCCCCGGAATCTATGAACAGGCACGCCGCTTCCTGAGACGTTTGCTGGGGAGCCCGGACAAGCGGGACTGAGTTCCCCACCCAAGAGCGGCCAAGGTTCAGGGAGTGAGCCTGCGGAGCTGGCGAAGAGCAGGCTTGAGAAAGGATTCCGAGCCGCGACCACCCGGCGTGTCCAGCCTGGGAACAAACAGCCACGGGTCCTTCTGCAACTGGCTCAACACGAAGGATTCGGCGGCCGCCGTAAGGGATTGGCTTGTACCGCGATGTACCTCCACCTCCTCAAACGAGACGCTCTTGCGGTCGATCGAGGGAGCGCCCGTCGGCTGCCTTCGGAGACGGGCCACCATCACACAGGAACCGTAGAACCGGTTCGAGTATGCGACTCGCAAGGGAACCGCGTAGCTTTGGCCCACCTCAACCTTGGCGGATTCATTGAGCGCTGACAGCTCGAATTGCACAGCCATGATGCGAAGTTTTACGAATACCGGAATCCGTTGGACATGTCAACGAAATTGCGACGCAGGATCAGGTTTCGCGTTCAGTTACCGGCTGCTATGCTCCGAATTATGAGCGCTTCCATCGTCGTATTGGGTTGTGGACTCGTGGGAAAGCACATCGCACTGGATTTGGCGGAAGCCTTCGAAGTTACTGTGGCCGACCAATCTCGGGAGCGCCTTCAGGCGGCTTTCGACGGCACCCGCATACCAATCGTGCAGGCCGATCTTTCCCGACCGGACGTCCTCGCCACATTGGTGAACCGCTTCGAGATAGCAGTGGGAGCTCTGCCCGGCAGACTTGGCCGATCATGTTTGCAGACCGTCCTCGACACGGGCCGCAGTATCGTGGACATCGCCTTCTTTCCCGAAGACCCCTTTGAACTCGACGCGCTTGCCCGTTCCCGCAACTGTACCGCAGTGATTGACATGGGGCTCGCTCCTGGGCTCAGCAACCTGTTGCTTGGCAAAGCCGTCGCCACCCTTGCTTCGGTCCAGCGGTTCGAATGCATGGTGGGGGGCCTGCCGGTGGAGCGGAAGTGGCCGTTCGAATACAAAGCACCCTTTTCCCCGGCGGATGTGCTGGAAGAGTACACTCGGCCGGCCCGCCTGGTGGAGGGCGGCAGCCAGGTCCAGCGGCCGGCGCTCTCGGAGCCTGAACTGGTGGACTTTCCCGGGATTGGCACGCTCGAGGCTTTCAACACAGACGGTCTGCGGACGCTGTTGCGGAGTTACCCCCAGATCCCATTCATGAAAGAGAAAACCCTGCGCTATCCAGGTCATGCTCGTCTGATGCAGGCACTTCGTGATACCGGTTTCCTGTCTCCGCATCCCATTTCTGTCGGCGGATGCAGGGTAACGCCCCTGGAAGTCACGTCAGCCCTGCTGTTCCCCCAGTGGAAGCTTGGCCCGGAAGAAGCAGAATTCACGGTGATGCGGGTGGAGGTTGAAGGACGGAGCCGGGAGGGTACCGCAGCCCGTCTGCGGTGGGATCTGCTTGACCGCTTCGATCCCGTCCGGAAGGCTTCCTCGATGGCACGGACCACCGGGTACACGTGTGCGGCTGCCGTGCACCTGTTGATCAGAGGCCTGATCCCAGGGCCTGGCGTGGTCCCGCCCGAGAAGATCGGTGAGATCCCCGCCTGCTACGATTTCATTCTTTCCTACCTGGGCGAGCGTTCCGTGGTGCTGGTGGAGGCGGAAAAGTTGCTGTAGGGGGGAGATCGAGGTTGAAGCTCGGGCCTTCTTGCCAGCACCGAATTCGACCGAGCTATCGGCCTGCCGGCGCTCAGCGTGTGGACCTCATCCGCTCAACCAGGTCCTGAAAGCCAGGTACGTTGTGTAACCCAGCCAGATCGGGGTCGCTGAGGATATCGTCGGTCTTCATCCCGCCGTCAGCGGCGCGCTTCAGGTAGCCGAGTGCCTCCTGCTTGCGTCCCTGCAAAGCCGTCACACAGGCCAGGTTGTACAGAGTTGAATGCACGGCGGGATCGCTCGTGGCCAACCGCGACCGAAGGGCAAGGACTTTCAGGAAGTACTCTTCCGCCTTCCGGTAATCCCGGCGATGGTAATGGAGGGTGGCGATCGCCCCAATCGCCCGCTGAACGTGAGGATGCTCCGGTCCCAGCACGCGGGTCCAACCTTGTAGGACCTCATCCAGGGTGCTCTCCACGTCGTCGAGCCGCCCGCGGGCGATCGATAGCTGGGCCAGGTTGTAGCGGGCTGTCAGAGTGTCGGGGTGATCGGGTCCGAGGACCCGCAGCCGGCCATTTACGGCCCTCGTCAAAGGGCCTTCGGCCTCGCCAAGGAGACGCTGCTCCATCAGGAAGATCCCCAAGTTGTTCTCTGAGGTCAGTGTATCCGGGTGATCCTCTCCCAGCACCCGGCGCCTGGCCTCCAAGGTTTCTTCATAGAGTTGCCTGGCCTGCTGCGGTTGTCCCGCCTCGGCAAGCTGGGTGGCGAGGTTGCTGGCAGCACCCAAGGTCTGGGGATGGTCGTCTCCCTGCACCCGGCGCCGAGACTCCCAGACCTGGCGGATCAGTTCGAGTGCCTCCTGGTGGCGACCCATGAACGAGTAAAGCGAAGCCAGGTTATTGGCCGTACTCAAGGTGTCAGGATGCTGAGGGCCGTGGAGTCCCGTTCGCGCTTCCAGAGCCTGGCGGTAAAGTGGTTCCGCCTGGTCATAGTGCCCCAGGGCAAGCTCCAGATTGGCGATATTCGTGAGGCTGTTGAGCGCTTCCTCACTGTCAGGTCCAAAAACCCGGACTCTGGCTTCATGGTTCTCCTGCAGCGCCGGTCCGGCTTTGGCAAAGTCACCCAATATCCAGTACAGCCCCGCCAAATCGCCTCCCGTCCGTAGGGCGTCCGGGTGCTCCGGGCCAAGCCGTTCCTGTTGAACCGACAGGGCCGACTGGTACAACTCCATCGCCCGCTCGTAGTCCCCCAGATTTTCATAGGCTCGTGCCATGGCGTGCTGCAGGCGGGCCTTCAAGAGCGGCTGTTCGGCGAGCTCTGAACCGATGCGGGAGGCCCCCCGATCCAACATCTCCCGTGCGTCGGGCAAGCGGCCGCGACTGACGGCGGGATCCGGGTTGCGGAACAGCTCCACCATGAAATGCGTTACCTGGCGCGCCGAGTCCGCTTCGAGATTGGCCCGGTCCCGCTCCTCCGCGATGCGGAGACCCTGGATGCGCAGTACCACGGCCACGCCCGCCAACAGGAGGAAGACCGCCGCCACCGCCAAGGCTGCGGCCCAATGTTTCCGAAGGAACTTGCGGGTGCGGTAGATCTTCGAAGGCGGGCGCGCCTCCACCGGTTCGCCGCCCAGAAATCGCCGCAGATCGGCTGCCAGAGCGCCCGGCGAGGAGTAGCGCCGTTCGCGATCCTTCTCCAACGCTTTCAGCACGATCCAGTCCAGGTCTCCCCGCAGTTGGCGGCTAAGCTGAAGTTTCGGCACCCCCCGGAATTCGGCCAGACGGTCGCATTGGGGACCACCCGTGCTCACCCGGAGGCTGGGCGGAGATGGCTCCTGCTCCCGGATGCGGCGGAGCAGCTCCTCCAGGCTTTGCCTTCTGCCGCCGACAAGTTCGTCGAAGGGAGGCATCCCGACTAACAGCTCGTACAGAATCACCCCCAGGGAGTAAACATCCGCCCGGGTATCGACATCCTCGCGGGTGACGTCGAGCTGTTCGGGACTCATATAGCGCGGGGTCCCAATGATCTGTCCTACCGCCGTATGCAGGGTCAGGTCCGTCAGCCTCTCCCCGAGGGCCTTGGCCACTCCGAAGTCGATTACCTTGGCAGTCGGGCCTTCCGGCGACTCTGCCACCAGGATGTTCCCCGGCTTCAGATCGCGGTGAATCACAGCCTTCCGGTGAGCGTGCTGGACACCATCGCAAACCTGAAGAAACAGCTCAGTCCGCCGGCGCAAGGGAAGTCGGAGCCTGTCACAGTACTCGGTGATCGGTGTCCCCGACACATACTCCATGGCGAAATACGGTTGTCCGTCTCCAGTCCATCCCGCCTCGAAGATTCGGGCGATGTTCTGGTGATCCATCCGGGCCAGGGCCTGGCGCTCCAGCTCGAATCGGGCCAGGGGTTCCCGGCCGGCCATACCGCTGCGGATGATTTTCAGTGCCACCCGACGCTGGATCGGGTGGGTTTGTTCGGCCAGATAAACCTCGCCCATGCCCCCTGCCCCGAGGTACCGCAGGATCCGATACGGGCCGACGAATTCCAGCCCACTGCCGGGACCACCGGCCTGGTCGGCGGCTGAAGGGTCATCTCCCTGAAAAGTCACGCTTTTCAACCTCCCGGTGATGGGCTAGGATTGTTCCGATCTTCTCACACTTCCGTTTGAGGCAGCATCGCCCGCAAAAAGTTGTCGGGGGAGGGATCCAATGAACTGGCCCAAGATCCTGGTTTCCGGTCTGGCAGGTGGGGTGGCCATGAACCTCGCCGATTTTGTCAACCATGGAGTCATCATGGGCAGCGCCTACAGCAAGTACCCGGTCTTCGGGGTCGAGCCGGTCAACCCACTGTATTTCACACTGGTTGCCGTCTGTATCGCGCTGGCCGCGGCGCTGCTCTTCGAACGGACGCGGGAGCGGTGGGCACCCGGCTGGATCGGGGGACTCACCTTCGGGTTTTTCGCCGGCTTCGTGGTCTTTTTCCAGCCGTTCTATAACGCTCTGGTGGTCAAGGACTTCCCCTACCATTTGAGCTGGTGTTGGGGAGGGATCAATCTGATCGGCATGCTGGTGGCAGGCCTGGTGATGGGGGCGATCAACCGAGGCCGATCGGCTTGAGCCCCCGGTCCTCGTCAAGCAGATAGTGCCGATTCACCTGCACGTCCCGAAACTCCTGGACGGTTCCGGAGGGCCAGCGTATGGTGACGCGATCGATTCGCAGCGCGGTGCCGAGTCCGAAATGTGCCCGGGGGTCATGGGAGGAGTAGATCGAGCCACAGCGACGGACTTCCTGAACCTGGGTTGCCCCTCCGGCTGTCACGGTGATCCGGGCGCCGAGGCCATCCCGATTGCTGCGGCTGCCCCGGGTCTGGAACATGACCCAGGAGTTTCGGTCCCGGCGATCCGTCCGGAAAAGAGTGGGTGAAGCGTTCAGGTTGACTTGGAGGAAGTCGATGTCTCCGTCGTTGTCGAAATCTGCGTAAGCGACCCCCCGGCCGGTTCGCGGCACCTGCAGGTCCTCCCCCACCAGCCTTGAAGCATCCAGAAACGTGCCATCTCCCCGGTTAATGTAGACCGTGCCCGGCTGATCGTAGGTCTCGTCCAACGAAGCGGTGATCAGATACGGGTAGACATGACCGTTGGCGTGGTGAATGTCTTTCCAGCCGTCGTGGTTGAAGTCAACGAATCGGGTGCCCCAGCTCACCAGTCCCAATTCGGGGCGCAGGATTTGCGCCTGGGCTGTCACATCCCGAAAGATCAGCCCTCCCTCATTTCGATAGAGCGTGCTGTAGTCGTCGGCGAAATGGGTGAGGTAGAGGTCGATCCGGCCGTCATTGTCGTAATCGGCGGCATCGATTCCCATCGTGGCCTGCTCCCTGCCTTCGGCGTTCACGGCAAGCCCGCTCAGCAACCCGGCTTCCTGGAAGCTGCCGTCTCCCTGGTTGACGAACAGCAGGTTGGGGGTGGCGTCGTTGCCAACGTAAAGGTCCAGGTCGCCATCCCCGTCCAGGTCCGACCATACCACTCCCAAGCCGTAGTAACGGCTCCGGTCCTCAGCCCCGGTGCGGGCAGAAACCTCGGAGAAAGTCCCGTCCCCGTTGTTTCGATAGAGAATGTCCCCAACTCCCTGTAACCCCATGGGGCCGCAAAGGACGATGGTCTCGCGGTGGCGGCAGGCCTTGGGGGGCAGGGCGTCGAAGTTTACGGCCAGATAGTTGGCGACATACAGATCCAGATCGCCGTCGCCGTCATAGTCTCCAAAGGCGGCCGATGTGCTCCAGCGGGCGTCACCCACTCCCGCAACTTCCGTCACGTCAGTAAACGTACCGTCTCCGTTGTTTTGCAGCAGAACATTTGGGCCGAGGTAGGTCAAGTACACGTCGACGTCCCCGTCGTTGTCGTAGTCCCCGGCGGCAACCCCCATCCCCCAACCGCGCGCCTGAAATCGGGCTGCTTCCGTGACGTCTTCGAAGGTCCCGTCGCCGCGATTGCGATAGAGCGCTGCCGGCGGGTCGTCTCCCCGGGCGTGCCGTTCGAGGGTTGATCCTTGGGCCAGCACGAGATCCTGCCAGCCGTCGCCGTCAAAATCCAGAAAACCGGCACCGCCTCCCTTGGCTTCCGGGATGTAGTTCTTTGCTTCCCGAATCCCGTTGATGTGCTGGAAACGAATCCCCGCCTCGGAGGTGACATCCCGGAAGACCGGCAGGGTCGATCTCAACTTTTCGTCGCGGGAGGGAGACTGGGCGGGCAGAGGCCCCGCTGCCACTTGTGCCGCCACCAACCACCAGCCGAACCGACGCCACTTCCAGCCAACCGACACTCTGCCCTTCCTCAGGCCTGCCATCGGAACAGATCGGCCCTTCTCCGGTCAAGCAGACTGGGCATCGGGGTGGGCCGGCAGTTCGTCGACAGTGAGGACGCGCTTCACTTCCGGACTGCCGGGTTTGGAAAGGTCAAGCTCCCGTTGATCCCCGGCCAACCCGGAGGTCTCGAACCGCACCCGCACTCGCGGGCGTGACAGACTGGCCGGATTGACAGCCACCACTTCGACGATCTCTCCGCTGGTGAGTTGAAGCAGCTCGTGCAAGGGGAAGAGCGAAACCGCACGCACCAGCGCCTTGACAAGGTCTCGGCTGAAGCTGGCGGACTGGGAGAGCTGGAACAGAGTGGAATAACCCGACAACGGCTTCCGGTAGGGACGGCGGTGGATACAGGCTTCAAAGACATCCGCCAACGCCAACACCTTGGCCTCTTCGCGCATTTCCGAGCCGAACAGACCCAGCGGATGACCACTGCCGTCATCCCTTTCAAACACCTGTCCCACAATCTCGACAACGCTTTCCAGGTGACGTCCGGCCTCTCTCAGCATCAGGGCCGAGACCAAGGGACGCCGCCTCAACTGGCGCATTTCCTCTTCCGAGAGAGGCTGTTCCTTGAACACCAGGCGTTCCGGAAGTCGGACGACTCCCAGCTCGTGCAACAGACCGGCCAGCGCGACCCGGAACTGAGCCTGCGCATCACAACCATGTTGCCGGGCGACGCAGAGGGCCAGTACCGTCACGTTGGCGGCATGGCCGCTGACGCTGAATTCCTGGTCGCGTCTGGTTGCTTCCTGCAGCAGGGGATTCAGGTCCCGGGTCGCCTGCAGCGTGGCCGCCAACTCCTCGGCCAAACGGTACTCGACTGCCGCACCCAAAGAGGCGCGCCGCAGAGCCTTGAGCACAAAGGCCCGGAGGCGCCCGTACAAGTTGTCCAGCCCGGCGACAACTTCTTCCTCCGGTATGGACAACATTGAAACCCGAGGAAACTGCGTCGTCTCCTCAGTCTCCACCCGGGACAACGGGACGCCGCACGATCCCACCTCCGCCGGGGACAACAATCTCGGATCAAACGGCCATTCGTCGCCGGAAGCGCCGGCGCCGCCATCCTCCTCTCCTGCCGAGCCTGCAGCATCCTGGGAGCGGGAACGGAACTCGGCCCGAAGCTTCTCCAGCAGAACCAGCTTGTGCCGGCTGTCCAAACCAGGATCCAACATCTGCGCCACTTCATCCACCGGCGGAGGCGCCTGTCCCGCTGCCTTGGAGGCAACCGCTGAGATGCCTGCGGGGCGTCGTTCTCCCCCTTCCGGCCGCGGGAATTCTTCAGGGGTTTCCGGACGCTGGGCCCTTCCCTCTGCTCCCGCCCCCGCAAGACGGTTTTCGAGGTGATCCAGAATCGCCGACATCTCCTCCAGGTGGGCTTTGAGTTGGTGCAGCCACTCCAAAGCGGAGCGGGCTGACCGGGAAGCGGGCGGCAGGAACGGACGTCCTTCCTGTGCAGTGACCTTGCCGGTGGACCGGTGTTGGACCAGGTTGAGCAGGGCCATCACGCGCCGCTTGAATTCCTGGATGGAAAAGGGCTTCTGGATGTAATCGTGGGCAAAGGTCTCATGGCCCACCATCTGATCCGGGATTTCGCCAGCCCGCAGAATGAACATGAACGGCGTGTTTTCGGTCTCCGGGTGCTCTCGCAGCTTCTGGGCCAACATGTAGCCGTTAAGAATCGGCAGGTCCAGAGTTGCCAGTACCAGCACCGGCGAATGGCGGCGGATCAGCCCCATCGCTGACCGCCCATCCTGGGCGGTAACCACCGTGAAGCCCATTCCGCGGAGAATCGACGCCATGTGTTCGAGGTCGGCGCTCTCGCTGTCGGCAAGCACCACCCGACCCAACTTCTCCCGCGCCTCCCCCTCGCGAGCCGGAGGGGCAGAGGAAACAGCCCCCGGACGGGAGGATCTTCGCAGCAGAAGCGCGTTGGTGAAGCTCATGGCGCAACTCAGACCACGTACTTGAACACCTCGCCGTCGACCATCGGCATGTTCCGGTTGGCCGCCTCCAGCAGGCAGAGATCGGCCACATTGTTGATCCGCCTCGGAACTCCGTTGGAGATCTTGTGCACCAAATACAAGGCCTCCTCGGTGAAGATCTCGCGTTCACACCCCGCGACTTTGAGACGATGTCGGACGTAGGCGGCGGTGTTCTGATGATCGAACCGGTGCAGGTGCCACTTGATGGCGATGCGCTGGTCGAGATGGGGGTAGAGCATGATCTTCTCTCTCAGTTCCGGCTGGCCGACCAGCAGGATGTTAATCAGGAAACGGTCCTCCAACTGGATGTTGAGAATCAGGCGGAGTTCCTCGAAGACCTGGGGATCCTCGATAATCTGGGCCTCGTCAATCACGAGGATGTTCACCTTCCCCTGGTTGACGTTATCAAAGAAGAGCTGGGACAGCCGCCGGAACAGCTCGACCCGAGGCCGGTCGCCGGAATCTTCACCGAACTGGTGGAGGACCTCGCGCAAGAAGGAGTTCCGGTCAAAATACGGGTAGTTGATCAGCGCGATCTCGTAGTTGGCGAGGTCCAGAGACCCCAGGACGCTGCGGACCAGAATCGTCTTCCCGCAGCCGTATTCCCCGCTGAGCATCGCGCAGCCTTTCTCGTTGCGGATCGCGTACAGCAGGCGCTGCACCCCTTCCTGGTGATTCTGGGAGGGATAAAGGAACCTCCGATCGGGTGTGTTCTCGAACGGCTTGTCACGCAGTTTCCAGTAATCCAGGTACATGCCCGTCCGACCTTTCGCCCGGCCCGGCTCTCAAGCAAGAACGGGGCCAACTCTCCGCGAGCCCGCACAGGTTTAGTCACCCCCAGGGGGAAACTGGCTTGGCAACGAATCCACATGCCCGACGGAAGCCGACTTCACAGTGTGCTCCACACTCAGTATGAACCAGATTTCCCTGCTTGGGTAGTCAATTACTGACGGCCGCGGCGGGAGCCTGCCCGATCATACCGTGTTGGCGACAGCCTCAGGGCCCCACTCTCCGGACCTTCCCGTCCCGGGTAAGGGAAAAACCCGGTGGCAACGTCTCTTCCACCGCTGGCCGATGGCCCCGGACGCTCCAGCCGCGCTCCACGAAATACTCCAGGATCTGGTTGCGGATCCGCGGACGGTCTGCGGAGTCCAGGTAGCAACGGATCACGTCGTCACGGCCAGCTTCTTCGGATCGATCCATCAGATAGTGGACCGCCGCCAGGCGGACGTCGTCGTCATCGTCCTGGAGAAACTGGCGCACGGCCCGGTCCAGTTCCTCCGACCACAGATTTCCCAGAGCCCGGATGAGCTGGGCCTTCGGGATGGCCGTTGCCGGCGGATGGTCCCAGAGATAGGACAGCAGCGCCGCAAACTCCCGGGCCTGGCGTTCAGGATCAAGTATGGCCTGCAAGGCCTTCGCCGGCCAGTGTACCGCCCGCTCGCGCTTGAGAAATTCCACCAGTGCGGGTACCGCCCGCTCGCCCATCTCTACCAGCCAGTTGTAGACCTGTTCCTTCTCCTGTTCGTCAAGCACCGAGGGAGAAACACTGATGGTGAAGCGATCAAGAAGGGCACTCAACGCCTCCGGTGTACCCATCTCGAACAGCTTCTGCGCCGCGTTCTGGCGTACCGACGGGTCGCCGTGGGGTTCTTTGACCTTCTTGCGCAGCCTCTGAATCTGACGCTCGGGTGATCCCCGGAAAAGCGAGAGCCAAGCCATTTCACCAGCCTGCTTCCAGCAGCACCCCACACTTTACACGGAGGTTGGGTCGGGTTCCAACAACCCTCTATGATTTCAGCATGCGAGCCGTCATCATCACCGAGCCGGGCGACCCTGGCGTCCTCAAGCTGGGAACTGTCCCCGACCCGGTACCCGGCAGTGACGAAGTGCTGATACGGGTCCGGGCCACTGCGCTGAACCGGGCAGATCTGCTGCAGCGCCGGGGATTCTACCCGCCCCCTCCGCCGACCGATCCCAGAATCCCTGGACTGGAGTGTGCAGGCGTGGTGGAGCGCGCCGATGCAGCACGAACCTTGGCTGAGGGAACGAGGGTGATGGCCCTGCTGCCCGGCGCAGGGTACTCAGAGTATGTCTCGGTCCACGCCGGGTTGACTCTCCCCATCCCCGAGTCGCTGGACTTTGTTCGTGCCGCCGCCGTCCCCGAAGCGTTCCTGACCGCCTTCGACGCTCTGTTCGTCCAGCTCCAGGTCGGAGTGGGGGAGACCGTCCTGGTGCACGCCGCGGGCAGTGGAGTCGGGACAGCCGCCATCCAGTTGTTGCGGGCGGCTGGAGCCCTGACGCTGGGAACGAGCCGAACCCAGGCGAAGCTCGACCGGTGTGTAGAACTGGGTCTGGACCACCCCATCCTCCTGTCGGCATCCGACTGGACGGAGCGTGTCCTTGCACAAACCGGCGGTAGAGGAGTCGACGCCATTCTGGATCTGGTGGGCGGCGAATACCTGGAAGGCAACCTGAACGTGCTTGCCGAACGGGGCCGCATGATCGTGGTGGGTACCCCTGCCGGCAGCCGTGCGCCGGTGGATCTGGGCCTGCTGCTGAGGCAGCGGCTGCTTCTCAGGGGAACCAACCTGCGGCGCAGAAGCCTCGCCGAAAAGCTTGACCTCGTCGCGCGCTTTCGCCGTCGGATCCTGCCAATGCTGGCGAAGGAACATCTGGTGCCTGTCGTCGACCGGGTATTCCCCTGGACGGAGGCCCCTGAGGCCCACTGCTACATGGAAGCCAACCGAAACTTCGGCAAGATTGTCCTGACCGTCGGCTAGGCGGCGCCCACCTCGACGGCTCCCTAGAAATCCACCTCAACCCGCTGATAGTCGGACGGGATCGCCGGGGCCGGGACAGGACCCACCTCCACACTCGTCACCTCGTCTGTCGAAGTGATCTCCACTCCCATAACCTTCATCTTCACCTCGGTCTTGAGGCTCAGGCCGTCTATCTCCTTGAAGGCCTCGAACATCCTCCCCAGATCGAAGACCGGGTTGGGTTTGGCGTGGATCTTCAGGCTGTCATAATAAACCGCGGGTACGTGGAGCGCCGGCGCGGCCCAGATCCTCAAATTCAGCGGTGGCATCGTCAGACGGTAGATTTCGGTGTTGTAACCGGCAATCTGCTCTCCAGGACCTTCTTTCTCCAGACGGATGTCCCCCCGGGGTCCCAACATCTCCCGGATCTCATTCATCGCCTCCGGGTTTTCGGCGGCCCGGTGGTCGATCTCTTCCGACACCTGGTCCAGACGCTGCTGCAGCTCTTCAAAGCTCAGTTCGGAGTAGCTCCGCTCCCGGTGGTTGACGCGCACCAGCCTTCGCTCCTGATGGAGAATCAGCAGTTCGGTACCGTCAGGGAACACTTCGCGGAGGCTATGGTCGTCCAGGTACATGGTGCTCGTCTGCGACTGGCCTTCCTGGCCGGGGATTCCCACCGTGGAACTACGCCTGTGCAGGGTCAGCCCCTGCGGCGGCACCGCCTCCCATTTGGCCGACGTGAGCCCCGCCACCGAGGCACAACAGACCCATACCCAGAACTGCTTCGATACCTTCTTCATACATCCCTTCGCCGGGTCAAACGGGCTTCCGGCAGCCTCCTTGGCAGGGTCGCTCCCGGGCGACCGCCGGCACGATCGTCCCCATTCTAACCCTCGACACCATCCTCCCCGGCAATCCGGAGCACAGTTTTCCGTCTGCTATCATCGGATCTCCCCGATGCTGCAACCGGGTCAGGTAGTAGAGCTGGAGATCGACTCTGCGGCTTACGAAGGCAACGCCGTGGCCCGGCATGCCGGCCTCGTGGTGTTCGTGAATTACGGGGTGCCAGGCGACCGGGTGAAGGCACGCGTCACCCGCGCTCGACGTCGGCACGCCGAAGCCGTCATCGAGGAAATCCTCCGCCCTTCCCCGGCAAGGGTTCAGCCCAGGTGCCCATACTTTGGACTGTGCGGCGGGTGTCGCCTGCAGCATATCGAAATGGCGGAACAGCTCCGCATCAAGCGCACGCAGGTCCAAGACCTCCTGGAGCGGATGGCGGGGCTGGTGAATCCGCCCGTGGAACCGACCCTTCCCTCTCCGGAAGTCTATTATTACCGCAACAAGATGGAGTTCTCCTGCGGGCCGCGCTGGTTATCCCCGCAGGAGATCGAAAGCGGGCAGCCGCTGGACCACCGGTTCGCCCTGGGGCTTCACATCCCGCGCCGATTCGACCGGATCCTGGATCTTCACGAGTGTCATCTGCAGAGCCTCCGCAGCGTTCGGATCGTGAACCGGGTCCGGGAGCTGGCACTCCAGGAGGCATGGCAAGCCTACGACAGCCGCCGCCACCAAGGCTATCTCCGGAATCTCACCATTCGCGAAGCGCGGGCCACATCCCAACTGCTGGTGGCACTGGTGACCACCCGCCAGGAGCCCACGGCCAACGAGCGACTCAAACAGGCACTGCTGGAGCTGGAGCCAAGGCTGACCAGCCTGGTGAATCTCGTGAACCCAACTCGTTCTCCTTCGGCGGCGGGTCTGGAAGGAATCATCCTGCACGGGCCAGGCTACATCCTGGAGCAAGTGGGGGGTCTGAGCTTCAAGCTGGACGCATGCTCCTTCTTCCAGCCCAATTCCCTCCAGGCGGCGCAACTGTTCCAGGTCATTCGGCGTCTGGCTGAGCCCCGTCCGGGTGCTCTGGTTTACGACCTCTATTGTGGCGTGGGCTGTATCGCCCTCACCGTCGCCGCAGATGCGGGTCGCGTGGTGGGCGTGGAAAGCTTCGCCAGCGCCGTTCGCCTGGCCCGTGAGAATGCACAGTTGAACGGGATCGAAAACTGCCTCTTCCTCGAGTCGGATGCCGCGGAAGCCTTGAAACCGGCCTTCCTGGCCCAGTTCGGCCGACCCGATGTGGTCATCCTGGACCCTCCGCGGGCCGGACTGCACCCCGACGTGGTCAAGCGGCTGCTGAAGTTGCATCCTCCGATTCTGGTCTACAGCAGCTGCAATCCGGCCACCCAAGCCCGCGACCTGAAGCTGTTGAGCTCAGGCTACAGGGTGGATCTGGTCCAACCGGTAGACATGTTCCCCCAGACCTATCACATCGAGGCGGTAGCCAGGCTGACCGCCCGTCCGAAAGGCCAGGACTCTTCGCCCTGAAAGGCGCGCGCCGCCTTCCTCCTGCACCGCTCCGAAAACGGACAGAGCGGACACACTCGGGCGACTTCACTGGATCGGACTCGGCCCACCTGGCCCGGACTTGCCGGCACCTATTGGAAAAGCTGCGGCGCAAACTCGTTCAGGTACAGCCGCCAGTTGGTCCAGGTGTGGCCTCCGGAGGTTTCACGGTAAACCACATCGAACCCGTAGTTCCTGAACAACTCCACCGTCGCGCGGGAAGTTTGCAGCAGAAAATCCTGATCCCCCGTGGCGAACCAGAACAGCTTCAGTCCCTGTTTCAGGGAGGGGTTGGTCAAGACCGCCCGGTGAACTTCCTCGAAACGGGGGCCGGGCGGAGCCGGGGGAGTGCCTGCCAGCCCGAAGATACCGGAACTGAACACTCCGATGTAGGCGAACTTGTCCAGGTGCGGAATCGCAATGTTGAGTGTATGGGCCCCGCCCATGGAAAGCCCCGCAATCGCGCGATGCTGGCGATCCGTCAGCACCCGATAAGTCCGCTCCACATGGGGCTGCAGATCGTTCCGAAAATCCTGGAGAAACTCCTCCATCGGCAGCGGCATGCCAAACCGGAACGGCCCGGTATGTCCGTCCGGCATCACCACCACCATGGGCTTGGCCCGCCCGGCGGCAATCAGGTTGTCCAGAATGAAACCAGCCCGGCCGACCGTGGTCCAGGCGTCATCGGAGTCAAACGCGCCATGAAGGAGGTAGAAGATCGGGTATCGGCCGTCACCCGACTCGTATCCGGGCGGTGTGTAAACGTGCGCCCGCCGGAACCTTCCCAGCGAGCTGGAGTAGTACACGATTTCGGCGACCGCTCCGTGGGGCACCTGCCGGGTGTCCATGAATTCGGCGCCGGGCACATAGAAGAGACTCCAGCAGTTTTCATTGGACTCGCTGGTTTCCGGATTGCGCGGGTCGATGACAGGCACCCCGTCCAACAGAAAGTGATACCGGTAAGCACCCGGCTCGATGGGTCCCAACGTCACCTCCCAGATTCCCTCGGCGTCTTTCTGCATGGGGATGCCCCTTCCCACACCGGGGATGTCGCTCCCTGCCAGCAGGACGGCGGAAGCCTTCGGCGCCAAGATACGGAAGGTAACCTTCCCATCGGCCGCAATCTCGGGAGATTTGACTTGTGGCTGCGTTTCGGCCGGTGGCTGGGCGAAGCCCATGGCCAGAAGTGCGGTCAGGACGGCTATGAGAATCGCGACACCGTGTTTGAGCCCCAAAGCTGCTGTCATGAGGTCCTCACCTTTCTGTTTCGACTATCCTTCACGACGCCGGGCACACCCATGTTACAGAAGCTTCATCCTGATTCCATTCAATGAGAACTTCGTCGAGAATTGAGGGCCATGACCTCCTCCCGCGACCATCGTCTGCGGGTTCCCAGAGTTCTCGCCTACCTGGGCCTGCAGCGATCATCTCGGCGGCGCTCTGGGAGGCGCTTTCCTCTGGCAAACCGGCCCTCAGGTGAACTTTCTCTCGGCGTCTGCGTTTGGACTGCTGGGGACGTTGGGATTCGTCTTATGGGGACGTGATCTGGCCTCGCCCCACGGTCCGGCGAAGCCCTCGTAGACAGTCGGCCCAACGGCTAGCCTACAGTCGGGCCGCCGCCTGCTGGAAGAGGGCGTAGCGGCGTTCCAGGAACTCCCGTCCCGGGCGTAGATTCGCTGCACTCGGACAGTGGATCCGGGTCAGGTGGAGACCCTGAAGCCCGTGCTCCAGCATGGGTCCATCCTCTTCTTCCAGGATGTCCGCACGAACTTCAACCCGGTAGTCCGGATTGACCGCCAGGAAATGCCGGTCGAAGGCAGCGTGATGAAGCTTGCATAATGCCAGGCCGTTGGCCACCACCGGTTCACCCAGCGGATCGGCATCCGGCACAATGTGGGCGGCATCCAACAGCTCCACGTGGCGGAGCCGGCACAGCGCGCATTGCTCGCGGTAGGCACGCAAGACCCGCTCCCGAAAAGCCTCCTGGTGGAGCCTTCGGCGGAAGGTAGAGGTGATGTAGACCCGCCGCCCCAAGTCGCCCGAGTCGGCGATTTCTTCGGGTTGGGAGACCTCCCCTATCGGCTCGGGAAGACGGCGGTCATCCAAAGCCACGGTGAAGGTGAGGGTCTCGGGCCGGTCGCCGACCACGTAGACGGGCCACGCCGCCAGGTATCTCCCGGGGGTGATCCCGTGAAAATAGATCAGTGGCCGCTGAAGCGACATGAGACGCCGCAGGCCCACATTGTCCCTGTGCTGCGGATCGGTCCCCCGGTACTTGTAGGACAGAAGCCCATCTCGATCGAAGCTGTCCTTGTACGGTCCACCCCAGACCGTCGTGATCGTCAACGGCAGCTCAAGCACCGCCGGTGTGAAGATTCCCTGCGGGCTGACCAGGGGAATCCTGACCCCATCCAGCTCGAAGCCTTGCTGCAGGAGGGTGCGGGGCAACACTTCTCCGCGCAGCTCCGTCTGCTCCTGCAGCCACCTGAACGTCTCCAGACGAACCTGAAGATCATCCATTCGTCTCGGCATGGACTGGGACCAGGCTAGTTCCGAAATCGCGCTGGGTCAACCAGCCGCTTGGGCTTCCAAGGTTGCCGGTATACCCGCGACCCCTCCCTGCTGCATAATCGCCCAGCTCCCTCGCGGCGCCGAGGTGGGCGGACAGTCGGCCAAGCGCCGGTGCAAATTCGTGGTTCGCTGTTTGCGGGGACAACTGAAAATGACACTGGAACGAGTCAAGCTCTCCCCTTTGGGAATCATCTTGATTCTGTGGACCCTTTCAGCCGCAGGCGCCCAACCGGAGGCTCTCAAGAGAAGGGCGATCCACGAGGTGGAAGCGCAACAGCCCATCGTCGACGAAATCGCATCCACCCTCTGGACCTATTCCGAAACCGCCTTGAAAGAGAGTCGCAGCGCCGCTTTTCTCATTGACAGACTGCGGGCCGCGGGCTTCCGGGTAAACTCCTCGGTGGCCGGGATGGACACCGCGTTCGTGGCTGAGTTTGGCCAAGGTGCTCCGGTCATCGGGATACTGGCCGAGTTCGACGCCCTGCCGGGGGTGGGCAATGCCACGGTACCCCGCCGGCAGCCGCGCAGTGACGGAGTCACCGCCGGCCATGGCTGCGGGCATAACCTGTTCGCCGCCGCCAGTGTCGGAGGCGCCATCGCCCTCAGCCGCGTCGTGGGCCAAGCCGGTCTTCCGGGTACGATCAGGCTTTTTGGAACGCCCGCCGAGGAAACACTCGTCGGCAAGGTCTACATGGCAAAGGCAGGATTCTTCAATGGTTTGGACGCCGTCATCGACTGGCATCCGGGTACCGAGACTCGGGTGCGAAACCAGCCCGGTCGGGCAATGAACAATTTCGAAGTGGAGTTTTTCGGGCAGGCGGCGCACAGCTCGTCGGACCCCTGGAACGGGCGCAGCGCCCTCGATGCGGTGGAGCTCATGAACCACGCCGTGAACCTGATGCGGGAGCACATCAAGCCCACGGCCCGGATCCACTATGTGATCCCTGCCGGCGGTGAGGCTCCCAACGTGGTCCCCGAGTACGCCCGCGTCTGGTACTACGTGCGGGATATCAACCGTGACGAGGTGGAAAAGCACTATAGCTGGCTCCTCAAGATTGCCGAAGCGGCAGCGATGGCTACCCAGACGAGCCACAAGACCAGTCTGATTACGGCCGTCCATGAGTACCTGCTGAATCGTCCGCTGCAGGAGGCGATGCAGAAAAATCTGGAGTTGGTAGGTCCGGTGCAGTTCAGCGAAGAAGAGCAGGAGTTCGCACGCGCCCTGCAGACTTCCTTCGACCTGGAGCCAAAGGGCTTTGATACGGAGATCAAACCGCTGTCCCCAGGAGTGGATGCGCTGGAGGGGGGATCCACCGATGTGGCCGAGGTGAGCTATCTGGCGCCAACAGCGGCTTTCGAGGTCACCACCGCCGCCGCGGATATCCCCTGGCATTCGTGGGCGACCACTGCCTGCCACGGCACATCCGCGGGTCGCAGGGCGGCGCTGGTAGCGGCCAAGTTGGTTGCAACCACAGGGATCGATCTGCTCACCGATGCTGACTTGATCCAGGAAGCCAAGGCCTTCTTCCTGAAGGCGACCGGCGGGAAGGTCTATGCTTCCCCTGTCCCCACCGGCCAGGCAGCTCCCCTGCCACGAGACTGATGCGCCTGGTGGGTGTTTGCGGGAGCCGAGTTCGGACCTCCGGGTAACCGCGGCGCCCCGGGGAGTGATGGTAAAATGCCATCATGATCAAGACACAGATCCAGATTCCCGATCACCTCTACAGCGAGGCCAAGCGGATCGCCCGGGAGCGGGAAATCTCCTTCGCGGAAGTGGTGCGCCGGGGGCTGGAAGCGATCGTTCGGGTCTACCCCGCCCTGCCGGATGGCGGTGGCACCGGGAGTCCGCCCAAACCCCGTGCGCTGGGCTGGAGAGGGCTCGATCATCAGCGTGTCAGGGCAGCCGCACTTGCCGATCAGGAACGCACGACCAGAACACAGGTCCGTACTGCCCCCGGCAGGGCGAAGACTTGAATTGGCCATCGCATGGCGCGAATCACGGGCTGCTTTCGGCAATACCCGACCGATCCGCGGCACCCTCTCTTGAAGGAGGTCCCGCCTTCCCGTCGGGTACGGCTTGCCGCGCGACCCCCGACTCTTCAGGGAGATACAGTCGGGGGTTGACGCCATGGTTTCACTTGACTCCAACCTTCTCTTTTATGCATTCAATGCGTCAGCGCCGTGGCATCGAAAGGCGGCCGCCTTCGTGGAGGAACTTTGGCGCCGCGACGACGTGGTGATCTCGGAACTGGTCCTGGTGGAGTTGTACACGCTGCTGCGCAATCCTGTGGTCGTTGAACACCCGCTAAGCGGTCGCGACGCGGTGGCCGTCATCGACAAATATCGGAGGCATCCGCGTTGGCGTCTCGAGGGCTTCCCTCCTGACAGCTCCAGACTTCACGAAGCGCTGTGGGGTCTGGCCGCCGGAGCCAGGTTCGGCCGGCGGCGGATCTTCGACGCCCGGCTGGCGTTGTCCCTACTGCAGCACGGGGTACGCGACTTCGCGACTGCCAACGTTCGTGACTTCGAGGGCTTCGGGTTTCGGCGCGTGTGGTGTCCGCTCGACTGAAGCGCTCCGACAGTGACCCCCGCCGAGCAGCCTTGGCTCACGCCTCGTTGACCAGCTCAATCTCCTTGAACCGGCAAAAGCGTCTCAGGTCGGCGGTGAGGTCGCCGTAGCAGGTCTGCCGGTGCAGACCCCCGGTCCAATTACGCCACAAGTGTTCCACGCTGCCGTCCACCTGGACAGTGATCTTGGTCCGGCAGCCCCGAATCGTCTCGGGAACATCGACGATGGTACCGGTGAAGTAACGGAGCTCATCAGCCTCCACCAGGATCAACTGGGTCACCCTCTGTCCGATCCGCATACGGACTTGGGGAACAGCACCCTCCTGACGCTCCATGATGGAGCGCAACCGATAGGGATGCCGTTCCCCCGCGGGTCCGTCCATGCGGGTGGACCCCAGGCAATGCGCAAGGATGGCGGCATTGGAGGATTCATCCAGAGTCGGGTCACTGATGAAACCGGGTTTGCCGCACAGGCCCTGGATCAACAGGTGGGTAACCGCGCACTGCAGGTCGGACTCGCAGATGCCCCCCCTCCCCCGATCGTTCAGCCGGGTGAAACCGATGCAGGGGTAGGCCGGCAATTGCCGGAACATGGTTCCGTAGCAGTCGACGGAGACCACCTGAGCGCTCTCCTCCCGCAGAAGTTCTTCCAGCGCCAGTGCGAGCCGGCAGGAGCGGATGATTTCTTCCGTGGAAGGTTCGACCACCGCCTCCGCCTCGGCAACCCAGCGCTGGGCTTCCTTCATTGCCGCCGCCTCCGGAACCGAATCATAGATCCTCAGAACCCGCTCCCGGTCGATCTTCCGGATCTCGGTTCCAAAACGCCGCGCCACTGCAGCAACGTAGTCCGCCGGCAGATCGCGGGCGGTGATATTCAGGATCCGGCCTGTCCGGAGACGGTGAATGGCCCGGAAGGGGCGGACAGCCACCGCCAGCTGGCTGAAATCGCTGCTGAGAATGCAGTCGAACCGGGGGTTCTCCCGCCCCAGCGCACCGTAAGCTGCCCACTCATGTCCGGAGTAGGGAGCGGCAAACAGCAGAGTCGGCTTCTGGGCGGCAAGAACGGCATCAAGCACGTCTCTGGTCCCGATGGAAAGCTGGATCACCAGAATGCCGTCGACATCCGCGAGGCGTTCGCGGACCGCATGGACTTGGTCGGGAGATGAGAAGAGTCCGTCCACGGCGAAATCGACGTCTGCAAACTGCTGGGCCTGCCGCTGGAACTCAGCCTCATATCGGCGAATCTCGGAGTCCAGATCCAGCAGGGGCGTGGGCCAGTGGGGATCCGGCTTACCCAGGTAAAGCCTTGCCACGGAGACCCGGTCGCGGGAAGACTCGGACTGGGTTGTCCTTCCATAACTGGCGTACGCTGGCACCAGACCTCCCACAAGACCCGCCACCGCGCTTGATACACTCAACTGCATGAAATCCCGCCTGACGAGTTTGCGCATCGCCGTCCTCCCTGACTTGAAGGTGCACATCTGTCTATATCAATCGTTGATGGCAAAGTAAACCAATGAGGACCGTGGAAGCCGGACATCGACGCCAGGAGCTCGAAGGGGGTCCGGCACTTCCGCCGCTACCCTCCCCCAGGTTCTGATGTATGCTCGATAAGGGGCTGCCTCGGCGGCCTCCGGGGACCTGTCCTTGAGAGAGAGGATAAGGGAGGCTCGATGTTGAACGAGCGGAAGCATCTGGCCCGGGTCACGCCGGTTGTTCTCTCTTGCCTGGTCGTACTGTCCATGGCGGTCGGCCCCCAGAGAGTACAGGAACGGGAAGAGGCCGCGGACTACTACCGCAAATGGCTCGAAGAGGATGTCGTCTACATCATCACTCAGGAAGAGCGCGATGTCTTCCTGAAGCTTCAGACTGACGCGGAGCGGGACCGATTCATCGAAGAGTTCTGGCGCCGCCGCGACCGCGATTCGACTCCCTCCATCAACGAATTCAAGGAGGAGCACTACCGCCGCATCCAGTACGCCAACGAGCACTTTACCGCCGGCATCCCCGGCTGGAAAACAGACCGGGGCAGGGTGTACATCAAGTTCGGTCCTCCTGACGATATCCAGGACTATCCGGCCGGTTCCACCTACGTCCGCGCGGGTCATGAGGGCGGGGGAACCACCTTGGTCAATCCCTACCAGGTATGGCGATACAACCATATCGAGGGGATCGGCTCGCAAGTGGAGATCGAGTTCGTCGATCCTCAGGGCGGCAACCTGTACCGTTTTGCGCGGGATGCACAGGAAAAGGACATGCTCCTGTTCCTCCCTCTGGGCTATACCCTGGCGGAACAGCTCAGCGGAGGGGACAAGTCTGAGCGCATCATTACCCGCCAGTTGGGGGATGTGGATGAGGCCAGCGACAATCTGAGCGGGAACACCACGAGGTCGAGGGATATGCCCATGGAACGCCTGCTGCTGCACCGGGATCTGGAGGCGCCTCCTCCCATCAAGTTCCACGACCTCAAGAGAGTCGTCACTACCCGCATCCAGTACGACACAATTCCGCTGGAACTTGCGCAAACCCATTTTCGAATGGGCAAAGACCTGGGACAGGTCCTGGTGTCTGTAAGCGTGCCCGATGCACACCTGACGTTCCAGCCGGCAGGGACGGCGTCGATCCGGGCCACGGTCGACCTGTACGGAATGGTGTCGACCGTCGGCAATCTCACGGTCTATGAGTTTGAGGACTCTCTGGTCCGGGAACGCCGGCAGGAAGATCCGATTTCGGGAAGATCCGTGCTCACCAAGAGCCTCTCCCTGGAACCCGGCCGCTACAAGCTCTCGCTGGTGGTCCGCGACGTCAACAGCGGAAAGATGGGAACTGTGGAGCAGGCGCTCACCGTGCCCCCCCTGGAACCTACCCTGGCTGTAAGCGACTTGCTCCTTGCCCAGCGGATCACTGAAGCCGCCTCGGAGGAAGAAGAGGGCGGAGTGTTGCTGGGCGGCCGGTACCGGGTCTTTCCGGCTCCGGACCGCAGCTTCCGGCAGGACGGCGCCATCAGCTTCTACCTCGAACTCTACGGGTTTGTGGTGGATCAATCGACTGCGCAACCGGCGCTGGACGTCAAGGTCTGGGTGCTGAAGGAGGGGAGAGTCCTGGATGGACTGGACAGCTTGCTGCAGGTATCCCAGTTCAAGGCGGACCTGGCAGGCGACAGGGTGATCATGCTTGGCAGAATCCCGGCTTCCCGGCTTTTGCCTGGGTCCTACCGCCTGGAAGTGCAGGTGGAGGACCGAATCCGGGACTCCCTGAAAGTGTCGGGTGTCGATTTCCGGATCGACGGGTGATAGCGTGACGTGGCTGGTTTTGTGCCTGTGGCTCAGCCAGACGGCTTCGCCGGAGCTGGCTCGCCATTACAGCCGGGGTGTGGAACTGCAACAGGCCGGACAATGGCGTGAAGCGGAGGCCGAGTACCGGGCGGCCCTGGAGCTCGACTCAGGCCATGCGCCCTCCTGGAACAACCTGGGTTCGGTTCTCCTGCGTCAGGCTCGATATGTGGAGGCAGCCGGCTGTTACGAGCGGGCCCTGGCCTTGGTTCCTGAGGTATGGCAGATCCACAAGAACCTGGGCTTGGCCTACCTGCAGAGTTCCCGGTTCGACGATGCGGCGTCACACCTGACCCGCTATCTGGAGCGGGCTCCAGCAGACGCAGCGGCCGAGTATCTGCTTGGGGTGGCGTTGCTGGGCGGCAAGAAGTTCGAGCCGGCGGTCCGGCATCTGGAGAAAGCCCGTCGTGATCTCTCCCAGGATCTCGGTGTTCTTTACTCGCTCGCCGCAGCCTACGCCAACCTGGGACGACAAACCGAAGCCGAGGCGATCCTGGAAGAGGTTTTTCGCATGGACCGGCCTGAGCGGCGGCTGTTGCTGGGGGAGGCTTTGGAAGCGGAAGGACCGTACGACAAGGCCCTCGCAGAACTGGCCCGGGCCCTGACCGAAAAACCCGATCTCCGTTTGGCCCGGTTCTACCGCGGACGGATTTACTGGCGCATGGGCCTGGCCAAGGAGGCCGAGGAAGAGTTTTTGGCGGAACTGAAGGTGAACCCTTTTCATGCCCCGTCGCATTTCTACCTCGGGGCCGTGCTGGAACACCAGGAACGGTTCCCGGAAGCCCTGCGGGAGTATCAGGAGGCAGCGCGGCTCGATCCCGGCCAGCCGATGGTGGCACTCCATCTGGGCCGGGTGTATCTGAAGCTGGGTGATGAGCAGGCAGCGGAGGACTGGCTGCGCCGGTCGATCTCGTCAGGAGGAGCGGAGGCCCAAGCCTATATCCTGCTGGGCCGGCTTCTGGCCGCGCGGGGCAACCGCGAAGAAGCCGCGCGGCTGCTGGAGGAGGGCCGGCGACTTCTGAACGAACAACGGCCCGATATCGTCGGCCAAACGCCGCAGACGGCCCAACCCCAGCCACCCAGGCGCTGAAGGCCCGTTCGGAAGATGCGGGCTACGCCGCCAATCATCGAGGCTTCCCTCGCGCCGCGGAACGCGCTCCGGCCCCTCCCGAGTGTTCAGCCAACCGCGGAGGGACGCTGGGGCTTCGCGACGCTGGCACTGTGCACGGCCCGAACCGGGTGATGGACCACCCAGTCGCAGACCCGAGCCACACCACCCAGAACGCAGTTGTCGCTCCCGTTTCTGGCGTACGCGAGAAGCGCTGCGCTGCTGTTCCACGCCAGGGCCCGGCGTTCCACCTCCTGCTTGACCGTCGGGAAGATCAGCGGACCAGCGGCGCTCAGGGAGCCGCCGAAGACCACCAGATCAGGATTGAAGGCGTTGATGAGGGAGGCGATGCCGACACCCAACGCGACACCGATGTTGCGGAAGGCTTCGGCGGAGACAACGTCGCCGGCCTCGGCTGCCTCGATCACCATTTCCACCGTCAGGCGACTCCAGTCACCGCCGGTCATTCTCCGAAGGATGGTCGGGGCACCGCTTGCCTCCAGTTCCTGGATCCGGCGAAACAGCGCCGCCTGGCTGGCCTGCGTCTCCCAACACCCCTGGTTGCCGCACTTGCAGGGCAGGCCGTCGGGATCCATGGTCATGTGGCCGAACTCTCCGCCGACACCGGAAGTCCCTGTCACCAGTCTCCCGTTATGGACCAGACCGCCCCCGACGCCCACTCCCGCACTGATGTAGAGAATGTCGTTATATCCTCGAGCGGCGCCAAAGTAGTACTCGCCCAACGCGGCCAGGTTGGCCTCGTTGTCCACAAAGACCGGGGCGTCAAACTGTTCGCGGAGGATCCCGCCCAAGGGAACATCGCGCCAACCGAGGTTGGGGGCAAAAAAGAGGGTTCCGTCCGCCGCATTCACCAGGCCGGGCACTCCCACGGCAATTCCAAAGAGACGGCCCAAGTGAGCTTCGCCAAATTTAATTGCCTTCCGCAACAATTGTGAACAGCGATTGAGAGTCTCCAGCGGGTTCTTCTCCCCCGGGGAGGCTTCAAGGCGACGCCATACAAGCCGGGCACTGAAATCGCTGCATACCACCAGAAGGAAGTCGACCCCGATCTCTGCGGAGACGATGAAGCCGGCCTGGGGATTGATTTCCAGCAGCACCGCGCGCCGCCCCCTGCCGTTGGAGAGCTGCTCACCGGTCTCATGGACCAGTCCCAGGCGGATCAGATGCTCAACCAGCCTGGAGATCGTAGCCTTGTTGAGTCCGGTGGCCGCGGCCAGCTCCGTACGGGAGATGGGTGCAGCCTCACGGATCCGCCGCAGCAGGCTTGACAGGTTGGCCCGGGTCATGGTGGCCCGGTTCGCAGGAGACGGCTTCTGCCCACTCCTTCGTGAGCCTCCCCTCGACGGCACTGTTTTCCCCCCCTTGGCCATCTCGCTCTCGGCCCTCCCACGGAATTGGGCTCGGCAGGCAGATTAAACCAATCAGGCCGTAAGGTGCAACGGACAGGATTGCAGCCTCGACCCAGGCGCCGGACTCCAGTTCCGGAGGGCGCTGCTATTCTAATTAATTTCTTGACACGACGAAAAGCATTGGCTTATCGTATTCAGGTAGAGGGCCACAGTGTGCGGGAATCGGCGAAGTTCTCGAGAGAGCAAGGTTGCGCTCGTCTTTTCCAGCCCCAGGAAGCCCGTGCTGGAATTCTTTTCATTGAGGTCTCAATTGGACGCATGTGGACTTCGGAGCGCTTCTCGGCGGGTAGGGGTTGGGGAGCGGCGGACCTGCGAGGCAATTGACCGGGCCTTACGAGAACCCTTCAGTCGGATCCCGACTCGTGGGGTCATTAACGGGCAGTCCCGTCAGGGACATGTTTCTTGAGGAGGGCAAACAGATGCAGCCAAGAGCATGGTTGATGGTGTGTCTTCTCCTTTTCGGAGGTGGCCTCTGTCAGGCCCAGATCCTGGAAGGGACCATCTCCGGGCGGATTCAGGACTCAACTGGGGCCGTCCTGCCAGGCGTGGAGCTGACCCTGATCCACGTGGAACGGGGCACACGGCGGACAACGGTTACCAACGAGGAGGGGCGCTACTTCGCTACCGCCCTGGCAGTAGGCACCTACGAGCTGAGTGCGGAACTTCCAGGCTTCAAGCGCTACGAGCGGAAAGACATCCGGGTCGACGCGGGCAGCCAGGTCCGGGTCGACATCGTCATGGAGGTCGGTGAGGTGACTGAGTCCGTGACGGTCACCGGGGGTGCACCGCTCATCCAGCTGGACACGGGTGAAGTCAGCCGGGCGATCGAGACGGAACAGATCAAGGAGCTGGCGATCCAGGGCCGGAATTTCGTCGGGTTGGCCACCCTGGTTCCCGGCGTCGCCAACCTGTTGCCGGACGAGGTCGGTGTTGGAGTCACCGGCGGCACCGGCGGGCTGTTCATCAACGGCACCCGGGCACAGTACTCCAACTGGACGGTGGACGGCGGCTGGAACACGGATGTCGGCAACCAGGCATCTCTCATGAACTATCCGGCCATGGAAGCCGTGGGTGAATTCCGCATCATGACCAGCAACTACAGCGCCGAGTACGGAAGCGCCGGTGCGGCCGTGGTTGCGGCCATCACCCGCAGCGGGGAGCGGGAGTTTCACGGCAGCGTTTATGAAATCCATCGCAACGATGCCCTGGATGCGGCCAACTTCTTCGCCGCCATCGGTCCCGATGGCAAGAAGTCCAAGCAGCCTCTGATCTGGAACAACTTCGGCTATACGCTGGGAGGCCCCATCTTTATCCCCGGGCACTACAATCAGGACAAGACCAAAGACTTTTTCTTCTGGTCCCAGGAGTGGAAGAAGCGGCGGGCCGGGACCGTCGTCCGCGCCGCCACGCCGACTGCGGCGATGCGCCAGGGAGACTTCAGCGCGGTCTCGTCGCCCATCATCGATCCGGTCACCGGCCAGCCCTTTCCGGGCAACATCATCCCGCCGGATCGTCTGAACCCCAATTCCAAGATTCTGCTGGATCTGGCGTTCCCGCTGCCCAACGTGACCACTGGCGAGTTCCTCAATTTCAATCTGGCTCCCAAAGTTCCCCAGGATTTCCGCCAGGATCTCATCCGCTGGGACCACAACTTCACTGATGATCTGAAAGTGATGGTGCGTTACATCCACGACTCCTTCTATGAACGTCAGGTCACCACTTTGTGGACCGGATCATCGTTCCCGAACATCTCCTCGGACATCAGTTCGCCGGGGGACAACCTGATCACGAAACTGACGCACGTGTTGAGTCCCACGCTGATTCACGAATTCAACTTCAGTTTCGCCGGCAATGACCTGGCTCTGGGCTTGAGCGGGCCCTATCAACGTCCCAGCAACCTTGCCATCGCCGAGCTCTTTCCAGAAAACCGCGCCAACCGGATTCCCAACGTGACTCTGGGACAGGGCTGGGGAAGCTATAGCCTGGGAAGCTGGCCATGGCGGAACTTCAACAGCGTTTACACCTGGGACGACAAGTGGACCCTCGTGCGGGGCAATCACAGTCTCAAGTTCGGCGGTCTCTTCCAGTGGCAGTTGAAGGACCAGGATGCTTTTGGTGCGACCCATGGTGCGTTCACGTTCAACGGCCGGTTTACCGGCCACGCCGTGGCGGATTTCGTATTGGGGTTGCCTTCAGCCTATTCCGAATTGGACATCCAGAGGACCGGCCAGTACCGCTACTGGCAGACCGAATTCTTCGTGCAGGACGACTGGCGCGTCAGTCGGGACCTGACCGTGAATCTGGGTCTGCGCCACTTCTACATCCCGGCCCTCTATGAGAAGAACCTGGGAGTGACCTCCTTCGTGCCGTCCCAGTGGGATGCGAGCCGGGCACCCCAACTGGTTCCCACCAGCGGTGCCATCGTTCCCGATACTGGAGACCTGCTGAACGGCCTGGTACAGGCGGGAACCGGAGGCCTGTCCAAATACATGACCAACAACAGCAAGACGGATTTTGCGCCGCGCATCGGCTTCTCGTGGAATCCGCAGGGTCTTGACCGGCTGGTCTTCAGGGGAGGTTACGGAATCGGTTACTACCGTGAGGAAGGCAACATCCTGTACAACTTCATCACCTATCCCCCGTTCGCCCGGACCGTCACCGTCAACAACCCGCCCATGGAAAATCCGGGAGCAGGGGCGGCGGCTCCGCTTTTTCCTCCCGAGGTCGGGAGGTTCGAGGAGGATTTCGATCCACCGCAGGTCCACCAGTGGAGCGTCGGGGTCCAGATCAATACCAGCGATCTGCTTTTCCGCGACAGCGTTCTGGAGTTCTCGTACGTGGGCAGCCACACTTCACGCCTGGCCTTCAGCCGGAACCTGAACCAGCCCCAGCCCGTTGGCCAGTTCGATTTCGACCCCGCCATCAACCGGGGAGAGTTCTCCACGCACTACTTCCGGCCTTACCGCGGGTACGCCAATATCATTCAGCGTGAGACGTCAGGCCGCGGCAACTACAACTCGTTCCAGGCGAGCTTCGACAAGCGTTTCAGCGAAGGCCTCAAGTTCAGCCTCGCCTATACGTTTTCGAAAGCGCTCAACACCCTCAGCCAGTTCGACTCGCTGCCCCAGAACAGCTATCGCCCGGAAGCGGACTACGCCCTGGCCGACTGGGATGTCACTCACAACTTGACTCTCAACTACATCTACCATCTGCCGTTCTTCTCGGGACGGGGCGGCGCGGCAGAGGCTGTCCTTGGAGGTTGGGAGCTGGCGGGGATCGCCGTGCTCCAGTCCGGCAACATGCGGAATATCGGTATGGCTCTGGCCAACACCGGTCTGGCGGCCCGTCCGGACGTGGTGGGCAGCGCGGAAGGCCCTGAAACCATCGAACAGTGGTTCAACACGGCGGCGTTTGCCCAGCCCGAATGGGGTCACTTCGGAAATTCCGGCCGGAACCTGGTACGCGGGCCCAATCTGAGGCGTTGGGACTTCTCGCTGATGAAGAACTTCGGCATTCCCTGGTTCGCGGGGGAAAGGGCTCGGCTGCAGTTCCGGCTCGAGGCCTTCAACTTCCTGAACCGGGCGAACTTCTCCGCCGTCTCCACCAACCTGGGAGCCGGCAACTTCGGGCGGGTTACCAGCGCCCGGTCCGCCAGAATCTTCCAGGCAGGTCTGAAGTTCGAGTTCTGAAACAGATCGGCAACCCTGCCGATCCTGTACGGAGGGACCCCGTCGGGTCCCTCCGGCCCCTCCTGCATCCCGGCGCTCCGGCTTGATCGCCGCCGCGGCCTTCGTCAGCTCTCCGCGACACCCCGCCGTTCCTCCGTTCAAGGGCCGAAGCCGAATCTGGCCTTCACCGCGGCCACCCCTTCCTCCTTCCTGAGCCAATGAACGGGGATGGACCGGAGAGTGAACAGCGCCGCTCACCCGGGCCAGCGGCATCTCGGCCCCGGCACCGAAGCCCGGACTCCCCGACCTGCTGGGTCATTTCGGCCGGAGCCGAAGCACGACCGGTTCCCGCCCTCGTTCCAGGGACGGCGGTCGGAGCCTGTTTCGCCAAAAAGGGCCGGAGGTGCTGGGCCGGGACAGGGCACAGACGACAGCGGCGTCGGGCGCAACCCTATCCGCCCTGTCCCGCGATCTGGCCGGCGACCCGGTTCGCGGAGCGGGTGGCGGCTTCCATTCCCCAGTTCAGGTTGTCGGCATAGGCGCCCGCGAAATGAAGCCGTCCCCACGGCTCGATGATGGCGGGCCAGATGGTGGAGAGCTGCCCCGGCCGGCAGGACACGGTCTCGCAACTCGAACACCACGGCTCCTCCGGCCAGCGCAGGACATGCACCATCTCGATGTCCTCCCACCGTCCCGGGTAGACCCGGCGGAAGGTCCCCAGAACGTCCTCGGCGGTCGCCAGCCCCGGCGCTGTTCCCTCCAACAGGCCCCGCGAGGTGGGGACCTCCGCCGCCATTTGCCAGACAGCCGACAGCCCAGGCTCGCCGATGGAGAGGTTGGGGCTGAAACCGTCCCGCTCCCAGAACTTCGTGCGCGACTGGATCACCACCCGAGTGTGGGAATAGTAGTTGAGGGTCTCGATCGCCGCCCGCTTGCGGGCAGGCCAATCCGGTTTGACCGATAGTTCAGCCAGTTGCCCAAGATTGATGCACGATACCGCGTAGTCGGCCTCGATCGTTCTCCGCTCCCGTCCGAAATGGAGGTACTCCACCCGGATGGAGTCGGTTCCTTGCTCCACGCCGGTTACCGGACAGCCCACCCAGATCCGGTCCCCCAGCCTTTGCGCGAATGCATCGCAAATCTTCTGGTTCCCGCCGGTGACCCGGAAGACTTCCCTGGGCACCAAGGGAACCCCACGCAGGCGCAGGATGGCGGCATGCCAGATCACATGCAGGGCCGAGGCTCCACCGCCCATGCGTTCCAGAGCTGCCGGCGACGCCCCCTCCCGGACCAGGAACTCCTGCATCGAAAGCTGATCCAAATGATCCAATCCCGAGGAGAAGGGTGAGTATTCATCCTCGAATTCCGACAGGTAGGGCTCAAAGTAAAGCAACGGCAGATCGTTCCAGTCATGCTGCGACAAAAACCGGACCTCCCGGGCGTTGTAGCCAAATTTTTCAAGCACGCCGGGATCGGCCAGTTCCGCCTCGCTGCGCCAGACTCCGCCCATGAAATGGCGGACATCGTCCCGCTGCAGGCAGCGGCAGATCTCCAGGCCAAACTCCTGCGCGTATTGCCAGAACAGCTCGTACCCCGGCCGGGTGATGTGTTCCGCGCCACCATCAGCGTAAAGTCCGTCCATAAAGGGATCGTGCAACGTCCGGACGTGGCCGCCGATCCGCCCCGAGGCTTCGAGCACCGTCACTTCGTGCCCACGCCGCATCAGTTCGTAGCCGCAACACAGACCGCCGATCCCGCCTCCGATGACCACCACGCGGCGCCTCTCCCCTGTCTCGACTCCATAGCCTGCGGTACCGGCGGCGGTGAGGGACGCCGCTGTAAGCTGCATAAACCGTCTTCTGTGCACCTCATCCTCCCCGCTGAATGTGGATCTGAACGTTGGGGGAGATCGTACCTCAACCCGAAGACCAAAGCTTGCGGACAGTCCGCCCCATCACGGGGAGCTGATGGAGCAAGGGCTCCGGGAACACGTCAGCGGTTCCGGAGAGCCTGTGGCGAACGAGGGTCCGTTATACTTCGGTCTCCCCGCCCCGCCGGGACTCGGCGCCCTCGGCAGCGCGTTCCCGGGACCATTCCACCCAGTCCTCGCCAAACAGTTCGAGCGGATGCATGGTGCGAACCGTTCCATTACCGCACGCCATCTGGTTCGCCGGGCAGAAGCGTTCACAGCCCCAACAAACCCGCTCGGGGTGCCTGGGATGGAGTGGGAATCGGTTCATTCTTCACCTCGGTCGGGCAAGGCAGGTCCGTCCCGTGACCAGCAGCACTATCGCGGCGGCAAGTCCCTGCCGTCTTTGTCGCAGCACAAAGAACGCACACAGGCGGTTCCCCTAAGCTGTCCCCTTGGCACCCTGTCAGCGCCACCGAATGAACCCATCGAGGACCGCATATGGCTTTCGTGATCACCGAGCCCTGTATCGGATGCAAGGACACGGGATGCGTGGACGCCTGTCCCGTGGACTGCATCCACCCGCGTAAGGACGAAGCTGAATTCGAGCAGGAGACCCAGCTTTACATCCATCCCGAGGAGTGCATCGACTGCGGGGCGTGTGTTCCCGAGTGTCCCGTCGAGGCGATCTTCCCCGAGGATGAGGTTCCGGAGAAGTGGCTGCACTTCATTGAAATCAATCGGCGTTGGTACCAGAAGTGAGGGCGGGATCCACACTGGACAACTCTGTCCGGTCGACCGACCGCCAGAGCGCTCCAGCCGGGGCCTGGCGTCGAACCGGCACGCGCGGCTGCCGGGTAAGCTCACCGGGATCTCCCATGGATGATCCTCCAGACCATTCAAGGGGAAAACGGGCCGGTTCCAAGCGTTGTAATACCGACTCCCCAATCGCCGGAGGTTCCTGGCCCCGGCCCCGGCTGGGCTACCGGAGCCACTCGATCCCTGCCAGGAGGGCTGCCGCATTGATCCCCAGATTCCGGCCGGCGGTCCCGGCGTTGGAGATGTGGTGGTTGCGGAACTCGATGATCCAGCCCGGGCCCCGGCTGCGGGAGATGCGCACTCCTGCGCCCCAGACCACCTGGAAATTGAACGCCCGGTCGATCTCGATGACGTCCAGCGAGGTCCAGATCAGCCCCGCTCCCAGGGTCCCGTAGGGAACCCACGGCCGGTCGTTCCAGAAGTGGTAGCGACCACAGAAAGCGGTCAACCCGGCCGAGACCTCCAGCTCGGGCTGGTGGTAAACCAGCAGCGTCGCCTCACCATACAGTTCAAGGCGATCTGTGACGAACCAGCCCATCTGGGGATGGAATGCCACAAAGGCCAGGTCGGATTCAGTCTTGCCCCAGCCCGGCCAACCCGGCACCCAGGAGTGTCCCCAACCCCACAGCAGCCCCTTGCTGCGGCTATATCGGTCGACAGGGGGAGTGGCACAAAGCTGGCCAACCAAAGAGATACCAGCCAGGACCCATATCACTTTCCGCGACATCCCATCCGAAAAAACCCGCCGTGCGGCCGGCCCTTCAGTCCTTGGCCTTGTGCGAGGATTCGATCAAGACCAGGCCTGATTCAAGCTGTTTGGGAAGTTTCACCAGCTCCCCCATACTGAACCCCTCCCGAATCTTCCCCTTGACCTGGACCCTGGCACCTTTTCTGGGAACCCCTTTTTTCGAGAAGACCCAGAGCCGGCCGGTGCCGTCGTCGACCTGATAGGCGCCCGTACCCAGGACCGAGTAACTCTCGGTGACGCTCCCCTGGATGCGGACATCCCTGTTGGCATAACGGCTGGGGTCCGCCAGGACATGGTTGATACTCCGAGTCGCACATCCCGAAAGAAACAGTCCGGCCGCGGTCAGGCACAGGACGAAGAAAAGCCTCTGCAGGCGCATCACTGAATCTCCCAGCCGTCAAACCCCACCCCTGGGGCCCGTCAGTTTGAACAGAACCACCTGAACCCACTATATGCTCTTCCTGCCACCTACACGGCGTCGCCCGCCCGATTCGCCCGTCCTCCGCTCAGTGCACGGGTCCCTTCCCTGGAGGAATTCCAGGAACGATGCCATCACTTCCCGGGGAACCCGGCGCGAAACGTCGATCACGACCACGGATGCCGAAGACCGTCTCTGCTTCAGGTAGCAGCCCTCGTGGAGGGTCTCGTGCCACAAAGTGGAGTAGAACTCACGAGGTCCCATCAAGTCATGGCCGAACAGAAAGACTCCCACCTCAGCCAGCGCGTTGGTGATCTCGATGGACCGCTCGGCGCATTGGGCATCCGTCAGCAGTTCGGGCGGATCGAGGGCCAGCCCACGCTCCCGCAGGCCCTCAAAGAGAGTGGGTCCGACTTCCACGGACTCGAAGGCGATGATGTCCTGCAGATGGGCCATCCTCAGCTCCAACTCCGGATCGGGCCCCTCAACCGCCTGGGCCTGCTGTTCCAGCCGGCGAAGCTCCTCTTTGAGCGCCACCAGTTGGAGCGCCTTGCCCGCCGCGTTCAAACCGCCTGGCTGGCGGACGGGGTGACAGCGGGTGATGCCGGTGTGGTGTCTTCGGCCTCGTTCGTGGACTCGTCCATGCCCGCGATCGCCTGGCTTCCCACGCATATGCTCCTCCTCCTCCGGGAACCGAGTACTGTCTAATCAGCTCCCCGCTATATAGAACGCACGAGCCGTCAAAGTTGACGGAGGCCGTGGACCCGAACAGGTGAAAACTGGAACAATGGGGGGCTGGATCCGGCGACAGGGGAAAGCGTCCGAGGATCCACCGTCCGGATGATTCAGGAGGTTCCATGCTCAGACGGGAGTTTCTGGCAACGGCAGGTGCGGCGACAACAACAGCGTTTTTCCAGCCCCAGGAGACCGAAACCCGGCTTCACATCGTCAGCCTCAGCTTTGACGACGGCTTCAGGAAATCGTTCCTGCGGATTGCAAAGATCTACGAGAAGTTCAGCCTGAGCGGCTGCTTCAATATCATCGCCTCGGCTCACATGCCCGGCAATCTGGTGCGCGACGACTACATGAAGCAGGACCAGTTCGGAGACTTCGGGGTGTGGAACGAACTGGTCGATCGGGGACATGAGGTCATGCCCCATGGCTACCAGCACGCCCATCTGGCCAGCCTCCCGTTGGAGGAAGCCAAGGACCTGATCCGTCGCTGTCTGGACGTTTTCTCCCGGGAACTCCGCGGCTTCGATCCCCGCAAATCGGTGTTCAACTTTCCCTACAACCAGTCTTCTCCCGAACTGGAGGCCTGGCTGCCGTCGGTCGTCATGGCTTTTCGGACCGCCGGTGGAATGTTGAATCCGATCCCGAACGCCTCCACCGTGAAAATCACTACCGGTGGCTGGGGACCGGACAACGCCGAAAAACACGTCGACGAAACCGTTGAACGATTGCTGTCATCTCCCCGGGGTTGGATGGTGTACAACCTCCACGGCCTGGATGATGAAGGCTGGGGCCCGATCTCCGCCGGCTACCTGGAGCGGCTGCTGGGGCGCTTACGGGAGATCGATTCGGTGAGAATCCTGCCTGCTGCACGGGTGCTGCTCCAGGCCCGCGCCGGCAGCTTCCAGGAGGCGTGATTCCGCTTCCCGGTGTGACCCTGTGAAGATTGGACCTGTCGACCTGGGCGATCGCCCGCTGCTTCTGGCACCCATGGAGGACGTCAGCGATCCTCCCTTCCGGATTCTGTGCAAGCGGCACGGGGCGGACCTGGTCTACACCGAGTTCATCTCGTCGGGCGGTCTGGTTCATGAAGCTGCGGATTCGGTCAAGAAACTGGAATTCCAGGAAGAAGAGCGGCCGGTGGCCATCCAGATCTTCGGCGGGGATCTCGCCCAGATCACCGAAGCGGTCGAGATCGTGGATGCCGTCGGCCCCGACATCATCGACCTCAACTTCGGTTGTCCGGTCAAGAAGGTGGTCTGTCAGGACGCCGGCGCGGCCATCCTCAAGGACCTTCCCAAGATGCAACGCCTTGCCGAAGCCGTGGTGTCGCGGACCTCGCGCCCGGTAACCGTCAAGACCAGGCTGGGCTGGTGCGAGGAATCGATCCGCATCATCGAGGTGGCCCGGCTCCTCCAGAACTGTGGTGTCCAGGCTCTGGCGGTTCACGCCCGAACGCGCAGCCAGATGTACAAGGGACAGGCCCGCTGGGAATGGCTCCGCCGCATCAAAGAGGAGGCCAGACTGCGCATTCCATTGATTGGTAACGGCGACGCGACAACCCCGGAGAAGGTGCGTGACATGTTCGAGCAGACCGGCGTGGATGCGGTCATGATCGGGCGGGGGGCGATCGGCAATCCGTGGATCTTCCACGACGCCAGACACCTGCTGGAACACGGCGGCGTGCCGCCGCCGGTGGACTGGACGGAGCGACTGCAGACGGCCGCAGAGCACCTCCAGCTCAAGTGCCGGTGGCTGGGCGAGAAGCGCGGCGTGCTCGAGATGCGGAAGATGTACGGGGGTTACTTCAAGGGGATGCCGGGAGGCGGCGTCCTGCGGTCCCGGCTGATGGAGATCACCGAACTCCAGCCGGCTCTGGAGCTGCTGGACCAGGCGGCGAAGCAGTACGCCTCGGCCGGCCGGGAGCCCACCGCCTCAGCAACGCACCGGGTGTCCCCCTGACCGTTGCCGCGGTCGTAGGTGGGTGGCGGGGAGCAGCCGTTGCGCAGGGATCGCGATACCGTCGGGGCGCAGACGCCAGAGAAGGCACCATTCCACAAGCCGAGAGCCCTGTAAGGGCGGCCTCAGGAAAAGGTCCAGAGCGCGAGTGCGCCCTGCTGGGCTGACGGGTACGATCGGCGATCCGGCAACGGAGAACTCCAGGGCTCAGGCCGCTGGGGCGGCCTTCGGGAATGTGAGGCGCCCCGGCGTTGCCGGGTGCCTGGGCCTGGCTGGAGGGCCGGTGAGATTCAGCCGCCCAGCGAGAGTCCCAAGTCACCTGCAAGGCGCCTGAGATACTGTCCCGCTTCGGTGTATTCTTCGGCCGTCTGGAGGTGCTCCAGCATCACCGGCACGTCCTGGGCTAGGGCGTTCAGGCGTCTGAGCCACGTAGCGTGGTCCACCACTCCCCTCCCCGGAGCCACCTCCGCAAAATGGACCTGCATGCCGGGAACCCATGCCACATCCTTCAGGTGGCAGGAAACGATCCAGGGTCCCAGCCGGTCGAAACACTCCTCGATGAGACGCCGGTTCTCATAGATCCGATAAGGACTGTTGATGAGATTGCAGATATCCAGGTGGACGCCGAAGGCGGGCCGGTCCACCGCCCGGATGAGATCCAGATAGTCGTCCGGACCGGCGGGTATCGCCCAGCCCATCATCTCCAGCGTGAAACGGGTCCGGATGGGGCGCACCGTATCGATAAGCCGGCGACTGATCTCCACCGCCGCCTCGAAAAACTCGCGGCTGAAATTGCCAGGATGCGGACCATACCAGATTTCGGAATTCCAGGATCCGGCAATGTCCACGCAGCACAGCGCTCCCAGCTCCTCCGCCAGCGCCAAACGCTCGGCTACCAGTTCAAAGTTCGCCCGGCGCCGGTCTGGGTCCGGATCCTGCAGGTTGACCCAGGCGCCGACCTCGGCGATGACCACGTCCCGGGCCGCACACTCCTTACGCACAGCCGCGATGCGTTCGCGGTCGGCCAATGGGATCTCCGGCCCGTACGCTGCCCGGTAACCCCACCGCCGGTGGGCTTCGGCATAGGCGGCGGGGTCGTCCGCTGACACAAACACCGGCCCGCCCAGCCGCAGGGGACGACCGCCCGACGATGACCTCACAGTCGCCTGCAGAGGAACCGCCCCGGCTGCCGCTGCCAGCACCTCACGACGGGTCAGGCGTTCTGCCATGGGAACCTTCCTGCATCGGGCGACGTCCTCAGGCATGGGGCGCGGGGAATTCCTGCCCGCGGCTGCCTGGAGCCGGCGATAGGACTTGAACCTACAACCTACGCATTACGAATGCGCCGCTCTACCGGTTGAGCTACGCCGGCTCAGCCGCGCGGATTATAGCACGGAGACCGCATCCGGACAGGCTCCCGACGCAGCGGGTGCCGCGGTTCCTTTCCAGGGCGGCCACCGGAGCCTCAAGGCCCGAGCACCTCGGCCCATCTCCAGAAACCCGCGATGCCTGTCACAAACTCCTTTCCCCCAGTCCCGGTCCATGGTAATTGTGCGGGTTTCGAAATCCGGATGCGCGGGCTGAACTGATGACCAAGGTCGTTTTTGCCGCTCTGTCGTTGGGCTTTGTCGCTTGGGTGACGCCAGGATTGATCGAGACACTGCTGGGCGAGGATGTTCCGCAAGCCTCGTTCTGGGGCACTTCCTCACAGGGGCTTCTGGTTTCGCGACTGGTGGCCGCCGTAACGGCCGCCTCTCTGCCTCTCCTGGCAGCCCGCCGAAGACGAGGGGAGAACAGCAGCAAACTCCCGTTACTTTCAGCCCAGCGTTGGCGGAAGGCGGCTGATCGGGTCGAAACCGGACTTCTCCTGGTGGAGGCAACCGCCGACGAGCGCGGCGGCCCGCTGGACGGCCGACTCGTGGAGGCGAATTCGCACGCGCTGCGCCTGCTCGGGATCACCCGGGATGATTTGGCCAACATGGCTTTCAGCCAGCTTTTCCCTTCCGGCAGGCGGGAACGGATCAGCGAGTCGTTACGGCGGGCTTTGGAGACAGAGAAACCGGTGCAGCTTGAGGATTTCGGATCCGCCCGCCTCCTGGATGACCGCGTCTTGAATGCGGTTGCCTACTCTCTGGACCCCAATCACCTGGTGGTCCACGTCAGCGATGTCAGTGAGATCCGGAGAGCCGATCTGGCGTTGCGGGAGAGCGAGGAGCGTTTCCGGGCGCTGTTCCACGAAAGCCGCGACGGGGTTTACTCGGTTACCCGCGATGGACACTTTATCGAGATCAACCAGGTTGGCCTGGACATGCTCGAGGCGAGCCGCGAGGATCTGGCAGGCCGGACTTCCGACTCTTTCTATGCCGACCCGGCGGAGCGCAGGCGTTTCCAGGCGGAGATCGAACAGTCCGGATCGGTGAAGGACTTTGAGGTCACACTCCGCAGCCGCAATGGCCGTCTCGTTCACTGCCTGCTGACCTCCACCATCCTGCGGAACCGGCAGGGGGAAACGATCGGATATCAGGGGATCATGCACGACATCACCGCCCGCAAAGAGGCCGAGAGGGCCTTGCAGGAAAGTGAGCGGCGGTTCCGCGCCACTTTCGAACAGGCGGCTGTGGGAATCGCGCATGTGGCAGCCGACGGTCGGCTGCTCTCAGCCAACCAGAAACTGTGCACCATGCTCGGTTACGACCGGGAAGACCTGCTGCAGCATCGGTTGCAGGACCTTTCAAGCCCGGATACATCCGATGAGGAACAGGCCTGGCAGTGTGATCTGCTGGAAGGGCACATTTCCACCTTCTCCCGGGAGAAGGAGCTGGCTCGGAGGGATGGATCCACCATCTGGGTGACTCAGACCGTTTCGGCTTTGCGAAAGGCCAGTGGCGAGATCGAGTACTTCATTTACGTGCTTGCCGACATCACAGAGCAGAAACGGCTCGAGGAACAGTATCGACAGTCTCAGAAGATGGAGGCTCTTGGTCGTCTGGCAGGTGGTGTTGCGCATGACTTCAATAACCTTCTGACGGGGCTCATGGGCTACTCTGAACTGGCCCTTCATGAGCTGGCGGAGGATTCGGCCGCGGCAGGCTACCTGCGCGAAGTCCTCGGCCTGGGCAAGAAAGCTCGGGATCTCACCGGACACCTGTTGAGCTTCAGCCGTCCCCAGTCCCAGCGGCTGGTCTCGGTCAACGTCACCCAGCTCATCCGGGAAGACGTCCGGATGCTGCAAAGGACGCTGGGTGAAAACATCGAACTGGTGTTTGAACCTGCCGAGAGTCTGTTTCCGGTGCAGGTGGACCCGGGACAGCTCCAGCAGGTCCTGCTGAACCTCGCCATCAACGCCCGGGACGCCATGCCGACCGGGGGCAGACTGACCATTCGAACTTTTGAGAGCACCTCCGGGGCCGAGGCTCTGGCCTTCCGGCAGCGGGGTCATCTCGAACCTGCGGTCTGCATCTCGGTCAGCGACACCGGCCACGGGATGGACAAGGAGACCATGGAACGAATCTTCGAACCCTTCTTCACCACCAAGGCCGCAGGCATCGGGACCGGACTCGGTCTGGCCATGGTTCATGGGATCGTCACCAAGCACGGCGGCAAGATCTCCGTCGTCTCTTCTCCCGGGAACGGATCGACCTTCACTCTGTCATTCCCACGGGCGTCGCGACTGGTAGCAACCGCCCCTTCCACTCTTCCCTTCCCTGCCGAACCTTGTGGAGGCAACGAAACCATTCTCCTCGTTGAGGATGAGCCGGCGGTGCGGGCATTGATCGAGCGTGTACTGGGACGCCTGGGCTACCGGGTGCTCTCGGCAGGCAATCCCGCGGAAGCACAGGCGATCTTCCAGAAGCAACGGGACGAGATTGCGCTCCTACTGACCGATGTCATGATGCCGGGTCAGACCGGCGTCGAGTTGGCCAGCAATCTCCGGCAGACCAGCCCGGGACTGAAAGTGGTATTCATCTCCGGTTATATGCACCGGGAAGACCTGGCCAAGGCCGTCCTGGGTTCGGGTACGCCGTTCGTCCAGAAGCCCTTTCAGCCTTCCGAGTTGGCCGCGAAGCTTCGTGAGGTTCTGGACCAAAGCTAGTCCGCCAAGGGGCGGCGGACCGATTCCGCGGATCGGCACGCCTGCCTTCCGGTGACCAACCGCGCGATCCAAGCGAACCCTGACGGCACCAATGACGTAATGTGGATTGTCCGCCAGCGGTGAGTCGGCGTTCAAGGTTTACCAGCGGCAAGGCTCTACAAAGCAAGGCTCTGCAAAGAGGGAGGGTGGAGAATGTCAGTCAGGATCAGCTTGGCAGGAGTGATGGTGTCTGGTTTGTTGGCCTGCACCGGAGACGGCGGGGGACGCGCCCCGCAGGCGGGGGGCGCCGGCAAGGAACTTCAGGTTCCGATCACGCTGCCCGGCGATTTCCAGCTTACCCTGTGGGGGGATGCCGACCGGATTCAAGTCGACGCCAAGTGCACCGCCATATCGCGGCCAAACGACCCTGACGGTCAGTGCATCAGCATTGCCGCAACCCCCGGTGCCAACGCCTGGGGGGCTGTTTACTGGCAGACTCGGCGAGAAACGGGCGTCCGCCAGCCGGTCACCCTGCGCCAGGCTAAAAGGGTGACGTTCTGGGCGCGGGGGGAACAGGGGGGCGAGAAGGTCCATTTCCACCTTGGCGGCGTGGCCGCCTCCGAGCTGCTCCAGCCTGCCGAACTGACCGAGCTTTCCACTAAGTGGACGAGATTTGAACTCGAGCTGAAGGACCGGAAGCTGGAGCAGATTACCGGCCTTTTCGGAGTTCGCTGGAGTCACGCCAGCGGCCAGAACCCGGATGGCCTCAAATTCTACCTGGACGATATCCGGTACGAATAACAGCCGCCCGCTAGCCCCAGCCTTGGATGTCCAGATTGGTCAGGCCCGCTGAACGCGCGGCTTCCACCGCCTCCTGGAATTCCGCCGCCGTCAGGCGCCGGGAAAGCTCCGGAAAACGGTGGGCCTGATAGGCAGGCCGGTACTGGGCCATGACATTGACATAAGTATCTCGGGGGAGATGTTGCGCGATCCAACGGAACACCTCCGCCGACCCGCTCACCCCGTTGGGCAGGACAAGATGCCGGATCATCAGGCCGCGGTAGATCAACCCATCCGCCGCAGGGCAGGCGACGCCGACCTGGCGGTGCATCTCCAGCAGGGCCGCCTGGGTAACTTCCGGGTAGTGCTCGGCCCCGGAAGAATACCGGCCGGCCATCTCCCCTGAGGCATACTTGAAGTCCGGCAAGTAGATATCCACCACCTGATCCAGCAGCTTGAGGATTTCCAGCCGCTCCCAGCCGAACGTGTTGTAAACCAGAGGCAGCCGGAGGCCCTTGGCGGCGGCCAGGTCCAGCGCCAGCAACAAGTGGGGGGAATAATGGGTTGGGGTTACGATATTCAGGTTGTGACAACCCCTCGCCTGCAGATCCAGCATCATTTCGGCGAGGTCCTCGACTTCGCACGGGCGGCCGTAGCCGCCCTGGCTGATCTCCCAATTGATGCAGAATACACACCGCAGGCTGCAGTTGGTGAAGAAGATCGTTCCCGATCCCCCGCGACCCACCAGGCCCCGCTCCTCGCCAAAGTGAGGGTGGTAGGCGGCGACCGTGAGTCTGGCATCGGAGCGGCAAACACCTTTTTTCCCCGCCAGTCGGTGAGCACCGCACTCCCGCGGGCAAAGCCGGCACTCTTCGAGGTACTCCCAAAGCTGCTGCCCGCGGCGGCGCAATTCTCCGGTGCGGTGCAGGCGGAGGTATGGCGGTTCAAATTCCGGATCCACGGCGGCCGGCCTCGGCCCAGGTCCGAGCCGGGCCCGAGCTGACGTCCGCTCGGCGATCCATGCCGCCGGAAGCAGCGGAAGAATCCAGCGCAGCACCTGGCGTGTCCAGAACCGACGAAGGATTGCCCTTGCCATGCTCCACCCGACAAGATGAAGTGTACCGCCACAGCTTTCGCCTCTACCACCGATGTCGCACACCGCTACTTTGACAACCCGCAAGCGTAATAAAGTGAAAACCGGGGATGCGCCTCACCCGCAAGAGCCCCCGAAGGAGGAAATGATGGGGATTCCATGTTCAGGAAGCCGTCCTGGACGGCTTGGACGGCTGTTGGTTCCGGTTTCGATGATCTGGATGGGGTTGGGTATGGGGTGTACTCTGGCGGCCGCCGCCGTTGGTTCTTCTACCCAGTCGCCTGCGGCGGATCCGGCCAGGATGGAGGAACAGGTGCTGGGAGTGCTGGCAGAGATGAGGCGCACCGGGAAAACTTATCTGAGCGTCAGCGAGAGCACCGGGAGGATGCTCAGGCTGCTTACGGAGGCGACCGGCGCCCGCCACGTGGTGGAGATCGGAACTTCAACCGGATACTCGGGGCTCTGGTTTGCTCTTGCCCTGTCCCGGACGGGTGGCAAGCTCACCACTTTTGAAATCGACTCGGGCAGGGCGGCCCAGGCACAAGAACATTTCCGGCGGGCGGGGGTGGACGGACACGTGGAGATCGTACTGGGGGACGCCCATGTGAAGGTCGTCGGGCTGAAGGAACCCATCGACATCCTGTTTTTGGACGCGGACAAGTCGGGCTACATCGACTACCTGCAGAAGCTGTTGCCACTGGTCCGCCCCGGCGGGCTGATTGTGGCCGACAACATCAACATGGCACCCGACTACGAACGCGCCGTGACCACTGATCCCCGGCTGGAAACCATTTACTGGCGTGAAGGCGGTCAGGTTTCGATCACTCTGAAAAAGCGCTGATACAGGCGGGAGGCATTGAACATGCACAGGCGGACGGGCGGGGTCTCGAAGGAGTTGTTGCCACGGTTGCTGATCCTCTGGATGGGCGTCGGAGCTCTCGCCTTCGGCGAAACGGCGCAGAATCGGTCCGACGGTGGGATCGGCCAAAAGGTGGAGGCGCTGTTGGCGCAAATGACCCTCCAGGAGAAGGTGGGCCAGCTCTGCCAGATTCCGGGGGCGTTGTTTCCCGGCATCCGCCCTGAGGAAGTGATCAGGCGGGGAGGAGCGGGCTCCGTGCTCTGGCTCAACGACCCGAAGAAGTTCAATGAGCTTCAGAGGATCGCCATCGAGGAGTCGAGGTTGGGGATCCCAGTGTTGTTCGCACTGGACGTGATTCACGGTTACCGGACCATTTTCCCGATTCCCCTGGCTTTGGCGGCCTCCTGGGATCCGGAGCTGGCCGAGAAAGTACAGGCGATTGCCGCGCGCGAGGCCAGGGCTGCCGGAATCCATTGGACGTTCGCTCCCATGTTGGATATCGCCCGCGACGCCCGATGGGGTCGGATCGCGGAAGGGGCGGGGGAGGATCCGTTTCTTGGGGCAGCCATGGCGGCTGCCCAGGTCAGGGGCTTTCAGGGAGCCTCGCTGGGGGACGACCGGTTGCTGGCCTGCGCCAAGCACTTCGCCGGTTACGGGGCGGCGGACGGCGGACGCGACTATGACCCTGTCTATCTGCCGGAGGGGTTGTTGCGCAACGTCTACTTGCCCCCCTTCCGGGCGGCCCTGGAGGCCGGGGTCGGCACTTTCATGAGCGCCTACATGGACCTCAACGACGTTCCCGCAACCGCCAATTCGTTCCTCTTGCGTGACATCCTCCGGAGAGAGTGGGGCTTCAACGGGTTCGTGGTGAGTGACGCCATGGGCGTAGGGAACCTGGTCATCCAAGGTCATGCCCGGGACGCAAAGGATGCCGCCTTGCGGGCCCTCAGGTCGGGCCTGAACATGGACATGGCGAGCAATACCTATGCCCGGCATCTGGCCGCCCTGGTCCAGGAGGGTGCCGTGCAGGAGTCAGAGCTCGACGAGGCGGTACGCCCTGTCCTGGCAGCCAAGTTCAGGCTGGGGCTGTTCGACCGTCCCTACACCGATGAAGCGCGGCTGGAGGCAGTGCTCAACGATCCTGATCACCGTCGCCAGGCGTATCGTGCGGCAGTCCGTTCGATGGTGCTGCTGCGTAACGAAGGCAACCTGCTGCCCCTTCGTAAGGACCTGAAGTCGCTGGCGGTAATCGGGCCATTGGCGGACTCGAAGGCCGATACGGAGGGCTCGTGGATGGTCTTCGGTCACACACCTGACGCGGTTACGGTCCTTGAGGGCATCCGGGACCGGGTCGGTACACAGGTCCGGGTGGAATATGCGCCAGGTCCGGCAATCCGGCGCACGATCCCTTCGTTTTTCGAGGTCATGTTGCCCGGTCCGCGGCCGCCGGCCCAGACTCCGGAGGAGGCCGATGCCGCGATGGCGGAAGCCCTTGAGATCGCACGCCGGTGCGAGGCCGCTGTCCTGGTCTTGGGGGAATCGGCCAACATGAGTGGAGAAGCAGCTTCCCGAGCCTCGCTTGACCTGCCCGGACGCCAGCAGGAGCTGCTGGAGGCTGTGGCTGCGATGGGCAAACCCGTGGTGCTGGTTCTGATGAATGGACGTCCCCTCAGTGTGAACTGGGCGGCGGAACACGTGCCGGCAATCTTGGAAGCCTGGCAGCCCGGCACCGAGGGGGGCAACGCCGTCGCCGACGTCCTGTTTGGCAATGCCAATCCGGGCGGCAAACTTCCAGCCACGTTCCCCCGCAGCGGTGCCCACAGCCCACTGTACTATGCCCGCAACCTGACCCATCAGCCGGAGACGTCCCAGATGTACAGCTCCCGGTATTGGGACGGACCGCCGACTCCCCTGTTTCCGTTCGGCTTCGGTCTCAGCTACACCTCCTTTTCCTACTCCAACCTGCGCCTTTCGAGAACTGAGATTGGGGTTGGCGAATCGGTGGACGTCTCGGTGGATCTCGAAAACACGGGCGGACGGGAAGGCGACGAGGTCGTTCAAGTGTACATCCACCAACGCTACGGCAGCGATTCCCGTCCGATGAGAGAACTCAAGGGATTCCGGCGCCTGACGCTGAAGGCTGGAGAGAAACAGACGGTAACCTTGACCCTCGCGCCCGACCAGTTGGCTTACTGGAGCACAAACCGGCGGTCCTGGATCCAGGAACCGGTCGAGTTCGACGTGTGGGTGGGTGGCGACTCCAGGGCTTCGCTGCACGCGATGTTGAAGGTCAACCCGTGACTTGAGCGGGATCCCGGCCAGTCCTCCCGGCGCCGGGTGAGATCCGTGTGATGTGATCCGTATGATCCGCGTGACATCCGCCTGAACCGACCACCCGACTGTTCCCTTCTGCCGATCTCGGTGACTATAATGCCGGGGTCAGGACGATCGGTCCGGGGGAGGCCTTCGGAGGGCTGGTGGACGGTGGCCTCGGGACTGCCCGCACGTAGCACTCAAGCGCCAGCGTTGAGGAGAGAAGAATGAGCCAAAGTCAGGGAAAGTCTCGTCGTGATTTCTTGAAGGAAACCGCCAAACCGGCATCGATCACGACCCTTGCAGCCGGGATCATGCCGCGGGCGTTTGCCGCTGAGAACAACACCATCAGCATCGCCCTGGTCGGGTGTGGAGGCCGCGGCACCGGGGCGGTCGTCGATGCTTTATCGGTCAAGAACGGTCCGATCAAGCTGGTGGCGATGGCGGACGTCTTCCCCCGGCGGCTGGCTGACAGCTTTCGAGCCCTGAAGGCTCTGCATGAACCCCCTCAGCCAGGCCAGCAACCTCAGCCGGTGGATTTCGATGCGTCCCAGATCGACGTTCCGGAGGACAGGAAGTTCGTGGGCTTCGACGCTTACAAGAAGGCGATCGACTGTCTTCGGCCGGGCGATGTCGTGATCATGGCATCACCACCCGCTTTCCGGTGGGTGCATTTCCAGTACGCCATCGATCGGGGAGTTAATGTTTTCATGGAGAAGCCGGTCACCGTGGATGGCCCCACCTCCCGCCGGATGCTCCAGTTGGCGGAAATATCCGAAGCCAAAAATCTCAAGGTCGGTGTCGGCTTGATGTGCCGTCACTGCGTCGCCCGCGGCGAGCTGTTGGACCGGATCCGCGACGGTGCCATCGGCGAAATCGAGAACCTTCGCGCTTACCGGATGCACGGCCCGGTCGGCTATTTCGCCTCCGGTCCCAAGCCCAAGGGGGTTAGTGATCTGCTTTATCAGGTGGAGCGCTTTCACAGCTTCCTGTGGGCGAGCGGTGGGGCCTACAGCGATTTCTACATCCACAACATCGACGAATGCTGCTGGATGAAGGGAGCCTGGCCGGTGAAAGCACATGGTTCGGGCGGCCGTCACCAGCGGGGGAACTCTGTCGACCAGAATTTCGACAGCTACACAGTCGAATACATTTTCCCGGATGATTCCACCCTGCACTTGTGGGGCCGTTGTATCGACAACTGTTACAACGAGTTCGCCAGCTACGCCCATGGCACCAAGGGTTCTGCCGCCATCTCCACCAATGCTCACACTCCGGCGAGATGCGCAATCTTCAAGGGCCAGGATATCCGCAATGAAGCTGACCTGGTGTGGCGGTTTCCTGAGCCGGAACCAAATCCTTACCGCTTGGAGTGGGTTCACCTCATCGACGCCATCCGGAAGGATCAGCCGTACAATGAGGTGAAGCGGGGCGTGGAAGCGAGTCTGGTGACCTCGATGGGCCGGATGGCCGTGCACACCGGACAGATGGTGACCTATGAGCAGATCCTCAACAGTACCCACGAGTTCGCCCCGGGCCTGGATCAGATGAGCGAGAACTCCCCGGCTCCGTTACAGCCGGGTCCCGACGGCAGATATCCGGTGCCCCAGCCGGGTGTCATCACCGACCGGGAGTACTGAACCGGCAGAGGGGGATGAGTTGACGGAGGCTTTATGAGCCGGAAGTACCGCCAGCCGGGATACCAGGATCAGGGTTCTGCGGAGCCCACTTCGAGCCGCCCGCAAGAACGGCCGCGAGGAGTCCGTGACGGCCCGCGGTCACCCAAGATGCCGGGGATGGGACGGGTGATCCGCTGCGCCCTTTGTGGCACCCGTTTGCCGGCCGGTTTCGACCAGATACGACTGGATACCCAATGCCCGCAGTGCCAGGCCGACCTGCACTCCTGCCGGAACTGCGTCTTCTTTAACCCGACCAGCCGGTTCGAATGCGAGCAACCGATCAAGGAACGGATCAGCCCGAAAGATCGCCGTGCCGACTGCGAGTTCTTCGAAATCCGGTCGACAGTGGAAAAAATCGTTACCTCGAGTCGCGCCGGCACCCCCGATGACCCCAGGAAGGCGTTCGAGGACCTCTTCAAGTTCTGAAGGCTTCCGGACCTCATCCCATGAAGATTGCGGTATGCCTGAAAGCGGTGCCGGGACGCGATTCCCGGTACCGCATCACCCCTCAGCAACGCTGGATCGACGAGTCTCAGGTAACCTTCGAGATCAGTGAGTGCGATGAGTACGCACTGGAAGAGGCCCTCAAGCTGAAGGACCGCCTCGGCTGCGAGGTTACCGTCGTAACGGCCGGTTCCCCCCAGGCAGAGAAGGCGGTTCGTAAGGCCTTGGCCATGGGCGCGGACCGCGGCCTTCAGATCGATGACCCGGGGCGGCTGTTGTCCAGTCCGTCAATCCTGGCGTCGGCGTTGGCACAGGGGGTCGCTCCCGAGGGTTTCGACCTGATTCTGACCGGGACCCAGTCCGACGATCTCGGTTGCGGCCAGACCGGAGTGATGCTGGCTGAACTGTTGGGAGTTCCACATGCCACTCTGGTCATGGAGATCCAGGTGGACGAGGCGGCTGGAAAGGCGGCGGTCCTGCGCGAGATGGAGAGCGGCTGGTTTCAGCGCGTCGAGCTTCCGTTACCGGCCGTCCTGACGGTTCAGGCAGGCACGTCGCCAGTCCGTTACGCTTCGCTCAAAGGCATTATGCAGGCCCGCCAGAAACCCCTGCGGCGGATCCCTCTCGACGCGTTGGCCCTGGATCCGGCTTCGTTCCCGGCGATTGAACTGGAACGTCTCTACGAACCAGTGTCCGAACGGCGGGCGGAAATCATCCCGGGTGATCCGGAAACAGCGGTGGGTGTGCTGATCGAGAGGTTGCGCAAGGAGATTCGGGTGCTCTGAGCCCCCGCCTGCCCCGAGGATGAGAATTCCATGTTGAACCGAGTTCTGGTGATGCTGGACGTTTCGGATTACGGCATCACCCCCCTCTCTTTCGAGGTGCTGGCGTTGGCCCAGTCGTTGGCACGAGAAGGGGGGGCCGCGCTGACGGCCGCCATAGCCGGAGCCGATGAGAGCCGCACTGCCTCACTGACGGGATTGGGGGCCGACCAAGCCATCGCCCTCATCGACCCCGCCCTTGCCCACTACACGCCCGAGCCTTTCGTCGAGGCGCTCTCGAGGCTGATCGGGGAGACAGCCCCTGAACTCGTGCTCTTTCCCCACAGCTACCAGAACATGGACCTGACGCCGCGGCTGGCGGCCCGGCTCGGGGTGCCGCTGGCCACCGACTGTATTGCCTGTCGTATCGATGCCGCCGGCCTGCTGTTTACCCGCCAGGTGTTCCGTAACAAGCTCAACGCCGACCTCAGGCTCCGGGGGAAGCATCCGTGGCTGGTCACGTTCCAGGCGGGGGCATTCCCGGCGGACCGGTTGGAATCCGGGACAACGCGCGTAAGAATTCATCGTCCCCAGTTGCCGGACGGCCTGAGCCGGTGGGCCCTTCGTGAACGGGTCGAGGCTTACCGGCGCAAAGTCGATCTGGCCAAAGCTGAAGTCATTATTGGCGTTGGCCGTGGAATCCGCAGCCAGGAGAATCTGGCCTTGGTCCGGGAGTTGGCTGACCTGCTGGGGGCCGAGATCGGGGCCAGCCGTCCGGTGGTTGACAACGAGTGGTTGGAGCGGGACCGGCAGATCGGGAGCTCGGGCCAGACGGTCGCCCCCAAGCTTTACCTGGCTCTGGGCATCTCGGGGGCAATCCAGCATGTGGTGGGAATCCGCAACTCAGGATGCATCGTGGCGGTGAATTCCGACCCCTACGCACCCATCTTCAACGTGGCCAGGTACGGGATTGTGGGCGATGTCGCCGTGGTAGTGCCCGCTTTGATCAAGGCTCTTCGGGACCGGGAGGGTCAGGTTGCGGGAGCATGAGTCGTCGTCGGGGAAACGCGCCTCGGGACGGTCAGCCGCGCTGCTCGTCCCGTTCGTCGTTGCCGCAGTTTGGGGACAGGGGAAACTGCGGGAACCTGAACCCGACAGACTGGAGCGTCCCCATCTTCAGATCCGGGCTATTTACGGCGGGGTTCCCCGAGAACTCGTCCAGACCTACGGAAGCCTGGGCGCGGCTGGGATCAACGCCGTTTTCCTGGGTTCTGGGTCATTCAACGACGAGAGCCTTTCCTGGCTGAGGAAACAGGGGGTCCGCGTCTACGCGGAGTTCAGCAGCCTCCACGAGGCTCACTATGTCAAGACCCATCCCGATGTAGCTCCCATCGGCCCGGACGGCAAGGTCTCACCCCCACCTGATGGCTGGCAGGGAGTATGCCCCACCCATGAGGGATATCGTCGCCATCGGATGGAAGCTTTTCGGGACTTGATCACTCGGTATGCGATCGATGGAGTCTGGCTTGATTACCATCATAGCCATGCCTCGTGGGAGCAGGCGGAGCCCAACCTTCCCGACACCTGCTTCTGCGTCCGCTGTCTGGAACGGTTCCAGCAGGAGGCGGGACTGCGCCTGCCGGCGGGGCCAGTGGCAGAGCGGGCTCGGTTGCTGCTTTCGGGACTCCGGGAACAGTGGACCCATTGGCGGTGCCAAGTTCTGACGGATTGGGTGAGAGAGTACCGGGAACTCCTGGATAGGCACCGTCCAGGAACTCTCCTGGGTACGTTCCATAACCCCTGGAGCGACACCGACTATGACGGCGCCAGACTTCACAAGCTGGCGATCGACCTCCGCTCACAGGCGCGTTACGTCGATATCTTCAGCCCGATGCCCTACCATGCCCGCTTCGGTCACAGCCAAGAGCCGGAGTGGATTTCCCGGCAAGTGATATGGCTGGGGGAACATCTTGGCCTCGACGGTTCGGCGAAAAAGCAGCTCTGGCCCATTGTCCAGCTCTCGGACTGGGGTCAGCCAGTCCCGGTTGAGCAGATACCCATGGTTCTGGATCACGGCAGTCGGCTTCCCGCTACTGGAGTCATCGTCTTTGCCTGGTCCGGCCTGCGTCGTGATCCCGCCAAGCTGGAGCCGATGGTCAGATTCTTTCGTTCCGTTCGCCCTTGAACGCCGGATGCTGCGGACCAGTGAACTTAATCAGCTCAGGAGCCCAACCTCCGGCCGGTTTGTCCGAAAATGCGCTACCGCATTTACTCAAACTGAGACGAACCGCCCGGAACACTGTGAGCCAGACCCAGGCATTCAGCGACGGCAACTGCCTGCGCCACAGATCTCACGGCCGGCCCGCACCGTCTGCGGCCAACACGCTCAGAACCAACGCCGGAGCTCTGCCTCGAGAGCCTGCTTGCTGTATGGAGTCCCCACCGATAGCCCCCGGTTTTGCATCCAGAAAGTGGGGGGAGGAGGGTCTTCTCTCCAGCTCAGGTGCGGCTTGTAGAAAGCCATCATGTCCCAGGCATCCTGAAGCGGCACCGGAAGCTGGTCGGTATAGGTCCGGCTTCCGAAACGCCACAGGTCCCAGAAGTGACGCGCCCGTGAATCCGCCAGGTAGGCTGCAGCACGCTGGGCGGTCTGCCGGCTGTCCTGCTGCAAGTAGGGTGCCCACAGTACGAACACCTGGATACGCACCTGGGGATGACGACTCAGAATCTCCTGGACTTCAGACACCGCCTGAAGACAGTGCCCTCAGGTCGGCGACATGACGAGCACCAGTCTCGGGCGGTCCTGGGTCTGGTTGAACGCTTCGCGGAACAGGGCAGCGTCGAATGCCAAGGGAGTGACCTCGAGGTCGCGCAGATACTGCACCGAAAACAGGGCGAGTACTACGGAAACCCACGGCCACATGACGGACCAGCATAGCCAATTCGAATCGGATTGTTCAAACCCGCCGCCGGAGAGGGGGAATTCAGCATCGGCGACTGTTTTCCATTGCGGGCGGAAGCACCGTTCCCGTCCCTGAACAATGCAGTCCGGGTTTTCGTATTCCCGGTTGTTGTGGAGGATACTGACGATGTTTGAACTCCTGTTTGTGATCGGGCTGGTGGTGACCGTGGGAATTGTGGTTCTGGCCTTGAAACTGCTGGTTTTCGCGGTTCTGCTGCCCCTCAAGATCGGTGCAGGGATTCTCAAGCTGCTCTTCTGGCTGGTGATCGGTCTCCCACTGGCTGCCATCGGGTTGGCGTTGCTGACGGCAGCCATCCCGGTCGTGCTGGTGGTGCTTCCCGTTCTGCTGGTACTCGGCCTCCTCGCGTTTCCGTTCATCCTGTTGGCCAAAGCGATCTTTTGACCGGCCAAGAGGGTGTCACGCGGCGGGGAGTTTCGGCCGCAGAGCATCGAGAACCCGTTCGTCGACATGGAGGTCAAGCTGCGGGAACGCGATCACGATTCCCGTCTCCTTGAGGGACCACCAGATCTGTTCCTGCAGTTCCGAGAGCCGGCTTCTCGATCGCCACGGATCATCGATCCATACCGAGACCTCGAAGTTCACGGAAGACGGGCCGAACTCTTTGAGCAATATGCGCGGCTCCAGGTCGGCCACTCGACTCGCCGACCTTCTGGCAGCAGCTTCCAGGGCCTCGCGAACCCGTTTCAGATCCGAGCTGTAAGCCACTCCGACCGAGGCGCGCACCCGGTAAAGCGGATCCGAAAGCGTGTAGTTCTTGACGGTGGTCTGGACCAGTACAGAGTTGGGGATGATGATCTCCTCTTCATCCAGAGTCCGACAGATGGTCGCCCGAATTCCCATCACTATGACCTTCACAACCTTGCCCTCAACCTCCAGCACATCGCCAGGCTTGATGGTTCGTTCCACCAGCAGGATCACACCCGCCACGAAGTTCTGCGCGATGTTCTGCATGGCGAAGCCAAGAGCCACAGCGAACAGAGCACCGGCGGCGAACAGGGCGCTCAGGTTGATCCCGACCGTATCCAGACCCACGGCAAACCCCGTGAGCAGGACGGAGTAGTGGACCAGCCGGCGGGCCACCGCCAACGAGCCTTCGTCGGGGACACGGCGCAAGCGGAGAGCTCTCGCGACGAGTTTCTCCGCAACCTTGGCGAGCACCACGCTCACAGCCAGAATGGCGACGAAAGTGATGGCGGTGGCCAATGTAATGGGTGTCCCCCCGATGTCAAAAAGATGGATGTCCAGAGCCTTGTCCATAGTTGTAACTCCCGGACGCACGAAGCTGCCAAGGGATTCGATGGTGTTCCGGCGTCTGCTATATGCTACCCGCAGAGCCCGCAGTTCCTGTCGCGATTGCGATCAGGATGGGCGGATCCAGGAAAGGCTCATGAACGATTCAGGATCCACGACTCACCGCACCGTTTTGGCCTTGCTTGACGAAGCTTTTGACAGCAGGTCCTGGCATGGGACCAACCTCAGGGGTTCCTTACGCCGGCTGACTGCGGAGGAAGCGGCCTGGAGACCGGCCGCCGGCCGCCACAACATCTGGGAGATCGTCCTCCACGCCGCATACTGGAAGTACGCTGTCCGCCGGCGGTTGACCGGGGAGAAACGGGGCTCCTTTTGCATCACTCCTGGCAGCAACTGGTTCACCCGTCCGGAGATCCTGTCCGGGGAGGCGTGGCGGGCAGATACTGAGGTTCTCCGTCAGGAGCACATCAAGCTGCGGCAGGTTGTTTCCGGACTGTCCCCCGACGTGCTGGAGAAGCCGGTTGGCAAAGGACTCACTGCCGCCGGTCTCATCCGTGGAATCGCTGCCCATGACCTGTATCATGCCGGCCAGATTCAACTTCTGAAACGGCTGATGCGGCCTCGGCCTTAGAAGGGCGGTTCCGGCGCGGATGGGGTGTCAGGGATCGTCCCCCCTCTCGGCTATAGTGTTTCCGCCGCGACAGGGGCCAGGGTGACGATGAGCCAACAGAAACCACTGGACGAAATCTGCGAACCACCCATCGAGGACCAGTACATCTCGGTTCTGCTGGAGTACTACTGTGTCCGCCAGGAAACGCTCGGCCACAGTCGAATGGATCAGGCCAAGGTGACCTACTGGAAGAGCGTTGTCGGCTTTTTCGAAAAGGAGAGGTTGGGGAATGCGCGCCGGCGATTGGAACGCCAGCTCAGCCGCTGGGAGCGGCTGCCCCTTGGCCCGGTTGAGATGGCCTTGCTGCGCTATGCCTGGGGGGCGTACCTCACGGATTCAGAGACGGACGACCAGGTGATCAATCGGTGGCGGCGCTACTTCGCCGTCGATTTGGAGGCCGAACAACCCAGTCCTTGTGCAGCGAAGGTGGTGAGCTGGGACCACTTCCGCCGCCGCCAGTTGTTCGAAACCGCCCGCAGGAGCACCCGCCTGTCCGGCCTGTGGCCTTGGCCCTGAGCCGAGTTCGGCACTCGTACCAGTTTGGGATGTATCCCCGAGGCTTGCTTTTCAGACCAGCCGCGTATCTCTCAATGCCGGTGGTGCGGAACTCCGCGTGCCGCTTCTGCGCGAACCGGCTGAATACCCGGTGTTGAATCTGCATCAATTCGCATGATTCTCTGAGCCAGCCGCCGTCCACCGATGAATTTCGACGATTTGATCTACCACGCCGGCGCTCTCGGAGACTTCATCACGGTCTGGCCGGCACTGGAGTGCCGCCGCAACCTGGTCCCGCCCGGCCGGACCGTCCTCTTGAGCCGCGCAGCCCACGGTCGCCTGGCACAAGCTGCCGGACTTGTGGACGGCTGGTGGGACGTGGACGAGGCGCGCTGGATCCCTCTCTACCAGGGCAGTCTCGAAGAAGGGGTTCCCGTACACAGTCCTGTTCGAGGGATCCGCTCGGCTCTCGTCTTTGCCGCCTCAGGTTCTCCGCTGGTCGCCCATCTCAGGAATGCGGGCTGCCGGGATCTGGTATACCAGGACCCGTTTCCCAGAGAACGTTGCTCAGTGATTGACTACCACCTTCGGCTGTTTCCCCCCGGGTCCCGGTCCAGGGACCGGTTTGCCAGACTGCGGTCTCTCGCTCGTCGCTGCCCGGAACATCTGTCCAGCCGGGGCATGGCGAGACGGGTCCTCATCCATCCCGGCAGCGGCAGTCCCGCCAAGAACTGGCCCATGGCTCGCTTCAGAGAGGTAGCAACCCGGCTCGAGCGTGATGGGTTCCCCGTACAGTGGATTCTGGGACCCAATGACAACCTGGCAGTCCCAGGGCCCTGCCTGACCGGTGTCGATCTGGCGAATCTGGCTGGAGCGCTGGCTGGAAGCCGCCTCTATCTGGGCAACGATTCAGGAGTGTCGCACCTGGCCGCAGCAGTCGGCTGTCCCGCCATCGTCATCTTCGGGCCCACTGATCCTCTGGTCTGGGCGCCGGCAGGAGAGCGGGTCACGGTGGTAACGGCACACGAGGTCTCTCCGGAGTCGCCTTTCGAACCGTCTCCGATCGAGGAGGTGCCATTTCAGGCAGTGATGGCTGCGGTGGAGCGGGAGCTTAACCGTCCAGCAGGCTGAGAACGGACAACAGGTGTCTCCTCAGACCGCGAAGCGGACAAACGCCTGTCGGCGATTCCGGTTCCCGTTCAGGCCGGCTCCACAGCACCAAGGCCCCAACCCTTCAGGTCCCCCGTCCTCATGGTGCCGTCAGTCACTTTGAAGATCCCCGGGAATCGTTCTTCCCAGCCTCGGTTGGCGGCAGGCACGTATTGGCGCGAGTTGGCTTCCACCCCCGCCACCCCGGGGATGTGGGCGGCAAGCGCCACTGAGTGGATCAGCGAAGCTCCGGGGCAGGTCAGGTCCTGGACACACCGGAACATTCCGTATTTTTGCGCCGCGGCGGCCATCAGGAGGGACTGGCTCTGGCCCTTACAGGCTTTCAGGGCCACCCCTGTATAGCCCAGCTCCCGGGCAAGCAGCAGGCTCTCCAGGTCAACCAGCGACTCGTCGATGACCACCGGCCGAATCGCCGCTACGCGGTGCATCCGGTTAGCGGGGTTTGCCCGAAGATCACGGGCGGTAGGTTGCTCGATGTACTGGATACGCTCCAGTCCTCGGGGAGTCGTCTCTCTCAACCTTGCCAAGAACTCCAGCAGATACTCGACGTCCGGGCAACGTTCGTTGAAGTCCAACGAGTAAAACCACGAACCCACTCCCCGCGACTCCTGGACTGGTGCGGTCGTTCGTTCCACCCGGGTCACCCGCTCCACATCCCAGGCCAAGTCGTCCCCGTTCAGCTTGATTTTGATATGGGTCAATCCGTTGTGGCGGATCCATTCCGGCAGCGTTTCCGGCAGACCGTCGTTAAGCCGGTGTTCCAGATCCGTCTCCTCCAGCGGATCAACCGCCCCTACCAGGTGATACATGGGCATCCGGTCGCGGGGCGTGGGCAGGATGTACGGATCCAGTGACTCTCCCTTGAAATCGGCTCCCAAATAGCGGTCCAGCCGCTGGCCAAGGAACTGGCGGCCGCAGGCTTGAAACGCGTTGATCCGGTTGAGTTTGCCGTAGGCATCGTGAATGGCGGCATCGAAAGGGCTCGCGGTCACCAGCGCCGCCAGCACCGGGATTGGTTCCGCCAGTCTGAGCTCACGGCTGAGGGTAGCCGCCTCTTCCCGCCAGACAGGCTCCAGTTGATGATTGAGTTCAATCGGGTGACCGGGCCGGTCCATTTCGCGGGTGAGGCGAGCGATGCGTTCCGCCAGCGCCTTCATCGCATCCAGAGTCTGCTGGTAGGTAAGCCGCCGGGACGGGAACGACCAGACATTGCCCAAAGGCATGGACCCGAAACCCTCAGCCCGCCGGCGGCCGGTGACGTCCTCCACCGTGCAGCGTACATTAAGGAGAGTCACACGATCGACGACTTGCCCGCCGAACTTGATGGGGGTGCGATAGCGGAAGTCTTCAAACTCGTACATCACCTCCCGCACGTAGACAGGGTTATCGCTACCCGCCCGCCAGCCTGCCAGCGCCGGAACCAGCGCCAGCGAGCTCCTGAGCCAGTCTCTCCGGCTGGAAACCTGCATACAGTGATGTTAGCCGCGGTGGGCTGTTCCGGGGAAGCCGCTGTGAGAGCTGGCGATTCCAGAGCTGGGTGCTCGGCCGGTCCTGGGCCTTCTACCGGCCCCACCAGGAGCGAATATGGTCCGCCCGACGGCGCAGGTCGACGTCCGTATCCAGGGAATGACTGCGGGCGTGACCCAGTTCCTCTGCAACGAACCGTCCCAAGCCCTCAGCTTCCCGGGCGACTCGGCCGGCAAAATCGTCTGAGGTCCTGGAGAAAAGCCGCCAGACAACGCCTTCGTCGGGGTCATACTCCCAGAAGCCGACAATCCCGTTCTCGCCCACAATCGAACGGAAGGACATATGGCGGGCTTCCCCCAGCGTGGACATTTTCGAGGAGCCCCATACCGGCACTGCCATATGATGATACTCGGGCGGCACCAACAGACGAGGCCCTCCGTGCAACGCGATCAAATTGTCCTCAAAGGGGATCCATCCGCAACCATCAACCGCGGTACTCTCCCGCCGATCCCGCTCCTCGGCAAGCCCGTAGCAGGGTTGCTCCATCCCTTCGACTCGAACCTCGGTCAGGGCCAGCCGGCTCACCACCTCAGCCGCCTGGCGGCGTCCGAGCCCAGCCCAGTCTGCGAAATCCGCGACTGTGGCCAATCCAGCAGCCCGGAAAAAGAGCCGGCCCAGCGGCACCGCCAGCTCGACAGGATCCTCCGGCAAGTCTTCCATCTCTTCGGCAAGCCCGCGGACCAGACGCCACTGATAGCGCTCGGTGTCCAGACGATCTCCCCGGAGCACCCGCTCAACCAGACCCTGAAACTCGAGTCTCCTCAGGGTGGGCGGAAGCGGGGAGGAAATGCCTACTCTCTTGCCTGTCTCGCCCAGGCTGCGGACCAGCCCCGGGGGGAGGGCCCGCCGCAGAGCGTCGGTGGTTGCGGCTCCCAGCCTGTCCAGCAGTCTCAGCACTTCCTCGGCCAGCTTCTCGATCTCGCCCGGCTGGATTCCCGCCCGCTCTTCGTCCCGTTGGTTGCGCGCCCGAGTGAGCCGGTCGGCAAGACGCAGAACCGTGGCCCTGTACCTTCGCGGAACCAGGTACATACAGCCGCGCACCGCCGGCAGCACCAGCAGCTTCTGCCGGGCCACCACCTGATCGAGGTGGGCTCGAGTCAGCCCTCGGCACCTGGCCCGCATGGCCAGATACACATCGACGCCGCCCAGTGCCCGCAAAAAGCCGGTCTGCTCAACCGCCTGGCCGGGTTCCCAGTCGGTGCCGAAGCATTGGGCGGCAATCATCCAGCGGCGCGCCCGGTCAAGACTCAGATTGAGCTCGTTCTTCGGCAAAGCCATGGACCTGATTCTACGGGGTCGACGGGGACAGGTTCGGGGACTTCTCGGCGCTCCCGCGCTGGGATGGTTCTCCACCGCGGCGTCCGAACTCACCTGGCCGACCTTCTCAGCGAAGGAGCCGGTCTATACTGGGCGGCGTGACCATCCATCTAGTCCAGCTCAAAACGCTCCAGACTCATGGCGACGAACGCGGTTTCTTCCGGGAGTTGATCCGCTCTACCGACGACTTCTTCCGGGAGGGTTTCGCCCAGTGGAGCCATTCCCTCATGTACCCCGGGGTCATCAAGGCGTGGCATTACCACTGGAAACAGGTCGACTGGTGGTATGTCGGCTCGGGGGTGCTCAAGGTTGCCCTGTTCGATCTGCGACAGGATTCTCCAACCCATGGGCAGCTGATGGAGCTGCTGATGGGCGACGGCCAGACCCCTTCCGTGCTGAAAATCCCACCCGGCGTTGCCCATGGGTGCAAGGTCGTCAGCGGCCCGGCGAACCTGTTTTACATCACCTCCAGAACGTATGATCCTTCCGATGAGGGGAGACTGGCCCACGACGACCCTGCCATCGGATACGACTGGCTGGCCGGGCCACCGATCAAGTGACGTCCTTCTCCTCCGGCTTTGTTTTGCCGGCTGGGCGGCCCTGGTCCTGCCAGCTTGCGCCGGCCCCACCGGCCCTCCAGCTCCAGCCCGGTCGGGGGAGGTACCGGCTGGCGCCGCCATAGTCGCTGCCGAGGGGCAACCCGGGGGCGTGCTGCGCTTTGCCTTGGCTGGGGAACCGGACACCTTCAACCCTTTGGCTGCGGCCGACAGCCGCTCCCGGACGGTTGCGCACCTGACGTCGGCCACTCTTCTGGAAACGAAGCCCGAGACAAACGAGGTGGTTTGCGGTCTGTGCGAGGTCCATGCCTTGGAGCCGGGCGCTGACGCTCTCAGTCTCACCCTCCGTGAAGGGCTCCGGTTCTCCGATGGAACCCCGGTCTCGGTGGAAGACATTCTGTTCGTGTTCGATCGCATCTACGCTCCGGATTCACACAATGTCCTGCGGGAGATGCTGCTGGTGGAAGGGGAGCCGATCCGGATCGAAGTGACCGGACCACGCAGCGTGCGCTTCCGCTTTCCAGCCCCATGCCCCTCATGCCCTTACCTGCTCAGCCAAGTGCCGCTTTTGCCACGGCATCTGCTCAGCGGTTGGTCGGGAGGGATCGAGTCGGCCTGGACTTTGGATACTCCCCCTGCTCGCATGGCCGGTCTGGGGCCTTTCCGAATCCGGATCCACGAACCTGGCGAGCGCACGATCCTCGAGGCGAACCCCTACTACTGGCGGATTGACCGGCAGGGCCTACAACTCCCCTATCTGGATGAGCTGAGTCTCGAGTTTGTGCCGGACCGGAGCAACCGCCTGCTTCGCCTGGAAGCTGGAACTCTCGACATCGTCGACCAGTTGCTCCAGCCAGAAGATTGGCAACTGGTCGAGAGTGGTGGGAAGGTTCGGGTCATCGATGCCGGGCCTTCGAGCACTCTGTCCTTTTTCTGGTTCAACCTGGGCTCGCCTCCGCCTCACAAACCCTGGATCTTACGGAGGGAATTCAGACACGCCGTCAGCAGCCTGTTGAACCGCCGGGACATGGTGACCCACGTATACCGCGGGTACGCATCTCCGGCATATTCGCTGCTGTCCTCCGCCCACGGCTTGTGGCTCCTCCCCCCGTCGGCAAAGTCGGAACCGGTTCCGGAGGCGGCTCTCCAGGAGTTTCACCACCTTGGCCTGTCCATTCAGCAATTCAGTGGCACCAGGCAACTCAAGGATTCCGCTGGACGGACAGTGGGGTTTGAACTGCTCACGCGGACGGACGAGGCGATGGCCAGAACTGCTGCCCTGATTCAGCAGGATCTTGCCCAGGTCGGGATCGAGGTTCAGATCCACCAGGAGGAAATGCGGGCGGTGATTGCGCGCATTTCCTCCACCCGTGACTACGAGGCCGCGCTCATGACCCTCGACATACCGCTTGAGCCATCATCGATGTCCAACCTGCTCCTCTCGTCGGGATCGATGCATGTCTGGAATCCGGGCCAGGCCAAGCCGGGGACGGAGTGGGAACGACAGATCGATGAACTCATGCGGCGGGTCTTGCGGGAAGCCGACGCGGAAATCCGCTTCCGGGATTTCCGCAAAGTGCAGCAGATCCTGGCGGAAGAGTTGCCGCTCATTCCTTTGGTTAACCGCAACGTGGTGGTGGCGGTTTCTCCCCAGCTGGAGGGAGTGGTCATCGCCAACCGGTTCCCTTACTCGTTGGCCGAGGTATGGCGGATCTGGCGACACCGGGAGGTGTCTCCCTGATGGGTCGCTTCCTGTTGCGACGGTTGGTCGGGACTGTCCCCCTTCTGTTCCTTCTGTCCTTGCTGGTGTTCGGACTGATGCGGCTGATCCCCGGCGACTACCTGTCGGAGATGCAGTTGAATCCGGCGATTCCATCCCGGCAGGTGGAACGTATGCGGGAAGCCTGGGGCCTGGATCGGCCGATCGTGGAGCAGTACTTCCACTGGCTCAAGGGGCTGGCAAGCGGAGACCTCGGCTATTCCTTCGCGCAACGCCGGCCGGCTGCGGATCTGGTCCGCGAAAGAACCTTGGTCACTTTGGCGCTGGCGGCAACCTCGTTGGCCATGGCGCTGGTTGCATCCTTCCCCCTGGGCATCGCTGCCGCGCTGCGGCCAAACTCGTTGCTGGAGAGAGTTCTGCTGCTGATTTCGGTCGCGGGCTTTTCGGTCCCCTCGCTCTTGAGCTCAGTCCTGGTTCTGGCCGCTGCTCACCGGTTCGGGTGGCTGGAGGTGACACTCGCCGGGAACCTGCTGCCAGCGGCGGCGGTGCTCGCTTTCCCCGCCGCCTGCCTGCTGATGCGGACTCTACGGGTCGAGCTGCGTCGTGAGCTGGGGCGCCCGTACGTCCTGGCGGCAGCGGCCCGCGGACTGCCTCCTCATCGAGTGGTCCGGCATGCCCTGCGCAATGCCTTGAACCCCATCATCTCCCTGCTCGGCCTGACCCTGGGGGGACTGCTCAGCGGTTCAATAGTTGTAGAGAAGGTATTTGGGATCTCCGGGCTGGGTTCGCTGGCCGTCGACTCGATACTGGGCCGTGACCTGTATGTGGCCCTCATCTGTGTCCTGGTCGCAGCGGTCTCGGTGGTTACGGCGAACCTGCTGGCGGATCTCCTGTTGGCCATCAACGACCGGCGGGTGAGGTGGGATGCAAAGGCTTGAGCTGATTCTGGCCGTGGTGGTGGCAGCGGCCCTCTTTCTCGCTGCCCTACTGGCTCCGTTCTTTGCGGTCCACCCGCCGTCACTGCAGTATCGCCAGGCCGCCAACCTCCCTCCAGTAACGCTCCGACTGGACGGTGGGTGGCATCCAGTGCTCGTTTCCGGGGCTGGGTCGCGGATCGAGATTGCCTTTTGGGTGCGCGGCTTCCCCTACCAGTGGCTAGGATTGTCCTGGGACCGGCATCTGCTGGGTTCTCAGGACGCCAAATATCCGCTCTTCCTGCTGGGAACGGATGCCCTGGGACGTGACCTTTGGTCACGGGTGATTTATGCCCTTCGGTTCTCGTTGGCCGCGGGCCTGACCGGAGCTTTGCTGGCATTGGCTGCGGGATTGCCGGCGGGTTGCTGGGCAGGCTACCGGGGCGGCTGGGTGGACGCCGCAATGATGAGGCTCTGTGACCTCATGCTGGCGCTTCCCGGGCTGTTTCTGGTACTGGGATTGAGGGCGGTCTTTCCGCTCCGGATGGATTCCTGGACCGTCTTCTGGCTGGTGGTTACGGTTTTCGTGCTGATTGGATGGGCTTCGGTCACCCGAGTCGTCCGGGGACAGGTGGCGGCTCTCAAGGAGATGCCTCATGTGGCCGCCGTGAGAATGATGGGGGCCTCCCACACCCGGATTCTCCTGAGGCACATCCTGCCCTTCCTGCGGGGTTATCTAGGGGTCCAGTTCCTGGTTTTTCTCCCGCTCTTCATGTTGGGGGAAATCACCATGTCCTTCCTGGGCGTCGGCGTCCAAGAACCCGAGGTGAGCCTGGGTACCATGCTGGGTGGGGCTTCTTCGCTGGCCACCATCTCGCTCTATCCCTGGCAGTTGGCCGTTCCCGCGGCAGCCGTCCTGCTGCCGGCGCTGGCCCTCAATCTGCTGGGCGAACACTTCAAGAAGGCTGACGCGGACCTGCCTTCCCGCTGGTGGTAACGGTCCGGCTGGCCGGCAGATCGTCCATCCCCGGCCAGTGGTCCCGATTCTATGCCTCCAGCCCGGAGCACCATTCGTACGTCCACTCCGCCAGCAGACGGTACACGTCCTGGCTCCGAAAACCCGAACGGGCCGGCACGGTGAAAGCATGGTCGGCTTCGGGGAGAACGTACAGCCTGGCCTTGGGCCCCAGCGGTTCCAGCACCTGGCGCACCAGACTCAGTTCTGCCAGACGGTCCCGTCCGCCCTGGACAAAGAGCATGGGACAGGGCACCGACGACAGGTGACGTGCACGATCGATCGAAGGTTTGCGGGCAGGATGGAGAGGAAACCCGTACAGGACGATTCCCTTGACCGCCGGAGCCAACCGCCCCTGAGCGGCAGCCAGAGTGGTCATACGGCCGCCCATGGACTTCCCGCCGGCGACTACCGGAAGGTCAGGACGCAAGCGGCTTGCGGCTTCCACTGCCCATTCGATGAAACGCAACAGCACCGGGGGCGGGTCCGGACGGCGACGGCCTTCCTGCATGTAAGGGAAGTGGTAGCGGAAGGTTGAGATCCTTCGTGCCGCCAGTGCCACCGCGAGCTGTTCAAGAAAACTGTGGCGCATGCCGGCGCCAGCACCGTGGGCCAGCACCAGCAGCCACTCGGCGTGCTCCGCATCCAGCAAGATATGGTCCAGATCGGGCACCGGGCCCCCAACCGGGAGGAGTCGTCCCTGGCCGTGGCTACTCCTCGAGAATCTCCACCCGCTCCATGGTGTCAGCTTGGCGAATGGCATCAACCACTTCCTGGCCGGCGATCACCCGCCCGAAGACCGAATGCTTCCCGTCCAGCCATGGCGTCGCGACGTGGGTGATAAAGAACTGGGAACCATTGGTGTTCGGACCGGCGTTGGCCATCGACAGGACTCCCGGACCGTCGTGCTTGAGGTCAGGGTGGAACTCATCAGCGAAGGTATAGCCGGGCCCCCCCGTCCCGTTCCCCCGGGGGCAGCCCCCTTGAATCATGAACTGGTTGATGACGCGGTGAAACCTCAAGCCATCGTAAAAGCCCTGCCGAGCAAGCTTCTCGAAGTTCTCGCAAGTCCTCGGTGCCTGTTCGGTGAACAAGCGCAGGCGGATCTCACCCCGTGCAGTCTGAATACGGGCGATTTTCATTGGCATGCTCCCCGGCCCACCTATGCCGTGAACCCCTCCTTCAACCTGACAGACTGCCGCCTTAGCAGTCAATTCGCCGGATCCTGGTCGGACTCGACAACCCTTCGTTGCACTCTACCACGATCCCCGCGGACCGCGTTGCTCAATGGAATGCCTGTCCGGTCTCCCGGATGAAGACATCCTCCAGCGTAGGGCGGCTGACTGTGATGGACGCGATCCGGGAACCGTACCGCTGGACCAGCTCCGCCACCAGGCGGTGGCCCGCGGGATGCTGGATGCGGAGCTGGCCGTCGACCATCTGCGGCTGGACGCCCAGCAGACCGGCTACCTCCCGGGCCAGGACTTCCAGCTCCGAGGACCGGATAACCACCACCTCCTCACCGATTCGCCCCTTGAGATCTGCCGGCGATCCTTTGGCGACAACCTTTCCGTCGGTCAGAATCACCAGAAAGCCGCAGCGTTCAGCCTCGTCCAGCGAGTGGGTGGTCAGCAGCACCGTCACTCCTTCCTGATTCAGTTCGGTCAGCAACATCCAGAACTCGCGACTGACCTTCGGGTCCAGTCCTACGGTGGGTTCGTCCAGGAGCAGGATCCTGGGCTGGTGCAGCAGGGCGCGGGCCAGATCCAGCCTCCGCTGCAAGCCGCCCGAGAGGTGTTTGATCAGCTGACCCGCCCGTTCTTCCAGCCCGAAGCGTTCAAGCAGCTCATCGATCCACTGTCGCAGGGCTGTGCCGCGCAGACCATGAATGTGTCCTTGATGGCGGAGGTTCTCGACTACAGTGAGCTCCGGGTCGACGGCGGCCGTCTGAAACACGACTCCGACCATACGCCGGATGCGGAAAGGATCTTTATCGAGGTCGGCGCCAAGGACCCGGACCGTCCCTCTGGGCGGAACCAGCAACGTGCAGAGGATCCGGAAGATGGTGGTCTTGCCGCCCCCGTTCGGGCCCAGGAGGGCAGCCATTGCTCCTGACTCGACCGTGAACGACACACCCCGCAACGCGGGCCGTCCCCGGTAGGCGAATTCGACACCCTCCAGCTCGACAGCGGGCATTTACAGTTTGTCCACGACCAGCAGGGCCAGGAGAGCCGGCAGATAGAATACAGAGACGCGCAGCAGCTTCCGGTCGGCGATCCTGGTAGCCGCGAACGCACTTCGCCAGGCGTAGCTACCGAAGATCAGGCCGGCGACCGACGCCCCGATCAGGTAAATCAAACCCGCCATGGAGATTAGCCACGGCAGGAGGCTGACCGCGTACAGGAGGGCGGCAAACGCCAGGATCAGCAGACCCGAGACCTGTCCCCCACTGTCATGGCGCGGAAGCATGCGGAATCCCGCCCTTTCGTAGTCGTCGCGGTACAGCCGTGCGATGGCCAAAAAATGTGGAAACTGCCATGCAAACAGGATTCCGAACAAGATCAGGGGTTCCGGCCCCAGCTCGTTGCGGACCGCAGTCCACCCCATCATCGGCGGAACGGCCCCAGGCACCGCCCCCAACAACGTGCAGCCCGCGGTACGTGTCTTGAGGGGCGTGTAGACGAGGAGATACACCGCGGAAGTCAACCAGCCCAGCAGAGCGGTCAAGGGGTTGACCATCACCAGCAGGTAGAGTGTCCCCGAAGCCACCAGAAACATCCCGAAAACACGTGCTTCCCCGGGGGCCAGCTTGCCGGCAGGCAACGGCCGCAGGCGGGTGCGCCGCATGAGCCCGTCCTGGCGTCGTTCCATGAACTGGTTCAGGGCGGCGGTACCGGCGGCCAAAAGTCCAGTTCCGGTCAAGGTGTGAACCACCAGCGCCAGTCCCCAACCACCGTCCAGGGCCAGGTAGTAGCCGGCGGCTGTAGTTACCAGCACCATCGCTGTCACCCTTCCCTTCAGCAGTTCCGCCAGCGCCGACACAACCGCCCACGGCGACCGTGTAAACCCGGTCGCCAGAACAGTTCCCGTGCTTGCTGACGCGCCCATGCCTCTAGTTGGTCCTTCACTGGGAAGCGGCGGAAAGCCCCATCGTAACACACGGCGGGATTCCCCCCGAGGAGGAGCAGCGTCCGGGTGGGTAGGGCACACCGGCACCCTGCATCGCCGGGTTCCGGACCTTTCCGGTCAGGCCCCGAGCGACCTGCGGGGAAGGTGTCATGGGCTGAGCGTATAGGATAGAGAAATGGCCGGCGCGGTCACGGGTTCTCTCAGCTTCCGCTGCGGGGGGCGTTGCTATTCCTTGATCCTCTCGGACCGGGGGTGGCTGGCGGTGGAGCTCCTGCGCTACCTGGACGAGGTTCTGGGAAGTGATCAACAGCCGCCAGCAATCCTCAAACTGCTCGGCTTGACCATGGTGGTGGAATCGCAGCCGCCGCCCCGCGACGCGGACCACTGGATTGAAGTGGATATCGACAACCGGCGCCTTGCCTCCAATTCCGATCTCGTCCGCAAGGCCGTCAAACGCCGGCCCCCGGATCCGGACGACCCGGTGACCGCAACCACGCTGGAACGGATCTACACCGTGCTCGATCGATTCGACTTTACGGCAGAGCTGTATCCTTCGAGGGGCCGTCGTTGAGCCTGCGGTGGTGAAAGCCGGTCCGTCAGGTCGAGCCGCGGCTGTGGTCGGTGGCTGCAGACTTCACCGCCAGCAGAAACTTCAGGCTGCCCCGCGCTGTATTCCGCCCGGTGAGAATTGCGAGCGCTTCCTCCCAATCCACGATCGCTTCGATGAGGGGCGCCGGATCAACCCGTCCGGCTTCCAGCCAGCGCAGGGCCGGCTCAAAGGGGCCACAACGGGACCCGATGATTCGGATTTCGTCCACCACGAGGCGTGAAAAGTCGAGCTCGGCGGTTCCATGATAGGTGCTCTTGAGCACCAGCGTCCCCTCGGGGCGCACCAGACTCACGGCTTCCCTGAGACCGGCCGGGGAGCCGGTGGACTCCACCACGAGATCGAAGCCCCCCAGGGTCTCCTCAGGCTGACAGCAAGCGAGGCCGCCCAACTGGAGCGCCTCCTGTTGCCGGGGGTAGCGGGCGGCCACAACAACATTGGCACCGCTTTGGGCGAGGGCCCTTGCGGCAAGCTGACCCAGCTTGCCTGCCCCCAAAACAAGGACTCGATCGCCGGGTGCCACATGAACCTGTTCCAGAATCCGGCAGGCGGCGGCCAGTGGTTCGACAAACACTGCGATTTCGTCCGGGAGGGTCGGAGCCACCGGGTGGAGATTCTGAACCGGAAGAGTCAGAAACTCGGCAAACGCCCCGTCTCTCCCCGAAATACCCAGCACGGTCCGCCGGCTGCAATGCGAACTCCGGGCCTGACGGCACTGGTCGCATCTTCCGCAGACTACGTTGATCTCCCCGACGACTCGCCGACCCTTCAGTTGTTCCCAGCCGGGGGCCTCCTCGACGGTGCCGACGAATTCATGCCCGAGAATGCCTCGAAACGGGTAGTAGCCCTTGACCAGTTCGAGATCTGTCTTGCAGATCCCCGCCAAACGGACGCGGACCAATGCCTCTCCCGGCAGAGGCTCGGGCACCGGGAGGTCGTCCCGCAGCCTTACTTGTTCCTCCTCCAGCCAGATTCCCCGCATCCAGTCACCAGCTTGGGGCTTCCCCCACCGGCGGCTATAATACCGCCGAATTGGCGGATTCAGCGGCCCCCACCAGACTGACCCTCGACTTCTTCCAGCATTTCCGGGATCACGTGACACGGGATCCGGACCGCATCGCCTTCCAGATCCTGTACCCCGGGGGCAAGGAGGAATACTCCTTTGGGCGGACAGCTTCCGAGGTTTTGGCCGTAGCTGACTACTTGGCCACCCGCGAAATCCGGGAGGGCGACCGGGTCGGCCTGCTTTTCGAGAATCATCCAAGGTGGGGGATCGGCTTTCTGGCGGTGCAATGCGTCGGGGCGATCGCAGTCCCCCTGGATATCTTGCACCGGGCCGAGACGCTGGCCCGACTCCTGGATCACTCCGGGTGCCGCTTCATCCTGTCTTCGGGAAAGCAGCTCCAGTTGCTTGAGGAGGTGCAGCACCTGCTGCCGAGCCCGCTGCCTGCGCTGATTCACGGCTCGACAGGAGGGAAGTACCCCGAGTGGGAGGCGGTTGTCGCCGATCGTCGGACAGATTGGAACCGGCTGCCAATGGTCCGGCGCGACCCGGACCTGCCCCATCTGATCATGTACACCAGCGGCACGACCGGTGATCCCAAAGGAGTGGTTCTGACAGGGCGCAACCTTTATCGCAATGTCGTCGAAGCGCTCGGCATGATCCGGATCAGTCCCGACGATCATTTCTTGGGGGTGCTGCCGCTCTATCACATCCTCGCTCTGCAAATAAACTTCATCGCCCCCCTTTATGCCGGGGCCCGCAGCAGTTTTCTGGACGCCCTGGATGCTCAGCGCATCCTGAAGGCGTTCCGTGAAGAAGGGATCAGTGTGTTTGTCTGTGTCCCCCAGTTCTACTACCTGCTGCACCGGCGGATACTGGCGGAGGTGGAGAAACGGGGCTGGGCCGCCCGCCGTGCATTTCGAATGCTCCTCAAGGTTTCCCGTCTGGGTTGGCGTTACACCGGCAAACGGTTCGGCCGATACCTGTTCCGTTCCGTCCATGCTCCGTTTGGCCCGGCTCTCCGCCTGTTTGGGGTGGGTGGAGCCCGCTTTGATCCTGAGGTGGCACGGGAGCTGACCGACTTGGGGTTTACCGTCGTGCAGGCCTACGGAATGACCGAGACCGCCGCTCTGGCGACCCTGACGGATCTGCGCCCAAGCAGCATAGGCTCAGCGGGGACACCCCTGCCCCATGTTGAAATCCGCATCGATCGGCCGGACGCCGAGGGAATCGGCGAAGTCCTGATCCGCGGCGATAACGTCATGCAGGGGTACTACCGCAACCCGGAAGCCACCGCTGAGGCACTGGCGGGAGGGTGGCTGCACAGCGGAGATTTGGGCCGTCTTGACCGCCGGGGTCAGCTTTACATTACGGGGCGTGCCAAGGACGTGATCGTGCTGAGTTCGGGCAAGAACATTTACCCGGAGGAGGTCGAGCACTTTTACCAGAGCCAATGCCCGCTGATCCGGGAAATCTGTGTGCTTGGGATTCCCGAGCCCGGCTCCGACCAGGAGCGGCTGCACGCGGTGGTTGTACCGGATTTCGACCGCCTCAAACAGGAGCGGATGGTCAACGCCTACGACATGATCCGCTACCTGATGGAGACTCTTTCCCAACGGCTGCCCAGCTACCAGCGCGTGCACAGCCTGGAGCTCTGGCAGGAGCCCCTGCCGCGGACCACCACCCGCAAGATCCGGCGGTTCGAGGTTCTGGAAAGAGTACTCCGAGGCAAGACCGAACCTGCCGTCGGACGAGCGGCGCCCTGGCAACCCTCAGATGCGGTCGAGAAATCTTTGCTGCAACTGCTGCTGCAGACCAAACAGCAGGCAAACGTCCATCCCGATGCGAACCTGGAATTGGATCTGGGGGTGGATTCATTGGAACGGGTGGAATTCCTCTCTTCCATCAAGGAGAACCTGGGGGTCGAGATCCCGGACGAGGTAGGCGGCGAGTTCCTCACCTTCGGCGATGTGGTTCAGTACGTCAGGGAGAGGCTGTCTGCGGAGCTCGAGGGCGGAGCCGAGCGGAAGTCGTGGAAGGAGATCCTGGAAGAGCCTTTGTCGGCTGCTGACCAGGCTGAGCTGGGGGACAGGTTACGGCGAAGACGGTTCTGGGAATACCTGTTTGTACTGACCGCGCTGGCGGTCAGGCTGCTGGCGAAGTTGCTGTTCCGGTTGCGCGGGGAAGGACTGGAGTACCTGCCGAAGGAGTATCCCTTCCTGGTATGCCCCAACCACCAAAGTTATCTGGACGCCTTTCTGGTGACCAGCATCCTTCCGGTCCGCGCCGCCCGGCGATTCTCCGCTCTCGCCTATTCCGATTACATCGACGGCTTTTGGACCGCGTTTCTCGGCCGGATGATCAGAACCATCCCGGTGGATGCCGATCGCAATCTCCGGCGGGCCCTGAAACTGGCGGCAGAAGCGTTACGACGGGAACTGGTTTTGGTCGTCTTCCCGGAGGGCGAACGTTCCATCGACGGCAAGCTGAAGGCTTTTCGGAAGGGCCCCGCCATCCTGGCCACCGTGCTGGGGATCCCAGTCGTCCCGGCTGGCATCCGGGGCGCCTACGAAGTTTGGCCTCGCGGCTCAAACCGCATTCGCCTGCATCCGATCCGGATCCGGTTTGGGCCGCCCCTGAAGCCCCAACCCGGGGAGTCCCCCGAGGCTTTCAACCACCGGTTGCGGGAAGCGGTCCAGGAACTGCTCTGAGCGCCCAGCCGGTGGGAATGTCCGCGAGTCGCCAGGCGGCGCGCCAGGCGCCTAGCGCTTGGCGGCTGCCAGCTCCTCGTCGATGATCTCGGCCAGTTTCTCAAATCCCACCGCCCCGGTCACGGGCCGGCCATTGATGAAAAAAGCCGGCGTCCCGGTGACGCCAGCTTTCATCGCAGCGCGGACGTCGGTTACCACGGCCTCCGCCTGACGATTCGAGTCCAGACACTGATTGAAGGCGTCCTGGTCCAGGCCCAACGTACCAGCGGTCGCCTTGAGGCGGCCGACGCTGAGGTCCTTCTGATCCGCGAAGAGGGAGTCATGCATTTCCCAGAATTTCCCCTGCTCGGCGGCACACAGCGCGGCCTCGGCCGCCTCCTGCGCCTGTTTGTGGACACTGGTCAGGGGGTAATGGCGGAACACCAGGCGCACCTGATCACCGTAGTGATCCAGCACCTGCTTCAAGGTCGGGCCGACCTTGGCACAGTAGGGGCATTCAAAGTCCGAGAACTCCACGATCGTTACGGGTGCATCCGCCGGGCCCCGAGAAGGAAATCCGTCTGCCTCCACCTCAAACCGCAGCGGTTCCAGTTGATACTTGACGTCAAATTTCTCCACCAGCGACGAGAGGAAATCCGCAAAGGCCTGCTGAGACTTCTGGCGCTTCAGGTACTGGCGGATCTGGGGTTCGACCTGCTCCTTGGGATCCTTGATCCGGTCCTTGTTGTTTTCCCAGAGTTGGTCTATCTCCTCCTGGGTCGGCTCAGGAACCGAGGCATCGATCTGGAGGAACAACTGTTGCGGGTCCATTCGGCGTAGTGACGCTTCCAGCTCAAGGACGCGCTGGCCCACCAGCTCACGGGTCTTTTCCTGCAAGATCTGGTAGCGCTTCTTGAGCTGCTCCGCCTCGAAGCGCAAGCGTTCCAGCTCCAGGTTCTCCAACTGGGGGCGGGCCGCTTCGAGCACCTGCTCCAACTCGATGAAAACTCCTTGTCCCTTGGCGGCAAAAACCGCCTTCTTCGGTTCTCCCTGGCCCGCGCACAAGGGGCAGACCAGACAGCCCACCACGGGCCACAGCAGACGCAGCTTCATGACTGGTCATCATAACGCAGAGAACACCGGCCTGGTCTGCCCGGCACTGCCGCCGGCATGCGCCGTCCGCAGACGGCCGCACCCTCCGTGCCTGCAGTTGGGGGGGTGAAGGAGCCGCCCAAGCCGCTCGGGACAGCCAGACCGCGGACACCACGGGACCCCGGTTGTCCGGATGCAGAACCGTATCCTATAGTGACAGGATGGAACCGATCCGAGCCCACGAGGGCTGGTTTGTCTCCCATCTCTTCTACCGGGTCAATCGTGCTGCATGGGAAGCGGCGCCTGCGGCGCGGCGGGCGCAAGCGCGGGAGGAGTTTGCCCGGCTCATCGGCGATTTCCAGCGACATGAGAACTGCCAGGCTCACTGCTATACGGTCTGGGGGCTGAAGGCGGACTTGGGTGTGATGCTGGTGGATCCGGAACTCCACCACTTGAATGAAAGTCAGTTCAGTCTGGCGGCCTGCTTCCCCGCTGGAGTCCTGGAACCCGCCTATTCATTCATCTCCATGAGCGAGATTTCCGAGTACATGGCCCAGGACCGCGACTACGACCGGACATTGAGGGAGAAGGAAGGCCTGACTCCCGATTCTCCGGTGTATCAGGAGAAGATGGAGCAGTTCCGGCGCAGAATGCAGGTTTATATCGACGATCGCCTCTATCCCCGTCTGCCGCCGCACCGGGTGATGTGTTTCTATCCCATGAGCAAACGCCGCGGCGACAAGGATAACTGGTACCTGCTCGACTTCGACTCCCGCAAGACCTACATGGCCGGTCACGCCATCACCGGGAGGAAGTTCCAGGACACGGTAAAACAGCTTGTCACCGGCTCCATCGGGCTTGACGACTGGGAGTGGGGAGTTACCCTTTTCTCTGACGACCCGTTCCACTTCAAGAAGATTCTCTATGAGATGAGGTATGACGAAGCCAGCGCCCGTTTTGGGGAATTCGGTCCGTTCCTGATCGGGATCCGCCTGGAGCCGGACCAGCTCTTCGAACGTTTGCGGATGTAGGGCGGGGCCTTGGCGTCTGCCGGTTCCCGCCGCTTGCGGAGAAACCTGATCCCCAGACAAGGAGGAACACATGGCGAGACCAGTGACATTGTTTACAGGACAGTGGGCCGACCTGCCGTTCGAAACCATCTGCCGCAAAGCCAAGGAGTTCGGATACGACGGGGTGGAGCTGGCCTGCTGGGGCGATCACTTCGAGGTGGAAAAGGCGCTGTCGGACCCGGGGTACTGCCGCGGCCGCCGGGACATCCTGAACCGTTATGGCCTGCAGTGCCATGCCATCAGCAACCACCTGGTGGGACAGGCGGTCTGCGACCAGATTGACGAACGCCACAAATCGATCATCCCGCCGTACGTCTGGGGCGACGGGGATCCGGAGGGAGTCCGCCGCCGGGCCGCGGAAGAAATGAAAAGGACGGCGGAGGCTGCGGCGAAACTGGGGGTCAGGGTAGTCAACGGGTTCACGGGCAGCAGCATCTGGCCTTACCTGTACTCCTTTCCGCCGGTCCTGCCGGGCACCATTGCGGCAGGTTTCCAGGACTTTGCGGACCGTTTCGGACCGATTCTGGACCGTTTTCAGGAGTTGGGGGTGAAATTCGGGCTGGAGGTCCACCCCACCGAGATCGCCTTCGACATCTCCAGCGCCGAGCGGGCCTTGGCGGCCGTCAATCGTCATCCAGCCTTTGGGTTCAATTACGATCCCAGCCATTTTGGCTACCAGGGTGTCGATTACGTCCAGTTCATCAGGCTCTTCGGGGATCGGATCTGGCACGTGCACATGAAGGACGTCTACTGGTCGGATCGCCCCACCCGGGCCGGAGTCTTCGGGGGCCACGTCGATTTTGGACACCCCGACCGTTTCTGGGACTTCCGGTCGCTGGGCCACGGGCGGATCGATTTCGAGGCGATCATTCGGGCCCTCAATCAGGTTGGCTACCAGGGACCCCTCTCGGTGGAGTGGGAAGATCCTGGAATGGATCGGGAGCATGGGGCGGCGGAAGCTGCGGCCTTCCTCCGGCGGCTCGACTTCAAGCCATCGGCGGTTGCATTTGATGCGGCCTTCGCCCGGGAATGACCCGACATCCGCGGGGAACTCCCTCCCTTAAGTAACGCGGCGGCTCCGGGGTTCTCCGGCCAGAGCATTGGTGAATGCGACCGCGAGACCGCAACAGGCCTCGCCGGGACCCCGGAAAGTCCGACATCTCGGGCGGTTGACAGGAGGTGTCCCGCTGTCGGTCAACGGGCGCCGGCCACTTTCATCTCGACTCCGTACAGCCCCTTGCTGGCGGTGATGAAGAGGGTTCGGTGACCTGGGCCGCCGAAACAGACGTTGGCGGTCCACGGTTCGGGAATCTCCAGGTTTCCCAACCGGCGTCCGCGACGATCGAACACGGTGACGCCCTTTCCCGTGAGGTAGAGGTTCCCCCGCTCGTCCAGGGTCATCCCATCGGAACCCAGCTCGCAAAAGAGGCGCCGGGAACTCAGCGAACCATCCGGCTCAATGTTGTAGGCCCAGGTCCTGCCGTCCCGGATGTCTGCGACGAACAGGGTCTGGCCGTCCGGCGTACCCACGATTCCGTTGGGCTGGACCAGACTCTCCTCCACCCGCTTTAATCCGCTCCCGTCAGAACGGACGAAGTACACCGCCTGACGATCCTGTTCGGGACTCTGTCGTCTCCAGTACGGCCGCTGGTAATACGGATCGGTGAAATAGATTCCACCGTCCGGACGCACCCAGACATCGTTTGGGCCGTTGAGCAGCTTCCCCTGGTAGTCCTTAACCAGGACCTCGACACGACCGTCCAGCGAGATCCTCCAGAGCTGGTTTTTCTCGTCGGCACAGGCGATCAAAGCCTGACGATGGTAGTACAGCCCGTTGGAACGCCCGGCAGGCTGCAGAAATGTGGTCTGGCGGCCGGAGAGGTCCCATCTGAGGATTCGGTCGTTCGGCTGGTCAGTGAAGTAGACGTTGCCTGCGTCGTCGGCCGTGGGTCCTTCAGTGAACTCAAACCCGGAAAGCAGCAACCGGGGCTTGGCGCCATCCTGGACGATGGCCTCCAGCCCGCTGTCCGGCGATTCCTGAAACAGGGTAAACAGAAGCAGGGCGGGAAACATCATGTTGCCTACCTTACCGCGAAAACGGCGGAAACCCTACTCCGGCGGAGCAAGGGGTCGCAGATACTCCATCACCGAGTCCAGCAGCTGCTGGACCTTCTCGGGCTGGTCGGCCTCCGCCACGACCCGCAGGATGGGTTCCGTCTGGGAACTGCGCACGTGGATCCACCGATCCGGCCAACAGACCTTGACCCCATCACTGAGGTCGATGTCCTGTCCCCGGTAGAGCCGCCGCATGAGCGCCAGGAAAGCCGCAATCATCCGCGGCGTGGCGGGAACCCTCTCCTTGAGCATGTGGTAGCGCGGCAGGCGCTCCCGCAAGCCGCTGAGCGGCAAATTCTCCCTCGCCAACGATTCGAGAATGCAGGCCATGGCCACGAAACTGTCCCGGCAGGGGTTCAGGCTCGGGACAATGACACCGCCGTTTCCCTCCCCGCCGACGAAGGCTCCGGTTTCAAACATTTTCTGGACGACATGAACCTCTCCTACCGGAGTGCGGAAGAGCCTGCAGCCGTATTCGGCGGCCACATCCTCAACCATCCGGCTGGTCGACAGATTGACCACCACCGGGCCGGGCCGGGACTGAAGGAGGTGGCGCACCACCAGCGCCAGCGTACACTCCTCCCCGATGGGGATTCCGTGTTCGTCCACTACCGCCAAACGATCCGCATCTGCATCCTGCGCAAATCCCAAGTTCGCCCCATGTTCCTGCACGGCATTGCAGAGGTCCCCCAGGTTCCGACGCACCGGCTCTGGCCCGCGGGGAAAAGGCAAATCGGGATCCGTGTGCAGTTCGATGACCGTACATCCGAGAGAGCGCAAGAACTGGGGGCTGACTCTTGACGCGGCTCCATTGCAGCAGTCCACCACCACCTTCACCCGCAAGGAGCGGATCAGTGCCAGGTCGAAGCCGGAGCGAATGGTCTGCAGATGCAGATCCACAGCACTGGGATCGTCCTTCAGTTCTCCCAGCTCCCTGAACCCGACACGGGGGAAGGTGTCCTGGTGGTACAGGTCCAGCAACCGGGCGAACTGGTCCGGGCGGACGGTCGTACCCTCCGGACCGCAGAACTTGAGGGCATTCCACTCCACCGGATTGTGGCTGGCGGTGATACAGATGCCACCGGCGGCACCCCGGACCCTGATGTGATGCTGGAGAGTCGGCACCGGTACGACCCCGATCCGAACCGGGGAACAGCCGACGCTCACCAGGCCGGCTTCCACCGCACAAGCCGCCATCTCCCGTGACGGCCGGGTGTCAGTCCCCACCACCACTTCGCCCTTTCCGCACCAGGTGCCAAAAGCAGCGGCGAACGAGGTCATGATCTGAGGGGTGAGCGCAGAACCGGCGATTCCGCGCACTCCCGAGACCCCGATCTTGAGTGCAGGGTGTCTCATGACGCCACCTCATTGGAAGGCTCGGCATCGGCCAAGATGACACTCACCGCCGCGACCGCCTGAGCGAGGAGAAGGTCGGCTTTCTCCTCGCTATCCGCCTCCAGAATGACTCTGACCACCGGTTCGGTGCGCGACACGCGGGTATGGATCCAACCGTCGTTCAAGACCAGCCGGACGCCGTCCAGTTCCTCGACGCTCGCGCCGGGAAACGCTGCGGGAAACTGTTCAACCACCCGATAGGCTAACGATGGCGGGCAGCGCCAGGCCGCCTTGCGCATGGGTCTCAATGGGATGTCCCGCACCACCTCGGCCAAGGGCGCACGGGCCGTTGCCAACAGATCCATGACCAGAGCCAATGTCAGCAGGGCATCAAAGGTGGCACTCCAGGGCAGAGAAGCCACTCCGCCGGACCCCTCACCCGCTACCACTGCTCCCTCCTCCATGGCCTTGTCCATCACGAAACTCTCGCCGACTGGAGCTCGGAAGACCGGCTGTCCCCATGTTGAAGCCAGGGTCTCGACACTGCCTGACGTCGAACAGTTGGTCACCACCGCACCAGGGCGGTGCTGGAAACGCGCCAGAACAGCCAGCGGGAGTGTGAGTTCCTCGGACAGGACTCTGCCCGACGACTCCGCGAGCGCCAACCGGTCCCCATCGATGTTCAGCGCGGCCCCAAGGTGACAGCCCGTTTCCTTGATCACCCGCCCCAGTTCCTGGAGATGCTCTGGTCTCGGTTCGGGCGGATGGGGAAAAATCTCGCCGGGCTCCGGATGGACAGCCACCAGTTCACAGCCCAGCCGGTCGAACAAGGTTCTGGTTGCAGGACACAGGCTTCCGCCACAGAAATCCACCGCCACCTTTAACCGGGCCCTGCGGACCGCTTCCACATCCACCGCCGAAAGCAATGTCTCCAGATAGCCCTCCAGTACCGGAGCACCACTCAGGTCGACCAGCTTGCCAACTCGGCCCTCCAGCCGAAATCCGCCTGCATGGTAGATGTCGAAGAGTTCTTCGCTGCGGGCGGCGTTGAGCAGGCATCCGTCCGGGCCGATGAATTTCAAAGCGTTCCATTCCGCATCGTTGTGGCCCCCGGTGACACTGATTCCGCCGGCGGCACCCAGCTCCCTGACGGCGTAAGACGCCAACGGCGTCGAGGCAACTCCCAGATCGAGGATCCGGCACCCAGTGGCCATCAGACCGGAGAGAAGAGCGGACCGCACCATGGGAGAAGACCGGCGGGTATCCCGGCCGACAACCACCGGCCGCCCGTCCACCCAGGTCCCGAACGCACAGGCGAAATCGACGATCAGACCGGGGTGCAGGGCCTGACCCACGATACCTCGCACAGAGGACGTACCGATCTTCAGCTCACGCATTCTGGCTCCGCCGGACCGGGATCCGACTGAACTGCCGGATGAATTCGACTGTCTCCGGCTCCACCTCCCTCAGCCGCTGAAAGAGGGTCAACTGGCTGATAGCCCGGACCTTGTTGAGATCCGGCTGGTCCGTGGGCGAGAGGCGGAAATAACTGTCTCCACGCAGATAGTCGGTAAGAAAGCGAACCCCCAACTCCAGGGCAATCACCTGCACGGCCGCCGGCATGAGCTGGATCTCCTCTCCACGGGCCGTCCTGACCGTCCTCAGGAAGCCTTCCGCCAACGCCTGATAGATCTCCAGATCCACAGTGACCTGCCGGGGATCCCGCTCCTTCTCCCCCGCCACATTGCACAGGGAACGGACCATGTCGCCCCAATCCGCCAACCATGTATGGGGCATGATGGTGTCCAGATCCACCAGCGACCGGACATCGCCGGTCTTTTCATCAAAGAGGAAGTTGTCCAGCTTGGTGTCGCCGTGAATGGCGACGATTCTGATGGCGCCGGCCTCCATGGCCTGCTGCAGGCCCAGGGCGAATTCCCGGAATGCCAACGCCAGATCTACCGCCCATTGGACTTCCGGCATCTCCAGACGCCTCCGGAATTCCCCCACCGGCAGGTGGGTATAGAAGAGGGCTTCGGTGCTGCGCCGCAGCTCCACGTCGCGGGGTAACAGCCCGGCGACCTCAGCCGGACCCCTCGCACCTGAGAGCACTCCATCCAGTTGAGCGAAGTAGAGCCGGGTATCCCGGTAACCGGGGAGCGGGTGCGCCAGCCCGGCCGTCGGCATCGCTGAAGTCAGATCGCTGAACAGCGCCAACCCTTTTCCTGTCTGGCGAGCCAGTAACAGTCGCCCCTCACGTTCCTCGATCTCGCCGAGGCTCTTAAAGGTGCGGCAACCCTCGATCATGCGCATCAGGCGCCACCATGACGGTCCTCGCAGGTCCCGCAGCTCGAGGAACAACCCACCCGAGCGTACCGGCACCAGCTCAATCATCTCCCAGCGGGGACGGGCGTCGGGCGGCAGCGCCGCCAGTGCCTTTCTCTGGGCTTCAATACAGGCAAGCATGGCGGACATGACCCGGTCAGGCCGCCGGAAGACCCGCTGGTTGATCTGCTGCAGAAGGTAGCGGCGCCGGGCCGATCCCCTGCCGGAGACCACCAGGTACGTGTGCTGATTGATGTTCCCCTTGTTCAGAAAGTCTTCAACTTCCAGCGGCCCGGGCAGCTCGAAGCGGGTGACCACCCGGCTGGCCAAAGAGGTCGGGTACTCCTCGAATTCCGGGATCGTGTCCGGGGATTCAATCCAGTCCAGGAGGTCGGGCACCGATTCACCATAGCGACTGGGGTTCACGGATTCAAGGTTGGCCGAAGGTGAGCTCCACCAGGTAGAGATCTCCAGCGGACTGAAGCAGGCGTAGACGTCCAAGTTTTTCGAGTTCGTCCCTCCCTTCCTGCTTGGTCAGGAGAATGTATTGTCTCTGCGGATGCCGCTCGACGTACCGCATCAGCTCCGCCGGGCTCGACAGGGACTGGCGGGTCGTGCGGTAACCCGTGTAGTACTGGGCCGAGTGGTGAAAGAACCGGTAGAGCACCAGCGGCTGTTGTGAGCTGATGCGGGGTACGGCGGAAAGCGCCAGTTCGTGGGCGGAGTGGTACTGGGCCACAACTGAGGTGGCCTGGGCATAAAGGAGCGCCGCAGTGATGGTGGTACCTCCCACCAGCAGCAGGAAAAGGCTGCCCGGGCGGCGGCGGGAGTATTCGATCCTTCCCCAAAGCACGGACGCCAACAGCGGCAGCGCCACCACGAAGCCCGTGGTCAGCGCCCGGTACCGAAAGTGGAATCCGAAGATCAGAACGAGAGCCAACAGAACTGCCAGCGAGCCCAGTAACGCCAGTTGGGTACGCATAGACCGATAAGTCCCCAAGTCGCGCTGATGGATCCGATCCCACTCGAGAGCGACCAGTGCGGCCAGAGGGGGGATCGCAGGCAGGATATAGCCTGCCAGCTTGCTGCCGCTCAGCGAGAAGAAGACAAGGGGCACCACGGCCCAGCTCCAGAGATAACACCGCAGGGAAGAGTCGACCCGGTCAAGCCGCCGCCTCAGGTTCCAGGTGGAACGGGCGGAGGAACCCAGAAAGATCACCCAGGGGAAAAACCCCGCGATGACAATTGGAATGTAGTACCAGAACGGCTGGTGATGGTGGTGAAGGCCGGTCGCATACCGCGCCAGATGGTGGTTGACCCAGAAGGTCAGCCCGAAGTTCTCGCCGTGCTTCATCCAGACCCACGCAAACCAGGGAACCGCCAATGCCAGGAAACTTGCACCCGCTACGCCCCACTGCCGCCAGCTCCAGGGAAAGCGGTCCGTCACAAAGGCCCAGACGAAGATCACCATTGCCGACAGCACCAGGGCAACCGGCCCCTTGGCCAGAACCGCTGCGGCCAGGGCTGCCCCGGCCAGCGCAGCCCACCGCAACGACCTTTCGTGCTGGGCAAGAAAGGCGGCGGCAAGGGCGGCGGTCAGACAGGCTGTCAGGGGCATATCGGTGCTTCCGGAGCGGCCGAACAACAGGTAGAGCACCGAGGTCTGGAGCACCAGGAAAGCCAGGAAGCCGGCTGCAGGGCCCGTGGTACGGACAACCAGCCAGGCCAACATGAGGGCTCCCCCCAGTGCCGTCAGGGCGACCGGCAGTCGCGCCTGCAGCTCGCCCACGCCGAGCAGTCTGAAGCTCGCAGCCTGCAGCCAGAACAGCAGCGGCGGCTTTTCGAACCACGGCCTGCCCTGCAAGTGGGGCGTCAAATAGTCCCGAGACTCCGCCATCTCCTGGGAGATGCGGGCATATCGGGGTTCATCCGCCCCAATGAAGGGAAGGGCTCCCAGACGAAAGAACAGTCCGAGCAGGACCACGCCCAGGGCGAAGGCTCCCAGCAGAAGCCGGGCGCGAAGCTCCTGGCGCAGACGGTTTAGCTGGAGCATGGGGGGTTGACGGCAGAGATCCGCGGGAGAGGCGGGAGAGAAAAAACAAGGAGCAAGGGGAACCCGGGGGTTCGCCCTTGCTCCGGAGGTACGACGGGTGGTATGGCCACCCATCCAGATTACCGCATCAGTACATGTCGCCCATACCTCCACCGTGGCCGGCGCCCGGAGCCGGTTTCTCCTCCTCCGGGACCTCGGTGACCAGGGCTTCAGTGGTCAGGAGGAGCGAAGCGATGGAGGCCGCGTTCTGCAGGGCGGTACGGGTCACCATGGTGGGGTCGATGACCCCCGCTTTCACCAAGTCTTCGTACTGCTCGGTCTCGGCATTGAAACCGAAGCTGGTGTCTTGGCTGTCGAGGATCTTGCCGACCACGACGGCGCCTTCGAAACCGGCATTCTGGGCGATCTGGCGCACCGGCTCCTGCAGCGCGCGGCGGACGATATCCACACCAACCTGTTCGTCGGGATCATCCAGCTTGAAATTGGCCAAAGCCTGGCCAGCCCGGAGGAAAGCGACGCCCCCACCCGGCACGATGCCTTCCTCGGCAGCAGCCTTGGTGGCGTGCATGGCGTCCTCCACCCGAGCCTTTCTTTCCTTCAGCTCGGTCTCAGTGGCCGCACCCACCTTGATCACAGCCACGCCTCCCACCAGCTTGGCGAGGCGCTCCTGCAGTTTCTCCCGGTCGTAATCCGAGGTGGTTTCTTCGATCTGGATCCGGATCTGCTTGACCCGGCCGGCGATGTCCGCCTGGGAGCCCTCACCCTCGACAATGGTGGTGTTGTCCTTGTCGATGGTGACCTTCTTGGCCTTGCCTAGGTCTTCGAGGCGGACGTTTTCCAGCTTGATGCCCAGATCTTCGGAGATCAGCTTGCCGCCGGTGAGAATGGCGATGTCCTGGAGCATGGCCTTGCGGCGGTCACCGAAGCCGGGAGCCTTGACGGCGGCGGCATGCAGAGTGCCGCGCAGCTTGTTGACCACCAGGGTGGCCAATGCCTCGCCCTCCACATCTTCAGCCACGATCAGCAGCGGGCGCCCGGTTTTGGCTACCTGCTCCAGCAAGGGCAGGAGGTCCTTCATCGAGCTGATCTTCTTTTCGTGCAGAAGGATCAGGCAGTTCTCGAGCACCGCCTCCATCCGCTCCGGGTCGGTCACAAAGTAGGGCGACAGATAGCCGCGGTCGAACTGCATTCCCTCGACCACTTCCAGGGAGGTCTCGATGGACTTGGCCTCTTCGACGGTAATGACGCCATCCTTGCCGACCTTTTTCATGGCTTCGGCAATGATGTCGCCGATGGTCCGGTCGTTGTTGGCGGAGATGGCACCCACCTGGGCGATCATTTCCCCCTTGACGGGCATGGAGAGCTTCTTGATCTCTTCCACGGCCTTGACGACAGCCTTGTCGATGCCCCGCTTGATGGCCATGGGGTTGGCGCCAGCGGCAACGTTCTTGAGACCTTCACGGATGATCGCCTGAGCCAGCACGGTCGCCGAGGTGGTTCCGTCGCCGGCCACATCACTGGTCTTGCTGGCCACCTCACGGAGCATGGAGGCTCCCACCTTCTCGAGGCCCTCCAGTTCGATCTCTTTGGCCACCGTGACGCCGTCCTTGGTCACGACAGGAGACCCGAACTTCTTTTCCAGGACGACATTGCGGCCCTTGGGGCCAAGCGTGATCTTGACGGCGTTGGCCAACTTGTCAACGCCTCGCAGCAAGGCGCGACGCGCTTCTTCGCCATGAGTGATCTCTTTTGCAGCCATATTCTGTCTCCTTCCGATTCTCGTGTGGTCGATGCGTTACTTGGTGATCACCCCGAGGATCTCGTCCTCGCGCATGATCAGGTACTCTTCGTCTCCCAGCTTGACCTCGCTGCCGGAGTACTTGCCGAACAGCACCCGGTCACCCACTTTCACCGACATGGAGATCTTCTGGCCGCTGTCCAAGATCTTTCCGTCACCGACGGCGACCACCTCGCCTTCCTGGGGCTTTTCCTTGGCGGTGTCCGGGATGACGATGCCGCCACGGACCTCTTCCTGGGCATCGATTCGCTTTACCAGCACGCGATCATGCAAGGGTTTGATGCTCGGCTTTGCCATGGGTTTTCCTTCTCCTTTCCAAGTTTTTCAAGCCTATGTAACGCCAAAACTAACCAGTTGATTTGGTTGGAGTTATGAGTGCAATGTCAGCACTCCAAGCAGGCGAGTGCCAGTCTAGCAACTCCCTTGTTCCCCTGTCAAACCGACTTCATAAGATGAGGGCCGCCTCTTGGCAAGGGTGCTTGCGAAATTCCCGGATTGAGCTAGACTGAATTCTCCGTTTTCCCGGTCCGCATCCGGCAACTCCCGCCCGGGGGTGGGGGTACCGCCATCATGGACCTTCACTTGGGGTAGCCTGCTATGAATCAGCTTCCGGCTGTTCGGATGGTCGAGATTCCTGGTCTGCGCAAGCTTAACAGCGGCAAAGTAAGAGAGATCTTCGACCTGGGAGATCACTTGCTGCTGGTGGCTACCGACCGCCTGTCCGCCTTCGATGTCGTGTTGCCGGATCCCATACCCTACAAGGGCATCGTCCTTACCCAGCTTTCCAAATTCTGGTTCGACCAGGTGGCTGCGGAGGGGCTGGTAGCCCATCATCTGGTTTCGGTCAATGTGGACGACCTTCCCCCCTCCGTACAACCGTACCGTCACCTGCTGGCAGGACGCTCCACACTGGCACGCCGCTGCCGGCCGCTGCCCATCGAGTGCGTCGTGCGCGGTTACCTGGCCGGCTCCGGCTGGAAAGAGTACCGGACCATAGGATCGGTCTGCGGCATCCGGCTGCCCGCCGGCCTGCGGGAGTCGGAGGAATTGCCCGAGCCGCTTTTCACTCCGGCCACCAAGGCGGTCACCGGACACGACGAGAACATCACCTTCGAACGGGCCGTCGAACTGGTGGGCGCCGAGGTGGCCCATCAGGTTCGGGATTACAGTCTGCGACTGTACGCCATGGCGCGGGACTACGCCCGCAGCCGGGGCATCATCATCTGTGACACAAAGTTCGAGTTCGGGATGGATGACAGCCAATTGGTCTTGATCGATGAGGTCCTGACCCCGGATTCCTCCCGTTTCTGGCCTGCCGACCGTTACGCCCCCGGCCGCCCCCAGGAGTCCTTTGACAAACAGTTCGTCCGCGACTACCTGGAGACCCTGGATTGGGACAAGACCCCGCCCGGGCCCCAGCTCCCGCCGCAAATCATCGAGGCGACCTCGCAGCGGTACCTGGAGGCCTTTCGGCGCTTGACCGGGGGTGACCTGCCGGAACGGTGGTAACGGTCACAGACAGAGGACAGGCGTTCCGTGAGCATTCTGGATGTGCTGGCGGTTGTAGTCATGGTCGCTTCCGCCGCTGCGGCGGCATTGAAGGGATACCTGCGGGAAGGGATTTCGCTGGCGGCGCTTCTGGTGGGGCTTTTCCCGGCGTTCCGCTTCTGTGGCGTGCCGGGCGGAGTGCTGCGCTGGACTGGGCTTTCTCCTGTGGCCGCGGATGCTGTGGGAGCTCTGCTCATCCTGGTGGCATTTGTCGCCGCCGGCTCTGCCTTGGTGGAACCCCTCGCCCGGCGGTGGGGTCGCGAGCGCATGGCTCCCGCCGACCGCTGGTTCGGCCTGGGCCTGGGTTTAACCCGAGGCTATCTTCTGGTGGTGATCGCCTTCACCCTCCTGGCGGTCTTCCCGGCAGGCCGGCTGTCCATCCGACAGTCCGTATTGAGCGGTCTGTTTCTGGCTGCGGCTCCCGCGGTGGCGGTAATCAGCGGGGGCGAACTGGGTCCCGTTCTTGGGCCGGCCATGGACAGTTTGAGCGAGGAGGAGGTGAAGGCACCGTGAGCCAAGCCGTCTCTGCGGAAACCGGTCCGAGCCTGCGGGATCTCCTTCAGGAAGTCGTTCGCCGGAGCCTCTCAGCCGGTCTCCTCTGGCCGGAAGTCTGCGAGGAGTTCGAGAAGCTGTTCATTCTGGAAGCTCTACGGCTGAGCGACGGCAGCATCCAGGGCGCCGCAGAGTTGATGGGCGTCCACCGCAACACCATCTCCCGCAAGAAGGCAGATTTCGATCTGGGTCACGGGAAAGCTGAAGGCCAGGGGACGGACTGAACCCTTCCGCCACAACCCCGAATCGGTGGGCCGCTGCCACCGCCTAATCAAAAGCTTGCCGAGACGACTTTGGACACCCCGGGTTCTTCCATGGTCACACCATAAAGCGCATGTGCGTGCTCCATGGTCCGTTTGTTGTGCGTGACCACGATAAATTGCGTCTTCTCGCTCATGGAGCGGATGAGTTGGCCGAAGCGCTGGACGTTGGCATCGTCCAGGGGAGCATCGACTTCGTCCAGCACACAGAAGCGGCTGGGGCGGTACATAAAGATCGCCACCAGGAGAGCGAAAACCGTCAGCGCTTTCTCGCCGCCGGACAGGAGCATGACGTTCTGCAGTTTCTTGCCGGGCGGCTGGGCGTAGAGATCGATCCCACATTCCAGGACATCGTCTTCATCCAGCAGGCGCATGCCGCACTCACCGCCACCGAACAGTTTCTGGAACACCTGCTGGAAGTTCTGGTTGACCTGGGTAAAGGTCTCCGTGAACTGGGCGCGGCTGCGCCGGTTCAGTTCCTGGATCGCCTGGGTGGTGTCGGCGATGGACTTTTCCAGGTCGGCTTGCTGCTCGGCCAGGAATTGCCGTCGTTGTTCGGCTTCCTGATAGTCCTTGAGGGCGGTCATGTTGATGGGGCCGAAGGAATCCAGGCGACGGCGTAACTGGTCGTAGCGGGCGGCGATGTCGGCGGGATCCTCCGTTTCCAGAACCGCTCCCGCCACTGCTTCGGCAAGGGCAACCCCCAACTGGTCCCGGCAGTCTGTCTCCAGGTGCTCGAGCTGGGTTTCCAGCCTGGCCCGTTCCACTTCCGCCTCGTTGCAGCGGCTCTGGATGCCGGCAAGCCGCTGCCTGAGCTGTTCGAAGCCGGCCTCAGCTTCCGCCGTCCGCTCGCGGCAGCCGGCCAACTCTTCCCGAGCGGCGGCCAGTCGGCCGGTGACACTCTGCGCAACTCTCGTCAGCTCGGAGGCCTCCTCTCTCAGCCGGGCCGTTTCCTCCCTCAAGGCACGAATCCGCTCAACCGCGGCAGCCTCCCGCTCCGCGGAAACACGCAGCCGAGATTGGGATTCCTCAATCTGGCGCTGGATCCGCTCCCGGGTCGCGGTCAGGGAGCGCCGCCTTTCTTCCAACAAGCGATACTGGGATGAGGCGCGGTTCACTTCCGCCTGGACCGCGGCCAAATGGTCCCGCAACTGCTGGACCCGTTCGCGGCCGACCTTCAGGCCGGTTTCGATCTGAGTTTTCAGTGCCTCTCGTGCAGCCGTCTCCGCTGCTGCCGTCTCCAAACGTGACCCCAGTTCCCCGGTCTCGGCTTCGAGGCGCTCGAGATCGGCTTCCAAAGCCGCCAGTTCACGACTGCGGCGGGTCCGGTCGGATTCGGACTGCTCCAGGGCGTGGTCCAGTCCAATCGTCTCCTTCTCAAGCCCGTGCAAGTGTTCCTGGCGTCGCTGGACCTCGGACTGCAACACCTGGAGCTGCTCCTCTGTCCGTTTCCTCCTCTCGGCTGCGGTTGTGGCCGCCGCCAGTTGGCTTTCCAACTTCCTCTCCAGCTCCCGAAGCTGGCGCTTCAAGCCCAGCAGGCCAAGCTTGCCGGCAGGCGCCGCTACTGCAGTCACCAGGCCTCTCGGTTGCAGCGCCTCGCCCTGGAGGGTCAGGAATGTGCTTTCAGGGTGGCTGTGGGCCAGTCGCCAGGCACAGTCGAGGTCCGAGACCACGATGGTGTCAGCTTGCTGTGGAAACACCCTCAGGAACGCCTCCTGGACCGATGGTGTCATCTTGAGCAGTTCACCGAGCCGCCCATAGACACCTGCCTCCACTCCAGGAAGCTCGCGACCTCCGCCGGAGCGTCCGTTCCTGCCGAATCCGTTGGTGGAAACGAGGCTCATGAAGGTACACTTCCCGGTTTTCAGGTGTTTGGCTTCGGTTACGCCCCGCACCGCCTCGTCCAGCGAATCCACAAGGATGCATTCCAACTCCTCATCCAGGAATTCCTCCACCAGCCGTTCGAATTCCGGCATGGTCTCGACGGCATCGGCCAGGGTCCCCGATGTCTGGACCGTCCGGTTCCGGCTCAGATGGCCCAGCACTTTCTTCACGCTCTCCGAGTACGGTGCGCGGCTGAGCTCCAGCTCCTGCAGTGACTGCTGTCTCTGCTGCAGGGCGACGAGCTGATGGCGGATCTCCGCCTCCTGTTCTCGCAGGCCGCCCAGCTCAAACTCCAGTTTTTCTGCTTCAGAACGGAATCGTTGCAGGTCTCTCGCTGCGTCTTGAAGCTGGGTCCGGCGGCTTTCCAGGGCGGTTCGCTTCTCTGCGACCTGTGCTTCCAGCCCTCGCAGGCTGTCCGACAGGCCGGCCCGCTGTTCCTGCAGCCGCCGGCGGTCGCCTTCCAGACGTTGCAGGCGTAGCCGGATCTGTTCAGCCTGGTTGCGGAAAGAAGCCGCCTCGGCGGCCGCGCTGACCAGCCGCGAACGCTCTTCCTCAAGCAGGTTCTCCGCTTCTTCCAGAGCCCGGCGTGCATTCTCAAGCTGGAGCTGGGCGGCGCGCTGCTGGGTGGCCGCACTTTCTTCCTCCCCACTCAGCGATTGAAGTTCCAGAGCAAACCGCTCCGCCTCCTGGCGCTGCGCGGACAAGGCGGCGGTCAGGCTTTCCCGTTCCCGGATCTCGGAAGCCCGGGCCTGCTCACTCTGTTCAAGCTGTTGAGCCGCAAAGCGGAGACTGTTCCGGTTTCGATCCAGCTTCAACGCAGCCTCGGAACTCTGTTCCTGGAGCTGCTGGACCGCCGATTCCAGCTCGGTCCGCACCAGGCCGAGCTGCCGGACCTGGTCTTCAGCCGCCTGGAGGTGGGTATGGACCTCCCCTTCCTCCGCTCTCAGCCGGCTCAGCGACACCAGCACACAGTTCAGACGGTCCCCCAACCGGTGTGCCTCAAGCTGGAAGCGCAGCTTCTGAAGCCGCCGGAACTCCTCCTTGACCTTGCGGTACTGCCGGGCCTTGGCCGCCTGGCGCCGTAACGAGCGCAACTGACGCTCGACTTCGCTCAGGATGTCATTAATCCGCAACAGATTCTGCTGGGCCAGTTCCAGTTTGACCTCGGCCTGGCGGCGACGCAGCTTGTAGCCGCTGATCTGGGCGGCTTCCTCCAGCAAGGCCCGCCGTTCCAATGGCCGCGAACCCAAAAAGGCCTCGATCTTGCCCTGGGCGATCATCGCGTACCCGGAGAAGCCCAGGCCTGCGTCTTCCATGAACCGGTGGATGTCCATCAGACGGCAACGACGCTGGTTGACCAGGTAAACGCTTTCACCGGAGCGGTAGAGACGCCGGGTGATTTCAAGCTCATCCCCTTCCAGTTCGACGCCCTCCACCACCAGAGGGCTCTCGCCCGTCCGCTGGAAACGGATCGACACCTCAGTCAAGCCGGCGGGCCGGCGTTTTTGGGTTCCCCCGAAGATGAAATCCTCCATCTTCTCGCCACGGAGCTCCTTGGCGGTATGCAGTCCCAGGACGAATCCGATGGCATCGGCGAGGTTGGACTTGCCGCAACCGTTGGGGCCAATGACGGCGGTAATCCCAGCCGGAAAGTCCAGCCGGGTACGTTCGGCAAATGATTTGAATCCAGAGAGTTCCAGCGATTTCAACCGGAGCATGCGCAATCTGCCTTCAGCCGGCCCATGATCTCAGGTCGGTCTGACAGCAGGGTCCGGCATTACTCGGGAGGGGGTGGACTCTGGAGGTTCTGGAGACCGATTTCGTAAAGGATCCGGCGGTTGCCTCGCCACTCCACCGTCAGTCTCCAAAGGGACGGCAGTTCGACGCCGGCGACCCGCTGGAACCCCAGGAACTCCTCGGTGAGAAACGCATTCCCCCGATCCGGTGGGATCCGGTGGACGCTGCGAACGTGACGGAAGGTGCCAGGTTCGAAGTAGAGGTCACTCTTCATCCCAGCCTCGAACTCGCACTCGATCAAGTGCAGCTTGTCCTTTTCGACCTTCTTCTCACCCTTGTATTCCATTTTGGTCAAACCCGTGTTTCCGTGGGCGGGTGGCCAGGCCGCCGACAATACACTCCCGAACAGGCCCGACCGGACAATATAGCGGTAACTGTCGATGAAGCCCGCCAAAAAGCCCGCCGATCCCGGGGAAACCTCGATGGGCAGCACCGTGCCATCCTCCCGCAGCCGGAATCCATCCTGGGGATAACCCTGGCTTTCAAACTTCAGTTGCAACAGCGCGGAGGTGCCATCGGTGCGGAACTCCGCCGAGCCTTTCACCAGCCCGGTCCCTCCGTCGAGAATCTTCATCGCGGAGATCCCTGTGATCAGACGCGCCGCCTGCAGGGTCGCCACATTGCTGTCGCCCAGTACGGCAGCCAGATGCTGTTTGAATATGCTCTCCGGCGTCAGCTTTTCGGCCGCCCACAGGCCCTCCCGCTGGGTCATCAACCCTGCGATGCCCAAGATTGCGATCGTCACCCACACCCGATTTTTCATGGCTCTCGCTCCCGGGAGCAAATCCTATGCGCACTGACACAAGACGTCAACGCGGGCCCTGATGCAATATGGTGCAATATACTGGATGAAACAGGATGCAATGTGATGGTTCAAGGCAGGAAATGATGAAAGGGTTGATCCCGGTCCTCATCGTGCTGGCCGTGATGGTGGCAGCCGCCGGTCAAACCACCGAGTTCTACCCGCTGAGCGCGGTTCGGCCGGGTCTGAAAGGTGTTGGCAAGACAGTATTCGAGGGCACCCGGGTCGATACCTTCGACGTGGAGATTCTGGGTGTTCTGGAGAAGACGGGACCGAACCAGAATCTGATCCTTGCCCGGTTGTCGGGGGAGAAGGTCGACCGGTATGGCGTCTTTGCGGGCATGAGCGGGAGTCCCGTTTACATCGACGGCAAACTTTTGGGGGCCATTGCATACGCCTTCTCATTCGCCACCGCCCCGATCGCGGGCATTACTCCCATCCAGGAGATGGTGGACGTCTTCCGGGAACAGCCCGGAGCCACACTCCGCTTGGGCCAGGTCCGTGACCCCCGGCAACTGCATGAGGTTTCTACTGCCTTCAACCTGCCCGCCCCCATGTTGGAGGCTTTTGCTCCTGGCGATACCTTCCCGGCTCTGAAGTCGTATGGGCGCCTGGAGCCGATCCTGACTCCGCTGGGTCTGCAAGGCTTCGTCGCTGGCGCGGTCAGCAGTTTCGCGCCGCAGCTTGCGTCGGCCGGTCTGATTCCGGTGCTTGGCTCCGGAAAAAGCTATGGCGACAGTTGGGCGAATGCCCCCGTCGAGCCCGGGTCCACCATCGCCGTCCAGCTCGTCCGGGGAGACATGGAGGTAGCGGCCAGCGGCACTGTCACCCATATCAGCGGCAACCGGATCTACGCGTTCGGCCACCCCTTCCTGAGCATCGGGTATACCGATTTCCCGCTTACCAAGGCGGCGGTTCTGGGGGTGATCCCCAGCCTGATGAACAGTCAGAAGATCTCGGCCAGCCTCGAACCTTTCGGCGTGATTCGCCAGGACCGGGCCACCGGGATCTTGGGGCTGAAAGACGAGAAACCGAAAATGATTCCGGTCAAGGTCCGTCTGGAGAGCAGTCGGGGAGAAACCCGCCGGCTCAGCTACGAGGTTATTACCGATCCCTTGCTGACGCCCTTCCTGCTGGCGTTCACCGTCAACAACACCATCGTCGCTTCAGAACGTTCCGTTGGAGGCCAGACCTTGCTGGTGAGGTCGGAGATTCAGTTGACCGGCCATCCGAAGGTGGTTTTCGAGAATGCGGTCGCCAGCCAGACCAGTGCCACCGCCGCGGCCGCCGTCGCCGCCGCCGCTCCGCTCAGTTACCTGCTCACCAGCGGGTTTGAGGACGTCAACGTGGAATCGGTGGAAATCGCGGTCTCGGCCAGCGAAGAGGCGCGCGAAGCCGTCCTGGAAAAGGTTTGGCAGGACCGGGATGAGGCACGTCCCGGAGAGGAGGTCCTGCTCACAGTGTTCCTGCGCCGGCCCAACGGTGCCATTGAGTCCGCCCGCTACCCGGTAAAGATCCCCGATGGGCTGCCTGCCGGCCCCCTCAAGATCATGGTGGGAGACGGTGTGACCATCACCCGAATCGATGCCCAGACCGAGGACGCGGAGTTTATCCCGAAGGACGTGAACCAGCTCGTTCGAGCCATCAATCTGCTCAAGAAAAATGACCGCCTTTACATCCGCCTCTTTCGGGAACAGGAAGGGGCGGTAGTGGCGGGGCAGGGTCTGCCCGGCCTCCCGCCATCAATCCTGGCGCTCTACAACTCCCGCCGGACCAAGGGCGACATCCAGCCCATCAGTCTGGTGGTCTTCGTCGAACATGAACTTCCCCAGACCAACTACGTCGTCACCGGTCAGAAGGTTATCGAAATCAAGGTCAAAGGTTGATCGGATGCGCCTCCCCCAGCGGATCTGCCTGCCGCTCCTGATCACGGTTTGCGGCTCCCTGTGGGCAACAAGGCCGGAACATCGCGTCTATTCGAGCGTCGAGGAATTCCTGAAGGGCGAGTTCAGGGGCGTCTCCGTCAGCAGCGACGGCCGGCTCGCTCCCGCCCCGGCGTTCCGTGAGCTCTTCGATACTGCCGAGGCTTTCGTCTATGACCTGGTGCCATGGTCAGGGGGCTTTCTGGCGGCCACCGGCAACAACGGCAAGATTTTCCAGCTTGACGCCTCCGGGAAGGGATCGGTCCTGGCCACACTGGAGGAACCGGCGGTGTATGCCCTGGCCGTCGACCCCCAGGGTCGGATTTATGCAGCGACCTCGCCGGACGGCCGGGTTTATCGCATCTCGGCGGACGGCAATGCCGAGAAGTTTTACGAGCCCGGTGAGAAGTACATCTGGGATCTGGCTGTCGACGACGCAGGAAACCTGTACGTGGCGACAGGACCCAAAGGTATCGTTTACCGTGTCAACCCTGCCGGCGAAGGCCGCACGTTTTTCGACAGCGAGGAGACCCACATCGTCACCCTGACCTGGGATCTGAACCGGAACCTGTTGGCCGGGTCGGCGCCTCAGGGTCTCCTGTTCCGCCTCAATTCCAGCGGGAACCCGTTCGTCCTTCTGGATTCCAGCCTGGAGGAGATCCGCAGCATTGCTGTGGATCGGTACGGCATGATCTATGCGGCGGCGCTCTCAGGTGGAGGAAAACCGGCTGCCGACCGGGGATCCTCCCCAGCTCCCCGGGAGACGGAGGCCCAAGCACCCCTAGTTGACAGTGCCGTACAGACAGTGACACCGGGTCAAGGGACTCGCCTCCAGCTTTACCGGATCGATCGGGACAATCTCGCCCAGACCATCTACTCCTCGGATGACGAGCTGGCCTTTGACCTGTCGCTCCGCAATGACGGCACCATCCTGCTGGCCACCGGCAACCGCGGACGGATTGTGGCCCTGTCTCCCCAGGGCTTCCTGACCCTGCTGGCGGATTTGCCGGAAGAGCAGGTAACGCGGGTCCTCGAACAAGGCGGCTCACTGTTTGCCGCCACCGCCAACCTGGGCAAGGTCTTCCGCCTGGGCACGGCGGTGACGGGGTCTGGCACCTACGAGTCCGAAGTTCTCGATGCCGGCATCACTGCCCGATGGGGAACCCTCCGATGGAGGGTAATGGATCCCACATCCCCCGACTCAATCCGCCTGTATACCCGCTCGGGCAATACCGCCCGGCCCGATGGCACCTGGTCTCCCTGGGAAGGTCCCTACACCACCGCCTCCGGCTCGCCCATCCGCAGCGTGCCAGCCCGATTCCTTCAGTGGAAGCTGGAATTCAGCCCCGCCGGCGGCGATGGTGCCTTGATCTCCAGTCGGGACTCCGTTGATCTGGTGGCCGTCAGCTACCAGCAGAGCAACCTCCCTCCGCGGCTTTCCAATCTGACGGTGATGGCACCGGGAGTCGCGCTGATCAAGTCCCCGGCCAACCAGTCCGGCGGCGTGCAGCCTGGCGGCCCGGACGGTGCCTACCTCAGGTCGCTGCCCCCCAACATCCGACGGCTTGATACTCCGGCCGTCAGTGTTCCCAGCCGCAAGGTGTATCTGCCGGGAGCCCGCAGCTTCACCTGGAAGGCCCAGGATCCCAACGACGACGACCTGGTTTTCAACCTGTTCCTGCGCCGGCAGGGCGATGACCGCTGGGTGCCGTTGGCCGAAAACCTCTTCGATGAAGAGTACACGCTGGACGGAGCAAGCCTCGCCGACGGCGTCTACCAGTTGAAAGTGGTTGCCTCCGACCAACTTTCCAATCCGCCTGGTCAGGCGGCAACCCACGAACTGGTCACCAAACCCTTCGTGATCGCCAACCGGGTTCCGGTGGCGGACTGGCAGCCTGTGGAGGTCCAAGGGCAGTCGGCAAGTGTCCGGTTCACAGCCCGTGCCTCGGTCAGCCCTCTCTACCGGGTGGAATACACGCTGGATGGCAAGAACTGGTCCATCTTGCTGCCCGACGACGGGATTCCGGACAACCCGGAAGAACGTTTCGAGCTTTCGCTAAGCGGCTTGAAGAGCGGCCGGCACACGATCACCGTCCGGATGGTGGACCTGACCGGGAACGTGGGGACCGCCGCCCAGCATTTCGAGGTCCGGTAACAGCGTCCTGGGACGGTTCAGGTCCCCTTTTGACCGTGCCCGTTGGTCTCGTCGTAGACGTCGATCTTCTGGAACGAAAAGATCACAAGTCGGTTGCCGGTGACGGGGCCCCGATCGAACCGGCTGCGGCGCAAAGCTCCGTCAACCGCGGTCAGCAAGGCGTGACTGCGGGGGTATTCCAGCACACTGTCAATCTCGACGATCCCGTCGGGACGGATCTCGGCCACCACCGACAGAGAATCCTCGAAGGGCAGCCGCCATGCCACATCCAGGAGGATCTGAATATCTTCCCGCGTCTGGCGCATCCTCACACTCCGCACGAACGGCACCCCCTGCCGGTCTGCCGGGTGCGAGCTGAAGGCGAGCATGTCCAGCCGTTCGAGACGAGCGGGAGAGAAGTGCACCAACAGGAGAGCGAAAAGGCAAAGCGTCACAGGCACCGCTGAGACTTTCGACCAGACAAACCGACGATCCAAGTCCCGCCAGTAGGTCCGCAACCAGTCGGCGGCCTCCCGCAGGCCGTCCCAGCCCTGGAGATGCCGGTCCAGCCGACGGCGAACCTGCTCAACCGCCGCCAACGGCATGGTTGCCCGCATTGCGATCCCTTCCCGAATCAGGACCAGACCTTCGTAGTCGCGGCGGCAAGGCTCGCAACGGAGCCGGTGCTCCTCCATCAAGGACATCTCTCTCGGCGGCAGTTCGCCGTCCAGGAACTCGTGAATCCGGGCCTGAAAAACCTGACACCTCATAGCCTCTCTCCACCCTGGTAATCCGCCAGGAGGTTGCGCAGCTGCTCGCGCGCGCGGGCAATCCGCGACTTGACCGTCCCCAGCCCAGCTCCGGTCACCGCGGCGATATCCTCATAACTGAGCCCTTCGACCTCTCGCAGCACCAGGGCAACCCGTTGTTCGAAGGGCAGCTCGCGCAAGCCTGCATCCAGAGCGGCGCGAAGCTCAGCCGACAGGCAGGCACGGGCTGGGGACGGTGTAGAGCAGGCGGGTTCCACCGGATGCCGGTCCGGCTCGCGGATCGCCAGCGGGACCAGTGCATCCCGGCGGCGACGGCGCCACCACCGGTTGCGCCCGGCGACCGCATTGATCGTGACGCGGTAAAGCCAGGTCTTCAGGGAGCACTCTCCCCGAAAGGAACGGGCCTTGCGAAAAAGGGTCAGGAAGACTTCCTGGGTCACATCCAGAGACTCGGAGCGATCAGCGAGCAGCTTCAGAGCCAGGGTGTAGACCATGTCGCGGTAGAGCTGGAAGACTTCTGCAAACGCGACATGGTCCCCTTCCCGGAGGCGTTCCAGGGTCCGGTCGACACCTTCAAAGGCAGCTTCGGTACCGAGCGAACCGGTCAGCTCCGCCATGTCTTCCCGAGAGACCGGCAGACACCGGCCTCTCCCCTTCGCCAGTCAACAGTCTATTCCTTTAGAGTCGAATAGCGCACCCGAAGTTCCAACCCGGTTTCCAGGCCGCATCCGCACCCTGCGCAAAGGGCGGCGGAAAACCAAGTCTTCCATCCCCGGCGAAGTTGCCACCAGGGGTCGCAGGGCCGACCGCCGTCCCAAGTCCTTCAGGGCTCCAGCAAAGGACGCAGGTACCGCCAGACGTTGTCCGCCACCCGACGGTGACCCTCGGCGGTAGGGTGGATGCCGTCCGGGAGGTTCAGTTCCGGACGGCCGGCAACCCCCTCCAGCAGGAAGGGCAACAGGACTGCCTCATTCGCTTCCGCCAGTTCCCAGAAGAGTTCCCGGAAGCGCGTGGCGTAGTCCTTGCCCAGGTTGGGCGGAACCATCATCCCCGCAATCAGAATCCGGACTTCCGGGCAGCGTTGGCGTGTCCGGTCGATGATGCCCTGCAGGTTGTGACGGGTGGAGTCCAGTTCGATGCCCCGAAGACCATCGTTGGCGCCCAGTGCCAGGATGAGTACCGCCACCGGTTCACGCAGCAGCCAGTTGATCCGGCTCAGCCCGCCGGCAGAAGTGTCTCCGCTGACTCCGGCATCCACGACCCGATACGGGAGGCCTTCGCGGTCTATCCGCTGCTGCAGCAGGGCGGGATAGGCCAGTTTCGGGTCCAGCCCGTAGCCTGCGGTCAGGCTGTCCCCAAGGATCAGAATTCGCTTGGGGGCCGCCATGAGTCCAGCAGACAGCAACCAACCCCCGGCGACGAGTGCCGCCATTCCCCTTGACAGCCACATCGGGATCACTTTCTCAGCTTACCAGCATCGCGCGTTCCCTTCGGTCGGCTGGGGGCTTTCCGGGATCATCCTGCCTGCCGCCCCAATCCAGCCGCGGTGGTAGGATAATGAGGATTTTTGCCGGGAGCCGCCGCCGCGAGATGGAGAGCATACTGTCTGTCGAAGGCCTGACCAAGACCTACAGCACTCCCCAACATGAACTTGCGGTATTGCAGGATGTTTCGTTTGCAGTCGGGGCGGGTTCGACCTGCGCCGTCGTCGGACCCTCCGGCAGCGGCAAGACGACTCTCCTCGGCCTCTGTGCAGGCTTGGACCGCCCCACTCGGGGGCGGGTGGTGCTGGCCGGACGGGACCTGGGTCCTCTCTCGGAGGAACAGCTTGCCTTGCTGCGCCGGGAAGTCGTCGGCTTCGTCTTCCAGACCTTCCAGTTGATCCCCACCTTGACCGCCCTGGAGAACGTCATGGTGCCGGTGGAGCTCCAGGGCCGTACGGGAGTACGCGACCGCGCTGCGGAACTGCTCGCCCAGGTCGGCCTGGCGGACCGCCTGGGCCATTACCCGGCCCAGCTTTCCGGCGGAGAACAGCAGAGGGTGGCGTTGGCGCGCGCGTTTGTCAACCAGCCGCGCATCCTCTTCGCCGATGAACCCACCGGGAACCTTGATGCGGAAACGGCGGAAACCGTGGAACGTCTCCTGTTTGACCTGAATCGCCGAAACGGGACGACCCTCGTGCTGGTGACGCACAACCTGGAACTGGCCGCAAGAACTGAGCGTGTCATTTCCCTCAAGGGCGGCCGCATCGTGTCGGACCGTCCGACCCGAACGGAGGCTTACACCGCGACGTGAAACTCGCCTGGGCCTTCAGAATGGCGTGGCGCGACAGCCGGCACAGCCGGCGCCGACTCCTGCTCTACCTGTCCTCCACGGTCATGGGGGTAGCGGCGCTGGTCTCAGTGCGCTCTTTTGGTGAGGACCTGCTGCGGACGGTGGAGGACCAGGCCAAGGAGCTGTTGGGAGCCGACCTGGCGTTGCGGAGCGGAACGCCTTTTCAGCCTGAGGCGGAAGAGCTGTTCAAGGAGCTGGGGGGTGACCAGGTCCGCCAGACGACCCTCACCTCCATGGCGTTTTTCCCGGGCCCCCAGGGAGCCCGGCTGGTGACGGTTCGGGCGCTCAGCGGCCCATTCCCCTTCTACGGAACTCTGGAGACACTGCCGGCCGAAGCCGCCGGAGCCTACCTCGACGGCCCTCTGGCGCTGGTGGACCACACACTCCTGCTGCAGTTCGGAGTCGAGGTTGGAGAAGAGGTACGCCTGGGAGATGCTTCTTTCCGGATTGCCGGACGCCTGCTGGCCATCCCCGGCGAATCGGCCGCCGCCGCCGAGTTTGCCCCCAAGATCTACATCCCCGCCGAGTACCTGCCGCAGACCGGTTTGATTCAGCCCGGAAGCCGTGTTCGCTACAGCATCTACTTCCGCTTTCCCGCAGGCCGCGACGTGGAAGCCCTGGTCAAGACCCTGGAGCCTCGATTCAAGTCCCTGGATTTGCGCTGGGACACCGTGGAGGAGCGCAAGACCGAATATCGTCGGGAACTGGGGAACCTCGCGCGGTTTCTCAGCCTGATCGGTTTTGTGGCGGTGATTCTTGGTGGGATCGGCGTCGCCAGCTCGATTCACCTCCACATCCGGCTTCGCCGCGACACCGTGGCCGTGCTGCGCTGCATCGGGGTTCATCCCGCTGAAGCTCTGGCGGTCTATGTCGTCCAGGCAGCGTGCATGGGACTGTTGGGAGCTCTGGCAGGTGTAGGTGTTGGCCTGATCCTGCAGAGGCTGGTGCCTGCGGTGTTGGCCGGCTTGCTGCCTTTCGACGTCGAGGTTGGACTGTCCCTGCGGGCGGCAATCGAGGGACTTGCCATCGGCCTTTTCTCCTCACTGTTGTTCGCCTCGATTCCGTTGGCGAGGGTTCGCAGGATTTCCCCGTTGGTGGCTCTGCGAGCTGATTACGAAGCCGCCCGGCTGCACCGCGACGGGTTCGTGCTCGCTCTGGGCTTCCTCCTGCTGGCAGGGCTGGCGGTATTCGCCCTGACCTACGCCTCCACCTGGCAGATCGGACTGGGTTTCTTCGGCGGTGTCGTCGTGGTGTTTTCCGCCCTGTACGGGGTCGCCCGGGGGATCATGGCGCTGGCCCGGCGCCTACCACGGGCAGGTTGGCGCTATGAGTGGCGCCAGGGTCTGGCCAACCTCTACCGGCCCCACAACCAGACAGCGGTGGTCCTGCTCGCGGTCGGCCTGGGCACCTTCTTTGTGGTGACGGTCTATCTCACCCAGGAGGGCCTGTTACGGGAAGTCAGCGTGCTGGGCTCAGAGGATCGCCCCAATCTGGTGCTGTTCGATATTCAGCCGGAACAGCTCGATGGTGTCAAAGCCCTGCTGGGGGAGGCGGGACTTCCGATCCGGCAGTCGGTCCCGGTGGTGACCATGCGCCTGCAGCGGATCAACGACCAGGATACGCGGGCATTGGCCGATCGCGACGAACCAGGTCGATCGCGCTGGGCCCTGGTGCGGGAATACCGAAGCACTTATCGAGACGAATTGACGGACGCCGAGACCCTGATCAAGGGTACCCTGCAACCCCGGCCCGGCGGACTGCCTCCCGTCTCGCTGGAAGCCGGCATAGCGGAAGAGCTGCAGGTGGACGTGGGAGACCGGCTCACCTTTGATGTCCAGGGGGTGCCGCTGGAGGTGGAGGTGGGGAGTCTTCGGGAAGTGGAGTGGCGCAATTTTCAGCCCAACTTCTTTGTGGTCTTTCCTCCCGGCCTGCTGGAAGATGCGCCGCAGTTTCACGTGATCGTAACCCGCACCGAATCGCGGGAAGCTGTAGCGTCGCTGCAGAGGCGGCTTGCCTGGGACTATCCCAACGTCTCTTCCATCGACCTCACCCAGGTTCTGGCTACTGTGGACTCGATCCTCAGCCGGTTGAGCTTCGTGATTCGGTTTATGGGCTTGTTCTCCATCGTGACGGGAGTGCTGGTGATGACTGCCGCCATCGTGTCGGGCCGCTTCCAGCGGCTCCGGGAAAGCGTGTTGTTGCGGACCTTGGGAGCACTGCGACTCCAGGTTTACCGGATCCTGTCGCTGGAACATCTCTTCCTGGGCCTGTTCTCGGCCCTGACGGGTCTCCTGCTGGCACTGGTCGCCAGTTGGGCGGTGACCACATTCGTTTTTGATGGTGAATTCATGCCGGACCCTGCAGTGGTCGGCGTAGCGCTGGTATTGGTTACCGGCCTGACCGTGGCGGTTGGAGTGTTCAACAGCCGGGGGATTCTGAGCCGGCCGCCCCTGCAAGTGTTACGGGGAGATGAATGACCCGTGAGGCCGCCGTCCTGGCGACACTGGTGCTCTACAAGTGCGCTTTGATCGCCATCGGCCTGTATTGCCGGCGGCGGACCCACGATATTGACGACTTCTACCTCGGCGGTCGCAGTCTGGGTCCGCTGGTTGCCTCCTTGAGCGCCTCGGCCAGTTCGTCTTCCGCATGGACGCTGCTGGGAGTCAGCGGCGCCGCTTACGCCTGGGGAGTGTCCGCTCTGTGGCTGCTTCCGGGCTGTGTCGGCGGGTTTGTACTCAACTGGTATTTACTGGCTCCCCGCCTCCAGCGTTGGTCCCGGCAATGCGGAGCCGTCACGGTGACGGACCTCCTGGCAGGAGGGGCCGCCGCAGGCTGGCAGCGGCTGCTCTCCGCAAGCAGCTCGGCCATCATCCTGCTTTCCCTTGGGGTGTATGTCGCCTCCCAGTTTCAGGGCGCCGGGAAGACTCTGGCAGGGACTTTCGGACTCCCGCTGGAGACCAGCATCCTCGTGGGAGCTGCCATCGTGGTGGCCTACACAATGCTGGGCGGCTTCTGGGCGGTCAGCGTCACCGACACGCTGCAGGGCACCCTCATGGCCACGGCCGCCATCCTCTTGCCGCTGGCAGGGTTGGTGGCGGTAGGTGGTCCTTTCGAGTTGGTGGAGCGGCTCAGTCACGCCGAGGCGGGTGCCTACCTGGACCCAGGACGCGGCATGGCCTGGTTTCCGGCCGCCGGGTTCATCGTGGGTCTTCTGGGCATCGGCCTGGGCTATCCCGGGCAGCCGCATGTGGTCAACCGTTTCATGGCGCTGACCGACCGTCCCGGTGCCGTCCGCGACGCCCGGCGCCTGGCCATCGGCTGGGCGCTGATTGTCTACTCCGGCATGCTGCTGTTAGGGTTCTGCGGACGGGTTCTCTCACCCGGTCTGGCGGACCCCGAACTCGTCTTCATCCGGCTCAGCAATGACCTTTTTCCCCCAATGGTCTCGGGAATTCTGCTGGCGGCGGTGCTCTCCGCCATCATGTCAACGGTGGACTCGCAGTTGCTGGTGGCCTCATCCACGGTGAGCCATGACCTGGGTCTGGGAGCCGGCCTGCGCTGGTCGCCGCTGGCCCGATCAAGGGTCGTGGTTCTGGCCCTGAGCGCCGCGGCGGTGGCGGCAGCACTGGTGGGGCCGCAGGAGATCTTCTCCCGCGTGCTTTTTGCCTGGGCCGCCATGGGTTCTGCCTTCGGACCCCTCCTGCTGACTCTTTCGTTTGGGCGCCGGGTTCCACCTTCGCGACGTCTATGGTCGATTGCGGCAGGCTTCGTCCTCAGCGTGGCTGCATACTACCTGATCCCGGACGGACATCCCTGGAAGGGGTGCTGGGAGAGAGTCATCCCGTTCCTGGCGGCCGGGCTGATCGCACTATCGCCCCGCCTTCGCACCCGGACTCCTGTGAACTCCAGTGTGTAGGGTTTCCGAACCGGATGAGTTGGGAATTCCTGCACAATCTCCTCTGCGCCGAAGGGGAGCGACAGCCCTTGGCAGTGTTAAACCATTGCCCCACGAAACGGTTGTCGCACCAGGCAAACGGCTGGCACAGATCTTGCCGATTCTTCCGGGGGTCACATTCAACGAGAACGGTTTAAACACTGCACCGAAGGCTGCTCGTGACAGACATCTTTTGGCTGGGCCTGACCAACATCCTGCTCGGGGTCGGCATGTTGGCTTGTGGGGGAGCCATCGCGGGCGGGGTCATTCTGGAAATCTGGGACCGCGTACCCCGTTTGCGCCGTCGAGGGAGTTAGGTGGACCCTCCGCCACTACAGGCCGCCACCGCTCTCGCTGCATCTCCTGCAGCCGGTCAACACACCGCCATCCCCCCGACACCGGCCGGGGAGGTCAATAGCAACGTGGAGGGCCGTCCACAGCGCGGCTGTGGTATTGTTTTTGTTTCGGCCTTTCCTGTCCGGGGAAGGTTCGTGTGGTGGTATGTCCCCGATCATCCGCTGCGAGCAGCTCCACAAGACCTATGGCAACGGCCGCAAGGCCGTCGAGGCAGTCCGTGGACTGGACCTCACAGTTGCGAAAGGCCAATGTTTTGGACTGCTGGGACCGAACGGGGCGGGCAAAACCACCACGGTGGAGATTCTGGAAGGGCTGCTGGAGCCCACTGCAGGACAGGTGTGGCTCTTCGATCTACAGTGGGGAAACGGCCGGGATGACGAAATCCGCCAGCGCATCGGTATCACTCTCCAGGAAAGCCGTTTTCAGGAGAAGCTGAGCTGTCTGGAGATTCTCACCCTCTTCCGGAGCTTCTATCGACGCGGTATCGAACCGATGGAGGCTTTGGAGCTTGTCTCCCTGCAGGAGAAGGCCCACGCCTGGGTCCGCGAGTTGTCCGGCGGGCAACGCCAACGCCTGGCTGTCGCCAGCGCCCTGGTGGGCGGACCGGAACTGCTGTTTCTGGACGAACCTACCACCGGCCTCGACCCCCAAGCGCGGCGCCAGCTATGGGAGGTGGTTTCCGATCTGAAGGGGCGCGGCTGCACGATCCTTTTGACGACCCACTACATGGACGAGGCCGAACGGCTGTGCAATACGGTCGCGGTGGTGGATCAGGGGCGCGTCATCGCCGAAGGTTCCCCTCGGGAACTGATCGCCCGACTGGGTGGTGAGCACGTTGTGGAGTTCAGCGTCGAGGATGGAGCTGCGGGATTGCCTGACCCGGGAGCTTTCTTGGGGCTGGAGTCCGTCACCAGTTGCCACCGCGAAGCCGAGGGTTATCTGCTCACCGTGTCCCAGCCCCACCTTGCCGTGCCGGCGCTGCTGCGGTTGCTGGAGACGCGCCACTGGAAGCTGAACCGCCTGACGACTCGTCACGCCAATCTGGAAGACGTGTTTGTCAACCTGACGGGAAGACACCTCCGTGACGTCTAATCGCATCCCCATCGTGCAGCTCGTCCTCTGTCACATCCGGAGTTACATCCGGGAGCCGGAGGCGATCTTCTGGACATACGGTTTCCCGCTCCTGATGGTCATCGGACTGGGGATCGCCTTCGATTCCTCGGGGCCGAGTCACGTGCTGGTCGATGTGGTACAGGGGAAGGGAGAGTCGAGGGCGGTTGCAGCGTTGTCCGCCAATCCGACGTTCCGGGTCGAAGTCCACCCCGAGGACGCAGCCTTGCAACGCCTGCGGCGGAACCGGACCCAGGTGGCGGTGAAAGCCCAAGGCGAAGCTGCCTTTCAGTTCTTCTTTGATCCCACTAATCCCGAAGCACGGGTTGCCCGGGACGCCGTCGACGACGCTCTGCAGAGGGCGGCCGGCCGTTCCGATCCGCTTCCGGTGGAGGACCGGGAGGTAGTGGCGCCGGGTTCCCGATACGTGGACTTCCTGGTTCCGGGCCTGATCGGGATGAACCTCATGGGGGGTGGGATGTGGGGTGTCGGCTTCGTGCTGGTCGACATGCGCATCAAGAAGCTCCTGAAACGTCTGCTGGGGACTCCCATGCGCCGTTCGCACTTCCTGCTCTCGGTGGTGGGATGTCGGGCGATGTTTTTCATTCCCGAGGCATTTGTCCTCCTGCTGGCGGCTCACTGGGTGTTCGGGGTGCCAATTGCCGGCAGCGTCCCATCGATCATTCTGGTGGCGTTCGTCGGTGCCATGGCGTTTGCGGGCCTGGGGCTGCTGGCGGCTTCCCGTGCCCAGAGGATTGAGACCGTCTCGGGGATCATGAACCTGGTGATGCTGCCGATGTGGCTCTGCTCCGGCATTTTCTTTTCGTCGGAACGCTTCCCCGAATGGATGCAGCCGTTTGTCCAGGCCTTGCCCTTGACGCAACTCATCAACGCGTTGCGGGCGGTTATCCTGGAGGGGGTCGCCATCACCACCCAGGTGTGGTCCTTGGCCCTGCTGGCGGTCTGGGCTGCCGTCGCCTTTTCGTTGGCCCTGCGCTGGTTCCGCTGGAGCAGCTAGCAGGCCGCACCCAACCGGCCCCCAGGCGCCAGAGCCCGTGTTGATCCCGGTGTCACAAAGGGATAGTCTCGGGAGGGGGCCGACATGTTCAGACGCTTGGCCTTTCGGCTCACCGTGTCACTGACCCTGATTGTCATCGTGGTCGAGGGCATCTCGGGACTCATCAACGTCAAGCATCAGGAAAAACAGATGCTGGAGGCGATGATCCTCGGAGCCGACCAGCTCTCCCGCGCCATCACCTCAGCCACCTGGCACGCCATGCTTGCCGATCACCGGGAGGCTGCTTACGAGACCATGCAGACTATCGCCCTCAAGCAGGGGATCAAACGGATCCGGATCTTCAACAAGGAGGGCCGGGTCATGTTCTCGACCGATCCTCATGACACTGACCAGGTGGACAAAGACGCCGAAGCCTGCTCTCTGTGCCATGCCTCCCTGCAACCGTTGGTCCGCGTCGACGTACCCTCGCGGGCCAGGATTTTTCGCGGTCCCGACGGCGAGCGCCAGTTGGCCATGATCACTCCGATCTACAACGAACCGGCTTGCAGTCAGGCTGCCTGCCATGCCCATCCCGCTGCCTTCAACGTTCTGGGAGTACTCGATGTCGCCCTGAGCCTGGAGAGGGTGGACGAGGAGGTGTCCGGCATCGAGTGGCGGGGAGCGGCGGTGATGGCGATTCACGTACTGCTGATCGCCGTCTTCATCCTGTTCTTCACGCGGACTTTTGTCGGCAAACCGATCCAGGAGTTGATCGAGGGGACCCGCGCGGTGAGCGCCATGCAGCTCGACCGCCCCATTCAGGTCCGGTCCTCCACCGAACTTGGGGAGCTGGCGCATTCTTTCAACCTGATGCGGGAACGGCTCAAGGAAGCGCTTGCCGAGATCAGCCAGTTCACGCAGAGCCTGGAATCCAAGGTGGAGGAGAGGACCCGCCAGTTGCAGGTCGCCCACGAGAAGCTCGAACAGAGCGCGCGTCTGGCCTCGCTGGGCAGGCTGTCGGCCAGCGTCGCCCACGAGATCAACAACCCCCTGTCGGGGATCCTCAACCTTTCCATGCTCATGCAACGCCTCCTCACGGATGACGGGATTCCGCGGGCCCGTTTGGAGGAGTTCCGGGGCTATCTTGCCCTGGTGATTCGGGAAACCCGCCGGATCGGCCGTATCGTCTCGGATCTGCTGCTGTTTTCGCGCGGTTCGAGAAGAACTCCCCGCTCCGCCGACCTGAACCAGATCATCTGTACCACCCTGTCGTTGGTCGAGCACAAGCTGAAGTCGATGAACGTCCAGACGGAACTGCTTCTGGCCAGCGATCTCCCCCCGATGCTCTGCGATGATTCCCAGATCCAGGAGGTCGTCCTCAACCTGGTGCTCAACGCGGGCGAGGCTACTCTGCCGCACGGAAGGGGAAAGGTGATGATCCAGACCAGCGTCGATTCTCAACGCGGTTGTCTGGTCCTGAAGGTCTCCGACGACGGAGAGGGAATAGCCCAGGAGAACGTCCCACGGATTTTCGAGCCCTTCTTCACCACCAAAGAAGATGGCAAGGGGGTGGGGTTGGGTCTGGCCGTGGTGTACGGGATCGTCCAGAGCCACGGGGGGGAGATCGAGGTATCCAGTGGGGTGGGTAAAGGCACCACGTTCACCTTGATCTTCCCTGCGCCATCGGCAGGATCGGCTCCGCCATCGGCGGACCGGTCGCAACACGTACAACCATCTACAGAAAGCCTATGAAGCGGGAGTGCCGGATCCTGGTGGTCGACGACGAGGAAGTGGCCCGGGAATCGTTGGCCGTCTGGCTGAAGGAAGACGGCTACCCGGTTGAGACGGCGGTCTCGGGGCAGGACGCCGTGGCCAAGGCGCTGCGTCACGACTTTGCCATCTGCTTCATTGACCTCAAGATGCCCGGGGGCATGGACGGCCTCGAGACCATGCGGGAACTTCGCAAGCTTCAACCGGATGCTTCGTTCATCATCATCACCGCTTACGCCACCGTCGAGACCGCCATCCGGGCGATGAAGGAAGGTGCCCAGGAGTACATCATCAAACCCTGCAACCTCGAGGAAATCTCCCTTTTGGTTGAACGTACTGCAAAGCTGAGGGCCCTGCAGCGGGAAAATGCCATCCTGCGCAAGAAGCTTCGGCGCCAGTACCGGCTCCACGACATCATCAGCAAGAATCCCAAGATGCACGAGATCTTCCACCTCATCGAACAGGTGGCGGGCTTGAAAAGCACGGTTCTGATCCAGGGAGAAAGCGGAACCGGCAAGGAGCTGGTGGCCCGGGCCATCCATTACTCGGGAGACCGTGCAGGCAAGCCGTTCATTACCGTCTCCTGCGGAGCGTTGACCGAAACCCTGCTGGAATCGGAACTGTTTGGGCACGAGAAAGGCGCTTTCACCGGGGCGATGTCACGCAAGAAGGGCAAGTTCGAGCTGGCGGAGGGCGGCACCCTGTTCTTGGATGAAATCGGCGACATCCCGCCGAAGCTCCAGGTGGACCTTCTCCGGGTCCTGCAGGAGCGGAATTTCTATCGAGTGGGGGGGACGGAGGAGGTCCGGGTCGATGTCCGCATCATCGCCGCCACCAACCGCGACCTGCGGGCGGCGGTCGAGCAGGGCGCTTTCCGGGAAGACCTTTACTACCGGCTCAACGTGATCAGTATCCATCTCCCGCCGCTGCGCCAGCGGCGCGAAGACATCCCTTTGCTGGCTGATTTCATGCTCGAGCGGCTCAACCATGAACTCGGCCGCCAGATCGAAGGCATCTCGGAGGACGCATTGCGGCTCCTGATGAACTACGACTGGCCGGGGAATGTCCGCGAGCTGGAGAACGCCATGGAACGCGCCATGGTGACCAGCCAGAACCGAACGCTCAGCCAGCATGACTTCGCCTTCCTGCTGCACGGTGAACGGGTGAAAGGCTGGAGCGTCCCGCCCAACATGACCTTGGAGGAACTCGAACGGCTGGCCATCGTCTCCACCCTGGAGCGCACTCGGGGCAACATCAAGGCTTCAGCGGAACTGTTGGGCATCGACCGTTCCACCCTCTACGACAAACTCCGTCGTTACGGGATTACCCGCTGAAGAGCCCCTTCGGGCGGGCGCGGCGAAACGGCCTCAAGGTCCTGTGGCTTCCTCCGGCCGAACCGGTGATCCGGGCCACCACAGGGACCTGGGTCCATCACTGATCGGTTGCGGGGCTCAGCGCCGCTTCCACCGACTCCCGAGCAGCGATCCGGGGTCCATGGACCTTCGCCCAGAACAGGTCCAGCACCTCAGGGGGCAGTGGCTGTTTGAGCAGGAAAACGAAGTTGCGGATCTCGCCGGCCTCACCGCCCGTCCTTTCCATGACACTCACCCGAAGCTGGAAAGGCCCGGTGGAACCGTATCCCGAAACGGCTTCCCAACGCCAAAAGCGCGATCTGTCTTCATCTGCGGATTGGAAGGCGATCCCCTTGTCGCCCACCGCCAGGCGGCCCTCCGCGCCCCGGAAAAAGCCCCGATGCTTCGCCGGCAGGAGATACCGGGGCTTGAATTCGGGCAGCACCGATGTCACCAGCGGCCGCGCCAACCTCGCCTCGACAAACCGCACGGTCTCCCAATCGATCTCGCCTCCCAGCACCTCGAAATGCAGGAGCTGGTCCTTGCCGAAGAGGATCGGCTGGTCCTTCCACGTCAGGAGATCGACCCGCCGAGGAAACAGCCCGAGCTGCTGGACCTCCAGGTAGGGCAAGACGAACGAGTGGTCCTTGCTGGAGGTGAAACGAAGCTGCGTCTCTTCGAACACCAGCCTGCCCGTACAGCTCCCCAGCAGGTGATCATGGCGGACCTGGTAGGTGTAAAGATCCGCCGCGGAGACCCCAGCGGCGGTCAGGACTCCAAGAACCGCGGCAATGAGCGTCGTTTCCATAACAGATAGACTGCCGGATAGACCAGCAGCTCCAAAGCAAACGAGGTGGCCAGACCGCCCACCATGGGAGCTACCACCCGTTTCATCATGTCGGCACCTGTCCCCGCCGACCACATGATCGGCATCAGCCCCATGAATGCCGACAGCACCGTCATGGCTTTCGGGCGGACCCGGCGAACAGCCCCGTGGATGACCGCCTCCTTCAGTTCGTCCAGGTTCCGCAACCGGCCCTTACGGGCGGCGTCAGCATGGGAAAGGTCGAGGTAAAGCAGCATGAAGACCCCGGTCTCGGCATCCAGACCCATCAGGGCGATCATGCCGACCCAGGCGGCGATGGACACGTTGTAGTCCAACAGGTACATCAGCCAGACCGCCCCGATCAGGCTGAAAGGCACAGCCATCATGACGATGAGGCTCTTCACCGAGCTTCGGGTGTTCATGTAGAGGAGAGCGAAGATCAGAGCCAAGGTGATGGGCACCACGATCTTGAGACGCTCCTGTACCCGCAGCATGTTCTCGTACTGGCCGCTCCAGGCCAGGGAGTAGCCGGCAGGCAGGGCCAGCTCGCGGTTCACGGTCTCCTGGGCGCGGCTCACGTAGCCCCCGACGTCGTCCGTCGCCAGATCGACATACACGTAGCCGACCAGCATGCCGTTTTCGTTGCGGATCATGGAAGGACCGTCCACCAGCCGCAGATCCGCCACCAGGGCGATGGGAATCTGGGCCCCGGAGGGCGTCGGAATCAGGACACGGGACAGCTGGTCCAGGTTGTCCCGCAGTTCTCTGGGGTAGCGGACATTGACCGGATACCGTGCCCGGCCCTCCACCGTGGTAGTGACATTCTCGCCGCCCACCGCGGATACGATCACGTTTTGGGCGGCTATCACCGAAAGCCCGTAGCGGGCAAGCTGGTCCCTCTTCAGCTCGAAATCCAGGAAGAATCCGCCCGCCGCTCTCTCAGCAAAGACCGACCGCGTGCCTTCGACGCCGGCCAGAATCGCCTCGAGCTCGCTTCCGATTCGTTGAATCACCTCCAGGTCTTCCCCGAAGATCTTGATCCCCACCGGAGTCCGGACACCGGTACTCAGCATGTCGATCCGGGCTTTGATGGGCATGGTCCAGGCATTGGTCACACCGGGGAGGCGCAGGGTCCGGTCCATCTCATCGACCAGTTCCTCCCAGGTAATCCGGTCCCGCCAGATTCGGCGGAAAACCAGTTCCTGCAGCCACTCCGGCGCCCAATCGGAATACCAGCGCGGGCGGTGCCGCCACTCCCGTTCCGGCTTCAGCAGCACCGTGGTCTCCATCATCGAAAACGGCGCCGGATCGGTGGAGGTCTCCGCCCGGCCGGCCTTGCCGAAAACACGTTCCACTTCGGGAATCGTCATCAGCAACCGGTCCTGAAGCTGGAGCAGTTCCTGGGCCTGAGTGACTGAAATCCCCGGAAGAGTGGTCGGCATGTACAGAATGCTCCCCTCGTTCAGGGGGGGCATGAATTCACGGCCCAGCCTGAAATACACCGGGAGTGTCGACAACACCAGGAGGACCGCGATGGCAATAGTGCTTTTCGGGTACTGCAGGACCAGCCGGGCCGGGGGTTCATAGAGCCGAAACAGGACCCGGCTGACCGGGTGACGCTCTTCGGGGTAGTAGGTCCCCACGGTGATCTTGTTCAACAGCCAAGAAACCGGCCAGGGGCGAAAGCGGAAGAGTTCGATCCGGGCAAACAGCATGCGCATCGCCGGATCCAGCGTCACGGCCAGCACTGCCGCAATTGCCATGGCGAAGTTCTTGGTGAAGGCCAACGGCTTGAACAGACGCCCCTCCTGATCCACCAGCGTGAAAATCGGGAGAAAGGACACGGCAATGACCAGCAGCGAAAAGAAGACCGAGGGTCCAACTTCTTTGAGGGCTTCCAGACGGACCGTGAAGAAATCGCCCGGACGCCCTTCCTCCAACCACAACTCGATCTTCTTGTAGGCGTTCTCCACTTCGACGATGGCCCCGTCCACCAGAACCCCGATAGAGATGGCGATGCCCGCCAGCGACATGATGTTCGAGTTGATCCCGAACAGGTACATGGGAATGAAGGAGAGGAGAATCGCGACAGGGATGGTGACGATGGGAACGATGGCCGACGGGATATGCCAAAGGAAGAAGAGAATCACCGCGCTGACGATGATGATTTCCTCGATCAGCGCCACCTTCAGATTGTCGATGGACCTGCGGATCAGTCCGGAACGGTCATAGGTGATGACGGCCCGGACACCTTCAGGGAAAGATGGCTTCACGGATTCCAGCTTGTCCTTGACACGCTGGATCACCCGCTCCGCGTTCTCACCGTGCCGCATGACGACGATGCCGCCGACTGTGTCGCCCAGCCCGTCCAGATCGGCCACACCGCGCCGGATCTCCGGACCGTATTCCACTCGGGCCACATCCCGCAGCAGGATCGGGACTCCCCGTTCGTCGGCCGATAGCACCGCCATTTCCAGATCCTCGCGGCTGCGGATGTACCCCCGGCCGCGGACCATGAACTCCCGACCCGCGAACTCCAGGAGCCGGCCGCCGGTCTCCTGGTTGGAGTCACGAACCGCCGCCACCACGGTCTCCAGCGTGAGCCCGATCCCTGCCAGGCGGTCCCGGTCCACCACCACCTGGTACTGGTTCTGAAAACCCCCGATCGAGGCAACTTCTGCGACACCCGGCACCGACTGCAGGGCATACCGCAGGTTCCAGTCCTGGAATGAGCGTAGTTCCGCCAGGTTGTGCTGGCCGCTGTCGTCGACCAGTGCATACTGGAAGACCCACCCCACACCGGTGGCGTCGGGACCCAGTTCGGTCTTGACACCCGCCGGCAGGGAGGGGAGAACCTTGCTCAGGTACTCCAACACCCGCGAACGCGCCCAGTAGATGTCCGTCCCGTCTTCGAAAATGATGTAAACATACGAAAACCCGAAGTCGGAGAAGCCCCGCACCGCCCGTACTTTGGGTGCCCCCAGCAAGGCCGTGGTGATCGGGTACGTCACCTGGTCCTCGATGATGTCCGGCGATCGGTCCCATCGGGAATAGACGATGACCTGGGTGTCTGAAAGATCCGGGATGGCGTCGATGGGCTGGTTCTGGAGTGTCCAGATGCCAGCTGCCACCACGGCGGCGGTAAACATCAGCACGATGTACCGCTGGTGGGCGCAGAACTCGATGATCTTCGGAACCATGGTCCTCAGTTCAGTGCTGATGGCCGGACCTCGCCAGCGCGGACTTCAGCCGGGATTCGGAATCCAGGAGGAAATTGGCAGCGGTAACCACCTTCTCGCCCGGCTGGAGACCCGACAGGATCGCCACGCCGGAATCCGTTCTTTGTCCGGGCACCACTTCCCGAGGGAGGTAGCGGCCCTCGCCTGCATCCACGAAAACCAATGCCCGTTCACCGGTGACGATAACGGCGTTCTCCGGCACCACCACCATCTCTCCCAGGGAACCCTCAAGGATGACCTCCGCAAACATCTCCGGCTTGAGAAGGCCATCCCGGTTGGGGACATCCAAACGGATTCGGACGGTCCGGGTACGCGGGTCCACTTGGGGATCGACGTAAGTGACCCGGCCCCGCAACGACCGCCCGGGATGAGCCCGCAGCTCGATCCGCGCCGGCTGGCCCAGCCTCACAAAATCCATGTCCACCTCGTAAACCTCTCCCAGCACCCAGACCGAGGACAGATCCACGATCTCGTACAGGTCATCGGCGGGGCTGACTTTCATCCCGTGAACGACTTGCTTCCGGACCACATAGCCGCTGCCCGGCGCATAGATGGTCAGGGCTCGACGAACCTGGCCGGTCTGCTCGAGCTGGTCAATCTCCTCGGGAGTGACATCCCACAAAGCGAGCCGGCGGCGGGCGGCTTCCAGGATCCGCTGGGCGAAGGCCGAAGCGCCGGCTGCAGCCTGCCCGGCGGACCGGGCTTTCAGGGCCAACAGATACTCTTTCTGGGTGGAATAGAGCTCCGGCGAGTAGATGGAGAAGAGGGGTTCCCCGGCCCGGACATAACGTCCTTCATAGTCAACGAACAGCTCATCGACATAGCCCTCGAACTTGGTGTGTACGTGATGGACCCGGGTTTCGTCCACTGCGATCCGCCCGTAGGTCCGCAGCGTCCGGGTGAGCGGGACACGGCGCGCTTCCGCGACCGTGATCCCCATAAGCTGCCGTCTTTCAGGGCTGATGGAAACGGGGGCATAGCCCTCGACATCCGATTCATGTCCGGGATGGGTCGCGGGCTGCTCGATGGGGACAAGTCGCATCCCGCAGATCGGGCAGTCCCCCGGACGGTCGCTGACATAGTTCGGGTGCATGGGACAGTGGTACTTGGTGGTTTGCTCTCCGGATCCGGCTTGAGCCGTCCCCCCGGGGCTCGGGGCGACACCGGCATGGGCCTTTTGGCCGGTTCCACCGCGTCCGCCCTTTGCCCCCCCGGCTTCAGCGTCCTGGGGGACAGCCTCCAGGGTCATCCCGCAAAGCGGACACTTTCCCGGCCGGTCGGAAAGCACCTCCGGGTGCATTGGGCAGCGATACTGGGTCGCCGAAACCGGCAGATGTGCGCTGTGCTCAAGGTGCGACCACGACCAGCGCACGATTCCCAGGTGGGTGAACACGGCCAGGATCGCGCTTCCCAGCGCCGCATACATCAGGAAACCCAACAAGAAACGCTTCATCTCACCTGCTCCAGCGACCTAAGCTCCGAGCCCCTTTCCCACCAGGGCTTCCAGGGCGGCAAGTGCCTTGAGGTAGTCGGCGCGGGCTTGAGGAACCGCCAGCTCAAACTCCAGCAGGGCCCGGAGCGTCGACAAAACCGCGAACAGATCGTCCCGGCCCGTCTCGTACGCGTTGATCGAGGCTTCCACCGCGAATGCGGCCTCGGGCAACAGTTGCCGGTGATAGAAATCCAGGACTTCTCCCGCAGACTGGGCCTGCGAATACAGGTCGGCAATCCTGGCGGACAGCGCAAGTTCCGTTGCCCGGACCTGCCGTTCCGCTGCGGCCAGCCGGTAAGCCGACTCCTCGAGCGCCGGACGCTGGCGCTCGGCGAACCACAGAGGGACATTGATGCGAACTCCAGCCTCCCACATGTCCTTCATTCGGCCCATGTTGTAGTAACCGGCCATCACCTCGAAATCCGGGTAATAGTCCCGCCGGGCCAGTTCGACACCGGTCCGGCGGGCATCCACCTGGACCCTTTGTTCATCCAGCACCGGCGAATTGCGGCGGGCGGCCCCCCACAAGGCCGCCAGTTCCGGAAGGGATGGCAAATCACCGTGTGGTGCAGGTTTCAGGCGCAGAGTTTCGGCCGGGCGGTCCACCAGCGATGCCACCTCGGCGGTCAGGGCGTCCAGCCGCTTGCGGAGGGGAATTTTCCGGCTCTGCACCTGCGAGGTCTCCAGCCGGACGGTCCACAGCTCCTGTTGCCCGCCCACACCTGTGCTGTAGCGCGCCTCGGCCGCCTCGGAGAGCTGACGCAACCAGCTTTCAAGCCGATCCAGCGCAGCCAGTTGTTCGCGGATACCCTGCAGTTCGTGATAGGCGGACTTCAGGCGCGCGATCAGCGAGAGCCTCAGTCCGCGATAACGGGCAGCCTCACCGCGAGCTTCGTGGCCGGCCAGCTCGCGGCGCAGGGCCCGTTTGCCGGGGAAGGGAAGTTCCTGGGTGATCTGGACACCCAGGTTTGCGTTGGGGTCCTCCCCCAGGCCGGCTCCCGGCCACGGTCGGCCGGCGGAAGCCCAGCTCGCCATCAGACGAGGATCCGGCAGAGCTCCAGCTTGGGGTTCCCGGGTCAGAGCTGCCCGATAGCCTTCCTGCAGGGCCTGCAGTTCCGGATTGCGCCGTTCCAGTTCTTGGAGCAGCTCCTCCAGGGAGCTGCCTTCCGATTCCGCAACGGTCGTCTCCGCGGAGTGTCGTCCGTGAGCAGCCGATGCTTGCAGCCAGATCAGGCAGCAGAGCATCCAGTGGACTTTCTTCCATACACGCACGGGCTGGCTGGTCTGCATTCTGCGCGCCCAACCCCGGTGTCCCGTTCCAACCTACTGACCCATCAGACTTTACACTCATGGACCTGAAAACAGACCCTACTCACGTTTGCTCCAAATCAAACAGCACATGCTGCAAACCAGGCAGAAGCTCAAGAGCCCCTGGCAAGTGAACGAAGCGCCGGGCGGCTTTGGTACCTCCTGATGCGCTGCCGGTGAGCGCATCGACGCTGGGCTCACCGGGGTCTCCGGAACAGGGCTGGAAGAATCGGGAACTCGACGCCGACCCCGACCCTCAATGAAGGTTGAGAACGAGGATCCGGCGCTCGGTCATCTCCTCGATGGCATACCGGATGCCCTCCCGGCCGACGCCCGAGTCCTTGACGCCTCCATAGGGCATGTGGTCCGCCCGGTACGTGGGGACATCATTGGCGACCACTCCGCCTACCTCCAGGACTTCGAACGCCTGGAAGATCTTTCGGATGTCGCAGGTGAAAACGCCGGCCTGGAGGCCATAGCGGGAGCGGTTGACTGCTTCCAGCGCCTCCTGGAAGGAGTCGTACGGCTCCACCGTCACCACCGGTCCAAAGATCTCCTCGCAGTTGACACGCATGGTCGGGCGCGACCCGGTGAGCACGGTGGGCAGATAGATCTGTCCGTCTCCTGGAGCGCCTCCGGCCAGGACCTGCGCTCCCTGCTGCCGGGCCTCCTCAACCCAGGCCGCAACCCGACGGACTTCATCCGGGCTGATCATGGGGCCCACATCGGTCCCTTCGTCCATGGGATCGCCTACCACCAGCGCCCTGACCCGATCCACCAGGGCGTCCCGGAACCGGCTGAAGACACGGGATTGGACGAAAATGCGTTGGACCGAGATACAGCTCTGGCCGGCGTAGGAAAAACCTCCCGCTGCACAGCGGAAAGCAGCCTCCTCGATATCTGCATCGTCATGCACGATGACACCGGCGTTTCCCCCAAGTTCCAGAGCCACTCGTTTTCTTCCCGCCTTTTCACGCAGCGACCAACCCACCGCAGCACTGCCGGTGAAGGTCAGCAGGCCAAACCGAGGATCGGCAACCAGCTCCTCGGCAGCGGCGGCGGAACAAGGCACCACGCTCAAGGCTCCCTCCAGCAGCCCGCACTCCGCCGCAATCCGGCCCAGCAGCAGCGAACAGAGAGGCGTCTTGGAGGCCGGCTTCTGGACGACGGTGTTCCCCGAGGCAAAGGCGGGAGCGAGCTTGTGGGTCACCAGGTTCAAAGGGAAGTTGAAGGGTGTGATGGCGAGCACCGGGCCAACCGGGAAACGGCGGACCAAACCCCAACGTTTTTCGCCCCAGGGCAGCAGGTCCAGGGGAATCAGCTCGGACTCGATCCGCTGGGCCTCCTCCGCCGCGTGGCGGAGGTTGAAAACGCACCGGTCCACTTCCACGCGACCTGCCTTGACCGGCTTTCCCGCTTCCAGCGCCAGCATCCGGACAAACTCGGCAGCCCGGCGGGAGACGGAGTCAGCCATCCGGCGAAGCACTTCGGCGCGGGCGTGGGAGGGGAGTTTCGCCATCGCGGGCGCGCTCGCCGTGGCCAGGCTGACTGCCTCCGCCAGAGCTGCGGGCGGCGGCCGGAAAGTCACTCCGATTTCCCGGCCGTCCCAGCAGGAGCGGACCACCAGGGGCTCGCCGTCCTTTCTCTCTTCACCCCCGAGCCGATAGCCGTACTCAGTCATGATCTCAGCCTACCGCCTTGTATCCCTACCATGAAGCCTCGATCCTTCAGGACCTCGAACCTCCCAAGCCCCGCCGGCCCCCTCACTCCTTGTGATCGGCCACCTCGAGAGGCTGCGAAAGATCGGGATGAACCTGGCCGTAACGACCACGGAAATAGACCAGCGGACCCTTGACGCCGTGCCGGTTGCCCAGTCCCACGGCTTGCGCCCGACCCACCAGAATCGAGTGATCCCCTCCCGGATGGCTGGCCTGTAGCGAACAGTCGATCCAGGCGAGACTGTCGCGCAGTCGCGGCTGGGGCCCATCCACCTGCGCATAGTAGCCGCAGCTTCGGGACCGGTCACTTCCGGGCGTGGCGAAATGATCCGAGACCTCCCGCTGATCTTCGGCCAGGATATTGACGATGAACCGACCGGCCGCGGAGAAGTTTTCCAGTCCGCTCAACCGGTTGTCCAGGCACACGAGTACCAGCGGCGGGTCCAGCGAAACCGAGGCGAAGGAACTGACCGTCAACCCGTAGGCCGACCCATCGGCTGCGGCCACGGTCACGACAGTTACTCCAGTGGGGAACTGCCCGACAACCCGCTTGAAAGACACCATGTTGCTTGCCTTGTCCATGCCGTGTAGCTCTCGCTGGAAATAGCCTCTATAGTAACAAGGCCATGCATTTACCGGGGAAAGGAGCCCTCGTGACCGGCGGTGCCTCGGGTCTGGGTGCCGCCACCGTTCGCCGTCTGCACGCCGCCGGAGTGCGGGTTCTGATTGCCGATCTGGACCCCGATCGCGGCCAGGCTCTGGCGGCTGAGCTTGGGACCGGCGCCCAGTTCTGTCCCACCGATGTCACCCGTGAGGAATCCGTACAGCAGGCGCTGCATCTGCTTCAGCTCGGTGGGGGCGTTCATTTCGCGGTGAACTGCGCGGGCATCCTGATCGGAGAAAAGGTGCTCGGGCGCCAGGCCCCGCACAGTCTGGAGCACTTTCGCCGGGTGATCGAAGTCAACCTGGTGGGCACCTTCAATGTCCTGCGGCTGGCGGCCGATGCGATGCGCCGCAATCTTCCCGGGGACGACGGCGAACGCGGCATCATCGTGAACACCGTCTCCATCGCCGCCTGGGAAGGTCAGATTGGCCAATGCGCCTACGCCGCCTCCAAGGCCGGCATCGCCGGTCTGATTTTGCCTGCGGCCAGGGAGCTGGCCGAGCATGGGATCCGGGTTTGTGGCATTGCACCCGGGATTTTCGACACTGCCATGATTGCCGGGTTGCCGGAGGAAGTGAAACATTCCCTGGGACAACAGGTACCCTTCCCGAACCGCCTCGGCCGGCCGGAGGAGTTCGCCGAACTTGTCATGCACATCCTGTCCCAGCCGATGCTCAACGGGACCACGATCCGGCTTGACGGCGCCCTGCGCATGGCGGCCCGTTAGGCAGCCCCGGCCATGTTGGAAGCCTTTCGTGCCCGCCAAAGACCCCGCCTGCAGAGCGAAGGAGTGCGCAGCCTGTCTTTCCTGCCGCGGATCGGCTCCGGACCTCGGCCATTCCGGCCTTTCGGTCTCCTGTCCCACTGTGTGGAAACCGTCCATTTCGCCGGAGCCCGCGCCCTTCGTGAAGTCGCTGTTTCCGAAGACCTGATCGTCGTCCTGCTGCACGGTTCTCTGGAGATCGCCGAGGGGCGGCGGAGGGTGGTGGCCCCATGCCCGGTGGCCATTGCCTCCGCCGGCTCGGACCGGGTGGTGACCATTGAGAACCCCGGGCCAGATCCGGCGCGCTACATGGAGATCATCCTCCAGCGTCCGCCCGGTGCCGCTGTTGCCATGGAGGACCTGACTCTGGTCCCGGTACCCTCGGGTCCTCCTTACCTGAAATTTCTGCCGCTGGCGTCCGGCTTGGGGCATACCGGCTGCTTTCAGCTTCCCTGTGAAGCGGCGGTCTACCTGGCCCGCCTCCGGGCGGGTGAGTCTCTGATTTTCGAAACGTCGGCACAGCGCCGGGCGATGATCCTGGCGGCCCGGGGTCTTGTCCAGGCCGGACGATTCAGGCTTCTGGCGGGGGACTGGCTGGTGTTGCAGGGTGAATCGGAGGTTTCCCTGACGGCGGTGCAGGCGTCGTGGTTTCTGCTGGTCGACCTGCCGTAGCTGTCGTGGCTTGTCCCGGTCGACCAACCCGGGAGCCTGCCGTCGCCGGGCTCGGAGCCCCGGAGGATGGCTCCGAGCTGAAAGAACTCTGGGTTAGACTGCGACTGTGGCGGTGTTTGACAACCTGACGGTCATCCTGGTGGAACCGTGGGAGCCTGGCAATATCGGTGCAGCAGCCCGCGCCATGCGCAACATGGGGCTGTCCCGCCTGAGGCTGGTCAATCCCCGCGAACCCTACTCGGAAGCCTGCCGCATGATGGCAGTGGGGGCCTATCCGCTGGTGGAGGGTGCGGCAGTTTACTCCACCTTAGGGGAGGCAACTGCGGACCAGCAGGTGCTCGTGGGAACCACTTCGGCCCGGGGACGGCGGCCAAAAGCGCCGGTCCGACCCGTCCGTGAAATGGCTTCGGGGTTGGTCGCTCTGGCTGCAACCCAAAAAGTCGGCTTGGTGTTCGGACCCGAACGGCGCGGTCTGAGCGAGGAAGTCCTTGCCCGCTGTCGCTATCTGGTGACTGTCCCTACCACCCCGGCCTTCCCGGTGCTGAACCTGGCTCAATCGGTCCTGATCGTGGCTTACGAACTGTTCCTGGTGCAGGCCGCCCCGGCCGCCCACCCGCCTGACCTGGCGCCGGAAGAAGACCGTGAACGGCTGTTCGGCCACCTTGAACAGACGTTGCTGCGGATTGGTTTCCTGAGCAGTTCCAATCCGGGCCATATCATGCGATCGCTGCGCCGCATGTTTGCGCGCAGCGATCTGACGCGCCGGGAGGTCAGGATCCTGCGGGGCATCCTGAGCCAGATGGACTGGTTTGTCGAATCCGGCCGCCACCTGGAGCCGCAGCGAGTCCGCAAGCCCTGACCGGTCCATCCCTCATCCCTGGGGTGGGCTTGATGAGCCGCTCTGATTTGCATGACCGCTCATGGGCCGGCTCTCCTCCTGGACACTCAAGACGCGCATCCGTTCCGATGAAAAGTTGTAAAGTCCGAACCCGATTTATGATAGGATGTCAACAGTTTCCCGGATCCCTTCAGAGCAGCGTCCCGTATCGGTTCGGAACGGCGGGTGCTGTTGATCAAGGGCAAACCGATCAATCATGTTGCCGCTGGACAGTTGCCGGGCGGTGGCTTCCGCTGCCTCTGACCGCGACAACCTGGGGCGATGTGGGCTTTTGGGCGTAACTGGGGAGTGGACTTATGGGCAAGTCGAGGCTCTTGGTGCTGGCCGTCGCCCTCCTGGCGGTCAATGCGGGTTATCTCCATGCGTTTGAATCTCCGGACCTGTTTTACGTTGCGAACATCTTTCTGCACTTGGGTCTGGGGCTGGTCGTCGGGGCTCTTTGCTTCCTTCACTTGCGGCGCTCCTGGCGGGGGCTCAGTACCGAGGGTAAACTCGCTCTGTCCCTCCTGCTGTTGTCCTTCGCGACCGGCGTCTACCTCATTTACACGGGAACTTCCCGCCCGTATCTGTCGGCTCTCAACCTCCACATCCTGATCTCCTGCGCAGCAGTCGCTCTGCTGGTGATCCACCTGGCGGTGCGTCGGCAGGCCTGGGGTGTGGCGCTGGCCGGTGCGATCTTGGGGCTGGCGGTTCCGCTGGCTGTTCACTGGTCGGGCATCAACACCGGGTATGTGATTCGCAACCCGATCGTCGTTCCCACCTCCATGGAGGAAGAGGGCGCAGGACCCAACAGCCCATTCTGGCCTTCGTCCGCCAACACCAATGTCAACACTACGATTCCCTCGGACTTCTTCATGAAGCCTGAGACCTGTGGGCAGGCTGACTGCCATCCCGACATCTACAAACAGTGGCAGACCAGTGCCCATCACCTGGCTTCCTTCAACAACCAGTGGTATCGGAGATCGATTGAATACATGCAGGACATGGTTGGCACTCAGCCCTCGAAGTGGTGTGCCGGCTGTCATGACCACGCCGTCTTCTTCAATGGCATGATGGATACCCCGATCAAGCAGCAGCTGCACCGCCCTGAGGCTCACACTGGTCTGACATGCACCTCTTGCCACTCCATCGTTGAGGTTCACGGCAGCATGGGGAACGGCAGCTTCGTCATCGAGTATCCGCCCCTCCACGATCTGGCCACCAGCGAGAACCCGTTCCTGAAGTTCGTCCATGACTTCGTAGTGAAGCTGGACCCTGGGCCTCACCGCCAGACCTTCATCAAGCCCTTCATGCGGGAACAGACAGCCGAGTACTGCTCTGCATGCCACAAAGTTCACCTGGACAAACCGGTCAATAACTACCGCTGGATCCGCGGTTTCAACGAGTATGACGGCTGGCAGTCCAGCGGGGTGTCGGGCCAGGGGGCCCGCAGTTTCTACTACCCGCCCGAGCCAAAGGATTGCGCCGACTGTCACATGCCGCTTGTTCCCTCCAATGATGCCGGCAATGTTGAGGGGGTCGTTCACGATCACCGGTTTCCCGGGGCGAATACTGCGCTGCCTTACGCCTACGGCTTCGAAGAACAGCTCAAGCTGGTGACCGAGTTCCTTCAGAATGATCAGGTTGCGGTGGACATTTTTGCGCTGAGCGAGGCTTCCTCCGCGGAAGAGCAGGAGGCCGCCCCGGTCGTCCAGGAGACCTTGCAGGTCTCCAGTACCTTCGCGGAAGGCGACGAGATGGGTCTGGCCACGGGGGGCCGCGGAGCCGGCTACACGGCGGTGCGGGAAGTGGTCGCTCCCATTAACCGCGTACAGCCTGCAGTCCGGCGCGGGGATACGGTCCGGGTCAACGTGGTCCTGCGTACCAAAGGGGTCGGCCACTTCTTCCCCGGCGGTACGGTGGACGCCTTCGAGGTTTGGGTCGAGCTCAAGGCGGTGGACGAACGCGGAAATGTCGTCTTCTGGAGCGGCTACGTACCGGAGGACGAGAACGGACGGAAAGGCGAGGTCGACCCCGGGGCGCATTTCTATCGGTCCCGCATGCTGGATGCCAACGGCAACCCAATCAACAAGCGCAACGCCTGGGCGACGCGGACAGTTGCCTACGTGCGGTTGGTGCCTCCCGGTGCCGCCGATACGATCCATTTCCGCCTCCACATCCCTGAAGACGCGGGGGAAACGATTCACCTGACGGCCAAGGTGAACTACCGGAAGTTTGCGTGGTGGAACACGCAGTGGGCTTATGCGGGAGTTCGGGATCCCGCGGACCCCAATCCCGACATGGGACCCGACTATGACAACGGGAAATGGGTGTTCACCGGAGACACATCCACGGTCTCCGGTCCCACGAAGGAGATTCCCGATCTGCCCATCGTCACCCTGGCCAAGTCGGAAGCAAAGCTCAGGGTGCTACCGAAGACCGCGCCACCACCGGAGCAGAAGTCTGTCTACCTCAAAGAGGACCTGATCCGCTGGAATGATTATGGCATTGGGCTGCTGCTCCAGGGTGACCTGAAAGCGGCCGAGGACATCTTCCTGAGGGTGACGGAAATCGACCCGGGCTATGCCGACGGCTGGGTCAATGTCGGCCGGGTCCGGGTGCTGGAGGGCCGCACCGAGGAGGCACTGGAAGTTCTCACGAAAGCGCTGGAAATCAACCCCGAACTGGCCAAGACCCATTTCTTCCTGGGCGAGAGCTACAAGAAGCAGGGCAACTACGACCAGGCTCTCGAACACTACCGCAAAGCGGAGAGCAAGTACCTTCGTGACCGGGTGGTGCTCAATCAGATCGGACGGGTCCTGTTCCTGCAGCGCAAGTTCGAGGAAGCGGTGGCAACCCTGAACCGGGTTCTGGAGATCGATCCGGAAGACCTTCAGGCTCACTACAACTTGATGCTCTGCTATCGGGCGCTCCGCAACCAGGAGATGGCCCAGCGGGAGCAGGCCCTCTATCTGCGGTTCAAGGCTGACGAGAGTGCCCAGGCCATCACGGGGCCGTATCTGCGTCAGAACCCGCATGACAACAACGAACGCCAGGCGATCCACGAACATGTGACCTATCCCCTGGACCAGATCCGCCAGCAACACCACATGACTCGAGTCGCGGTACCTCCGAAGGACCCCGCCTTTACAGCTGGTCCCTAGGTCAACTCTTAACAGGTCTGCACCAACAACAGAGCAGGTCACGCAATGAACAAGACGTTGATGACGTTTCTGCTGGGTGGATCATTGGCGGCCACGGGCTTTGCCCAGGTCAAGTTCACGGAGGTTACAGCCAGCGCCGGGATTCGGTTTGTCCACAATAACGGAGCTTTCGGCAAGAAGTACCTGCCGGAGACGATGGGTGGCGGCGGGGCATTCCTGGATTACAACGGGGACGGCTGGCTCGATATCTATCTGACCAACGGGATGAGTTGGCCGGACCAGCCCGGCGGCAAGAAGAAGACCAGCTACGCCGCCCTTTACCGGAACAACGGCAACGGGACCTTCACCGATGTGACCCGAGAGGCGGGGCTGGCGGTGGAGTTTTACGCCATGGGGGTGACCGCCGCCGATTACGACAATGACGGCGACTGTGACCTTTACGTCACATCGCTGGGTCCTGACCGGCTGTTCCAGAACCAAGGCAACGGAACTTTCAAGGATATCACCGCCGCAGCCGGCCTCGGCAACCCCGGCTATGGAACCAGCTCAGCGTTCTTTGACTACGATAAGGACGGTCATCTGGACCTCTTCGTCGCGAATTATGTGAGGTGGACGCGGGAGACCGACATCTGGTGCAGCCTCGACGGGGAAAACAAATCGTATTGCACGCCCCAGTCCTACAAGGGCACTTCTCCCGTTCTTTACCGCAATCTGGGGAACGGCAAGTTCCAGGATGTCACCCGGACGGCCAAAGTATGGGATGAGACCAACAAGGGTCTGGGTGTTCTCATCTTCGATTACAACAACGACTCGTGGCTGGACATCATGATGGCCAACGATACCCAGCCCAACAAACTCTGGGAGAACAACGGCGACGGCACCTTTACCGAGGTGGGTGTGCTGGCCGGAGTCGCTTTCAGCGAAGATGGGGTGGCCAGAGGCGCCATGGGCATCGACGCCGGCGACTATGATCGCAGCGGGTTCCTCAGCGTGGTCATCGGCAACTTTTCCAACGAGATGATGTCGCTGTACCACAACGAGCAGAACGGGTTTTTCATCGATGACGCTCCCACGTCATCGGTGGGACCCTCGAGCCTCTTGACGCTGGCGTTTGGCTGCGTCTTCTTCGATTTCGATCTGGACGGCTACTTGGACATTTATGCCGGCAACGGGCATGTGGAGAACGACATCAATATCGTCCAGAAAAGAGTCACTTATGCGCAGCCGCCTCATCTTTTCCGGAATCTGGGGGGCAAGCAGTTCACGGAGGTGACGGCCCAGATGGGCAAGGAGTTCGCGGCTCCCAGGGTGGCCCGCGGCGTGGCTTTCGGGGACTACGACAACGACGGAGACCTCGACTTGCTGGTGACCACCTGCGGCGGTCCTGCCCACCTGTTCCGCAATGACGGCGGCTCCTCCAACAACTGGCTGGCCCTCGATCTCGAGGGTTCCAAGAGCAACCGTGACGCGATCGGCGCGATTGTCAAGGTTTATTCGGGCGGCAGCGCTCAGACCGCCATCCGCAAGACCGGCGGTAGCTACTGCAGTCAGTCGCAGCTACGCCTGACCTTTGGGCTGGGCAATGGCGCGGCGGACCTGGTGGAGGTCCTCTGGCCTTCCGGACAGAAGCAGGTTCTCAGACAGGTCCCCGTCAACCAGGTGGTCCGAGTTCACGAGACCCAGGGGATGCTGCGGGAAACGCACCTGTCGCGCCTGCAGAGCGCCACCCGGTGAAGGGACGCTTCTGGCGGCCAAGCGTTGTGGCCCCTAACCTAACGAGCAACTGCTCTGGCTGCCTGGCGAAGATGGCGGACCTCGTGGAGCGTTAACAGGCGCAGCAGCTGGGGCAGGGTGTTCCACCCCAAGACCGGGTGCCGGTGAGAGAGTCGGTGCCGGTCCGGATCGGCCACCGACTCGAAGAGGCGAACCGTCCGGTCCCTCGACTGCCGCAGCTCGTTGAGGAGCTCCGCACGCGCACGTCCGCGAACCGGGAGGACCCTGCGCGGGGCATCGGCCGGGATCAGGGGGCGGGCCATCAGTGTCTCACGCAGCCAGGAGGGGAAAAAGGGGTTCATCAGGTTCATGGGCAGTTCCAGCCAGGACTGCACCCACGCCGGCAGAAAGCGCACCCGGACGTCGAAATCCGCCAGTTGCCGGGACAGGATTGTGCCGCGCCCCTGCCGGGCTGATTCCAGCAGGGTTTCCACCTCCCCCTGATAGAACCGCTCTACCCGCAGCAGGTGGTCAGCAATCTCGCCGGCCGACCAATCACCCGGCGCCGGACGTCGGTCCAACTGGTCTTGCCGGATCGACTCCACCAGCTCAATCGTCTGTTTGCGGGTGCGCAGGTATTCTTGCAGGTTCGCGTCCATGGGGTCTCCGCCACCCAGTGTAAACCCCGCACCCTTCGCCCGGTGTCAGGCAAGAAGAAGCAACGGTTCCCGGTCGGCTTCCAGGTTCTAACGGCTTCGGGCCTGACTTCGCGGTATCCTGATGACAGAGGTATTTTGAATGAGCTTGGAAAAGCAGATCACTCCCGAGGAACTCCGGAAGTTCTTGCAGGATAAATTGGGTTCCGGCGTCAAGGTGGACGTGTTTCCCCATGCCCAGCCGGTGCAGACCGAAACCCCGCCGGACGGGCAAGGGCGCAAGCGGGCTCTCGAATTCCACTACAAACCGAGCGACATCAAGCGGTATCTGGACCGTTTCGTGATCCGCCAGGACGACGCCAAGAAAGTGCTGGCCACTGCCATCTGCGACCACTATCACCACCTGCAGGCCTCCACGGAAGGCAGCGGATGGAGCGAGTACAAGAAGCAGAATATCATCCTGATTGGCCCCACTGGAGTTGGCAAGACCTATCTCATCCAGAACGTCGCCCGTCTGATCGGGGTGCCGTTCGTCAAGGCCGACGCCACCAAATTCAGCGAGACCGGCTACGTGGGGGGTGATGTGGAGGATCTGGTCCGCGAACTGGTGGCGCAGGCCAACGGCGATGTGGCCCTGGCGGAATGCGGGATCATCTATCTCGACGAGATAGACAAGATCGCCACCCCCACAACGGTTATCGGCCGCGATGTGAGCGGGCATGGGGTCCAGCGAAACCTGCTGAAGCTCATGGAGGAGACCGAGGTGCCACTGCGTTCAGCCACGGACGTGGCCAGCCAGATGCAGGCCTTCATGGAGTTCCAAACCAAAGGCCGGATCGAAAAGAAGACCATCAATACCCGGCACATCCTGTTTATCGTCAGCGGTGCATTTGCCGGGCTGACCGACATCATTCGCCGCCGGATCGGTTCCAAACAGATCGGATTCATGGGCGAACGGGCGGGCGCCGACCAGGAATCGCTGCTGCTGTCGCGGGTCAAGAGCGTGGACTTCATCGAATACGGTTTCGAGGCGGAATTCGCCGGCCGGCTGCCCGTGGTGGTCCACCTGCAGCCGTTGACGGTGGATGACCTGTTCGACATCGCCAAACATTCCGAGGGCTCGATCCTCAAGCAGTACCGGCAGGACTTTAAGGCCTACGGGATTGATCTTTACTTCACCGACGGTGGTATGCGGGTCATCGCCGAACTGGCGGCGGAGGAGCAGACCGGCGCCCGCGGCCTGATGTCGGTGTGCGAACGGATCTTCCGCGATTTCAAGTATGCCTTGCCCGACTCCCCGGTTCGTGAGTTCATCGTCAATGAGGAGCTGGTTCGGGATCCTGCCGGGGTGCTGTCCAGACTTCTCCAGCAGCCTGATCTCTTTCGACCCCAGATCCTGCAGTGGCGGGTGGCCCGCTTCGAGAAGGAGGTTCTTCAGACCTACGGTCTCAAGGTGGTGTTCAGCCCGGAAGCTGTGCTCCGGCTTGGCCAACAGGCCCAAGCCGCGGGGATGGATCTGCTCGATTACTGCCGCCGCCTGTTCAAGGAGTACGAGCACGCCCTGAACTTGCTCAGCAAGGCCTCGCCGCATTCGGAGTTCGTGATCGATGAGGCGGGCCTGAGGGATCCTGGAGCGACGTTTGAGCGTTGGATCCGGGAAAGCTACCGCTGACGGACGTTTTTCCGCCACCGCGGTTGTCGGGATTCCCCTGGAGGTTCCCGAGGGGGGAGGGAGTTGGGTGGCCGAGCGCGCCCGCCGGCGGATCTCCAGGGGGTGCCAAGTGTTGGCTCACAGCTCCAGGGGAAACGCGCTAAGCCGCTCCAGGCCTGTCGCCGTGAGCCGATAGTTCTGCTCCAGCCGTATACCCCCGCGCAGCTCCGGGCTGTAGATACCCGGCTCGAGCGTGAACACGTCCCCCTCCTCGAACGTCTGGTCCCAATGGGGATTCAGCGCGGGACGTTCATGGGGTGACAGCCCGATGCCGTGCCCCAGGTGGTGGGGGAAGAGATTGCGCGCTTCAGGGTCCAGCTCCCGAGAGGCATCGTGATAAAGGCGCCGACAGGACATGCCGGGCCGAATTCTCTCTTCGGCCCATTGCAGAACCTCGCTCACCTTCTGCCATGCCGCAAGCTGCGCCGGGGTGGGATCGCCGCCCACCGCAAACGTACGGCAGAGATCCGCGTGATAGCCGCCGACGACGGCTCCCAGATCCAGGATATATAGCTCTCCCGCCTCGGCCCGGTGGCCGGCGCGCGGTGGACCGCCCATCGTTCCGCATTGAAAATCGTTGCCCAGGAGCGGAAGCCGTTCGCCAGCCGCCAGGACCGCGGTACGGTAGAGCTCGGCATAGACCTCGAGCTCACCAACACCAGGATAAACGATCTCCCGTGCCCGCCGGTAGCAGGACTCCGTGATCCGCACCGCCCCGGCGATCACCGCCAGCTCGTCCGGGTACTTGTTGCGCCTCAGCTCGAGCAGATGGGCCGTGAGGTCCACTGCATCCGTCACGGCCGGTGCCAGGTAGAGTGAGCATCCCCCAAAGTCTGCACCCAGCAGTCCATCCGGGTTCCGCAACAGGTGGGCGGCGGCTTCCGCCACACGTCTGGGGTGATCCAGGTGCTGCGTCGCCAGAACCTGAGCGGGTACCTCCACCACCCGGTCCACACAGGCCGGCGGCTCCGTGGTGGCTCCGATGAACGTGGTGGCTCCAGATGATGAGTCGATCAGCAGCACCGCCGCCCGCGGCGCCACCACCTCGATGCCCGAAAAATAGAGGACGTGGCGCGGGTCGGCCAGCACCGAAACGGAAACCCCATACTGTTCCGCACAGGAGATCAGAGCTGCCTGGCGTTGACTGCATCCGTCGGCGGTCAGGCGGGGAGGCATCACCCCATCAGCTTCTCAGGAATGGATGCGCAGGGCAAGAATGTTGCACCCGGGCACGCTTTCGCCCCCGGCTCCCGCGGCGACGGGGATCCAGGTTCGGGATGGGAAGGCCCGACGGGGCGCCGTTTCGGCGGCACCCCGTCGTTTCAGCATCAGGCCACTACCACTTCAGTTTCAGGGCGAAACGGACAACCCGTTCCGGTGCGTTGTCGCTCGTGCTCGTAATGTACATGAACGAGCCCGAGGACACGTTGTTGGTCGGGTTGTTGAAGTGCGGAGTGTTGGTGAAGTTGAAAAACTCCGACCTGAACTCGAGGCTGAAGTCCTCCGTGAGAGGGAACACGCGGAACACGGAGAGATCCAGGTTGACCCAGGTGGGTCCCCGCAGGATGTTCCGGCCGGAGTTCCCGTAGCAGTCGTAGTTGGTGCACGAAACACCGGGCACCCGGGTGATCGCCGCGAAGGCGCTGCGGTCGTAGTACGGGTTGCCGGTGCCGATGCCGCCCAACTTCTCGACTTCGGCCTTCACCTGATCGGCCGTCTGGAGGTTGTTACGGTTGTTGATGGCCGAGTTGGAGGTGACCGTAAAGGGAGTGTTCTGGTTCACCGAGAAGATGCCATTGACCTGCCAGTTGCGGATGATCCGGTTGGCCCAGCTGTCGCCTTCGCGACCCCACGGCAGTTCGTACACCGTGGCCAACTGGAGCATGTGCGGGCGGTTGTAGCCCGCCTGCGCCCGGTTGCGATGGAGCAAAGCGGGGTCGTTCCAGCTGACACCCGCCCAGCCGTCGTCGTCAGTCCGGTTGATCGCCTTGGAATAGGTGTATGCGCCCTTGACGAACAACCCGTTGGTGAACCGGCGGTTGATGGCGATCTGGAGCGAGTGGTAGTTGGCACTCAACCAGCCGTCCCAGTACTCAATCCCATTGGTGTAGGGGTAGTACTGCCGCCCTGTGTTGCCGCCATTGACCGGCGACCAGTTCAGCTCCAGGTCGGCAAGCTGGCGGACGGTCTGGGTTCCCACGTAGCCGAAGCTGACCACGAAGTCCGCAGGGAACTTCCGCTCGTACACCATGTTCCACGACTGCACGTACCCGCGGTTGATCTTGTCCGGCGGCATGGTCCGCTGCTGCACGAAGGTGGGCAGCGGGATGCGGGCTCCAGGACTTGTTTCAGGACCCACGAAGATGGGGATGCCCTCTTCCAGGGACCGGAAGGGCACATAGCTCGTCTGTCCTGAGAAGTCGGCGCCCACCGTCAGCGGGTAGAAACCGCGCAAGGGGCGGGCGAAAGGCAACGGGTTGTTGGTGATCCCGTAGCCGGCCCGAACCACGTCGTTGTCGGACAGCCGGTACGCGAAGCCGACACGCGGAGCAAACAGCGTCTTGCTGACCGCGATGTCGTTGTCGAGCACCAGCTCGAGGGTCTGCGTGGTGGCGAACTTGGTGAGGTCCAGGTACTCCATGGGCCGGTCGTCCCGAGTGACCAGCGGGAAATACTCGTACCTCAGACCGAGGGTGAAGGTCAGTTTGGGCGTGACCTGCCACCGGTCGCGGATGTACCAGGCGTGCTGCCACTCATTGGCCGTCATGAGCTCCCACTGCAGGCTCTTGCCTGTGGAGGACAAAGCACCCAGCAGGAATGAGGCCCATCCGTTCTGATCTCTCGCGCTGGCACCCGGTACGGAGGTGGCGTTGCGGCTGAAGTTGAAAGCGCCGCGCGGCCCGGAGCCGATTTCCGGCTGCCAGTGGTCAAGCATGTGCTTGACCAAGTCGTAGCCCATCCGGAGCTCGTGGTTGCCGGTGGTCCAGCTTACGTTATGGGTAAACGTGAAGCTGTTCTCGTTCCGGAACAGCGGACTCCAGCCATCCACCTGTCCGAAGGCGGTATAGCCGTCGACGCCGAAGTACGGGATGCCACCGCAGCGGTTCTGACCGTCCACGATGCAGGCCCGTTCCTGACCGGGGGCTACGTTGGTCCCGGGAATGCCGAGGAACTCTGCTCCGAAGTTCCCCTCGCCCAGATCGGCGGTGACCACTTCCTGGTCCATGTCGGTGAACCCGAAGTTGCCATCGATCAGCAGGGTGGGGGTCAGCGTCCAGTTGTGGCCAATGCCGTAGACCTTGACGTCGGTCAGGCCCACGCCGTCACCACCGCCGCCGATGGCGCCGCCACCGCCGCGTCCAAACACCGTGTCCTTGGCCACTTCAGCGTCCATCCAGCTGAATTTGCCCCAGACCCGGTGGGTTTCGCTGCGGTACCAGTCCATCTTCACGTCGTAGTTGTGCCGGTCCATCTTCTCGGTGCCGGAGACTTCATAGTTGGAGGTCAGGCCCGGCAGGTTGGGTAACGGCAGCAACTGCTGCATCTTCAGGGCGGCGGGAGACATCCGGTCCTGGGGAATGATGTTCCCCGGAAACGGAGTCTTGCCGGAACCGTCGGCTCCAGTCGCCGTGGCCGGATCGTAAATCACGGTATTGAAGGCGCTGAAGTCGCCGTTACGCATGGCCTGGGTCGGCAACGTGGCGGTCGTGGTGCGGGCCAAGCGCTGGAACGTGCCCTCCCAGCCGCCGAAGAAGAACAGCTTGTCCTTGATCACCGGCCCACCGATGGTGAAGCCGTCGATGTTCCGCTTGCTGCCCGGCTTGTCGGCCTTGCCGTCACCATCCTTGTCCAGGAAATTGAAGAAGCGGCGGGCGGCCAGCGCACTGTTTTCATGGAAGCCGAAAGCTGACCCGTGCAGCTCGTTGGTTCCAGACTTGGTGATGACCGTGACCGCGGCCCCCCCGGCAAAACCCTTCTCCGCGTCGAAGTTGTTGGTGGATACGTCCACCACTTCAATCGTCTCGGTCGGGGGGACATAAGCTGTGTGATGAGGCAGCCAGATGTTGACGCTCATCGCACCGTCAATCCGGGTGTTGTTGTTGTTGCGGTTGACCCCGTTGACGTTGGTGGTCAGGGCCCGACCCGGGGTGTCGGTGATGGCGTTCTGAAAACCGGCAGGGGTCGCTCCGGGCACCAGGTTCAGAAGGCTCTGGTAGTTCTTGAAAGCACCCAACGGAAGATCGGTGATCTCCTTGGATTCAAGCTGCACCGAAACGTCCGTGGTGTCGGTCTTCAGCAGGGTCGCCGCGCTCGAGACAGTAATCGACTCGGTGATCTGGCCTACCTCCAGCACCACATTGGTCCGTGTCACCTGGCCGGCGGTCACGATCACACGCTCCGCCACGAACTCACGGAACCCGGTGAGGGACACGCGAACGGTGTAAGTCCCGATGGGAACGTTGGCGAGGGTGTAGTTTCCGACGTCGTTGGTGAGCGCCGTCTGGGTGTAGTTGGTACTGACGTTGGTAGCCGTCACTTCCGCGCCAGGAATGGCGCCCCCGGTGGTGTCCCTGACCTGACCCGTAATTGTGCCATAGAGCGCCTGCGCTACAGCCGCCTGGGGAACGGTCAGGCTCAGCACCAGGGCGACGGAGAAGCTCAGCAAAGTCAACTTGCCGAGCCGTCGCTTGGTTTGAGACATAAATGTTTCCTCCTTACTGAAGCCGTACCTTAGATAGATTCCTCAATCACCCGCGAAACCGTGTTGCAGCGTGTTAACACAGCTGTAACCGGTCTCCTTCACTATTAGCTGAACGAAGCAATCCCAGTGCCATTGGCCTGCCGCCGCCCCTGACCTCTCCTCCAGACGCACGACAACCAGCGTAAAAACCGGGACTTAGCCCGCTTCATACGCAACCGCCGCTTGCCAAAAGAAATCGATTCAGCAGAGTAAATCCAAGTTTTTGAATGGCTGAGCCGTACTCATCCAAAATTCTGCAGCCCCCTGACCCCTCACGCGACCTCGCCATCCCCCCTACCCGGCGGATCCAGCCGATAACCCGCGGGATGGAGCCCGTCACATCCTCTCAGGGAAAGGCGCGCCCGCTTCGGCCCGAACGACCGGAAGCCGCTATACTGACCTCCGATGGGTGTCCTATGGGCTGTCTCCTTTGTCGTCCTGTTCGGCCTGACCCCCCAGCCGGCCACTGCACCCGATCCACAGTCTCTCCGGACGGCGTCCCGAGAGGCCCAGGAGGCACTCAACGCCGGGCGTTTCGAGGAGGCCGCCCGCCTTTACGCGGAACTGGTCAAGCACTTGCCGGGCGTCCCTGGCCTGTACATGAACCTGGGCATGGCACTCTATCTCGGCGGCAAGCCGGCCCAGGCGGAAACTCACCTGGAACGGGCAGTCACCGAGGACCCGGCGCTGGTGGCCGGCTGGCTCTTCCTGGGGGCCAGCCGTCTGGAGATCGGCAAGCCCGACGCCGCCATCGCGCCGCTGGAGGAGTACCTCCGGCGCCGACCTGACGAGCCCCGCGCCCTCGAACTGTTGGGCGAGGCGTTTCTGCAGGCGCACCGCCCTTTCCAGGCGCTGGATACCTACACCCGCCTGGTGGGCATCCAGCCGGAAAGCCCGCGGGGCTGGTACGGCGTGGGGAAAAGCTGCGAAGACCTGGCCGCCCGGGCCTTCGAGCTGGTGGAAAAGCAGGCGCCGGAATCAGGGTACTGGTTCTCCCTGATCGCCGCCTCCCGCCTGGCCCAGAAACAGTATTCCAGCGCCTTCTACTTTTACCGCAAGGCGGCCGAGGCGCAGCCCGACCTGCGGGGAATCCACGCGGCGCTGGCCCATATCTATCGGGAAAGCGGCCATCCCGACTGGGCACCGCAGGAAGAGGCCCGGGAGGGCGCCCTGGGCGAGCCGGACTGTACCCGCGAACCGCAAGTCTGCCGGTTCCTTTCCGGCAGGTACCGGGAGATCCTGGACAGCACGCGCGATGCCCGCGACCCCGAGTCGCTTTACTGGCAGGCCCAGGCGTGCAACCAGCTCGCCCTGGCAGCCTTTTCACGCCTCTCGCAACTTCCGCCCTCTTTCGAACTGCATGAGGTCCGCGCCACCGTCCACCGCAACCAGAACCGCCATTGGGAAGCGGTCAAGGAATGGCGCGCGGCGCTGGAACTCGATCCCGGGAACCGGACTGCCAAGGAGGAGTTGGCGTTGTCCCTTTACCTCAACCGTGACTACTCGGCGGCCCGCAGCCTCGCGGAGGAGCTGTTGAAATCCGGTCCAGACTCGGGCAGACTCAACTTCCTGGCTGGTGATTCGCTGCTGTACCAGCAGCAGGTCGAAGCTGCGATCCCCTACCTCCTGAAAGCCGTCAAACTGGCTCCGGATCTCCTGGGGGCACACTCGGCGCTGGGACGGGCATACATGACTCTGGGCGAAGCCTCAAAAGCCATCCCCCACCTCAGACGGGCACTCCAGGCGGACGAGGACGGCAGTCTCCACTACCAGCTCGCACGAGCCTTCCAACGCACCGGCCAGATGGATGCCGCCCGTGAAACGATGGCGAAGTATCAGGAAATCCGCCAACGACTTGAGGCAGAGGAGCGCCGGGTTGCTGCCGAAGTCGTTATCACACCTCCCTGAAACGGTCTCCTCAGCGGCCACCCGGGCGCAGATTGGATCCCCGGAAGGGCGGCGGCCCTACCTTGAGTTGCAGCGTCTTGCGGTCAGGCACCAGTCGCACCTCGGTTCCCGAGCCCTCAACCTGCAACCGCACCACGCACGGTCTGATCCTGACCCCCGACACTTCGGTCATCCAGGCGGCGTAGCCGGCGTGAGTAAAGGTGACGACCATGCCTTCCCTGGCCTCCGCCAGCAGGGGGACCAACTTCTCGGGCTGCGTGACGGTCGCCCTCAGGGTCGTGAACATCTCGTCAGGTGCAGGCGTCTGCTCCAGACTGACCCCCAACTGGTCGGCCCAGCCAGGCAACCAGCCGTTTCCGCCCTGATCTCCGGCCCCAAACAGCGCCGCCGTCATTGCCAAACCCAGTCCCAGCCACAATCGAAAGGTTGCATGCCGCATCGCCGCCATTATCCCTCTTCCACCACCCCGGCTGCGAAACCCGGTGGCGGCTCCCCCTTTCGACACGCCTGCAATTGCCCCGCCCGACTTGCCGGCTGAAACCTCTCCGCGTTCACAACACTCTCTAATGGCCTGATGGCACAAAACTCGGGAATTCACCGCAACGGGAAGAGCGACCACCCGGCTGTCACCGCCTGCAGACCTCGACTGACGAGGCGGTGGGCGTTGTTGCTCCCCATTCTCAGCCTCAGTCCCGCCCTCTCGGCCCAACCGGATGCCCAGCCGGATATCGCGCCAGTCCCTCCCGCCGACGTCTGGAAAGGCGCCATCGGCGCTGGGCTCTCCCTGACCAGGGGCAACAGCGATACCGCCAACTACACAGTCTCCTTCGAGGCGGTTCGCGACCCGGGAACCCGCAACGTTTTCAGGCTTACGGGCCTCTACCTCCGTTCCGACCAGAAGGGGCTCAAGACGGCAGACCGCCTCCGCCTGGGATTTCGGGATGAAGTCACCCGTTCCGATCGCGCGTTCGTCTATTTCGACCTGGGCTATGTCCGAGACGCTTTCAAGGAGATCGATTACCTGGTCAATCCCCAGGCGGGCGTCGGATGGAAGGTGGTGAAGACCGACCGGCTGACATTGGGATTCGACGCGGGTGCGGGAGTTGTCTGGGAGAGCAACACCTTCGTGCCCGAAACGCGGCGCAGCGGGTCCGTCAACGCGGGCCAACAGTTGGAGCTGCGCCTGAGCGAAGGGTCCCGAATCGTGCAGCAGGTCGCCAGCCTGTGGAAAATGGAAACCTTCGAAGACGCCCTCTACCACTTCTCGGTGGCGCTCGCCAGCCGACTGACTCAGCGGATCGAGCTCAAAGTGGAGTTCGTCGACGACTACAGGACCGTCACCCCGACCCCCGAGGTCCGGAAAAACGACTCAGCCTTCCTTACCAGCATCGTGTTCAACTTCTGAGTCCCGTCTCTGCCGGCGCGACGGCTGCCAGGATCTCGCCTGCAAGGTAGAAAGAGCCCGCCACCACCACCGCCGCCGCATCCTGGCGGGCGTGTTCCAGAGCCGCCAGGGAATCCTCGCGGACCTCGGCCCGGGGACACCAGCGCTGCCGGATCAGACCCGGATCGGCAGCGCGGGGTGAACGAACGCGGGTCAGCACCACCCTGTCGAAAAGCGGGGCCAGAAGTCCCAGCACGCCACCAATATCCTTGTCGGCCATGATCCCAAACAACAGGTGGCGAGGGCGTCCCACCCAGGCCGAGACGAAGTCGGCCAGACGGGAAGCCGCATCCGGGTTGTGGGCCCCGTCGACGTAAATTCTGGGAGCACCTTCCAGGACCTGGAGCACTCCTGGCACCTGGACACTTCCCATACCCGTTGCCGCCGCCTCTGGATCCACGCGCAGCCCGATTCTCTCCAGCTCCCTCACGGCCCTTGCCGCCAAGACCGCGTTGTTCAGCTGGAAACGTCCGGGCGTCGCCAGACGATAAGCAATCCCGTCCAGGCAGAACCTGCACCGGCCGTCTTCTTCGTGGATCTCGCGGGCTTCCCCCCCGGTCACGAAGTGCAGGACCGTGCCCAGTTCCCCTGCCACCGTCTCCAACACGGCTGCAGCTTCAGGCACCTGCGGCGCAGACCAGGCCGGGACCCCTCGCCGCAGGATGCCGGCTTTCTCCCGTGCGATCAGGGGAATGGTGGCCCCCAGATACTGTTGGTGGTCCAGGCCGATCGGCGTCAATACCGAGACCACCGGCTCCACGACGTTGGTGCTGTCCAGCCGTCCCCCCATTCCAACCTCCAGCACCGCCAGGTCGACCTGCGCCCGGGCAAAATGCACCAACGCCGTGGCGGTCAGCATCTCAAAGAAGGTCGGGTGGGCGGGCAGGGCTCCAGCGGCCACCCTCTCAGCCACTGCGCTGAAAGAGTCTGCGAAGTCTTCCGGAACGATTTCTGCACCGTTGACGCGAATCCGCTCCGTCACCCTCACCAAGTGGGGGGAGGTGAACAACCCCGTGCGGAGGCCTCCCGCCGTGGCGGCTGCCGCCACAAAACGGGCCGTCGAACCCTTGCCGTTGGTGCCGGCCACCACCACGGCCGGGAAGGCGAGGTGAACTCCGCCCAGCTCCTGACACAGCTTTCGGATTGTCTCCAGACCGAACTTCATGGTCAGCACCTCGTTACCGAGGCGCTGCAGATACGACAGACATTCGGTGTAGATCATTGCGGAACCGCGGGGGGTCAGCCGAAACGGACACCGGCGAGGGCTTACGCCACCCGCATGAAACGGAACCAGTCCCCGATGAAGGAGCGCTGGTCCTTTCGATGAACTACCGCATCCAGCATGCCCTTTTCCAGCAGGAACTCGCTGCGCTGAAAGCCTTCCGGAAGCTTCTGGCGGATGGTCTGTTCAATCACACGGGGGCCGGCGAAACCGATCAGTGCCTTCGGTTCCGCGATGTTCAAGTCTCCCAGCATGGCGAAGCTGGCCGTGACTCCTCCCGTGGTCGGATCGGTCATCAGCGAGATATACGGCAACCCATGCTCATGCAGACGAGCCAGAGCAGCGCTGATCTTGGCCATCTGCATCAGTGACAGAAAGCTCTCCATCATCCGCGCGCCCCCGCTGGCGGAAACGATGATCAACGGCTTGGATTCGGCAGTCGCCTTCTCGATCGCCCGGGTGATCTTCTCGCCCACCACCGAGCCCATTGAACCCCCGATGAAGCCGTACTCCATCGACGCACAGATGGTGGGGACACCTTGCAGCAGGCCCTCCGCATTGACCACCGCTTCGTTGCAGCCAGTCGACCGGACAGCCGCCTGGAGCCGTTCCCGATAAGGTTTCTTGTCCACGAAACCCAAAGGATCAGTGGACTGGAGTTCCCCCTCGAACTCCCGGTACTCCCCGCCGTCAAAGAGGATCTGCAACCGCTTGCGGGCATTGATCCGAAAATGAAACGCGCACTTAGGGCACACCCACAGCGACTGTTCCAGGTCCTTCTTCCAGATGATCGCCTTGCAGCCCTCGCATTTCGTGAACAGACCTTCGGTTCGAACGGTGCGCTCGTCTTCGGCTGCCGGCTGCAGCGGCTTCTTCTCCCGGCTGAACCAGGTCACAGGGCGTCACTATAGTGGAATCCGGGGCCCCCGGGCAAACCAACCCCTCGCCGCCGGCCGCGGACGACTCCCCGTCAGGGGACCGGCTGGCACCAGATCGTCTCGAAGCAGATGTCGGGCTTGACGTTGCGGTCCACATCCCGCCTTGCCTCGGCAGTGGCCTCCAGCAGCGCCTGCAGCCTTTCCCCAGCGAGCCGGCCTTGAAGCCGTTTCAGCTCGCTCGAGCGGTCCACATTCATCACCCGCTCCGGTATACCCACCTCCAGGTGGTAGAGGTCGCAAAGCAGATCCTGCAAGGTCACGAGCAACCTCTGGACCGTCGTCCGGTCCCGTACCTTCAGACCCAGCCTGTCGCAGGCGGCAAGCATGGCGGCGAACGTCCCTCGCGGCGCCCAGGCGCCCAGCAGCTTCAGGAGCAGATCCCGCTCCCGGATGTAAGCTCCAAGATCCAGCCCCATCGCGCCTCCCACGCTGCCGCGGGCCAAGGCAGCCCTCAACTCCGGCTGGTCGACCTCCGGCAGTCCGCCCAGAAACCGTTCCAGTTCCGCCCGGGGAACCGGCTGGAAATCGAACTGCAGGCAACGCGACCGGATGGTCGGCAACAACTGGTCGGGAAATGCAGTGATCAGAATCAGGTGGGTGGTCTCGGCCGGTTCTTCAAGAGTTTTCAGGATGCAGTTGGCGGCTTCGGTTGTCATGGCGTCGGCGGGATCGATCAGAAAGCACTTCCGGCGCCCCTCAAACGGCCGATACTGGGCATCTTCCCGCAATTCCCGCATTTGTTCGATGCGGATCTTTCCTCCCACCGCATCCGGAGACCAGATCCGGATGTCGGGATGGGTTCCCTGAAAGGCTTTCAGGCAGGACGGACACTCGCCGCAAGGGTCTCGGTCCACTGCCTGCCGGCAATTCGCGGCGGCGGCGAGGATCATCGCCGCGGTCCGCTTGCCGACGCCTTCCGGTCCCGCGAACAGTGCCGCCGCGGGCAATCGCCCGCGGCCCAGCGCCGTGAGCAGAGCACGGTTGCCGATCAGATCCCGCAGACGACGAGGGTCGTTCATAGCCCAAACCGCCCGGCGATCGCCCCCCACACCCGGGAGGAGACTTCAAGCGGTGCTCCCACCGCGTCGATCACGACAATCCCTGACGGATCCTCACCGGCGAGCCGCAGGTAACCCTCCCGGACGCGCTGATGAAACTCCAGCGATTCCGCCTCGAAACGACCCAGCGGAGTCTGCTCCTGGTGGTTGCGCGCCCGAGCCCGTTCCAGGCCCAGTTCCACCGGCACATCCAGAATCACCACCAGATCCGGCCGCCGGATACCCAAGGGGATCGCCAGACGCTGGATCCAGGCCACCCCCAGGCCGCGGGCATGACCCTGGTAAGCCAGCGTTGCGTGATGGTAACGGTCACTCAACACCCAGCTTCCCCTGGCCAGAGCCGGCTCAACAACCTCGTGCAGATGCTGGACGCGGTCCGCCAAGTAGAGCAGCAGCTCGGCGGCGGCGTCTCGGGGGGGGCCATCCTCCGCTAGCAGAATTCGCCGGAGTTCTTCGCCGAAGCGGGTGCCCCCGGGCTCGCGGGTCGCCACGACCTCAATGTTGCGGGACCGCAGGGCGGCCACAGCCAGTCCCATCTGGAGGCTCTTGCCTGATCCCTCCACTCCTTCAAAGGTGATGAAACGGCCAGCGTCTGCCATCGCGCGGGTCATCCTAACAGATCATTGTCGGCCTACAAGACGCCGCGGTCTCCCGGCGGTCCGGCGGAAGCCGCTACCGGACGGGGAGGGGCCTGCCTCCCACCGCCCCGTTGCCTGACGGTCCGGCGGAAACCCGACGCCGGTCAAGTTCAGCAACTCATGCGTTCTATTCATCGTATGCATGGCCATCTTGAGACCTTCGGGCAGGTCGGTCCCATCCAGAGCTGGCTGGCCCGCCGTTCCCGTACTTCGTTGGGGAGATGGGGAGAGTGGGTCGCGCTGAAATGGCTGCTCTACCAGGGATGGGACGTCGTAGCCCGGAACTGGAATTCCCGCCGGGGGGAGCTTGACCTGATCGCCTGGGACCAGGAACAGCTTGTCTTTGTCGAGGTCAAGACCCGCCTGGCCGGAGGCCTGTCGCGGCCTGAAAACGCTGTGGACGACGAGAAGCGGGACCAGCTCGAGGCCCTGGCGATCTCCTTTCTGAGCCGTTTCGAGGCGGGTGAAGTTCCCATCCGCTTCGACCTGATCGCCATCGAAACGGTGGACAGACGACGGTTCAAGTTGCGCCACTATCTGGGATTCATGTGAGAAGCCGTCGCTGGAACATGCAGGAACCGCCGTCAGCGACGAAACTCCTCGGCGATGGCGGCCCGGATGATCGCCATTCCGGCCAGCAGATCCTCTTCCGGAATGTTCAGTGCCGTCCGGAAACGGATCGACCGCTCGCCGCACCCCAACATCACCAGACGTCGCTGGAACAGCGCCTTCAGCAGGCGGTCCCGGGCCTCGCGGTCCGGCAGGTCCATGGCACAAAGGAGCCCCAGCCCCCTGACATTGCTGACGATATCCGGGAACTCCGCCTGCAGGGCCTGCAGTTCGGTCATCAGCAGCCGTCCGGCCCGCGCGCAGTGCTCCAGGACCCGCTCTTCCCGGTAAATCTCCAGATACATGCGGCAGCGCACCATGTCCACCAGGTTGCCGCCCCAGGTCGAGTTGATCCGGCTTGGCACGTGAAAAACGTTGTCGGGGACCTGGTCAATCCGGGGCCCGGCCATGACCCCGCACACCTGAGACTTCTTGCCGAAAGCGATCAGGTCCGGCTCGACGAAGTGCTGGCAGGCCCACATCCTGGCCGTGACACCCATCCCCGTCTGCACCTCGTCATGCACCAGGAGGATGTCGTAAGCGTCGCAGATCCTCCGCAGTTCGCGGTGGAACTCGGGCCGGAAGTGGTTGTCGCCGCCTTCACACTGGATCGGTTCAAGAATCAGGCAGGCGATGTCATCCGGGTCACGTTCCAGTACCGCCAGGATCTGGCGGATCGCCTCCTCCTCGTCCCGAATCACCCGTTCCAGAGCCGCCCCCTCCAGGGGGAACGTGCACTTGGGGTTGAGGATCCGCGGCCAGTTGAACTTGGGGAAATACATGGTCTTTCGGGGGTCCGCCGTGTTGGTCAACGACAGCGTGTACCCCGATCGGCCGTGAAAGGCCTGGCGGAAGTGGATGACCTGGGTGCCTTTCCCTTCATCGAGCCCCCGTGCCAGGTTCCGTCGGACCTTCCAGTCGAACGCGATCTTCAGGGCGTTCTCCACCGCCAGCGCGCCACCCTCAATGAAGAACAGATACTTCATGAAGTCGGGCATCGCCAGGCGGCCGAAGGTGCCCACGAAACGGGCCATCTCCACCGAATACAGGTCGGAGTTGGACGGCTTCTGAACCGCCGCCCGACCCAATTCCAGGACGGCCTCGCGGCAAGCCATGCGCGGATGGTTGTAACCCAGAGGAATCGTGGCGAAACAACTGAAGAAATCCAGATACGGTTCACCGTCCTGGGCGTTGACGATCCATGACCCGCGACTGCGCTCCAGATCGATCACCAGATCCAGCCCGTCGGCCAACATGTAGCGGCCGATCATCTCGCGCACCCCGCTCGGCTCCAGGATCAACTCCGCCTTTTCCATCTCGTGCCTTCCCTGGTGTCTTCCAGCAAAATGCCCAGCGCCGCCAAGTGGTCCCGAATCTGGTCGGCCCGGCGGAAGTCCCGTTCTTTCCGGGCTGACTCCCGCTCATGGATCAACCGCAGAATCTCCTCGTCCGGGATAGACTCTTCCTCAACCTGGAAGACGTCGAACACCTGATTGAACTTCCTGAACGTCTCCAGCACAGCGGCCCGAGTGTCAGCACCCACCTGGCGGCTTTCCAGCGCAGGATTCAGGTCCCGGATCAGCTCGAAGATCGCGGCTAATGCTGCCGAGGTATTCAGGTCGTCGTCGAGAGCGGCCTCGAAGTTGCGCAGGGAGGTCTCCACCCGGCCGGTCAACTGCGGGGTGGGGGGAGCAACAGGCGACACCTCCCGGACCCTCACCAGAAAATCGTTAACGCGACGGATGGCCGCCTCTGCCTGCTCGACGCCCTCGAAAGTGAAATTCAGGGGCTTCCGATAATGAACGGAGGCCAGCAGATACCGCAGCGCCGCCGGCCTGCACCCTCGCGCCAGCAGGTCCCGCAAGGTGTAGAAATTGCCCAATGACTTGGACATCTTCTGGCCTTCCACAATCAGGTGCGCTCCGTGGATCCAAAATCTGACAAATGGATGGCCGGTAGCTCCTTCGCTCTGGGCGATTTCGTTCTCGTGGTGAGGGAAGATGAGATCCACTCCCCCGCAATGGAGGTCAAAGGACTCGCCGAGGTATTTCATGCTCATTGCCGAGCATTCGAGATGCCAGCCCGGCCGGCCCGGGCCATAGGGCGAAGGCCAGGACTGCTCGCCCTCCCGTGCCGCCTTCCACAGTACAAAGTCGCGCGGGTTCTCCTTGGAGTACTCGTCGTCGTCCACCCGCCCGCTGCGGCCGGTTTCGGCAGACGCCGCATCCAGTTGCGACAGCTTGCCGTAGCCCGGGAACCCATCGATCCGGAAATAGACCGATCCGTCGCTGACGTAGGTCAGTCCCCTGGCCTCCAGCCGGGAAACCAGTTCGAGCATTTCCGCGATGTGCTCGGTGGCTCGGGGCATCACCTCCGGTTTCTGGATCCGGAGGCTGCGCATGTCCTCAAGAAACGCTTCCTCGTACTGGCGGGTGTAGTCGAAGATCGACATCCCGGCTTTGCGGGCGCCGGCAATGATCTTGTCCTCCACGTCGGTGATGTTCATGACGTGGATCAGGCGATAACCGCGATAAAGCAGCCAGCGCCGCAGGATGTCCTGAAAGATGAACGTCCGGAAATTCCCGATGTGTACGTAGTGGTACACCGTGGGCCCGCAGGTATACATCCGGACCTCTCCCTCCCGGGAAGGTTGGAACGGCTCCAGACTGCGGGTGAGGGTGTTGTAGAGGTGCAAGGACATCCGGCGCTCCGAAAGGCCGATCTTACCGGAAAGCGCTTTGGGCTCACAACCGAGCCCGGGCCGCAGCGCCGCAGGCCTGCAGGCAGGGTGGGGCAGCCCGACGCGGCCGCTGAGCCCGGCAGGGACGGCGTCAGCCTGTTTACTTCCGCGAGGTCGCCGGAGGAGCCGGTCCCCTCACGGATGCTTCCGGCAGCCCTGCCAGCAGCAAGGAATACTGCTCTTCCAGTTCCCGGCTGGCGGCTGCGGGGCCTGCGGAACGGAAGATGGCAATGAGTTCCCGGTAATACCACAAAGTTCCCTCCCGGCCACCCCGGAAGCGGTCCCAGACGGGCTCCCCCATCAGGCGGTGATCCCGGAGGATGCATTGGAGGTTGTGCAGCTTGTCCGCCGCCACAACCAGTCGGACCTGGGGATCAGCCCCCGGCAACTCCGCGAGAAACCGCTCCTTGCGCTCGCGCCAGGGAGGCTTGGGGGTGGTGAAGGCATCGGAGCAGCCTCTAACCATCTCGGCCACCCGAGAGCCAAAACGGCGGCGGATTTCTTCCAGAGTCTCCAGTCCCCCCTGGTCCTCGACCGCGTCGTGCAAGAGGGCTGTAATCACCGCGGACTCGTCGCCACCCCAGTCCATAACCTGCGCCGCCACCGCCAGCAAGTGGGACAGGTAGGGAACCGAAGAACCCTTTCGGGTCTGCGACCGGTGGAGCCGGGCGGCAAAATCGAACGCCTGTGTCAAAGTGGGTGACCACATGGTCTGAACCTGCCTGGTCGGAAGCACCGACACCTACACTTTACCCTGTTGGATCAAACGATTACTCTCATGCAGTCGCAAGATGACCAACCAGCCCGGTCCGCCCCCCCTGATGCAACGCCGACTGATATGGCTGTCCCTGACCTCAAGTCCCCTGCTCTTTCTGGTGGCGGTCTGGGGGCTGGTCGGTACCCCTTTGGAAGGGGGTGCGGCAGTGTCCGCTCCGGCCGTCCTTGTGCCGGCGCTGCTGGCAGTGTCGGCGTTCATCGCGGCAACGCGCTGGCTTGACGGCTGGATGGGTCCGGCGGACCCGGACGGCGCCGAGCGACGCCGGCTGACCCTGCTGATCATCCGCCTGGCGATGTTTGAAGCGATTGCGGTCTTGGGCCTGGTGGCAGCCGTCCTCAGTCAGGACCTGACTGTATACCTGCCGTTCATGGTCCTGTCACTGGTCGGCATGGTGCTTTACCGGCCGCAGGGTTGACCGTCGGGGTGGACGGCGGCAGGGCGCCGGACCCCGGGGAAGGAGATGACGAATTGAGGAAACGGGACATTTCACGCCGAACGTTCATGGGAGGGACTTTGGCTGCCGCCGCCTCCGCTTCTGCCGCACCGCTGCCGGCGGCCGCGGTACGGCGCTACGCACAGGGACCGGCTCCCAGCGACAGGATCCGTGTCGGTTTCATCGGGGTCGGCAACCGGGGGACACAACTGCTGAACGCTTTTCTGGGCTTCCCCGACGTGGAGTTGGTGGCGATCTGCGACGTGTACGAACCGTATCTTCACCGCCGCCTGGAGGATGTTGATCCGGTGGTCCGAGCTGAGGTCGGCCATTACATACCCCGGATGGGAGAAAAGTGGAGCGAACGTGTGGCGCGTTACCGGGACTACCGCCGGTTGCTGGAGCGCTCCGACATCGACGCCGTGGTTATCGCCACTCCTGATCACTGGCACGCGCTTCAGACCATCGACGCCTGCACCAGCGGCAAGGACGTGTACGTCGAGAAACCCCTGACGGTGACGGTGACCGAGGGGCGGCGGATGATCGAGGTGGCGGCTCAGACGGGTCGGGTCGTCCAGGTGGGGCTGCAACGCCGCTCATCAGAGGTGTACGTCGGCCTGCCGGAACTCATCCGGGGCGGTGCTGTGGGGAAAGTTACGGTCTGCCGCGCCTATCGCGTCAGCAACATGGCGCCGGCGGGAATCGGCAGGAAGTCCCCCCAGGATCCGCCCCCGGACCTGGACTGGAATCTTTGGCTGGGGCCCCGCCCCTGGCGGCCGTACCAGAGCAACATCCATCCCTACCGCTTCCGCTGGTGGCAGGACTACTCCTCTCAGGTCGGGAACTGGGGGGTCCATTATTTCGACGTCATCCGCTGGGTGATCGGCGAACAGGCTCCCCGTTACATCTCGGCGGTGGGCGGGCGATATGCCATCGACGACGACCGGACGATTCCCGACACCATGGAGGTCACGTTCGAGTTTCCCGGCGGCGCCCTATTGACCTTCGGTCAGTATGAAGCCTGCGGGGGAGAAGTCGCTCAGGGAGAAATCGAAATCCGCGGAACCCGCGGCAACCTGTTGGTGAGCACAGTCTACGAGAAGGGGGCCGGATACCGCATCGAATCCTCGCCGGCCGGCCAGTTCGGAACGCCTGAAGCCGCCCGGGAACACCGTCTGGTCACCGAGGAGACCGACTCCACCCCCACCCATGTTCGAAACTTCCTGGACTGTGTCCGGACCCGGCAGACCCCGGCATGCCCGCTGGAAGAGGGACATCGTTCCACAACCTTCGCCTTGCTGGCCAACATCGCGCTGGCCACCGGCAGCCGGTTGGAGTGGGACGCAGAAAACGAAAAGGTCATCCAGCCGGCAGACGCCAACCGTTGGCTGAGCTACCGGTACCGGGACCCTTGGCGCGACTGAGCGAATCCAGGCGTTGACCGAGAGCAGGGTGCCGGCGCAAGCGAATCGACAAGCGCCAGCAGGCGGGGAGGGAAGCGTGCCCAAGAGCAGCGAGGAAGAGCGGTTGCAGGCGATCCTGTCATCGCCCAGCTATCGACTGGTGGAAGAGGATACGGAGTTTCTGGCCCGCGACGAAGCGCGTCCGGTGCGTCTGTTGTTGGAGCTTCTGAAACCGGAGATCTACTTCGCCGAGGAGAAGATTCATTCCACCGTCGTGGTGTTCGGCGGGACCCAGATTGTCGAGCGTTTCCGGGCGGAGCAGCGCTTGCGCCGCGCCGAGGAGGCGCTGGCGGTTTACCCCAACAACCCCAGCCTGATCCGGGAGGTGGAAGTCGCCCGCCGGATCGTGGCAAAATCGCACTATTACGACAAGGCTCGCGAGTTCGCCCGGATCGTGGCGACACAGTCCGCCAAAGAGCCACCGCACAGCTACGTGATCGTGACCGGAGGGGGTCCGGGCATCATGGAGGCCGCCAACCGGGGAGCCTTCGAGGCCGGTGCCAAGTCCATCGGCCTCAACGTAACCTTGCCCGCCGAGCAGCGTCCCAATCCCTATCTGACTCCCGGACTGTCCTTCCGTTTCCGTTACTTCGCCCTGCGCAAGATGCACTTTCTGCTGCGGGCCAAGGCCTTGGTCATTTTCCCGGGTGGGTTCGGTACCCTGGACGAGCTCATGGATGCTCTGACCCTACGGCAAACCAACCGGATGCAGGACATCCCCATCATCCTCTTCGGCAAGGAATACTGGGATCAGGTGGTCAACTTCCGGTTCCTGGCGGACGAAGGCACGATCGAGGATCGCCATCTGGAACTGATCCAGTATACCGACGACCCGGCGGAGGCCTGGCGGCTGATCGTCACCTATCACGGGAACCGGGAACACTCGTAGAAGCTGCCGAGGTAGCTGGAGCCCGGGTCTCGAGGCTAAACGGCCGTGTGTCGGAATCTACCTCAGGGCTTTGCCCAACATCCGGCGAAACCAGGATACGCCGGCCTGCTTCTGTTCCTCTTCCCACCGTTCCAGCTCCTGCTTGCGGGCCAGCTTCATGAGGAAGGCTTCGCCTTCCCCTTCGTGACAATGCTTGTACTTGCGGCCGCTGCCACAAGGGCAGGGCTCGTTGCGCCCCACCCGCAAGCTCTTCTTCGGAGGGATCTCCACCGTACGGCGAAGCGGTATTTTTGAACTGGCGGCGGTCCGCCCTAGTCGAAACATGGGGACTCCTGTTCAGCCGGAACGTTCATTTCTGAAAGGCCACCATTAAACAACCTTGGGGCCCCAGTTGTCGAGGGCGTGGCCCTCCATGCCTCCCTCCACGTACTGTCAAGAGTCCTCGGCTATTCAGCCGCCAACTTGTTGATGGTTTTGTAGTCGAGCTTGGTGTCGTCGTCCCGCTCCTTGCCGGTGAACTCGTACTTGACGGGGTCGGTCTTCGCATTGACCCGCTCGCCGAAGGGGTGGTAGTGAAGTCGCGTCCCGGCGATCGCCTGGCCCGAGGCGTTCGACTTGACCCGCACCGTCCCCAGAGGGTCCGTGTGCAGCCACAGCGCCGGCGGGCCCATTCGCCGACTTCGTGGGTTCGGAAGACACCTTCTCATCCTGGATGATCTCCGAGCGTGTCGTGGTCCTCCCCCGCAAGCGTCAGACTCACCAAGGTCGTTTTGCGGAGTCAACGAAAATCGGTTCGACCCTTCGCCGTCCTACGGCGGCGGAGTTCCGCCACCCTGGCGCAGGCGCAGGCACCGTTCCCATCGCGGGCACAGCGGACCAGGCCCGGGCGTCCCCCCCGGATCTCAACCGGATTCAACGCAAAGACGCCAGGGCGCAACGAGGCTGGAGATCGGGTTGCCAGGCGTGCTTGCGGCTTGGCGGCACAATCCGGGCTGGGGCCCGCGGTAGCCCGGGCGTCCCGCCCGGGTTGGACGGTCGGCGCCGGCCGTCCGTGCCCCGCACCCGATGAAACCGCGTCGAATGCGTGTCCGAGCCCGGGCGCAGCGGGCGAGGCCTCCCGCCTTCCTCCAGACTCCCGTATTCCGTTTCCCTTACGAGCGCGACCGGTCGTACGAGCACCGGAAAAGACGGAAGCAAGCTTTCGCACTTCCATGAGAAGACCCGTTGCCCCGCGTCTTTGTAGCTGGTCGGAATGCACGGTTGCCTGTCCGGACCAGACCCCCTTGAGCATCGTGTTTTCAAGCCCGATCATTTCACTCGTGGTGGACGCGCGGACACCCCTTCTGCGGCGCGCCCCCCGTTTCTGGCTGGTGGTTTGGCGAACTGCCGGTTAACGCGCTGATCCGGCGCGAGGGCGAAGCCCGCTTTACAGCCGCTCTTCTTTGTGCGGTCTGCCGGCTCGGGTTCCTGAACCTGAGTCCCCCACCCGTCACAGACGGCATCGCACTGGGCCGCAAGCCTTACCATCCCCTCGATAAACTCATCGCCGAGAATCTGCTCCGGCACAATCAGCGCCCCGGCGATGATGTTGCGAAGCGCGAGTGCCCCTGCCAGAGTTGCCATCGCCTGCAGCGTGGAATCGCGACCCGATGCCGCTTTGAGCAGTACCCCGCGCCACCACCCGGTGAGCCGCGTCCCCAGCGACCGCCCGCAAAATGAGTTGGATCAACAGCGCTAAGCCGCTCGGAACAAAGACGTTCACACCTGCGAACACGCCGTTCGCATACGCCAACCCGCGCGGGGGTGACGTGTCACCCTTCTGTCGGCGCGCCAGCGCCGTCTGTGGCTGATGCCGTTAACGTGCTGATCTGGCGTGCGGCAAGGCCGCCAAAGTGACCGTTCAAGTCACCCAGATGGTGCTGATGCCCTCGATCCTGAACTCAAGCGACTCCGGGCTGCCGCTGCCCGTTCCGAGAATAGGCACTACAAGGAGCACACCATCGTCGAAACCGATGGAAACTGACTGCTCGTTTACCCAGGTGTCGGCGACGGTCCGACCGATTCGCATACACAGTTCGTGCCGGAAGAGTGCAGACGCCCAGTTAAGATCATGGCCGGCTACCCGAAGAGTCGGATGGGCATAAGCATTCAGGCCTGCGCTGCGATCGGCTGATTCAAAGTCGAGTTGGACGTAATCGTGGATAAACTGAACCGAAGTCAGCTTCTGTCCCCTGGCTTTGAGCAGGGCCTGCTCAAGTGACATGTCACTGGGATTCATGGGCGCTGCCCGTATTCTTCGTGGACCCAGCGAGTTGAAGGCCAGGCGAGGCTATACTTTGAGCAGAGACTCATCGAACCACACATCGACGTAATCGCCAGCAACCAGGAATCGGCACCCAGGCGGCAACCCGAGGAACCGAAGCGCCTCTGGGCAACGTTCAAGCAGGTGTCGCGTGTGCAGCGGCTCAAAAAAGTCCGGCTCCTGTGAAAGTTCTTCACCACACCAGATGTAGCAACCGTTCGTGTCTCCAGCAGGGGGATGTCGCATGCCGTTGATCGGAACTTTGCCCTGTGTTCTGATCGCGAAGCCGAGCTTCGATTCCAGATCAGCTGGGACGTAATCGTAGCCCTTCTCCTCGCACAGCGCCCGCTGGACCGAAGAGATATTCGAACTAAGAAGCGAAGAGGGCACAGCCAGCATTCTGTTCCTCGGCAGCTGAGCAGCCGATATACGCATCAAGCTTCTGATCTCTCCGGGAGAGCTTTTCGGCCAGCTGCAAGACCTGTTCCGCCAACTGTAGGAAGTCCTGAGGCTTGTTAACCCACTGTCCATCCCCGCCATAAAAGCCCTTTTGAAAATACAATCGTCCCCGTCTGAGGATCTTCCCGTCGTAAAAGCCACCATCCAGTTCCACCACCGGCGATCGCGTCTCGTCTACGACCCAGTACCCTTGGGTCGGAACAGGACGAAGCACAATTTTCCCGAGATCCTGCATTCGCGCGAGATACCCGAAGCTGCGGAGGCCCTCGGCATTCTTGCTGACGGTCGACGTAATCGGCTCGGCGCGGTCCGCTGGATGGCGATGAGCGACTACAAGGGCGCCAAGCTGTTCTTTAACGACCTTCTCCAACGCTTGAACGTCGTCTGGGCTGAAATAAATGTGGATCTGACGGCCCATTGGAATCCTCAGTTGTACGGGTGATAATCGACTTTCTGCTTCTTGGCGCGCTCTATGTCTTCTATCCCTCGCCTCTCGCGGGATACCGGTTGGCCACCCTTTGTTTGCTTCCCAACCTGATGGATCTCCACGATTTTTCCGTTAGCGTCCCTGGCCACAACATCCGCGTACCGTTTCTGCTTGTTGCCACCAGGAGTGTCGATGCGGACTTCGTTTTGAGCAGTGAGGCCGCGGCCCTCAACATTCGCGACCACATCATCAACCTTCGCTTGGTGAGCTGGTCCACCCTTCGTCCCAAAAGGATTGGGCACCAGCTTGTTTGCATCGGCGGCTGTGTCTGTTGCCCGAACAGCATCGACGACGTTGTCACCACGATTCAGTGCGCCTACAACGTCCGCTGCATTCTCCGCGATACGGCCCGCTTTGATTAGCGCACCGGCGCCGCCAGGGACAAATGGGACCACGGCTGCGGCTGAGTCTACAACGACGCCCACTGCATCAAGGGCCGCAGACCCATAGCTTCCCGACCGAATGTTATCGACGAATGACTTGACGCCCAAGCCGATGTTCAGGACATCCCAGGCGGTCTCGATAGCTTCTCCTGTCCGGTCCACATACTTCAGCGGGTTGTTGCGGGTGGAGCTGTACAGGTTCCAACTTTGCGGATCAAGCGGCATCTGATCCGCGAACGGCTTATCCGGGGATGTGAAGCGTCCCTGAGCACTTGAGAGGTAACGAGTACCGAACCAATCTAACCCAGTCTCCGCATCCCGTTCCTTGCCGGTGAACTCGTACTTGACCGGGTCGGTTTTCGCATTGACCCGCTCGCCGAAGGGGTGGTAGTGAAGTCGCGTCCCGGCGATCGCCTGGCCCGAGGCGTTCGACTTGACCCGCACCGTCCCCAGAGGGTCCGTGTGCAGCCACACCGTCGACGGATTCATCGCCGCCGTGTTCGTAAACACCAGCTTCCCGTTGAAGTAGAGATTGAAGGTCTCCCACAGGGTCGTGTACTCCCAGACCGGATTGCCCAGCGGATCGTAATCGTAGTACCGCGTCTGACCGCCCGCCGTCTTCTTCACCCGCCGCCCGTGCCCGTCGTCCGCGTAGGTCGCCGTCGCCGCCCCGCCGGTTGCCTTCATCCGGCTCTCCGCATCGTACTGGTAGGTCATCGCCCCCCGGCCCGTCCAGGCGTCGGCCGGCTCCGCCGTCAGCTTCCCGGCGTTGTCGTACGTGTAGCCGCTCGACGAGATCCGGTTCTTAGAGTAACTCCCGGTCAGAAAAGAGAGCGGCTTGTGCGGTCCCGCGCCCGTGGCCGCCTGGCTCCTGTTCCCCCAGCGGTCGTAGGTCATCTCAAGCAGGACCGAGCCCGGCCCGCTCGAGGTCTCCAGGCGGTTCAGGTAGTCGTAGGTGTACGTGAAGTTGCCGTTGGTCTCGTACGTGTCGGTCACCTGGAACACGTTGCCGTTGTTGCGCCCCGACAGGCCCGAAAACGAGGCCCCGAGGTTCAGCACCCCGGGCACCGTCCGCGCAGTCGGCTGCAGCCGCTGGTCGTACGTGACGGTTTCGACCGTGCCGTTGCCGAAGCTTGTGGTCTCCTGGGCGCTGGTCGCGTTGTAGACCATCGTGTAGCCCGTCACCATCTGCTGCCAGGCCGTCCCCCCCGGCCCGCCGCTCGGGTGATTGCTCCACCAGGCCGACGTCTGCCGTCCCTGGTGGTCGTAACTTCACCAGATCCCCAGCGGCGTGCCCGCGTAGTCGTAGATCCCGGGCCAGGCCGCCTTCTTGATCCCGCCCAGGTGGTTGTAGGTGTAGTTCGCCGTCACCGCCGGCCGGGGAGCGGTCGTGCGGACGATCGAAGAGATTCGCCCCATCGCGTCGTACTGACAGCTTTCGCTTCCCGCCCCGTCAGTCATGCCCGTCAACCGTCCCTTGCCGTTGGTCGACGACGTCGAGTCGTAGCTGAAGCCCACCGCCGGGGTGGCGTCCGAGTACGTCTTGCCCGAAGGCCGGTTCAGCCCGTCATACCCCGTCCAGTCCGTCACCACCCCCCGCGCGTCGGTCCGCCGCGTCAGGTTCGACGCCGCGTCATACAGACAGGATGCCGTACCGGAGGCGGAAGTGGCGGGCCCCCACTCGGGATGGGTTTCCTGAGTCAGCCGGCCCAGTGTGTCGTAGACGAAACTCCGACTCTGCGCGCCCTGGACCACCCCGGTCAAGTGGTCCAGGGCGTCGTAGGCATACGTGGTCGTATACGCGTTGACGGTCAGGGAGCCCGTGGTTTCGTTCGGTTCCACCACCGAACTCACCCGGCCCAGGGCGTCCCGGACCGTGCGGCGCGGATTCAGCAGTTGGTCGGTCACCGTGGTCTGGTTGCCCCGGTAGTCGAAGGTGACGAACTGGCCGTCCGGGGTCGTGGTCCGGGTGACCCGGCACAGCGCGTCGTCGGTGGAGGTCGTCCAGCGCGTGAAATTCGAGGCCGCCGGATCGGCTGGCGAGGCCGTCAGCGAGCGGGGATTGCTGGTCCGCCACCGCGATCGCCGTCCCCAGACGCAACCTCCTGACGCTCATCAAACCCGTTGAATTCCACTCCATCGCACCCCCTTTTGCCGGGCTCTTCCGGAGCCCGCACAGGTCAGAGTCGCGCAATCCCCCATCGGTTGCATGACTCTCCAAGACCAGGCCCGCGGTCGTTTTCGGGACAGTGTAGGGAATCGGAGGCGGAAAAATCGCAGCAGTTTGGCCCGAAAAGCGAGCAGTTCGGCTCGAAAAACGAGCAGTTTGGCCCGCCCACCTACCGCGAGGGGTGCCGGCCGCGGCGACAGGCTCCTGGACAGTGGCCCACAACCCGTTTGAAATGCCGGCTCAGGTTGCTGACATGGTTGAACCCGGTGGACTGCGCTATCTTTACCAGACTGTCGTCCCGACCAAGCATCAGTTCGACGGCCCGCAGCAGGCGATAACGCGTCAGCAGTTCGTGGAACGACCAGCCCATCGCCTCGCCCCGGCGGGCGTTGAGCCGGCCGCGGCTGATCCCGCACCGGCGCGCGGCCCGCTCGAGGGTAAGGCTCTCGTCAGCATATTCGGTGCAGATCAGCTCCCACAAGGCGGCCAAATAGCGCCGGTAGCCGAGGCGCTCCTCGATCTCGACCAGCGTCCACCCCAAAATCGCCCCCTCCATGGCCGCCTCCGGCGGGAACCCCAAGGGGGGCTTGTCAGCAGGATCGAGGAGGTCGGGAACATGCGGCGACTTCGCGGGGCCGGCAAACACCGTCTTCATCTTCGACGATCTCTCCAAGCGTGTAGTCGTCCTCCCCCGCACGTGTCAGATTAACCGAATCGATTCCCCGGAGTCAACGAGAATCGCTTCGGAATAACACCCGGACCATCGGGCCGTATTCCCCCGGCCAAACAGGTTGCCGACAGGCTCGCTTCCACGACGCCCGAACTGAGACTCCTCAATCAGTGCGCCGGGGCCGCTTCGCATCCTCTCGACCGCCTGAAGGAGCCAAAAGCGTGTCGACAAACGGTACAAGGACAGGCCGATCTTCTTTCCCGAACCTGTATTGAGGCGCCTTGCGGATGAACCCTCAAACGGCTGGGTAGCCCGGTACCCGGGGTTGGGAGTCCGCTGAAACAGCCTCCGCAACCCGTCCGCCGGGATTGCTCGCCCTGACTGCAGTTGCCTGCTTGACTTCGATCTGGCATCGGATTTGCTAGCGACAGGTTCGCAATGAGTTGCCCGACTTCTCCGGTCAGTGCATGGGAGTGGGAGCAGTTGACCTGTCCCAGTTCCGCCATGCAGCGCGTCTATGAACTGGCCCGCCGCATCGCACGGACCGACCTCAACCTGCTCATCACTGGAGAGCCGGGCACCGGACGGGAAACTCTCGCCCGGTTCATCCACCGGTATTCCGGCCAGTCAGGACGCCCGTTTTACCGCTTTTCCCACGGCCGACTCCTGACCCGCGAACTGGACAGCAGGCTGTTTCGCGCCGAAGAAGCCGAGCCGGAAAAGACCAACTGCTGTTCGGGCACGCTCTTTTTTCGCGATCTCGATGCTTTCGGGGCCGAGAGCCAGGCCACGCTCCTGCAGCTTCTGCTGCGATGCGAAGCCGCGCGCGCCTCGCGCCCAACCCTGGGCACGGCCGACTGCAGAATCATTGGCTCCGCTTCGCCCGAACTGTGGCGCCAGGTGGTTGCCGGCCGCTTCCGGAATGACCTGTATGAAAGGATCCGCGCCTTGGAGATCCGGGTGCCCCCGCTGCGGGAACGCCCCGAAGACATCCGGCCCCTCACGCAGCATTTCTTTGTGGGGTGGCGGTTACGCTATGGGCTCGATCCGGCCCCCGGTCCGGCCGAAGATCTGACCGAAGACTTGATGGGAGCGCTGGAACGCCATTCCTGGCCGGGCAACGTGGAAGAGCTCAAGGACTTCTTCAAACGGGTCTTCCTGACCGGGGAGGACCTGGGTGAAGCCGTCAACCGGCTGAAACCCCTGGAGACGGCCGAGCCCCAGCCGGAACCCCTGGGCATGTCGGAGCTGGCACGCCGGGCGGGAGCCCGCGTGGAGCGTGAACTGATCCGCCGGGTACTGCAGGCCAACGGCTGGAATCGACGCCGGGCTTCACAACAGCTCCAGATCAGCTATCGCAGCCTCCTGGAAAAGATGAAACGGTTCGAGCTGCGTTGAGCACCGCCCCACGGATGTCGCTAGACTAGGAGGCATCTATGATCCCCCTTGCGCGGACCTGTGTGCTGACCTTGGCCATGGCGGGCTGCGTCGGGTTCGCCGCGCCCGATGTCACCCGGATTGATCCACCATCCCTGCCGCTGCGTTTCGAAAGCCTGCAGGCCCCCGGCGGTCCGGCATTCCGTAGCACCGGCCACCCTGCTGCCGTTTTGCTGACTGCGTCCGGAATCCACTTCGGGGCCACGTCCGGCGGCAGGCTGACCCTGCCCGGTGCCGGCGGCGTCGCTCCCCAGGGCGAGGAGCAGGTTCCGTACGTCGTGAACTACCTGCTGGGGGAAAGGACTGCCTGGCGCACCCAGGTCACCGCCTACGCCGCTGTCCGCTATCGCGGCATTTACCCCGGCATCGACCTTGTCTTCCACGGGCGCCAGGGGGAGCTGGAGTTCGATTTCGAACTTGCCCCAGGGGCCGACCCGGGGCGGATCCGTTTGGACTTTTCAGGTTTTGACCAGATTCTTCAGCTAGAAAACGGGGATCTCCGGCTGGTTCTCGCCGACGAGCAGTTCACTTTGAGAGCCCCCGTGGCCTTCCAGTGGGAAGGTGGCGAGCGGCTGGCGGTGGCTTGTCGTTTCACTTCCCTGGATGCAGGCCTTTTCGGTTTCGCGGTTGGGGAGTACTCGCCGGACCTGTCCCTGATCATCGACCCCATTCTTGAATTCTCCAGTTACCTGGGCGGCGGGCAGGCGGACTCCATCAGCGCCATTGTTCCCGCCGCCGGGGAGGTCATTTATGTCGCCGGCTGGACGGTCTCCTCCGGGTTGGGTCGGGGCGGAAGCCTCCAGTCCGGTCTGGGAGGAGGGCGGGACGCCTTCGTGGCACGGTTCAACCAGGGCGGAGCGTCGCTCGCCTGGCTGACCTATCTGGGAGGCGCCCGAGACGACCAGGCTGCGGATCTCGAAATCGACGCTGACGGCAACCTCTACATCGTGGGAGACACCTCTTCCACGGATTTCCCGACTCAGAATCCCCTGCAGGCAGCTCTGCGCAGCGCGCCTGACGTTTTCGCGGCCAAACTGAATCCCAGCGGATCCTCTCTGATATGGTCGACCTACCTGGGAGGAGCCCGCTCTGACACCGCCTCGGCGGCGGTTCTCGCGGGTCGGGAACTGCTGGTTGCCGGCACGACTTCGTCCCTGGACTTTCCCGTGCAGAACCCCCTGCAGGCCCAACTGAACGGCTCCGGCTCCGGCAGCGCCACCGATGCCTTCCTGGTCCGCTTCAATACTTCAGGCACCGCCCTCGTTTTCAGTACCTACCTGGGCGGTGCCGGCACCGACCAAGCCGGCGAGCTGGCGCTGACTCCCCAAGGCCGGCCGGTCCTGGTGGGATTGACGGCATCCGCCGACTTTCCCCTGAAAGCCGCCCTGCAGGAGGCTCGTGCGGGAAGCAACGACGCCTTCATCGCTGAGCTCGCCCCCGACGCCTCCGCGCTGCTGTTCTCGACCTATCTCGGGGGGAGTTCGACCGAGAACGCCTATGGTGTTACCGTTGGGGCTGACGGCACGCTCTGGGTGGCTGGAGAAACCGCCAGCAACAATTTCCCCCTCCGCGATCCAATCCAGTGGAATTACCTGTCCGGTCTGGAGATGTTCATCACGGCGGTGGCTCCCGACCGCAGCCAGCTCGTGTATTCCACTTACCTGGGGGGTACCGGCAATGATTCGGCGCGGGATGTTGCCCTGGATGCCTACGGCCGGGTGATCGTGGGGGGATTTTCCGGCTCGCCCGAATTCCCTCTCCGGGGTACCGGCGGCGTGAAACAGGCCCTCACCGATCTGGTCGTTGCTGTTCTCGACTTTGAGCGCAACCTGATCGCTTTCAGCTCCGTGGCGGGAGGAGGGGGGGACGAGATACCCGGAGGAATGGCCGTGGCGTCCGACGGCCGGGTCTATCTGGCAGGCGTCACCAGTTCTCTGGATCTCCCGGTCCGGTCGGGGCCCCAGCCCCGGTTTGGCGGCGCCGCGGTCTACTTCTCCTCCACCTCGGGGGCGGGATGGACACCTACCCCCCTGGCCTCGACGGGCGCCGATGCACTCCATATTTCGTTCCAGAACTCGTGGGTGTTCGTGGCTCCGACGTCGGGAGGTCTGTTTCTCTCGAAGGACACCGGCTCGACGTGGGTCTCGTTGGGTCTGGCGGGGGAACGCGTTCTGGCCATCGCCACCGAAACCAACAACCCTCGGGTCCTTTATGCGGGAACCCAGTCGGCAATCTACAAGACCAGCAACGAAGGGAAGGACTGGTCCGTGCTGTGTGGCAGCGAGGCGATGCGCTGTGATCGGGCACCCTTCACCGCGGTGGTGGTGGATCCGAAGAACTCCAGGATCGTCTATGCGGGTACCGCAGCAGGCGGGGTTTTTCGCAGCGATGACGGAGGGGAGAACTGGCTGGTAAAGAACAACGGCCTCGACGATGCCGGAAAGGCTGTCTACTCCTTGGTCATCGATTCTCAAAACCCTTCGAACCTGTACCTCGGTGCAAACGGAAGGGTCTTCCGCAGCACCGATGGTGGAACGTCCTGGACACCGACCAGCCTGACCCTCGTCGGACCCGTGCAGGCTCTCGCCATCAGCAGCACTTCGCCCAATATTCTTTACGCGGCGGGAGTGGCCCAAACCCCTTCAGGCAATCTCCAGATCGTGGCCCGCACTGCGGACAGCGGCACGAACTGGAGCGCCCAGCCAAGTCCCGGGGTGACCACGGCTCTGGCGCTGGTTCCCAACCGGCCCGACGAAGTCTACGCAGGAACCCAGAACGACGGCCTGTTCAAGAGTACCGATGGCGCCAGGACCTGGACGCCCCTGGGTCAAGGGCTGCCCACCCGTCAAATCAACCGCGTCGCCGTCGATCCCCGGGATCCCCGGCGGATGTATGTTTCTTCACTCGACCCGTCGGACGGGCTGCTGGTGACCGTGCGACCGCAGGATGTCTTTTACTTCCCGCAGATCGCAGCCGGCACGGTGGGCAGGATCCGCTTCCAGACGGCCATCGTCCTGGTCAATACGGGTGAACCGACCACAGCAGTGATCGAGTTCTTCAATTCGTCCGGCGAGGCCATGACCTTCGACCTTGGTTCGCTTGGCAACCAGACGCGTTTCGAGCTTCCGTTGGCCCGGGGCGGGACGCTTTACGTGCAAAGCCCGGGAACCGGCGATCTGCGGATCGGGTATGCCCGTGTCACCGCCGGGCCCGGGGTGGACGGCACCGCGATTTTCAGCCGCACCGATGTCGCCGCCGGCGTGATCCTCTTCGAGGCCGGGGTCCCGGCCACCAAGGCTTCGGGCAACTTCGTCTTCGTTCTGGATTCCCTGGGAGACAAGGACACTGGTATCGCCCTCGTCCGCGCCGGCGACGCCGAGGGTAGGGACCCGGCCCAGATTCGCCTGACCCTTTATGATCTGGACGGTAACTTGGTGGACGACACAGACCTGGCACTGGCGCCCGGCCAACACACCGCCAAGTTCGTGGCCGAACTGTTCAGCGATGTCGCCCAGCAGGCCGCCGAGATGCGGGGTGTCGTGATCGTCAACAGTCCTGTCCCCCTGGTGGCCCTGACCCTGCGCCAACGGGATCAGCCCGGCCTCGAGTTCCCGGCGGAAGTGGCTTCGCTGACACCTTTCCCGGTGGTCCAGCCGTTCAGCTACGCTTCGAATCTATACTTCCCGCAAATCGCCAACGGCACCTTCGGGCTGTTCACCCGGGAGCGGTTTCTGACCAGTTTCGTGCTGGCAAACCCGAGTCAGTTTCCGGTGCAGTTCGTGCTGGAGTTTTTTGATCTGGACGGCCTACCCATGGGGATCGATGTGGGTCTCCAGGCCCCGGTCATCCGCATCCAGGAAGTCTTGCAGCCGCGGGCCGTGCGCTTTATCGAAACCACCGGCAGAGGCGGATTCCAGGTGGGGTACGCACGGGTCAGGGCCGGCGCGGCCATCATCGGGGGTACCGCGGTCTTCACCCAGCAGGCGATCGATACTCTGGGGCGGGCGATCACACTCTTCGAGGCGGGAGTCCCGGCCACCGTTCCCCGCCGGCGATTCAGTGTCTTCCTGGACTCGCTGGGCGGCCGCGATACCGGCCTGGCGCTGGTCAATACCTCTTCACAGGCAGCCACCATCACGTTGAGACTGTACGACCTGAATTTCAGCCTGCTGGCCGAGCAGGTACTGGAGTTGGCGCCGGGTCAGCATCTGCCCCGCTTCATCTCCCAGCTCTTCCCCAGTTACCCGCCCGCGGGAGAGATGCTCGGTCTGGTCGCAGTGGAATCGTCAGTCCCTGTGGCGGCGGTCACCCTTCGCCAGAAAAATGAGATCGGGGTGGACTTCCCCCAGGAGGTTCCCCTGTTGACGACGTTCCCGGTCATTCCAGGAGTCCCCATCCCATGAAGTTTCGCAAGGCGCCGGTGACGGCTGGGGTCTGTTTGGCGGCGCTCTTGCTGCTGTTCGGCTCCGATCGCCCCCAGGTGACCCCCCTGTCCTTCGGCGCCGAGATCTTTGTGCAGAGTTTCAATGCCGCAAGCGGCCGGCCGAGACTGGTGGGAGTGTTCTCCCCCACTTGCGCGCACTGCCTGCAGACCTGCGCGGACGTCCAGGAGATTCTGGAACGCCATCCCGACGCCCCTTTGGAGGCGTTCATCCTGTGGGCGCCTCTGGAACCCGGAGACAATCTCGGACTGGCCGCGTCGGCGGCCTCCACCTACCTCCCTGACCGCCGGGTACGACATTTCTGGGACCTCTGGAAGTTCGCTTCCCGCAGCTACTCCAACCCGTTCCGGATTCCCCAGGCGGACGCCTGGGGACTGTTGGTGTTCTATGGTGGAGACGCCCGATGGGAGCACGAGCCGCCGGCGCCCGAGTTCTGGATGCAGTCGCGGCGGCTTCGCGTGGGCACCGCCTACAGCAAACGGCTTCTGGAGCGCAAGCTGGGGCCGTGGTTACTTCCTGGGGAGGGTGACTTCGGGCGGTAACCAGCTATCAAGCGCCCTCGGGATTTCGGCGGCGGTCCCAGAGCACATCCGACTTCCCCGCATGGCGGTTGAGCCAGCGTGCTGCCACGAAAAGCAGGTCGGAAAGGCGGTTCAGGTACTGCAACGCGGTTTCGCTGACGGTCTCCGCATGGCGCAGCTGCACTAGGCGCCGCTCCGCTCTCCGGCAGACCGAACGCGCCACGTGGCACAACGCTGCGGCCTCGCAGCCGCCAGGAAGGATGAATTCCTTCAGGGGAGGCAGTTCGGCGTTCAGCCGGTCCAGCACCTGCTCGAGGAATGCGACCCGCGGCTCCCCCAGCAGCGCGTGGCCCGGTATTGAAAGCTCGCCGCCCAGATCGAACAGATCATGCTGGACAGCCGTCAGCGGCTGCCGGAGCTCATCCGCCAGATCCCGGGCGAGCAGCAAGCCGAGGAAACTGTTGAGCTCGTCGATCTGTCCGCAGACCTCGACCCGGGGGTGGTCCTTGGGGACGCGGGTTCCATCGCCCAGGCCGGTGGTCCCGCCGTCCCCCGTCTTCGTGTAGATCCTGGAAAGTCGATAACCCATGATCCCCCTCGAGCCCGGTGCACGGTCCGGTGAAAGTCCGCCGCCGTGCCACCCGGTCCATGCTCAGCGCAGATCTCTCAGATAGATGTCCTTGAACATCATGTTCCCAAGACCGCCTGAATGGAGCTGCAAGGCGATATAACCGTCGGAGACCTGTGGGCTGGGGTGGGTGAAGTCCAGGACTTTGACTCCGTTGAGGTAGCAGATGTAGTGATTGCCCTCCACGATCATGAGCATCTCATTCCAGTCTTCTGGGCGGATGAGAGGTTCGTATTCCGGCGAGGGCCACGCCAGCCAGCCGCGGTTGTCACCATAAATGCCGCCGGTGTGGTTGCCCACTTTGCGGTCGATTTCAAACTGCCGCCCCTGGCTGATGTCCACAGTCCCAGGTTTGAAGTCGGCATGGAAATAGACGCCGCTGTTCCCATCAGCCAGACACTTGAACCGCAGAAAAAGGTGGAAACTGGAGTATTTCTTCTCGGTACGAAGGTAGCCATACTCCTCGGTGACTCCCTGACCGTGGATGACACCGTCCACCACCTCCCATTTTTCCTTTCCGACTTCCACCCAGCCGGTCAGGTCCTTGCCGTTGAACAGGGGGACCCAGGACTCGCCGGGAAGCGGGGGTCGCTGAGCGAGGCCGGTGAGCGTCAGGAAACCCATTGAAACCAGAATCACCGTCACTTTACGCATACCGTGTACCATCCTTACCACCCACGTTTGAACCTTTGAACTTCTGCACCTGCCGCGCATAGTGCGCTGGCGCTTTCTGGGACTGACGACTAAGCCAGCAGGCGTTTCACCCGCTCCAGATTGGCCTTGAGGGCCTCGAGCGGGGGGATCCCTTCCTGCTCATACTCCACGATAAACCACTCGGTGCCGGCCACCGTCAGGCAGAGTTCCAGGATTGTCGGCCACGGCAGCTCATCGTCCCCGATGAAAGCATCGGGATTCTGTTTCGAATAGGGCTTCAGATGGATGGTGGCGGTCCGGCCCTCATTCCTCTTCAGGAGCTGGACCGGATTCTGGCCACTGACGGCGGCATTGCCGGTGTCGAGTTGGAGGACGACACTGCGGGGGGTGCCGTCCGCCAGAATGTTCCACAAGAGCTCGCCATCGAACCGCTCGAAGATGTAGTCGTGGTTGTGATACCCGATTCTCAGTCCGTGAGGTTCCAGGCGTGCGGCGATGTCGGAGAAGACTCTCACCGTTTCCGCAAACGCTGCCTTGGAGTTCCGCCGCGCTTCCGGCAGCCAGCGGACGATCAGGTAGGGGTTACCCAGAGTCCGATTGAAATCGATGGTGGCAGCCAGCCGATCTCCCAGCATGTCCTCCAACATGATGTGCGTGCCGCAGCACTTCAGTCCGTTGGCATCCAGGACACGGCGGAGCTCCTGCGCAGAGCGGCCAAAGTAGTCGGCGAACTCCACACCTTCAAAGCCCAAGGCGGCCACGTCCGCAATGGTCTTCTCCAGATTCTGCGCCATCTCCTTGCGCACACAATAAAGCTGCATTCCGATGGGCGGAATCTTCCTGGCTCCGAAGGCAGTCCAAGTGGCGGCGACGCTGCCGGCGGCACCGGCTGCCAGACTGAGGAAAGTGCGACGGGTGGTGAGTGCTTTCATGACGATTCTCCATGGGCGGCTGGCCCAAGGGCATTGTAGTGGGGTCAGGGGATTCAGGGAAGCCGCCGAGCGGTCCTTCAGAAGGTCCAGAATCATGCTACCCTTCCTGAGTGATGGCTCAATCTGTGAACGTCGGTTCAGGTGCGGCTCCCACCCCGTCGCGAAAGGAGCGGGAGTTTCTGCGCCGCCGGCACGAAATCCTCCAGACGGCTGAAACGGTCTTTTCGGAGAAGGGATTTCTGTCCGCCAGCATGGAGGAAATCGCTGAAAGGTCCGAGTTTTCGGTGGGCATGCTGTACCGGTTTTTCCGTAGCAAGGCCGACCTCTATCTGGCGACGGTCGAGAACCGTATTTCAGGTCTGGAGGAGGAACTTCACCGCTGCCTGGACGGTCAACCTGCCGAAGCCAGGACGGTGCTGGAACGCTATTTCACCTGCCGCCTCGGCCAGTACTGGTCCAATCCCGCTTTCTTCAGGCTGATCCTGCAGGGCACGATCTCGCTGGTGGGCGATCCCAAGACCGGCTTCCTGCCTGAGCTGGAACGACGTTACGATCGCCTGGTCGGCCGCCTGCAGTCCATCTTTGCGGCCGGCATAGCCTCCGGTGAGTTCCGCTCCGCCGACCCCAGACTCATGAGTCTCTCCCTGGAGGGGCTGATCCGGGCCTACATGTTTCACCTGATCCATGACCAGATCGCAGCCCGCCGGGCCGACGAGGAACGGGAGCTGTTGCGCCTGTTTTTCGACGGCATCGCCCGCTGAGTCTGCCTTCCAAGGTCTCGCCGGTGAGTCGGTGGGTCCGCAGACCGGTTTCCCCGCGCCTGGTTGCTTCCTGCGGGTTTTTTCCTGCCGAAAATCCGGAGAACCCACATAACATCATGGACTTCAATAAGTTAGGCGATGTGATGGCGGTCACGTCCGCACGGTGAGCGAAGCCACCCGGCCTCTTCCCGCCCGACACCTAAGCTTTCGCGGGAAATGGCCATGTTGCGATCGCGAGACGACCGGCGTGCATTCTCTCTGCCCTCGTTCCTGCAGTTCCGGTGCATACCCCCGGCTGTGATCCTGATGCTCTTCAGCTCCTTCCTGGCTGCGCAAAGCGTCACCCTGGAGTGGGATCCAAACTCGGAAAGCGACCTTGCCGGCTACAACATTTACCGGTCCACGCAATCAGGGTGGGGATATACCAGGCTCAATGGCGGTCTGATTTCCGCAACCACCTACGTTGACAGTACGGTGAGTGCGGGACAGACCTACTATTACGTCTGCACCGCCGTCAACACAGCGGGAGCTGAAAGCGGCTATTCGAACGAGGTGTCGGCCACCATTCCCAGCATCAACCACAACCCGGTTGCCAATCCCGATGCAGTCACCACGCCGAAGAATACGGGCGTCCAGATCGCGGTGCTGGCGAACGACACAGATCCCGATGGAGACAGCCTGACCCTGGCCTCAGTGGGAACTGCCTCCTTCGGCAGCGTCAGCAAGAACGGCAATCTCGCCGTCTATATCCCACAGTCCGATTTCGCCGGTGTCGACAGCTTCACCTACGTGGTCAGCGACGGAAGGGGAGGCTCAGCAAGCGGCACGGTAACCGTCACGGTCGTCGCACCCAACACGGCGCCGGTGGCAACCAACGACACCGCCACCGTGGTGGGGGGCAGTTCGGTGACGGTCAACGTCGTGGCCAACGATTCCGACCCCGATGGCGATCCCCTCACCGTCAGCGCCGTCGGCACTCCGGCCCACGGAACCGCAACCATTGTTTCCGCCTCAAGCATCCAATACGTGCCGGCAGCCGGTTACAGCGGCAGCGATTCTTTCACCTACACCATCAGCGACGGCCGCGGCGGCACCGCCTCGGCCACGGTCCAGGTCACGGTCACTCCACCCAACAGCCCTCCGACTGCTTCCAACGATACGGTCAGTGTTGCCGAAGACAGCTCCGTCACTCTCAATGTTCTCGCCAATGACCGGGATCCGGATGGCGACACCCTCACCGTGACCTCCGTGACCCAACCCCAGCACGGAACGGCTACCCAAGTATCAAGTTCCCACGTCCGTTACAACCCGTCGCTGAATTACCACGGCTCCGATAGCTTCACTTATACGGTCAGTGACGGCAAGGGCGGAACCGCCACCGGGACCGTCCAGGTGACAGTGACCCCGGTCAATGATCCCCCCGTCGCACAGCCCGACACCGCCACGGTACCCGAGGACGGCTCGGTTGTGATCAATGTGGTCGCCAACGACACCGACGTCGACGGCGACACATTGACCGTCACCGCGGTCGGGCAACCAAGCCACGGGACGGCAACCAAGGTGTCAGCCACCAGCGTCCAGTATGTGCCGGCCGCCAACTATAACGGTTCAGATTCCTTCACTTACACCATCAGTGATGGCAACGGAGCGACCGCGACGGCCCTGGTTCAGGTGACGGTCACTGCCGTCAACGACGCCCCGGTGGCGGTAGCCGACAGCCTCACCCTTCCCGAGGACAGCTCGGCTACCCTCAACGTGATCGCCAACGACACCGACGCCGACGGCGACAGCCTTACCGTGAGCGCAGTCGGCCAACCGGCTCATGGCACCGCCGCCAAGGTTTCGGCGACCAGCGTCCAATATGTGCCCGCCCCCAACTTCAATGGCGCCGACTCCTTCACCTATACGGTCAGCGACGGCAAGGGCGGAACCGCCACCGGGACCGTCCAGGTGACGGTGACCCCGGTCAATGATCCACCGGTCGCGACCAACGATGTGGCTACCCTGCCCATGGGAGGCTCAGTGACCCTGAACTTGGTCGCCAATGACACCGATGTGGATGGAGATACCCTCGCCATCACCGCGGTGGGACAGCCCCAGCACGGGAGTGCCGTCACGGTCAGTTCGGTGAGCGTCAGGTATGTGCCGGCAGCCGGTTACGCCGGTCCCGATTCCTTTACGTACACAATCAGCGATGGGGCGGGCGGAACCGCCACCGGTACCGTCTCGCTGACCGTGCTTGACACCAACGGTGCGCCGGTGGCCAATGACGACGTAGCGGTCACCAATGAGGATACCCCCGTCGAAATTGCGGTCCTCTCCAACGACAGCGACCCCGACGGCGATTCTATGGTCGTCCAGCAGGTCTTGCCCGCCCAGTATGGTCAGGTCACGCTGGTGGGAAGCTCCACGGTCCGCTACTCGCCGAATCTCAACTTCAACGGCAGCGACTCCTTCACTTATGTGGCGGCGGATCCGGGCGGTAAGACCGATACCGCCACGGTCCAAGTGACGGTGATCCCGGTCAACGACCCGCCGGTAGCCAATCCGGACGCCGCGGCGGTGCCCCGAAACGGCTCGGTCACGATCAACGTAGTGGCCAACGACACCGATGTCGACGGCGACAGCCTTACCGTGGCCGCGGTCGGGCTGGCGGCCAACGGCACGGTAACCAGGCTGTCGTCAACCAGCGTGCAGTACGTGCCTACCGCCAACTACACCGGCTCCGACGCTTTCACCTATACCGTTTCCGATGGAAAGGGCGGAACCGCTACCGGCACCGTGCAGGTCACAGTATTCCAGGTCAACACCGCGCCCAATGCGGTCAATGACACGGCGACCGTTCCCGAAGATGGATCCGTCACCATCAGCGTCTTGGTCAACGACTCCGACCCTGAGGGCGACCCTTTGACCGTCACCTCCGTCACCCAGGCGCAAAGGGGGACGGTCACCCTCGTGTCGGGAAGTGCCGTACGTTACGTGCCGCAGCCCGATTTTCACGGGCAGGACAGCTTCAGCTACACCGTGTCGGACGGCTCCCTGAGCTCCACCGCGACGGTATCGGTCCAGGTGACCCCCGTCAATGACCCGCCGCAGGCGGTGGACGACCAGGCTCAGACCGCGCCTGACCAGGCGATCCAGCTTAATGTCCTGGCCAACGACCACGATCCCGACGGCGACACCCTCGTACTGACGGCGGTCGATCAACCGGCCAACGGGCAGGCGGTTTTCACCCCCCAAGGTCTTGTGACCTACACCCCGAACCGAGGATTTCAAGGTGCCGACGAATTCCGTTATACCGTCAGCGACGGGGCAGGAGCCTCAGCCTCCGGGCGGGTCCTGATCCAGGTGACAACTGAGGGCAACCGGGCTCCGGCGGCAGTCGACGACTCGGTAGCCATCGACGAGGATTCCAGCGGCGAGATCCTTCCGCTCGCCAATGACAGTGATCCGGACGGCGACCCTCTGAGCCTGGACAGCTTCACTCAACCCTCCCACGGACGGGTGGTCCGGCTGGGGGATACTGTTCTGTGGTATACGCCGGAACCCGATTTTAACGGAGACGACAGTTTCACCTATGCCGCCGGCGACGGCAAGGGCGGTCGAGCCTACGCAACGGTCAGGATCCGCGTGCGTCCCGTCAACGATCCTCCACGCCCCGTCGATGATTACTTCACCACTTCCGCAAACACTGCCGTCGATGTGGATGTCACCGAGAATGACCTGGAGGTCGACGGCGAACCTCTCACAGTGGTGTCGGTTGCCAGGCCGCGGCACGGTTCCGCCGAGCTGCTGGAGGACGGCAGGGTCCGGTACAGTCCGAAGCCTTCGTTCAATGGGAACGACGAGTTCACCTATATCGTTGCGGATAGCACCGGCGCCAGGGCCACCGGGACCGTCCGGATTTCGGTGGTGGAGCCGCTGCGCAAGGTGCGTAAGATGATCTTCCCGGCCACTCTCAACAGCGGCAATCCGCTGCTCGAAGACACCTTCGTCGGGGTCGGCCTGCTGAACATGGAAGTGGAAGCGGCGCAGATTGGGATAGCCTCCCGAGACGTGCAGGGGCAGCGGCTGGACACCCGAGTCCTGCCCGAGTTGCGGCCTTTTGGTCAGACCGCCTTCCTGACCAACGAAGTGCTGGCGAGTTCGTTGCCCAGCGCCACCATAGAAGCCGAGTCCTCCAACGATGCCCTGCGCGGTCTGCTTATGGTGGGCGACTTCGCCGGCCATCGCCTCGATGGTGTCGGCGCGCTTCCGGTGGCGGCACAACAGCTTTACTTCACCGACGTGCGCCAAGGCGCTGGTGAGTCGAGCCTGCTGCAACTGATCAACCCTGACCAGGAGCGCTCGGCCCAGCTCACCCTGGAGCTGCGCAGCACATCGGGTGCCCTGCTCGACCGCGTGCGGCCCGTGCTTCCGCCGGGCGGTGCCTTCATCGGATCGGTCAGTGAAATCTTCCGGCTGTCCGGCCCGGCGGTGGACGGATACGTCCGGGTGCTGTCCAGCATCCCGGTCCAGGGCTATGGCTTCGTCACCAACCCCCTGACCCTGACGGCCGCCTCGGCACGACCACCCGCAAGTACGCATCGGCTGGTGGCTCCGCACTTCTTTGTCGATTCACAAGGCGGCACCAGCACCTTGCGCGTCCTCAATCCGAGTTCGCAGGAGGTCCAAGCCACGGCACGAGTTCGTGACGACTTCGGAGAGGAGGTGGCTGCGGTCGAGGTCCGGCTGGCCCCCGGCTCTCTGACCACCGTCGACGCCGGCGAAGTGTTGGGGCGGTTCCGATCGATCATCAGTGGCTCCTTCGAACTGGAGGCCAAGGACGGCCAGGCCCCCAACCTGCTGGCGACTCTCTCCTTTGAAGGACCCGGGGGACGGTCCCTGACGACAGTCCCTGTCCTGAACGAAGCCGGTTACACCGATACCGTCTTCCCGCAGGTGGCCCAGACGGTGGACGGCCGTATTTTCACGGGTCTGGCCGTCTACAACCCCTCCTCTGAGCCTGTGGAAGTCCAGGTCGAGGCCTATGACGAAAACGGAACTCCCACAGCGAGTACCGCTTTCGAGTTGGGGCCCTACCAAAGGAGGACCGACATCCTCGCCACCGAAGCCTTCTTCGGACCGGAGTTCCGTCAGGTAAAGGGACACCTGCGGGTGAGGGCGACGCGAGGCGTGGCGGCCTACGCCATCTTCGGCGATATCGCCGGCAGCTTCCTGTCCTCCATCGAGGGCCAGCCGTCAGTGAAGTAGCCAGCCGATTGACTCCAGTCCGGCCCGGAATCCCTCTTGGCCCGCAAGGTGATTCCGGGTCCGGCCTGGACCGACGTTGGGACAGTCTCCAACGGGTTATGGGCAACCGCTTCCCGGCGGGGCGAACCCAACGCTCATTGGCTCGCCGATCGGGGAACCGCTATGCTTCAAGGTTGGAGATCACCTTGGTGCATGAGCGGCAGGAAGTACAGCCGAGGCAGACGAGCCTGAAGATCGGAGGCCGGCGTACCGCCGCAGCTTTCGGGCTGCTTGCCGTGCTGGCCGCCTTGGGCTTGACCATCCGTTATTGCGATCTCTGGTCGGGTCGACCCGCTGTCGTCCATGATGAGCGTTCTTTGATGGGTACTCTGTGGTCGATCCAGGTCGTTCGCCCGCCCAATCGTTCCGAGCTGGAGGCCAGGGCTGCTCTGGATCTTGCCTTCAGTGAAGTTGCCCGGATCGAGGAGATCATGAGCGAGTGGAAGCCGGATTCTCCTGTCAGTGCCGTCAACCGGGCCGCCGGCACGGGCTCCATCGAGGTCCCGCAGGAGCTGGCGGACATTGTCCGCCGGAGCATCCAGTGGGGCGAGATCACACACGGGGCGTTTGATATCACCTGGCGGGGTCTCGGTTCCCTGTGGCGTCTCGAGGAGGGGTTCGTGCCGCCTACCGAGGAGGAGATCCAGCGGCGACTCCTCTTCGTGGACTATCGGAGGATCCAGGTGGACGGCAACCGGATCGGCCTGCCGAGCGAGTTCCAGATCGGCTTGGGCGGGATTGCCAAGGGCTACGCCGTCGACCAGGCCGGTGCCATCTTGTCCCGGCAGGGATTTGACGACTTTCTGGTCAACGGTGGAGGCGATGTGCTGGGCTCCGGTTCCAAGAGCGGGAGTCCCTGGACAGTCGGGATCAGGGACCCCCGCGGCGGTCCCTCGGACCTGGTCGCGAAGTTGAGTCTCTCGGAGCGTACCGCCGTCGTGACTTCCGGAGACTATGAGCGTTACATCATCGTGAACGGCGTTCGCTATCACCACATCCTTGATCTCCGCACCGGACGGCCTGCGGCGCTCTGTCAGGCGGTAACCGTGCGGGCTCCGGCCGCCGAGGATGCCGATGTTCTCGCCACCGCCCTTTTTGTCCTCGGGCCTCAGGAGGGATTGGCCCTGGCCGGTTCGCTCCCGGGAGTCGACGCCCTCATCATCGACAGCCAGGGACAGTGGTGGATGACCGAAGGGTTTCACCGTGATCTCCAGGTACTGCACTGAGAAGGCAGGAACCCTTAGACAACCTGGAGGCTGGAATCGGTTGCATTCCTTCCGGTCCTTTCCGGCGACCGGCCTGGCGGCTGACCCACCTGGATCGGATCCTTTCACCGCAATGGGAAAGGCAGCCCCACGTCAGCGTCATCAAGGATCAGCACCCAGTCAGACCCCCTGCCTGAGCACGGCGGCTGGTAGGTCTGGATGGCTGAGGTGTCGCCGGTGTGAATGGCCGTCACGGTCCCGTATCGAGGATCGTACCAGCTCTCCCGGAGCCGCTTCGCCTGCAGACGGCTCCGGTCGACAGCAAACGGCTCCCCCCGCGGTGAATACACCAGGGCGAAGGATCCGTCGCTGGAGATCGCGCCGCGGATCTTCGCCCCGCCCCAGTTCGGTCCATTGGGAATGAGTCTCGGCTCAGGCACCAGCAGATGGAATGGACGGGCCTCCAGGAGTCGACGCAGATACCTCATCTGTGCGGCGCCCGGGTGGTCAAGCGCCTCTCGCCACGGGATGTCGGCGCCGATGACGCTGGCGTGCCGGGGATCCCACATCTGCCAGACGCTGTTGTGGCCGTAGGTGTGTCCGCATGCGCCGGACAGCATCGCCCAGTAAGCGGCCTGCCGAACGTCATAGTCATCGAAGCGCATGGCGGGCTGCGCCCCGGACAGATAAAAACCAACCATCAGCGCCTCGTACCGCGGTTCCCCGTCCAGTGTGGGCTTGGCCGGAATCAGCCGGCGGTCGTGCTCGATGAACAGGCCGTTGTCGTGGTCCCGGGCGGCGTGAGAAGACTGAACCATGTTGAAATCGAGCCAGTCGGCGTGGTGGAAATAGTCGGACGATCTTCCGGGACCCCTCGGATGGTAGGTCATCAGGTGCCGGCCGCCGTCTCCTTCTTCCAGCCCTCGCGCCATCGCCTCCACGATGTCCCGTTCCTCTCCGTTGTCGATGTTCTGGTCACCCCCCAAAACCCAGATCACCGGTCGGTCCCGATAGCGTTCGCCCAGGTATCGGCCGAACGATCTGGCCTTCGCCGGATCAAACAGACGTGGACGATCCTCGCCGGCAACTTTCCAGTAACTTCCCCACGTGGGAAGCATGGCAACATACAGGCCAAGTTCCTGAGCGACCTCCAAGATGCGGTCGACGTCCTGGAAGTACAGCTCGTTGGGCCGGCCGGGATCCCGACCATGCAGAGGAAGGTGCCCGTTCGCGTTGGGGACGTCGATACCGCCCAGCTCGGCAAGGACGACCGCCTGGATGACCGTGAAACCCTTCTCGCGCCGGTTTCGCAGGTAGAACTCAGCCTCCTCGAGGGTCAGCCGGTGGAAAAGCTGCCAGGCGGTGTCAGCCAAGTACAGAAACGGACGCCCGTCTTCGGTCTGCAGATATCTGCCGCCGGGAGCCACCTCCAGACGGGGCAAGCTGACGGGTGCCTGGGCGGCGGCTCTCTCCGCAAAACACGAGGCGGCACAACCACCGATCACAAAGGCCAACAGGACGGACTGGCGGGAAATTCTCATCGCCTGCGCACCATAGCCCACCGCGGGAACCCAGGCAAGTCAGTCCACCGGGGAAGCCCGCATCCTGGCAGACCGTCGGCCCGACTCCGGGCCGTCCGGCACAAGGGACTGGCTTCAACCGTAATAGCGGGGCTCGCCGTGGACCTCCACCTCGCCGGGATCGATCCCGGCACGTTCCGGTTTGGGCAGGCGGCCGGTCACATGGGCCCATCCCCAGAACAGAGCCGTGGTGGAGCTGAGGAGACCAGACCAGACCCCGATCACCCGGGGGCTGTAATACTCGGAGGCAAGTCCCGCCAAAGCCATGGAGACGATCATGGTGAGCCAGACCATCGACTCCATGGTGGCGAAGACCCGGCCCCGGAAACGGTCGGGCACCCGCCGCAGCAACTGGGTCAAGTTCAGAACTGAACTGAATCCAACCCCCGCCCGGGACAGCGCGATGAAGAAAAGAGCGGCAGCGAAGCTCTCCATCTGGGCAAACAGGACGTAGGCCCCACCGTGGATGATGTAACACACAACGATCGCCCACTTGTAGGCCTCGAAGCTCAGGCGCTCCCCGAACCGATAGGCCAGCGTCCCTCCCACCAGAAGTCCGATCCCCGCAAACCCCCAGATGATTCCGATCCCTGCGGCTCCCCGCTCGAAAACCAGGTCTCCGAACAGGCTGAACAGGATCTGGGCAGCCCCGCCTCCCGTCGCCCACCCGACACCCACCAGCGCGATTCCCAGAACCAGTGGCGTCGTACGCATGTAACGCAGCCCGTCGCCATACTCGTGCCAGGGCCGGGCCACTTGGGCCTCGGTCAGAGGTTCGCGCAAAGCCTTGAAGCTGCCTTGCGGCAACGTCACGCGCGTCACCGCCCAGGCGGAGAACAGAAATGAGCCCGCATTGATGATGAACGCTCCGCGGAAGCCCAAGTGGAAGACCGAAGTTCCGGCCAGGATTGCTCCTACCGTCAAGGTCGTCCACTGGGTGGTCTGACTCAACGAGTTCGCGGCGTGCAAGTCCTGTCCCCGGACGATGGCGGGCATGATCGAGGAACGACCGCTGGTGAAGAATGGGGAGGCGAACATCAGCAGCCCGCTGAGAAGGTATAGCAGCGCCGTTCCGGGGTATTCGACGGTCAGGATGAACGCCGCCGCGAGGGCCGCCCTGACCAGATCGCTGGCGATCATGATCCGCCGCCGGTCGAAGCGGTCCAGCAGAACTCCGGCGACAGGACCCGCCAGCACCACTGCAACTGCACGGGACAGCATGATTCCGCTGACCACGGCGCCGGATCTGGTTTGAGCCAAAGCCAGGCTGAACACGGCGATATTGTTGAAGTGGTCGCCTACCTCGCTGACCACCTGGCCCATCCATAGGTGGCGCAGATTGCGGTTCCGCCTGAGCAGCTCGATGAGCACGGACAGCCAGTATAGATGGACCCGCTGCTCCTCGGTGGAGGCATCCCTTGGGAAGTCCGGGGCCGGGGTTGAAACCCGCCAGCCGGCGGACTATCGTTGCCTTGGGCCCGGTGAATGGGCGAGGAGGATTTGTGGCGAGGCTCCTGTGGTTGCTGCTGCTGGTGGGATGTGGCTTTTCATCGTCTGGGTTCGCCGCGGAAAAGTCCGGGACGCTGCGCCATGTGGTGGCGTTCAAGTTCAAGCCGGATGCGCCTTCGGACCAGGTGGCCAAGGTGGTCGCCGAGTTTCGCGCTTTGAAAGACAAGATCCCTCAGATCGTGGCCTTCGAGACCGGCACGAATGTCAGCCCGGAGGGTCTGGACAAAGGCTTCACCCACGCCTTTGTCCTGACGTTCCGGACGGCTGCGGACCGCGACGCTTACCTTGTGCACCCCGATCACCAGAGCTTCGGCAAACTGGTGGCGCCTGTCCTCGCTGACGTCTTCGTCATCGATTTCTGGGCTGACTAGGAGACTGCCCCCTCGGACACGCCTCCGCACCGATAAGGAAGGAGGGCACCATGATTCGCGACAAGGAAGCCCTGGAATACCACGGCCAGGGTCGCAAGGGAAAAATCGAAGTCGTTCCCACCAAGCCTTGCCTCACCCAGCGGGACCTATCTCTCGCTTACACACCAGGGGTTGCTGTCCCCTGCCTGCATATCCGGGACAATCCCGACGACGTTTTCGAGTACACCGCCAAGGGGAATCTGGTGGCGGTGGTTTCCAACGGGACGGCAGTGCTGGGTCTCGGCAATATAGGTGCCGCCGCCGGCAAGCCTGTCATGGAAGGCAAGGGCGTCCTGTTCAAACGTTTTGCCGACATCGACGTCTTCGATATCGAGATCGATTCCGAAGACCCCGATGACATCATCCGCACCGTCCGGCTCCTCGAGCCGACGTTCGGGGGGATCAATCTGGAGGACATCAAGGCTCCGGAGTGCTTCTACATCGAGGAGACCCTCAAGCAGGAGCTCAGCATTCCCGTCTTCCACGACGACCAGCATGGGACGGCGATCATTTCAGGCGCTGCTTTGCTGAACGCCCTGGCGATTGCCGGCAAGCCGATCGACGAAGTGAAGGTCGTCTTCAACGGCGCCGGCGCCAGTGGAATCGCCTGTGCCCGCTATTACCTGACCTTGGGAGTCCGCAAGGAAAACCTGATCCTGTGCGATACCAAGGGAGTGGTCTACCGGGGGCGCACGGAGGGTATGAACCCGCACAAGGCAGCTCTGGCGGCCGACACCGATGCTCGAACGCTGGCCGATGCCCTGCGGGGGGCTGACGTCTTCGTCGGCCTGTCGGTGGCGAACTGCGTGACGCCCGAGATGCTGCGCACGATGAACGAAAGGCCGATTGTCTTCGCTCTTGCCAATCCGGATCCGGAGATCACCTACGATGCCGCCATGGAAGCCCGGCCGGACACGATCATGGCCACCGGCCGTTCGGATTACCCCAACCAGGTCAACAATGTATTGGGCTTCCCTTTCATTTTTCGGGGTGCCCTGGACGTGAGGGCAACCGCGATCAACGAGGAGATGAAACTTGCAGCAACGCGTGCGCTGGCGGCGCTGGCCCGAGAGGATGTTCCCGAAGCCGTCACCAAGGCTTACGGGTTGGAACGCCTGCAGTTCGGTCCGAACTACCTGATCCCGAAACCGTTCGACCACCGGGTTCTGCTGTGGGAGGCGACGGCAGTGGCGGAAGCGGCGATGCGCACCGGCGTCGCCCGGCGTACGATCGATCCCGCGGAATACCGGGAATCACTCGAGCGACGTCTGGGAAAAGCCCGGGAAGTCATGCGGATCATGATCAACCAGGCGCGGCGGGATCCCAAGAAGGTGGTGTTCCCCGAGGGCGAACATGAGAAAGTCCTGCGGGCCGCCCAGACCATTGTGGACGAGGGGTTCGCCCATCCTGTCCTTCTGGGACGTGAAGATCGGATCCGCCACCTGGAGGCGCAGCTCGATCTTCACCTCAACAGCGTCGAGATCATCGATCCTGAGAGCTCAGGGAAGTTCGAGGAATACGTGGCGGAGCTGTACCGCCTACGACAGCGCAAGGGGGTCACGCTGGCCGAGGCGCGCCGCCTGATGCGCAGTCGGACCGTCTACGGGGCGATGATGGTGCGCATGGGTGACGCCGACGCCCTGGTCTGCGGCATCAGCCAGCACTATCCGGACACCATCCGGCCGGCGTTGCAGATCATTCAGGTGCGTGAGGGCTGTACCCGGGTGGTGGGCCTCTTCCTGATGATCCTCAAAGACAAGGTGTTCTTCTTCGCCGATACCACGGTCAACATTGACCCCACGGCCGAGGAATTGGCGGAAATTGCCATCCTGACCGCCGAGGTGGCGCGCCGCTTCAATTTCGAACCCCGGGTGGCCCTCCTGTCTTTCTCGAATTTCGGCAGCGTCCGTCACCCCTTTGCGGAAAAGGTCCGCCAGGCGACTGAAATCGTTCGGCGTCGCGCACCGGACCTGATGGTGGACGGAGAAATGCAGGCCGACACCGCCGTGGTCGAGGAGCTGGTTCAAGAACATTACCCGTTCAGCACCCTGCGGCGCGCCGCCAACGTCCTGATCTTTCCGGACCTGCAGTCGGCGAACATCGCCTACAAGCTGCTCCAGCGACTCGGCGGAGCCGAAGCGATCGGTCCGATCCTGGTGGGAATGAAGAAGCCGGTTCACGTCCTGCAGCATGGTTTCGAGACCAAAGATATTGTGAACATGGCTGCCATCGCTGTGGTGGACGCCCAGGAGCTGGCCAGGCTCGGCAGCGAATCCCCGGCTGCGGCGGCACCCGCCTGAGCGGCTTCGACCCAGAACCGCGAAGGAATCCTTGAGGTGCTCGACGGGAGCGATTCCGGACGGATCCAGGCCAGGACGGCGCAGACACGGCAGAGGAGGTGGATCATGAAGACTTTGGCAGCGGCCGGACTTGTGCTGGTGGCATCCCTTTTCCCCCTTTGGTCCCAGAAGGCCGGGGACGAAGCATTGGGGACAGTCCCCTATGCCCGTTTCGCGGAATCCGAGGCCTGCGCAGCGTGCCATGTCGATCTCGGCATGCAGCACCGCCAGTCCCTGATGTCGCAGTGCTTCACCCATCCATGGGACGAGATCGAGTACTTTGAGCTGGCGCTTCCTCACAGTGAGAAGGAGCCCAAGGTTGCCGGAATCAAGGCCGGCTGCAACGGGTGTCACGCGCCGCTCGCTTTCCTGGCGGGAGACATCCCCCCCCAGCGGCCGGCTGCGGGAACCCGGGCCAACGAAGCCGTCTCCTGCGAGATGTGCCACAGCATCACCGGTTTCCAGGGAGAAATCCCGTTCAATTTCAACTACATCGCGGATCCCGGCGATGTGAAGCAGGGGGTTCGCCCGGAAGCCAGCAGCCAGGTTCATCTGGTGAAAGCGAACCCATTCCTCCGCAGTTCCGAATTCTGCGGCACCTGCCACAACGAGAAGGACCCCTTCGGAATGTGGGTCAAGGCCACCCAACTGGAATGGAAGGAAAGTCCTTATGCAAAGGCCGGTATTGTCTGTCAGGACTGCCACATGCCTCCTGCGCCCGGCGAGGCGGCTCCCGGGCTGAGTCCGGAGCGCCCGGATCTGCGCCAGCACCTTTTTCACGGCGCCCATGCCGAAGGGAAGCTGGCGGGTGCGGCTGAAGTGCGGGTGCATCCGCAGGCAGTCGAGGCGGCAGCCGGCGACTCCGTTCGCTTCCTGGTGACTGTGTTCAATGCCAAAGCCGGGCACATGATTCCCAGCGGTTCCGCCGAGGAGCGCCTGCTTTGGCTGCATGTGGAGCTGACGGATGCACGGGGACATCGTTACCACCTGCCGGTGGATCGCAAGGGATTTGAAGGTGAACAGTACACGGTGGCTTCCAGCGAGGCGCTGGCGTACCAGGATATCGGCGACATCAGGTCCTTGCCGGATTTCCCTGGGCTTGCACGGGACGGCCAGGTTCCGCCGGGTGATCGGATTTTCCGCCTGCCCTATCTCGACCCCCAGGGTCGCATGACCATTGCCCAGTGGAACACAGCGGCATTCGGCCCCGACTACCGTTTGCCGCCCCTGAAGGGAGTCAGCGAGACCTACACCTGGCACATCCCGCAGAACGCGCCGCCCGGACCGGTGACTGTGACAGCCACCCTCTGGTATTCGCGCCTGGTGTCCAGCGTCGCCGACTACCTGGGGATCCCGGCCGAGGAATACGCGCCGGTGTTGATGAACTCGCACCGGGCGGTGCTGGAGATAACCCAACCATAGTCTGCTGCTGGGGTGGCTCCAGTCACCTGGGGTAAGAACACGGTTACCACTGGTTGGAGATAGAGCCGGACTTTCGGCCCCGGAGACCGCCGCCAAAGTTCATCGCCCGTTCCAGGCCAGGGGCTCCCGATCCGGCACAAACGGGCGCCCCAACCGACGGCACTCGGCACAGAAGTACCGGGACTTGAGATCCACTTCATCCACCGAGTTGGAAAAGTGCATCACGCAGTCCGCCGTGCGGCAGTGCAAGAGACCGAAAGTGTGCCCGAGTTCGTGTAGCGCTTCCTTTTCGAGCCGGTTCAGAAAAACCGTGCTGTCCTCGGGAAGGCCATAGAAGCTTTGCCGCAGACGGTGCGTGGAAAGCAGGGCGGCGGCCCCCCCCAGTTGGGCCTCTCCAAAGACGAAGGTCAGAATCGGGATAAACAGGTCGACCGCGGTGACTCCCAGCACTTTGGCGCCGGGAAAAGAGCCGGACAGAGATGCCAGCCGGGCGAGGATTTCGGTGGAGTAGAACTGGCCGCGAGCGGAGTCATAGGCGAAATCGGCCTCCACTCTTGAGACTTCGGTTCTGCATGGCACGTCCAGCGCATCGCTCAGGGCCAGTTCCAGGAAGCCCAGGGCGTCCGGCTCCACCGGCCCGACGCCGATCAGGCGGATCTCTTTCATCGCCGTGTGGAACTTGAGCTGCTCGATTCTTCCCGCTTCAGGTCGTACTTCCGGATCTTGTTGTACAGGGTCACCCGGTCGATCTGCAGCAGTCGCGCACTCTGGGAAATGTTCCAGCCGGTCTCTTCCAGTACCGCCCGGATGTGGTCCCGTTCCACCGCGGCCAGTGATTTTTCATCCCTGATCACCACCGAAGACGGGGTCCCGACTACGGGAAAATCCGCAGGCTGCAAAGTGTCGGATCGGGCCACCAGGACAGCTCTCTCGATTGCGTTCTGCAGTTCCCGGATATTGCCGGGCCAGTCGTAGCTGCAGAGGAGGCGCATGGCCTCCGGCGAGATCCCCGAGACATGGCGGTTCATGCTACGGGCGAACTTCTGCAGAAAATGGTCCGCCAACAGCGGGATGTCTTCCCGGCGCTCACGCAACGGCGGAATGGTGATGGCAAAGACGTTCAGCCGGTAATAGAGATCCTCGCGAAAGGACCCTTCCTTGACCATGTTCTCCAGGTTGCGATTGGTGGCGGCGATCAATCGGAAGTCCACCGGGATCATCTTGTTGCCGCCCACCCGGCAGACCTGCTTGTCTTCCAGGACGCGCAGCAGATCCACTTGGGTCTTCAGGCTGATGTCACCGATCTCGTCCAGGAACAGTGTCCCTCCGTCCGCCAGTTCGAACTTGCCCTTGCGGCGGTACTGTGCGCCAGTGAAGGCTCCCTTCTCGTGCCCGAACAGCTCGCTTTCAAGAACGCCTTCCGACAATGCGCCGCAGCTTACTGCCACGATCGGCAGGAAACGGCGCGGGCTGCAGGCGTGGATGGCACGGGCAATCAACTCCTTGCCGGTGCCACTCTCGCCCCGCACCAACACCGTGGTGTCCGACTCCGCAACCATTCGGACCTCCTCCAGGACGCGCTGGATCGCGGCGCTCTGTCCCACGATGCCCTGGAACGGACTCAGCTCCTCGATCTTCTCGCGCAGGCGTACGTTTTCACTGAGAATGCGCTTGCGCTCCGCGGCCTTGCGGATCAGGCTCCCCAAATTCTCCGGGTCGAAGGGCTTGACGATGTAGTCGTAAGCACCCTGCTTCATGGCTTCCACAGCGGTGTCCACCGACGCGTAGGCGGTCATGATGATTACCGTGGCCTCCGGGTGGTGCTCCTGGATCCGGCGCTGGAGTTCGAGGCCGTCGATACCAGGCATCTTGATATCAATCAGGAAGATGTCCCAGTCGTCACGCCCCAGGGCTTCCAGCGCCTCCTTGCCGGAAGCGGCCGTGTCGACGTGGTAGCCCTCTTCGGTCAGCCATCCCCCAAGGGAACGCCGTACCACGGCCTCGTCATCGACGATCATGATGCGGACAGCAGGTTCAGGCATGGTCTATCGCTCCATGGTTCGAGTCCTGATCGGCCGGCTCGCCGGTGCGTCCCCGGATAGGGAAGCGAATCGTGAAGGTCGTACCGACTCCCAGCGCGGATTCGACCCGAATCTCTCCGCCGTGCGACGAGACGATGCCGCTGACTACCGCCAGACCGAGGCCGACTCCCTTGACAGCCTCCTTGGTCGTAAAGAATGGCTCGAAGATCCGCTTGCGGGTTTCCTCGTCCATGCCGCAACCGTCGTCCTGGACGACAATCTCCGCCGTGTCGGGCGGTTCGTATCGGCTGGAGATCTGGATCGTGCCGCCGTGGTCGCCCATGGCCTCACAGGCATTGATCAACATTGCCACCATCATCTGGCGGATCGCCTGGCCGTCGCATACCACCCGTGGCAGCTCCGGGTCCAGACTCAGCCGGACCTCCAGATTGAGGAGGTTGATCTTGTGGCGAACCAGCCGGACCGAGTCCTCCAGCAGCCGATTGAGGTCTTCCGGCTCCATCAGCTCGCTCCTCGTTCGGGAGAACTGAAGGAGGTTCTTGACGATCTCCCCGCAACGGGCGGCCTCTTCCGCAATCATCCGCACGTGATCCTCGGTATCAGCGTCACCGGCAGGCTGCTTCTGCAGGCGCCTCAACACCAGTTTGGCCGATGTCAGGATACCCGCCAACGGGTTGTTGATCTCGTGAGCGACGATGGCCGCCAGCTTACCCATGGAAGCCATCCGCTCAACCTGCAGCATCCGTTCGTGGGCCCGCCGGAGTTCCGCGGTCTTCTCCTCGACCCGCGACTCCAACGTCCGTGCCCAACCGGTCAATTCCATTCTGGCCTGTTGGAGCTGCTCCGTCATCCGGTTGAACGAGCTGGCCAGACGCCCCATCTCGTCCTCGGAGTGGACGGGAATGCGGTAGTCGAGGTCTCCGGCCGCCAGGCGCTCGGTGCCCACGATCAACGCATGCACCGGTTTGTGCACCATCAACCAAGCCAGGCCTCCCAAGACGATGCAGACCGCCGCGATCGCCAATGCCAACTCACTCAGCACCAGCTTACGAGCCTCGCTGATGTCGCGGTCCGCCTTCTCCAGTGACATGGTGACGTCCAGGACCCCCAGCACCTGCTGGTCAGGTGTGTGGGCATGGCAGGCGGCGTTGGAACACCTCGGCTCGTTCTCGATGGCATTGATGACGCCCAGGATCCGCGTACCCGAGTGGTCACGGTAGATCCGGATCCGGTCAGGCCGGTCGAGACGGCTCAGCGGTTCTTCCTCTTTATGACAGGCGAAGCAGGCTTCCGCCCGTTTGTCGACCATGGTGTCGATCTCGGAGTCATCGCTGGAATAGCTGATCCTGCCGACCTCGTTGAAGATACGGATCTTGTTGATGCCTGGTTCCTGACCGATCGTCTTGATCGCGTAATAGATCTGGTCCCGGTCGTTGCGCTGCATGCTGTACAGGATGCTCTTCTTGATACTGTCACTGATCCGGTCGGCCGCTTCCATCGTGGCGGACTCCAGGTTCTGCCGCTGCAGTTCCAGGATCTGATAGCCAAAATAGGCCAGGACCAGGCTGAGACTGCCCACCAGGCTGACCACCAGTTTGAGCCACAGGTAACGACGGATCACCGGCAAACCCCACAAAACACAAAGCAATCGGCGAGCCAACGGGTCCTGAGGAAGTGCCGGAGCCCTTCCGGGCAGATGGTCCCCTGATGGAGGGCGGTCAACCAAGTGAAGGAACGGCGGTTTCCTCTCCCTTGGCCTCCCCGATTTGGGGCATTTCACCGCATGCCCCACCTGGAACTATCCCTCGCTCCGGGTGGACGGTCCGCGGCCGCTGGCGGCGTCAGCGATCGCGGGTCACGGGCTGAAGACCGAGGAATCGCTCCAGCACGGCGGCAAAAGCAGGATCGGTCCGTAACCACCGCAGCGCGTCAGGAGAAGGGGTACCGCCATCCTGGAGTGTTTCCCCAACCGCCCGCGGGCGCTGCTCCTGCAGCATTTCGCTGAGGGCGGCCGCCAGATTCTGGGACTCGTGTGTCAGCCACTTCTGGGCCTGCTCTCCGTAGCGCAGGTCTCGCAGAGTGGTTTGCAGGTCTTTCGGTTCCACCAGCATCAGGCTGCCGAGAGTGTGGGGCGCCCGGTTCACCAGCGACGGGCGGCCGGCCAGTTGACCGTTGGTCCAGACAACCCGGCCCTCCACCGGGGTTCGCAGCGAAAACACAGCGAGCTGGTTGGTGACAGAAACCAGAGGGCGGCGCAGGCTCAGTACCGTCCCCGGTTCCGGCAGCGAAACGAGGTAGATGGGTCCCAGAAGCTGCTGGGCGAAATCATCCAGTCCCACCCTCAGGTTACCCCGCGACTCCACCGATACCCACACGTGCCATGGGGAGTAAAAGAAGCGGCGCTGCAGCCGGAAGACCGGTAAATGAGGCGCGGTCTGAACTTCCAGGTACTCTCCTTCCTCCCGTTCGGGTGTTTCCGATCGGACTGGGCGATCCTCCAATCCTCGCAGAGCCCGATCCAAAGCGCAGGAGTCGCAGTCCAAACCCCGTTCGCAGAGCTTGAACGAGACAACTCCAGCGTCCATCCAGACGCAGGGAATGACAGCTTCCGGGTTCGGCTCTCGTGCCACCGGTGAGGTGCATAGCACGCGGCGGTCCAGTTTCAGACAAGCATCCGCAAACCGATGTCCTGCTGAGCGTTAGGACATTCCGGTCCCGCCGATGATGAAATCTTCGCCTGCTCCCGCTGCTGAACAAGTCAACGGGCTCTGTTCCTTCAAAACGCCCAGAGCCGGCAGCCGGACTACGCGCGACCCATGGCACGGCACCCACACAGCGGCTGCTGAGGTTGTCAACGCCAGTGTTGACGATTTCACCAGTGGCGGAACCGGTCGTTCCGGGCTGTCCGATTTTTGTTGTCACCCGAATCCGGGCCGGATAGAATCAACTTGGTGCTTCCCCAAGTCGGGGCAGGATTCCTTGGCGCAACCCGTTGCCTGGTGAAAACTTGGACCCCGGGCAGGGGTGGCAACCGTCAGAAGGGGGTGAACCAGCGATGGAAATCACTTTGATCATCGCCGCGGTCGTGGTGGTGGGCGCACTGGCCTGGTATTTTCTTTCGCGGAAGAAAGACCGGCAGCGGCTCGACAAACTCCACATTACCGGGGCAGAGGACCGGAAGAGCTGACGCCGGAGGTCCCTGTCATCGACCGTTGTCCTGAAGGCGAATCGGTGCGGGTTGCCGTGACCGGCGGCTGCGATTGCGTCGGGTCCGGCACCCGCTGGCGGCTCTGTTGCCGACGCCAGCCGCAAGGCTGAGCGAGAGCGAGGTCTGGAGTATCTGTTTCCCCCAAGGGTCCGACCTGCTGCTTCTTATTGCTCGATCTCTGCACCAAGACCACGCAGCCGAACCACCCGATAAGGAGGATCCCCCACCTCGGACGGACTGAAAGGCTTTCCCTGCTCCTCAGCCAGATGTCGGCGCCACTCCAGATACTGTTCCCGTGTCAGCTCCCGAACCTCGACCCGTCCCTCGGCGACTGCCCGGCGGCCAACGGCGTCCACCGGGAAGACGATCACGCCGTCGTCCACCTTGATCTGGATGGCGGCGGCCGACGCATCTTCGATTTCCATCCAGCAGCCCATCTTCCTGCACACGTCCTTGACTTTGCCGCGCACCCGAACAGTCCTCCCCTCCCAGGCGAGGGGATCCTGCAGAATCGAGGCTACGGAAGCCTCTTCGCCCCCGGCGAGCCGTTCTCCGTACTGTTTCCTTCCCTCTGCCTGGACTGAAAGAGATGTCCAAACCGTCAAGGCCGCAGCCAATACAAGAAGTTGCATGAGGTCCTCCGCGCAAAAGGCCTTCAGTCGGTGAGGCGGATCTCCTGACCGGGATGGATCAGGGCTCCCGGACGAAGATTGTTCCAGCGAAAGAGGTCAGCCAGCCTCAGGCCATAGGATCGGGCGATCTTGTACAGGGAATCCCCGGGGCGCACGACATGTCGGTCAGGGTTCGCGGCCCCGCCGTTGCGTGCCGCTGCCGAGGCCATCTGCCTGGGGTTTACCCCGCTTACCGGGATCAGGAGCTCCTGGCCGAGGCTCAGTCGGTGGATGTTGCGAAGATTGTTGGCATCCGCCACAGCTTCGATCGACACACCGTAGCGCCGGGCGATCGCGGACAATGTTTCCCCCCGGCCCACGCGGTGAGTCTGAAACCGGAGTCGCTGGGAAGGTGGCAGGTCGGCGAGCTGGGCCAGCAGCTTGGCACCGGTGCCCGGCGGGACCCTCACCGCATAGGTGGCATCACCCGGGGTGACCCGGCGGACCAATGCCGGATTGAGATCTTCCAGCACGCCGTTCTCGATCTGAAGCAGTTCCGCCATCACGCCCAGGTCCACCTGATCGCTCACCGGCACTTCTTCAAATTCCAACGGAGGGTCCGGAGTGACGTTGAACCCGTAACGCTCAGGGTTACGGTAGATAAAGATGGAGGCGATGATCGAAGGGACGTAGTTGCTGGTTTCCTTGGGTAGCAGGCGGCGGGACGCCATCGTCCAGTAATCCAGTTCCCCGTGGCGCTTCAGGACGCGCGCCACTCGGCCGGGTCCACTGTTGTACGCCGCCAGGGCCAGATACCAGTCGCCGAACTCGGCCTTCAGGTCTTTCAGATGGCGGGCGGCGCTGCGGGTCGCTTTCACCACGTCGAGCCGTTCATCCACCCAGTAGTTGATTTTGAGATCGTACAGTCGGGCAGTACCTGCCATGAACTGCCAGATGCCTCTGGCCCGGGCCCTGGAGTAAGCCTTCGGCTTGAACAGGCTCTCGGCATGAGCCATATACACGAGGTCCTGCGGTAACCCCTCCTCCCGGAATATCGCCTTGATCAGCGGCAGATAGCGGCCCGAACGCTGGATGGCCTCTTCAGTCGCCTTCCTTCCCCGACCCTGGTAATAGTCCAGAAGCTTGACCACCTCATGGTTGACCACCACCGGGAAGTCGAAAGGAGTCTGTCGAAGGTCCTCGCTGACGAGGTATTCCAGCGCAGGGTCGACTTCGACGGTGTAGAAGTCGATGGCTGCCAGTTCGTCCAAAGGAGAAGAGAACTCCTCCAGCGGCAGGGGCGGCTCATCCAGGCCCACCTGCGCCAGGATGCGGATGCGCCGGATATCCTGCTCCAGCTCATGGTACTTCTGTTCCAGTTCAGGGTATTCCTCGAAGCTGTATCCGGCATTCCGGAGCAGCTCCAGGGCCTCGTCGAAGTAGATCCGTCCCAGCTCGTACTCACCCGACTCGAAATGGCTGCGGCCCCGCTCAAACACCGCCTGCGCGTCACTGATCAGAAAGGCCACGTTGGCCGCCCGGCTTTCCGGGCTTTCCTCGGGGGGCAACGGTGGTTGTTCCTCAGGAGGTCTCTGCTGGACCTGTTGACTCGCTTCCGCCGAGGGCTGCGGGGTTGTAACCCGCCGATCCGCTGTACAGCCTACCCCCAAACCCAACGCTGCCAACGCGGCAATCCATTTTCTCAAATGCACGGGCACACTCCTCCCCCAGGGAGTTTCCTCGAGCACAAGCCGGGATCCTGGCTTTGAGTCCCCAACACCGCCCTGATTCTAAGCTGATCCGCCCTTGCGACGCCACCCTCACGTTCGGCAACATACAAAGGGGGAGGGCGCAGCCGTGGGGATCTCGCCCTCCCGGCTCAGATCTCGCCGCGTCGGAACTGTTCGATCAGATGATCACAGGCCCGCACCGTGATGGCCATCATGGTCAGGGTCGGGTTCTGGCAGCCGGAACTGACAAAACAGGCGCCGTCGGTCACGAGCAGGTTGGGAACGTCGTGGGCGCGGTTCCAGCGGTCGAGCACCGAGGAGCGGGGATCATCACCCATGCGGGCTGTGCCCAGTTCATGGATTGCCATACCCGGCATCGCCGGCTGTCCATTAACCACAATGTTCCTGGCTCCTGCCGCTTCCAGCATCTCGGCGGCGGTGGCGGCAGCATCCTCCATCATGGCGTGTTCGTTGGGACCGTGCGTCATGTGGATATGGAGCGCCGGGATTCCCCAGGCATCCCGAAGCTGGGGGTCGATGGACACGTAGTTGTCCTCGCGGGGCAACGATTCCCCGAAACCCGACAACCGAATCCGGTAGACCCCTTCCTTGACTGCCCGCTTGTAGGAGGCGCCAAAGCCCTCCGCCTCGAAATGGAACTCCGGGCGCGCATGGCCCTGGAACCCGTAACCCCGGATGAACCTGCCGTGGGGACGGTCCCCGGGGAGGTTGCGAAACCGCACGATATAGATCCCGTTGGGGCGCATCGGCTCGGAAGCGGATTTACTGACCGGCAAATCGGGCAGTTCACCTGACGCTCCGGCACCCACGCAGTGATCCATCAAGAACTTGCCGAGCTTGCCGCTGGAATTCGCCAAGCCCTCAGGAAAATGGGCGTCCCTCGAGTTCAGGAGGATTCGGGTGGATTCCAGTGCCTGGGCGCACAGCACCACGGCCTTGCCCCGGACTTCATAGCTCTGATGGCTCACTCGGTGGATGTAAGTCACCCCGGTTGCCCGCGCTCCGGAGTGGTCGTTGTTGACCTTGACCACGATGGCGTCGGTAAATAGTTCGCAGTTTCCCGTGGCCAAGGCGTCCGCCACTGTTGTGAAGGGGCTGCTGAAGTAGGAAATCGTCATGCAGCCCCTTTCACAGGGTCCACAGTAGTGACAGGCTGCCCGCCCGTTGTGGTCGCGGGTCAGGACCGCCACCCGCCCGATGGTGACCGTTCTGCCGAAGCGCTCGCGAACCCGGTCCCGCAGCCGCAGTTCCCCGCAAGTCATGGCCATCGGCGGAAGGAACCGGCTGTCGGGTAGGGCTGGATGGCCTTCCGACTGCCCGCTGATGCCCACGTAGTCCTCGACGATGTCGTAGTACGGCGCGAGATCGGCATACGAGATCGGCCAGTCTTCGCCGTAGCCGTCAAAAGAGGCGGCCTTGAGGTCGTAGTCGCTCAGACGATAGCTCTGGCGGCCCCACACCAGAGTGCGACCGCCCAGAATGCGCAGCCTTTGCCATGTGAAAGGCTTGCCCTCCGGCGTGCTGTATGGGTTGTCGATGTCGTCGACAAACCAGTCATAGTTGTATTCCATGCAGGCGTAACACATCTTCTGGACGGGACGCCGCTTGACGATCTCCGGTGAAAGGTTGCGGAAGTCCAGCTTGTAAGGGGGGATGTGCTCCGTAAACTCCGCCGGTGACACGCTGCGGCCGGCCTCCAGGAGGGCGACCTTCAGCCCGGCCTCCGACAGACGTTTGGCGGCCCAGCCGCCAGTCGCACCGGAGCCAACCACAACCGCGTCGTAAACTGCCTGGTGACGGTCTTGGGGCATTTCGTTCTCCTTCGTGCGGCCTAGTGCTTTGGGGATTCCTGTTCACAGCCCAGGAAAGGACCGTGGCTGAACGCTTCGTCGAAACCCAGTTCGGCGAGTCCTTCCGGCGAGCTGTAGTAGGCCCGCGCGATCCAGTCTTTCAGTCGTGCAAACAGCGTGTGCCCCACGAACTCCGATCGGTTGGAGCCCCACGTCACCAGACGATGGGGGTAGGCCAGGTAAGTCAGCAGTTCCCGTTGCTGTTCCGTTTCCAGGTAGACGAAGGCGCGCCCGTAGCGTTCCTGGCTGAGGCCGTCGACAAACGCCAGGGCGCTGGTGAACTCGCGCTGAACCGCGGGTGTTTCCGCGGCCAGCAGATGATCCAGGAAACGGTGGACCAGCGCTGATTTGGCACCGGGCGTTTCGGTTTCGGGGATAATCCATTCGCCCAGGCTCTCCAGCGTCCGACTCTGGTGCTCGCTCAAGAAGACGGGCGCCCAATCCGGCCGGCGCAGGCGGAGGGACGCGTCGTAATCGGGCGGAATCTCCCGCCCATGAACTGGGACTGCAGGCAGCGTCGCGGCGCCCAGAGCCACGATCGCTGAGCGGCGAATCAAATCGCGTCGTTTCAACACACACCTCCTGCGAAACTCGAAAAAAAACGGGGTCTTTGGCGACCAGCTTAACCATCGCCGGGGCAGCCGTCCAGCCCGGCGGCCGCCCAGGGAGAGCCCTCGCACACGCCTGCCGCCTCAGACCGCGGGTTGGCGGGCGCACCCGGCCGAGACGTGCTATCGTGAGACCGATCCATCCCGAGGTGAACATGGCCGAATGTGCAAGCTGCGGAGGGACTGGCTGGGTGCGGCAGGAGGTGGACGGATACCCGGCGGCTCGTCCCTGTCCACAATGCCGGCTCTCCCGCCGGACGGCACGCCGCCTGGAGGCGGCGAACATCCCTCCCCGCTATGCTGACCGGGGTTTTGACCTCTATTCGACTCACCACCCCAGCCAGGAAGCGGCGCTGAAAAAGGCGGTGGACTACGTGGAAGCCTGGCCCCGCGTGGATCGGGGCCTCTTGTTGGCCGGGCCCTGCGGGGTGGGAAAGACCCACCTGGCGGTAGCCGTCCTCAAGACGCTGGTGGAGGAAAAGGGAGTGGCCGGGCGTTTCATCGACGAGAGCGAGCTGCTCCGCCGCCTGCAGTTCTCTTACGGCCCTGATTCACCGGATACCGAAAGGGAAGTGCTGCTGCCCCTGATGAATGTGGAACTGCTGGTGTGGGATGATCTGGGCACTGGGCGTCCCACCGACTGGGTGCGGGAAACCGTGGGGATGGTGCTCAACCACCGGTACACCAACAAACGCCCCACCCTGATGACCACCAACTGGCCGCTACAGAGACGCCCGCAGGATCCCGGATCGGTTCAGACGCTGGAAGAGCGTGTCGGCGTGCGCTTGTACTCGCGGATCCTCGAAATGTGCGAGATCGTCCCCGTGGAGGGACCTGACGCACGGGCGCAGATTCACAAAGCAGGCCTCGATTTTCGGGCTCGCCGCCGGGCCGCCTGGTCGGTCCCCTCGGGCCTCGTTTCGTGCCCCCACTGCAGGTCGGTCCGGGTCACCGTCGACTCCCAGTCCACTCCACGCCGCAGCACCGACGCCGTCCAGCTTGAATGCACCTGCACCGAATGCAGCCGGCGGTTCACAGCACGGTTCTTTCCCGCCACCGCCAAGGTGGAGTACTGCTCCTGACCCTCACTTGCGGGGAGGTTTCGCCGGCCGCATCTCGATCCGGCTGGTCAAACAACGCGGATGCCGGGTGAGGGTTTCAACGACCACCTGGGCGACATCCGTCGCCGACAGCTTCCAACCCCCTTCCCCGGACGGTGGACTCCCACCGAACCACGTATCCACGCTGCCCGGCATGATGTAGGCCACCCGGATGTCGTCATAACGAACCTCCTGCATCAGGGCTTCACTGAAACCGATCAGGCCGAACTTGGACGCGTTGTATGCAGCTCCACCCGGAAAAGCGTTCTTGCCGGCCAGACTGCCGATGTTGATGATGAATCCCCCGCCTCGCCGTTTCATCTCCGGCAGGGCGTAGCGGCAGGCATAGAACACACCGTCCAGGTTGGTCCCCAGGATCTCCCGCCAGCTCTCCGGCGACATCTCGGCAACATTCTCGAACCGGCCCACACCGGCGTTGTTGACCAGGATGTCCAGCCCGCCGAACTCTGCACAACAGGATTCGATCAATGCCTTCACCTGGCGATGGTCCTGGACATCGGCTGCTTTACCGGCCGCCCGGCCCGCCGCGCCCATACGGTTGAGGCGCAGGACTTCCCGGTCGATGTCACTCTGGTGCCGGGAACAGATCATGACGTGGGTACCCCTGCGCAGCAGCTCCTCCGCAATCGCCAGCCCGATCCCCTTGGTGGCTCCAGTGACGATTGCTACCTTGTCGCGCAAATCCATCTGACAGTCTCCTTTCCGTGGTGTGACGGGCACGCTCAGGGATTTGTCCCTATAATAGCGGCGCGGGAGCGCTTTGGGGGAGAAGAGGCTCCCGGAGGAGGATCAGATGCTTTCTGTGCGCATGGTGCTTCTGCTCTGGGTCTGTTGGCTCGGCTGGACAGTCCCCCTGTCCGCCGCTCTCCAGGAGATCCCCGGAGGGACGGGCTTCAGCCCCGACTCGGTGTTGTTCGACTTCAGCGGTCTGGTGGCCGGCGCCCCCGCCCAGGACCTGCTGGCGAAATGGGGCATCCGGTTTGAGCAGTCGCCGGACGCCATCCCGGAGGTGGATCAGATCGTCCAGTTGGGGTTCGTGAACTCGTTCGTCGTCAACCGGCCTCCGGAAGGCGGGGACGCCACAAAACCGATGGTCATCACCTTCCGTTACCCCGCTCGCAAGGTGGCGTTCTTTCTGCGGGACACGAACCCCCAGGTCAATGTCAAGGCGTTCGACAACTTGGGCACGAACCTCGGCGAAGTGAATCTCGCCGCCACACACCAGGGGTCGGCGACTTTCGCAATTGGCACCGATGATCCAAAGGGAATCAGCAAACTCCTCATCACCTATGTACCCGATTCCCAGACGCCTCAGCTCCTGGTGGAAAGCGTCGACGACCTGAAGGTCGAGTTCATCTCCCGCCCGCAGTTCACGATCTACTTCGCCCAGGTGGGTGACGGTCCAATCCCGGGCGTGGGCAAGCTGCAAACTGCGTTTGTGGTCACCAATCTGTCTGGTTCCACCGCCGTCGGCGAGATCCGCTTTTTCAGCAGCCAAGGCAACCCCCTCCAGGTCTCAGACGGGACGGCGACCGCCAGCAGCTTTCCCCTCAACCTCCCGCCCCGTGGTTCCTTCTCATTCACCACTGCCGGAACCGCCCAGCCAATAGCGGTCGGGTACGCGAAGGTGACAGCCAACGTCCCGGTGGACGGAACCGCCATCTTCCGGATCGTCAACAACTCCGGCGGCCTCATCAGCGAGGCGGGCGTCGGTGCAGCAGAAGGCCATCTGGTGAGTGTCGGCGCAGTGCAGAAGCTGAGTGCAGGCAACATCGACAGCGGCATCGCCGTCGTCAACGCCGGGACTGTGCGCTCCACCGCTTTTGTCCAGTTGATTGAGCCGTCCGGTCAGACTCGGGACACCAACTTCGGAGCGGTGCAGTTGGACCCTGGCACCCACAACGCACAGTTCCTGTCCCAGATGTTCTCCTCGCTCCAGAACCAGGACTTCACAGGTACCGTCCGGATTGTAAGCGACCAGCCGCTGGCGCTGGTTATCCTGAGGACCGCCGCCGGACTGGTTCAGTCCAGCCTGCCGGTCGGCAGTCTCGAGTGAGGAAGCGGGAGTCGGGAGACAGGAGTCGGCCTTGCTGGATTCAAGGGGCTAGTGCCCTGCCGGCCGCGCCCGGAGTCGCAAGGCCCCGGGGGCAAGTCCCTGGCTCTTCCGGATCGGGTGCTGTCTCCCGATTCCTGACTTGTGTCTCCCGGCTCGCTTCTCCTGCCCGGCCATCAACTGACCAGATGCCGGACAACGAACAGCGCCGCGAAAACCCGGATCAGCCAGGGAACCTCCCGAAACCGCCCGGTCACAGCCTTCAATAGCGTGTAAGCGATGAAGCCGAAAGCGATTCCCTCGGTGATGCTGAACGTCAAGGGCATGATCACGATAGTGAGGAAAGCGGGGAATGCCTCCGAATAATCGTCCCAGTGGATCTCACGGATTCCGCTGAGCATGAAGCATCCCACCACGATCAAGGCCGGTGAGATTACGGGGTACAGCCGAAGACCCTCTCCCCCGATGCCTCCTCCCACCGTTTGCAGGAGGGGAGAGAAGAAAAGGGCAAGCAGGAAGAGGCCGGCTGTGACCAGATTGGCCAAACCGGTGCGCGCGCCGCTGGCGACTCCCGCAGCGCTTTCCACATAGCTGGTCACCGTCGAGGTCCCCACCAGACTTCCGGCCACCGTTCCCAGGGCGTCCGCCAGCAGTGCCTGTCTGGCCCCGGGAAGGGTACCGTCGGGTCGCAGAAAACCAGCCTTCTGGGAAACCCCAGTCAGGGTGCCGACGGTATCGAACAAGTCCAGGAAGAAGAAAACGAAGACCACGGCAATCATTTCGGGACGAAGGGCCCCGAGGAGGTCGAGTTCAAGGAATGTTGGCGCCAGGGAAGGAACCGGACCGATCAATCCGTGGTATTCCACCATACCGGTCGCCAGTGCAACCGCTGCATTCACCAGGATTCCCAGCAGCAAGGCGCCCTTGACTCCGCGGGCGAACAGGGACGCGGTAAGCACCAGGCCGAACAGGGAGAGCAGCGTGGGAGGAGATCCAAGCTGGCCCAGACTTACCAGGGTGGCCGGGTGATCCACGACGATCCCGCTCCATTCCAGCCCCACCACCGCGATCATCAGACCAATGCCAACCGCGATTGCATGCTTCAGGTTGGTGGGCAGAGAGTGGATGATTTTCTCGCGAAACCCGACCGTGGAGAGCAAAACGAACAGAGCCCCGGACAGAAAGGTCGCCCCCAGCGCCTGCTGCCACGTAAACCCAAGCCCCAACACGACGGTGTAGGTGAAGAAGACGTTCGGCCCCATTCCCGGCGCCAGGGCGATCGGATAGTTGGCGAGGAAGGCCATGAAGAGCGTCGCCAAAGCCGACGCCAGACATGTCGCCACCATCACCGCCCCAACATCCATGCCGGCCGCACCCAGGATCAGAGGCTGCACGAAGATGATGTAGGCCATGGTCATGAAGGTGGTCAGGCCTCCCACCACCTCTGTCCGAACCGACGATCCGGCGGCTCGAATCCCAAACCAGCGTTCCAGCATGCGGCAGATCTTAGTACAGGCGGTTGGCGCCCGCCTCCTCTGCTGGCACCGGACAATTCCCCGTTTTCAGGGCCCGCCGTTTTCCCCAGACATCCGAGACCTCCCGCCTTGCCGCCGGCAGCCGGCCCGGACAGAATGTGAGCATGCAGACCACACTTACCCAGCTTGGTCCCGACTTCCGGGCGCGTCGAGCAGATTTCCCTTCCCTCACGAGGGAGGTCGGCGGCAGGCCCCTCGCGTATTTCGACGGTCCCGGAGGGAGCCAGCTCCCAGCGACGGTCATCGAGGCGGTGAGCGATTACTACCGGCGGTGTAACGCCAACACTCACGGCGAGTTCATCACCAGCCGGGAATCCGACGAGATTCTCGCCCAGGCTCGCCGCCGCTGCGCTGACCTGTTGGGTGCCACCGGCCCCCACCAGATTTCGTTCGGAGCCAACATGACCACGCTGAACTTTGCGCTCAGCCAGGCCGTTCGCCGGGCTCTGCAGGCAGGGGATGAAATTCTGATCACCCAACTCGACCATGAAGCCAACCGGGGACCCTGGCTGAAGCTGAGGGAGCATGGGATCCGTGTCCGTGAAGTCTCCATCCGGAACGACGGCACGCTTGACTACGAGGATTTCGAGCGCAAGCTGGCCGAGCGCACCCGTCTGGTGGCCGTGGGCTGGGCCTCCAACGCCCTGGGTACGGTCAACGACATCCGCCGAATTCGGGCCGCCACCCTGAAAGTGGGCGCGTGGCTGGTGGTGGATGCGGTCCATTACACCCCCCATTTCCCGGTTGATGTCGTCACTTTCGGATGCGACTTCCTGTTGTGCTCCGCGTACAAGTTCTACGGCCCTCACGTGGGCATTCTGTACAGCCGTCCCGGGCTGCTGGAGCAGTTCGAGACCGATCGACTGCGAACCCAAGACCCCCGGGCCCCTTACCGAATCGAAACCGGAACACTGAATCACGCCGCCCTGGCAGGTGTTGCCGCCGCCGTGGACTACCTGGCCTCGCTCGGCTCGGGAGCGAGCCTGCGGGAACGTCTGGTCAGTGCCATGCATGCCATCAACCTCCACGAGGGAGCCTTGGCCCGGCGGCTCTTCCAAGGACTGCAGCAGATTTCAGGGGTACAACTTTTCGGCCCGCAATTCGACTCGCCCCGCGCCCCAACCATCGCCTTCCGGGTTGCCGGCCGACATCCGGCCCAGGTGGCCGAAGCGTTGGCCGCAGAGGGCATCTGCGTGTGGAACGGCGATTTCTACGCGGTCCGCCTGACCGAAATATTGGGTGTGGCAGACCAGGGGGGGCTGGTCAGGGCTGGCGTTTCGCTGTACACGACAGAGGAGGAAGTCGACCGCCTGCTGGCTGCGGTCAGCAAATTGGCAGGTTTTTGAGCGAAGTCGCTCCCCTGCCGGGATCCCGGATCCCGGCGAGTCGAGTCTGGACATGACTGCAGTTTGGGCATTCAGGGATCCAGGATTCGGTCCAGCGCCTGCCGTACCGCCTCGATCCCCCTTGCCAACACCGCCGAGAACCCCTCAGCAGCGGCAGCTTCGGTACATTCCGGGTTGTCGTCAATGAACAGGATGCGCCCGGCGGGCACCCCAAGCTCCCGGCGCACGTGACGGAACACGTCAGGATCCGGCTTCACCAGTCCGATTTCGCAGGAGATGAAGCAGCGGTCAAAGAACTGCCCCAAGGAGAACTCATCCCGGAGGCGGGTCCAGTGGATGATGTTGTTGTTGCTCAGGCAGGCCAACAGATATCGGCCCCGCAGCTCCCGCAAGAGATCTGTGGTACCAGGGAAGGGTCCCTTGTCCCACCTGGTGAAGTGGACGAGAAACTCTTCCGGTGGGATTTGCAGCCCCAACTCCTCGACAACGCCGCGGGCAAACTCCGGGGGACTGCACTGACCCCGCTCGAATCGGCGCACCCAAAGAGACTCCAGCCAGAAGCGCCGAGCCGCTTCCGCATCCAGGGTGCCGGCCGCCAGTGCCAGCAGGCCGGGGCTCCCGACCCACTCCACCAACACACCACCAAGGTCGAAGAGGAGAACCTCGAAGCTGCGCACTGGATCCCCAGCTCCGCTTCTCAGGCGCGCACTCCCAGTCCGAGTACCTCCCTGCAATAGCGCAGACTCTTCTCCAGCTCCGCGAGCTGGTACCGCGCCTCCGCCTCCCGGCGCGAACCGCCCTCGGGAAAGACAGCAGGATCCTTGGAATGACCGTGGCGGGCAACCTCCAAAAACCTCGCGAAGGTTCGGGCCGGAACCTTCTCGTAGCCGACCCAGAACTCCGGCTTCCGCCAGGGGAATTCTCGATTGAAGCCGGAGATGATTTCAAGCTGGACTGGCACGCCCGGGCAAAGCTCCGCGAAGCGGTCGAAGTAGCGTCCCCAGTCTACGAGTCCTTCTCCCATCGCGGTCCACTGGACCGCAGCCCCTTCTGCGGTCTCCCAGACCATGCAGTCCCGGATCCCGGTGGTGACCGCATAGGGCCCCAGCGTCTCCAGGTTCTCCAGGGGGTCCTCGAGCGTCCACACGGCATTGCCCGAGTCCAGCGTCGCTCCGACAAAATCCCGGCCTGCGGCCTCGATAAGGCTGACCAGTTCACGCGCCTGCATGTCGCCGGCATGATTCTCCACAGCAATACGTACCCCGAAGTCTTGGGCCAGCGTTCGGCACTCCCGCAAGACTCTCACCATGGCTTCCATGTGCCGCTCGATCCCCCCGTCCCCGAGACGGTCCTGGGCGGTGCCCAGGTAGCAGCGTGCCACTGGCGAACCTAGGAGACGGGCCACACGAAGAGTCAGGCGGAGTCGCTCTACACCGCTCCCGTAACGGGAATCGAACGAGCTTGACGTGGGACAGACGCTTCCGGTGCCCACATGAAGATGCAGGCCCAGGTCCTCCGCCTTCCGGCGGAGCCGCATCAGATCGCCGTCCTCATGGCTCCCCAGTACCTCCAGGTCGGAGAAAAACACCGTGTCGAGGTGCAACCCGGCGGCGTAATCCAGGATGGCGGACGCGTCCCATCCGCAGGCCCGGATCGAGAAGTTGTCGAATCCCAGCCGGATGCCGCGATTCCTTGCGAAACCTGTCCCCAAGCCTGTAAGGCTGCCGGTGGCTGCTCCCCATGCGGTTGCCCCGGCCACAGTCCCCAGAAACCAGCGCCGTGTAATCTGCCCAGTCATTCCACCGCCTCCCAATCCAGCTTCACGCCAACCGTTTACAGGACCCAGGGGGGGCGGTATTCCCGCCGCAGCAGCCGTGAAGCCTCTTCATCCCCGAGAATGGCTTCCCCTTCGGCATCCCAGTAGATCCGGCGTCCCGTGTGAAGGGAGATGTTGCCGAGGTGAGCCACCGTGGTCGAGTGGTGCCCCTCCTCCACGTCCGACCGGGGCTTCTCCCGGCTCTTCACGCAGTCGAGGAAATTCCGGACATGGGACAAGTGCTGATCGGAGCCCGGTCCCTCCGCGTGTCGGGTACGAAACCGGCGCACCTCATAGGGCCGATTCCAGGGCGGGAGGTCCTGCGGAGGGCCTTCCAGATGGCGAGGGACAGGTTCTTCGAAACGGCCCCGGGTCTCCGGATAGACTGCAAAGCCTTCCCGGTCCAGAAACAGAGTGCCGTCGGTCCCATAAAACTCGATGCCGTAACCCCAACGGACCGCATCACGGGCGTTGGCGGCCCGATGCGAAAAAGTCAGCAGAAACCCCGGGTACTCGAAGACTGCTTCCACGGTGTCCGGGGTTTCCCGGTTGTCCCGCAGTGCGAATTTCCCGCCCATCGCGTGGGCGGACCTGGGAGCCTTGACGGCCATAGCCCACTGGATGGTGTCGAAGTGGTGGGTTCCCCAGTCGGTCAGTTTCCCACCGGAGTAATCCCAGAACCAGCGGAAGGTTCCCAGGAAACGGTTTGGGTTGAAGGGGACCTTGGGAGCAGGTCCAAGAAAAAAATCCCAGTCAAGCCCTGGTGGGGGCTCGGAGTCGGCGGGGTTGCCGATCCCCACCGGGGATTCATTCTCGAAGTTCCAGCAACGGACCGACGAGATCCGTCCCAGCACCCCTTCCTGAATCAGCCGGACCGCTTCCTGGTAATGCTTCCCCGATCGCTGCTGGGTGCCCATCTGGACGACCCGACCGTGACGGCGGGCCGCCTCCACCATTCGGCGACCCTCGTAAATATTGTGGGCCAGCGGCTTTTCCACGTAGACGTCCTTGCCCGCCTCGCAGGCCAGGATGGTGGGAATCGCGTGCCAATGGTCCGGGGTGGAAACAACCACGAAGTCCACTTCGTTCAGTTCCAGGACCTGGCGGAAATCATGGAAAGTCCTGGCGCGCCCGCCAGGCTGGGAAACGGTCATCTCAGCCGCCAGCTCCCGGTTCTTCTCCCAGACGTCACAGACGGCGGCAACGGCCACGTCCTCCATGCGGAGAAAATCCTGCAAGTTGGAGCGGCCCATTCCACCGGTCCCGATAAATGCTCCCACCAGACGGTCGGAAGGCGCGACTCGACCGCTTGCCGACGCCGGCCTCCCCAAACCGATGGCCGCCAGACCCGACGATGTACTGATCACAAAGCGACGCCGATTCATCCTGAGGTTACCTCCAGAAGACGAACCTTACGGGAATCGGCGCCGGATGAAAAGGGGATTGGAGAACGCCAGCAGATGGCGGTCAAACATGCCGGCGCCCGCACCGCGGGGACCGTTTGTCCCCTTGACGGTCGATGAGAGACAGGGGAGAACTTATAAATGCTCCGGCCCGGCTGGCAGGCCGGGCCGGAGCGGAACAGTGGGTCCGGCGAGTTGAGGAAGGTCCGGCACGTGGTTCGCCGGGTGTTCCCACAGCCGGAGAGTGTTTACTTCTTCTGCGCCATCATCCAGTCCACCAAGACCTTGAGATCAGCGTCATTGCCGGTGAAATTCTTGCTGTGCTTCTTCCCCTCGAGGTCCGCCTGCTTCTTCAGGTACTTCATCCAGAAGTCGGCGTCTGGTTTGAGGTTGACCAGATCCGGGCCTTTCACCTTCTCGGACTTGGCCGTAGCCGCAATTTCGGCTGTGGATACGTCGTGACACATGTTGCACTTCTGGGCCAGGAAGATGGCTTTCCCGTCAGCTCCCGCCGCATGCCCGCTACCTTCAGGCTGGGCCGCCACCGATACCGGTCCCACCACCAGCAAGACCGCCGCCACCGTGAGGACCATTCCCGCAAGTACCATCTGCTTCCGCATTGCGTGTTCTCCTTTGGAGCCTGTTAGTGTAGTCTTCAGCTCTCGCTGCATCCTCCTGAGTAAGAGGACAAAAGCTTCATAATGTTACAAGGTTGACTGAAGACCCTCAAGCCGACACGCTCCGGTGTTCCATGAATGACGCGCGCCGCTGGCGCCTTCAAGTCATTGAAGAAGTTCGAGCGTCCCGTGTGGCACCGTTTGCCTGGGGCGGTGGTTTCCGATCCTGCATTGACGGACCTTTCCCGGTGAGGCGGGTGTCTGTCCCCAGTTCCGGCCCCAGTTCCGCCGGATCGGAAACCGGTACAATGGGTCAGAACGTCACAGTTCTGTTACAGAATGCTCGGCACGGAACATCCGGATCGGAAACATGAGCCATTATGAGGCGCGGCTGGAAAGCGATCTGGGTCAGATTCGGAGCCAGCTCCGTGCACTGGGAGCCTCTCTGGAAGCCGCTTTGCGCCAAAGCGTCCGGGCGCTGCTGACCGGCAACCGCGACCTCGCCTGGGACACGATCCTCCAGGACCAGGCGGTGAATCGTCGGGTTACGGAGATCGACCGGCTCTGTCACGCCTTCGTGGCGAGACACTTGCCCAGCGCCCGACACCTCCGCTTTGTCTCTTCCGTCCTGCGCATCAACATCTCTCTCGAGCGGGTGGGCGACTACGCAGTTACCATCTGCCGCGAAGCCACCCGTATCGGGACCATTCCCGAAGCTCTCCGCCGTGAAGTGGAGTTGAGAGGAGAGGAGGCGGTCCACCTTCTCCACCACGCCCTGCTGGCCTTTTACGACAGCAACCCGGACTCGGCGCGCGCCACGCGCAAGATGGCTTCCGGGCTGACCCGTGCCTACGATGGTCTGCTCACTTCACTGGTCCAGGCCTGTGAAAGCGGATCCCTCCGCCTCGAAGATTCTTTTTCCCTGCTTCTGGTGTTCAACCGCCTCAGCCGGGCATGCGACCAGGCGAAAAACGTGTGCGAAGAAGCCGTTTTTGTCGCCACCGGAGAGGAGAAACGGGGCAAGAACTTCAGGATTCTCTTCCTGGACCGCCGGAATGACGGCTTTGGACAGCTCGCCCGCCGGTGGGCGGAAGTCGAGTTCGGTGAGAGAGCGCGCATCGCCTGCGCCGGTCTGGAACCGGCAGCACAACTGGACCCGGCCTGGGCGTCGCTGCTAGTTCAGAACGGAGTCAACCCCGATGAGGTTCCCCCCGTCTCTCTCGCCTCCCTGCCCGACGCATTGCAGGGCCAAGACCTTGTCGTCGCCCTGGAGCCGCAGCTCAAACCGCGTCTCGGCCGCCTGCCTTACCACACGGTGTTCGTCGAATGGGAGCTTGGGGGCCCCACCTCGCCGGCTCCAGGCGAAACCGAAGGCCGCCAGGCGCGGACCGCGGCATTCCGCAGCAATCTCGCCGAGCTCAGAAGCATCCTGATCGGCGAGTCTCGCGACTGAGCGGTTCAGGGATCTTTCGGCCTCGGCCACAACGTCCATCATCCGACCATGAATTTCAAAACCACTGATCGGATTGGGCCGCTTGTCATCGATCCCGAACCCTTCCTTCACCCGCTCCTGATCTCCGCCATCCGGCGACTGAGCAGTCCGCCCAGGTCCACACCGCCAAATGAACCCGAGCTCATCAACAGCACGGTGGTGTTGTGCAGCTCCAGGTTCTGCAACCATCTCTCCAGGTCAGCCCGGTCTGCCAGGTATTCCAGATCGGTGCGCCCGAACGCCACCCGTATCTCCCGATCCGTCAAGAGGGGGACCCCTCTTTGCCGGCAGGTTTCCGGACTCAGGAAGACGGCGGCCCGATCCGCCGCATCCAAGGCCCCCCGATAGTTGACAATGAAGTCGGGGCGCACACTGCTGTACGTATGGAGTTCAAGCAATGCAGTCAGCCTGGTCTCCGGAAAGGCTTCGCGCAAGGCGTCCACGGTAGCGCTTACCTTCGAGGGCGCGTGCGCGAAGTCCAGATAGACTCTGGTGCTCCCGTCCCGGAAAAGCAGCTGCAGTCTGCGGGCGGCTCCCGGGAATGTGGCAGCCGCCGCGCAGAATTCCCGATCATCCAGCCCGAGAGCCCGGCATACGGTATGCGCCGCGGCCAGGTTCAGCATGTTATGCCGACCCAGAAGCTGAACCTCCACCTCGCTCCCACCGAGCCGGACATGGTAACGCCCTTCACAGACCCGATACGGCGGCGTACGGTAGTGAAGCTTCGACACTCCAGGCTGGCATCGGCGGAGCACCCGGCAAACGGCATCGTCCTCACCGTTGTAGACCACGCTTCCCCCCGCCTCCACCTGCTCCACAAAACGGGCAAACTGCTCCTCATAAATCTCCGGACTGGGGAAGACGTTGGCGTGGTCCCAGGCGACGCCGGTAACCACCGCAAAATGAGGCCGGTACACATGGAACTTCGGCCTGGGATCGATGGCTGAAGCCGGATATTCGTCGCCTTCAAAGACGGCGAATTGGGACTCGGGATCCAGACCGACCATGGTCTTGAAGCCGTCCAGTTCCGCTCCCACCATGTAGTCAAACCGCTTCCCGGACAGGCGCAGGGCGTGCATCACCAACGCTGTTACCGTTGTCTTGCCATGGCTTCCGCCCACCACGACCCGAACCTTCCCGCGGGTCTCGTGATAGAGGTACTCGGGGAAGGACCAGACCTTCAGTCCGAGCTGCAACGCCTTCTCCAGCTCGGGATTGTCACGGCGGGCGTGCATCCCGAGAATGACCGCATCCAGTTCGGGAACAATCCGGTGCGGATGCCAGCCCAGCCGGTCCGGCACGAGGCCGGCCTCAGCCAGTCGGCTGCGCGAGGGATCACTGATGGCGTCGTCGGAGCCGGTGACCCGGTGTCCCTGGCGGTGCAGCGCAAGCGCCAGACCGTGCATGGCGGCGCCTCCAATGGCTATGAAATGAACCCGCATCCGTCGCTCCCGGCACGCCCCAGACGCCTGACTGGGGTCAGGGGGCAGGAATCGTCCGCGATGGAGTCTCCAGCAGGAACGAGGAATTCTCCCCACGGGACGCCAGCGCCGACCGCATCAGAAGGTACTCGTGAAGGTTTTCGGTTGTAAACAACCCCGCCAGTCCGCCCCGGCGGACCACCGGTACCGCGGACCAGCCACGGATCTGGGGCAACACCGTTTCCAGCAGGTCTTCCGGTGAGATCACGGGATAGTCGGAGTGCATCACCTGCAATACCCGGGTCGAGCGTTCGTGGTTCGCGAGGGCGTTCACCAGGTCCTGGCGTGTCAACAGCCCAACCAGCTTTCCGTTTTCTGCCACCGGAAAGTCCTGCTGATAGCCGCTCAACAGCAGGTGCGCCACGGCCTCCAGGCGGTCTTCCGGGCTGACGGTCCGAAACTGGGTGATCATCACCCGGTCCACCGGTATGCCTCTGAAGATGTCGGAAAACTCGGCGGCGGCCGCCTCCTGACCAGCCCCGATCCAGACGAACAGCGCAATCAGGATCAGAAACGGGTTGGTGAACAGTCCGATGAGTCCAAACAGGAGGGCCATGCCTTGACCTACCCCTGCGGCGATCTGGGTGGCGCGGACCCGGCTCAGGCGTGTCGCCAGCAGAGCGCGGAGGATCCTGCCGCCATCCATGGGAAAGGCGGGCAAGAGGTTGAATGCCACCAGAAACACATTCACCGCCGCCAGCCGCTCCAGCAGCGGGCCGCCCCCCACCGTCAGGTTATCCACGGGTTGCCAGGTTCCCGTGACCGCGAGAACCACCAGCAGCACCCCAGCGATGGCGACATTGACCAGAGGTCCCGCCACCGCCACCCAAAGCTCCTCCAGCGGCCTTTCCGGCATCCTCTCGATGCGGGCCAGCCCGCCAATAGGCAGCAAAGTGATATCAAGGGTACGAATGCCGAACCGGCGGGCTGCCAGTGCATGTCCGAACTCGTGCAAAATCACGCAGAGAAAGATCAGCCCGATGAACAGCAGTCCCACCGGGATCGCCGCGCTGCCCTCAGGTCCCGAGCTGTGGACGAGCACCACCCACACAACAATCAGCAGGAAGGTTGCGTGGATGTAAACCGGAATGCCGAAGAACGTCCCAATCTTCCAGGCCCATTTCATAGTTTTTTCCTGGGTGTTCACGTTATTGGTCCGCAGCGGTGACTGTGCTGCCGGTTCCGCCAGTTAAGGAAGCATACTCCCCGGGTATGGTTTCACCTGGCCGATTCCGAGCCATCCCCAAACCCAATCCATGTGTGGCAGCTTTACCTGCGGATTCCTCCTCCCGCCGCCCGAACCATTCCTCGAAACCGGGCTAATATGGACTCCAGTCGGTCCGGCGACTCCCGGACTGCCTGCATTCCTATCGCGTCCAACGTCAGGAGGCAAGAACAATGTCCATTCTCGTCACCGGCGCCACGGGAACAGTGGGCTCCCGCGTCGTCCGAAAATTGCTGGAAAAAGGTCAGAAGCCCCGGGTGCTGAGCCGCTCCCCCGAAAAGGCAAGGCGGATGTTTGCCGACGCCCAACCTGTGGAGGGCGATCTTCGTGCCTTGGAAACCCAACCCGACCTCCTGTCGGGGACTGAGCAACTGGTGCTCATCACCCCGCTCAGTCACACGGAGGAAGAAGAAGGGAAGGCGGCTCTGGAAGGCGCCCGCAGCGCCGGTGTCCGGCATGTGGTCTTCATGAGCGTCCATCAGGCCGAACTCGGCGCCCACATACCCCATTTCCGCTCCAAAATCCAGATCGCTGCGAAAGCCCACGCCCTGGGACTCGAACTCACGGAGATCATGCCCAACAACTTCTTCCAGAACGACGAGTGGTACAAGGATGCCATCTTGCAGTGGGGTATCTATCCTCAACCGATCGGCAGCGTCGGCGTGAGCCGTGTGGACGTGGAGGATATCGCCGAAGCCATCGTCCGTGCTTTGACCATTCCCGATCTCCAGGGTGGACGCTACCCGCTCGCCGGTCCAGAAGCGCTGACCGGGGACGGGGTGGCGGACCACTACACCCGCGCTCTGGGCCGGCCGGTGCGATATGCGGGCGATGATCTGGACGCTTGGGCTCAACAGGCCCGACAGGGTCTGCCGGAGTGGCTTGCAAGGGACCTTGTCACCATGTACCGCTTTTTCCAGCTCCGCGGGCTGGCCGCCACCGAAGGGGAAATGAAGCAGCAGGCCCGCCTGCTGGGTCGGCAACCCCGCCGGTTCCAGGACTTCGTCGAGGCGAAAGTCAAGGAATGGCTGAGCCGCTCCTGATTCAGTTCCCGGCTCCGTCCCAGTCCAGGATGACCTTCCCGGCGTTACCCGCCCGCATGACTTCGAAGGCTTCTTCAAACTGGGTGTAATGGAAGCGGTGGGTGATCACTGGACTGATCTCCAGTCCGCTCTTGATCATGGACTGCATCAGGTACCACGTCTCATACATCTCGCGACCGTAGATTCCCCGGATGGTGAGCATGTTGAAGATCACGGTGTTCCAGTCGATGGCCAGCTCGGCGGTGGGGATACCCAACAAGGCGATCTTGCCTCCATGGCACATATTGGCCAGCATGTCCTTGAAGGCCTCCCCGCTCCCTGACATCTCCAGTCCGACGTCGAAGCCCTCTTTCATTCCCAGCTCCCGCTGGGCATCCCGTAAGGTTCGTTCCCGGACATCGAGAGCCAGCGTGGCACCCATCCGGCGAGCGAGCTCCAGCCGGTAAGGATTGCGGTCGGTTGTCACCACATAACGGGCGCCGGCATGTTTGGCGATGGCGGTAGCCATCAGCCCGATCGGACCGGCTCCGGTAATGACAACATCCTCTCCCAGGACCGGGAAGGCCAAGGCGGAATGGGTGGCATTGCCGAAGGGATCGAAGATGGACAGAATGTCCAACGGTATCTCGGGATCGGCGTGCCAGACGTTGGTGACTGGGATGCACAAATACTCGGCGAAAGCTCCGGGGCGGTTGACTCCGACCCCGCTGGTTGCCCGGCATAGGTGTCGGCGCCCCGCCAGGCAGTTTCGGCACCGGCCGCAGACGATGTGCCCCTCGCCCGAGACCACCTCGCCCACCTCCAGATCATTGACGTTGGACCCCCACGCGGCCACCGTGCCGACAAATTCATGCCCGATGGTCATGGGCACAGGAATGGTCTTTTGGGCCCAGGTATCCCAGTTCCAGATGTGAACGTCCGTACCGCAGATCGACGTCTTCCTGACCTTGATCAACACGTCGTTGATTCCCGGTTCGGGAATCGGGACTTCCTCGAGCCAGAGGCCCGGTGCCCGCTCTCGTTTCACCAAAGCCCGCATCGTGTTTGCCATACGGGAACTGATGATACTCCACGGCCGGTCCTGCCGACGGACCCGCCTGGGCGCCCAGGACGGAACTCCAAGCTTTCAGAGGACGCTGGACCGCCTGGACCCGGACCGGCTCATCAATTCTATGAGCGGGTTCAAACGCCTGCCTGTTCGGGCCTGTTGGCTGAACACCCCGATGTCGGGCGGGAGGCCTTCATGGGGACTATTCCGCCTTTCCCGTTCCCGCGTCACCGAAACACGGACGGACCCCGGGGTAAAGGGCCATCAGGAGCGGCGCGGATCCGTAGTATCCTGTCCCCATCGCCCGGAAGATGGGAGGAGAACCGCCAATGCGCCGGTCTCTGGCCGGCAGTTTGCTCTTGCTGGCTGCGGCCTGGGCCTGCGGTGGAGCCGAGACCCGAGTCGATCCTGCAGCCCACGATTTGCGTGCCCGTTTGCGCCGGGAGTTCCCTTTGGCCGCGCCCTCGGCCCCGCCGGAGTCAGCCCGCGCGGTTGCTGCCGTGCAACTCGGAGAGTCGCTGTTCTTTGATCCCAACCTTTCATCCTGCGGAACGGTGGCGTGCGCCTCGTGCCACCAGCCGGACCAGGGTTTCGGTGACGGACGCCGATTATCAGTGGGTTGCGGCGGGATGCAGGGTCGGCGCCACTCCCCTTCGCTCTATGGTGTTGCCTACCTGAACCGCTTCTTCTGGGATGGCCGGGCGCACTCGCTGGAGCGTCAAGCCCTTGATCCGGTCAGCGATCCCCGGGAGATGGCCAGTAGTTGGGAAGACGTGCTGCATTATCTGTCCACGGGGGAACACCGCGGCACCGGTGTCCGGTATCCGGAGGCTGCCCGCTATTACCGAGACACCTTCGACCAGGCGTTTCAGGGTACTGTCTCCGCCGAAACTGTCGCTTCGGCGCTGGCCGCTTACCAGCGGACATTGCTGAGCACCGGATCCGCTTTCGACCGTTGGCTGGCGGGGGATGACGGAGCTCTCTCGGCGGCCCAAATCCAGGGCGCGCTGATCTTTTTCGGCAGGGCGCGATGCGGCGAATGCCACCCGCCACCGGCCTTCACCGATTCCCAGTTTCACAACGTAGGGGTCCCTCGGGCCGGCCACGAGTCTTCAGAACTGTTCCCGGTCAATGCCCGGATCTGCGGCGGTGTGCCCGACCACGTCGACCCAGGGCGGGCGGGAACAGGCGACCCGGTGTCGTGCGATGATCTGGGAGCCTTTCGGACGCCGTCGCTGCGCAACGTGGAACTTTCCCCGCCCTATATGCATAACGGCGTCTTCCCGAGCCTCGAGAGCGTCGTCCTGCACTACTGGAACGTGGGAAGGGGGACTACCAACACAACCGCCGGCGAGTTGGACCGCCGGATGAGGCTCATCCGGCTCACCGACTCTGGGGGACATCCCGACGACATCCGCAACCTGGTGGAGTTCCTGAAAGGCCTGACCGGTTCGACGCGTTCCGGCCCTCCGGGAGGCATTTCACCACCCGGCGGCACTCCTGGTTCAGTCTCCCCAACCTCCCCCATCAGTCGGCCAGCGCCTGGTAGACTAGGGTCTTGAGCTTCACCTGGATGTCCGTGTCACAAGGCATCCGGTGCGTCATCAGCACGATCACAAGGGCCTCTTCGGGATCGATCCGGAACCACGTGGAAGCGGCCCCGTCCCAGCCGAAATCTCCGATCGAGCCGGTTCCCGTGCTGGCCGCCAAATCCTTGAGAACCGTGACTCCAAGCCCATGTCCATGTCCCTGCAGCTTGTCCCATGGCAGGGTCACACCAGGCGGAAGGTGATCGGCATGCATCAGCTCGACGGTCTTCCGGCTGAGAATACGGACACCATCCAGGATGCCGCCATTGGCCAGCATCTGAGCGAAGCGGAGATAGTCAGCGGCAGTGGAGAGCAGGCCGCCCCCGCCTGACAGCAGCCGGTTGTGCTCACGCCCATAACGCCGTAGAAGGTCGTCCCTTGGGATGGCGACCAGCTTCTTCTCCTGATCGTCGTAGCGGTACTGGCCCGTCAGTCGGTGGGCCTTGTCTGCAGCCACGTAAAAGCCGGTATCAGACATCCCCAGCGGCCGGAAGATGCGACGTTCGAGGAACACGTCCAGCGTCTCCCCGGAAAGCACCTCCACCAGACGTCCCAGGACGTCGATCGAAGTGCTGTAGTGCCATCGTGTTCCCGGCGCGAAGTAGAGGGGAGCCCGGGCAAGGCGCTTGACCGCTTCGTCGAGGGTAAGGCTGGGATCCCAGATGTTCAGCTCCTGGTAGATCTTGTCCACGGGTCCCTGCCCCCACCCGTAGCCCAGCCCGGAGGTGTGGCGAAACAGGTCCCGGATGGTCATGGGGCGCGGCGGCTCAGCGGAGGTGGAATCTCCCTCCTCGCTGTACACCTTCACGTCGGCAAATTCAGGCAGGTACTTGGCGACCGGTTCGTCCAGACGGTATCGGCCTTCCTCCCAGAGGATCAGTGCGGCGACAGCGGTAACCGGTTTGCTCATGGAGTAAATGGCAAAGATGTCGTCGTCTTTCCCCGGCCGACGTGTTTCCAGATCGGCGAAACCGAAAGAGCGTGACCATGCCAGCCTCCCTTTCCGGGCGATGCTCACCGTCATGCCAGGAAACAGCCCTTCCTGGATGTAACGTTCCATTGCCTCGCCGATCCGTTCCAGGCGCTCCGCGGACAGCCCCACGGATCCCGGCGAGGCAGGGACCAGCCCTTGAGCGGCGAGGGACGGGGCAACAACCATGCAGGTCGACAGCCAGACGGCAACAGTTCGGGACATAGGAGATCTCCTCGTAACACTCAATAAAGCGGCTGCTTCGCCGGGTCGAATCCGCTCTTGCCCAGCGGATCGAGATAGCGACGTGTACCCGCCGCCAGCAAGCCCACATCACTGGGGCTCTGAAACACGGTAAACCCTTGCGCCATCCAGCGCTGGATCTCCTCCGGAGTGCCCCCCGGACGCCCCAGCGCCACTCCATGACGGCGGGCGGCGGCCGCGATCTTCTCGATGGCGGCCAGCATCAACGGATGATCGTGCTGCCCGCCATAACCCAGGGAGTAAGAGAGGTCGCTGGGACCGATATACATCACATCGATCCCGGGTACAGCGGCGATCTCTTCGACGTTCTCCACCGCCTGGGCATCCTCGATCATGACGATGACCACCACGTTGCGGTCCGCAAAACGGTGATAGCCTTCCCCGGGTGCAGGCCAGCGGAAACTGGCCAGGCCCGGGCCCGAACCCCGCCGTCCTTCGGGACCGTACTTGCAGGCGGCCACCGCCTGTCGTGCCAGCTCAGCGGTCGAAGTAAAGGGGAAGATGACGCCCAGGGCCCCTGCGTCCAGGGCGCGTTTCGCAGTCCACAACTCATTGACGGGAACGCGGATCATCGGTACCGCCTTCAGGCCACGGGTCGCCAGGATCATGTTGCGGGCAGTCTCCAGCGTGATGGGACTGTGTTCCATCTCGATCCACAGGAAATCGAACCCCATGTTGGCCATCTGGGCGGCCACCTCCACGCTGGGGATCGTGATGGTGGCGCCAACAACAGGCGCCTTCTCGCGCAACAGCTTCTTGACCGGGTTTTCCCAACGCTCCTGGGCCATCAGCGAGCCAATGTAGAGGACACCCAGAGAAAACGCCAGCAGACCAGACGATTTTCGTTGCATCATGGTGATCCTTTCCGGGAAATGGCGATTTCCGGAGTGTAATCCTCGATTGCAGCGGAAGACTATCCTGAGCCAAGGAAGCCTGATAACGTAATGCCCTTGTCATGATGGACGGAGCAGGCGGTGGCGATGGAATCGGTCGAGGAAATCCTGGAGCGGATCCGGGAGGCCCTGGAACAAAAGGATTATGCCCGGGCCGCAAAGATCATCGAGGGGTTCCGGCCCGCCGATCAAGCCGAGGTCTTCGCCGAGCTTGAAGATGACGAGCAGGTTGCCCTCCTTCCCGAACTGAACCCCGAAGCCTCCGCCGACATCCTGGAGGAGCTGGACAACGAGCAGGCTGCCCAGCTCATCGAAGCCCTTCCCAGCTCCACTGGAGCCCGCATCGTCGATGAGATGGAGCCTGACGAAGCGGCGGACATCCTGGGCGACCTGCACCCTGAGAAGGCCGAACAGCTACTTTCCCAGTTGGAGGATCCCGACGAGGTCCGCCCTCTCCTGATTCATCCGGACGAAAGCGCCGGCGGCCTCATGACCTCCGACTTCATGGCCCTGCGGCGGCGCATGACCGCCCAGGAGGCCATTGACGCACTCCGCCGATGGCACCCTGATGCGGAAGCCGTCTACTACCTTTATGTCATTGACCGCCATGCCCGGCTGTGCGGCGTGGTCAGCCTGCGCCAACTGGTGGTGGCGGATCCGTCGACACCCATCATGGACATCATGAACCCGGACGTGATCTCGGTCCGTGACGACATGGACCAGGAGGAAGTTGCCCGGGTGATGAGCCGGTACGGTTTTCTGGCGGTCCCTGTGGTGGATTCCGACGGCAAACTGCTGGGCGTCATCACTGTGGACGACATCATCCAGGTCATGGAGGACGAGGCCACCGAGGACATCCAGAAATTCGGCGGAGCCGAACCTCTGGAACGTGGATACCTGGAAACCTCGCCGCTGATCATCACCCGCAAGAGGATCGGGTGGCTTCTCCTGCTGTTCCTCACCGCAACCCTGACCGGCTCCGTGATGCGTCTGTTCGAGCAGGAGCTGGGATCGATGGTGGCCCTCGTCCTCTTCATCCCCCTGCTGATCGGCACGGGAGGCAATGCCGGGTCCCAGACCACGGCCACCGTCATCCGCGCCCTGGCGGTAGGGGATATCGAGCCGTCCGAGATCCTTCGCGTATGGTGGCACGAGGCCCGGGTGGGGTTGCTGCTCGGTCTGGGGATGGCGGTTCTCGCCTACCTGCGGGCCATCACCTGGGAACCGGACCCGGCTCTTGCCCTGACGGTGGCGGCTGCCACCGTGGGGGTGGTGTTGTGGGCGACCGGGGTGGGAGCGCTCCTGCCGCTGCTGGCAGCCCGCTTCCGGATCGACCCGGCCGTGGTCTCCGGCCCGGTCATGAGTACTCTGGTCGACGCCACCGGCCTACTCATCTACCTGTGGCTGGCGAGCTGGATGCTGCGGCTCTGAGGCGGCAGCCCCTGCCGGGGGTTGAGTCCTTCCGGTCGGATTCCGCTGGTGAAGCCTGCCGACCCTAGGGGCGCGGGCCTGGGAGCGCGTCCCCGCTGATCGGCTTGGATCACACCGCCGCGCTACCAGCGTTCTCTGGATTCCTTGCGCGGGGGTGCCCCGGTCCGGTTCATCCGGGGCCGCGCCTCGTTGACCGTCAGGGTCCGCCCCTGATAGTCGGATCCGTTCAACTTGGTCTTCGCTTCCTCCGCCTCCGCATCGCTGGTCATTTCCACGAAACCGAAACCGCGTGAGCGGCCGGTCATCCGGTCCGTGACCACGCGGGCCGATTCCACTGTCCCGTAGGCAGCAAACAGCTCTTCCAACTGATGGTCGGAAACGGAATAAGGCAATCCTCCAACAAAAAGTCTCCTGCTCATCCCCACTCCTTGCATACAAGGGGCCGCGTCAAACCTGAGGAACACTGGAAGCCGTCACAGCGGGACTGTAGAGTCCGGCGGAATCGGAAATTCTCCGGATCACTCAAGCGGCGGGCCAAACACCCTGTGGAAAAGGTCACAAACAACCGCAAACCTCTGGCCGGGACTCTCCCAGGCCCCCGGCCGAGGCTGACTCTAGCCCGTCTTGACTGGACTGTCAATAGCCGCCGGACTCAGAGATTGATCTTTCCTGAACCTTCTTCGCAGACCCGCCTTCCGTTTGTCTGGTAGGATCGGACCATGGCGCTGCAACCGCAGGCATCGGGGACCGGTCGTCAGTGGGTGTCCTGGCTGCTGGTGCTGGTTGCAGTCCTGGTAATCGCCTGGCTGGCCGACACCCGGTTCCGCAGCGTCGAAGGGACGCTGGAGCTGATCAGCGCGAAAGTGGAGGACACCTCGACCCGGCTGCGGACAGCGGAGCTGGCAGTCGAACAGGCTCGCCGGCAGGCGGAACGGGCCGAGGAATATTCGCGGGCGGCCGCCGAAGGCAGACAGCATCTGGAAGCGGTCGCGGCGGCAGCGGAAGAACGTGCCCGTGCCCTGGAAAGTGAGAGCACCGAGGTGCGGCGCGAACTCGAACTCACCCAGGAGGAGCTGACCCGACTGCGGGAAGAACGGGAGAAAGAGCTCAACCGCCTGCAGCGCGCCCTCCAGCGGCTTGCGGAGACCCGCCGTACCCGCGGCGGGCTGGTCATGAACCTGGACGACGATACGGTAAAGTTCGACTTCGATCGGGCGGAGATCAAGCCCCAGTACCGCGAAGTCCTGAGCCGAATCGCCGGTATCCTGCTCACCGCCAGTGGTTATCGGGTTCAAATCTATGGGCACACCGACGACATTGGCACCGAGGCGTACAACCAGGCCCTCTCCGAACGGCGGGCCCAGGCGGTCTGCGACTATCTCGTCGCCGCGGGGATCGACCCGGAAACCATCTCCGTGCAGGGTTTCGGCAAGACCAATCCCATTGTTCCGGGCACCAGCCCCGAGGCCAGGGCCCGCAATCGGCGGGTTGAAATCGGAATTATCGACACTGTGATCAGCTATGACCGGGTGGCCGAGCCCTGACGCCCTCACCAGATACCCAGCGGCAGCGAAAGCGTCCACAAGGCAACCACGAGCAGCGCCAGAAACGAGAACCACAGGGCTGCATCCCACAGAACTCCTGGACGAAGCCGATGGTCCATGCGGCGGTATCTGAAGTAGAGTGCGGCGCCACCCAGCATGGGCAGCATGATGGCCTGCATGATCCCGCTGGCCAAGATCAGTGCGACGGGAGCCCTGATGAACAGATAGACCACCAGACAGAACGGCGGGAATAGACCGCAGAACAGCTTGACCCAAAACACCCGTGCCGCCTCGCCGCCCCTCGAGAGACCGAACACCCGCATGGCGTCAGCGCACACCCGGGCGTGGCTGGCATTGGAAACAAAAAAGGTCGAGTAAAGGACCGTAAACGCTCCGGCGAGAAAGACCCACTTGGCTGCCGGTCCGAACACCGGGGCGAACATCTCGGATAGTGTTCTGACCATGTTCTGCCCGGCGGGGTTGAGCCCGGCTCGTCCCAGGACAGCGGCCCCCAGCAGATAGAAGGCGATGGTGGCAAAGGTGTACACCAGCGCCGAACACCAGGCGTCCACCTGCATCACCCGCAGCCAGCCCCGCGCACGGGCGGCCCATTCCTCGGAGTTCTCGCGACGCCCCGTCCACCGGGAATAGCCTTTTTCGAGGCACCAATACGGGTACTGGATCAGTTCTGTGGCGCCGACTCCGATGATCCCGAAAGCAGCGAGGGCGGTAGTCAGCGGTGTACTCCCAGGCAGAGCGGCGCTCCCTGGAAGCTGAAAACGCAAGCCGGAGAGCAGATCTTCCAGGCTGATGTGCCATTCAGGAAACGCCTGCAGCAACGCCAGGTTGACGATGCAAACGGCGGTGAAACCAGCCACCAGCACTGTAGAAACCCCCTGAACAAGCCGGTAACGCCCTCCCACCAGCATCAGGGTCGTCAAGGCGGTGACCAGACTTGCCCAGAGCACATCATCGTGGGCGGCTGCCGGAGCCGGGCCCGGTTCGGCGAAGAGCTGCCCGCCATCAGCTCCGGTTCGCTCCCCTAATGCTTTCTCCACCGCCAGCCGCACCTCGCGGTCCTGATGTTCATTGAACGCCCGCCCTTCTTCAGTCAAAGGAATGGCAATTGCCAGGGCCTGCCCCACCCCTCCCACAATACCGCCCAACTGAAACAGGCTGACCACGAACATCACCAGCCAGTACCAGAGAATCCAGTTGACACGGGCACGGGGGCCTGGGACTTCGTTGAGCCCGTCCATGGTGGTCCGCCCCTGGATCACGGAATAACGTCCCAGCTCCACCTGGACGAACACCTTCACCAGGCAGCCCAGCAGCACAAGCCAGATCAGCGCGAAACCGGCTTCGGCACCGGTCTTGGTAGTAGCCACCAGCTCGCCGGAGCCCACGATGGAACCGGCGATGATCAGTCCGGGTCCCAATTGGCGGAGGATCGAGCCCCATTTGTGCGGAGGTTGGCGGATTTCCACTTCCATGCGGGTCAATCAATGGCCTCGGCTGGAACCCGGGCTGACCGTTTCAGTAAGATTAGAGTAGCCTGCAAACGACGGAACGGAAAGAACTCCTCGACACAGTCCCTGTGCCTTCGGGACGGGTGGCTGGGGACCTGACACGTGAGGTCTGGGGATGCCTGAAAACAGGACGACGGCGACCGGTAGCCTGGACGAACGGGCTCGAAGTGTCCTGCGGGCGGTGATCCGCGAGTACATCCGCGTGGGGCGGCCGGTCGGCTCGCGGCGACTCTCCCGGATATACCGGGAAGGGCTCAGTCCCGCCTCTTTGAGAAATGTGATGGCCGACCTGGAGGAGGCGGGATTCCTGACTCAGCCTCATACCTCCGCTGGACGCGTCCCTACCGCCGCCGGCTACCGGTACTACGTCGAGTACCTCATGGGTCGGGGAGGCCTTGATCCCGACGAGATCGGAGAAATCCGCAGGAATCTGGAAGCGGAAACCGATCCCGAGGAGCTGATGGAGCGAACAAGCCGCCTGTTGGCAGCCTATTCGGACAATATCGGGATCGTGCTGGCTCCACCGATTTCCCGGGCGATCATGAAGCACATCGAGTTTGTGCGGCTTTCCGGGCGCCGCATTCTGGTAATCCTGGTCAGCCGTTCCGGTTTGATCCAACACCGGCTGGTGGCAGCCGAGGAGGACTACACCCAAGCCGAACTGGATCAGGCCGGCCGCTACCTGGTGGAGCATTTCGCCGGGCGAACCCTGCTCCAGGTGCGTGCGGAGCTCATCCGTCTGGTTTCCCAGGAGCGCGCCCAGTACGACCGGCTTCTCCGCAACGCCATCCGTCTTGGGTTCGCCTCCCTCCAGGAGGCGGTCGAAGAGAAGGAAGAGGAGCCGCAGGTCTTCCTGGGCGGAGCTTCCCGGGTGGCCCGGCGTCTGGTCTCGGAAGAGACCGACCGTCTGTTCATGCTCCTGCAGGCGCTCGAAGAGAAGCGGATGCTCGTCAAGATCGTCTCCGACTGTATCCGGGAAGGTCAGTCGGGGCCGTTTGTCACCATCGGCCTGGAACAACACATCCCTGGCCTGGTCAACTGGACGCTGATCACATCGCCTTACGAGTACGAAGGCCAATCCTGCGGCAGCCTGGGGATTCTCGGCCCTTCCCGCATGGAGTATGAACGCGCAATCAGTCTGGTTTCGTGGGTAGCCCGGCTGTTCGGCCAGATGACGCAACGTCCCTGGGTCTGAGCCGGGACGCCTCCCGGGAGGGGTGGTCTTGGCCACTGCCGACCCAGGAACCCACCCCTTTCTTGCGTTACCCCGCCAATCTTCTTATTTAACAGGTTTGCGCGACAATGGGGCTGGACAAACGTCGGGCTCGGGGAACCCGGCCCAGGCCAAGGTGCCGCAGCCGGCAACGGGAGGTCGGAGGGCCCGTCCCGGAGCCCGTACACAGGAGCAGCTCGAGGAAAAGATCCATGGCTTCATACGACGACGAAACGAATGCGCTGGGGAAGCAGGAAATCACCGGCCTGGCCGGAGATGACCAGCCGGAGTCTCCCCAGAATGCCGAAACACCGGGTCCGGTTGACGAAACCACCGCGGTGATCGAGGCGCTACGGCGCGAGCGGGACGAGTACTATGATCTCCTGCTTCGGAAACAGGCGGAGTTCGAAAATTTCCGGAAACGGGTGAACCGTGAGCGGGAGGAGGACCGCACGGCGGCCCAGGCCGAGGTCCTGCGGGAGATGCTTCCCGTACTCGATGCAGCTGAAAAAGGCCTGGAGAAGCTGCGTGAGGCCGCCGGCCCGGATTCACCGTATGTGGAAGGCTTCGAGCTCCTGCTCCGTCACCTGCGGGGCCTGCTGGGGAAGTACGGGGTCCGGGAGGTGCCGGGCGTAGGCGCCGACTTCGATCCTACCATTCACGAAGCGGTGGTTCGAGAAGTCAGCGACCGGCTCGAAGAGAACCAGGTGGTGGAAGAGTATCGTAAGGGTTACCTGATCGGAGAAAAGCTGCTGCGGCCCTCGCAGGTCAAAGTTTCGGTCCGCCCCGAGTGAGCGCGGAGCAAGATGGGTGCTTCCCGCAAGAAAGTTGAACTCGCGTGAAACGTGACTACTATGAAGTGTTAGGCCTGGACCGCAACGCGAGCCAGAAAGACATCAAGAGCGCTTACCGGCGGCTGGCGGTTCAATACCATCCCGATCGTAATCCCGGCGACAAGACGGCGGAGGAACGCTTCAAGGAAGCGGCCGAGGCGTACAGCGTCTTGAGCGACCCGGAAAAGCGCGCGCAATACGACCGCTTCGGCCATGCCGGTGTCGGAGGCGGCGGATTTGGCGGCTTCGATCCTGACATCTTCGCCGATTTCAGCGACATCCTTGGCGATTTCTTCGGCTTCGGCGATCTCTTTGGCGCTGGTGGCCGCCGCTCCGCCCGCCAGCGGCCCCAACGCGGCGCCGACCTCCGTTATGATCTGACCCTGGATTTCGAGGATGCGGTCTTCGGGACCAAGGCCAAGATCAAGGTGCCCCGGTCCCAGACGTGTCACGCCTGCAGCGGAACCGGCGCCGACCCCAAACATGGAGTTGCCACCTGCAGCACCTGCGGCGGTCACGGACAGGTAAGGTTCCAGCAGGGCTTCTTCACCATCAGCCGCACCTGCTCGGCCTGCCAGGGTACGGGACGGATCATCCGCCACCCCTGCGGCGAATGCCGGGGCAGCGGTCGGGTCCAGCGTGAAAAGGTAATGGAAATCCGTATCCCCGCCGGAGTGGAACACGGCACGCGGCTCCGGGTCGCCGGCGAGGGGGAAGCCGGATATAACAACGGACCGCCCGGCGATCTGTATGTCGTCATCATGGTGAACGAGCACCCCGTGTTCAAACGCCAGGGTGACGACATTTATTGTGAGATCCCGATCACGTTCCCGCAGGCGGCTCTGGGCACCGAGATCACCGTCCCCACGCTGGAAGGAGAGCAAAAGCTTCGCATCCCGGAGGGTACCCAAAGCGGAACGGTATTCCGCCTGCGCGGCAAGGGCGTCGTCAACGTAAACGGGATGGGTCGCGGCGACCAGCTTGTTCGCGTCGTGGTCACCACCCCCACCCGTCTGACACGACGCCAGCGGGAGCTGCTGGAACAGTTGGCCGAGGAAATGCCTTCCGCGGAACGGGTGGAGAATTCCGGGGAAAGCTTTTTCGACCGGGTGCGGGACATCTTCGGCTGAGGTCAAATCACCCTGCAGGGGGACGGTGGTCCGGTTCCCTGTTTCGGCCGAGGGAGAGCTCCGAATGCGGAAACGGTCTTTGCCGGTGTTCCACTCCTTCACACTGCGGGTTCCTGTTTCCTCGAGGGATGAGCTGGTGACCTGCCTGTGGGAGCTTGACTGCTGTGGAATCGAGGAGCGGGAAGTTTTCGAGGACGCCGGAAAGGCAGTCATCCTGGAGGCGTGGTTCACCGGCGAACGGGATCCGGAGCGGTTACAGTCCGAGTTAGCACGGCGGTTCCCGGGGGCTCACGAGGGCTTCAGGACTTGCGCCCAGGATCCGGACGAATGGCTGGAGCGATATGCCCAGCAGTTCACCGGCTTCGCCATCGACGAAGTCTGTTACGTTCACCCCCCGTGGGAGGCCCCTTCTCCGCGGCACCCGGTCAACCTGCTGCTGGAACCAGGCCACGGCTTTGGGACCGGGACCCATGAATCGACCCAGTTGGCTCTCCATTGCCTGGGCGAGCTCGCCCGTCAGGCTGAGTCAATGCTGGACGTCGGTACCGGCAGCGGAATCCTCTCCATCGCCGCGCTGAAGCTCAACCGGGAGCTGACGGTCACCGCCTTGGACATCGATCCCCTGGCGGCGCAGGCTGCCGCCTCGAACCTGTTGCGCAACGGCGTCCAGGCCGAGGTTGTTATCGGCGGGCCGGAATGCCTGGCCGGGCGGTTCGATCTCGTGGCGGCCAACCTCACGGCCCCCCTGCTGCGAGCCCTGGCGGGGGAACTGGCGCGACTCACCCGCCGCTGGCTGGTGGTCTCCGGATTCACGAAAGACGAGCTGCCGCTGGTGCAGGACGCGTTGGCGGCGCACCGGCTAGCCCCGTATCAGACCCGAGAGCTTCAGGGATGGTGCGCACAGGTGCTGACGCCATGAGACGTGCCCTGGTGGAAGATGTCGGCTCCGGACGCGTCCGGCTCAGCGCGGATGAGGCTCATCATCTGGTGCGGGTGTTGCGCCTCACACGCGGGGCGGAGTTTGAGGGAGTGACCGGCGATGGCCGGCGTCTTCGTTGCCGGCTGGACCGGGAGGGCGAGGAGTGGTACGGACACGTCACCGGATCCAGCACGTTTACAGCCGAGTCCCCGCTGCATCTGGCCTTGGCACAGGCCCTGATCAAACGGGACCGATTCGAGTGGGTGGTGCAAAAGGCTGTCGAGCTGGGGGTTGCCGAGATTTTCCCGCTGGAGACCGCCCGCAGCGAGCTGCGGCTCGATGAACACCGTCGGGATCGCAAGCGGACGCGCTGGGAGCGGATCATCCAGGAGGCGGTCAAACAGTGCGGACGAACGCGGCTGCCGGTTCTTCACGAGCCGCAACCGTTCAGCGGGTTCCTGGCAGGCTCCTGGACAAGCGGCGGGATCGCCCTCGATGAAGAGGGCTCAGGCACTCTCGGCGCCGTGTTCCGGCATCCACCCCGCCCTCGCTGTACACTTCTGATCGGTCCGGAAGGCGGCTGGGACCCCCAGGAACGGCGGCTGCTGGACGCCGCCGGCATCCGGCGGGTCCGGCTGGGCCCACGGGTCCTGCGTACCGAAACCGCCGCAGTGGCAGGGCTGGCGCTGATCCAGTTCACCTGGGGCGACCTGTCTCGGAATCCGGAGGAGTTTCGTCTAGACTACACCGATGTCTGAGCGACGCCTTTCGCGATGGCTGACGGTGGCCGCTGTCGGCTTTCTGATGAGCCGGCCGACGGTTTCGGCTCAGGTCCGGCCCCTGTTGACCGAGCCCCCGCCCACGGTGGCCGAAGGTCGTCTGGGTCTGGAGGTCGGCTTCGAATTTCTCCAGGATGTAACCTTTCGCCTCTCGGGCCTGCAGGGCGACCTGACGCGGGTGGGTGTTCTGGGTGTCCGGTGGGGGGCAGCGGAACGCGTGGAGGTTCAAGCCTTCTGGACCGCCATCCAGTTTCTCAACGTGGACCGGCGCTTTGATGGACCCAGCTCACCGATCCTGGACTTCGCCGGCAGATCTACCAGCGACACCGGTAACCTCTTCCTGGCCACGAAGCTGCATCTGGCGGAGGAACGGGGACCCCGTCCTGCTCTGGGCTTCCGCTTCGGGGTGGAGCTGCCCAACAGCCGCAGCGAGAGCGGGATCGGCGTGGACGAGACCAACTTCCATGGCGCCGTGCTGATGTCGAAGCACTGGGGCGATCTGGAACTGGTGGGCAACCTGGGCTTGTCGATTCTGGGCGACCCGGTGACCGCCGGCAGCCAGGACGATCTCCTGACTTACGGGATCGCCCTCGTCTACCCGGTTTCCCGGGATCTGGAGGCGGTGGCGGACTGGAACGGACGGGCCGGACCCGGGGGGATCGGGACGGAGGAACAGTCGTTGGTGCGTCTCGGCTTGCGGACCCGGACCGGAGGCCTGGTCTGGGACGGCGCAGTACAGTTCGGTCTTCGGCATACGGACCCCCAGACCGGAATTGTGCTGGGGTTGAGCTATCTCCTGCCGAAGTAACCGAAACCCAGCGTAATGGTTCTGCACAGTCCGCCGGCGACCCCCGCCGCATCTTCGCGGGCCTGGTCGTTGGGTTCACGCGTGAGGGCGGGGACCTCAGGCACCCGGCGGCTTACCGAAACACGAACGCCGGCGAGCGGGAGCCCCAGGCGCAAGCAGGTGCTCCCACCTCTGGCCCAGCGCTCCGTTTGTCCCGGATCCAGGTTCCACTTTCACCAACTCGCCAAATCACTCCACGCAAGCAGAAGCCTCGATCACTCTCCTCCCAACCGGTGGACCGGCTGACGCGTTCCGGTTCTGGTCACCACCGGTTCCAGGCAAGTGGCAGCGGCCTCCACACGCAACTCCTCTGCCTCCTCCATCGCCAGAGGGGCGGTCTGAACCTGCCCGGACTGGTCGATCGTGAGTCGGACCGGAGTCGGTGTCGGATAGCCCTCCGGATGATCAAAGACAAATTCCATGACCAGCTGGTCTTGGCTGGCAGTCATCCGCACCTTGTACACGTATTCGTACCAGAAGTCCGCGTTGGACTTGCCCTGGGCAATGCGGGAGTATGCATGGTCCGACGCATCACTCAAGAGATTCGAGAGAACCTGGCCCGCCAGCAGAAACTGCCTCCTCACCTCAGCCCTTATTTCCGGCGTCACCACAAAGGCCGCTGCGGGGCCCCCGTCGCAGGTGTCGCAATCCCCGGGGCAATAGGTATTACAGGCCCGCTCACACCACGTGCTGCAGGTGCACTTCAATGTCCTATCGATCCATTCACAGCTCACCCTACAGCAGCATGCGCCTCCGGCCGAGCCCACAGTCCCAGACTGGCATTGATTGACGCTTTGACAGCTTAACCTCTGGCACTGTTGGGCTTCGGCCTCATCGAGCTGCAGGAGACCAATGCACGCAAGAGCTGCTGCGGGTGCCAGCCATCTCTTCGTATTCATCTAATCTCTCCTTGTTCCGGCCTGGACAGTCTTCTGCCCCCAAACCCGGGTAGTAGCTTGTTCGATTCTATCAGAAGTTCAAAGACACAACACAGAGCAAAGCAAACGTCCTCGGCCAGTCCAAACTGGAATCTCGTCCGCCAGACCCCTCGCCGGCTCAGTAACGTACCGTCATCCGACTTCGGTTGGCCCGTGAGCGTCAGGGCGCCGGAGCGTCCACGCGCTGAGCCGCCAGCGTCTGCCTGAATCGGAAACGCGAGGCCGGCGATCGCGGCTGCAATCAAGCAGCGCAGTGGGAGGTCTCCGGCTTGCCCTGGGCGGCATCAGTCAGGCGGGCAGTACCGCAGGCGTTCTGAAAGCCGCTCTGCGATGGTGCGTTCCTCGCCCTGCAGGCGCTTTCCAAAGCAGTGGGAGGTCAAGGAGTGAGCGGGTGGTCGGGGGTCTGACCTTCTTCACTGCCCTGACTGAACGCGAGAGCCCGGAACGCAGGCGCCGGCAAGCGAGAACCAGCCACCGGCCACGGCAGGCTTCCGGACGTTCCCCGGCGGCGGGATCGCAGGCTACGGGCGGGCTCCGCGGCGGAAACGCCTTGCGCAGGGCGTCAGCCTTCGACGATGCTGAAGGACTCCCGCTGCTTCAGACTGCGGTTGCTGAGCCGGTCCTCCACCTGGACCTCCACCTGGTACTCGCCCGGATCCAGCCCGTCCAGACTCAGCAGCTTGGTCAACACCACCCGGCGTCCCGAAAAGTACTGAGTTGACTCGCCCTGCTCATCCACTGCGGAAGCCAGGAGCTGTCCGTTCCGGAACAGGTTGTAGGTGACGCGCAGCGACGGTCCCAATGTGGTCTGGTCCAGGGCGACGTTGTAGACCTGGTAGTAAACCCCCAACGGCATCTGGCGTGTGAACTTGTGGTCCAGTCTGGGCAGCACCCGGACGTCCCCGATGACGAACATCTCGTCCTGTTCGGGGATCTCGTCCAGAACCTTGATCTGATCCGAGAGCAGCAGCGAACTGCCCTGCAGCTCCTGCTCGCTGAAACCCGGTGGAATGATGGGCATGCGCAGCACGCCGGTCTTCCCCGTGTTGATATCTTTCAGCACCAGGTCCACCTTGTAGCGGCCGCGGCTCTCCAGCGGGAAAATCTTCTGGTACACCGACGTCTTCAACAGCCCCTTCTGCATCTCGGCGTGGTTATATCGGACCACGAAGTCGTCCTCAAACTCGCTGACGATCCGGTTGGTCATGGTCGAAACGATGCCGTAGACCGCCACCCGGGCGACCTGGAACTGGTCTTCCAGCTTGAAGTTGAGATCGGCGTTCTTGACCTGTACGGTGAGCGGAACCAGGACCTGCGCTTCGTTCAACTTGAAGAACGCCGTCTCCGCCTGGAAAGGCAATGTCTCGAAGCTGATGTTGACCTTCACCAGTTCTTTCAGGTCCGCGTATTTCGTAACCGGGGCAGCTCCCACTTTGGCAAACAGCTCGTAGCGGGCGAAGGGGGCGTCGTTGGCGCGGCGATACCAGTTCTGGGGGCCGTACAGGGCACCGCCGGCGGCCGGGGTCAGGGCCGGACGGTCGGCCCGGGTGGCCAGCCCCGTCTCCTCGGCCAGTGTCTTGCCCGCGCCGGGTGACATCATCAGGGCGTCTTTCTCCCAATAGAACACGGCCAGCTTGTAGTCGCCGCTGCCGGTGGTGTCGACAAATTCCAGCTCAATGTCCTGGCCCAAGCCCTCCAGATAGCGATACCGCCACTTCTCGTAGGGATGGACCGCCGTGGTGCCGCCCCCTTCTTCAATCGGCCGGTTGTAGACTCCGCCCATGGGACGGGTCTCGATGGTGTCTGGGGGGCCGTGGATGATGTAGATGCGCCCCCGATCCGTACGCCAGCCCGGATCGCCGCTGGTGAACTTCTCGTTGGCGTAGGCGATGCGGCGGTAGTGCTCTTCCTTGAACTCGTTGATGGCCGTCCGCGGATCGGGATCCCGCCGGAACCAGAACTGCTCGATAAACTGCTCCTTCTCCTCGGGAGTGGCCAACTGGTTGAAGACGGCCCGTTCTTCGTCAGTGATGATGTAGACGACGTCCTGTCTCAGCCACTTCTGATAGTAATCTTCAACTTCCTCCCGGCGGGTGTCGGCCTGTCGGCGGTCCTGGGCCGAAACCCAGGACGCGGCCGCCAGCAGCACCGCCAGTCCCGCCCACAAGCGGCGCTCCCGGTTCGGCCTGTTTCTTCTCTGCGGGTCTGGAGATGTCATGGGATCAACCTCATGGCTCACGTTCTCAGACGGACCTTCCAGCTCCGGGTTTCAATTATACCTTCCGCGGATGGAGGAACCCGCGGCGCTTGCGGGAGTCAGCCCTCCACCCCCTGGCATACAATGGGACGGTGTTGGCACTGTTGCTGCTGGCAAGCCTGCCCACCTGGACACAGTCGGCGGCCCTCCTCGGAATCCAGCCGGCCGTCCCGGAAATCCCGCCCGCGGTTCTAGAAACCTTCTCTCCCGAGTTCCGCACGGAAATCGAGCGCACCCTGCAGCACCTCCAACAGAACCCCGCGGACAGCCGATCCGCCGGGGAGCTGGCCATGCTCTTTCACGCCAACGGGCACCTGGCGGCGGCTGAAGCCCTCTACTCCCTGGCCCGCCAGGGAGCTCCAGGGGAGTTCCGGTGGGCCTACTATCTGGGGGTTGTCCGGGATGCCGCCAACCGGGCGGCGGAGGCAGAGGCCGCATACCGGGAAGCTCACGGTCTGGACGCCGCCTATGTCCCGCTGACGCTGCGTCTGGCAGAACTGGCGGCCTCCGCCGGCCGCCACTCTGAGGCGGCCGCCCTCTACCAGGAGGTCCTGCAACGCTTCCCGGATCTGGCGGTTGCCCACTTTGGTCTGGGCAGGGCCTTCCAGCAGGCAGGACAGAGAGCGGAAGCCATTGCTCACCTGAGGCGGGCCTGCGAGCTGCATCCCACCTACGGTGCGGCCCACTATGCCCTCGCTCGGGAGTTGCAGGCTTCCGGTCAAGGTGACGAGGCGCAGCGCCATCTGGAGCAGTATCAGCGCTTCCGGCTGAACCGGGCCGTCGTGGGTGACAGCCTCCTGAACGAAGTTGAGCGGCTCAAGACCGGAAGCCGCAAGGCGCTGGACCTCCTGGCCCAGGGAGTTGCCGCCGGTGAGCGCGGCGAGATCGAACACGCCATCCAGCTCCACAGGGAAGCGCTGGAACTGTCCCCGGATCTGCTTCAGGCTTCCGTCAACCTGCTGATTCTGCTGGGTAAAGCCGGCCGCTTCGAAGAGCTGGCAGCCGTTTTCGAGCGGGCGGCGGCTCAACACCCCTCGGCGGACGAGCTTCACTACAACTATGGCGTGGCGCTGATGCAGAATCATCGCCCCGTCGAGGCGGGTGAAGCCTTCCGCCGCACGCTGCAGATCAATCCCCTCCATCCCCAGGCGCACAACAACCTGGGCAGCGTGCTCGAACTGGAAGGGAATTGGCAGGAGGCCGAGGCTCACTACCGCTCAGCCCTGGACAGCCGCCCGGATTTCCGCCTGGCGCGTTTCAATCTGGCTCGAATGCTGCTGCGCCGCCAGCAGATCGACCCGGCGATCAGCGAACTGGAACGGATTCAGTCGCCGGACGACCAGGAGACACCGCGCTACCTGTACGCGCTGGCGGCCGCCTGGGTGCGGAAAGGAGACCTGGCCCGCGGCCGGGAGCTGTCGCTGCAGGCGCTGGAAAAGGCGCGGCGCTACGGCCAGACCGACTTGATCGCCGCTCTGGAGAGAGATCTGGCGAAGCTGGAGGGGAAGGTAACGAGGTAGCGGGGTAACGGGGTAGCGGGGTAGCGGGGTTGCGCGGCTGCCGGGTGACTACTTCTCCCCCGGCTCCAACACATGGACGGTGCGGTCCACCGCCACGTCCTCCAGCACCTGGACTGTTCCGCTGGGCCAGCGGATTTCCACGCGTTCCAGATGGTCCACCTTTCCCAGTCCGAAATGCACGCCCGTGTAACTGGAAGAGGCATATCCCACGGCCGTGGTCATCATGTTGTACTGGTCCAGCAGCCGAATGGCGGCGCCGATTCCGTCCCGGTTGCTGCGGGTGCCCTGCAGGCGGAATACGATCCAGTGGTTGGGCTCGGGGCTGATGTTCTCCCAGAGCTCGGTCTCGTCGGTTATCGCCGTGACCACGATGTCGATCTTGCCGTCGTTGTTGAAGTCGCCGCAGGCGCTGCCGCGGTGGGCCCGAGGCACCTGCCAGTCCTCTCCCACCAGCTCCGAGACATCCTCGAAGGTGCCTTCCTTCTGGTTGGCCAGGATGCTGTTGGCCTGACGATAGTCCGTCGACTCCCACAGCTCGATGCGGTGGTTGGCGTGGGCATTGGCCGTGAACAGGTCCTTCCAGCCGTCGTTGTTGAAATCAAACATCCCCAGGCTCCAGGCGCTGCGTTTGATGGTCGCCTTGGCGGCTCCGGAAACGTAGGTGGCATCCTCGAACACACCGCCGCCCTGGTTCTTGAAGAGGGGAAAGGTTTCCCAGTCCAGCGCCGTAACCCAGAGGTCCGGCAGCCCGTCATTGTCGTAATCCTTGAACTCTCCGCCCATGCTGGACACGGGCCTGCCATGTTCCCGCAGGGCTACGCCCGCCAGCAGCGCGACTTCCTGGAAGGTTCCGTCCCCATTGTTGTGGAACAGGAAGTTGGGGTTCTTGTCATTGGTGACGAAGGCGTCGAGGAAGCCGTTGTGATCGTAGTCCTCGAAGGAAACGCTCATCCCCCGGCTGACGTGTTTCCAGATCCCCGACTTCTCTGAAACATCCTCAAAGGTGCCGTCCCCCCGGTTGCGGTAAAGCTGGTTTGGCAGCCCCTCGAAGTATTTCGGGTGACAATAGACGCGGATTTTCCCGCTGGGATCGCCGCAGAACCGCTTCCAGTCCAAGGTCCACTCGACGTAGTTGACCACGAACAGGTCCAGGTAGGAGTCGTTGTCGAAGTCGAACCAGCCGGCGGCCACCGACCACAGGTTGCTCTTGATTCCACTTTGCGCCGCCACCTCCGTGAAACTTCCGTTGCCCTCGTTCCGGAACAGGAGGTTGTGGAACACCCCGGCTACGAAGATGTCGACGTCGCCGTCGTTGTCGTAGTCCGCGACGGCCACGCCCATAGAGTAGCCCTCCCCCTGGACGCCAGCCGCCTCGGTCACATCCGTGAACTTCCAGTCCCCGTCATTCCGGTAGAGACGGTTCCAGTAGCGGGGGCTTTCTTTCCGCATGGAAGGAGTCACCGATCCGTTGGTGAAATAGATGTCCAGCAGCCCATCATCGTTGTAATCCAGCGTCGCAACCCCTCCTGGCATGGTCTCGATCATGTGCTTTTCCTCGGTCATGTAGTTGTCGAGGACGAAATCGATGCCAGCCGCCCGGGCCACGTTCCGGAAACAGATGGGATCGGCCTTGCCGCCTGCTGTCACCGGCGTGCCGGCCAGCACCAACACCGGTGTCAAAAGCATCGCGAAATGTTTCATGAGTCAGGCTTTCCAGGAGGTCCGCCCTCGATTCGGAGGAATCGGGCCTTTCCCGATTATAGCCGCTGCCGTTGACTCGACCCTGGCTTTTTCCTATGATGGCGGCTCTGGCCAGGGTCGGCGCGAACGTTGCAAGTGGTTGTTCTATATGAGCTTAGCGAGAACCGAGAGAGAGACCCTGCGGACCCTGCCCGGGGACGAAGTCCGGCAGATCATGTGGCGGTTTGAAGACCGTTTCGACCTGCAGATGATCGTCCAGGGCGCCCGCACTGTTGCACGCGGGCCGGTGGCCCGGCTGGTAGCCGAAGGCGCCCGGCACTCCCATGAATGGACTGAGTCCAAACAACGCCTGCTGGATGCCTTCGACGCGTCCGGGATTACGGCAGTGTTCATGGACCCCGAGCACGGTGGCTTTGTGGCCGGCCCCAAGAACCTTGCCCTGGCGTTGGTCGCATTCGAACTGGCCTGGGTCGACGGCGGGGCAGCGACCTGCAGCCTGGCGGGATGTCTGGCATTGGCCCCCATCCATGAACGGGGGACGCCGGAGCAGGTGGATCTTTACATGCGGCGCTGTGTGCCGCCGCAGCCGGGGGAAGACCGCCGGGTGTGGCGGGGAGCTTTCAGCCTCACCGAACCTTTGCCCTACGTGGGCGTTGACGCCAGCATGCTGGGAGGCCGTGTGCGGGTGGCGGAGTGGCAGCCTGGCCAGGAGCCCATCCTCCAGGTGGACAAACGGGGGCGGTTCATCACCAACATGGACTTCGCCAACTTCGTCACCGCGGCGGTGGCCAGTGACGACCCCCGCATCAAGGGAAGCTGCATGGTGATCCTGGAGGAGTCTGACCCCGGCGTCTTTGATCGGGGCACAGCTACCCGAAAGCTTGTGCATCAACTCTCCTCCACGCGGGATCCGGTCTTCAGCCTGCGCGTTCCGGCCGGCCGGATCATCGGCGGCTACACCGTCAAGGACGGAGTCATCGTCCCGAACTTCAGCCACGGCGAGATTATCGAGGCGGTGTTCCGCCGCACCCGGGTGACAGTGGGGCTCATGACCGCCGCCAAACTCATTTCCGCCGTGGAGCCCGTCATCCGTTACCAGCGGCAGAGATTCCGGGGCGGCGACCTGGCGGCGCCGGGTTCCCCCCGGTTCGACCTGGGTCTGCAGCAGAAGGAAGATGTACTGCACCGCCTGGTGGACGTGTGGGCTACGGGTGAGGCAGCGGCCTCGCTGGGTTTCGCGGCGGCCCGTCTCTTTGACCGCCTGGACCCTCTGGAGCGGGAACGCGACCGCCTGTTTGCCGAACGCGGGATCGTCTCCGGCCGAGATCGTCTCAGGTTGACGCGCCAGGCCGAGAAGGAAGCCCTCGAATACCTGGAGTTGCTGGATCAGGCGGAGGAGTCCCGAGATCAGCATCGTCTGGAGTCGCTGCAAGCTGACCCGCTGGTCCAGTTTGCCCTGCTGGATGCGGAGGCCAACGTCCTTTGTCCCGCCTGCAAGCTGTGGAATACAGGACATGGGGCCAACATGATGCGGGAGGCCGTCAGCCTCATGGGCGGGTACGGTATCACCGAGGACTGCCCCGGCTTCCTCGGCCAGAAGTGGATGGACGCACAGCTCGAGGCGACTTATGAGGGTCCCGAAGCCGTCCAGCGGCGCCAATTGTCGGTCACTATGACCTCTGAGCTCTTCCTGGCCCAGTTTCGCCGCTGGATCCGGGAGATGCGGCAGATTGCCGGGGCACGGCCCGGCACGGGAGCCTGCGCCCTGGCGTCGGCGATGGAACTCTGGCTGTGGACTCTGCAGCACCTCCAGCAAGCCAGGGACGCCGACAACAACCCGCTGTTTCGCGGCCAGCGACAGGGTGTCACCTTCCCGTTGGCGGACGCCCTGTGTTGGCTGCTCGCCGCCCGTTTCCAGATTCTTGACGTCGTCGAGTTGGACCGCCGCTGCCGCGAAGATCCCGTCCGGGCGGAGACGCTGACGGGTTTCGTCAACTTCTTCACCGACCTCTGCCATGTCCAGACCGCCTCGTCGGCAGGGGAGGCTGCCCGGATCTGCGCTGAGCTGGTCTTCGGCTACAACCGCCACCCTGCCTGGGATGAGGCCGGCTGTGGCGGCTGTTACAGCCCGGCCGAACTGGAGAGCCTGGAAGCTTTGATCCCGGGCATTTCCGGTGTGGCGCCCGCCTACAGCGACCTCGCGGACGAAGCCATCCAGCGGCGCAAGGCAGGTCCTTGCGTCCGCTTCGACGGCTACGAAGAATTCATGCGCCGCCGGACCAAGCTGGATGGTTGCCTTACAGGGAGTCGACTGGCCAAGGACCGGGCGGCAAACGCACTGGTCTCGGTGATGATTCCCGAGGTGCTGGATTACCCCGTTTGACACCCCATGATGGAAACGGCGCCTGAAATCGAGCCTTTGGCCGTTCCCCGGCAGGGTTTCGCGGTGGACATCGCCTGCGTGGGATTTGGGCCTGCCATGGGCGGTTTTCTGACGACTCTGGCCCGCGGCTTGTACCGGGAAGACGGCACACCCCGTCTGCAGAGTACCGTCGCCGCAGGCATGCCGCTTCAAATCGCCTGCTACGAGCGGGCCGACGACATCGCTTTCGGGGTTTCAGGCGTGGCTACGCGGGCCCGCGGCCTGAAAACCAGTTTGCCCGATTTCAACCCCGCCCAGGTCCACATGGCGGCCGAGATCAAACACGAACATGTCGTTTACCTGTTGGATCCGGTGGGCGCCAGCCGCCGCCCGACCTCCCTGCGGCTGGCCGACCGGCTGCTGCGGGCAGCCGGCCGCGTCCGGCACCACGCCTGGGAACTTCCCTGGATTCCGCCTTTCCTGCGGAAGGAGGGCGGCCTGATTCTGTCCATCGGGCAGTTTAACCAGTGGGTCGGCAACGCAGTCATGGGATCTGGCGCCGCCGTGATCTGGCCGGGTTCTCCGGTCAAGGAACCCCTGATCGACGGGAACCGTGTGGTAGGGGTCCGCCTGGTCGACCAGGGAACCGACCGCCAGGGACTTCCCGCGGACGGCTTCATGCCGGGCATGGATGTCCATGCCGCCCTGACCGTTGTGGGCGACGGCCCCGTGGGGGCCGTGGGGCGCCGACTGGACGAGCACTTTGGGATGCCTCCCGGACACGAGCAGATGGAATGGGCGGTGGGTACCAAGATGGTGGTCGATCTCCCGGAAGACTCCGGCCTGGAAGGCGGCACCATCTACCACACGTTCGGCTACCCGGAGCCGGAAATCTTTGGCTTTCTGTATGTTCACAGCCCCCAGCTCGTTTCCCTGGGGATTTTTGTTCCTTCGTGGTTCCAGAGCCCGGCCCGAACCTCGTACCGCTACTTGCAACACTGGATGCTCCATCCCTTCTTCTGGCGGTTTTTGCAGGGCGGACGCCTTCGTTCCTGGGGAGCCAAGTCATTGCAGGAGTCGGGCCGAAAGGGCGAACCGTGGCTGGTGGGTGACGGCTGGGCACGAATCGGCGAGGGCTCAGGGAGCACCAATGTTTTGACCGGCTCCGGGGTTGATGAGGCCTGGACGACCGGTGTCCAACTGGCGGAAGCTGTGCAGGAGCTGCTGGCTTCAGGCCGTCCCTTCACTCGAGAGAACCTCGAGGCGACTTACGTGCGGCGCCGGAGAGCCAGCTGGGTGGAACGGGAAGGCCGGGTCGCCGAACGTGCTCGGGATGGGTTCCAGCGCAGCTTCCTGTGGGGCATGCTGGGAATGGGCCTGGCCGGCCTGACCAACGGCCGTATCACTTTGTCCGCCCCGCGCAAACGGATGCCGGACCTCGCCGAATTTTATGACGGCAGGATCCCGGCTGCGGAACTGGAGCAGATCCGCCAGGAGTGCGATAGAACCGCCCAGCCTTTGCACGACCGGCTGATGGACCGCGCCGGCTGGCCGCCCATCCCCTACGACGGCAAGCTCCTGGTTTCCCAACAGGATGCTCTCCTGCTGGGCGGCAAAGTCCAGGCCCCGGCCGGCTATGCCGATCATGTGGTCTTCCTGTATCCCGAGGTCTGCCGGCGCTGCGGGGCGAAGGTCTGTGTCGAGCTGTGCTCCGGGCAGGCCCTCCAGCGGGACCTGGAAGCCGGAGTCCGTTTCGACCGGGAGAAATGTGTACACTGCGGCGTCTGTCTCTGGAATTGCTCAGAGCCGGTGCACGGACGCCTCTCCAACATCGAGTTCCGGGCCGGAACGGGTGGTTTGCATTCCGCCGAGAACTAGCCCAGGAACGATTCACCGACAAGCGGGGGGATATGTCGATGCAAGCGTTTCACATTGTCGTGTGCGGCAGCCTGGTTCCTGATCCGCTGCAAGCGCTGGAGCCGTTGCTGGGGCCGTCCGGCCCGGCTCTCAGGAACGAAGCCATGCTGCCTTCCGTCTTGGACCCATGGGCGGCCCATGCCCTTTATGAAGCCGCGAATCTGGCCCGGACCCATGCCGGAAGCAGAGTGTGGCTGGTCGCCCTGGCTCCGAAGAACAAGCTCCAACAACTCATGATGACCGTGGCCCAGAAGGTCCCCTTCGAGCTGGTGGCCCTGGACGGACCCTGCGGAGGTTTCACTGACGCCGCCGAGACCGCCGAACATCTGGCAGCGGCCATCGAAGCGATTTCCGGTCTCGACCGGGAGCGCCTGTTGTTGTTCGGCGGCTGGGAATCGGCCGCGCGCGGGGCGGGGGTCACTCTCCAGATTGTGGGCGAGCGCCTGGGAATCCGGGAACAGTTCCAGGGAGTCGACGAGCTGCGGGTGCAGGGCGATGGACTCCATATCCTGGAGCGCATCGAAGGGGGCAGACACCAGCTCTCCATCTGCTCGGCGCCGCCGGTAGTCGTGGGCTGGGCCACCGGCCATCTTCCGGAGCCTCCCAACAACCCCCAGGTTGGCATGCAGAACATGCGGGGTGTCATGCCCGCGTTGCAGCGGGCCCGTCCCGCCCCGTTGAAAGGCGAAGGAATAAGGTACCTTGCCGTTGAGCAGCCGGAACAACGGCGGCACACCAGGGTGGTCAAGGATGTCCCGGCTGAAGCCATAGCCCGCGACATCGTCGAGTGGATCCGCTAGAACGAGGAGAAAGCCATGGGATGCGTCCTCTACCTTGCACATACGGCTGATGGAAAGTTTACCCGGCCTGCCCTTGAGGGTTTGACCGCCGCCCGTGAAATTGCCGGCCTGACTGGTTTACCCCTGACCACAGGCCTGGTGGGTACCGGAGTCGAGGCAGCCGCGGCCAGTCTGGCCGGAACCGGCGTCTCCCGCTTCCTGGCGGTGGAGGGTGACCCCTATGCCAATGGCCGCTACCACTCGGACGCCGCCGCTGCGGAGGCGCTGTGCCGCAGCGCCCAGCCTGCGTTTGTGGTCGTCTCCGGCACTTCCCGCTGGAGCCGGGTCCTGGCCGGGGCGGCATACCGGCTGGGCGGGGCGGTGGACACCCACGTCTGCGGATGGCGGTTGGAATCGGGTGAACTGGCGGTGACCCGCTGGTACTACCGGCAGCGCATGAAAGGCGTCCTGTCCCGGACGCGGAGACCCTGGCTGCTGGCGGTGGACCCGGGCGTGTGCCCTGCAGCCGAACTCCAGCCCGGCAGCGCTGACGTGACGAAGGTGATGGTCACCGACTCGCCGAGCCGCACACACGTGGAGGCGGTCAAGGAGCCGCCGGCGGCCCAGCAGACGATCCGCCCCGACGCCGACCTGCTGTTCGTCGCCGGAGCCGGGTGGACCAAGAAGCAGCGCGACGGACAGCATCACCTCGCGGAAGCCGAGCAGTTGATTCTCGAATTCCTCCGGCTGTCCCAAGCTTCGCTGGGGGGCAGCAAATCCATGGTGGATCTCAACAGCGAGGGACAGAAAGTTCTCTCTTTCATGACCCACCTCAACCAAGTCGGGCAGACCGGCTCGAGTCCGAGACACCCAAAGGGTTTGGCCGCCTGCTGCCACGGCGAAGAGCCCCACGTTGTAGGATGGCGTTTTATCAACGAACGCCGTGCCATCAACATCGACCCGAACTGCGGCTGGGCGCAGGGTAAGGCCGATGTCCTCTACGTGGCCGATGCTTTTGAGGTCATGGCGAAGGTCAACGAATTGCTGGCGCAGCGGTGAATCAGGAGCCGATATGGGATTGCTGGAGGGTAAGAAAGGGCTGATCCTCGGCGTGGCCAATGAGAAGTCCATCGCCTGGGGAATCGCCCGGGTGGCGGCGGCCCACGGGGCGGAACTCGGTTTCAACTATCTGGGCGAGCCCCTGGAACGCCGGGTACGTCCCTTGGCGGAGTCCTTGCAAGCCCGGCTCATCGAACCTCTCGACGTGACGAGCGACGTGCAGATCGACGGGTTTTTTGAGAAGGTCCGCGCCTGTTGGGGAAGACTGGATTTCCTGGTGCATTCCATCGCTTTTGCGAACAAGACCAGTCTCCGGTCTCGGTTCTGTGAAACCTCGAGATCCGATTTCCATTTGGCATTGGATGTCTCCTGCTATTCGCTCGTGGCCCTGGCGCGAAGGGCGGCGCCGTTGATGCCGGCAGGCGGCTCTATTCTGACGCTGACCTACATCGGCTCGGTCCGCGCCATGCCGAACTACAACGTGATGGGCGTCGCCAAGGCGGCGTTGGAGGCCGCCGTCCGGTACCTGGCGGCCGACCTCGGACCGGATGGCATCCGGGTTAACGGCATCTCCGCCGGGCCGATCCGAACTCTGGCAGCCGCCGGGATCGCCGGCTTCCGCAGCATTCTCGACAGCTATGAGAAGGCGACACCGCTGGGCCGCAACGTCACCACCGAGGACGTGGGGAACAGTGCGCTTTATCTGCTCTCGGATCTTTCGTCGGGGGTGACGGGAGAGATTCACTACGTCGACGCCGGGTTCAACATCGGGCCCGGCCTCTGCGCCGAGGCGCTGGCTGAAAACGGTGAGTCGTGACGCCGTCGGAGCCGCATTGACGGTCCCCATTCCCCCACCCGACCACCGGCCGCTGGTGGTCATCGTCGGCGCGGGATTCGGCGGCCTCAAGCTGGCCCGGCTGTTGCGCCGCGACCCGGTCCGGGTTCTGTTGCTGGACCGCCGCAATTACCATCTCTTCCAGCCGCTGCTCTACCAGGTGGCCACAGCGGGCCTGTCGCCCTCAGATATCGCCCACCCGGTGCGGTCCATCCTGCGGCGCCAACACAATCTCTCTTTCTGCATGGCCGAGGTCCGGCGGGTCGACCTGGCCGGACGGCGGCTCGAAACCTCTCTGGGAACGCTGCACTATGACTATCTCATCCTGGCGGTCGGCAGCGAAACCAGCTATTTCGGCCTTGAGTCCATCGCCCGCAACAGCTTCGGCCTCAAGGACATCCACGAAGCCACCGCCATCCGCAACCATATCCTGAGGATGTTCGAGCTGGCGGTTTGGGAACCTGACCCGCGCCGAAGATCCGCCATGCTCACCCTGGCGGTGGCAGGGGGCGGCCCCACCGGCGTCGAGTGCGCGGGAGCCCTGGCGGAGCTGGTGCGGCTGGTGCTCGCCCGGGATTTCCGGGGTTTCAACCTGGACGACACCCGGATTCTCCTGCTCGAAGCTTCTCACCAGATCCTGACCGGTTTCCCGGCTGAGCTGCAGGAAGAAGCCCGGCGGGAGCTGTTGCGAAAACACGTTACCGTGCGGACCGGGGCGGCGGTAAGTGCTTATCGCGACGGCGAGATCCATCTGGCGGGAGGCGAGCGCATTCCGGCAGGAACCTTGATCTGGGCGGCCGGCGTGCGGGCGGCGGCAATCGCGGAAACCCTGGGGGTCCCGCTCACCCGAAACGGCAGGATCATCGTTGAGCCCACTCTGCAGCTCGCTTCCCACCCCGAGGTCTTCGTCATCGGCGACGCGGCCGCCGTCAAACCCCTGGAGCGTCAACTGCCCATGATGGCGCCGGTCGCCCTCCAGCAGGCGCGGCTGACCGCCGCCAACCTGAGACGGCTGTTGAGCGGGAAACCGCTGGAGTCCTTTGTGTACCGGGACCCGGGTTCCCTGGCCACCATCGGGCGCAATGCCGCCGTCGCCCGCCTCGGACGTTTCCGATTCCACGGTTTCGCCGCCTGGGTTCTCTGGCTGGTGGTGCACCTGATCCAGTTGATCGGTTTCCGCAACCGCCTGCTGGTGCTGATCAACTGGGCCTGGGACTATCTGTTCTATGACCGGGCGGTACGGCTGATCATGCCCGACCCCCGCCGGCCGGATTGAGCGGCAGCTCTCGGCGCCATCAACCTGTACCGCTTCACGAACGTGGCCGGAGACCGGCCCCGCGCCGGGCGGGCTATACTGGTACAGTGGTGCCACTGCTCATGTCTCTGATCCTGCTGGGGGCCCCGGTCCAGCCGCCTGACTCGCCCCCCGACCCCAACCAGGGCCAACCACCGGCCGTCGCCGACCAGACATCTCCCAGCGATGAGGGCTTCCGGATCGGGGTAGCCGTCAACCAGGTCTTTCTCTCGGTCAATGTCCGGGGTCCGAACGGTTTTGTCCGGGACCTGACGGTAAACGACTTTGCGGTCTTCGAGGACGGTCACCTCCAGAAGGTGGTCAATTTCTACCGCGAGCGGGTGCCTGTCCGCGTTGTGCTGCTCATCGATATCAGCGGGTCGACGACCTATACCCAGGCCGACATTCGCCACGCGGCGTTGCTGTTCGCCAAGAGCCTGAGTCCAGAGGACCAGGTGGCGATCATTACCTTCAACCACCAGCCCCGGCTCATCCTGAACTGGACGAACAAGCTGGAGGACATCCAGCTGGCGCTGGAAAGCATCTACGCCCGCGGCAATACGGCCCTCAACGACGCGATCTATGTCACCTTCGATGACCTCTTGCGGGACGTCGAGGGGAAAACAGCGGTGATCCTGCTGACCGATGGCATCGATACCGGCAGCACCGTTTCCTTTGAGGAGGCGGTCGACCTGGCTCTGCGCTCGGACACCATGGTTTACGTCGTGTCCAAGCTGGAAGAGTACTGGGCGCAGGCGATCGCGATTCGCCAGGAGCTGCAGGCCCAGGCCCGACTGGTGCCCAAGGTGCTGCAGGACGATTACATTCTGGAAAGGAAGCGGGCGTTGAACCGCCTAGCGAGCCTCACCGGCGGGCGGGTGCTGGATACACGGGCTTTCGGCCGGCTCGAAGAGATCTACGCCCAGGTGGCTGAAGAACTCAAGAACCAATACTACCTGTCCTATATCCCCAGCAATCAGAACCGCGACGGCACCTGGCGGGAGATTGAAGTGCAGGTCGCCCGGGGAGGCGTGGCGGTCAGCACGCGTCGAGGCTATTATGCGCCGCTTCCTTCGTCCCGCTGACCGCTCGCGGAACTTTCCTCCCGGCCGGCCTTGCCCTCCAGGGTGAGCGGCAACTTGCGTTTCTCGGCCAGGCGGATATCGCCGATTCTCATGGCCGAATCCACCGCTTTGCACATGTCGTAAAGCGTCAGAGCGGCCAATGTCACTGCCGCCAATGCTTCCATCTCGACTCCGGTGGCCCGACGGCAGATGACTTCTGACTCCACATGAAAGTGGTCTGCTTCCAGGCGAATCTGAACGTCCACAAAGTCGAGCTGGAGGGGATGGCACAGCGGTATCAGGTCGGAGGTACGTTTGGCGGCCAGGATGCCTGCCATCCGCGCCACTTCGAACGGATTTCCTTTCGGCAGCGCCAGCGCCGTGACAGCCTCGACCACCGCGAGGGATACCCAGACCTTCGCCTCGGCCCGAGCCAGTCGCTTCGTTTCGGGCTTGCCGCTCACATCCACCATCCGGGCACGCCCTGCTGGATCCAAATGCGAGAAACGTTTCGCCATGCCCCCGTCACTCCTGCCCGGGCGACTCGCCGCCCTCATCTGCAGGCTGCCACAAAAGTTCCCCTGCACCCGCCGCCGCGTCCAGCACCGAGACCCGGACAATGGCTCCAGCCGCCAGGTCGGCCGCCTCCGCCGGAACCTGGATCAGGCAGTTGGCGGCAGCATAGGCTTGCAGGTCGGCGGACGATACCCAGCCGGTGGGGCGCACCTGCCATCCCTCCTCCTTGCCCGCGCGAAGGATGCCCGGCCGGAAAAAGAGCCTCCCGGGACGCTGCTGCAACGGCTCCACAAGCCTGGCCTTGGTCTCAGGCAATGTACAGGCCCGAAACCCCATCCAGCGGCGGACCGCCGTGCGGACAAACAGCTCGAAGGTCACCGCCGCCGAGACGGGGTTTCCGGGCAGGCCGAAGACGAGGCGGCGTCCCTGGCGGGCCAACAGGACCGGCTTTCCCGGCTTGATGCGGACCTTGTGGAAAACAATTTCAAATCCGGCCTCGGCCACCATCCGGTGCACATAATCGCGATCGCCGGCGGACACCCCTCCAGTCCAGATCAGCAGGTCCTCCTCCCCGCCTTCCAGGAGGCGGCGCATCGCGGAAGGGTCGTCACCGACATGTTCCCACCGGCAAACTGGGATTCCGAGTTCTTTCGCCCGTGCCGCCAGCATCAGTCCATTGCTGTCATAGACCTGGGCCCCGCTCAGGGGCTGACCCGGACTGACCAGCTCGTCGCCGGTCGAGATCACCTTCAGCGACGGGGGCTGCCAGGTGAGGATGTGATCCTTTCCCAGTGTGGCCAGCAGAGCAAGCTGGGGGGAACCCAGTTTTTGACCGGTCTTCAAAACGACTGTGCCGCGCGGGATCTCAGATCCGGCGGGCAGGAGGTTGGCACCAGGGGCGACCGTCCCGTGAATGACGACCTCCACTTCGGAGAGAGACTCGGTCTCCTCCCTGATCTGCACCGCATCGGCGCCATCGGGCAGCGGGGCCCCCGTCATGATCCGCAAGCATTCCCCGGGCCCAATGGGCCGCGGCGGCGGAGGGCCGCCGGCTGCGACCTCCCCGATCACGCGCAGGCGTCTCCAGCCCCGGGCGAGGTCCTGGGAACGCAAGGCAAACCCGTCCATCAGGGCGCGTGTAAACGGGGGCACGTCATGGTCGGCACGGATCTCCTCGGCGAGGACCTTTCCGGCGCACTCCTGCAGCCGGCAGGACTCGGCGGAGGGCTCCGGCACTGCGGAGAGTGTCAGCCGCAGGGCTTCCGCGTAACTGATCATGTGGCGTCACTGTACTCTGAAACGCTGCGACACACCAAACGTTTGGAATATGGACCGGCCCGGGTGCGTAAGACAGCCGGTTTGGCCGGGTTAAGAACTTTTCGCTAGACTCGTTCGTACAGGAAAGAGGTGCATCGATGGCTCTCAGCGCCAGAGGAAAGAAGATCGTTGTTGCTGTTGGCGTGGTTGCGGTCCTTGGCGCCGTGATTACACTCAGCACGACACTTCGGCGCCAGGACCTGGTGCCTGTGGAATTTGGCAAGGTGGAGCGCCGATCGGAGCTGGTGGCCGTGGTCACGGCCACCGGTGAGATCAAACCCAAGAATTATGTGGAGCTTCAGGCTGAGATCAGCGGGGTGATTACCGAACTGTTTGTGAAAGAAGGCGACGTGGTCCAGAAGGGCAGCCTGTTGCTGAAGATCGATCCGGTTCAGACCGAGGCGGACGCCAAGGCCCAGGAGGCGGTTCTGGCAGCCACCCAGTCGGAGGTCCGCAATCAGGAGGCCCAGATTGCCATCCAGCGGACGAATGTGGACCGGGAGCTGGCATCGGTCCGGGTGGCCGAGGTCGAGTTGGAGCGGGCCCGCCAAAATCACGCTCTCGCCAAGGCCACCTTCGAGCGCAAGCAGGGTCTTTACGAGGATAACCTGATCTCGCAGGACGCATACGAAGCTGCCAAGAACGACCTCGTCAACGCGGAAAGCGCCCTGGAGACCGCCCGCGTCCGTCTGGAGCAGGCCAAGGCCCAGTACCAGGTCAGCAAGGTTGTTCTGGAGCAGTCGGAGATCGCGTTGGAAGGTGCCCGCAACCGGGTCCTGCAACAGCAGGCATTCCTGCGGCGCAGCCACGACCTTCTCAGCAAGACCGTCATCCGCTCGCCTTTGGATGGAGTCATCACCCAGCTCAACGTGGAGGTGGGGGAGCGGGCGGTGCCGGGCACTCTGAACAATCCGGCCGCAACCTTGATGGTGATTGCGGATCTGTCGGTGATCGAAGCCGAGCTCAAGGTGGATGAGACCGATATTGTGGACCTGGCGCTGGGTCAGCCGGCCGTGGTGAAGGTGGATGCCCTGCCCAACACTCCTCTCAGGGGGACGGTAACGGAGATCGGCAATTCCGCCATCCCTACCGCCACCACCCAAGAGGCCAAGGACTTCAAGGTCATCGTTCAGCTTGACGATCCGCCTGCGGTGCTGCGGCCGGGGCTGAGCTGCACCGGCGAGATCACAACCGCCACCCGCCAGAATGTGCTGGCGATCCCGATCCAGGCACTCACCATGCGGGAGTTCGAGACGGATGAGTCCGGCGGATTGCTGCGCAAGCAGCCGAAAGACCGGAACGGGCCGGAAAAGGTTTCCGCCGACAGTCAGTCCGGACCGCGGGGCCCGAACAGGAAGAAGGAGTTCGAGGGCGTCTTCAAGGTTGTCGACGGAAAGGCCGTTTTCGTGGAGGTGAAGACGGGAATTCTCGGCAGCACCGAAATCGAGGTGTTGTCGGGGCTGGAAGAGGGTGACACGATCGTCACCGGCAGCTACAAGACACTGCGTACGCTGGCTGATGGAGACGCCGTCAAGATTGAGAAGAGCGGCCAGAGCTAGTGAAAGGGGAAGTCCGTGTCCGAGCCGTTGATCCGAACTGAGGATCTGTGGAAAACCTATCAGATGGGTTCCGAGGAGATTCACGCCCTGCAGGGCATCTCCTTCGAGATCCACCGCAACGAGTATGTGGCCATCATGGGGCCTTCCGGATCAGGAAAGTCCACCCTGATGAATCTCATTGGGTGCCTGGATACCCCGAGCCGCGGACGCTATTACCTCAACGGCAAGCTGGTCAGCGACATGGACGACGACGAGCTGGCATACATCCGTAACCGCGAGATCGGATTCGTCTTTCAGACCTTCAACCTGCTGCCTCGGGCGACTGCCCTGCAGAACGTGGAGTTGCCGCTGATCTATGCCGGAGTTCCCGCAGCGGAGAGACGGGAACGGGCCAAGAAGACCATCGAGGAGGTGGAGCTGGGACACCGTATGCTTCACCGGCCGAGCGAGCTTTCCGGCGGTCAGCGCCAGCGGGTGGCGATTGCCCGGGCACTGGTCAACCGGCCGTCCATCATCCTCGCTGACGAGCCGACCGGCAACCTGGATTCGAAGACAGGGCGGGAGATCATGGCGCTGTTCCAGAAGCTCCATGACCGTGGCAACACCATCATCCTGGTGACCCATGAGGCCGAGATCGCGCAGCACGCCCACCGCGTCATCCAGTTACTGGACGGGCGAATTCACAGCGACCGCCGGATCCAACCGCGCGTCGAGCAGGTCTCGGCAGCCAGTGCCTGAGCCTGCCTCCTTCAGCCGGTTTCCTCGACAGCCCAATGCTGGACTTCCGGAGCGGTCCGCGGGGATCGGCTTCCGCCCGTAACGATTCCCGCGGCCGCCACCAGAGCCTGGGTGGCAGGGTGGAGAGGATTGCCAAGGACTTCTTCCATGGGTCCCCCTTCGACGGCCCGTCCAGCCTGCATCACCAGCGCGCGGTCGCACAGGCGGCGGGCCACTTCCAGGTCGTGGGTGATGACCACCAGACCTTGGCAGTTGCCGGAGCCCAGGGTCCCGAGGAGGTCCAGTACAGCTCCCTGACTGGCGGCGTCCAGCGAGGCGGTGGGTTCGTCGGCAAGCAGCACTTTGGGGCGAAGGATGGCGGCTCGCGCGATTGCCACCCGTTGCCGCTGTCCGCCGGACAACTGGTCGGGATACCGATCCGCCAGCGCGGTTTCCAAACCCACCCGGCGCAGCATTTCCAGGGCTGCTTCCCGCCGGACGCTCCGCGGCAGGCGGTCATGAACGACTAACGGCTCCTCCACGTGTTCCAGCACGGTCCGATAAGGGTTCAGGGACAGCCGCGGATCCTGGAAGACCATCTGGATCCAGCGGCGGTGGCGCCGCAACCCCCGGCCCCGCAGGCGGAGCCAGTCCACGCCGAGGAGGCGGATTTCACCGGCCGTGGGATCCAGCAGCCGAACCAGGCAGCGGGCCAGGGTGGACTTGCCTGCACCGGAGTCGCCGATGACGGCGAGAGCGGCGTTCGCCGGCAGATCAAAGCTGACGTTGTCCACAGCAGTCAGCGGGCGGGAACCCTTTACGGGAAACATCTTGACCAGATTCCGCACGCTGAGGAGGATCACTTCGGTTCCTCCCTGCGGTCGGCCTCTGGCATGAACTCGGTCCGGTCCGCCAGACAGTCCAGAACCCGCCGGTCGTGTGAGATTACCAAAAGGCTGAGGTTGCGCTGTCGCCGGAGCTCCGCCAGCCGCTCCAGCAGCCGCAGGCGGTTGCGCGCATCCACTGCCGCTGTCGGCTCGTCACAGATCAGGAGTTCGGGATGGCATGCCAAGGCTCCAGCCAGTTGAACTCGCTGCAGCTCCCCGACCGACAATTGCCGGGGATAGGCTCCCAGGATTCGCCGGGGCTGGAGGATTCCCATCTCCGCCAGTGCCGACGCGGCTTCGTCGAGGGCGGTCCGGCGAGTCATTCCAAAATGGCAGCGCAGGACCTCCGCAAGCTGGCGTCCGACTGGGATCAGGGGATTGAACACGCTTTCCGGTTCCTGGAAGGCCAGCCCGATGCGTCTTCCCCGGTAGGCGCGGAGGTCTTTCTCGTCGAGAGCCAGCAGATTCACGCCCATGTAATGGATCTCCCCCGCCAGGATGGCGACGGGGGGAAGCAGCCGGAGGATCGCCAGAGCCAGCGTGGTCTTGCCGGAACCTGACGGCCCGGCCAGACCCAAGATCTCACCGCGAGTGAGCGAAAGCTGGCAATTCCGGAATACGGGAACGAGTCGGTCCCGCAACGGATAGGCCACCGTGAGGCTCCGGATCACCAACAGTTCAGAACGGCTGTTCCCCGTGTTCACCAAACACTTCCCGCAGTACCCCTGAGATCTCGCCGACGGTTGCTCCCGCCTCCACGACCTGCAACAGGACCGGCATGATGTTTCCGGCCTTCTGCGCCGTCAGCCGTATCTCCTCCAGGCTGGCCTCCACAACCGCGCGGCGGCGGCGCGTTTTCCATGCCCGCAGCTCCGCCCTGCGGCGCCGTTCGAGGTCCTGATCAAGTCTGGCCACGGAGGGCGGCGATTCTTCCGGTTGAAGAAAGCAGTTCACTCCCACGACAGCCAGCTCTGCGGATTCCTGGGCCAGTTGGGTCTCGTAAGCGCCCTGTTCGATCAGGGATTGCTGGAATCCGCTTTCCAGTGCGGCCACGACTCCGCCGCGGCTGCGGATTTCTCCCATCAGCCCGGCTGCTTCCTCCACCAGATCCTGGGTCAACCTCTCGATGCACCAGCTCCCGCCGAGGGGGTCGGCAACGGCGGTCACGCCGGTTTCATAGGCGAGGATTTGTTGCGTGCGAAGGGCCAGCGTGGCGGAATCGGGTGCCGGCAGCGACCAGGCCTCATCGCGCGCGTTGGTATGCAGGGACTGGGCGCCCCCGAGGACCGCTGCCAGGGCCTGGAAGGTGACCCGGACAAGATTGTTGTCCGGCTGCTGGGCGGTCAGGGTGCTGCCGGCGGTCTGGGCATGGAACCGAAGAGCTCGAGCCCGGCTGTCTTCCACCAGGAACCTCGTTTGGAGCAATTCGGACCACAGGCGGCGCGCGGCGCGGAACTTGGCCACTTCTTCGAGGAACTCGTTGTGAACCGCGAAGAAGAAGCTGAATCGCCGGGCCGCTTCCGTCGCCGGCACGCCGGCGGCCACCGCCGCCTCCAGGTAAGCCTCGGCATGGCTCATGGTGAAGGCCAGCTCCTGGGCCGCTGTGCAACCGGCCTCCCGGAGGTGGTAGCCGCTGACCGAAATGGGATTCCACTGGGGAACCTCCTCCACACAGAAGGCGATGAGGTCGGTGGTCAGCCGCATGGAGGGTACCGGGGGGTAGATGTAGGTGCCCCGGGCGAGGTATTCCTTCAGGATGTCATTCTGGACGGTGCCCCGCAGTTTTTCCCACGGTACGCCCCGGCGCCGGGCCAGCGCCAGGTACAGGGCTAACAGGACCGGCGCGGTGGCGTTGATGGTCATGGAGACCGAAACCTCGTCAAGGGGGATCTCCCGAAACAGCAGGTCCAGGTCATCGAGGTGGTTGATTGCCACTCCCACCCGTCCCACCTCGCCTTGCGCCAAGGGGTGGTCCGAATCCAACCCGAGCTGGGTCGGTAAGTCGAAGGCGACGGAGAGTCCGGTGATGCCGCGCTCCAGAAGCAGGCGGAAACGCCGGTTTGTGTCTTCCGCGCTGCCGAAACCGGCGTATTGGCGCATCGTCCACAGGCGTTTCCGATAGCCATTCGGCCTGATACCCCGGGCATAGGGTGGGGTTCCCGGGTCGCCTGAATGTCGGCGGTAGTCCCAGCCGGCAAGGTCTCCGGGGCTGTAGAAGGGTCGGCGCTGCCGGCTTGGTGTGGGTTTTCGGCGATCCATCTCCTCCCCCGATGCTTCAGGACTCTGCTATCATGAGGGCGGCTCTCGCGGGTTCCGGTTCAGGGATGGTAGCAAAGCCCGGGGGAGGCGTCCAATGACCGACGACGAGCTGAGAGATCATCGAAAGCAACTGGAAGCGGCGATCAACGAGGCGCTGGCGGATTCCCCGCAGGTGGGGGCGATCATCCATGACATTCGCGAACGCGGTTATGATGTCTTCCTGATCATCGAAGCGACCGTGGGCTTCAGCCGCCGCCACGACTCCGACGAGGAGCCGCATCAGGTTTCCGCCACCAAGCTGGAGCTGACGAGCCAGGACGAATGTTTCCTCCGCGACCTGAGAATCAGCCCGGAATGAAACTCAGGCCCGGAACTCGAGGCGTCCCGCCCCGCTCACCCCGGGCTTGACCTCGCCCACCAGGACGGCTTGGACACCTTTCCCGCGCAGTGCTTCCACCGCGGCCGTCGCCTGGGCAGAGGCACAGCAGACCAGCAGACCGCCGGAGGTCTGCGGATCGAACAGGATCTGCTGCAGGATTTCCGAGACGCCGCTCCAGCTCACGTGGTCGCCCACGAAAGTCCGATTGGACTGGATGCCACCCGGCAGCATCCCCTTGCGCGCCAGTTCCGGGGCGCCCGGCAGCACCGGCACCAGCCGCGCGTCGAAACTCAGGGTAGAGCAGCTGGCGCGCGCCATCTCCCAGGCGTGTCCGGCCAGTCCGCAGCCCGTGATGTCAGTGGCGGCGTGGACTTCAAAGTCGGCCAGGGTTTCGGCCGCCGTACGATTCAGTTTCTCCATCACCGCGACGGCCTGCTGCAGGACGTCGGCGGGCGTTTTCCCGAACTTGACCCCGGTGGTGATGATCCCGGTGCCGATGGGCTTGGTGAGGATCAGGGCATCCCCGGCCCGGGCTCCCGCGTTGGTCCACAGGCGGTCCGGATTCACTTCCCCGGTGACGCAGTATCCGAATTTCAGCTCCTGGTCCTGGACGGAGTGGCCTCCCACCACCGGGATTCCGGCCTCTGTCAGCTTTTCGGCCCCGCCCTGAACAATCTCCACAACCACCGATTCGTCCACCACGCCTTCCGGGAAGGCCAGCACGGAAAGCGCGAACAGGGGTCGGCCGCCCATGGCGTAGACGTCGCTGACCGCGTTGGCGGCGGCGATTCTTCCATAAACCCGTGGATCGTCCACTACCGGGGTGAAGAAGTCGACGGTCTGGACGATGGCCCGCCCGGGTTCCAGCAGATAGACTGCGGCGTCGTCGGCATGATCGAAGCCGACCAGAACCCGCTGATCTGTTACCGCCGGCATTTCAGCCAGGATCCGCGCCAGCACCCCCGGTGCCAGTTTGGACGCTCAGCCGGCGCACTTGACCATCTCGGTCAAGCGCCGCTTTCTCTGCAGAAACATCCGCCCATTATAGATGGATTCCCGGGGCGGGGCCGAACTGGCCGCACCTTATAATGGCTGCGTGAGTGCTGAGTACGACGTTGTCGTGATCGGAGGCGGCCATGCGGGCTGTGAGGCGGCGGCGGCGGCGGCCAGGATCGGGGCGCGGACGCTGCTGGTAACCATCAACTTGCCCATGGTCGCGCAGATGTCCTGCAATCCGTCGGTGGGAGGCATCGGCAAGGGCCACCTGGTGCGGGAGATCGACGTTCTGGGCGGCCTGATGGGTTGGGTGGCGGACCGGACCGCAATTCAGTTCCGCCTGCTGAACCGGAGCCGGGGTCCGGCGGTCCAGGCTCCCCGGACCCAGAATGACAAGCGGCGGTATCGGGAGGAAATGCAGGCATGTCTGGGGCGCCTGCCGCGACTGGAGATGTGCGAGGGCGAGGTGGCGGAGCTCCGGCTGCGCAACGCGCGGGTGGAGGCGGTGGTGTTGGCCGACGGTACTCGCCTGCGGGCGCGGACGGTGGTCCTGACCACGGGGACGTTCCTCAATGGCCTGTGTCACGTGGGCGAGCAGCGCTTTTTGGCCGGCCGCTCGGGTGAGAAGCCGTCGCTGCGGCTGGCTTGCTTTCTGCAGGAGATGGGTTTTGCCAGGGGTCGCCTGAAGACCGGGACACCGCCGCGGCTGGACGCCAGGAGCATCGATTTCTCCCGGTTTGAGGTTCAGCCGGGGGATACCGAGCCCACGTATTTCTCGCTTCGTTCGGCCGGCCCTCCACTGCTGGAGCAGCGTCACTGCTGGCTGGCCTATACCAACCCGGCGGTGCATGAGTGTATCCGGAAGAATCTGAACCGCAGCCCCCTCTATGGAGGGCGCATCGAGGGGATCGGTCCCCGCTATTGCCCCTCAATTGAAGACAAGGTCGTCAAGTTTGCGGATCGGGAGCGGCACCAGCTGTTTCTGGAGCCGGAGGGGCTGGATACCGACGTGATCTACGTCAACGGCCTGTCGACCAGCATGCCGCTGGACGTTCAGCAGGCGATGCTGGAAGCGATTCCCGGCCTGGACCGGGCGCGGATGCTGAGACCGGGCTATGCCGTGGAGTACGACTTCGTCCAGCCGACCGAACTGGGGCTGACCCTGGAAACCCGCCGGGTAGCAGGCCTGTTCCTTGCCGGCCAGATCAACGGGACCACCGGCTATGAGGAAGCGGCGGCACAGGGGCTGGTGGCGGGCGCCAATGCCGCCCTTTCGGCACTGGGCCGCGAACCGTTGATTCTGCACCGATCGGAGGCCTATATCGGGATTCTGGTGGACGACCTGGTGACTCACGGGGTAGACGAGCCTTACCGCATGTTCACCTCCCGTGCCGAGTTCCGGTTGCTGTTGCGCATCGACAACGCGGCCCGGCGGCTGGCCCGCAAGGGCCTGGAGGCCGGACTTCTTGATGCCGACAGCTACCGTCGCTGGGAGGAAAGCTGGACCCGGGTGGAGGAGGCTTCCCGCGCCTTGGAGGAGGTCCGGCTGGCTGCCGGATCACCCCTGCTGGATCTCTTCCCTCCCGCCTGGGGAGTCGCACCCGGTCAGAGTCTCAACCAGGTTGTCCGGCGGCCGGAAGCGGATCCCGGCCTGGTGGGCGAGATTCTGCGGACGTTGGGCTGGGAGCTCTCGCGGGAGGAGGTGCGCAGCCTCCATAATGACCTGCGCTACGAGGGTTACATCCAGATGCAGTTGCGGGATGTGGCGCGGGTGCGCGCCCTGGAGGAGCGGCGGATCCCCCCCGGCATGGATTTCAGGGCTGTCCCGGGGCTGTCCCGGGAGATGGCCGAACGGCTGGAACGCCTTCAGCCGCGGACACTCGGTCAGGCGGCCCGTGCGAAGGGGATCACTCCGGCGGCGGTTTCCATCCTGAATATTTACCTGTCCCGGAGCGCCCGCCCTTGAGCTTCCGGAAGGCGCTGGTTGAAGCCTGCCGCGAGCTTGGACTGGATCTCCGCCCGCCGGTGCTGGAAAAGGCGGTCCGCTATCGGGACCTGCTGGCGAAGTGGTCGGCACGGATCAGCCTGCATTCAGTGGCGGACGATGAGGAGCTGGCGCGCCTGCACTTCGCCGAGGCCTTCTGGGCGTCCCGGTTCGTCGCTGAGTCGGCCCGTCTGGCCGACATCGGCTCGGGCGCGGGCTTTCCCGGGCTCGCCCTGGCATTGTGGCGCGAGGATCTGTCCGTGTGGCTTCTGGAGCGGAATCTGAAGAAGCGGGTCTTTCTGGAGACGGTGTCCCGGGAGCTGGGAATACCGGCCCGGGTGGCGGGCGACGCCGAGACCTGGACAGGGTGGCGGGAGATTGACGTGGCGACATTGCGGGCCCTGCGCCTGGGGGAGGCACTGTGGGGGCGCCTGGGGGAAGCCGGGGTGCGGCTGGTGCACTTTCGCGGTCCGGGCGGGGATCCCCTGCCGCCGGGATGGCGTTGCGTTTCCCAGGAACTCTTTCCTCTTTCGGACCGGCGGGTGGTGGCGGTTTGCCAGCCACCGGCGCATGTTCCACGTGAAACATTCTGACGGCCTTTGCCCCTCAATCGTCCCGGCGCTTCAGGCCTTGGCTTTCTCCGGCGCGGGCCGGGGTGGCGGGCTGTCGTGCCGTGGTGGTATCTTACCCACCTCCCATGGGTCGCATCATCGCGATTGCCAATCAGAAGGGCGGCGTGGGAAAGACGACGACCGCCATCAACCTCGCCGCCTCGGTGGCTGCGGCGGATCTGCGGGTCCTCCTGGTGGATCTGGATCCCCAGGGGAACACCACCTCCGGGCTGGGGTTCGACAAGGCCACACTTTCGGCCACCGTTTACGACGTCCTCTTGGGCGATCTGCCGCCGGATGACGCCATCCTCTCCACAGAACTCGATCATCTCCGTCTCATCCCCGCCAACTGCCAGCTGACTGGGGCCACGGTGGAACTCCTGGAGATGAAGCAGCGCGAGTTCCGCCTCCGGCACTGCCTGGTGCCGATCCGGGACCGCTTCGATGTGATCTTCGTGGACTGCCCTCCCTCGCTGGGAATCCTCACCCTCAACGCGCTGGTGGCCGCCGATTCCCTGCTGATTCCCATTCAGTGCGAGTATTTCGCTCTGGAAGGCCTCTCCGATCTCATGGCCACCCTGTCCCGGGTGCGGCAGTCCTTCAATCCCCAGCTCGCCATCGAGGGCGTGCTGCTCACCATGCATGACGACCGCCTGAATCTTTGCGCCCAGATCAGTGAGGACGTCCGCCGGCATCTGGGCGAGCGCGTCTTCGCCACCGTGATCCCGCGCAACGTCCGCCTGGCGGAAGCCCCCAGTTTCGGCCGACCGATTCTCCTCTACGACGCCCGTTCCTCGGGCTGTAACGCCTACAATCGCCTGGCCCGGGAACTGCTTGCGGGTTTTGGCCGTCCCCCTGCACTGGCTGGAGATTCTGCACCGTGACCAAACGCAAAGCTTTGGGCAAAGGGCTGGATGCCCTACTGCCGGAAACCCCCGCTTCGCCTTTTCGCCTGCTGGACGTGGACCAGATTCGGCCCAATTCCATGCAGCCCCGTGTGCTTTTCGACGATGCCAAACTGGAGGAGCTGGCTGCCTCCATCCGGGAGAAGGGCCTGCTCCAGCCGGTGGTCGTCCGGCCCGTGGACGACGGCTATGAGCTCATCGCCGGCGAGCGGCGCTGGCGTGCTTCGCAGCGCGCCGGGCTGGAACGGATTCCGGCCCTCGTGAAGGATGTCTCCGACCCCGAATCCCTCCAGCTCGCCCTGATCGAGAACGTCCAGCGGGACGACCTGAGCCCCATCGAGGAGGCGCAGGCCTACCGGTTGATGGTCGAGCAGTTCGGCATGACCCAGGAAGCCGTCGCCACCAGTGTGGGCCGCAGCCGCGCCTCCGTGGCCAACACGCTCCGCCTCCTGCAACTGCCCAAAGCGATTCAGGCCATGGTCAGCAGTGGTGAGCTGTCGATGGGCCACGCCCGGGCCCTGCTCCCCCTTTCTCCAGCCCAGCAGAACGCCCTGGCCCGGGAGATCGTCCGGCAGGGCCTCTCGGTGCGCCAAACCGAACGCCGGGTACAGAAACTTCTTGCCCGGGAACAGCCGTCCCGCCGGCAGGGTCCCCGTGATCCCAATCTGGCCGCGGCCGAACGCCGCCTCGAGGAACGCTGGCAGACCAGAGTGGAGATCCGGTCGCGGGGTGGCGCCGGTTCCATTGTCCTGCACTACCATTCACCGGAAGAACTGGACCGCCTTTTCGAGGCCCTGCTCGCTTAGCTGGAGTTGCATCCGCGCAATCTTTGCACGTCGTCCCCGGCGCCGCCATGGCGGTTCTGTTCCACGTGGAACACAGCTTACTTGCCGATGCAAAAGCCCGCGAAGATCCGCCCCAGGAGCTCGTCGGTCGTCACCGTGCCCGTGAGTTCCCCCAAGGCATTCAGGCCCCGGCGCAGCTCGTAGGCGGCAAACTCCTCGCTCCAGCCCTCCTCCAGGCGACCGGCCGCCGCCGCCAGAGCCGCCGCCGCCTGCTCCAGGCAAGCCCGGTGGCGGGCGTTGGTGATCACCGCCGCCTGGTTCTCCAGCTCCCTCCCCGGACCCACGCACGCGGCAATGACCCGTCCCAGCTCGTCCACGCCCCTCCCCGAACGCGCCGAAACCTCCACCGTCCCCTGCGCCCTCTCCGTCACCTCCGGCGGGACCTGCATCCTCCGGGGAAGATCCAGTTTGTTCACCACCACCACGTACCGAACCTTCTCCGCCAGCTCACTCCAGGCCTCGCCGTCCGCCGCCTGCCAGGCTTCCGACCCGTCGCAGACCAGCAACCCCAGATCCGCCCCCCGCAGCGCATCCCGCGATCGCTCGACTCCCAGCCGCTCCACGGCGTCAAGGTCTCCCCCTCGCAGCCCCGCGGTATCCATCAGCCACACCGGGACCCCCTCTACATCCAGATACTCCCTCAACGCATCCCGTGTCGTCCCTGGATAGGGCGTCACCAGAGCCCGCTCTTCACGAACTAAGCGATTGAACAGGCTGGACTTACCGACATTCGGCCGGCCCGCCAGCACTACCCGGGCGCCCTCCCTGAGCACTTTTCCCGTATGCCAGCCCGCAACCAGCGCGGCAACGTCTTCCCGAGTCCGCCTGAGCCGCTCCGCCAACGTCGCCCGATCGTCCGGGCGGACATCCTCCTCCACGAACTCCACCGCCGTCTCCAGGTGACTCAGTACCTCCAGCATTTCCTCCCGGATCGGGGCCAGCCGGCGAGACAGGTCACCTTCAAGCTGGCGGCGAGCCGCTTCCGCCTGGTACGCCGTTTCGCTGCGGATCAGGTCGTTGACCGCCTCCGCCTGCACCAGGTCCATCCGGCCGTTGAGAAACGCCCGACAGGTAAACTCCCCAGGGCCGGCCACCCTCGCCCCCAGGGCCACGCAGACGGCCACCAGCTCGCGCACGATCCAGGGACTCCCGTGGCAGGAGATCTCCACCACGTCCTCACCGGTATAACTGTGCGGCCCCGGAAAAACCGTCACCAGAGCCTGGTCCAGCGGGCGGCCTTCCTTCACCAGCCGGCACACCGTCGCCCGGCGAGCCTCGAAGTCGGACCGCATGCGGCCGGACAAGCCTTCCAGAATCGCCAACGCCTGGGGACCACTGAGGCGAACCAGGCTCACCGCTCCCTTCCCCGGCGGTGATGCCGGCGCCACAATCGTATCGGGATCTCCAGCAAACGGATGCACCGGCGGGGGGCTCATCCCTTCAGGCAGGAACAATCAGAACGCGACGGTACCGACCGTTTCCCTCGCTGACCGTCCGCACCCCGGGCGCTCCGGCCAGAGCCAGATGGATCACCCGCCGTTCGGTGGACGGCATCGGCTGTAATACCACCTTCACTCCGGTGCTGCGGACCTGTTCTGCCGCCTTCCTGGCCATCAGCTCCAACTCGGCCGTCCGGTCGGCACGATAGTTGCCGCAATCCACCAGGAAACTGCAGTCCCGGTTGCAGCGCCGGTAGAAAACCTGGTTGACCAGGTGGTTGATCGCGTACAGCAACCGCGCGCTGTCTTCCAACAGATAGCTTTCGTCCCCACCGGCCAGGTTGACGGTGATACTGTTGCCCTCGAGGTTTGCCCGCACCTCCAGCTCCAGGCCGCAGCCGGTCACCAGAGTTCGAACGAAATCCTCCACTTCACTGGTCACGGATTCGGGATCGAGCTTGGCTCTCATACGCAAACCCAACAGTCTAGGCCTTTGCCCTGCGCGCCGCACCTGCAGCCCCAGGCACGAGCTCCGGGCGCAACCTTTGCAGCACCGCCTGGAACAGCATCGCAAAGACATTCGAGAAGAGGAAGTAGATCGCCAAGCCGCTCGACACCCACAGGAAAAAGAACGTGAACACCACCGGCAGAAACATCATCATTTTCCGCTGGGCTGGGTCGCCTGTCGCCGGCGTCATCTTCTGCTGCGCCACCATCGTCGCTCCCATCACGATGGGAGTGATGAAGTATGGGTCATGCTTGGAAAGGTCGGTGATCCACCAGATGAAAGGTGCCCCGCGCAGCTCGATGGACATATCCAGCATCCGGTAAAAGGCAAAAAGGATCGGCATCTGCAGCAACAACGGCAGACATCCCCCCAGAGGATTCACCCCATGCTCCTTGTAGAGCGCCATCACCTCGGCATTCATCTGCTGCCGGCGGGGATCGTCCCGCTTCATCCGCTTGTAACGGTCCTGGATCGACCGCAGCTTTGGCTGCAAGGCCGACATCTTCTGCATCGAGACGATCTGCTTGTACCGGACCGGAAACAGCACGAGATTGATGCCGAAAGTCAGCAGAATGATCGCCCAGCCGTAGTTGCCGACAAATGCATAGATCGCCTTGAGCGCCGCCAGCAACGGTACCACCAGGACTGCAAACCAGCCGTAATCGATCAGCTCCGTCAGGGAAGCGTCCACCGCCTCCAGCTCAGCTGACTGCTTCGGTCCCAGGAACAGCCGCACCGTCGCATCCGGCCGCAGCCCCACGCTGGCCGCAACCAGCGGCAGCACTTCCGGTTTGCCAGCCGCTGACTGATGGCTCCATTCCCGGCGTTCCAGCCGGGCTGAACGGATCAGGCCGCCCGCCACCGCTGTCGCCGCGAAATACTTGCTGTCCAGCGCCAACCAGCGCAAATCTCCTTCTATCTGGACCGCGCCTGCCTCCAGGTCACCTGCGTCGTACCTCTCGACGCGTCCGGCCTGCAGAAACACTACCTGGGCGAGAGCGAAATCGCCGGCCGTCCCGCCCGGAAGCCTTCCCACTCCCGTCCCCAGGCTCAACCCCAGCGGCAGCGACTGCTCGTCGGACCGGCCGGCAAGCTTCACCTCCAGCACGTATCCTGCCCGGGGCAATACCAACTGCTTCGACACCTCCAGGGCGCCCCGCCGGTAGTGCAGGCGGACCTCTCCCCCGCCCCCAGGATCCTGCTCTGTTTCCACCGCATAAACTGCATCCCGCAGGCGGCCGTCCAGTACTTCGTTCCCCGTCCGCACATCCAGCAGGCGGTCAAACTCAGCCGGCAACCTCTGGGGTATCAGCTCCAGCGGCTGGCCCTCTTCGTCCAGGAACTTCTTCAGGCGTGCACTCTCCAGGATCCCGCCCCGGCTGTCCACCGCCAGCTCCAGATCCTCGTTTTCCAGCCGCACCAGGACCGGTTCCGCCACTGTATCCATGCCGGTCTCAGGGACTGACGCCTTTGCTGCGGAATCGCCTGCCTCGGCCATCCTCGCCGCTGCCGTTGGTGCTGGCGGCTCCTCCACGACGGTCGTGCCCGCCACCGGCGGCAACGGGGCAGGAAAAAAGAACTGATAAACATACGGCGTGGCGAACAGGATCGCCATCGACAGCAGGATGGCCAGCAGCAGCCTGCGTTCTACGTCTGCGTCTTCAGGGTTCCTCATGAATCTGTCATTTCCGCTGGTCTGCCGGCGACTGCGGTACCGGGTCGAATCCACCCGGATGCCACGGATGGCAGCGCAGGAGGCGTTTCACGGTCAGTCCGCCACCGCTGACCAGACCGTGCTCCAGAAGGGCCTGGCGTGCATACTCGGAACACGTCGGCTCGAAACGGCAGGCCGGAGGCAGGAAGGGCGAAACCCACCGCTGATACCCCCGCAACATCACCGCCAGGATTTCCGCCAGACCCGTACTCATTGCGGTTTCCAAGCTGTCACGGTTTTCAGGAAATCACTCTCCAGTACGGAATATTCCACCTGGGCTGCGCTTCGTCGCGGGTTGACCACCACGTCAGCAGGTATCGGAAAAGCGTCCTTGTGGGCCCGAAAGATCTCCCTGAACCGCCGTTTGATGCGGTTCCTGATGACCGGGTCCCCCACTTTCCGTGAGACCGTGATTCCCAGCCGACTCGCTTCCCGACCGTTAGGTGAAACGTACACGAAGAAGTGCCGCGACTGCAGCTTCGCTCCCCGTGCATACACCGCCAGAAACTCCCGGCGCTTGCGCAGCCGGTGCTCCCGCCCAAAGCGCCTATCCACTCACCGTGAGCCGTTTGCGGCCCTTCTCCCGCCGCCGCTTCAGCACCTGCTGACCGGTTTTCGACTGCATCCGCGCCCGGAATCCGTGCGTCTTGCGCCGGTGGCGGTTGTTTGGTTGATAAGTCCGTTTCATAAAATTCCTTGCTTCCCTGAGCGCCAGAAAAGGGAAATGGTACCAAGTTGCGGCCCGCCGCGGCAAGGTGCGAACAAGCCGGCAAGCCACCTAATTCAAGCCAGTACCCGTCCCTGCCCGCCGCGCCACGCAAACGAAGCAACTCCAAGCCGCCAGCGGTCGGCGCACTCTTCACCTAGCGTTTCTTGCCGCCTCCCACCTCCCGGTGGTTGCTTCCCCTCCGCACCAGTCGGCTGCGCCCCCCTTCGATCCGCTCGACATTCCGGCGATAGTCCAAGTCCTCTTCGCCCCGGAAGTCCCCCGCCGGAAACACCCCGCGCCGATAGACCGTGTGGGCTTCCGTACGCAGGTGGGCCAGCATCTGATGGGCCGTCCGCTGCCGCCGCTCGTACCGCAACATTTCGACATCCACCGGCCCTACTGTGATCTTTTCCCCATCCCCAGGAGTGGCCTGGGCTACCACGCGTCCATCGTAGTCCACGATCATGCTTCCGCCCGGCCAGGAAAACGGCGGGTAGTGCCGCAGGCTTGCCGCCTGATTCGCGGCCGCCACATACGCCACGTTTTCCAGCGCCCGACACCGATTCACCACTGTCCACCAATCGTTGGGCGGAGTTGCACCAAAAGGATCCATGTAGGCCGAGACCCGAACCAGCACCTCCGCGCCGTTGGCAGCCAGCTGACGGATAGCTTCCGGGAACAGCCAGTCATAGCAAATGGCGGCACCGATCACCCCGATCGGCGTCCTCGCCACCGGAAACAGCTCCTCCTCGTAGCCGGCAATGTCGTGAGGGCTGGTATGCACCTCCCAGGGGATCCATGGGTATACCTTCCGATAGCGGTAAAGCAGACCCTCCGGACCTACCAGACAGCTTGTATTGAAGACAGCTCCGGGATACTTGTCGCAGACTTCCAGCATCGAGCCCATCTGGATGTAAACACTGAATTCCCGGGCCGCCTGCTGCATGCGCTCCGTGTGCTCATTGGGAATCTCCACCGCCAGCTTCGCACGCAGTTCCTTTCGCGTTTCGTAGACTGGCGCGGAGTGTGCAAACTCCGGGAATACAATCAGTCTCACCGGCAGGAACGGTCGATACCCCACCACCGCCAACTCCACCAGCTCCGCCATGCGGGCGGTGTTTTTCCGCATCTCGGCCCGCCGCCGCGGATTCGGCAGATCCGTCTGGACTACCGCAACCAGATACCTCAACTCTTCGGTCATGGCTGCTCCAATAACGGTGTCACCGCCGCCACCAACTGCTCCCACGTGACCTCACCCACATACCGCTGGTACAGCTCTCCGTCCCGCCTGAAAATGAAGGTCGAAGGCAGGGCCCCACTCCACTGAGGATCAACGGCGTCCACAAACCGCCCAAAATCCTCAAATCCACGGATATACGAAGGGAAGTCCGCCCCCTGTTTCTGGAGGAAGGCCGCCGCGGCGGCGGCATCTTCCTCCTCGTCCATGGAGACAACCATCACCGTCAGCCCACGGTCTGCCAGCTCGCGATGCAGCCGCACCAGATGAGGAAACTCCTCCCGACAAGGCCTGCACCACGTTGCCCAGAAGTTCAGAACAACCACCTGCCCCCGGTAGCCCGACAAAACCTCCGGCAGACTCTGTTCGCTGATTGACGGCAGGCCGCCTGAGGCGGCCAGCATCAGCCCAACAACCAAGCTTGATGCTCTCACGGCTACTTCACTTCCGCTTGATTGTGCAGCCAAACATCTTGGTCTTGGCCGGCTCCGGAGAGCCTCCAGCCAAAACAGCCTCCAGGGCTGCGGCCAGCTCGTCGCCTACTGCCTCCGACTCTTTGGTGGTCGGGTTGCGGCTGTTCCCCACCGCCCCGTGGTAAACCAGCTTCCCTGAACGGTCAAACACAAAGGCCTCCGGCGTTACCGTCGCGCCATAACGATCCGCCACCCGGTTCGCCTCGTCCTTCAGTACCGGAAACGGGAACCGATGCCTTTCGGCATGCTCTCTCACCTCCTCCGCTGGCTCCGTGTGATTCGAATTGATTCCCACAAACGCCACTTTGCGCGAAACATACTGCCGGCCGAGATCCGCCATCACTCGGTTAAAAGCATTGGAGTAAGGACACTGCGTCGCAATGAAGAGAACCACTGTGGCGTCATGTTCGCCAAGTTGCGTCAACACGACGGTTTGGCCCGTACGTACATCCGGAAGCGAAAAGTCCGGCGCCTCAGCTCCCAGCTCGATTCCACCGTGCAGTGCCGTCAGCATGCCGGCCGCAACCAAAACCACCATCACAGTCTTCATGTTCGAATCCCCTTTCTTTCTCTCACATACCTTTGTTCGCCACGGACTCATCTCTTGGGTAGCACCCCAGAACCTCCACCTGCTCCGCGAACTCACGGAGATGGTTGAGGGCGTTGATGACACGCCCTTCGTCTATGCTCCCGAGAAAATCCAGATAGAACAGGTATTCCCAAGGTCGTCCATGGATCGGCCGGGACTCGATCTTCACCAGATCAATATCCCTCAGTGCGAAGACACTGAGGGAACGGAACAAAGCTCCCGGCGCATTGCTGAAACTGAAGACTATGGATGTCTTTCGGGGTCCCGGAGTTTCGGCTTCTTCCCCTGCCAGTTGCACAAACCGGGTGAAATTCGCGTCATTATCCTGGATCGCCGCCCGTACAATCTCGCCACCAAAAACCTCACACGCTCTCCGCCCAGCGATCGCACCCACATGGCGCTCTCCCCGCTCCATCAGCTCGCGAACGCTTCCCGAGGTATCGTGGGTGGGGACCATCCTCAGATGGGGATGCGCCTCAAAGAACCGTTCACACTGGCCAAGAGCCACCGGATGCGAGACCACTGTGTCCAGCTCCTCAAACCGTGTCCCCGGCACAACAATCAGGTTATGCACAATCCGCAGGTACAGTTCACGCCGAATTGGCAAGCCTGACCGCCGAAGCAGGTCATAGTTGCGGTGAATCGAACCTGTAAGACTGTTCTCCAGCGGAATCACACAGCAGTCCACAACCTGGTTCTTAACCGCCGTGAAAACCTCTTCGAAATGACGATAGCCCAGGATTTCCACCTCATCGCCGAGGAGCCGCAACGCTGCCTCCTCGCTGAACGACCCCGCTTCACCCTGAATGGCTACACGCATAGCTGTGCTTCCAGCGCCGCTCACGAAACTTGGCTTCAAGTCCAGGACTGACGACGGTCTGGTGGCGGAGGCACATGGGAATCGAACCCACCGACCCCTGCTCGCACAGCGGTCCGACTGGTTTTGAAGACCAGGCCCATCACCAGACGGGATGTACCTCCGGCCGGATTATAGCACCTGCCTGCCCGTGGTCTTGCCTGGCTGCAGGTTCCCGCTGAAAAGAGCAATCACTTGGATATGTTGTAGCAGGAATAGAGCCCGTGGAAGATCTGGATCGGTTCCTCAAAATCTTTGTAGACAATAGGTTAGTAGAGTCAGTGGTGGTGGAAACAAGGGTGTGACTGCGATGAAATGAGCCTGCTTGCGGGAGTCGGGGGATATGCTCACAACCTGTCCACAGGATTTCGCCCGAGGCGTTGGATGTCGGGGCCGGAAATTTTCGGAAACAGGACTGGTTTGAAGGAGATTGGAGGTGGAAGCATTGTGGATGGGCGGTGGAGGTGACTGCAGGCGCAGCGGGTATACTTTGCCCCTGAACAGAGATGTGGCTGATCGTGAACCCGAAAGCAGGGAAGGGAAAAGGTGGGGTTGCGGCAGGCGAGCTCAAGAGACGTCTTATGGAACGGGTTACCGGGTTCACGTTCCAGCTTACGGATGGACCGGGCCACGCGCGGGAACTGGCCGGGCAGGCGGTGCTGGCGGGGGCGCGTGTGGTGGTGGTGGCCGGGGGAGATGGGACAGTCGGTGAAGTAGCGGAGGTCCTGAAAGGTACGGGTGTCTCCTTGGGGATCGTTCCGGTGGGCACCGGCAATGACTTGGCGCGCAGTCTTGGTCTGCCAATGGGGTCTCCAGCCGGGGCGCTCACGGTGATTGAGCGGGGACAAACACGGCTGGTGGATGTGGGGATTGATCGGGGACGGGTTTTTGTCTCAGTGTTGGGTGTAGGCTTCCCGGCGGCGGTGGCACGACGGGCAAACCGTCTTGGACGGCTGAAAGGCGCTGGCGCTTTCACTTGGGCGGTGTATGTGGAACTGCTTCGCATGAAGCCGTTTCCACTTAGAATCAGTTTCAACGGCGGTGAAGTGTTTGAGTTTGAAGTGACTTCAGTTCTGGTGCAGAACACCGCATCGACTGGGGGTGGTATGAAGACAGCACCGGGAGCTGAAGTGGATGATGGGTTCCTCGATGTGGTGGTGGTTGGGGACATCGGGAGAGCGGCGCTTATGTGGCACTTTCCAAAGGTGTATCAGGGTCGGCACCTTACCCACCCCTGTTTCCGGGCTTATCGCTGTCGAAGTGTCATGCTGGACTCTCCACGGCGGGTTGAGAGAATGGGGGACGGTGAAGACTGGGGCTGGACTCCGGTGGCCGCGCATGTCGAACATCAGACACTAAAGGTTTTTGCAGGTCCTAGACCCAAGCCGCACCTATGATCAAAGAGTTCTTGAAGGGCAAAACATTCCTGATCACAGGGGCTACCGGTTTCCTTGGTCAGCCGCTGGTGGAGAAGATCCTGTGGTCAGTCCCTGAGGTCCGGCGGATCTATGTCCTCATCCGGCCCAAGCGCCAGTTTGGGGGTCGGTTGCTATCGGCCCAGGACCGCCTGGAGCGGGAGTTGTGGGATTCCACTGTATTTGAACGTCTCCAGGCGCGCTTGGGCGAAGGGCTGCTTGACTTTCTCCGGGAAAAGATTCACGCGGTGGCCGGTGACATTTCGCAGGAAGACCTTAGGCTTTCCGCAGAGGATCGCAACCGGCTGGAGACCGAGGTCGACATCATCATCAACAGTGCCGCGGTCGTGTCCTTCGACGCACCACTCAATGAAGCTCTTGAGCTGAATGTCCATGGAGCCGAGCGAGTGGCCAAGTTTGCTGCTGGCTGTCGGCACGCAATTCTCGTCCATGTCTCGACCGCCTACGTGTGCGGCGCAGCTCGCGGCGAGATCCCGGAGACTCTTCACCACACGGCCCAGCCGGGCACGGCAGAACAGTTTCCTGTTCGGGCATTCACCGATGTTGAGGCTGATATTCGGCGGATCGAAGAGATCATTCAGGCCGTCGAGACCCAAGCTTCGGCGGCGGAGGTGCGCCGGAGCTTTGCGGAAGAGTACCTGAAGCGGTTGCGGAGCAAGCGCTCAAGGCGCCCTGTGGGGCGACGGCAGGAAATCGAGGTCCTGCGGCGACGCTGGATATCCGCCCGGCTTGCCGAGGAGGGGATGAAATGGGCCCGGCAACGGGGCTGGAATGACACGTACACCTATACCAAGGCATTAGGGGAGCAGTTGGTGGCTCGCTACGCCGACCGTATCCCCATGGCCATTGTACGGCCATCCGTCATTGAGAGCAGCCTTTCCGAGCCGGTCCCGGGGTGGCTTGACGGTCTGCGAATGGCGGATCCCCTAATCGTGGCAATCGGCAAAGGCCGGCTGCGCTCACTGCCCCTCAACCCAAAGGTCAGTCTTGACCTGGTCCCCGCCGACATGGTGGTCAACGCGATTCTGGCGTTGCTGCCGGCCGTGCAGCAAAAGGGATGTCCACAGATCATCCAGGTGGCAACGGGCGCCCGGAATCCCATCACGTTGGGCGAGCTGAATCAGCTCATCTACCGCTACTTCAGCGCCAACCCCATGCTGGACCGCGACGGGCGGCCGATCCAGGTAAGACCGTTGCGTTTTCCGGCACCGGCAACGTTTCGTCTCCAACATCGGCTCCGTTCCGTACCGCTGACCACCGCAGAACGGACCCTGGAGCGACTGCCGCTGATCGGCCAGAAGGCCAAACGGAAGGTTTCCGCTACCCGTGCAGCCAACGAAAAGCTCTACTACTACGGTGAGATTTACGAACCCTACCTCAATCTGAACTGCAGCTTTCTGGTCGACCGCACACTGGAGCTGTACACCCAACTGTCGCCGGAGGAGCAACAGGAGTTCAACTTCGATGTCACCCAGTTGAACTGGCGTCACTACATCCAGAACGTCCACATTCCAGGAGTCAAGAAATACATCCTGAAGATGGAGGGCTCGGGGACGCTGGAGCTTTCACCGGTCGAGCCTGAACTCGAGTTTCCCTCCACCATCGGCGAGCTTGTCCGCCGTTCCGCGCAGCGGTGGCCACAACACCCGGCGCTGCAGATCAAGCGCAGGGACAAATGGGTTCGCTTTACCTACCGGGAGGTCGATGAGCAGTCCCTCCAGGTCGCGGAAAACCTTTTCCGGGCCGGTCTGCGCCCCGGGGACCGGGTAGTCTTTTTCTCCGAGAACCAGCCTGAGTGGGGGATCTGTTATCTGGGTGCCAACGCACTGGGTCTGGTGGTTGTCCCACTGGATGCGCAAACCTGGCACCGGGAGGTATGGTCGGTAGCGGCGTTTACAAAGGCGCGAGCCATCCTGGCTTCGACCCGCTGTTTCCAGAGGCTTCCCGCTGCGGGGCTGGAGGAGAATGAACGGCAGCCCGAGCCGGTGCTGTTTCTCAGCCTGGAACAGCTCGGCAGACCGTTCGAGCTGCGACAGTATCCGCGAAGCACGGCGCCGGCTCCGCGCCAGGAAGAGTTCACGTTGCCCGAACAGCGCCCGGAGGATCCGGTGTCCATCATTTTCACCACCGGCACCGCGGTTGACCCGAAGGGCGCTGTACATACCCATCGCAGCTTCCTCAGTAACCTGCAGGGGGTGCATCGCTACTTGTCGATTTCGGAAGAAGACCGGCTGGTGTCTCTCTTGCCGTTGTATCACGCGCTGGAATTCACGTGCGGCTTCCTAATGGCAATGTATCGCGGGGCCACAGTCACCTATGCGCAGAGTCTGAAGCCGCGACTCATCCTGGAGACCATCCGCGAGACGCGGGCCACCTGCATGTTGGGAGTGCCCACTCTGTTCGCGTTGCTCAGGGAGGATCTGGAGCGACGGGTGCTCAAGGCGGGCAAGTCCGGCTTCAAGACCAACATGCTGAAGACTTCCCGAGAGCTCAGCCGCTCTCTTGAGCAGACCTTTGGGCGCAACCTGGGGAAGCGGCTTTTCGTACGTGTCCACAAGGAGTTTGGCGGTCATATCCGCTTTTTCGTGAGCGGGGGCTCGGCGTTGGGCAGGTCGCTGTACCGTGACTTCCGAGCCATGGGTATGCCGATTTACGAAGGTTACGGCCTGACGGAAACGGCTCCCGTTTTGACCGTCAACCCGTTGCATCGAAGCCGCGAAGGCTCTGCAGGCAAGCCACTGCCAGGAGTCGAGATGAGGCTGTACAGACCTGACCGCGACGGCATCGGGGAGATCATCGTCCGCACCCCCAGCATCATGACGGAGTATTTTCGCAACCCCGAAGCGACCCGCAAGGCTCTTCGTGATGGATGGTTTCACACGGGCGACCTGGGGTGGGTGGACGCCGACGGCTACGTCTACATCACGGGCCGTTGCAAGGACGTCATCGTCACGGGCGCCGGCAAGAACGTCTACCCGACCGATCTCGAGGCCATCTACCGGAGTTTGCCGGCGGTGGCTGATATCGGTGTCGTCGGCGTCAAGAGCGGGCTCACGGAAGATGTAAAGGCGGTGGTGGTACCGGCCCCGTCACTGGTGGAGGGGGGCGACCTGGAAGCAGCACGGAGACGGGTGTTGCAGGAGATCCAGGAGCTGGCCAGGGAACTGCCCAGCTACCACCGTTTGCAGTCGGTTCAGCTCCACGCGGGACCCTTGCCGCGCCGGCCGGACGGGAGCCTGGACCGTGAGGCGATCCTCGATCTGGTGTCCGATGAACGGCAGGTCCGGCGTCCCCGGATCGAAAAGCTGGCGCGGGAAGCCGGTCGGCGAGAGACCCTCTTTCGCGAGTTGAGCCGGCTGTCCGGAATCGAGGTTGATCAGATTCATGACGAGAGCAATCTGTACACGGATCTGGGTCTGGACTCCCTGATGGCGGTGGAACTGCTGCTCTTTATGGAGCGCGAACTGGGTCTTGCCATTCCCGACGACCGGGTCGCCGCCTTCCAGACAGTCGGAGATGTGTTGAATGAGCTGAGGAAGGGGGGTCTGGGTGAACCTCCCGAAGGGATGCGACCCCGTTTTCCGCAGGTAAGGTCCGCGCTGCCTTTCGATGCCCGGCCCCTGATGGATCGCGCTGTGATGACCACCAGCTTTTCCCTGATCCGGACCCTGTTCTGCCGGTATTTCAAGCTGAAGGTGGAGAATCAGTCGGTCTTGCCGAAGGAGGGGGCTTACATCATCGCCGCCAACCACTCCAGCCACCTGGATTCGGCGGCCGTCATTTCCGCGCTGAGCCTGGCCATGGGGATCCGGCGGGCGCAACGCATGCACGTCATTGGCGCCCGAGACTATTTCTTCAATTCGCGGTTCAGGAGCTGGCTGTTTTCAACCTGTCTGAATGTGGTGCCCATCGAGCGGGACGAGATCGGTCTCTCGGGGCTGCGGATGGTGGGCTCCATTCTGCGCCAGGGCGAGCCCGTGCTGATCTTTCCGGAAGGGACACGCAGCCGGACAGGACGCCTCCAGGAGTTCAAACCGGGGGTGGGATTGATTGCCTGGGAATACCAGGTTCCGGTGGTGCCGGCCTACATCGAGGGAGCATTTGCGGCCATGCCGGCGGGAAAAAGCGTCCCCTCGCGGGTTCCGATCAGGGTCAGTTTCGCGGATCCGCTGTCGATGGAAGACTACCGGCAGGCCGCAGCGGAGCTGAATCGCGACGAGCTGTACCGCCGGATTGCGGCCGATCTGCGTCAAGCCATCGTCTCACTCACCGTGAAGTAAGGCTGGGACCAGGCGCGGATCCAGATTCCCTCCACTGAGAATGCACACCGTCCTTTCGGCCGGAAGCCGGCCGGAGAGCACCGGAGCCAAAGTGATGGCGCCAGAGGGTTCCACGACCAGTTTTTCTTCCTCCCAGCACAGTCTGGTGGCCTGGCGGACCTCGTCTTCCGGAATGCTGAGCACACCGGCGGCGTGTTGCAGAAGGATCGGAAAAGTGAGGCGGCCGGGGAAGGTGACGGTCAGGCCGTCGCAGAGGGTGCGGGCGCGATCAATGCTGCGGGGACGGCCTTCGCGAAAAGAGAGGAAGGTCGCATTGGACCCCTCCGGCTGAACCCCCCAGACCTGGACAGCAACCCCGCGCAGGCGTACCGCCTGCAGGATGCCGGAGATCAGCCCCCCGCCGCTGATGGGAACGACGATCCGGCGGACTTCGGGTACCTGCTCCAGGATCTCAAGACCGATGGAAGCGTTGCCGGCAATGGCCAGGGGGTGGTCGTAAGGGTACGCAACCAGACGGCCCTCGGCCCGGCGGATCTCCTCAACCGTGGCCGCCCGGGCCGGGAAACTGTCCTCGCAGAAGATCACTTCGCCCCCCAGCCGACGGGTGCGCTCCACCTTGACGGGATTCGAGGACCGCATCATCACGATCTTGGCGGAGATTCCCAACCGCCGGGCCGCCCAGGCCACGCCCTGGGCAAAGTTGCCCGAACTGGAAGCCACCACACCCCTCCGAGCCGCCTCCTCCGCCACCGGGACCAACTGGGCGAGCGCCGTCCGGGCCTTGAACGACCCCGTCACCTGCAGGTTCTCGGCTTTCAGGAAAAGGCCCGGGATCTGTTTCGAGACCAGGCTGGGGGTAGGTTCCAGAAAAGACTGCAGGCGGATCCGGGTATCGAGGATCAGCGTCTTCCAATCCTGAAACTCCTGGCCGTCGGTTCCGTCTAGCTGAGAGTCGGTGGCGGTACCCACGCCGCCGATGATAGCCGGAGCAGCACCATGAAGCGAGTTGTGGTCTTGATTTTGGGACTCCTGGTAGCGGTGGGCTGTGCGAGCACTCCGCCCGGGGACCAGGCAGGGGTGGTTGAGCGCGCTCCCAGCGCTGGAGGCGGCATGGCACCGCCCCAGGAACCAGCAGCCGTGCAGGCGGAACATCTCCCCCCGGCGGCAAATCCCGTGGATCGGGAGGGTTCAGACAAGGGCAGGATGATGGCGGTTGGCGGCGGGGCTCAGGCGCCACCTTCTGCGGGGAAACCACCGGACAGCGGGCAGCGTTCAAGAGCCCCCCAGGCAATGAAGCGACCCGCGCCCCTCAAGTCCGCGGCGGCCCGGAGCCGGGAGGAGGCGCCCCCTCCAGTCACAGAGACCGCTTCCGAAGCGGCTGCTGAGGAGCGGGTGACTCAAACAGCCCCGCTTGAGGGCGGGGGGAATGCAGCAGCAAGGGAATCGGCTGAATCCGGCGATGCGGGAGGGGTCGAGTCGGCGGCTCTGGTGATCCCGCCGAGCGTGGCGCCACCTGCCGTCGTTCCACCAGTGTCGGCTCCCCGCGACATTCAGCAAGGGGGAGCCGAGCTGCCGGCTCCGGCCATGCCTGGCGAACCCGGGGAGACGCCACCGTCGGCACGGGGTTTCCAGTCCGCGCCCAGCCAGCAGCCGGGCGTGCTGCCCGCAGGGACGGTGCTGGAGGTCCGACTGGCGGAGCGTCTGTCCACGGAGAGCCATCGGACGGGGGATCGTTTCCGGGCAATCCTGGACCGGGATGTGGAACTGCCGGAGGGCGTGGTAATCCCGCGGGGGACCATGGTGGAAGGAGAGGTGACAGAGGCGGTGGCTCCGGGCAAGGTCAAAGGAAAATCCCGGCTCAGCATCACCTTGGAGCGCCTGATGATCGACGGACGAGCGCTCGGGTTGCGGACGAACGAGATCAGCCTGGAAGCGGAAGGATCGGCGAAAGAGGACCTGAAGCCGGTGGGCATCGGTACAGCGGTAGGGAGCGCACTGGGAGCCATCTTCGGGGGTAAGAAAGGGGCGGCGGTGGGTGCCGCCGCAGGCGCCGGAGCCGGAACGGCCAGGGTGCTGACCACCGAAGGGAAGCACGTTGAAATTCCGCGGGAGAGACTGTTCAGTTTCCGGCTGGAAGAGCCGGTGGAGCTGACAGGGAGGTAGACCGGGGCTCGCCTGAGTCCCGGGCAAAGCGGCGGCCTTCCATCTCCCTTCCCTTGGTGGCGGCTTGATTTGCGCAGGGCGCGTCGGGCATAATGTGGCTCCGCTGTGAGCGGGAATAGCTCAGTTGGTAGAGCGCAACCTTGCCAAGGTTGATGTCGCGGGTTCGAGTCCCGTTTCCCGCTCCATCATCTCTCCCAGCAGATCGTGGAATGGATCGCGGATAACCTCAAACGGCTGAGGGCGCAGGTGGAAGCCGCCGCACTGGGATGTGGGCGGCGGCCGTCGGAGGTCCGGATCCTGGCGGTATCCAAGACGTTCCCCCCAGAGTGCGTCCGCCGGGCGGCTGAGTGCGGACAGCTCTGTTTTGGTGAAAATCGTGTGCAGGAAGCCCGGGAGAAGATCCCGCTGGTGGGCCGCGGTGATCTGGAGTGGCACCTGATCGGGCACCTGCAGTCGAACAAGGTCCGCCATGCAGTCCAGCTCTTTCACATGATCCAGACCGTGGACAGCGAGGACCTTGCCTTGAGAATCGACCGGATCTCTCAAGGGCTGGGACGAGTCATGCCGGTGCTGATCGAAGTGAACCTCGCCCAGGAGCCGCAGAAATCCGGTGTCAGTCCCCAGGGTTTGGAGGCTTTGGCCGCCCGCCTGGACAGTCTTCCGGGGCTGCAGTTCAGGGGACTGATGACCATCCCGCCGTTCAGCCCCAATCCCGAAGATTCGAGACCCTATTTTCGGCGCCTCGCCCAGATGCTGGAGAGACTGAACCGGGGCCGGCCGGTACCATTGACGGAGCTGTCGATGGGGATGACCGGGGACTTCAAGGTGGCCATTCAGGAGGGGGCCACGCTGATCCGCATCGGCACAGCGATCTTCGGCCCCAGGCAGGCTTCCTGACGGGATCGCGGGAGTAGTGCCTCACGAACGGCGCCAGTCAACAGGCTGCCGTTGTTCGGAAAACCATCGTGTAAACTGGTGGGAACCCGGATTCGGCGAAGGTGCCGAAAACCCCGGTTTGAACCGACTCCAACAACAATCGTCAGCAAGGAGAGCAGAGCTGTGAAAAGAATCGGCTGGATTGCGGTCTTGATGGGTTTGGCGATGGGGAGCACCCTGCTGGCTCAGCGCGGCGAGGCGACCGCCAGCATCAACGGCAAGAAGGTGACCATCGAGTACGGACGCCCTTCGTTGCAGGGACGTGACATGCTCGCGAGGTTGCCTGTGGGGAACACTTGGCGCATGGGCAAGGACGCGGCGACCACACTCAAGACAGATGGAACGCTGCATTTTGGCGCCCAGACGGTGGCTCCCGGCACCTACCGCCTGACTGCCAGGCGGGTCAGCGAGGATGCCTGGCACCTGGTCATCAGCAGCGACGAGAATACCGTGGAAATCCCGCTGCAGAACAATCCTGCGGGCGAATCGGTGGAGACCTTCACCATCAACCTCGAATCCAAGGGGGGCAACCAAGGCCGGTTCTCCATGGCCTGGGGGATGATGACGGTGGGAACCGACTTCACGGTGGAGTGAGGGGACCACACCATTCCGTGGATACGGACCGCTTTGCGCCGGCGGCGAGGCGGTCCGCCCAGCGGATGGGTTCAGGCAGCCGGTAGCGCGTTCCCGCCAGTAGTGTCCAGTCCACACATTGCTGCAGCGGCAGCCCGTATCCCCTGGATACGAAAATGGGCTTGACTCCCGTCCTCGTCCGCAGGGCCCTGCCGATTTCCTCACCTCGGTCTACCAGAGGGCTCCAGTCGCCCCGGTGCATCCCGGGTTCGTGAAAGCATCCGCACAGGAGTGACTTTCCGATGCCGATGGTCGGCCGGCCGAGCCATAGACCGAGATGGCAGGCGATTCCAAAGCGGCGGGGGTGGGCGCGGCCGTGGCCGTCAACGAAGATCAGATCCGGCTCTGCCTTGAGCAGCGTGAAGGCCTCCAACAGCACTGGGACCTCGCGGAAGCTCAGCAAACCGGGGATGTAAGGGAAAGGGGTCGGGCGCCGCACTGCCACCCACTCCACCAGCTTCAGCGAGGGGAAATCCAGCACACAGACCACTGCGAGGGACAACCCGTCCTCCTTGAGATAGGCGACATCGGTCCCGCCCACCAGGCGGACCGGCGAAGGGGGCAGGTCGAGCCGGGCTTCCGGCTCGAGCTCCGTTTGCAGGCGGATGGCGTCGCCTGGGGACAGATCCCAGGGATGGAGCTGTCGGTGCAGTTGCATGGCCAGTCCCATTCCGCCGGAACAGGGGTGAAGCCCAAGGCCGCTGGCCGGCGGGGTCAGGCGAACACGCGCCGCCGGGCTTCAAACGCAGCGATGTCAGCTTCGTGTTCGAGGGTGAGGCCGATGTCGTCAAGGCCCTTCAACAGGCATTCCCGGCGGAAGGGGTCGACGTCGAATTCCAGGCTCAAACCCTCCGGACCGGTGATCTTCAACTGTTGAAGGTCCACCGTCAGGTGACAGGGGGCCGTTTCCACACGGGCAAACAGGTCCGCGATGGTGGTCTCAGGCAGCCGAATCGGCAGCAAGCCGTTCTTGAAGCAATTGTTGTAGAAGATGTCGGCAAACGACGGGGCCAGGAGTACGCGGAAACCGTAGTCGGCCAGCGCCCAGGGAGCATGCTCCCGGGAAGACCCGCAGCCGAAGTTGGCCCCCGCCAGGAGGATGGACGCCGACCGGTACTCCGGACGATTCAGAACGAACGAAGGGTCCGGCGAACCGTCGTCACGGAAGCGCCAGTCGTAGAAGAGGAACTGGCCGAACCCGGTGCGTTCGATCCGCTTGAGGAACTGCTTCGGGATGATCTGGTCCGTGTCGACGTTGACCCGGTTCAGTGGGGCCACAAGACCGGTGTGGGTGATGAATGCCTGCATGTCAGTCCTCCAGATCCCACTGGCGGATATCCACGAAATGGCCTGCCACAGCAGCGGCGGCAGCCATGCGGGGACTGACCAGGTGCGTGCGGCCGCCGCGTCCCTGACGTCCCTCGAAGTTGCGGTTTGAGGTGGAGGCGCAGCGTTGACCTGGCTGGAGGATGTCGGGATTCATGCCCAGACACATGCTGCAACCCGACTCCCGCCATTCGAAACCGGCCTCGCGGAAAATGCGGTCAAGGCCCTCGCGTTCCGCGGCTCTCTTCACAGCCTGGGATCCTGGTACCACCATGGCATGGACGCCGGGGGCCACCTTCCTGCCGGCCACCATCCGGGCGGCAGCCCGCAGGTCGCCGATCCGGCTGTTGGTGCAGGAGCCGATGAAGACACGATTCAGGCGGATCTCCTGCACCGGCGTTCCTGCCTCCAGACCCATGTACTCAAGGGCGCGGGCGGCGGCACGCTGCTGGTTGACATCCGGGAAGTCTTCCGGCGCCGGGACGCGTCCCGTGACATCCACCACCATACCGGGGCTCGTGCCCCAACTGACCTGGGGAGCCAGGCCCGAGACGTCGAGGTGGAGTTCACGATCGAATACCGCCTCCGGGTCGGAAGGCAGCGTGCGCCAGTAATCAACGGCGTCGCGGAAAGCGGCACCCTGCGGCGCAAAAGGCCGGCCTTCGAGATACTCGAAAGTGGTGTCGTCGGGAGCGATCATGCCCGCCCGCGCACCTGCCTCGATGGACATGTTGCAGACGGTCATGCGTTCTTCCATGTTCAGGTGGCGGACGGTTTCTCCCGCATATTCCAGGACGTACCCGGTGGCGCCGTCCGTACCGATGGTCCGGATGATGTAAAGGATCAGGTCCTTGGCTCCAACACCACGGGGGAATCTTCCCGAGACAGAAATGCGAAAGGTTCGGGGCCGCGACTGCAGCAGACATTGGGTGGCCAGAACGTGTTCCACCTCGCTGGTGCCGATCCCGAAGGCCAGAGCGCCGAGGGCGCCGTGGGTGGAGGTGTGGCTGTCGCCGCAGACGATGGTCATGCCCGGCTGCGTAATCCCCAGTTCCGGGCCGATGACGTGCACAATCCCCTGGTTCGGGTCGTGCAATCCGTAAAGGCGTACGCCGAACTCCTGGCAGTTGGCGGCCAGGGTTTCCACCTGCCGGCGGGAAATCTCGTCGGCAATCGGCAGGGAGCGGTCGGTGGTGGGGACGTTGTGATCCACCGTTGCGAAAGTCAGCTCGGGCCGGCGCACCCGGCGGCCGGCCAGCCGTAGACCCTCGAAGGCCTGCGGGGAGGTAACCTCATGGACCAGGTGGCGGTCGATGTACAGGAGGGCCGGCTTGCCCGGCTCCTGTCTCACGACGTGGCTTTCCCAGATCTTCTCGAAAAGTGTCTTTGCCATAGCACAGGGCCAGCCCCTCAGGACTGCACAGAACGGGTCACAGCAGACCGCTTCTCGGCCCGCTGCTGTTCGTAGAGGGCTTTGTTGACGGCGTTGAGATAGGCACGGGCGCTGGCGTCGATGATGTCCACGCTGGCCGCCTTGCCGGTGTATGTCTTGCCGTTGAACTCCACATGGACAAAGACTTCACCCAGCGCGTCCTTGCCGCGGGTCACCGAGTTGACGGTGTACTCCAGCAGCCGGCCAGCCATTCCGGTGACGCGGTCGATCGCCTTGTAACAGGCGTCGACCGGACCGTCTCCAAAAGCGGACTCAACGCCCACCTCGTTGTTGCGGACAAGCTTGACGACGGCGGTGGACAGCTCCTGGTTGCCCCCGGCGGAATGGACGTACTTGAGGCTCCAGGTGTCGGGAATGAGCTTCATTCCGTCCTGGATGATGGTGATCAGGTCTTCGTCGTAGATCTCTTTCTTCTGGTCTGCCAGTTTGGTGAAGAAGAAGTAAGCGCGGTCCAGCTCTTCCTGGGAAAGCTGGTAACCAAGCTCAGCGAAACGGTTGCGGAGAGCATGGCGCCCGCTGTGTTTGCCCAGGACCAGTGTGTTGGCGGGCACGCCCACCGACTGGGGCGTCATGATCTCGTAGGTCAGGGCCTTTTTCAGGACCCCATCCTGGTGAATGCCGGCCTCGTGGGCAAACGCGTTCTTGCCCACGATGGCCTTGTTGGGCTGAACGAAAGAGCCGGTGAGGTTGGTGAGCAGGCGGCTGGTCCGGTAGATCTCTTCGGTCACGACGTTGGTGTGATACGGCAGCTTGTCGCCGCGTACCTTCAGCGCCATGACGATCTCTTCCAGGGAGGCATTGCCCGCCCTTTCACCGATGCCGTTGATCGTGCACTCGGCCTGCCGGCAGCCGGCTTCGATGGCCGCCAGTGAATTGGCAACCGCCAGCCCGAGGTCGTTATGACAGTGGCAGGAGAAGACCACGCCGTCCCGCCTGGAGATCCGGCTGATGATCTCCCGCACGAAGGGGCCGAATTCCTGCGGTACGGTGTAGCCGACGGTATCCGGGATATTGATGGTGGTGGCTCCGGCCTCGATGGCGGCCTCCAAGACCTCGATCAGGTAGTTGATGTCGCTGCGGGTGGCGTCCTCAGCCGAGAATTCCACATCCGGGCAGAGATCCCGGGCCATGTGAACGGCGTCGATCGCCTGCTGCAGCACCTGCTCCCGGGTCTTGCGCAGTTTGAATTCAAGATGAATGTCGGAGGTGGCGATGAAGGTGTGAATGCGGGGACGACGTGCCTCCTTGATCGCCTCCCATGCCCGTTCGATATCTTGCCGGTTGGCTCGCGCCAGCCCGGCGATGATCGGGTTCTCCACTTCCTTGGCGATGGCGCGTACAGCCTCGAAGTCGCCGTCGGAGGCGATGGGGAAACCCGCCTCGATCACATCCACCTTAAGGCGGTCGAGCTGGCGGGCCATTTTCAGCTTTTCTTCCAGGTTCATGGAACAGCCCGGGGACTGCTCGCCGTCTCGCAAAGTGGTGTCGAAGATCAAGACTCGCTCAGACATGATTCAAGAACCTCCCTGAAGTCTAACCCTCCACGCTAGCAGACCTGCACCTGAGCCGTCAAACCACCGCCTTCCGCAGCGGTGGTGACGGACGAGCTGACCGGCTCGATCGGACCGGCCCCTAGCTCAGCCAGGGCCGGGACTAAGCCGAAACCAGATCCCGCGTGAAGATGCGGTCGAATTTCTTCATGGCATCCGCATTCAGCTTCCAGGCGTAGTCTTCCGTACAGCCCCGGTGAGCTTCGAACTCCGCCTTCAGGGCGGCGGGGTCGAACTTCAGTTCCCGCAGTTTGAGCGCCTCGATGAACGAGCGGTTGAACCGGGCGCGCTCCTCGCCGATAACGCGGGACACGATATAGGCGTAGATGAAGCGGGCAAACTCCCTGAGGCTGTCGAGATGACGGTCGAGAACCTCCTCCGCCTGGGGGACAGTCAACCCCACTTCGTAGAAAGCTGTCTCGGAATACTTCAGAGGTGTCAGCTCGAAGAAGTCGAACAGGACCTTGTGGATGGGCAGCGCCCGCTCCCGCTTCCACTCGTAATAGGCGCTCAGGAAGTGCTGGAGGTTGCGGTTGATGGGCCCCAACTGGGCGAACTTCCGGAAAAAGACCTCGATGAAATCACGCCGGGTAAAGAAGTCGCTGATGAACGGAAAGACATAAAAGCTGAAGTAGATGGCCAGCTCCCAGGAGTACTTCAGGGAGAAGACCTCCTGGTCGCCCAGCGCGTTGTAGCTGACCGCATAGCTGGGGACATACGCCTCGTAGAAGACTTTCATCAGCGGTTCGTAAATCTCACACTTCCGGTTCAGCTCGTCCTGGTCCTTCGACAGGATCGAGTCCACCAGCATGGAGTTGTACAGGGAGATCAGATCCGAACCGGGACTGTAGAGGGGATCGGTGAAGCGGCCGGCCATTCCCGCCATGCCCCATTTGGACGGGCTGATGGTCTGGCGGCAGTCGTAGGCATAACTAAGGAGCCGGGCCGCGTCCAGGATCCGCCGGTTCGGGAGGTCCCGCTGGAAGAGCGGGAACTCTTCGCAGGCCCACTGGATCAGTTTCTCCGGAGTGGAAACCCGGTTCTCGTCAAACTGTTCGCGGTCGTAAACCAATCCCAGGCTGGTCAGCCCCTGCAAAGGGATCACCCAAAACCAAAAACCCTTGCCCATGAAGTGGTTCGTGGCCAACCACAGCGGGATGAAGCCCTGCTCCCGGCGGTCCGCCTTTTTGCGGATCTCCCCGAGGGGCATGTCCGTGAGCTTCTCGATGTTGACCAGGCCGTCCACCCAGCACCAGGAGGAGCCGTGGCGGATGTCGCTTTCCATCTGCAGCTTGTGTTTGCGTTTCAGGAACTGGCCGCGGCCGGAGGTATCCACCACCCACTCGCCGGTCACCGAAACATCCTGCTCACCCAGTTTGAAGCGCACCGTGTGCGGGCCGGACTCCGCCAGGCGGACATCCAGGGCCACCGCCGGATGGCAGAACGTGACGTCCGGATGCTTGATGTTTTCGCTCAGGATGTGGGCCTCGAGGACGTTGCGGTCCAACTGGTAGCTGCACACGTTGGAGAGGGGGCGGATATAGGACTGGCTGTACTCCTCAAAATTGCGGTCGCCCGAAGTTGTCTTCCAGTAGAAGCGCAGGTTGTATTTCAGGTAGTGGTGATTGAACAGGTGCTCCTCCAGGTCCAGGACCTTGGAGAAGTAATAGCCGCCCACCTGCACCAGCGACTCCCCCACCTTCTGCTTCTTGCCGGGGACTTCAGTTTTGTTGTCCAGCAGCAAAATCTTCTTTCCGGCATTCGTCGTCGTCAGATGCCGGCACAAAGAGAGGCCCGCCAGACCAGCCCCCAGAATCACGACATCGTAGTGCTTTTCCAGTTGCATACGTCCACTCCCTCACTCCCCCGGCCCACCGCCGGATACAGTCCACCCATCTCCAATTGCGAGCACATCAAAGGAAACAGAGATTGCAGTATTGTACTCGAAGTGATCAAGCCCGGCAGGGGGAAACCCGGGCAGACCGACGCCGCAGTCAGGGCTCGCGGGGAGAGGTGGGCGGCTGGGAGAGCGTCAGGAGCCCCTGCGTCCGCCACTGTTCGAGCAGGCGTCCAAGTTCTTCACGCTGCGCAGCGGTGACCTCGTCGGCGGGCATCAAGGCGAGGTATTTCTGGAAGCTGGCCGCGGCCGCCTGGATCCGCCCGGCGCCGGCCTGGATGACTCCCAGGGGCAGCCATCCGAAAGGATACTCTTCGGCGTAGCCCAGCTCATAAAGCCTCGACAGGGCGCGTTCACCTTCGGGGAAACGCCGCAAGTGATAGCCTGACAGCCCCCGCCAGTAAAGACCGGAAGGCTGGTTGGCGTCCAGTTCCAGCAGTTTCGCGCTCCACTTCCAGGCATCTTCCCAGTGGCTGTCCTGGATCGCGGCTCTGCCCAAGGCCAGGTAAGGCTGGATGAACCCCGGCTCCTCGGCGATCGCCCGTTCGAAAGCCGCGCGAGCCTCCTCTCTTCGTCCCTCGATCATCAAGACCCGGCCGAGCAGATCCCATGCCGCCGCAAACTTGGGATCCCTGCGGAGGGCCTTCTGGAGCTCCTTTTCGGCTCCGCGCAGGTCCGGAGGCACTTTCTCCAGGCTTCGGGAGGCCTTCTCGAAAGCGTCCCGGCATTCCTGCGGAGTCCGCAAGAAGCTGAGACTGACCGTGGAGGCTTGCGGACTGGAGAGGCGCCGGAGCACGATGAGCCCGATGTCCGGATTCTCGAATGCGTCGCGGGTCCGCAGACTGATGGAATTGGAGGAATATCCCGCCCGCGGTGCCGCCCGCACCTCGCAACCCACGAGGCTCACCCGGCCCTGGCCCATTGACGGCACCTGGTCCAGTTTCGTGGAACCGCCGGGAGGCGCCACTTTCACCACGCTCTCGAGGTTTCCCCCGGAGCTGCCGCCGATGCCAGGATCCAGCCAGTCGTCGCTGCGCGGGGAACCGATTTCAAAATAGAACCGCCCATCCGGGGCGGTGACGGTTTGCTGGTTGGACCGGCCGTTGCAGACCAGCTCCACCTGGACCATCTCGGGAACCGGCCGTCCGTCTTCGGTTACCACCTGGCCGATAAGAGTCACCGAGGTCAGGCGAGCCTCTCTTCTCTGATGGGACTTGGAGGTCGAGGAAGAGTCGGAAAGCCCCTGGCCTGCCGCAAACAGGGAACCGCAGCCGAAGACCACCAGACACCACAGAGCCAGCCGGACGGTCATGTCCACGAATCCTCCCCGTCCGGCGCCAAGCGGAACCAAGGCCTTCCCGCAAGGGCCGGCTTCGGGGTCATTGATCCGATGCTAGACCTGTGTGCGCGGAAAAGCAAGCTGTGCCCGCCGAGGATGCCAGGAACCAGCAGGCGACCGGCGGTGTCCCGCCCCCCTTCTGCTAGAATCAGAAGGCCGTGTGGCAAGGCCGCCTGCCCCTTTTGCCAGGAAGCTCCGTCGATCCAGGTGATCCGGCGGCTCCTCCCAGCGATATCCCCGACCTTCATCGCAGCCGGCTCGCACCCCCACCCCGTCCCAGGTCTCAGGCTGCCGGGGCGAAACTGTTCTCGGGGGCCGCAGTTGGAGTTTGCCTGATGCTGGCCGTCCTGGGGTCGGACCGCGCAACCGAGGTGGTCCGGCGTGTCGACGAGCTGTACCGGGCCCAATCGAGCCGGGCTCTGGTTGAGATGGTCATCGTGACGCCGGACTGGCAGCGCACCCTGTTGCTGAACGCCTGGTCAGAGGGTATGGAGAAGACCTTTGTGCGGATCGAGAAGCCGGCCCGGGAGAAGGGGGTGGCGACCCTACGCATCGGCAGCCAGATGTGGAACTTCCTGCCCAAGACCAACAAGGTCATCAAGATCCCGCCGTCCATGATGATGAGCTCCTGGATGGGGTCGGACTTCACCAACGACGACCTGGTCAGAGAGTTCAGTCTGGTCCGCGACTACGAGTTCCATGAAATCCGCCCGCCGCGGGCCGAAGCGGGAGTGATCTATATCCGTTGCGTGCCCAAGCCGGAAGTACCAGTGGTCTGGGGCAGTGTGGTGCTAACGGTGACCGAGGACTACATTCCGGTCCGGCAGGAGTTCTTTGACGAGCAGCGTCGCAGCATGCGGACCCTCGACTACTCGGAGGTCAAGAACTTTGGGGGTCGGCGCATCCCTTCGGTGCTGGAGATGCGGCCGGCTTCCAAACCCGGCAATCGGACGATTCTTCGTTATCTGGAACTGGAACTGGATACGCCGGTGGACCCGGCGATCTTTACCTTGCGGAATCTCCAGTCCGGTGGATGAGATGCTCCTTCAACTGGCCTGGCGGAATCTGTTCCGGCAACGTCGCCGGACCCTGCTGACGATGCTGACCATGTGGGGAGGCTTTGTCCTCTCCTCGTTCTCCATCGCCTGGTCCGACGGCACCTATAACCGGGTGATCGAGGCCTTTACCCGGACCCGGCTAGGGCACATCCAGATTCACAGAGAAGGTTACTCATCCCGTCCCTCCATCAACCGGGCCTTCAGTGCAGAGCCCGAGCTGAGCGGGGTCCTGGACAGCCTCCCGGAAGTGACCGCCTGGACGTCCCGGCTCCTGGCCGCAGCCTTGGTGGCGGTGGAATCCAAGACCACTGCCGCCGCTGTGCTGGGCATCGATCCCGAGCGGGAAAACCGGGCCACCAGCCTGGAGCGGAGGCTGGTGGAGGGACGCCTGCCGGCCCCCGGCGAGTCCCGGGAGGCGCTGGCTGACCAGGGGCTCGCCCGACGGCTTGCCGCCGGACTTGGCAGCGAGGTGGTGGTCGTGTCACAGGCTGCGGATGGTTCCATCGCCAACGAGGCCTACCGGCTGGTAGGGCTGGTGGACGGCAGCGGCAACGCCGGATCCGGCAACACTCTGTATCTGACTCTGGCCGACGCCCAGGCGCTGTTCGTGTTGGCCAGCCAGGTGCACGAGGTGGTGATCATTGTCGATCAGCTCAAGGACGTCCCGGCGGTCACCGAAGTCCTGCGGCGGCGACTGGAAGGCCGCGGCCTCGAGATCGCTCCCTGGCAGGAGTTCGCCCGACTGTTCTATGTGGCGATGGAAGCGGACAGAAAAGGCACCTGGATCACGCTGGGAATCATCCTGCTGATCATGGCGATCGGCGTGCTGAACACCGTACTGATGAACCTGCTGGAACGGACGCGGGAATACGGGGTCATGAGGGCCATCGGCACCCGTCCAGGGTTTCTCTGGCGCCTGGTGGTCCTGGAGACGGTACTGATGGCGCTGGTGGCGGTAGCTGGCGGGGCGGGGGTGGCGGCAGTCTTGAACTGGGGACTGTCGAAACGGGGCGTCCCGATGCCAACGCCTTTCACGTACGGAGGCATGGAATTCAGTCACTTCTATACCGAGCTCAATCTCCACAGTTTCTATGTTCCGATGTTGACCGTCGTGCTGACTGCAGCCTGCGTCAGCGCTTTGCCTGCGTGGCGGGCGGCGCGCATTGCACCGGCCCGCGCCCTCCACGCGGCGTAAGGGGCCAATTCACCGCCATGCTTTTGCGACTGGGATTCCGCAATCTGATGCGCAACCGACGACGCGCTCTCATCACCGGGACGGCGATCGGGCTGGGTCTGGGGGCGCTGATGTTCTCCGACGCTCTCATCCAGGGCATGCAGATCAACCTGGTGCGTTCGGCCACAGACTCCTTTCTGGGCGACGGACAGATCCATCGGGAAGGCTACAGGGATGCCCCCGAGGTGGAGTCCGTGATCGTCGGTTTGGAGCAGCTTCTGGACCGCCTGGAGTCTGACCGCCGGGTGGCCGACTTCGCACGGAGGGTGGTCGCACCCGGAATCCTTTCGTCTCCGGCCAACATGAGTCCCGTGCAGGTCTACGGCGTTGACCCTGAGGTCGAGGGCCGGCTGTCCCAGGTGGACGACACGCTGGTAGCCGGTGAGTTTTTCGCGGGCGACAATCCGCGCGATGTGGTGATCGGCCAGGAGCTGGCGGAATTGCTGGAGGTTGAGCTGGGAGGGCGCGTGGTCCTCACCACCGCCGAGGCGGGGACGGGCAACTTGGCGCAGGAGATGTTCCGGGTTTCCGGGATTTTCCGGTTCGGGGTCAGGGAAATGGATCAGGGGATGGTGTTCATCCGGATCGATCGCCTGCAGGGGATGCTGGGTTTGGGGAACGAAGTCCATGAGGTCGCACTGCGCCTCGCGCCTGCCGACTCGGCGGAGCCGCTCCGGGTGTGGGCCGACTACTCCCGGGAGGGCAACGAGGCGGTGGGCTGGGAGGTGCTGTTGCCGCAACTGGCTGCAGCGATGGAGATGTCGCAGTTTTCGCTGGTGATCGTCGGCCTGATCCTCTTCGCCGTGGTGGCGTTGGGTATCATCAACACGCTGTTCATGTCACTGCATGAACGGACCTTCGAGTTCGGGGTGCTGCGCGCGATCGGCACCCGGTCGACGCGGCTGGCGGCGTTGATTCTGGTGGAAGCCGCCGCCCTGGCGCTAGTCTCGGCGGTGCTCGGTGTGGGGATCGGCGGGACAGCGATACTGGTTACCGGTTCGTATGGGATCGATTACACGGGAATCGAGGCGATGGGAGTCACGTTTCGGGAAAGACTTCATCCGCTCTTCGAGCTGCGGCAGGTGATCGTCTATCCCCTGGTGGTGATCCTGCTGACGGTGGTGGTGGCCTTGTATCCGGCTGTCCACGCAGCGAGGATCCTGCCCGCCCAGGCTTTGCGCAGAAGTTTCTGAGCGAATGGCGCCAGACATTGCCGGGGCGCGAACCGCAATGGGGCTGGTAAAGGTTCAGCAATGAGCAGCAAGCCGGACGATACCCTGATCGTGACCCATGAAATCCGCAAGGTTTACGCCGACGACGGCGTGCCGGTCGAGGCGCTCAGGGGCATCAGTCTGAAGATCGTACGGGGGGACTTCACGGCGGTCGTGGGCCCCTCCGGCTCCGGCAAGACCACCTTCCTGAACATCATTTCCGGCCTGGACGTGCCCACCTCCGGAGCGGTTTCCCTGGCCGGCCGCCTGATCTCGTCCATGACCGGCGCGGAACTGTCGGACTTCCGCCGCGATCACGTGGGCTTCATCTTCCAGGCCTACAACCTGATCCCGGTCCTGACGGTGGAGGAGAACATCGAATATGTCATGCTGCTGCAGGGGGTGCCCAAAGCGGAGCGACAGCGGCGGGTTCGGGAGGCCCTGGAGCAGGTGGGCCTGGCCGGGATGGAACAGCGTCTGCCCACCCGGCTGTCGGGAGGACAGCAGCAACGGGTGGCGGTGGCGCGGGCGATTGCAGCCGGGCCGTCTCTGGTGCTGGCCGATGAGCCAACCGCCAACCTGGACACGGCCACCGGAGGTGCGCTGCTGGACATGATGCGGCGGCTGAATGAAGAACAGCATGTCACTTTCCTGTTCTCCACCCACGACCCCAGAATCATGGAGCGGGCGCGCCGGCTGATCCGGCTGGAGGATGGGAAGGTCGCCGGGGACGAGGTTCGGGATCGATGATCTGGAAACCCGCTCTTCAGGCCGCCCTCTGCCTCGTCTTCTGTTTCTATGGGGTGGCGGCGGCCGGCGGCACGCCCGAACTGGGCGGCTACTTCAAGAACTTCGACGCGGTATACCGGTTTCCGGGCAGCGAACCGGGTGCGTCGGGAGAGTTTTTCGGTCTTGCCAGCGGGCGTTTCCGGGTCAATCTGACCTGGCGGGCCGCCCCTTGGCTCAGCGCCGGCGTGGCGTACGATCTGGCCCCACGACTGGAATCCCGGGCGCTCCTGCCGGGATTCCTGCCGTCGCTGGAGGCGGCAAGGCGGGGATACCGTTTGACGGATTTCAGGCCACGACTTGACTCCGGCGGAGGCGGGAACTTTGCGCTCTTTCACAACCTGGATCGGGCCTACCTGGAGGTTCGTCTGCCGGCTGGAGATCTGACCTTCGGCCGCCAGGCGATCGCGTTCGGCTCGGGCCGGTTCGTCAATCCCACGGACCTGCTGGCGCCGTTCGCTTACGGGGAACTGGACGTTGAGGATCGGGTCGGCGTCGACGCCGTCCGGTTTCGCGTGCCATTGGGGAAGCTGGGGGAACTGGACAGCGGGTACGTCCTCGGCCGGGATGCCCGATGGTCTTCGTCTGCCGCCTTCATCCGGGGGCGGGGCAACTGGAGGAGGACGGATGGGGCGGCAGTCCTGCTGGCTTTTCGGGAGCACATGCTGCTGGGCGTGGACCTCGCCCGGCCGCTGGGTGGAGCAGGCTGGTGGCTGGAAGCCGCCCAGGTGCTGGTTGGTGCCGCCGGCGGCCGAAGGGAGCCCGAACAGGACTACTTCCGGGCGGTAACGGGAGTCGACTACACGCTGGGGGACAGCACCTACCTTTTCGTCGAGTACCATTTCAGCGACGCCGGGTCCGCCCAGCCGGCCCGATACATCCGGCAGTTCTCAAGGGCCTCTTTCCAGGATGGAGCGGTGTATTTCCTGGCACGCCACTACCTGGGCGCCGGCTTCAGCCGGCAGGTCACTCCCCTGGTGACGGTGGATGCCCGGCTCCTGGTCAATCTCAACGACGGCTCGCTGTTCCTCGCTCCCGGCGTTGACTACAACGTGGTGGAGAACCTCTATTTGGGCGGAGGAGCCTATATTGGGGTGGGCCGTGGACCCCGGGAAACACAGCTCTTCCGGTCGGAGTTCGGCGCCTGGCCTGATTTCGGATACTTCTCGGTGAGGTGGTACTACTGACCCCGGGCGGGGTGTTCGCGGTCGATTCGGTTTACGCCGGGGTGGATGGTACCGCCGGCGCTCCGCATGTCGGGCACACTGCGGAACTGACCGGTGCAGAGGACCACCCGGCTGTACGGGGACGGCAGGCGCGGGGATCGTTCGCGTTTTCCGCACACCGGCTGGTAGACTGTCCTGCAATCTGCCCCGATCCGTTTTCGGCGGAAGGAGAATCCCTCGTATGAACGAGCCTGTCCACGGCGGAGCCGCACCGGCGGATCCCCAGCCTGACCTGCACGATCCCGCGATCCATGCCTCACTGGACCGCTACTGGCGGTCAACCTCCCGGCTGACCCTGATCCTGCTGCTGATCTGGTTCTTGGCCGGGCTCGGCTGTGGTGTCCTCGGGGCGGAAGAGCTGAACCTCCTGCGGCTCCAGGGCACGGGCTACCCGCTGGGCTTCTGGTTTGCGCAGCAAGGCAGCATCCTCTTTTTTGTCCTCTTGATCGCCGTTTACTGCGTGGCCATGAACCGCCTGGACGTCCGGCATCACGCCGAGCTGGAAGCGCTGAAAAACCGTCGGGGTGACCGGGAATGAGCGTCCGGGCATGGACCTACCTGATGATCGCCGTAACCTTCGGCGCCTACCTGTTCATCGCCTGGTGGAGCCGGGTCAGGACGACACGGGACTTCTACGTTGCCGGACGGGGAGTCCCGGCGATGGCCAACGGCATGGCGACAGCCGCCGACTGGATGAGCGCCGCCAGCTTCATCTCCATGGCGGGCCTGATCTCGGCCATGGGATACGCCGGCGGAGTGTACCTGATGGGCTGGACCGGCGGTTTCGTTCTGCTGGCGGTGCTGCTGGCTCCGTACCTGCGGAAGTTTGGCCACTTCACGGTGCCCGATTTCATCGGCGACCGTTACGCTTCCCGGCCGGCACGGCTGGTGGCGGTGGTCTGCGCGGTGTTCATCAGCTTCACCTATGTGGTCGGGCAGATGAAGGGGGTGGGGGTGGTGTTCAGCCGCTTCCTCGAGGTGCCGCTGCCGGTGGGAGTCTTCATCGGCATGGCGGTCGTATTTACGTATGCGACGCTGGGCGGCATGAAAGGGATCACTTGGACCCAGGTAGCCCAGTACTGGGTTCTGATCACAGCGTTTCTGATCCCCGCCATCGCCATCAGCCTCAAACTCACAGGGAACCTGTTGCCCCAGCTTGGCCTGGGGGCGCGGGTCCTGCCCGAGATCGACGCCGCCCAGCCGTTCCTGTTGGAGAAGCTAAACCTCATCAACCTGCAGGAGGGATTTTCCAGCTACACCCAGGCTTTTGCGATGCCGGAATGGGGCCAGCTCAATGTGTTCTGCGTCGCCCTGGCGCTGATGGCGGGAACTGCCGGTCTCCCGCACGTGATCATCCGCTTCTACACGGTGCGGACCGTCCAGGCGGCGCGCTGGTCGGCGTTCTGGGCCCTGCTGTTCATCTCGATGCTGTATCTGACAGCACCGGCGGTGGCGGCGTTCGCCCGATATTACATGGTGGATGACATTGCCGGGCTCAACGGGAAGACCGCCGACCAGCTCCCGGGGTGGTACCGGAGTTGGAAGCAGTCGGGATTGATCTGCTGGTTCGATTTCAACGGTGACGGGAGGCTGCAGTACACCGCCAACACCACGACCATGCCTTTGGCCGCCTCCCAACTCCCGGCAGGTGCCGGCAGCGACTCCGCCCGGCTGGTTCCGCCGAACGAACTTTTCCGGATTGACTCGGTTCCAGCTCATCTGCGGAGTGCCATGATCGCCAACACCGCTGGCTGGATCCGGGATAACGGTGGTCCTGCGTCGCGGGAAACCCTGTTGAGGGCGGGGGGAGCCCACCATCCCGACCGGGACATCATCGTCCTGGCCACCCCCGAGATGGCCGGGCTGGCGGAATGGATCATCGCACTGGTGGCCGCCGGCGGTCTGGCAGCTGCTCTGTCCACGGCGTCCGGCCTGTTGTTGGTGATCTCATCGAGCGTGGCCCACGACCTGTATTTCCGGCTGATGAACCCGGAGGCGGACGAGCGGACCCGGCTGCGAGTGGGACGGGTCGTCATCGGCCTGTCGGTGATGGTCGCAGGCTACTTCGGGGTAAACCCGCCGGGATTCGTGGGTGAAGTCGTGGCGTTTGCGTTTGGCCTGGCGGCGGCCTCCTTCTTTCCGGCCATTGTGCTGGGGATCTTCTGGAAACGTGTGGGGGCGACTCCGGCCATTTGCGGTATGCTGGCCGGGATCGGCTTTACGGCTTTCTACATCCTGACCCAGACTGCCGACCGGATCCTCACGCCGGACGTGGCTGACGCCATTTTCGGAGTGGACTCCGCCATCCGGAAACCGTGGCTGTTCGGCATCTCCGCCCAAGGTATCGGCACGGCGGGCATGGCGCTGAACTTTGCAGTGACCCTGCTGCTGACGCCGTTCTGCAAACGTCCTCCGGCTGCAGTCCAGGACATGGTGGACGCCGTGCGGGAGCCCGAGGGTTTCGGACCTCCGCTGGAGATCGAGGAAGCCCACTGACCAGGGGTGGTCAGAGCCGAAACGTGGTTTCCGCACAGGCCAGTTCCAGCCGGCAGTCCGGTTCCGAGTGCTGATGCAACCACTCGTCAATCCGGCTGCGGCCGAGCCAGTCCCGATTCGGATCGTGGTGGCCGACCAGGGTCAGCTTTACACCGCATTCCCGTGCCATGTCCCTGACGTCCTCGATGCAGCTATGCCCCCAATCCAGGCGCCGGGCCGGGCCGGATGAGCCCACACCCACTTTCCCGTCGTACTCGTCGCGCAGAAACTGACCGTCCCGGTACAGCAGGTCGATACCGGCAGCCTCTTCCCGCAGGTGCGCTTCGGCGCGAAGACTGGCGATCTGGCGGGGATCCCCGGGATCATTCCCACGGCGAAGTTCGTGGTCGGTGCAAAACAGAAACGACTTTCCCTCCCTCTCGATCCGATAAGCAAGACAGGGCGCCGGGTGGTAGACGGGGAAAGCCCAGATCCTGGTGCGACCGAGGCGTAGAGGTTCCCGCAGGTGGTGGTAAGTCTGGGCGAGCATGTCCCCCTCGGGGGCCGGACTGGTCTCCAGATCGCGAATCTCACAGGCCTGGAACCGCGCCGGCATGAGGCTGAAGTTCAGGGGTGTCTGAACCCCTCGCAGTTCACCCTCTGCCGCGCGGGAGAATACACCGAGCGACGCGTCCAGCGAATGCAGGAACTGACGGTTGCCGAACACCCGGATCGTGTTGCGAGGATCGAAACAGACAGCAGCCTGGTCGAAACCTTCGGTGTGATCCAGATGGGAATGCGTGCCAAACAGATACAGAGTCCGCTCCCTCCGGTCTCCCCACTTCTTCTGCAAATCCTTTGCACAGTTGCGGAAGCCGCTGCCGCAGTCGAAAACGAGATCGTCGCCGTCAGCGGTCTCGATCCAGATACAGGTGGTCCAGCCGCCATAGGCCCGAGGTTCGGGAATCAGGAACTTCTGCCGGTAAGCGTCCAGCGTTTCCGCACAAATGGGCCCACCCAGGATCTGCTCAACGGTAAGCCCGATCTTGCCGGTGGCTGGATCGGCCATCTGGGCCAGGTCCAGAAAAACCTGCTCCAGCAACCGCTGCTCGAGAAGTTGGCGCACCGCCTGCCGGTCAGACCGGGCGGGAAACACCGACCCACTGCCCTGGACGCCATAGAAATGGATGCGCAGATTCTCCGCCGGCGCCTGCGATACGGACGGTCCATCGCTCCAAGATTCCCCGTTCAAGGGTTCAGTCCCTGGCACCATGTGCGATCAACTCCTGAAGATCACCTCGGCAGAGCTTGCGGCAAACCGGCCCTGGCAGGGGGCGGGGAGCACAGCCGGTCCCGGGTGACAACCGCCCCGGTCGCTCTATTGAAACACACGCACTCCCTTCTGGACAGCCGCCAGGGGTTCTCCGACCTCAGGAACCGACAGAGCCGACGAGGTCAGCGCCGCCCGAAGAGTGGCGGGTCGAGTCGCAGCTCGTGGGAACCCACTTGCAGGCCGTGCGCAAGTCTGGTCACCGTAGGAACCGGCTCACCCTCCGCCAATGGCACCAGGACAATCAGGAACTCGACCTGGCTTACCGCCTCCGGCGTGGAGATCCTCAAGCTCAGGGGGTCCGGGACGTTGATCCGGTCACCCAGGCCCGGGAGCACCGAAAGGCTGGATTGTGCCGGGCTGAGGACCTTCCCCAGCAGACGGGCCTTCTTCCCCTGAATCATGAACTCGTCCGTGGTGGTGGTGACGGGCCCCCCGGGTTGTAGCATGAAGTCCACCGGCTGCGGCCCGCCAAGCCTGACCGTATCACGCACCACGACATAACCCCAACGTGCGGTCCGGTGATGGGGGCGCACCAGGACCAGATCCCGCTCGACTTTCTCGGCTCCCTCGTAGCAGGAGGTGGCGTCGGATCGCCAACGCAGAATCCCATCCCGGTCCTCGGCGGTGACGATGCGTCCGGCGCTGTCGGCCTCCCGCCGCTGCGCCCGCCCACCGATCACCACGCAGTTGTGTCCCCAGGTGGCGGTGGCAAAGTAGAGCGTCTGCTTGTTGAAATAGCCGGGCCCGACCTCACCGTAGCCGTAGTCCCGTATGAGCCATTCCCCCCCGGCATTGAGGAGGAAATTGTTCACGTCGAGGTGGGAATGGGAAACGTGGGCCCGGCCGCTGCGCAGGTGCAATGTGAGCGCCTCCGGTGACCAGTCGGTGCGGGCGCCGGCGAACCCCGTCTCCGGGAAGACGTGGGACAGGGGCTGGCCGGCCGGAAGTTCGGCGGGCACGGCCGGGTCATACCAGAGGAGATTCCAGACCGAAGCGTCCAGATCGTCCCGGTCGGGCAGTTGTTCGGCAAGCCACTGGGTGAGAGGGTCCCGGTACTGGGAGGCGAGGCGATACATGGTGCTGCGTACGGAATGCCAGTCCGTAGTACGTCCGTCGCCGAAATTGGCGGCTTCCACCGGAGGGGGGGCGGCCATATAGAGCCGGAACAGGGAGGTGTTGCGGAAATACGGGACGGCATAGAAATCGAATCCGCTCCAGGGTTTGACCGCTTCGACAAAGCGCATCAGGGCTTCCATCCCGTAACCCCAGTAAGGGATGCCTTCCTCGTATGCCCCCTCGTCCGGCAGCTCCGCCACAATGTTCCGGCCACCCCACAAGGCTTTCTGGAGCCAGCGGGAGGCTTGAGGTTCTTCGCCGGCCAGCGCGATGGCGGTGACCGCCAACGCCTGGTAGCCGTTCCACGCGTGGTTTTGGCGCCACTCGGTCTTCCACCACCCCCGATCGTTGATGCCTTCGGCTGCCTCGTACAGGATCCGCCCGTGTAACCTGAGGGTTTCCCGCAGACGGCGGCGGTCCTCCTCCGACCAGCGGTCGTACAGCCAGTCGTAGGCAACAGACATGCCGAAGAGCTGGTGCTTGGCGGCCAGCCCGGTGTTCTCATAGATCCCCGCGCCCCAGAGGGGGTAGGTCGTCGGCTGGAGCGCCCAAACTCGGAGGTGTTCGAAATAGCGGGGATCATCGTCCAGCAGGCAAGCCAGAGCCAGGCCCGGCAGGACATAGCCGAACCGCCTCTGCCAGAGCATCTCATCGTTCAGGGTTCCGGGGCGGGTGGGGTCACCGCCCACCGCTGGCTTCTGGTACTCGGGAGGTGCCTCCGAGAGGGATTTTTCCACCGCCGCCCGCAGCTTCTCCCAGCGGAACCGATGGGTTCCCCGGATGTCCTCGCGGAGGCGCTCGAGGCGGGCACGATCCGTGAATAGACGGGGTCGCGGGGCGGAGGCGACATCCCCGGCGGGCCGGCCAGCGGCGAGCCCGCCGGCGAATCCGCTCAGGCAAAGCAAGGACCACCAGACGAGGTATGGGCCAGACTTACAGCCCCAGCCAGGGCCGGGGCGGGCCCGCCGGCCCGGGAGGTTGCCGGAAACCGCGGAGGGCCAAGTCTTCTGTGGGTAGCGCGATGAAAGGCGACGGGAAAAGGGGGACTTCAGCAAGCACACGCCCATGTATTCATGATGCCCTTCCCGCGCTTGGGCCGCCACTGCAGCGGCGGCTGGTGTATCTTGGGGGCAACCGAGAGTACGGAGGCTGGATGATGGAGGATCTTCGCTATCCCATAGGCCGCTTTGTGGCCGACACCTTCACCGATGCGGTGCGCAGGCGCTGTGTGGACGCCCTCGCGGCTCTCCCGCAGAATCTGGAAGCCGCTGTCGACGGGTGGTCGGAAGTCATGTTGGACACGCCATATCGGCCCGAAGGCTGGACCGTACGCCAGCTTGTCCACCACGTAGCCGATTCCCATCTCAATGCCTACATCCGATTCCGGCTGGCGTTGACCGAGGAGAATCCGCTTGTCAAGACCTACGACCAGGAAAAATGGGCCGCGCTGGCCGACGCCCGCACCGCACCGGTCGGTCTTTCGCTGCGGCTGATTCGGGCGCTTCACCAGCGTTGGGTGCTGCTGCTGGGTTCCCTGGCCGCTGCCGATTTCGAACGCCGTCTGAACCATCCCGAGCTGGGAGAGATCTCGCTCGGATTCCTGCTGCAGCTTTATGCCTGGCACGGCAGTCACCACGTGGCGCACATTGCCGGCCTGGAAAAGCGGATGGGCTGGTAGCCCTCGACACCGCCCTGCCGGGTGCCTACACTGGTGGGGTCATGCGTGCATTGGCATCCTCGCTCCTCATAGGACTGTTGCATTCGGTTCCGGTGGCGGCTGCGGGCGGGTGGATCGTGTACCCCCAAGCCGCCGTCGGCCCCCTTGGAGGCCAGGAGTTCGAGATCGAACTCCGGCTCGGCAACCGCGACCCCAATGAGCCGCTGCAGATCACTGCGCGTTTCCTGCAGCAGATCACATTGCAGGGGATGAGCGGACTGAGGGTCAGCCGGGGCGGCGGCGAGATCGAGCTTCCCGACGGCGTCCTCGAGTTGGAACTCCCGCCCTCGGGCGCTGAACTGCTGAAAGTGACCAGCCCCGAAACATTGCAGGTGGGGCCTGCGGTGCTGGAGATCTCGACCGGCGACCCAACCGACGTGGTGCCGTCCTTTTTCTATCGCTTGCGCGGGAGTCAGGCCGTACAGGACCTCATCGCGATCCAGCCGGTCCGGGAACCGGCCCTTACCTACAGCTCGGTGATTTCCCAGTTGACCGGTTTCAGTGTGGGACTGGCGCTGGTTTCCGAGTCGTGTTTGGCGGCGGCCGTGGAAAGACTCCCGTTGCCGGCGACCTACGTCACAATTGCGGTCCGCCTGCCTGACGGGCGTGAATTTTCGACCCAGGTGACCCTCGGCGGCTCCGAACCGGGCCAGCAGGCGCTGTTCCCGAATCAGCTTCTCAGCGGGTTGCCGGCAGAGTTCGAGGCGGCGCAACTGGAAATCGCGGCTTCCAGCCCGGTGTATGCAACCTTGCTGGCGGTAGGCGCGCCGCCGGTGTTCGAGGATGTCCAGATCGGCGCCAACCCCCCGCAGGTGGAAGCCGGCACGCGTTTTCCGCTGCCCTCGGGCTGGATGTTTCCGCCGGGGCTGGACAATCTGGTGGCTGGTGCCTACTGGGAATGCGCCGGCGGCGGCCTGAGGGAAGTGCCTGGTGGAGTCATCGGCCAGGCCGGCGGCAACTGGCAGACCACGATTCACGAGCTGGGCCCCAGCCTGGTGGTGGATGGACCGCTGGCGGTTTCCACCGCACTTGAGGCGGCTCCGGGTTACACCGGCAGTCTGGTTCTCGCTGGGCGGCCCCCTACCGGGCCTGAATGGTGGCGGGGCCTGGTGCGGCTGGATGTCGGCGTCAGCGGCGGAGGGATCCAGATCACCGGATGGAATGACAGTCCGGCGCCGGTGCTGGGATCCCGGCTGGAGCCGGAAGGCGCGCTGCAGGGCCGGGTCAAGCTTCGGCTGGAACGACGCGGTTCAGAGTGGGTGGTTTTCGCGGATGGACAAGAAGCGGGGCGGTTTGCCGATTTCGGGTTGATTCCCCAGAACCGACTTTGGTTCGGCACCAACATCGGTCCGCGTCAGCGTTTGACCCTGTACGGGCTGGCCGTCGAAACCCCGGCTTCCCAGCCGGAGGCGGCGCGCCTGGTTCCGCCTGCCGCCGGCGAGAAGGTACCCGCCAGGACTCCTTCTCTGCGGGCGGCAGCCGCTGCCCGCGGCTTGGGGATCGGTGCCGCGGCGGTCCCTGAGCTGCTGAGTCGGGAGGAGATCTATCGCCGGACCCTCGGCGGGGAGTTCAACATGCTGGTGGCGGAAAACGTCATGAAGTGGGGTCTGATCCACCCCGAACGGGACCGCTTCAACTTCTGTCCCGGGGATGTGCTGGTGGGGTTCGCCGAGACCAATGAGATGGGCGTTCGTGGGCACACACTGGTGTGGCATGAGCAGAACCCGGGGTGGGTTACCGAGGGCGAATTCTCTCGGGACGAGGCGATTGAAATCCTGCGGGAGCATGTCCTCACCGTGGTGCGCCACTATCGGGGCCGCGTGGCCCAATGGGACGTGCTCAACGAGGCGGTGGAGTGGGACGGGACTTTGCGCCGTACCCTGTGGCTTGAGCGCATCGGGCCCGAGTACATCGATATGGTTTTCCGGTGGGCGCGGGAAGCGGACCCCGACGCCCTGCTTTTCTATAACGATTTCGGCATCGAGGAAGTCGGCCGGAAATCCGACGCAGTCTTGAACCTGCTCCGCAGTTTGCGCGAGCGGGGCGTTCCTGTCGACGGCGTTGGTTTCCAGTGCCACCTGGACCAGAACAGTCTCAGCCCTGTCTTCAGGACGAGGTTCAAGACGAACCTCCAGCGCTTTACCGACCTCGGATTGCGGATTGCGTTGACTGAAGTCGACGTCCGGCTCAAGTTGCCGGTGAGCGCGAACGCTTTGACCGCCCAGGCCCAGACCTATCGGGACCTGATGGAAGTCTGTCTGGAGCTCCCCGCCTGCAAGACCTTCATGACTTGGGGATTCACCGACCGCTACTCCTGGATTCCGGGCTTTACTCCGGGGTATGGAGCCGCCCTGCCGTTCGACGAGCAATACCAGCCGAAGCCGGCTTACTACGCGCTACTTTCTGCCCTGACCGGAGTCGACTAGCGGAAGGGACTCCTCAACCCAGCTTGGGCGGAATCTCCAGCATCGGACCCGCCACGGGGCCTCAGAGCGTGCTGGGGATCAGCCAGCTCCGGCGGGGTTTTGTGGCGGAGTATGAATCGGGGGCCCGGGCCGTCATTGTGTTGGAGAAGTCGGAGGCGGCGGCAAGGCAGGTGATGGAGGCTCTCCGCAGACGTTGGGAAGGGGAGTGGGAGCCTCTGGATCTGGGCGAGGAGGGGATCCGGGCCCGAGACCGCTACCTGGGTTCTGTTTGGCTGTTTCGCAGAGGAGCCGTTGTGGGGGGCGGCGCCGCCAAGGATGCCGTGGGTCTGGAGGGGACGGTGCGGGAGCTGGAAAGAGCCTTCCCCTGAGGCACCGGGCCGGAAAAGCGGGAGGCGCACCGCCTTGAAACGGCGGTCAGCGTTTAGCCGTGCGTACCAGCCGGCGGAGTTCCTTGAGGGCTTCTGGCAGACGCCGCAAAGCCGCCTGGGTCTTGAGTTCCTCGCGATGATCCCGGGCCGGAGTTCCGGACACCACTTTGCCGGCAGGGATGTCGCTGTAGACGGCGCTGCGAGCCAGAACCGTAACGCCGTCACCGATCCGCACGTGATCGGCGACTCCGGACTGCCCCGCGAAGACGCAGTTGCGTCCGATATCGGCGGAACCTGAGATCCCGACACAACCCACGATCACCGTGTTTTCGCCGATCCGGCAGTTGTGGGCGATGTGGACGAGGTTGTCGAGTTTGACATGGTTCTCGATGCGCGTCATTCCGAAAGTCGCGCGGTCGACGCAGCAGTTGGCCCCGATCTCCACGTCGTCACCGATCTCCACCCCTCCGGTCTGGGGCAGCTTGACCTGCTTTTGCCCGTCAAAGACATACCCGAAGCCGTCCGCCCCCAGGACGGTGCCGCTGTGAACGACAACCCGGCTGCCCAGGCGCACGCCGGGATAGAGCGTCACGTTGGGGTGCAGGGTGGAATCGCTGCCGATACGGCAGCCGTCGCCTACGAACACCCCGGGCCACAGGGTTACCCGCTCGCCCAGTTCCACACCGCGGCCGAGCACGACGAAGGGATGGATGCTGACCAGTTCCGGGATTCGGCAGCCCTCGCCGACGGAGGCCAGCGGGGAGACTCCGGTGGCGATAAAGGGATGGGAATGGAAATGCTGGAGGATCCGGGCGAACGCCACCTTGGGTTGCGGGGTGCGCAACAGGGTCTTGCCGGCAGCCCGTGCTTCAACGGGTACGATCACTGCCCCGGCCCGGGTCTCGGCGAGGCGATTCAGGTAGCGACGGTCGGCGGCAAGCGTAATTTCATGGGAGTCCGCCGCCTCGAAGGGGCCGGCACCTGAGATCGTGAGTTGGGGATCGCCGTCAATCTCGCCGCCCACCAGCCGTGCCAGCTCCGCCAGAGTCGTCTCCATGCTGCGATTGTACCGCCGCCCGGAGGGCACGCTTGGCCGCCTCGGGGCGGCCGGCTTCCGGGAGAGATCGAGGTTCGAGCGCCGTTTGACCTTTTGACGTCCAGGCGCTTTCAATTTGGTCCCAGTGCGCGCATCATGGGAACAACGGAAGGAGGGCTCAGATGAGAAGCCTGCTCGCCGCGCTGCTGACCGTCGTTCTGGTGCCCGCAGCAGCCCTCGCCCAGAATGCCGAGGCCTGCGGAGTCTGCCACACCAATCACTTTGCTCAATGGCAGGCGTCGCCCCATGCCCTTGCCTGGAAATCGCAGCTTTTCCTCGCCCAAGTGGAGGCCGTCGGCAAACCCGAATTCTGTGCATCGTGCCACGCGCCCGCCTCACTGTGGGCTGAGGTGGACCTGAAACCGGCACCGCCGCCGCCGGCCGTTGAAGGGGAGGCCGCCGTGCCCGCACCTCCGTCCCCCCCGCCGGAATTTCAGGCGAATCTCGCTGCCTTGCCCCGTCCCCGCAAAGACATGCTGGAGGACGGCGTCAACTGCAGCGCCTGCCATTCGATACCCGTCTTCAGCCCGGTCGGTCGCGGGGAGGATTTTGTCGGCCCCTATCACTCGACGGAGGGCCACGGCGGGAAACCGGAGCCGGCCTTCACCGAACTGCGAGTGTGTTCAGCCTGTCATGGCGGTGATCCGGCGCGGTTCGTGCCCGAAGGCGCTTCTGTCCCGGCCGACTACTACCACCGGGCCACGGCGGCAGTGCAGTTTGAAACGGGCTCAGTCGACTGTTCCGGCTGTCACATGCCCCGCAAGAAAGGTCGGCTGGTCCAGCTCCGCTCCTTCCGCCAGCTTCCTCAGCGGGACGTAGGCCACCACTCCTTCGGCGCCCAGCGCTGGGCCCGGCTCGCCGAGGCAGTGGATATCCGGGTGGAAGGCAATACCCTGACCCTGACCAACACGAAGGTGGGGCATCCCCTTCAAGTCAACCCGCGAAACGTTTACCAGATTGTTGTTTCGGTCACCCGCGCGGGCAAGGAGGCGGGCCGCCACCAGGAACAGATCTTGGGGCCGGGGCGGCTGACCCCCGGGGAAAGTCTGGAGCTGGAACTGCCGTTCAGCGTGCAACCCGGAGACGCCGTGACCGTCCGCCTCTCAGTGACCCGCGACGGCCAATCCCCGCAGACTGTGTTGGAGAAGCGATTGTGACTTGAAGTCAAGTACCCTGAAGGGATGCCAGACAATCAGGCGAAATCCGTCCGGGGTCCCGTGGTGGAGCGGTTGACGGCAATCGTGCTGGGGCCCGTCGTAACCCGGGCGTCTCGCCCGGGTTGGGCGGCTGGCGCCGATCGTGCGTGCCCTTCTCCGGCAAAACGTCGCCGGCAGGACAAGGCAACACTTTTGTGCGTGACGAATGCGGGCGATCCCACCCCGCGGACGGCTGCACGGCCGAGACGGCCGTGCTACTGGTGGTTCGGTCGAGGCATCGCGGAGGGATCCAGGGCTCAGGCCGCTGGCGCGGCCTTCGCAGAAAACCCCGTTACCCCGCTACCTCGCTACCCCGCTCCCCCGCCCCGTGGGACGCAACCGCCGCGGTGGACGGAAAAGCGGAAGCAAGCTTCCGCACTCCAAGGCTCAGGCCGCTGGCGCGGCCTTCGCGAAAACCCCGCTACCTCGCTACCCCGCTCCCCCGCCCCGTGGGACGCAACCGCCGCGGTGGACGGAAAAGCGGAAGCAAGCTTCCGCACTCCAAGGCTCAGGCCGGTGGCGCGGCCTTCGCAGAAAACCCCGTTACCCCGCTACCTCGTTACCCCGCTACCCCGTTACCCCGTTACCCTACCCCCTCCTGCGGGGACACGACGCTAAAGCTGATTGAAGTGGCCGCCGATAGAGACGCTGACAAGGTCAGGATTCGGAAGTCGGCAGTAGCTCCAGGTTGGGCCAGGGCCAACCGAAAGGCCACATGGACATCAGGGATGCGTTTGTCGCTCGCCAACCCATTTTCGATCGATCCCGGAGGGCCGTTGCCTACGAACTGCTTTTCCGCGACGGGCTGGGAGGATCGGCGGCGTTCACCGATGGTGACCGCGCCACCCGCGATGTCGTCAGCCACAGCTACCTCACGATCGGCCTCGACCGCCTGACGGGTGGTCGGCCGGCCTACATCAACTTCACCCGGGACCTGCTGTTGCGGCAAACGGCCGCCCTGCTCCCGAAAGAGCTGACCGTCATCGAGATCCTGGAGGACGTGCCGCCGGACGCGGAAATCCTGTCGGCGCTGCGAAGCCTCAAGCAGCAGGGCTACGTCCTGGCCCTCGATGATTTTGTGTGCCAGGAAGGCCGCAAAGAGTTTCTGGATGTTGTGGACATTGTGAAGATGGACTTCCATGCCGCCGGAGCCACACAACGCTCTCGGGAGATCGCGGCTCTGCGGGGGCTGCATGGCGGGCGGATCCGCCTGCTGGCCGAGAAGGTTGAAGATTACAGCGAATTCAGACAGGCAATGGAGGCGGGGTTCGACTATTTTCAGGGCTACTTCTTCTCCCGGCCCGAGGTGATTTCGGGCAAGGTGATCCCCGGAAACCGGCTCGCGCATCTGCGCCTGCTGCATTCGATCCAGGAACCGTCTCTGGATTTCAAGGGTCTGGAAGGAGTCATCAAGACCGATCTGGCACTGACCACCAAGTTGCTGCGTTTCATCAACGCCGCCGCCTTCCCCTGGGCGCACGAGATCGTCTCACTGCGCCAGGCGCTGGTGCTCCTGGGTGAGGACCAGGTACGGCGCTGGGTGGCTTTGGCCATGATCTCGGACCTGGCTTCCGAAAAGCCGATGGAGCTGGCGATGCTCTCCAGTGTCCGCGGGCGTTTGTGTGAACAGCTTGCCAGCACAGTTGCCGGGATCCGTCCGCTCGACGCGTTCCTGGTGGGTGCGTTCTCACTGCTGGATGCCGTGCTGGATACCCCGATGGACCGCGTGCTTGCCCAGGTTCCCCTGCCCCCGGAAGCCCACGCGGCGCTGAGCGGCGAACCGTGTCCGCTGAGACAGATTCTGAACCTGGTGGTGGCCTACGAGACTGGCCAGTGGGGAACGGTGAGTACGCTGGCGTCGAAGCTGGCAGTGGCTGAGAACGCCATTTCCGCCTGCTATCTGGATTCCCTGGACTGGACCCGGCTGGCTTTCGGCCAGGCTGCGTGATCCCGGACCCCTGCCGACGATTGCTCTCCTGTCGAGTCCCATCCTAAACCTCTCGCTCCCGCCCGCCGATTTGCGGATAATGAGGGTCAAATTTTTCCCTATGCAAAAAGGTGACGTATTGCCACGATGGGGCGGGTGTGTCGCAAAGTCTCGGGAGCGCAGGTGGCGATGGACAGGGGTCCGGCTGTTGCTGCTGCTGGGGTGTGGATTGCCGGCCGGGCCCGTGCAGGCAGAGAGCCGGCTGATCTTCCCTCGGCTATCCTTTGAAGCCGGAACATTCACCGGTCTGGCCTTTGTGAATCCCACGGGAGGCAAGACGACCATCACTTTGCGGGCCTGGGGTACCGACGGCAAGCTGCTGGCGGGGAGCGGGTTCAGGAACCCCGCGTCGCTGGATGTGGGGGCACGCCAGCAGGAAGCAAAGACCGCCGTCAACCTGTTCGGAGCCGCCTTGCCGGCCGACCGCGTGGGCTGGATCGAAGCCACCAGTCCGGTGGATGGCGTCACGGGCTTCTTCCTGTTCCTCACCGGGAACCTGGGACAGCTTGACGGGGCGGATCTGCCGGAGCCCGCCGAGCAGATCATTTTCAACCAGGTCGTCTCCGAGGGGGATTTCACCACCGAGCTGAACGTGGTCAATCCGGGCAATGCGGAGGTGGAAGTCAGCTACAAGCTGTTCGGCGAATCCGTCACCCAGATCACGAGAACTTTCAAGATCGCTCCCAAGGGCGTGTTGCGCCATGACGCCGGACAACTGTTCGGTCTGGCGCGGATACCGGCGGGGGCGCACGTGCGGGTGGCGGCCAACGGGCCCATCGCCGGGTTCGAGTTCGTCCGCAACCGCAAGGGCGATCTGGTGGGGACCAATGCCGTCGCCGAACGGCAGCAACTGGCAGAACTTTACTTCCCGCAGATGGCGGTCCTGGGGCCCTGGAAAACCGAAATCGGTCTTACCAACCTGTCGAATTCCCCGGTGATCCTGACTTTCTCCGCCTATCGGGGGGACGGGTCCCTGTACACCGCCCCGGCCCTGAAGACCAACCCGGTCAACCAGAGCTTGGAGCGGCAGGCGTCAGTCCGGCTGGACGTGGCGAACCTGTTCGGCTTCTCGGGCAGCCAGACTTTCGACGGCTGGCTTAAGGTGACGGCGACTTCCTCGGCGGTGAGCGGCTATGTCGTCTACGGGCTTCCGGGCAGCGGGGCGTCGGCGCTGGTGGCGGCGGCTTCCAGCGGGCGCAAGACTGCGCTGTTTTCCCACATCGCCACGTTGGAAAACCCCTACTTCTTTACCGGCCTGGCCTTGCTGAATCCCGGGACGCTGGCGGCCAATGTGCGCATCATGGCCTTCGCCAAGGACGGCCCGCAGTTGGGGAGCACTGACCTGGTGCTGCGTCCCGGTGAACGGGTCAGCAAGCTGATCGACGAATTCATTCGCGGCGCAGCCAACCGGGGGGACGGCTTCATCTGGGTCAAGAGCGACGTCCCCATCTACACTACCTCCCTGTTCGGGTCCACTTCCGGGACCCAAGCCGTGAAGGTGTTGGCCAACATCCCCCCCCAGGCGGCGCCGGACTCCTACCAGCCCGATCAAGGCATCCAGGCGATGGAGATCAGCCCGACCCTGCTCACCATCCAGCCGGACAAGACTTACAAATTCACGCTCAAAAACGCTCCGGGAGGCGTGACCTGGAAGGTGAACGGTATCCGGAATGGTAACGCCGCCGTAGGCACGATCTCCGCCGACGGCACCTACAAGGCGCCCGCCCAGGTGCCGTCAACTCCCATCTCGGTTTCGGCGGAGTCCGGCAGCCGGGCGGCCGGGGCTTCGGTGGACGTCCTCAAGAAAGACGACCTGTTCAGCGGCTTGGGTGTGGTGCAGGCCATTACCTATCTGGAGTCGACGCAGCGGCTGTATCAGACCGAACTGTTGGGTGTGGCGGGGACGGATGCCGGCGCGGTTCCGGCGGCGGTGGACAGCAGACTTTCCCAGTTCCTGCCGCAGGGGCCGACCGCCCTGGTCACGCTCACCGGCAAGCAGATCGTGGACATGGCGTCCTGGCGCAGCTCTTCCAGCAAGGAGTTCCTGCTGCTCGCGTCGAAGAACACCGGCGAGATCCTTCGGTTCGATCCGGATTCCAGGCAGTCGACCCAAGTGGCCAAGAACCTGGTGGAGCCTGCGGCGCTGGTGGTGGACCGGGTCAGTGGAAATCTGCTGGTGGCGGAAAGGGACCGCATCACAACGGTACTGAAGTCGGCGCTGGAAAGCGGTCTGCGGCCGACTCCGGGAGCGGACCGACGGCGGGTCGACCCCTTCAAGCCCCGCACCTCGACGGTGATTCCCCAGGCGGGCAGCACCGGCCTGGTGGTGGACGACTGCAGCGGCGATGTCTATTTCTCCAACCGCCAGGCAAATTCCGTGAGTGTTTTCCGCCGTGGGACCGGCCAGGTGCAACTTGTCACCAACGAGCTGTTCGGCCCCACCGGCTTGCTGGCCATCTACCGGCGGGGGGTCTCCTGTCCCGCAGCCCTGAACCTTCTGGTCATTGAGGAGGAGGCGGGGCTGGTGTCCCTGCTGGTACCCGACACCGGGGAGATCTACGAGTGGTTTCAGGTGCCCGAGGCTTTCGACGTGGAGTTCCTGCCGGAGAACAACCCGTTTGTTCCCGGAGCCGCCGGCGTGCTTCTGGGGGAGTTCGCCAACGACCAGGGTGGGCTGTTTTTCGTGGACCTTCCGTTTGCCTATGATGCGGTCCCCACCAACATCCTCCTGCAGCGGGTGTGCCAGGGAGGGTTGTTTCTGGGGGATCCCTACCTGGAAGCCGCCATCCGGGATGCTTTGGGGCTTTCCCCGGAACAGGTCCTCAAATGCGAGCTGGCGGAACAACTGATTGTCCTGGATGCCGCCCATGCAAACATCGAGTACCTGGAGGGCCTGGAATTCTTCCCCTACCTGCGCGCCCTCGGCCTTTTGGACAACTTCGTCTACGACCTGGCGCCATTGGGCGGGCTGATCAACCTGGAGGTTCTGGACCTGGAGTACAACATCGTCTTCGATCTGGAACCGCTCCACAACCTTTATTACATGCGGGAACTCTATCTGGCGGAAAACTACATCACGGACCTCACGCCGCTGGAAGAGATGTGGGACCTGGACGTCCTGGATCTGCGGGACAACCTGCTGGACGACATCAGTCCGCTCTCTTTCCACTTGGGTCTCGGAGCCGGGGATACGGTGGATCTGCGCCAGAATCCGCTCCTCGACCTGGGGGACTGCCGGGACATCCAGCAGCTTCGGATCCAGAAGGCGGAAGTGCTGTTTGACGTTCCCTGTGAAGCGGAGCTGCAGGACGCGGACCTGTGGCTGACCGTGGAGGCGCCGGAGCAGGTGGAGGAGTTCGGTGTCCACACGTATTCTTACTCCCTCTACAACAGCTCGCAGTACAGCAGCTACGACGCCACCAACGTGCTGTTCGTCTCCATCCTCCCCGAGCAGAGCATCTTCCTGGATGTGGATACGGGCGGCTACGGTCAGTGCGAGGTCTTCGAGGACATCGTCGTGGCCTGCGTGTTTGACAGCCTGGAGCTGGATACCCGCCTCAACATGACCATCGATGTCATCGTCTGGGGTCTGGCGGGAGACACCATGACCAGTGTTTCCCTGATCTCGGCGGACCAGTGGGACAACTACCCCGACGACAATCTGCTCACGGTGGAGACCCGGATCGTTCCATGAAGAGGATTCGATCAGTCGCACCCCGGAGGCTTTGGACTGGTCCTCCCGTCCCGCAACTCCGTAACCCGGCCGCCATCAGAACTATTGCGAGAATGGCACCCGGTGCTTACAATGGCGTTCTCGCCCGGCTGCCATGACCGGCGAACCAAATTTACCGTAGGAGCGAAAACCAGTAATGTGGAACCAATCCTTGCGTCATTCAGCGATTCGGGGGCTCGGCCTGGCGGGGCTGTTGGGCGCCTTGATGCTGCCGACTCTGGGTCAGGATTACACCATCGAAGAGTACAACATGTACCAGGAGGCGGTGAGCCGGGGCGAGGACGCCATCCTCGAATTCATGAAGACCCATGCCCAGTCCTCGCTGAACCAGTACGCCGTGGGCGCCTACCTGGACCGGATGAAGGGTTACGTCGAGAAGGGCCAGCACGCCGACGCGGTCGCAGCCGGTGAGAAATTTCTCAACTCCGGGGTTGAGGCCGATGCTTCGGACATCCTTTATCTGACCACCTGGGCCGCGTTTTACTCGCAGCAGTACGACAAGGCCGCCAAGTACGGCGAACGCGTCTACAGCCAGAAGCCCGACGCCGCCCAGATTGTTCCCATCCTGGCCCGGGCCCACCTCAACACGGGAAATCTGGAAAAAGCCGTCACTTATGGCGAAGCCGTCTGCGCCGCCGTCCCCCCGAAGGACTGTTACGATCTCCTTCCCACGATCACCCGGCATTACTTCGAGAAGAAGGACTGGAAGAACGCCACCAAGTACGCCAAGCTGACGGTGGAAGCCTTCAATACGGTGGAGAAGCCTGCCCAGGTGTCGCAGGAGGAGTGGGACAACTTCGCCAACGAGGAGAAATCGGTGGCGTATGCCGTGATGGCCCGGGAGGCTTATGAGACCGGCAAGTGGGCTTCGGTGGAGAAGCTGTTCGCCGACTCCCGGCGTCTGAACCCGAAGAACAAGGCGCGGGCCGCCGAGAGCTACTACTACACCGGCATGTCGCTGTGGAAGCAGGAGAAGATCGACCCCGCCATGGCCTCCTTCGCCCGTGGGGCCCAGCTCAAGGGCTCCGAGATGTCCGAATACTGCCGCAAGCAGTTGGAGCACCTCTATCGGGCGACCCACAACGGCTCGCTGGCCGGCCTGGACGAGTTTCTGGAACGGAATCGCCCGTAAGCCCGCCGCCTCGGTCATCCGTCCGGGGCCGGCACCGCACCGGCCGGCGCCAGGGTTGCCCGATCCCGGGGCATCCATGCATAGTTAACCGGATGCGGAACCTGAGGGTGGCAGCGGTCCAGTTCGAGCACGTCAACGGCGACAAACGCGCCAATCTCCAGATCATCCGGAACTTCGTGCGGCAGGCTGCTGCCGCCGGTGTCCAGGTGGTCATCTTCCCGGAGTGCTGCATTTCCGGGTACTGGTTTCTTCGCCACCTGACACGCGACCAGTTGCTGGAGCTGGCTGAGCCCACCGACGGCCCGGCCGCCGGTGAGCTTCTGCAACTGGCCCGCGATCACGGGATGCTGGTGGGGGCAGGCCTGGTGGAAACAGACGCCGCCGGCGACCTGTACAACTGTTACCTGGTGGCCATGCCGGACGGCAGGATCGTCGCTCACCGCAAGCTGCACACTTTTGTGAGCCCACACATGAAATCCGGCGACCGGTTCACCGTTTTCGACTGTTTCGACACCCGGTTTGCGGTCTTGACCTGTTACGACAACAACCTGGTGGAGAATGTGCGGCTGTGCGCGCTGATGGGCACCGAGGTCCTGCTGGCGCCTCACCAGACGGGGGGCTGCCGGTCGTCCAATCCCCATACCATGGGTCTGGTGGACCGCCGGGCATGGGACAACCGCCACCAGGACCCCGAAGCCATCGAGCGGGAACTGCGCGGCCCCAAAGGACGGGGATGGCTCATGCGCTGGCTGCCTTCGCGCGCTCACGACAATGGGATCTTCCTGATTTTCAGCAACGGGATTGGTGTGGACGACGATGAGATCCGGACCGGCAACTCCGCGGTGTTCGACCCATACGGCCGCATTCTGGCCGAGACCTGGAAGGCTGGCGACGATATGGTGGTCGCGGACCTGGATGCCTCGCTGCTGGAGCAGTCCACGGGACGGCGCTGGATCCGGACCCGCCGGCCGGAACTCTACGGGCCGTTGACGGTTCCCACAGGAAACGAGGTGGACGTACGGCAGGTCCGATTCGATGCCAAGGGGGTCTGAACCGGGGCATGCCGGCCGGTGCGACAGTGTGAGTGCCGGCGATGGGGAAGGAGCTAGCGGGAGTCCCCCGCGTGCCAGGAACGCGACGCGCCCGCGGACTCCTCCTCCCGACGTTGCTGCTTGCGCACGGCGGAATCGATCCTGCCGTCCAGCCAGGCGTCGAACAGGGTGGTGATCAGCCGGTCACGGTCGAGGCCTGCCAGCCGGCCGATCATCAGTTGCGCCTGGCGCTTCCAATAGAACCGCTCCACCCAAAGGACCACGCAGATGACCAGCAGGAACAGCAGCACGAACCGCATCATCGTATTCTACTCGGCCATGAGCCTGCTGCTGTCCGCGGCGGTCGCCGTCACTGCAACCTCCAGTCATCCCGAAGCCCCGGTGCCGCAGAAGATCCTGGTTGCCCACCGCGGGGCATCCGCTTACGCCCCCGAACACACAGCGGAAGCCTACGAGCTGTCCATCCGCCAGGGTGCGGACTACATCGAGCCGGATCTGCAAATGACCCGGGACGGGGTCTTCATCAGCCTGCACGATCCCACCCTGGACCGCACGACCGATGTGGAGACGCGGTTTCCTGAAAGGCGGTCAACCCGCGTTCTGGAGGGTGAAACGGTGCAAGGCTGGTTCGCCGCCGACTTCACACTGGAAGAAATCAAGTCGCTGGATGCCGGGTCGTGGTTCGATCCCCGGTTTGCGGGAAGCCGGATCCAGACTTTCGAGGAAGTTGTACGCCTGGCGGCAGGCAGGAGCGGCGTGTTCCCTGAGCTCAAGGATCCGGAGCTCTATTCCGGCGGGACACCTTCGCTGGCGGAGCGATTTCACATGGAAGCGCTGCGCCTGGGCTTGGGTTCGCAGCAGCGCCCGGCCATGGTGCAGTCCTTCAGCCGGCCGGTGCTCGAGGAACTGAGGGATTTGGGCAACCGCCTGCCGAGGGTATTCCTCCTGGGCGCCGGGGATGGCGAGCGTTGGGTGCAGCCGGAGGCGTTACGGGAAATTCTGCGGTTTGCCCATGGAATCGGCCCCGCCCGGGGAATCCTGCTGGCCCATCGTGAGCTGGCATCGCAGGCCGCACGGCTGGGCTTGCTGGTGATCCCCTATACCTTCAGCTCGTCCAGGGTGACGGACCAGTTCGGCGATGTGCGGGCGGAGATGCGGTATTTTCTGTATGACCTGGGGGTCGACGGTCTCTTTACCGACAACCCGGACCGATTTCCCCGCACGGCCGAGGAGACACGATGAGTGGCTGGAAGAAGGTGGTGTTGCCGCTGGTCTTCATTCTGTTTGCGGCCTATCTCGTTTACTCGACGCTTCACCTGAAGCGGTTTACCTGCGAGGTCTGTGTGGAGTTCGAGGGCCGCACCGCCTGCCGGACGGCGTCGGGCTCCACCCGGGAGGACGCGCAACGGGCCGCCCAGGACAACGCCTGCGCCCAGTTGACCTCCGGTATGACCAATACCCGGATCTGCGGCACCAGGCCGCCGGCCAGCGTGAAGTGGCTCGAGACGGAGGATTGAGGGCTGAGGGGCAGGGACGTGAGAGTTGCAGGAGGAAGGGGGGCTCCAGCCCCGATAACCGCGTCCTGAACCCCTGTAACCCGCGAACCCTTACCGGATCCTTCCCTTTTCGCTCGCCACTTCCGATACAATGCTCCCCAAGATCCGTACCGGAGCGCCTGGATCGAACCTGACCGTGCCCGAGTCCACCTGTCCCCGATTCCGGCGATCCCGGCCCTGCGTCTGGTGGAAGACTGATGCGACCCACGACTCTGGGAGAACTGAAGCGCCTGGGCATCCCCCGGGCACCCCGAACGGTCAAGGATGAACTGCGGCGGAATCTCATCGGGAAACTGAAAAACGGCGAGGTTCTGTTTCCCGGCATCATCGGTTACGACGAAACCGTCATTCCCGCGCTGGTCGACGCGATCCTCGCCCGCCACAACCTGATCCTGCTGGGCCTGCGGGGACAGGCGAAGACCCGGATCCTGCGCGGTCTCACCCAATTGCTGGACGAAGCGATCCCGGTGGTGGCCGGATCCGACCTCAACGAAGATCCTTTCTTCCCCATTTCCGCCAAGGTGCGCCGCCGGATCGCTGAGGAAGGCGACGACCTCCCCATCGGCTGGCTTACGCGGGAGGAACGCTATATCGAGAAACTCGCTACCCCCGACGTGACCGTCGCCGACCTGATCGGCGACCTCGACCCCATCAAGGCGGCCAGGAGCGGACTCGATCTTTCGGATTACTCCAACATCCACTTCGGACTGCTGCCGCGGGCCAATCGCGGCATTTTCGCCGTCAATGAACTTCCGGATCTTGCCCCCAAGGTGCAGGTGGCGCTCTTCAATGTCATGCAGGAGGGGGACGTCCAGATCAAGGGTTTTCCGGTGCGCCTGGCGCTGGACGTCCTGCTGGTGTTCTCCGCCAACCCGGAAGACTACACCGCACGCGGCAAGATCATCACTCCGCTCAAGGACCGCATCGGGGCGGAGATCCGTACGCATTATCCGTTGCGGGTCGAGGACGGCGTCCGTATCACCCGCCAGGAGGCCTGGACCTCCCGCGGTGAGGCGGAAGTCGAGGTCCGCATCCCCGACTTCATGCGCGAAGTGGTGGAGCGGACGGCGTTTGAGGGCCGGAGCCACCCCCGGATCGATCAGCAGTCAGGCGTCAGCCAGCGCCTGCCCATCACCGCCCTGGAAACCGCCTTCAGCAACGCGGAGAGGCGTTGCCTGCTTTCCGCTGCCCGCCAGGGCACGGTCCGGATTGCCGACCTGTACGCGGCGATTCCCGCTCTGTCCGGGAAAATGGAACTGACCTATGAGGGGGAAATGAAGGGAGCGGAAAGCATCGCCCGGGAACTGATCCAGCGGGCGGTGTACGAGGTCTTTGCCGAACGATGCTCCGCCATCGGCTTTGAGCGGTTGATCCAGTGGTTTGACCTGGGGGGAACGCTGCGGGTCAGCGATCTCACTCCCGACGCGGAATATCTGGCAGCCGTACGGGGTATCCAGGGACTGGAGGAAATCTTCAAGGGCGGTGGCGTCGACTCTCGGAAAGACCCGTCGTTGGCGGTGGCCTGGCTGGAATTCTGTCTGGAGGGTCTGTGCGCCCATCGACGGCTCAGCCGCAGTGACGAACTGGGTTACCACCGCGAGGCTCCCGAGGCTGAATCCGACGTACTCAACCGCGTGCGTGAATTCCGGAGCCAGTGATGGGCGCGGTTTCCGTGAGAGGTGCTGATCGATGAGCCGCTTCCGATACAGCCGGTTTGAGCCGGATCCGGCCGCCGACGTCGACCTGGACGACCTCATCGACCAGCTCAAACACTATTTCCTGCACAGCGGATTCGACGATCCTTTCGATGTGCGGCCGCCGGGCTCTGCGAACCTGTTGCAGATGCTCGCCCGGGCGCTGGCCGACCACCCGCTGGTTCCCGAGGCCTGGAGGGATGAACTGGCCTCCTACGCCCGGGATCCGGTTCGCTTTCAGCTTTCCCCGGAGGTCCGGGAATTCCTGGAACGGTTGCTGCAGCGGCTGTTGGCGGAAGGCTATCTGGCACCGGCGGAAACCGATGCGGCGGAGGGAACCGGATCGGCCGGAGAGGCTCGCGAAGTCCATATCGAGTTCCAGCTCACCGACCGCAGCCTGGATCTGCTGGGATACCGGACACTGCGCAAGCTGCTGGGATCCATCGGCCGTTCCTCCCACGGACTGCACGAAACCGATGACCTTGCCACCGGGGTCCAGGCGGATGCAGTGTCCCGGCCGTATGAGTTCGGGGACACCCTGAATCTGGACATCAGCGCGACTCTGCTGAATGCAGTCAGGCGGGAAGGCCTGGGAGTCCCCATCCCGCTGGAGTACAGCGACCTGATGGTTCACCAGACCGCGCGCGTATGCTCGTGTGCCACGGTCCTCATGTTGGACTGCAGCCATTCGATGATCCTTTACGGTGAGGACCGCTTCACCCCGGCCAAGAGCGTCGCGCTGGCGCTGGCGCACCTGATTCGGGTCCAGTTCCCCGGGGACAGTCTCGAGGTTGTGCTTTTCCACGACTCCGCGGAACGGGTACCGCTGGTGAAGCTGCCGGCGGTGCAGGTTGGTCCCTATCACACCAATACCTGTGAGGGTTTGCGCTTGGCCCGGCACCTCCTGCTCGGCCAGCGCCGGGAAATGCGCCAGATCGTCATGATCACCGACGGCAAGCCATCGGCCCTGACGCTTCCCGACGGCCGCATCTACCGCAACGCCTGGGGACTGGATCCGTTGATCCTGGAGAAGACGTTCGAAGAAGTCGCCCTGTGCCGGCGGGCGGGAATTCTGATCAACACCTTCATGTTGGCCCGGGATTACCACCTGGTTCAGTTCGTGAAACGGGTGGCGCAGATCAGCCGGGGCAAGGCCTATTTCACCAGTGTTTTCAACCTGGCGGATTTCATCCTGCTGGACTTCATGAAGAAACGTTCCACCATGGTGCACTGAGGGGAGAGGGGAGCGTGCGCCTGGACATGGCGGTACCCCCCGGGTTCGCAGGACCTCCCGTCGGGAGGCCGCCGGTGCGATGGAAGACCGTTCGCATTGGGGACTGTCCCCAACGGACCCAACGGACCCAACGGCGGGCAACTTCTACCGCCACGGTCAGGGGCGGTGGACCGTGCTAGACTGACAGTGTCCGCGAGACCCTCCGCCTGCGGCATGTTCCTCGGCGGCGGGCATCCTCGATCGCAGGGGTGGGGGTATAGCTCAGTTGGAAGAGCACCTGCTTTGCAAGCAGGGGGTCGTCGGTTCGAGTCCGATTACCTCCACCAAACGGAGCCGCAAGTTCCGTGACTCCGGGAAATCACCGCTCGATCTTTACACGATCGCCGTCTGCCCGCCGGATCTTGAGAACCCCGCCCGAGGCCAGCGGACGCTAGGTCCACCCCTCACGGTCCAGCTCCGGGACTTCCTCCAGAATGCGATCATTGAGCGTGATGCGTGACGGTTTGGCCGCCAGACGCAGGGTTTCGGTCCCCTGCCGGTCAAAGGTGGAGTAGAAGATCAACACCCGTCCCCATTCCTCCGGACGGACATCGGGAAAGAGGCGTTTGCTGAAATCCGGCGCGTAGTCGGCTTGGGTGAGGATCGAGGAAGAGTCCAGGATGTGGTTCTGTCCGGACGGCGCCAGTTCGGGCATGGCCGCCATCGCCCGCAGATAGTGGCGCACGTAGTCACCGTAACCGTCGGTCAGCCAAACCTCATCGCGCGGGTAATTGTTCTTGCCGTCGTGATCGACCATGTACGTCGCCCAGTTGAGCTGGCGGACGGCATGTTCCACGCGGCTGGTGTCGCCGGTCAGGCTTGCATACAGGAGCTCGGCGGCAGCCTGCCGGGCGGTATGGCTGTTGCCAGGGGTAAGATAGGCGGTCTGTTCCCGGACGACCCGAACGCCATAGGCGGCCCACAGATCGTCCCCCAGGCGGTCATAAACCCAGTCGAAGATCGAGCTCACGTCTTGGCGCCATTGGGGAAACAGATCCCGGTGCAGCAGGATGAACCGGGCAAAGGTCACGGCGTTGATCTGGGTGTCGGACCAGCCGGGGATGTCCTCGAAAAAGGGCCCCCAGCGCTGGTTTTTCAGGGGAACCCGGCGCATCCAGTCCAAGATGAGTTCGAAAGCGCGCTGGTAGGCATGGGTCCGGCCTTCTTGCAGCCGGATCAGGCGCTCGAAAAGCTGGAGGGTGCCGACCCAGTTGGTGGTGTAGGTGGACCGTCCGGTGATGGACCCGTCCCCGGCGTTGCTGCGCAGGGTGCCCACCTCGCCGGTGAAGGCGTGGACTTTGAAGGGCAATGGCGAGTGCTCCTCATCTCCCGGCTGGACGTGACGCGCCAGAGTGTCCGCAATCTTCACGGCGGCATCGAGATACACCCGCCGTCCAGTCATCTGGTAGAGCGTCACCAGCTCGTCTCCGAAGGCGCCGGCCTTGTCGGGCTGAGTGTAGCCGGGGCCCAGAATCATGTCTCCGTCGTAGCGGCCTGAATACACGAGGGTGTTGTAGGGAAAGGGAAGGTCGGGCCACTGGGCGTCGGAAGGCGAGAACCCATGGGCGATGTAATGGTCGGCAATGAACTTCATGTTTTCCCGCACACTCTCCCAGCCGGTGTACTGGTAGAGGAGGTGCCAGGAGGACAGGGCCATCGCCAGTTGGTCGCCGCCGAGCCCCCGCGGGTCGTTCACCCCCGGACGCCACACCTGATGATTCATGTAGTACGGGAGACCGTTCAGGTCGGTCCGCATGCCGGCCCAGAAGTCCCAGACCTTGCGGATCACCAGGTCGTAAGCGCGGCCGGGTTCATCGTCGGCCCAGGAAACCAGGCGTCCCTGGCCGTCAGTCCGAATGCGGTGGAAAACCAGAAAACCTTCACGGGTCTGGTCATAGTCGGGAACCGCAACTTGGGCTGCGGCCAGGTCGACCACCGCCGTCACCAGGCACAGTAAACCGGTCGCAAGACAGCGCCGGTGCGAGAGTGCCGCCGGCTGTCGGCCGAAGCTGAGATCCACAGCTTCGCTCGGCGCCTCCCACAGTGGCGCCTTCTCTCCGTGTTTTCGTCGCGTGACCGGGGAGGCACCACGCAAGTGCACCGGATGGCGAACAGAAAGAGTGTGCTTCACGTCTCGCATTATGAGACTCGGATGACCGCCTTTCCACCACGGAAAACCCGAATTCCGCCACGGGTCCACGAAGCCTTGAGTAGACGTAGAATGCGTTCATGAACGTGACCCTTTCCATCGACGACCGCCTGCTGGAACGTGCCCGCAAGCTGGCCAGCCGGCGCGGTACGACCCTGAATGCCATGATCCGTGAGTTGCTGGAACAGGTGACAGCCTCGACCGCCCCCGAGAACCTGCTGCCGGAATTGGAGCAGATGTGGGCGGAGACACGGGTCGACTCGGGCGGGCGGGACTGGAAGCGTGAAGACCTCTATGATCGTGCCGTGCTTCGTTGACACCAACGTGCTCGTCCACGCTGAAGACGGCCATGACCCGCGCAAGCAGGCCCTGGCGAGAGACCTGATCCGAGATGCCCTGCGCGTAAGAACGGCAACGGTTTCAACCCAGGTGTTGGCTGAGTTTCTCGCAGTTGCGGCAGGACGTCTCCGCCTGACGCCTGAGTCGGCCCGGCGGAGAGCGGAGATCTATTGCAGCTTGAACGTCTTTCGGATCGGCAGCGAGGACATTCTGGCCGCAGTCGACCTGCACCGGCTGTCCGGGCTGTCGATCTGGGATGCCTTGATTGTCCGCGCCGCCGCAGCCTCGGGATGCCGTGCTCTCTACACGGAGGCTCTCCCGCACGGCCAGCGGTTCGATGGGGTTCAGGTGGTCATTCCGTTTTTGGAGGAGGCAGGCAGTTGAGGTCCGGGCTGCCACTCGATTCGGCATTCAGGAACCGCGCCCGGCTTGGGAAAGCCATCATTTCGAGGTGCCGGGACCTGACGTCGACACGGCCCATGCGTCGTACCACCTCATAAAGGATTCTGCCGCCACCCGGGAAATCAACACGGGGATTCCCCCCCGCCTCCGGATCCGCTCCGCGTCCACCTCCTCGAATACGCGACAGAGTACGGGTGGACCCTTGGCGCATTTGAGGATGGCAGCATGATCCGCGACGCGACGCATCGTCGAAACCACGACAGCCGCGCCGGCGGCCCCGGCTGCCCGCAGGGTTCGGTAGTCGGCGCCGTCTCCCCGGATCGCCTGGTGTCCTGACTGCCGCAGCCGTTGCACGACTTGCGGGTCCTCGTCAATCACGACGATCTTCTGCCAGCGGGTTGCGGCGTACTCCAGTATTTGGCTGCCGGTCTCTCCCGCGCCGATCAGGAGCAGGTGGCCCGAGGGCGGCTCGGCGGGAAATTCCTGCCAGCGGGAGGGATGGAGACGCATCAGGCGCCAGGCCATGCGATTGGTGGTGATCAACGGCGTCAGCAGCATGGTCAGGATAGTCACCCAGCCCAGCAGCACCATCATGTCCTGGCCGATGTGGCCCTGCCGCACGCCGAAGAGGACCAGGATGATGGAGAATTCACTGGTCTGGGACAGGATCAGCCCGGCTTCCAGACCGGGACGAGTCGTCATGCCCATCCTCTCCGCCAGAAACGTCACCAGGGGCGGCGTCACCACGATCACCAGCAGGGACAGGCCCAGGATGGGTGGCAGATCCTCCAGTCCGGGCAACGGCACGGCGGCCCCCAGGGCTACGAAGAAGAGCACTGCAAAGAACTGGGAGAGTGACTGCAGTTGTCCCCGGATCAGACCGTGGACCGGGAAGCCGGTGAGGCCGACCCCCGCCCAGAACGCTCCCGCGACCAGCGGCAGTCCCAGGACCCAGGCGACCCCGACGAAGGTGAGGAGTACCGCCAGCAGATAGAGCAACAGGAATTCGTCGTCGAGGGCGGAAGCGGCCAGGACGCGGGGTGTAAGTTGTCGTGAAACGAGCCACGCCAGCAACATCAGAAGCAAGGCCTTCACCAGCGAAAGCGCCATCCCCGGCCAGCCGGTGTCAGCGTGGGAGAGCAGCGTCAGGGCGAAGATCATGAAGACGTCCTGGACCAGCAACACTCCCAGTACCAGCCGGCCGTAGGGCTCGTAGACATGCTCCCGGCTCTGCAGCAGACTGACAACCACCAGAGTCGAACTGGCGGCCAGTCCAAGTCCGAGATACAGAGAGCCGGCGGCGGTCCAGCCCATCAGCAGGCCGACTCCCAGGCCTGCCCCGGCGAGAACCAGAAACTGGACGGTTCCCACGCCGGCCCACAGGGTCCAGCGCTCGCTGAACCGACGGGGATCCAGCTCGGTCCCGGCCGTGAAAACCAGAAATACCAGGCCCAGAAGGAGCAGGTCATCCAGCCCACGGATGCCCTGTGTCGCCCCGGCCGCCGAGAGGCCGGTGCCGAAAACGATCAGCAAGGGTACTGAGGGGAGGGTTCGCCACCGGGCGAGCGCCAGGGCGGCCGCGGCACTGCCCAGAAGGAAGACAAGGGAGGTCATGACTTGGGACTCCCGCTCTCCAGCAACCGGATGACCTCTTCCACTCCAGCGCGCTTGGAGTTGATGATGTGGTCGACCCCCAGGGCTTCCAGCTCCGGCACTACCGTCCTGTCAAAGGCATGAATCGCCACCGGCACTCCCAGCTGTCGACAACGGAAGGCGAACAGGTTGTTGGTGTCCTGGATACGGAGGGCTGAAATGGCGAATCGGGCCCGGCTCAGACCTGCCGTCTCCAGCACGGAGAGGAACTCGACGCCGCCGTGGATCCGCCGGGCGGGGACCTGCCGCAGTTTCTCCGGATCCTGATCGATGCAGACCACATCCTCACCGCGTTCCCGCAACAGCTCGACCAGTCGCCGTCCCAGGGCATTGGCCCCAATCACCACCCAGTGGCCCCGCAGTGCCTCCTCCGCCTCCACCCCGTCCCGGGTCCCATCACCGAAAAACCGCAGGAGTCCCCAGCGTTCGAAACGTGTGTAAAGCTGGTGGTTGTAGAGAATCAGGTAGCTTGACAGTGCGATGGTGACCACGCCGACCACCGCCGTCAGGCTGAGGATCGGCTCCGAGATGAGCCCCTCACTGACTCCCTTGGCGGCAAAAACGAACGAGAACTCGCTGATCTGGGCCACCGTCACGGCGGTCAGGAAAGACGTTCTCCGGCTGTAACCGCTGAGGGCGATGATCCAGATGAAGATGAGGGGATTCCCCACCAGAACGAACAGAGAGAGAACCACCGCCGCCGTCGGGAAGGCAGCGGCGGATTCCAGCGGGAGCTGGGCGCCCAGCGAGATAAAGAACACCGCGACGAAGAAGTTCATCAGCGGATGAATCCGCCGGGCCAGATCGCGGCTCGACTCAAGCTGGGCGAGACTGAGCCCGGCCAGGAAGGCTCCCAGCTCGGCGGAAAGACCGAGGTGCTCGGCCGCCAGCACAAACAGGAAGCACCAACCCAGGCTCCAGATCAGCATCATTTCAGGGGACCGTGCCGCCCACTGGAAGGGGCGCGGCAGGATTCGTCTGGATGCGAGACCGGCCGCTCCCAGCAGAATGACCACGCCCAACAGGACCCCGGCGAAACTCCAGGCAGCGGAGGTCGAGCCGCCGCCTTCCGCCGAACCCAGGCCGGACAGCAGAATCAAAGCGGCCACGACCACAAGATCCTGGACCAGGAAGATCCCAACTGCGATCCGCCCGTACAAGGTGTCGAGTTCGCGCTTCTGGTCCAGCAGCTTGACCACCACCACCGTGCTGCTGAAGGTCAGGGCGGTGGCCAGAAACAGCGCTTCGACCGGCGAAAAACCGAGCAGCAGAGCGATCGCGAAACCGCCGGCGGCCGTGAAGACCACCTGGCCCAAGCCCGCGTAGACTGCAACCTTGCCCACTCCCCGGATCTTGTCGAGGCTAAGCTCCAGGCCGACGATGAACAGCAGGAGCACAATCCCCACTTCGCCGAGCCAGGGGATGGCCTGGGGAAATTCCCGCGTCGGTCCCGGGACCAACAACGGGACCACGATTTCGAAGGCCGGCGCCACCAGAAGACCGGCGGCCAGATACGATACGATGGAAGGAACTTTGGCAAGGCGGGCCACCCAGTTGACGGCCCACGCCAGGACGATCATCAGGCCCAAAGTGATGACGAGGTAGCTTTCCTCCAGAGATGCTCCTTTTGCGGCGCGGCGTCCGCCGGTTGCCACCTGATCTTAGCAAACCGGCTGAGGTCCTCTGTATGGTCCCGGCATGGCGGGTGATAATGCTTCGCATGGTTTGGTCTTCCGGGTTCTCCCGCCGCCGGTTTCTGGCCGCAGTGGCTGCGGCGCCCGCCATGCCCGCGGGGCTCACACCTGCCCAACCAGACGTCCCCGGCAGCAACGTCTCCGCCGACATCGGCTCGCTGTATGGAACCATCCTGGAGGCGACGGCGCCGGCCGAATATCCGATGTCGCTGCTGGCGGTTCAGCCGTCGGAATTTGGGCTCCAGCAAAGACGGATCCGGCAGAAGACGCTGGAGCTGTTCCTTTACCGGCCCGATCCGGTGGACCCCTCACCGAAGGTTCTCGGCCGCTGGGAAGGTGCGGATTGGGTTCAGGAGAAGGTGGAATTCGCCACCGCTCCCCGGTTTCGGGTGTCCGGCTATGTGCTCAGTCCGAAACGTTTCCCCGGCCGCCGTCCCGCCGTGGTCGACCTCCATTCCCACGGGGGGATGTACCTGTTTGGCAAGGAAAAGGTGATGCCGATGCCGGGTGGAGACCATCCCGCCATCGTCCGCTACCGCAAGGACAACTACGACGGTTTCTCAACTTCGCTGGAGTTGTGCCGCCGCGGGTACGTGGTGGTGTCGATCGATGCGTTTTACTTCGGCGAGCGCCGGACGGCTTTCCAGGATGCCGGCGGCCTGGCTCTCCGGGACCGGGACAGCCTGACGGTGGAGGAGGTGGACGCCCTGAACCGGCGGGCGGGCAGCGGCGAGTCGACCCTGGCCAGGACTCTGTTCTGGGCGGGAACCACCTGGCCGGGGATTGTGCATTGGGATGACCTGCGGACCGTGGATTATCTGGTGCAGCGCCCGGACGTGGACCCCGCCCGAATCGGCTGTGTCGGCATTTCCATGGGAGCCGACCGGGTCAACTATCTGGCTGCCCTGGATGAGAGGATTGCCTGCGCGGTTTCGGTGGGCTGGATGTCCACCCTGCGGGAGATGACCCGTTCCCACGTGGACACCCACAGCTTTGTGCATTTCCTGCCCGGAATGACCCGGTTCTTCGACCTTCCGGACCTGGCAGGCTGTGTGGCTCCTCGGCCCATGCTGGTGCAGTATTGCCGCCAGGACGCTCTCTATCCGCTGGCGGGAATGGAGCTCTCCCGAACCCGCCTGCTGGACATCTATGCCCGCGCCGGAGCCTCAGACCGTTTCGAGGGACGGTTCTATCCGGTCCCCCATATTTTCAGCCGGCAGATGCAGGAGGACGCATTCGAGTGGATGGACCGGTTGCTGGAGCCGGGTCTCGCGTGAGTGGTTCTCCGGCGGCTCTCGCCCGGGCGGAGGGGGTCTGCTAACCTTCGCCAGGAGGAGGGCAGGATGGAAAAGATCAGTCGCCGGAGCTTTGTTCAGAGCGTCGGAGTGTTCGCCGCCGGGGCGGCCGCCGGTTTAGGCCTCGGGGTCAGGGCAGCGGGCAACCCCCTGCCGCGCTGGCGGGGTTTCAACCTCCTGGACTACTTTACGCCGGAGCCGCCCAGCCGTCCGGGTACCGAGACCACCGATGATGATTTCCGCTGGATGCGGGACTGGGGTTTCGACTTTGTGCGCCTTCCCATGGCCTATCCGCGGTACGTCCGCTTTGACCGCACTCGGCCCATCACCCCGGACGAGGTGGTCCAGGTTGACGAAGCCGCCGTCGACCGGATCGCCGGACTGGTGGAGCGTGCCAACCGGTTCGGGCTGCATGTGAGTCTGAACCTCCATCGTGCGCCAGGCTACTGCGTCAATGCCGGGTTCCAGGAGCCGTTCGATCTCTGGAGAGACGAGTCGGCTCTGGAAGCTTTCTGTTTTCATTGGAAGATGTGGGCGGAGAGGCTGCGCCAGGTCCCGGCCGACCTGGTCAGCTTCGACCTGGTCAACGAACCGTCCGTGCGGGAGGACATGAACGACCAGCATGGACGGAGGGCGCCGGTCCCCGGGTCGGTTTACCGGAAGGTCGCCAAGGCTGCGGCTGAAGCGATCTGGGCGGTGACTCCTGAGCGCCTGGTGGTCGCGGACGGCAACGACGTGGGGTCGGCGGTGATCCCCGAAATTGCGGATCTCAGGATCGCCCAGAGTTGTCGCGGCTACTTCCCGCATTACATCTCCCACTACCGGGCACCCTGGGTTTTCAGGAATCCGGACGACGCACCCATGCCGGTATGGCCGGGCACGATGGGCGGCCGCCATTTCAGCCGGGCGGACCTGGAGGAGTTCTACCGCCCCTGGAGGGCATTGGTCCGCGACGGCGTCGGCGTCCACTGCGGCGAGTGCGGCTGCTGGCGAGAGACACCCCATGCGGTGTTTTTGGCCTGGTTCGGAGATGTGCTGGATATTCTTACCGAAGCCGGCATCGGATATGCCCTGTGGAACTTCCGCGGCGATTTCGGGCTGATCGATTCCCGGCGGAAGGATGTGGCTTACGAGGAGTGGCACGGACACCAACTGGACCGGAAACTGTTGGAGTTGCTGCGGAGGCATTAGTTTCCTGTTGCCGGTCCCCCGGGCGTTGGCGCTGGAACTCTCCCCACTGTGCGGAATCCAGTTGTCGAACTCCGGCCGCTCCGCTACCCTGAGCCCAACTCTATGCAGCGCCACGGGGCGGTGTTGGTCGGCTGGGCGGTGGGGGCTGTGTTTGCGCTCCGTCCCGGAGCGCCTGTCGCAGCGGCGGCTCTGGAGCCGGACACGCTCTCGTACGCCCTGGTCCTGACCGGCACGGAACTGCTGGAGGGCACCTATGCCGACGCTCACACCCAGTTCATCACCAGCACATTGCGTCCCCTGGGGGCGCGGTGCGTCACGGTGGTCATGGCCCGGGACCACCCCGAGGAACTCCGGAGGAGTCTGGAGTTCGCGCGGTCGCAGGCGGCCCTGGTGATCGTGACTGGGGGGCTCGGTCCTACCGATGCCGATCTCACGCGCCAGGTACTGGCGGAGTTCACCGGCATCCGCCTGCGGGAGGATCGTGCCCTGCTGGAGCGATTGGAGCGGCGGTTTGGACGTTCTGCCCAGGAACTCAGTCCGGGAGTTCGCCGGCAGGCCCAGGTTCCAGAATCGGGCTCCTATCTGGTCAACCGGGAGGGCACCGCGGCTGGGCTGGTCTTTGAATCTCGCGAATGGGCAATAGTGGCGTTACCGGGTCCTCCCGAGGAGCTTCGCCCCATGGTCACCGAAGCACTGGTTCCCTACCTGACCCGCCGCTATGGTGTGAGGCCTCCAGGAAGCGCAATAACCCTTCGGTTTGTGGGAATCGGCGAATCGGCAATTACGGATGTGCTTCACCAGCAGCTTTCGCTGCCGGAGGACGTCGTCACTTCCTTCCAGTTTGAAGCTGGGCGGGTGGACCTGACCCTTGCCCTGCCGGGAGACACTCCTCAGGACCGGAGCCGGCTGGAACAGCTTCAGACTGCGCTGGTCGAACGCCTGGGGGAGTACATTTACGCGCGCGATGCCACGTCCCTGGAGCGGCGGGTGCTGGAGCTGCTGGCGGAGCGGAGGATGACGCTGGGGGTCGCGGAAGTGGGAACCGCCGGGGCGGTGGCCCAAGCTTTGATCGAAAGCCCGGGCGACCCGGAGCGCGTCACGGGTGCTTTGGTGGCCGCCAGTCATGCGCAACTGGAGGCGTTGCTGGCGCTTCCGGTGACGGAAAGGCTTGAGCGGTGGCCGCCGGGCGAAGCGGCGTCGGCGGAGAGGGCGGCGCACAGGGTGGCAAAGATCCTGGGAGCCCGCTGGGGCCTCGCTGTGATGGCGCCCTTCCAGGAGAGTGCGGGCGGCTCCTTTCTGTGGGCCGCCGTCGGATCGGCCGAAACGGGTTTTTCCACACGAAGGATCTCCGTCCGTCAGGGCCGGGGTGGACGAAGCCGGATGGTTACGGAGATCCTGGACTTCCTGCGCCAAACCCTGCAGAAGCCGGCAAGTGGAGGTTAACGGCAGGGGTTTCCCGCCGAAGGCCGCGCAGCGCCCCGTGGCATGGCCGTCTCACCGATGCCTCGATCAGGACGACGGTTTTCCGGAGGCACGCCATAAAGGGCTGACGGGTGCGATGGGTGGTGCGGGAACGGGAAAAGCGGAAGCGAGCTTCCCCGCTCCGGGGCTAAGGCCGCTGGGGCGGCCTTCGCGTTGATCCGTGGGATCCGTGGGATCGGCGTGATCCGCCTGCAAATCCATCTGTCCCCAAGGGGGTGCAACCGCCGCGGTGGACGAGAAAGCGGAAGCAAGCTTCCGCACTCCAAGGCTCAGGCCGCTGCCTTCGTGAATCTTGGGTGCGGCACCGGAGGTCTCCGCTGATTGGGGACTGTCCCCAATCCTGCGGCCCCCGGTCGGCGGCGAGGGGCTATACTGGGTACAACATCACCCCAAGGAGGTCTGATCTGTCATGTCGCCGCGGATGATTGTGTGGTTGTTGATGCTGGCCGGTGGTATTCCGGCCATGACCGGGAGTGTTTCCGGACAGAGTGACATCGTGCGGACCATCCAGCAGAAGCTTGCGGATGCGGGGTTCGATCCGGGGACTCCGGACGGGCTCATGGGCCCACGGACCCGGCAGGCGTTGCGCCAGTTTCAGGCGGCGCGCAGTCTGGCCGCCAGCGGATACGTGGACGAGCCTACGCAGCGTGCATTGGGCGTCGAAGTACCGGAGGTTGTCGTCCCGGCTGGAACCCGTATCTCAGTCCGGCTGGGCACCCGGCTGGACTCCGGAACCGCCCGGGCGGGTGACAGCTTCACGATGAGAGTCGACCGGATGGTTTCGATGGGTTCAGAAGGCGGGATCCCGCGGGGAGCGGTGATCAGTGGAGTTGTCCGGGAAGCAGAGAGTGCGGAGCGACCCCAGAAGGGCGGACGGCTCGCGCTGGAAGCGACCGGAATCCGTTCCGGCAGCTTCGCGTCCCCACTCAGCGGCCACGTCACCGCCGAGGGCGAATCACTGGAAGGTGAAGGCAGCCTGAAGGAGGACCTGAAGAAAATCGGTATCGGCGCCGGCGCCGGCGCAGCCATCGGCGCCATCCTCGGCGGCAAGAGGGGTGCGCTGGCAGGGGTTCTGATCGGCGGCGGCGGGGTTTTCCTCGGAACCAAGGGCGAGCAGGTACGGCTGGACAGAGAAACGCCCCTGCTGGTGGAACTGACCCGCGACTTGACTCTGCCGGCAGTACAGTAGGGATGCCGGCCCGGCCATCTGCACCGACCCTCAGCAAACGCATTTCGACTCCAGTGGCGGAGCCCCGCAGCGCTCGGGCAGCGTTGTCCCCGGGTCGTCAAAACGTTGAGGAAGTGTGGTCGTGAATGACCTTCCAACCCTCTCGGGGGAAGCGGTGGAACACTGCGCTGAAAAGTCCCTCCTTCACTTCGCCTGAGCCTTGGGTCAGGTGCCAGCGGCCGGCAGCCAGCGCCCAGTCCTGCCCCATCCGTTCGAAATGCAGGTCGGAGAAAGTGAGGCGACCCGGCTCCCCTTCGGCCCAGCGCGCGCGGTAGTGCTCGAGCAACTGGTCCCGGCCCTGGAGGACGGTGCTGCCGGAGAAGTAGGTCGGCCGCGGTCCGCCGGCATAGGTGTCGAGGAAGGCATCGAGGTTGCCTGAGTTCCAGGCATCGGCCTGGATCTCCAGAAGCTGCTGGGGGCCTGGCGGCCGTGGTCCCCAGGAGACTGCACCGATCAGCACGATGCACAGGACGATCACCAGGGTTGCGGCCAGGGAGTTGGGTTGCTTCATGAACGGCAGCTTATTCCGCTTCGCCTTTGGCCACAACCTGTGCGGGTGGCTGGCGCCTGCCCGGGCTGGCACCAGGCCTTAACGACCATTGCGAACCGGCACCGCCAGACCCTGCCGGTAGGCAAGTTCCACGACCTTCACTCCCCGCAGCATCCGGGCGATCTCCAGGATCTTGCCGACCATCCGGGAGACCAGGTGCTCGGGAGCCCTGTCCCCGCCCCTGGAATATCGTTCTTTTACCACCAGGTGGGGAACCAGGAGCACCTCCTCGTCCTGCCGGTAGAAAATCACCAGTCCCGCCAGTTCTTCGACCTCCCGTGAGTCCAACACGAACAGGCACTGCGTCCCGGGAAGCCGCTGGATGTCCACCCGCAGGAAACCGCCGACCTCCTGCACTTCAGGCGGTCCAAAGCCTTCAATGACGCGGTTTGCCTCGCGGCTGACACGGTGTTGCCCGGGATTGAAGAAGAGCATCGCCTCCAGGTCTTCCCGGAAGCCGCACGGCAAACGGGACACAAAGCGGAAGCGTGACATGGACGGCGAGGGCTAAGGTATCACATGGCGGCGTGGGGTCCAGCCGAACTTGCCCTGGTTGGCGGTTTTCTCATGAGTCAACCGCAGAAGGAACGCCGAGCAGCTTCGGCGCTCTGCGCGGTCTCGGCTGCCGTGCCGGCTGTCGCCCTGGCTGCGGTCCAACCCTGGCCCCGCTTTCAGTTCACTGCCGGCCGGTCGGAGTTCGGCTGCAGCTCTCCCAGGTGGAGGCGATATGCCCGCCGGTGGGTCTCCTGCAGCGCCCTTATCAGCTCGGAATACGGCAGATCCGTCACGTCCACCAGACCGATGTTGTAATTCTCCCCGTCGAAGCGACCCGTCACCGGCTGATCGGCCCACTGAAACCAGTGGGTGCCGATCAGTTCCGGCATCGCCAGAGCGTTCTCCACGTAATACCGGTAGGCGACGCCCCGTTCGGCGTGGTCGCGGACCTGAACCAAGCCCGCAGAAAGACCGCGGCCCGGCGTTCCAAAATGGAATTCTCCGATGATGACCGGTTTGCCGGTCAGCTCTGAGATGCGCTGGACGCGCTCCGGCCGAACCTGGTAGTCGTAGATGTTGACGCTATAGACGTCAAAGGCTCGCGCCGCAGCGATTTCCGAGTCGGTGGGCCGGCCGCCGCTGCGCATTCCCAGGTTGAGGTGGTTGGGGTCATGCCGTCGGATGGCTTGGGCCGTCACCTGAACGTAACGGTCGAAGGCCCGGTCGATAAACTCCTTGCGCCGTTCCGGCGTGTCCGACTCTGCAAGCCAACGTTCCATTTCGCGCCGGGTGGCGGTCTCCGGGCCGGAAAGGATCAGCTCGACCGTCTGCAGCTCCTTTTGGGGGAATGGCGGCTCGTTGGCGGGAAAATAGCCGAGCAGCCAGGGGTCGTCCCTGCGCCTGGCGCACTGTTCCCGTGCCCGCTCGTCGGCCTGACGCAGGAACTCTTCGCTGCAAACGTCGGGCAAGCCCAGATAGGAGACCTCGGTCAACCAGCCGGACAGGGGGATGACGTAGGGTTTGCGGTGCTTCTCCCAGAGCTGCGGACTGCTCCAGTTGGCAACGGTATTGAGCCCCCAGGCGTCCATCCGCCGGAACACCAGGTCGATCCAGGGTTCCATCCACTCCTTGCCGAAGCGGCGGAACAGGTTCCAGGTGAAAAAGGAGACTCCGGGGTCATCATCCCGCCGCGGGCCCCGCTCGAGCTCGGGCGGGGGAAGCTCCTCGAAGACCGCCTCCCGGCCTGCGGAACGGGTCACCATGTGCGGCTGGATGACGTCGCAACCCAGGGACAGGAATAGGTGCCCGTCCGGGTCGACAAACCACCACCGCCCATCGATCCGCTCGACCCGGAAAAAACCCGTCGGACGGGCCTGGGTCTGGCGGAAACCGCCGTAGCTGCAGAATCCGAAATCACCACCCTGAAGCCCCGCTGCATCCTCTGTCCACGCCCGCTGAAGGTCTGTGAGGCTTTCCGGCTTACCCGGCCACGGTTCCAGGCGGAATCTGCCGTAGCGATCCACCACCGGAGCGCCCTCCAGGATTGCGTCTCCGGGCGAAACCCGTTCCAGGTGGATGGACCGAATCTCCAGAGAGGGAGAACCCACCGGATGGTCCATTTCGAAGCTGATCGCCTCCACCCGGCGCAGCGGGACGAAGGGGCCCCACAAGCCCAGGAAGTAGCCCAGACGCGAGCGATTCCCCACGGCGGCCATGTCGTGTCCGGTGCGGGGAGGTTCCGCCAGCATGGAGACCGGGATCGCCGCCCGCACCCACACCGAGGGATACGGGTGGAACAGTACCCGGCTGTAGCGGCTTTCGCCCGGTTCTCGAGTCTCGATTCTGAGATGCATCCGTTGGGGGGAAGAAGCCCGCAGCTCGATCACCAAGGCCTCAAACCCGGTCCAGTCGGAAGGAAAGGCGGGGTCGATCTCGCTTAACAGCAGGCGCAGCGAGCTGCGCTCGGCAGTCGAGTCAAACTGGAAGCGGGCCGGTAAACTGCCCGCCGACAGCGTGGATGTCGTCGCCGCCCAAAAGGAAACGGCAAGAAGGGGAATCCGGCAGTACAGAGAGCGAAAAACCGCCACGATGCTCATGGATCACCTCCGGCACTGGAGAGGAATCTTCCCATTTTGGCCACGGCGGGCCAACTGTTTGCCTTCAACAGCCTCGGGACCGGCCCCGGCCCGCCTTCCGGCCTGCCGGGCCCGAGGCCAACAGGCTGTCGGACGTCGGCAACGAGGGATTTTCCGGCCAGGCATGTTTCGGATAGCGGCCGCGGAGCTGTTTGCGCACTTCGGGGTAGGTGCGGGACCAGAAGCTGCGGAGGTCCCGCGTCATCTGGACGGGTCGGCCGTTGGGTGCCAGCAACTGCACCAGCAGGGGCCGACGCTCGAGTCCGACCACCGGCGCCTCCTCCCAACCGAACACTTCCTGGATGCGAACCGCCACCCGCGGTTCGCCGTCGCCGTACTCCACGCGGATCCGGCGCCCCGAGGGAGGGGTTACCGTCTCCGGACAGAGGCGGTCGATCAGACGTCGGGACGCCTGGGGGACGAGTTGCGCCAAGTCCACCTCAGGCAGCCGGAGCCGCCCTCGACAGGCGTCGGCAAGTACCTGATCGAGGTCCAGCTCGATACCCGCCAGGGCGGCCCGGGCGAGAAACCGCTTCGCGGCGGGATCGGGACCGCTGCGCCTGAGAGCTTCAATCAGTAACGCCTCGGCGACCTTTGGGTCGGGGGCTACGGGCCTTTCGTATAGCAGGAGGCTGCCGTAGCGGAGCTCTTCCGCCGATCCTACCGTTCCGGTATCAGGATCCAGCCAATGAGTGCGGGTTGACCCGGTCGGTTTGAGCCACTCCTTTCTGACCAGCGCGGCCTGGGTGACAAGTGCTTCCTCTCCTTGACCGGGACGGGTGTCGATCATCTCCAGCGCCACCAGATACTCGCCCTGTTGCACGCAGCTCTGGCGGGCCAGGCGGGCGCCATGTCCGCTGAAGAGAAGCAGCCGGTCCGATCCGGGGGATCGGCGCTGGGCAACCCGGTCGGGGAAAGCGGCCAGAATGGCCTTGAGCAGATCTTCTTCAGGAATCTCTTCCCGCGCTGCCGGAATCAGCCGCTCCGCCAGACGGCGCAGCTCCCCTGCGACCTGGCGCAGCCGGTCGTCCAGGACTGTTTCGTCCAGCAGGGGATCGCAGGTTCCGGAATGAACATCGCCGGTTGAGACCGGCCTGCGTTCAGACAGCACCGCGCACACCCGGGCGGCCGACTCCGCTCCCCGGGCAGCCGCCAACAGGCAGGCCAGTCGGGGATGAATGGGGAACTTCTTCACGCGATGTCCCAGCGGGGTGAGTTTGCCGTCCCGGCAAAGCTGGAGGCGTTCCAGGAGTTCGATGGCGGCCTCCGCCCGCTCCTTGGGCGGCGGCTCAAGCCAGCGCAGCCGGCGAGGATCGCCTCCCCACGCGTAAACCGCCAGGAAAGGGGCGGACAAGTCGATCCGGAGGATCTCGGGTTCCCGTCGCGGACGCAGTTGGAGGCGGGGGTCCCAGAGGCGGCAGGCCCGGCCGGGCTCCAGGCGGCCGGCGCGACCTGCCCGCTGGTCAGCGCTGTCCTGGGTGATTCGTTCCGTCTCCAGACGATCGACACCGGTGGAGGGGTCAAATCGGAGAACCTTCTGAAACCCGCTGTCCACCACCTCGGTGACACCCTCGACGGTGAGTGAGGTTTCAGCCAAGTTGGTGGCCAGGATGACTTTCCGGCCCTCGCAGGGAGCCAGCGCGGCGTCCTGTTGGGCTGCGTCGAGGGTCCCGTGGAGGGGCAATACCCGCACTCCCGCCGGGAGGGGCAAGGCCGCCAGTTGCCGTGCCAGGCTCGCGATTTCCGCCGCTCCGGGCAGGAAGACCAGGATGTGCCGGCCCCTTCCGGCCAGGGTGCGCCGCACTGCCTCCACCGGGGGCACGCCATCCAGGTACGACACTGTGACGGGGTACGGCCTGGCGTCGACCTGAACCACGGGGCAGCCAAGATACTCGGCGACCGCCTCCCCCTCCAGCGTCGCCGACATCACCACCAACCGGAGGTCGTCTCTTGCAGCCAGGGCCTCTGCCAGCAGGGCCAGCGCCAGATCGGTATGCACGCTCCGTTCGTGGAACTCGTCGAGGATTACGGTCCGGAAGTCCGACAGGAGGGGATCCGCCTGCAGGCGGGCCGTGAGGATGCCTTCGGTGGCGATCAGCAGGGATGTAGAGCGGCTGAAACGCCGTTCGAAGCGCACCTGCCATCCCACCTCTCTGCCCAGCTCCCATCCCTGTTCGAAGGCGATGCGGCGGGCCAGGCTGCGTGCTGCGATGCGTCTCGGTTGCAGCACCAGGACCGGCCCCCTGGCTGTCAGAGCTGGAGGAATCCGGGTGGTCTTGCCTGAACCGGGTGGTGCTGTGACCACCAGTCGTCCCGAGGCGTCCAGGCGGGCGCAGATCTCCGGGATCCAGGGATCGATCGGCAGGGGCTCGAGGCGCTTCCTGCCGGGGCTGGTGCCGCGGGTCATGGCGGGGCCATCATCGGCCAGTTGCGGTCCGGGGATCAACCTTCACGGCTCTGATGGCGGGCCGTGCACTTCGTGAGATCGGTCAGGTACTTGTTCTCGGAGCGGCGATGCTGCAGGCTGGAACCGGTTGTCGGCCAGTCTGTTTGCCGGCGGAAGGTGGAACGGATGAAAGTGTTGAGGGTATCAGCGATGTTACCGGTCCTGGCGGTCGGACCGGCGGTTTGGTCCGGGGGGTGCGGCGGGGAACACCCGGTTGAGCCGCGGCTGATCCTGGTTGAATCGAATGCGGAGCCCGTTCTGACGGTCAATTCCCCGGGTGCCGAAGATGTCAAGTACGGGTTTGAAGGTGGTCGGGTGGTGAAGGTCGGGACTACCTATCACCTGTTCACCTCGGAGATGGCCGGCGACCCGGTCTGGGTCAGGATGCGGCTCGCCCACTGGACCAGTCCGGACGGTGTGCGGTGGACGCGCGAATCGACACTGTTCGAGTCGTCGGGCAACTTCGACGGCACCGATCCAAGGGCAGCCTACTGGTCGCCGTTGCCGGTTTTTGACGAGGAGGCAGGGCGCTGGAATCTCTTCTTCGTGGCCTACCACTCGGAGCCCAACACGGAGTCCGCTTTTCGGATCAACGAGAAGGGACGGATCATCCGGGCGATCTCGGAGGCTGTGGGCGTGGAAGGGATCGGCGGTCCCTACGCCGAATCGGGCGTCATCATGGTGCCGGGTCCGGACTCAGATCCCTGGGAGGGGCTGCAGGGTGTGGACTCCTTTTTTCCGTACCGGGTAGGCGAACGATGGGTGGCGTTATATGGGAGCGCATTCAGCCAGGTTTTGCCTATCCGCTACTGGAGGGTCGGATTGGCGGCGGCTTCCCGGCTGGAAGGACCCTGGAAGCGGCTGTCGGACCTGAACCCGAGTCCGATTGAAGAGGTTTTCATCGAGAACCCGATCGTGGAGCTCCACCAGCGATCCGGCATGTGGCTGTGCGTGTACGATCATCGCGAGGCGGATTCCATCGGCTACTCTTTTTCCCGGGATGGCCTGAACTGGGCGAAAGGACTGGCGCTGCGGATCCAGGACGAAGGCAGCGGCTGGTGCCGGGACGTCCGGACACCGCTGGGACTGGTCGCCGAGCCGGAAACGAATTCGTATGCGGTGTTCTACACCGGTTTTCAGGATCCGCCGGACTGGGAACGGATTTTTGCGGGGGACTTCGGGACGGCCTGTGCGGTGGGCCGGATCCGTGTCCGTCTCGTGTGGGAGCGGGTCGGAGGGGCTTTTTGAGGCGGGCGCATGCATGACGGGGTCGGACCACGGCAAGTGACTGAGCCAAAAGGGCATCCCGCCGGGATGCCCCGCTCGTTGGTGCTCGTGTTCCGAGCCGGTCGACGCCACCGGCCCGCACCCCAAATCCGCGACGGCCGCGCCAGCGGCCTGAGCCCTGAAGTGCGGGATGCCTCGATCGAACCACCCGTAGCACGGCCGTCTCGGCCGTGCAACCGTTCAGGGGGCGGGAACGTGCGTCTCTGGCACCCCTTCAGGGTGCCGCCTTTGTTGTTGGTCCGTGCGTTCCGGAGTCCCCGCTGCGCTTCGACCTCCGGCTATTTTTCCGGGTGCGGGCGGTGGGGTGCGTGTGGAACTGAGGCCGCCCTTACAGGGCTCCCGCCGTGTTTTTCGGGTTCGATTTCCTGGGGCGGCGCCCTTGCGGGCTTGCCCCAGGCTTGGGAACTGAGTCGACGCCTTCGGCGTCTTTGCTGCGGTCTTCGTGTGACATCGGGGGGGACTGGGCCCTGCGGCGGGGGGCGCGGACGGTGGGTGCAGGCGGGACGACCCGGGCGGGACGCCCGGGCCACCTGGGGCCCCCGGAGTGGTTTCGCCTGGAGTATCTGCTACCCCTCGAGGGTACCGTCACAGCGGCATTGCGTGGTCCGCGTCGGCCGGCTACAATCCGGCACGAGATCCGCTAACAGGTGCCAACTTGATGGTCGAATCCCGCACACCTTGGATCTTTGCCCTGCGCGCCTACCCGCTTGCAATCCTGCTGACGAACGCGGCCGCTGCCCAGGAGCCGGCGTTCCGGGTGGAAGTGCGCATGGTGCAGGTGGAGGTTCGGGTGACGTCCGGCGGACAACCCATCCACGACATGAGTCCGGCCGACCTCCGCCTCCTGGAGGATGGCGTGGAGCAACGGATCGAGTACTTTTACCACGTCTGTCGCAGCCAGCCTTCGTCCGTTGCGGCTGTCGCGGCTACTGTCCCGAGTGCTGTCCCCCACAGGACCGAACAGCCAAGGCAGCCGCTGGTGGAGCCAACCTGGGTCTACCTGTCCACCGAGATCGGCAGTCCCCAGGACGCCCGCCGGGCTGCGGCCTCGCTGCGTAGTTTTCTGGCGAAGGAGCTGCCTCCTGGATTCCTGCTTTCGGTGGCCGGCTCGCCCTTCACTTCCAACCGCCAGCTCCTGGTCCAGATTGTGGAGCACATGGCGCGGGAGCCGTACGGGCGTCCCTCCGCCGTTGGGCCGGTCCTGCAGCACGAAGAGGATCTGGAGTTTTTGCGGGAGATCGCCAAAGCCCAGTCTGAGGAGATGTCCGCGATTTCCACCATGACCGGTTTCGAACGGGAGCCGGAATTCCGCGGCGCCCTCAGCCAGGTGCCCACGCTGAATGCTGAGTCCGTCGACCGCCAGATCCTGTTTTTCGGGCAGTTGGCCCTGATGCGCTACCGTGACCTGGTGCGGAACATCGGCGACCTCCCCGGCCGGAAGGTGGTGGTTCTGTACCGTTCCGGACTCCGCCTGGATCCCGAGCACTATCAGCTCATGCAGGAGGTCATCGCCGAGGCGACACGACACCGCCTGACTTTCTACACCATGGATTCCCGCGGTCTGGACACGATCCCACCGCTTGAAGACCGCCGGTATGCAATAGCCTGGCAACGCGGCACCCCCCGCGATTTTCTGCCCAACATCCTTGGCAAACACGAACGCCTCCTACAGTCCCGCGAGGGGCTGGTGGCGATCGCGCAGGACACCAACGGGCGGGCGGTCCTGGACACCAATGACCTGGGCGAGGTTCTGGAAACCGTCAGTTCCGATTCGGCAGACTATTACGTCCTCGGTTATTACCCCACCGATCTCAGCGAGCGCGGCCGCTTCCGGCGCTGGCGGATCGAAACCAGGCGCCAGGGGCTCAAACTGCAGGCTCCCCGCGGATACTACGAACACAATCCGCAGGGACAGCCCGCCTCGGTCTTTGAGGTCCTCCAACGCGAGCTGACGCCGGGCGATCTGACCCTGCAGAGCCAGGTCAATTTCTTCGCCGGTCCAGATCAGATGCCGGTTCTGGTTTTCAGCCTCGGCACCGCCATGGGCGGGCTGGAGGGCCGCCGCAGTCGCAATGGATCCCAGCTGGAGGCCACCCTGGCGGCGAGGCTGCACGTTCCCGGATCAAGAAATCTGCCCATCTACCACCATCAGATCTTGAGCCATTCCCTCCCACCGGAACAGCTGGCGCGGCTTGACGGAGACCCCACGGTGGTCCTGGCGGGATTTTCCCTGCTGCCGGTAACTCCGGGCCGCTACCAGTGGAAGGCGGCTATCCGCGACGAACGCAGCGGCCGCTGGGGTGTCGAGGAGGTCGACCTGACGGTCCCCGATTTCCGGCTTCCTTCCACCCCCAGCTCGCTGCTGCTGACCCGTGAAGTTCGCCGCGTGGTGGCGGACGCTCCCGAGACCGGCGATCCCCGCGCTGCCGTCCTGAGGGTCGCTGGCCTGGAATTCGTGCCCCAACCCCAGTCGGTTTTCCGTAAGGGCGAGATCCTGCACGCCCTGTTTGACCTGTACCTGCCCTCCGGCGATGACTTGGCCGAAGCGGCGCGCGGGATGCAACTGCTCCTTTTGCGAGAGGGCCGGCCAGTCAACGGCGTCGAGGCCTACGGGCAGGCCCATGTCCAGCCGGAACAGGCACGGATCCGGTATGCAGCGCATCTCAGTACGGCAAGCATGGTGCCGGGTATGTACCGGCTGGTGGCTTTTCTGCCGAACTCGGAGTCGCGGTCTCTACCCACCGTCCAGCGCTTCTTCCGTCTGGTCGAGTAAACTGAAACCACGGTCCGCCCTGAGGGCGTCCACCGGAGAGGGAGGATGTTCCTGGAGGGCGCTTTTCACCAGGCACGCAGTGCCTCAAAGGGAGGAAGTGATGCCGAGATTCGTACGATGCACACTCTTGGGAACTCTGGGGGCATTCGTGTGGATGGGCTGCGGCGGCTCCGCACCTGGCGACTCAGCCGCCCCAGGCCCGCTTGTGGCCAAGGCCGTGCTGGCGCCCACGCAGGGAAGCGAGGTCCAGGGGGAGGTGACGTTCCAACAGACCGACGGCCAGGTCGTTGTCAAGGCCCGCGTCACCGGGCTGAAACCCGGCAAGCACGGCTTCCACATCCATGAGGTGGGAGACTGTAGCGCCCCGGACGCTTCCAGTGCCGGCGGCCACTTCAACCCCCACGGCACTGACCACGGCGCCCCCGGAATGCCTCCCCACCATATCGGCGATCTCGGCAACCTTGAGGCCAACGACGCCGGCATCGCCGAATATGAAGCGACCTTCGAGTTCTTGAGCCTCAAGGATGGGGAGCCCAACCTGATTGTGGGGCGCAGCGTGATTGTCCACGCCGATCCCGACGACCTGGTGTCACAACCCACCGGTGGGGCAGGGGCCCGTCTGGCCTGCGGGGTCATTGAACGGTAGCGCGGAGGGAGACGGGAGTCGGGCGGCATCAGTGTCAGACGTTGAACAGGAAGTGAGCAACGTCGCCGTCGTGGATCACATACTCCTTGCCCTCCAGGCGCACCAGCCCGCGACGTTTCGCTTCCGCCATGGAGCCGGCCGCTGCCAGGGCTTCGAACGGAACCACTTCCGCCCGGATGAAGCCCCGCTGGATGTCGCTGTGAACCACCCCTCCCGCTTCGGGAGCCAAGGTTCCTGCGCGCACGGTCCAAGCCCGGACTTCGTCCTCACCTACAGTCAGGAAGCTGATCAGCCCCAGCAGCCGGTAGGAGGCAGCAATCACCAGCTCCCGGGCCGGCGTTTCCAGCCCAAGCTCGGCCATGAACTCCCGGGCATCCGCATCCTCAAGCTGGGCCAGTTCCGCCTCGAGACGAGCACTCAGCCCGACGACCTCACTTCTGGCGTGGGGGTATGCCAGAGGGACCGGCTCATGGATCTGCCGTTCGTCGAGGTTGACCACCACCAGCACGGGTTTCGAGGTGAGCCACTGGTAGCCTCGCAAGAGCTTCTCCTCCTGCGGGTTCAGCGCGACGTCACGGATGGGAAGCTCGGCTTCCAGTGCCTCCCGAAGCCGGGTGAGGACGTCCAGTTCCATTTGTCGGGGCGGCCGGTCCTTCAACGGCAGCTTCGGGATCTCCTTCTCCAGCCGCTCGACCCGCCGCTCCACCAGCAGCAGATCGGTGAGGATCAGTTCCTGGTGGACCGCTGCCAGGTCCCGGGCGGGGTCCAAACCGCCCAGCGGATGCGGCACCGTCGAATCCTCGAATGCACGCACCACGACCAACAGTGCGTCCGCGGTCCCGATGAAATTCGTTACCTCCGGCGGAATCCCCGCCTGCCGGTCACCCGGAGCGTCAACTCCTCCGATGTCCACATACCGGACTTCGGCCGGCGTCACTTTACGCGGCTTGTACATCCGCTCCAGGACCGACAGCCGGGGGTCCGGCACCTTGACCGTCGCCTGGTTGGGGTTGATCTTGCCGGAGCCCCAGGTTGTGGTTTCAGCCTTGCCGCGGGTCAAGGCATTGAAGACGGTGGTCTTGCCACTCACCGGCAGTCCGATGATTGCGACCTTCATGTCCCCATCCTACCGCCGACCGGGTTGGTTTGCCGCCGGCGACCAGCCCCCGAACAAAAGAGGGATCTTTGGCATCTGTAGGAGAGTCAGGCATGAAACTGTCAGCTGGTTACCGCATCCTCGGAGGTCCGCAGTGAGAGGTCCCCGGATCTGGCTGCCAGCGGTCTGCTGTTTGAGCGCGGCATGGCTCCCGCCGCCGGACGGGCCCGCAGAGCCCGCCCCCCTGCGTGTCGAACACAAGGTTCTGACCCGGACGCTGACCCTGACCGGAGACCTCGAGGCAGTGGAAAAGACGACGGTGGTGTCCCCGGGGCTCACCTACCAGGGGAACCATACAATCTCCTACCTGGTCCCGGAGGGAAGCCGGGTCAAGGCCGGCGACATCCTGATCCAGTTCGACAGCTCCCAGTTGACCAGCCGCCGGCTCGAGGTGGAACGGGGACGGGAGGAAGCCCGGATCAGGGTGGCACAGACCGAGGCTGAGATCGAGAGCCGTCGCCAGGATCTGCTCCTGGCCCTGGCCGGCGCGGAACGCACCTTCAGAAACGCCCAACTCTTTGTAAACCTCGACCCCTCCCTGCTTCCCGCTGCCGACGTGAAGCGTTACCGCTACGATTTCGAGCGGGCGGAAATCGAGCTGGAGAAGGCCCGCAGCCGCCTGGCCACCCTTGAAACCACCGGCCAGGCGGATCTCAAGGTGGCCCGGCTGGCGCTGGAAAAGGCCGAGCTGAACCTGAAGCTGATCGACCGGGATCTGGCTCGCCTCACACTGAAGGCGACAGCGCCCGGTATCGTGATGTACGCCGAACACCCGGCGCGCACCGGTAAGATCCAGGTAGGCGATACCACCTGGAGGGGACAAACCCTTCTGGAGATTCCCGACACATCCCGCATGCGGGTCCGTGCATGGGCGTACGACTCCGACTACCCCTTCCTCGAGGTGGGATTCCCGGCTCAGGTGGTCCTCGACGCAATCCCCGACCGAACCTGGACTGGCCGGATTGTGGAACTGGCCGAGACCGCCACTCCCAGGGAGAACCGCTCGCGATTGCGTGCTTTCCAGGTCCTCGTCCTTCTCGACACCACTGATCCCGCGGTGATGAAGCCGGGCATGACAGCCCGCGTCCGTATCCCGGTGGCGGGCCCGAAGGCACTGGTCGTCCCGCGAAGTGCGCTCGGGCTGGCCGCCGACGGCACCCCTTACCTGGTGCCGGCGTCCGCCCCCCAGCACCGCATCCCCATCCGGATCCTGGAAGCCTCCGAGCTGGAGATCGCCTTCGAAGGCGAGGTGACACCTGGCCAGACTCTCTCCCTGCCCACCGGCGAAACCGCCAGGATCCCCTCCGGACCTACCCGGTGGCTGCGGCTGGAGAGGAACAGCTACGTCTTCTCGGTGGCCGGCTCCGGAATTGTGCAAGCCCGGCGGTCGGTGGCCATCGGGCCACCACCGGTGCCCAACATGTGGCAATACAAAATCGTGGCCATGGCTCCCGAAGGCGCGGAGGTCGACCCGGGATCGCTGCTGGTAGCCTTCGACCCCACCGAGGTCCAGCGGCAGTTGTTCGAGGAGGAGGCGTGGTTCCGGAAGGTCCAGGAGGAGATTGAACGCACGCGGGCGACCCAGGACCTCAGCCTGAAAGATCTGGAGGTACAGTTGGAGGAAGCCCGGGTGGAGGATGAGAAGGCCCGCAACAAACTGGTCCAGGCTCGTGAGTTCGAGTCCGACCTCAAGGTCAGGCAGGCGGAACACGAAGCCGAATTTGCCGCCCGTCGGGCGGAAATCCTGGCCCGCAAGCTGGGGCAGGTGCGTCGGCAGGCAGAACTGCAGCTCCAGATCCTGGAAGACCGGCGCCGTCTGCACCAGCACCGCATCCAGGACTGGCGGCATAGCCTGGAATCGCTCCAGGTGAAGGCTCCTTCCCGGGGCCTGGTCGTCTACGAAACCAACTGGCGCAACGAGAAAAAACAGATCGGCAGCAGTGTGTTCAGGATGGAGCAGGTGGTGTCTCTCCCCGACCTCGACTCGCTGGCCATCAGGGGGCAGGTCGCCGAAGTGGACGCGGGACGAATCCACCTGGGTCAGGAGGTCCTGGTCTCCTTCGACGCCCTGCCGGACAAAGAATTTCAGGGGACGGTCCAGGAGATCGCCGACATGTTTCGTCCTGCCTCCCCGGATCGTCCTGTCAAGGTTCTGGAGGTTATCGTGGGACTGAAGACGCAGGATATCCGGACTCTGCGCCCCGGTCTGGCAGCTCGGCTGCAACTGATTACCGCCCGTTTTGAAGGGGTGCTGGCCGTGCCGCTGACCGCCGTCCAGGCGGAGAATGATCGGACCTTCGTATGGGTTCGCCGGGGAGACGGAGCGGAGCGGCGGGAGATCCGACTGGGAAACGACAACGGCATCCTTGCGGTGGTGGAGGAAGGATTGGAGTCGGGGACCGAAATCGCCGCCCGTCCCGAGCAGAGCGCACGATGAAACGGATACTGACCACCGCCGCAGTCACTGCCGCATTGGTGCTGGCTCTCTCCTGGGGTCATGGACCGGTTCTCGCCACCATCGAGGACTGGCTCCGACCGGTCGACCGGGAACCGGTTCCTACCCTGAGGCTGGCGGGGCGGCCCTATACTTTGGTGGTGCGGGCCGACGGCGAGCTGTTGGGCCTGCAGACAACACCTTTGGCGGCACCCCATGTCCGAGGATCCCTGAAGATTGCCTGGCTGGCCGGGGAGGGACGGATCGTCCGGCCCGGTGAGACGGTGGTGGAGTTCGATCCCGCTCCCGCCCGCCAGGCGCTGGAGGAGAACGAGAACCAGTTCGAATCCTTGGGCTTTCAGGTGGAGAAGACAGCCGAGGATTCGGCCGGCCAACTCACTGTCCTCCGCCTCGACCAGCAGGCTGCCCGGCAGGAACTGGCTTACGCCGAGAGCCAGATCCGCAGGGACGAGGAGATTTTCTCGCGGTGGGAAATCCAGGAATCCCTGCTGAGCGCAGCCTTGGCCCGTTTCCGCCAGATGACCCTGGAGGAAAAGTCAAACCTGTATCGCCTGCTGGCGGATTCCAACCTCCAACTGCTGCAGGTGGACCGCCAGAAGGCCCGCCGGGAGATCGAACAGGCCCGTCAGACCCTGGCCGCAACCAGCCTGACCGCGCCCCAGGCGGGGTTCGTCATCCATGTCAGGCGCGGTTTCGAAGAACTCCAAGTGGGAGCCGAGGTGTGGCCGGGCCAACCCCTGGTGGAGATTGCCGGACTGGACAAGTTCCGGGCCGTGGTCCAGGTCCCGGAGCAGGACTTCGCCGGGGTCCGGGTTGGCCAGGCCGTCCAGGTGCGGGTTCTGGCGCTGCCTGACACTGTCTTGGTCGGCCGCGTTCTGCAGGTAGGACGGGTCGCTCAGCAGCTTCACCGGCAGAATCCGCGCAAATACTTCGAATGCCAGATCCTGCTGGACGTCTCCGTGGAGCAGATGGAACGCCTGAGGCCGGGCATGCGGGTGGAGGCTGAAATTGAGCTGGAGCGGCTGGAATCCGCCTTTGTTCTCCCCCGCAGCTCGGTCATCAGGCAGGATGGGGGCTGGGTGGTGTTCGTGACTTCCCCGGACGGCTACCGTGAACAGCCGGTCCGGATCCGCGCCGCGAACCACGGTTTCTATCTGGTCGAAGATCTGGAGGAAGGGTCGGTCGTGTGCCTCCGGCATCCTTTCGAGGATCAGAAGCTGGTCCTGCCGGATTTCAACCTTCCGGCGGTGGCTGCCCAGGAGCGTTTCGTGATGTTCTACTAGGAACCGGGTTGAGAGCGCGGGTGACTCCGCCGAACGGTCATGGCAGGCTTCGAAGCGATCCGCATGGCACTGGTCAACCTCGGCCGGCACAAGCTGCGTACCGCGTTGACCATGTTGGGCATGATTTTCGGTGTGGCAGCCGTGCTGGCCATGCTGTCCATTGGTGCCGGAGCCGAAAGGGAAGCCTTGGCCGTGATCCGGCAGATGGGCCTGCAGAACATCTTGATACGGGCCAAGACCTTCCCGCCCGAACAGTTGCGGATGGTCCGGCAGGACAGCCCGGGACTCTCCCTGCGGGACGCTGAAGCTCTGACGGCCGCCCTGCCGGCGCAGTCACTGGTGGTTTGCCGCAAGGAACTCAAGACCTATCAAATCGCCTCCGCTTTCGGCCGAGCCGACTCCCGCGTTCTGGGGGTCACATCGCGCTATCCCCGGGCGGCGAATTTGCGGACGGTGGAGGGTGCATTTTTCCTGCCCGCCGACGAACTGAGGCGTCACCAGGTGTGCGTGCTGGGTACCACCGCCGCCCGGAAACTGTTCGGGCTGAACCACCCGGTGGGACAGCAGGTCAAGCTCAACCGGGAATGGTTCACCGTGATCGGCGTTCTGGCCGATCAGCAGATCGACGCCGCCGAGTTCCAAGGGGTCAAGCTCGAGAACCCCAACAATGACATCTACATTCCGCTCACCACGTTGCTGGACAAGTTTGAGCCGGATCCCCTGGCCGACCAGCTCGACGAAATCGTGGTCCGGCTGCCCTCCGCCGAGGGGATCGCCGAACAGGCGGCGCTCATCTCCGGGATGATGGCGGCGATGCACAACAACATCGACGATTTCGCACTGGTGGTGCCCGAGAAACTCCTGCAACAGAACCGCCAGACCCAGCGGATCTTCAACATCGTCATGGGGGCGATTGCCTCGATTTCCCTGCTGGTGGGCGGGATCGGGATCATGAACATCATGCTGGCGTCAGTTCTGGAACGCACCAACGAAATCGGGCTTCGCCGGGCGCTGGGTGCCCGCCGCCGGGACATCAGCTTCCAGTTCATCCTGGAAGCCGTCACCCTGAGTGTCAGCGGTGCCCTGCTGGGGATCGGTCTCGGCTTTGGGATCGCCCGGCTGGTGTCGGCATATTCCGGGTGGCCGACTATCGTGACACCCCTGTCGGTGATTCTCGGGGTCGGAGTCTCGGTGACCGTGGGTCTGGTCTTCGGGATCGTTCCCGCCCGCAAGGCCGCCATGGTTTCCCCAATCGAAGCGCTGCGGTACGAGTGACGGTCTTCAGTCGGCCGCCACCTTGACCCAAAGCTGTCGTTGCCGTGGGCCGTCGAACTCGCACAGAAACACACCCTGCCAGCGTCCCAGCCGCAAGCCACCGTCCTCCACCATCAGATGCAGCACCGGCTGGGTCAAACAGGACAGGAGGTGAGCGGGCGAGTTCCCCTCGCGGTGGCGATAGGCGATCCGTGGAACCAGCTCTTCGAAGGCCGCAACCAGATCAACGGCGACGTCCGGATCCGCGTTCTCGTTGACCAGCAGACCGGCGGTGGTATGGGGACAGAACACGGTGCAAGTCCCCTCCCGAACTCCCGACGACGCCACCACTCCAGCGATCTCCCGGGTGACAGGCTTGAAAACCAGACGGCGTTCTGTCGGTATGCTCAGCGTCACTTTCATGGACGCATCATAGCTTGGCAGCGGGCGTAATGGAGCCATCACAGGCATGTTTCCGGCAGGTCGGCTGACGGTCGGGATCCGTGTGATCCGCGCAATCCATGTGATCCGTGTGATCCGTGTGATCCGCGTGATCCGTGTGATCCGCGTGATCCGGGTTTGATCTCTCGACTCCGGCCCCGGAAAACTCAAAGCGGAGCGGCCGCTCCGCCCGTTCCAGCAACAATGCTCCGTTTGACCAGCCTTAGCAAGGATGGTTACAATCGCTTCCATATTTCCCTTTTTTGACAACACCCTGCGCCGTTAGCGAGGGGAGACAAAGTGCCATTTCCGCCGACGATTTCCCGTGTAGCGGCCCCCGTTTTGTGCTGCATCGCCAACCTGATGCTCGGAGGTCTGGTGGGTGCGGCCCATGCCCAGTCTCAAGACCAGCTTGTGGTGGGCTATGCCCGTTGGGATCCCACCGGAAACAGCCCGGCTCCGGGTGGCACCGCGCTTTTCAGCTTTTCCGACGCCCAAGGGACCCTGCTCTGGCAGGCCGGCGTCGCCGCTGTGGAGCCGGTCGGGAGCGGCCGCATCTTCGCGGACCAGGCGGGCCGCCGGACCGCTCTGGCCGTGGTCAACACCGGTGCTGACCCGGATACCCTGATCCTCACCTTGAGGACCGCCGGCGGGATCGTTCAGGCCGAGACCCGCCACGATTTCCTTCCCGGACAGCAGTTCGCACTTTTCGTCGATGAGCTTTTCCCCGATCTGCCCGCCGGCTTTACCGGCACCCTCAGTTTTGAAGGCGAACGGGGGGACAACCGGTGGGCCGCGGTGACGTTGCGCCAATCTACCAACCAGTTCGGCCAGCCCATCTTCGCCACACTTCCCGTGGCGGGAGCCCAGGATCCGGAGGCAGAGGCGCTGGTTTTCCCGCAGATCGGTGCCGGCGGCGGACTCAGCACACAGCTCGTCCTGATCAATCCCCACGATCAGGAGATCCGCGGTCGTATCCGCCTGACGTCTTCCGCCGGCACGCCCCTGGCGCTGACCCTGGGGGGTGTGACCAGCGATCAGTTCCCCTATGTGATCTCGCCCAACGGCGCCTTCCGGGGACAGTTCACACTTGCTCAGGGTGTGGGTGTCGGCTACGCCGTCGTGGAACTGGACCAGGGGCCGGGACTGCCGGCGGGCAGCGCCGTGTTCCAGTTTACGGCGGGAGCCGCCACCATCACCGAGGCGGGTGTGCTGGCTGCCCGGCCCACCACTCGGGCCCGGATTTATGCCGATCAGGCTGGGACGCGCACCGGCGTTGCCATGGCTCTGCCCGGAGCCGCCGGGCTCACGGTCACGTTCCGCCTGCTGAGCGGTGATGGAGCCGCCCAACAGACGACACAACGCAACCTCCCGCCAGGGGGCCATCTGGCCATTTTTGTCGACGAACTGTTCCCGGGCCTGCCGGCCGGCTGGACGGGCCTGCTGGAGATCGACAGCCCTTCCGCGTTCGCCGCCGTAACCCTGAAGCTCACAACCAACCGGCTGGGCCAGCCGGTGCTCACCACCCTGCCCGTGGTGGACGTGACTCACCTCCCCAGCTCCGCTCCCCGCTTCTTTCCCCAGTTCGGCTTCGGACTCGGCTTCGCCACCCGTCTGATCCTTCTGGACGCCGTCAGCACCGGCGGCAGTCCCGGCTCGCTGTCCTTCTGGAGGCAAGACGGAACCGGGCTGGAGGTTTTCCTGTCGGGAGGCGCGGATGACAGCTTCGATATCCACCTCGAGCGGGGAGGTCTCCGCCAGCTCTATCCGGGCGTCACCGCCCCTTTGGCCGAGATCCTGATGGACCCCGCGGAGCTCACCATCAACCAGGGCAGCCGGCGGCGAATCCACCCGATTCTCCTCGACACCCAGGGCAATCCTCGCGACGACTTTCCCCTCGCCTACCAGAGCCTGAACCAGGGCACCGTCACCGTCGATGACGATGGATTCATCGAGGCCCTCAACCGCGGTTTCACGACGCTGGTCATCAGCTCGGATGCCCTGGTGCGCACGTTCACCATCGTGTCGGGAACGATCAGTCCCGGTGTCCCCGGCTTCGAGCCCACCGACGTGGCGATGGATCTCACCGGCCAGGTATTCCTTGCAGGCGGGGCGGATCACGCCATCTTACGCGCCGACAGCTTCGAGACCCAGGCTGCACCCTGGGCGGGCTCCGTCGCCCAGGCCGGCCTGGTTAACGGACCCCGCCTTCAGTCCCGATTCAACCGCCCCAGCTTTCTCGCACTGGATCTGGCCTCGGGAGGCGATCTTTACGTTGCCGATTCCGGCAACCATGTGATCCGCCGGGTTCAGGGTGGCGTGGGCGGCATCGTGGCGACCCTGTGCGGCTCAGGACAACCGGGTCACCAGGATGGAGGCGCCGGGCAGGCCCGCTTCAGCCGGCCCCAGGGCGTGGCCGTGGACGACCGGGGATACCTCTGGGTGGCCGACACAGAAAACCATGCAATCCGCCGGGTCGACCTCCGGACCGGCCAGGTCACCACCGTCGCGGGTGGTCCTGGAATCCCTGGACGGGCTGACGGGAAAGGCCCCCAGGCCCGCTTCAACTCTCCCCGAGGTCTCGCATTCGAGGCGGAAACTCTCACCCAGCAGCTCATCCGCGAACAGACCGGATCACCTCCGCCTCCGGCCTCCGTGCTGGTGGCCGACACAGGCAACGGCCTGATCCGCCGGGTGTGGGAAGACGGGAAGGTGGAGACTCTGGGCTCCGCCAACCAAACCAAGGCGGACACAGGGACAGGCTTCACCGCCGGCGCCCGCAGCTCTCACCTGCATCGATTCCAGCGCCCGGTCGGACTGGCGCTGGATCCTTTCGGGAACCTTTACGTCAGCGAGGAGACCTCGGGTGAGGTCAAGGTGATCCTGTCCGACGGGGTGGTCCTGCTTGCCGCCGAAAGGGGGACCTTTGCGAGCCCAGCAGGAATGGCGATTTCCGTTCGCGGCCGGATCCTGGTGGCGGAAGCCGGCAGCACGGTCAGGCAGATCCGCTACGCCGGCCCCTCCCTGTTTTCGGTCACTCCCCAGGAGGTCCCAGCCGGCGGCGGAAGTCAGGTATTCCTGGGCGGAGTGAACTTCGCTCCGGAATCGGTTGTGCTCATCGGCAACCGGGTGATCGATCCGGACTTCATCGACACCACCCAGATGACGTTCGTCGTGCCCGAGCTGGAGAGCGGACGCCAGACCTTGACCATTCTTCACCGCGGCGGTCTGGCGCAGGGGTTCCTGGATGTCCTGCCACCCCGCCCCTCCGCCCTGCCGCCGGGAGCCATCACCACGGTCGCAGGCGGGTCCACCTACGTGGGTGACGGTCTGCTGGCCACTTCGGCGGTTCTGCGGCGTCCCGAGGGACTGGCGGTCACTCCGGGCGGGGACATCCTGATTGCCGACAGCGGGCAACAGCGGATCCGCCGGGTCCCGGCGGTCGCCGGACTCATCCATACGATCGCCGGCATCGGCAGCTCCGGCTACTCCGGCGACGGTCTCCCCGCGGTCCTCTCGGCGGTTTCCCAGCCCTCCTCCCTCGCTCTCGACCCGGAAGGCAACCTCTATCTGGCCGATACTGCCGGTCACCGCATCCGCATGCTGGAAGCGGCAACAGGTCGGCTGCTGGATGTCGCCGGCACCGGCTCACCCGGCTTCACGGGAGACGGTCCCGCTCTGCAAGCTCAGCTCAACCAGCCCGCCGGTGTGGCGGTGGCGCCGGACGGCAGCATCTGGGTATCGGACCAGGGCAACCACCGTATCCGCCGGATCGACCCCATAGACGGCCGTCTCGAAACGGTCGCGGGAACCGGTCAGGCCGGCTACGGCGGAGACCAGGGGCCCGCATCCCAGGCGCGTGTCAATTCACCGGCGGGTCTGGCAGCCGCCGCTGACGGCTCGATCGTGGTGGCGGACCGCGGCAACCATCGGATCCGGGTCATCACTCCCGACGGGTCCATCCGCACGGTCGCGGGGACAGGACAGCCGGGTTTCGCCGGTGACAACGGGCCCGCTGTCGAGGCGGAACTCAACCAGCCTTCGGCGGTCGCCGCGGATTCCGATGGAGTCATACTCATCGCGGATTCAGGCAATCACCGAATCCGCCGGATCAGCCCGGGACAGCAGGTCCTTACGACACTTGCCGGCAACGGTTTGGCCGATTTTGGGGGAGACGGAGGTCCCGCCACCGCTGCCTCCCTTCATCACCCCACAGCGCTGGCAGTCGATGCAACCGGCAACCTTCTGGTCGCCGACACCCTTAACCGCAGAATCCGTCGAATCGAAGCCCTCTCCGGCCTCATCACCACAGTTGCCGGCAGCGATGCCGATTTCAGTGGAGATGGCGGTCCTCCTGGTCTGGCCGCCCTCGAGGCGCCTGCCGGCCTGGCGGTGGTCGGTGACGGACTCCTGATCGCCGAGGAAGAAGGCCACCGGATCCGGTTCTCAGACCTGCCGGGCGGCGGAACCACCCTTTCGGGGGCGGAACAGACCATCATCACTCTGGCGGGCGACGGCATCCCCGGTGACCGCAACGCCGAAGGCGACCCGCAGCAGGCCCGTTTCGCCAACCCCTCAGGTTTGAGCCTCGGGCCCGGCCAGAGCGTGCTGATCGCCGACACCGGCAACCACAAACTCCGGCGGGTGGAGGGCGACTCGGTCACCACCCTGGCCGGCAACGGCCAAGCGGACTACCTGGACGATGTCCCCGCTCTCACCGCGGCCTTCCGTTCCCCGGCCGATGTGACCGTGGATCCCCTTGGCGGATTTCTCATCGCCGACACCGTCAACCACCGGATAAGGCGGCTGGATCCCCAAGGATTCGTCAACTCGCTGGCCGGCACCGGCATTGCGGGAGACGCGGGCGACGGGGACCAGCCCACGCGGGCCCGCCTGAACCAGCCCACGGCCCTGGTAGCCGACACCCAGGGGCGGATCTATTTCTGCGACCGCGGCAACCACAGGATCCGGATGATCGACCGTACCGCCCGGACGATCACCACCATTGCCGGCACCGGGCAACCGGGTTACAGTGGCGACGATGGGCCCGCCGCCGCGGCCAAGTTGCGGGAACCGTCAGGCCTGGCCCTGGCCGGAAGGCTCCTTTTCGTCGGCGACACCGGCAATCACCGCATCCGTGTGACCAACCTGGATTCAGGGGAGATCCGGCTGCTTGCCGGCACCGGTGTCCCCGGCTTCAGCGGTGACGGCGGCAATGCCGCAGGCGCAAAGCTCCGTCGGCCCGCGAGGCTGACCTTGGACAGTTCCGGGAACCTCCTGTTCTCGGATCAAGGGAACCAGCGGGTCCGAGTGATCCTGGGAGCGGCGACCCTGGGAGCCGAATGAAGGGACTTGGCCTGACCGTCGCAATCCTCCTGAACGCCACCCTGGCGGCAGCGGCGCCGCAGACGTTGGAACAGCAGTTGGGGGTACGCGGCTGGGCATTGATCATCGGGGTCTCCCGTTACGTCCACGCCGAACCCCTGCGCTACGCAGCCAGCGACGCCCGCGCTTTCTCCGAGTTCCTGCTCAGCCCCAGGGGAGGCGGCTTGCCTCCCGGACGGGTCATCACCCTGCTGGAGGAGGACGCCAGCCGTTTCCGGATCCTGGCAGAGCTGGAACGACTCCAGGACGAGGTCGGCCCTGAAGACATGGTGTTTGTGTTCCTGGCAGGACACGGCTACATCACCAAGCGGGGTATCGGCTATTTCATCCCCAGCGACGGGAACGTCAACCTGCCCTCTCCCACTTCCATTCCCTTTTCGTCCCTGAAGGAGTTGGTGGAAATCGGGCTGGCCCACGTAAAGCACCGCGTTCTGGTCACCGATCTCTGCCACTCCGGACGCATCGGTCCTGAGCGGTCTCAGCTTGCCGCCCAAATCCAGAATCTGATCAACCAGGAGTTGCTGAAGATCGAGCCCGAAGGATCCAATTTCCTCAACCTCCTGGGGAGTCGACCCACCGAACCGTCCTGGGAGCGGGACGACCTGGGCGGCGGGGTGTTCTCGCATGTCCTGCTGGAGGGCCTCAACGGCAAGGCCGTCGCACAAGGCACAGAAGTCAAGGCCCAGCCCTTGGTGGATTTCGTCATGCAAGAGGTGCCCCGCTACACCTCCAATCAGCAACACCCCATGGTCAACCGCGAGTTTGATCCTGACCTCACCCTTGCCAAGCTGGATCTGCCGGGGCCCCGGCCACCCGCCGACGAACCTGCAGTGGTTCTCATCCTGACCGGCGCGAGGGAGGCGGGCATCAGTCGGATCGAGTGGGACGATCCCGCCACCACGGCCCGGAGCCTGCTGAATCTGGAGGCGGTCAAGGCTGAGACCCGCCTCCCGGGCCTGCTGCCAGGTCGGATGGTGATCGAGGCTTTCGGGGCGGGTGACACTGCCGGGGCACCGGTGGCGCGGATTGAACTCGAGCTGGTCCCCGGGGAGACCCGGCTGGATCTCTCGGCCGCGGCGTCGGACGGCGGCTGGTCTCGGCGCCGTGCCGGGCTGGTATCCCCCGGCATCCCCGGGCGTCATGCTTTCTCGGCTGCCGCGAGTTTCAGGACAGGCGGCAACTGGGCTTCCCTGGCCGCCCTTACTGGCGGGGCGCCGACCCCCTTGCAGCGGCCCTCTCCGGGACCCCAACGAATTGCCCAGTCGTTCTCCGCCGGCGTTCCGTCTCTCCCCGCGGCACTGGCCTCCGCGAGCCTCGGGGCAAGCGCCGTGGCCGCCGCCCAGACGGCCGCCTTCAGTCCAGCAACCGGCGTCAGCACCGGTCCGGCGACTTTACTGCTGCGCCCTCAACCCGGCACCCAGGTCGTGTTGGATGGGGCCCTTGCCGGCGTGACTCCCTCGGGCGGTTACGTCCAGCTTCCAGGACTGAGCCCCGGGACCCATCGTCTTCATCTCGTTTCAGACCATCAGCGGGAGCATCGCTTCCGGGTCGAACTCACGCCCGGACTCCAGTTCCTGGACTGGCGTACCGGGCAGCTCCAGCCCCGGCTCCAGGCCACGCGGCCACCGGATCAGCTCCCGTTACCGGCCGAACTGGACCCGGGACTCGCCGCTGACTACCGCCGCGTCCTGGGGGCGCTCTGGAGCGAAAACCTGGTCGGTGCCAGCAACTCGGCGCTGCAACTCTTCCGGGAGCTGGAGGAACGCCTGCCGTCCCACCAGGCGGCTTCGCTCCGCCGCGAACTGGCGGCCGCCATGGGCCAAAGGGCCCAACGAATCATCCTTCGCTACATCGCAGGCGGTGATATCCGTTGGGTCCCGGAAATCTTCGAGGAGGGAGTGGAGCTGGTGCGCAGCTTCCAGGAGCTCGTGGAAAGCACCCCATTTCTCGAGTCCCAGGAGCGGTTTTTCCTGGGGCGTGCTTTGATCGAACGGGGTCGGTTCCCCGAAGCGGTTGCGGCCCTTCAGGAGGCCATCTCCCTCGATCCTGACGCCGCGCATGCCTACAACGCGCTGGGTCTCGCCCTCTGGCGCCAGAATCGCCTGCCGGAGGCCGTCTCGCCCCTCTCGAGAGCAATGGAGTTGGCCCCGAACTGGACTTACCCTCGCAACACACTGGCTCTCGTGCGGCTGGAACTCCGGGACTATGACGAAGCTGCGGCTCTGCTCCGCGGGTCCCTGGAACTGCGTCCCGGCGACAGTGTGGCCTGGCACGGCCTGGGCCAACTCCATCTGCTGTTTGGACGCTGGGATGAGGCTGAGAGCGAGCTCCGTCAGGCCATCGAAGCCAATCCCGGCAATGCCTATGCCCACCACACCTTGGGCCTCCTGATGCTGCGGACCCTGCGTTTACGGGAGGCCGAGGAACTGTTGCGGCTGGCAATCCGCCTGGAGCCGGACGAGCCCAGCTTCCACGTCTCTCTCGCGGGCCTCCTCCGTCAGGCCGGAAGGCAAACCGAAGCCGACGCCGTTTTCCAGGACCTGTTGCAGGAGCACCCTGAAGACCCCTCCCGGCGACTGGCGTGGGCGGAGCATCTCGCCCAGACCGGCCGAGGAGAGTTGGCTCGGCAGACCGCACTGGAGGCGGCCGGCATGGCATCCGGACAGACTCCGGTGTTGATCCGAGCGGGTCTGCTCTGGCTGGAGACCGACCCCCAGCGGGCCCGAGACCTCTTCCGGAAAGCCCTCGATGCCGAGCCCGACAATCCGTACGCTCACTATAACCTGGCGGTGTTGGCGGCTGGCCGGGGACAGGTCCGGGAGGCACTGAATCGTCTGGAGTGGGCCTTGCGCACCGACCCCAGATACCCGGCCGCCCACCTGCTGCGCGGTAAGGTGCTCGAGGCGGCGGGAGAAACCATGCAGGCCGAGACCAATTACGCCGAGGCCCTCCGCTTCGCGGTCGAACCGGAACTGCGTCAGGAAGCGGAACAGCGCCTGCAGGGTCTCCGCAACGTTATCCTGGACCAGCAGTTGCGGGAGGTCGAACGCCTGCTCCAGCGCCGCCGGGCCCCTGAAGCGTGGGGCATCCTCGCCCGGCTCTGGGCCGGGGGCGTCTCCAGTTTGCCGTTGCGTGACCTGTCCCTGCAGGCCGCTTTCCAGTACCCTGACGCGGCCGATACCACCCTGCTGCCTTTCGGTACCTTCAGGGAAGCGCTGGAATCGCCGTTCTGGGCCTCCGCCGTCAGGGCGGAACAGCTCCATGGACAAGGCCGCCGGGAAGAGGGTTCTGTCATGTTCCGGCGTGCGCTGGAAGATCTGGATCGCCGTTCTCCCCTGCTGCTGACCAGCTTTTGCCTGCGAAATCGCCGGTTCTCACCCCATGAACTGGTGCTGACCTGGATGGAAAGGACCTTGGACGAAAACCGTCCCGAAGAGGCGAAGGGCCTGGTCGAACTGGCGATGGAACGCAAGCTTTTCGCCGTGGTTCCGAACCTGTCCCCACTCACCCTGGATCGGCTGATGGTGCCCGATGGCGAGCCCTTCCCGAACGAGTTCGCCGACTTCGACGTCGAACTGCACCCCGACAGCCGCCTCCACCAAGTCCTTGCCAGGATGTGGGCCCGACTCGCCGGCCCCGGGAGGGCTTCCGAGTATCTGGGTGCCTTGCCGGACGCTGGGGATCTCCAGCTCCGGCTACGGATCGCCCAGGAAGCGGTCCGCGGCGGCTTCGAAGCCGCCGCCATCGACTGGTTGAGGAGCTCACTCGGAGAGGCGGCTGCCGAGCCTGCTGAATCCGCCGCAATGTTCTGGCTGCTCGCCGAGCTGGAGCAGCGCCAGGGACAGGTCGAGGCGGCGATCCGGACGCTGACCCGGGCGGCCAGCCTGTTCCCTCGGGATGGCCGCTTCCAGCGCCGCCTGCGGGAACTGGGAGAGCGCCGGTGAAGCGCTTTATCCCTCTCATCCTGCTGGCATTGGCGGTGGGGAACGGGACCCGAGCCGACACCTTGACCGGGGAACTTCGTGGACAGGTGATCGATGTCGGCTCTGGTACACCCTTGAACGGCGTCCGCATGATCCTCACCAGCATCGATCGGGGCTGGACCCGGGAGCTGGTGACCGATGCCCAGGGACGTTACGTGTTCCTGCAGCTCGAGCCGGGGAACTACAGCCTGCGGGCCGAATCGGAGGGCTACTATTCGTTGAACCGGACCGACATCCTGATCCGGCTGAACCGTCTGAAGGTCCTCCTCCCGCCCTTTGAGTTGCGCCGGCTTGCCGCTGTCCCCACCCGCGAGATCACCTTGCAGAGCGAGGTGGCCAAACGCGCCGTCATCGACCTGTCCGCCGCTGGACCAGCTCCGGTGATCCTGGCGGTAACCGAGGAGGTCGGACCCGAGGTCATGGTATCCGTGGGGGATGCCGCAATCCGCTTCAACTTCGGCCCCGAGCTGTTGTCCGGCTTGCCCCTGCAGGGGCCAAGGAGCTACGACCAGTTGGCGCTGCTGGCTCCGGGCGTGCACCTGGTCCCCTTTTCCGGCGGTGAGGGACCGGCGGTCGGGTTGGGGGTGGGAACCCCCGGTCAGTTTGCGGTTCACGGCTTGCGGGGGCGTTCCAATACCTTTACGGTGGACGGCTCGGACAACAACGATGAGGACGTCGGCGTCCGCCGCCAGGGGTTCGCCGCCGAGGTGCCCCAGACCGCTGACAGCGTCGAGGACTTCCAGATCATCACCGCCGGACCGCCCGCCGAACTGGGGCGTTCCGCCGGAGCATGGGCTAACGTGGTATCCCGATCGGGGACGATTTCGACTCACGGCACGCTCGGTGCCACCTTCGGCCACGACCAGCTCCAGGCCCGGGGGCCCTTCGCGTTCCCCTTCACGGACTCGGTCAACACCGGACGGTTGAACGGTGGAGGCTTCTCCTCCCTGCAAGCCCGGGAGACCCAGTGGACCGGAACTGTGGGCGGACCCCTGGGCAGGGGTCTGTTCTATTTTGCCTCCGCCGATTTCCGCGTCCAGTCGGCTCTCCGGGCCGGCCACTTCGTGGTCCCCACGGTTGCTGAACGGGGCCTGCGAACCGCCGTGGGGTTGGTCCCGATTACCGGCCTGGACGCTTTCCTGGCGGAGCGCAACCTTCCCTATTCGGCGGCCGCGGGATCAGCGGTTTACTCGCTGCTTCCTCTTCCCAACCATCCGTCAGGACCCTTCGGCGAGCACACCTACAGCCAGATCCGCCGCGCCCGTGGCCGGGCTTTCATCGGTTCCGCCAAGCTGGACTGGTACCCGGACGCCGCCCTGTCTCTGACCTCGCGTTACAACACCACCGACGACGAACAGGTACTCCCCTTCACCGGCACGGCACTCAACTCATCCCTGGGTACCGCTACCCGGACCGAGAACCTGTCCCTGTTTCTCAACCGGACCGGCCATAGCTGGTCCCAGGCGGTGCGCGCCTCTTACGGGCGCACCCGCCTTGCCTTCCCGCCGGAAGAAGGCGACCCCCTGCTGTTCGGTTCGACTCCGGAACCGGGTGGGGCGTCTACACCTGTCGTGGAGACGGGGTACGGGCGGTTCGGTCCCTTCGGCGCCACCGGACCCGTCGGGCAGCTTGCGGTCCAGCCTTACAGTCCGGTGGGAATCGACGTGTTCAACTTCCCCCAGGGTCGGGTGAACAACACTTACCAGGCGGCGGGCGTCTGGAGCCGCACGGGCGGCGATCATCTCCTCAAACTGGGTTTCGAACTGCGCCGGACCCAACTGAACTCCTTCAATGACCGTAACAGTCGGCCCCTGTTCGTGTTCGTTCCCGGATACATCAGTGGCGCCTGCATGCAGAACCCCAACTGCGTCTTTGCGACGTCCGACGGGCTCTTGGCGGGTACCGACGCCGCGGCCCTGGGTGCACCCGCCGCGGCCCTGCAGACGCTTTCGACACAACCTGTCCCCGACAGCACCATCGGTCTCGCGTTCACCCATGCCGGGTTCTTCCTGCAGGACGACTGGCGGGTCAGCCAGCGGTTCTCCTTGAACCTGGGCCTCCGCTACGAGTTGCAGACCGTCCCCCGCGAGGGGCAACGCCGTCTGGAGAAGACCTTCGGCACCGGTTCCGAGGGCTTCAGCCGCCTGCAACCGCAGAACCCGGACGTGTGTTCCGGGCAAACCACCGGTTCGCCCCACGACCTGATCATCTGCAGCGGCAACGCTGCATTCGACCGCGCCCTGCAGGGTTGGAACAGTTTCCTCGGCGGCCGTACTGGAATCTATCGGGCCGACCGCGATGATTTTTCGCCCCGGGTCGGCTTCGCGTGGGATCCCGCCGGTGACGGGCGCAGTGTCATCCGCGGCGGGTACTGGCTCATCCATGAAGCCCAGATGGGCGCGGTCACCAGCCAAAGTCGCAACGTGTTTCCCACCTTTGTGCCGCTGAATTTCGATCTGAATTTCCGCCCGCCTGACGGGAAGCTGCTGAACAACCCCGCTTTCTTTGTCTTCGTCCCTACGGGAGAACCGCTGGTCACTCCCGGCACTCTGAATCGATATCACCTCGTTTCGAACGCCTTTGCCACCGGACTGGGGACTCTGTTCGTGCAGGCACCGCCCTTTCCCGGGGCACCCATCAGCAGCAACGGCCTAGCTTTTACCTTGCCGGAAAGGGATCTCAAAACCGGCTACGCACAGCATTTCGCGTTGACACTGGAGCGACGTCTGGGCAGGGATTACCTGGCGGCCGCCCGCTATGTGGGGACCCGCGGCCGGAATCTCACGCGGTTCCAGACACCCAATGCCGGCCTCGTGGCAACGCCGGTCCTTTTCGCTTCGCCCCTGTTGGGACTGGTGCTGCTGGATCTTCCGCCTCATCCCATTGCAGGGGGACTGGGGAGGCCGCAGCCCGACCTGGGCGCCTATGTCGTGTTTGAGAATTCGGCCGCCTCGGAATACCACTCGCTTGAGGTCAGTTTCGAAAAGAGGTTCTCAAGAGGGTTCCAGTTCCAGTTCCATTGGACTTGGAGCCATACCCTGGACGAGCTTTCCGATCCCTTTGAAACGAGAGGTGCCCCCGCCCTTCCTCAGCAGGTGAGCCGGACGGACCTGGAATGGGGGCACAGCGGCTTCGACGTCCGCCATCGGGGGACCGGTTTTCTGCTCTGGCAGCCCCCTGCGGGACATCGCCTCCAGGGCTGGACTGTGGGGGCTGTCATCCAGGCCCAGACAGGCCAGCCGTTCACCGTCAACACCGCCCTGGACCGCAATCTCGATGGCAACCTGTCCGACCGTCTCGATCAGCAGTCGGGGCTGCTCAGAACCTCCTCCGGCAACCAGATGCTCTCGTTGGCCCCGGGTGTCGCCCTTCTGGACCTGCTGGCGCCAAGGGGTTCACCGGCTGGAAAGGTGTCTCGAAACAGCTTCCGGACTGACGGCCTCGTGTTGGTGGACCTGGCGTTGGCCCGCCGTTTTCTCCTCCGGGAGGAGGCGGCCGTCGATCTCCGGGTCGAAGTGTTCAACCTGCTTGATCTGAAACGCTATGGAATCCCCATACGAATTCTGGAGTCGCCTGGCTTCGGCCGCGCCTTTGACCTGCAGACGGAGCCCCGGGCGGCGAGAATTCACTTGAGGTTCAGTTTCTGAATCTCGGGAGGCAGCCACGGTGAGAGCCAAGCTTCGGTTGGGTTTGACAGTCCTGTTGGTGTTTTTGCCCTTCGGAATCCTCCGCGCCCAGGATCCCTTGGGGATGATCCTCATGGTCTCCGGAGACGCGCAAGTGGTGAGGGGGCAGCCCGCAGCCGCCCGACTGGGAGATCTGATCCAGGAGGGGGACGTCCTCGAAGTGAAGTCCGGCAGCGCTTCCTTCGTCTTCTGCCCGGAAGCACGTCGCTATGTCGTCACCGCGGGCTCGCGGGTCCAGTTCTCAGCCGGAGGCGCCGTTTTCAGCGGTCCGGCACCTGCCGCCGCCCCCTCCGGACCCTGCTCGCTGCCCAAGGTGCGCCTCGGAGGAGAGAGCCTGGAACGGGTCGGCGGACTGCGTCCCCGCGGCAAGCCCCCCGTCGCGGTCTACCTGGGTGGGACAGTCTCCTCCAGGACGCCAGCCTTCGCCTGGAAACTGGTCGAGTCTGCCGATCGCTATCGGGTCCAAGTGATGGACGAGTCGGGGCGCCGACTCTGGGAGACCGCCACCGGCGAGGGGTCAGTGGCGTACGCAGGACCCCCTCTTGCACCGGGCTGGTACAGTTGGACCCTGCAGGCGGAGCGAGCCGGTGAGGTTCTCGCTGAACAAAGCACCGGCTTCGAGATCCGTCCCCGAGACGAACCGCCCCCGCGGCCGGCGGATTCGGGAGCCGGGGACAGCGGTGATCGCCTGCTGGAGGCCTTCCGGCTGGAGAACCTCGGCTATCCCGCAGAGGCAGCGGCCATCCTGCGACATTTGCTTGAACGAGGTGCCGAGGACCCTCGGCTCCGCCGCCGTATGGCTTGGCTTTACTGGAAAGCGGGCTTGCTGCCGGCTTTCCAGGAAGAGCTCCAGCGGCTCCCCCAAGGCTCGGAACCCTGAATCATTCTCGAAGGCGGATGCAAAGAACCTTGTGGTTGTCCGTGCTCGGTCTGGTCTCGCTCCTGGCGGCGGTTGGGGCGGGCTGGGTTGTTCAACGTTCAGCACTTGGCCAGGGACTGGAGCTGCGGGCATACGACCTGCGATTCTACTTTCGTGGCGCCCAGGGGCCGCCGGTCGACCCCGAGATCGTTCTGGTCACCCTCGACGACGAAAGCTTCGACCGCATCGGCAAACCCCTGATCCTGTGGCAGGGCGAGTTCGGTCGACTGCTGTCAGGCCTGGCTCTGGCCGGTGCCCGAGTCGCTGCCCTCGATTTTCTGTTGCCGGACGTTTCGCAGGCGGACCCCGAAGGCCAGCAGCGATTTGTGGAGGCGCTGCTGACCGCCCCGACCCATGGAATGGCGGTGGTGCTGGCCTACCGCGTCCGCGGCACGGCGGTGGACCAGCCCCCAGGGTCTTTCTTGATGGCCGTCGGCAAGGACGGGTTCGGTTTCGTCAACCTGACCACGGATCCTGACGACTTCGTTCGGCGTCAGGAGCTGGTGGCCATCGGTGAGAACGGCGGGTTGAGTCCAAGCTGGGCGCTCCGTGTAGTGGAGCACCTGGTTTCCGGACCGGTCTCTTACCCGGAGTCTCCGCTGCTCATCAACTTCATGGGCCGGAACCGCTTTCGGCAAGTGCCTTTTTGGCGGGTCCTGGAGGCCGCGGACCAGGGGGAACATGAGTTCCTCGAACGCGAGTTTTCCGGCAAGGCAGTGCTGGTCGGTATCGATGGAGATGAGGACCGCCATCCCACCCCTCTCTATTTCCAGGCGGAAGGGTCTGGCGGCAGCTCTCCCCGCCGGACGCTGGGCCTGGAGATTCATGCCCACACGATCCGCACCTTGCGGTCGGGGAACTATATCCAGCGCGCCCCTTTCGGCCTTCAGTGGCTGGCCATCGCCGGGCTGGCGGGGCTGGTTATCGGGACAGGCCTTCGCCTGCCACCGGTGGCATCGCTGGCGCTCTCCGGGGCGTTCCTCGTGTTCTATCTCTGGGTGGCGCTGATCTGGAGTTTCCGGGGCGGGACCTGGATTGACGTCGTCGCGCCGGTGGGGGCAGCGGTGGTGGGACTGGCCTGCGCCCAATCCGGCCGTTACCTGCTGGAGGGCCGCGAAAAACAGAAGCTACGGCGCCTGTTTCAAAGGTACGTCAGCCCGGAGGTGGTGTCCCAGTTGCTCGAACGCCCGGAGAAGCTGGTGCTGACGGGTGAGGCCAGGGACGTGACCATCCTTTTCTCTGACATTCGCGGCTTTACCACCCTCTCGGAACGCCTGCGGCCGGAGGAGGTAGTCAGTCGCCTGAACCGCTATTTCGCCGTCATGATCGAGGCCATTCACCGGCAGGGAGGAATGGTGGACAAGTTCATCGGTGACGCCGTCATGGCCGTCTTTGGGGCTCCGCTGGCCGACAGGCTGCACCCCGACCACGCGGTCCAGGCGGCGCTGGACATGCTCTCAGCGCTGGAGAATCTGAACCGGGAGTGGGCGGAGGAGGGCGTCGCCCCTTTTCAGATCGGGATCGGCCTGCATTCGGGAGAGGCGGTGGTGGGCAACGTCGGCAGCCCGGAGCGGCTCGACTATACCGCCATCGGCGATGTCGTCAACACCGCATCCCGTCTGGAAAGCATGACCAAGGAGCTTGGGTATGCGCTCCTCGTCAGTGAGGAGACCCGGCGGCGTCTGGGGCCGGATCTGGCGTCGAAACTGGCAAACCTCGGCCAGGTTCGTCTCAAGGGCAAGGAGCGGCTGCTGGAGGTCTTCGGGCTGGTGTCACAGAAAGACGCCATGGTGTAAAGACCGCGACAGCGGGCTCAGTCCGGAGCGCGGAAGAGATCCTCTGCGGGCCATGCGGCCGACTGTGGAGCCGGCCAGTTGAGCATGGTGTCCAGCAGTTGGTCGATCTCGGTCAGCCATTCGGGCCGGGAGCCTGTCAGAAACCGGATGAAGGCTTCGCCCCCAGCATAGAAGGTCACCCGCGTGAAAGGCGGTTCCAGTCCACCCCGGTTGGCGGGGAGCTTCAGCTCCGAGCGCACCATGTTCTCGATCAGGCGCGCCATGCCCTCCTTCCATTCCTGCCAAACCATGTATTCGTAGTCGGATAATGCCAGCAGCTCCCGGAGTCGCACGCGCAGCCCGCCCACGCGCTCCGACTGAACCTGTGCGGCTGCGGTCAGAAACTCGGAATACAAGGATTCGAAAGCCTTGTCTCCGTACGGGAACGGATGGTTGAGCTCCCACATGGGGTCCGACCGGGACATGGCCTCGCGATACACACTCAAGCCCTGCTTCAGTTGCATCTCGCCCAGCTCCATCTGACGGCAATGGACGAACTCGTGAAAGATGGTCGCGTAACCTTCCAGGGAGTCGAACACCTCGCCGGTAACCACGCAGGCCGGCCGTCCCCCCAGCAGCTCCAGGGGAAACGCCGCCCGAACTCCGTCGGGGATGGGCATGGGAGCCGGGCCGTCGGCAGTCAGTTGGAAGCTCTGTCCGGCAGCATCGGGTTCGAACGCAAACAGGTGCTGTCCTTCAGCCACGACCACCGGGTAGAGGTGGTTGAGGAAAGGATGGAGGTACTGAAGCCGCAGGCGAAGCTGGACCAGTCGGTCCAGAGCATGCTGATACCGGCTTTCGATCTGTGTCCGGTCTGAAGACTCTTGCGCCAAGCCACGCAGGCAAGGGTCCGCCCAGAAGAACGTCACGGCAACTGCCACCAGCCGGCTCCTGTTTACGATCACCCCTCGATTGTGCCAGTTGTAGCCTCCGGTCGGAAGGGTTCGGAACCTGGCGGTGGCGATTGAAACCGCTCCGCCGCCATTTCTTCCGACCCCGCCAAAGAACTGGGGCCGCCCTTTCCCGTACGAGTATGCGAACGCCGCGCCTGAAACGGCGCCGAAATTCAACTTTGACTTGTGCTTAGCCTCACATTTCGCTGCTTCCTGACCGCCGTACACTGCGCGGGAAGAGTATCGCCACAAAGGAAGTTGGGATGGTCCCCTCCAAGGTACGAGGCATCTCGCTCACGGAGATGATGATAGTCCTGAGCGTCGCCGCCATTCTGGCGGTGGCGGCGGTACCGGGAATTGCTCAGGGCATCCGCCACTACCAGGCGGATTCCGCGCTGGAAACCGTCTTGATGCAGATGCGTCTGGCGCGCTCCATGGCGGTAGACCAGCGGCTCACCTATCGCCTCAGCTTCGACCCCTCGGGCTCGATCCAGCTTGTCCGTCAGGATCCCACGGGAGACACCGTGGTGAACGAAATCGAGATCCCTGCCGCCGTCACCTTCCGCCTCGAACCGGGCGTTCCGGTACAGGGGGAACAGGCACCTGATGGCTTCTCCGCGGACCAGCCGATTGACCTCAACAACGGCGACGTCGTGTGGTTCCGGCCCGACGGTTCGGCCATCGGTGCCGACGGACGGCCGTGTAACGGAGCCGTCCACCTGGCAGTCAGCGGATATCCCACAACGGCGCGGGCCGCGACGCTGTTTGGCACCACCGGCAGGATCCGGGGCTGGAGATTCGAGCCGGATGCGCCTGGAGGTGGGGGCTGGAAATGAGTCCCGTGGCGGTCTTGAGCTTTCCCGCTTTCCCGGATCCCTTTCCGCGGGGAGAGCGCGGATTCACCTACATCGAAGCCATGTTGGCTATGCTGGTTCTGGTCGTCGGCCTCACCGGGCTGCTTGCCCTGTTGGCGCAAACACTGGCCACTTTGACCATTGCTGAAGACGAGCTCATCGCCAAACAGAAAGCGAGGGAAGCCCTGGAGAGCATCTTCACGGCACGAAACACCCAGCAGCTTACCTTCGCCGATGTCCGCAACGTCTCGGCAGGAGGCATCTTCCTCGACGACTTCCAGCCTCTGCGGCTGCCCAATCCTCAGGGGTTGGTGGGTACCGCCACCGATGGGGCCGCGGAACAGATGGTCCTGCCCGGCGCCGATGATGTCTATGGAACCGCGGACGATGTGGTCCGCTCTCTCGAACGCTTTCAGCGGAAGATCGAGATCGAGGATCTGGGCGGGGGAACCGATCTGCGGCGAATCAAGGTGAGCATACGGTACATCACTCGGCAAGGATGGCAGCGGGAGTACCGGGTGGAGAGCTGCATCTCCCGGTTCCGATGATGAAGGGGAGACGCCATGCGATGGAGGGATAACCGCGGCTTCAGTCTGGTAGAGTTGCTGGTGGCCGCCTTGATCGGTCTGGTCCTGGCTGGCGGCGCCATGGTCATTCTGCAGCGCTCGATCCACGTTTCTGACCTGGCGGGAGCCCTCGGCGAGGTCCATCAGAACGGGCGAGTGGCCGTCAACCTCATTTCCCGCGATCTCAGCATGGCAGGCACAGGCATTCCCCACGGCGGGATTCAGCTCCCCAGTGGGGCCGGTTCCTCGAGTTCGCGCTTCGCATGCGACAGCGAGACCTGCTACGTCCCCGCGAATACCTATGACGACAACCGCCTGTACTCGATCACGCCTGGCAACGGGAAAGGTGCGGTGATCAACGGCGCGTCCACCGATGTGGTGACCATTGTATTCCGGGACTGGGACAGCCGCTTCGACCAGTACCCGCTGGTGCACATCACTCCCAGCGGCAATCAGATCACCTTCGACAGCCGCACGGTACCCCCGGTCAATGACCCGGTGGACGGCATCAACTTGGGAGACATCCTGATCCTTTCCAACGCCAACGGCAGCGCGGCAGGCGTCGTCACCGGGGTCAACGGCGACCGGGTCCTGTTCGCCAACAATGACCCGCTCAATTTCAATCAGCCTTCGGCGGCCTTTGGAAATATCGCCTCACTGGCCAATCCAGGGACCCCAGCAGGTCAGTATCCTCCCACCCGGGCGTTCCGGGTGAATGTGGTCACCTACTTCCTGGATCCGGCCCCGAACGGGAACACCGTCCGACTGATGCGGCAGGTCAATGCCAACCCGCCGGCGGCGGTGGCGGAATCGATCCAGGACCTGCAGCTCACCTACGACATCTTCGACGAGACCGGCGGGACAGCCGCGGACCTCCCATCGGCCGGCGGGACGCCCAACCAGATTCGCAAGGTGAACGTGGTCGTACTTGCCCGTTCTCTGCGTCCGGAACTGGGCGGCGGACGTTATGAGCACATCGCCCTGCGAACTGCTGTCAGTGCCCGGAACCTTGCATTCCGGGACCGTTACGAGTGAGGGGAAAGGAACAGCCATGCATAGCCTCAGGAAACACCCCCGTGAGGAGGGCTTCGCCCTGGTTTTCGGGCTCCTCCTGCTGGTCTTGATCTCGGCTGGAGTGGTCGGAGCGACCCTGATAGCCCTGACTGACACCAGGGTCGGCGGCAACGACCTGTACCAGATGAGAGCCTACTACGGTGCCGAGGCGGCCATGGAAAAGATGATGGCCGACCTCAGCCAACTTTATGTAAACCGCATGGCACCCACCGTGGACGACATCCAGGGATTGACGAATCAGCCGCCCGACCTGGACCACATTTCCTATGTTGAGTATCGGATCGAAGTGCCCAACTTCGCGGGCGTCCCCAGCTACCAGGTTCGCAACATCAGTGCCGGCCCCAACGAGGGTCTGGTGGCCAGCATCATTCCCATGGAACTCGATGTGACGGCCCGCGGCCCGCTCCGGACCGAAGTGCGCATGCAGCGTGACATCGAGGTGGCGCTCATTCCGGTGTTCCAGTTCGGCATCTTCTCCGACAGCGACCTCAGTTATTTCCCGGGCCCGGGCTTCGACTTCGCCGGACGCGTCCACACCAACGGCAACCTCTTCCTGTCCACCCGTTCTTCACTCACCTTTCATTCCAAGGTCAGCGCCGTCGGGGAAATCATTCGTGCCGAACTTGCCAATGGGGTAAGCACTTCGGCGGGGGGACGTACCGGACCTGTGTACATCCCGACCGCCCCCTCCGGTTGCGACGGCTCCCGGCCTGCCTGCCGAAACCTTGCCCTTTCGGAGGGCAGCAAGGTTGCCGGGCCCACCAGCGCGGATAACCCGAACTGGACCAATATCTCCACCTCCATCTACCACGGGATGGTGGTAAACGGGCGCACCGGAGCCCGTGAACTGGAACTTCCCTTCGTCGAGGGAGACCTGCGTTCCATCGAGATCATCAAGCGCCCCAGTCTGGATGAGTCGGGAACTCTGTTGAGCGATTCCCGACTCTTCAGTCAGGCCCAGATCCTGGTGCTTCTGAACGACCGGGCCGAGGAGCTGCCCGGCGGAACGGGCATCCGTTTGGCCAACGCGGAGCCCTACTACTCCGGAGGAATTTACGGTGGTGCAGATACCGCTCTTGCCGAGGGAAAACAGTCCGAGGACGCCCATCAGGTGCCTCCGGCCGGTTTGCCGGCCAGCTCCTCCTGGCCGTTGATTGACGGTTACCTGCTGGTACTCAGCCGGCAGGCCGACGGTCAAATGGCGGACGTCACCCTGGAATGGCTCGGTTTGGGGGTTGCGCGGGAGAACCCCGATGCGATCCTCAAGTTCCAGACCCTGAAAGACAATGACGGCGACGGAAGTCCCGACTTCAGCTACACGCAGGAGACCCGCCGGAACCCCTATCGCTGGATGCCCATCAACCTGTATGACGCACGGGAAGGGGAAGTGCGGGACGTTTCGCTGGGGGCTGGCAACGACAGCGTCGCCATCGGCGGAGTGTTCAATGTCGTGGAACTGGATGTGGGGAATCTTCGTCGATGGCTGACGGGGGCGATTGGAACCACGGGAACGCTGACTGAAAGCACCTCCCAGAACGGCTACATCTTCTACTTCTCGGACCAGCGGGGATCGGTTCCCGGCCCGGACGGGCGCCTGGGCAGCTATGGCTTCGAGGATGTGGTCAATGACGCCTCATCGACCGGCACACCCGACGGCGTGCTCGGCCCGGGGGAGGACGTCAATGAGAATGGGATGCTGGACAACTGGGGGGTGGTGACGCTGGGAGACGGCTTCCTGCCCCAGGCTCAGGGCGGGCTGACAGAGTATGATTCGCCGCTGACCCGCATACCGGGCCGTACCGTTGCCCGGAAGAATCGGGTGACAGGACCGCGCCATGGGTTGAAGCTGGTCAATGGGGCGATGGGCAATCTTCCCACCAACGCCGACGGTGGAGGGTTTACCGTAGCCAGCGAGAACCCCGTTTACGTTGTAGGTGATTACAACGCCGACAACGGGTTTTTGGACGGTTACGCTCCTGCCAGCATCGTTGCCGACGCGGTCACCGTGCTTTCGAAGGCGTGGGCCGACTGGAAGAGCTTCCGTGATGCCACTTATGTGGGTAGCGGGTCAGCTCGGGCTGCGGAGACATCCTGGTATCGTATGGCGGTGGCGGCCGGGAAGCCCAAGAACTTTCCCAACCCCGCCTGGGCCGGTTCGGACGAGTACGGGCTGGACGGGGGAACCCACAACTTCCTGCGTTATCTCGAAAGGTGGAGCGGCCAGACGCTTCACTATCGGGGCTCGCTGGTGAGCCTGTTCTACTCGGAGTACGCGACGGGGATCTACAAGTGCTGTGCCACCACTTACAGCCCCCCCAATCGGGATTACGCCTTCGAGACCGACTTTCTCGATCCGGCAAACTTGCCCCCGGGCACACCCCGATTCCGGGACCTGGTCAACCTGGGCTTCCGGCAGATCCTGACAAGTGAATAGGCGCGGTTGGTATCGGCGGGCGGACAAACAGCAAGCCTACCACAGGGCAGGCAGGGAGTCAACCTGGAGGACGGCCAAGCCGAGAGCTTGGA
>CAZGEH010000003.1:0-316118 GCA_964524795.1 uncultured Acidobacteriota bacterium
GAAGAGGGGCGGCACCCTGAAGGGGTGCCAGAGACGCACGATTCCACCCCACGTACGGTTGCACGGCAGCCGCCGATCGTCCCGGGGCCCGTGGTAGCCCGGGCGTCTCGCCCGGGTTGGACGGTAGGCGCCGATCGTCCCTGCCCCTCTCCCGGGAAACAACCGCTGGCCGGACAGGGGCGTTGGCCGGACGCCGGATGGGGCGGTCGCGCCTCGCAGACGGTAGCACGGCCGGGACGGCCGTGCTACGGGTGGTTGGCTCGGGGCATCCCGGACGGGTGCAGAGAAGAGCCGGAGACCGTGCTACGGCGGTTGCATCGAAACGGCCATGCCTCCGGCGAAACCCGTCCTGGGGACCGCGGTACCCGGACTGTAACCTAATGGCGCGCCGATGCGTCTCAGGCTGTGATGCCGATATTCGAATACCGTTGCCGGAAATGTGGAGCTGAGTTCGAACGCATCGTGCCTCGGGAGTCGACTCCGGTGGCGTGCCCGAAGTGTGGGGAGCCCCAGGCGGAGAAGCTGCTCTCCAGCTTCGCTGTCAGTGGAGCGGGACGCCGCGGTTCTTGCGGCCCGTCCGGCTCCACCTGAGGGATCTGACCGTGCACCGGTCGGTGCACTCTCAATTTTCGGGACTCGGCCGACGCAACAGGACATAAGTGGCGCCGGTCCCGCCGTCGCCTGGCGGGGCCGAGGAAAATGCCAGGATCAGACGTGAAAACCGTCGCGTCGACAGCCACTGGGGCACCTTCTGCTTCAGAATACCCTCCCCGGTGCCCGAGTTCCGTCCCTTGCCGTGGATGATGCGGACGCAGCGCAGATCGTCCAGCCGGCACCGGACCAGAAACGCCTCCAGCGCCGTCTGCGCTTCCGCCTGGCTCAGTCCATGCAGGTCCAACTGGGCCTGGACCGAAAACCCTCCCCGCCTCAGCTTGCGCATCAGCGGCCGGTTGCGCACCTCGGGTCCCCCCTCCTGGTAGCCCGGATGAAAAACCACCTCGAAAGCTTCCCGGCTCTGAAGAAAATCCTCCAGCGGCTGGATCTCGGGAGGGCTGGCCGGAGGTTGCCGGCGGCCCCGCTGCCGGGGCGCCAGAGGGCGGGCAGCCAGTGGACGCACGTCTGACATCGCCCGGCGCAGGAGCTCTTCTTCGTTCTCTTCGACGGCGGGGTCAGGGGACTGCTCCAACCTGTGCTCCATACCGGGCTCCTGAATTCACCAGTATAGTCGACCCCACCGGCCAACCGGGCGCCGGGCCGCCAGCGCCTGCTATACTGCTCACTCGCCGGGGACAGGGCAGGCTTTGCCGCTGGCCGTTCCCGCAGGGGAAGCCCCGTCAGCAGACAGGACCAGGCATGAAGAGAAGCGCACCGGCACTGGAAAAGGAAATCAGGATTCAGGGAATCCCCCGCTATATTCCGGAGGATATCGCCGACGAATGCCGGGTCCGGATCACCGAGGCAGTCAACGATCTGCTGTTCCGGACCGGGATGAAGAAGATCAAGCTTGCCATCGGTACCGACGGCGAGGAACTGGTGCAGTTGTCCCCCGGAAAGGAACCCGCCGAGCGCCAGCAGCCGCGCAGCGGCTCCGCTGACGAAATGACCATCGAGGAGCGGGCGCTGCAGTACCGCAGCCGCGCGCCCCTGTTCGATTTCGATTTCCTGGTGGTGCCCGAGGACGTTCGGGAGAGTCTGCTGGCGGCGGTGGACCTGGTGAAGCTGGAAGAGCAGGTCTTTGACCGCTGGAACCTCCGCTCCATCGAGCCTTTTCCCCGGGCCGCCCTGAACTTTCACGGCAATCCCGGGACCGGCAAGACCCTTGCCGCTCACGCTGTGGCCAGCTACCTGAAGAAGCCCATTCTGCCAGCCAGCTATGCCCAGGTGGAAAGCAAGTACGTAGGGGATGGGTCCAAGAACATCGAGGCCGTCTTCTTTGCCGCCGAGCGGGACAACGCGGTCCTGTTCATCGACGAGGCCGACTCGCTGCTGTCCCGCCGTTTGACCGACGTCACCCAAGGCGCGGAGCAGGCGATCAACTCCATGCGCTCGCAGCTTCTCATCTGCCTGGAGAACTACAAGGGGGTGGTCATCTTCTCTACCAACCTGGTTGAAAATTACGATCGGGCCTTCGAAACCCGCATGCGTCACATCCAGTTTCCCATGCCGGATGAAGCTTGCCGGCGGGAAATCTGGATCCGCCACCTGCCGCCGCAATTGCCGCTGGCTTCTGACGTTTCGGCGGATGAACTGGCGAAGCTGGACGGGATCTGCGGTCGCGACATCAAGAACGCCGTGATCGATGCCGCCCTGCGGGCCGCCCGGGCCCGCCAGGATCAGATCGGGCTGCAGGATCTGCTGCAGGCGGTGGGTCGCCTGAAAGCCGCCCGCATTCGATGAGCGGTGAGCGAGCCACAGATAGTACCGATGTCACTGATGATCACTCTCCATAGAAATCTTCATAGAAATAAGAAAATCTGTGTAATCAGTGAATCTGTGGCCTTCTGAATCTGTGGCTCTAAGGTCTCGGTGCCGGAGGCTTCACGAAGCGGATCGAATCCTGCAATTGGATGGTCAAGGACGAACCTTTGGGGAGTTCCACTTCCTCCCCTTTCTTGAGCAACGAGATGATCGCTCCGCCGGCGGCGCCGACGGCGGCGCCGATTCCCGCCCCCTTGAGCGTCTCACCGCGGAACACCCCAATCGTGGCCCCGGTGATGGCGCCGGTGGCCGCACCCGAGACGGCACCAATACCCGCCTCCTGGGCCTGGCTCCCCGAAGCCTCCAGGGTGCCCTCTTCGCGCTCGTCCCGCGTCGTGTAGTTTTCCGCTGAGTCCACCACAGCCCGGATCTGGCGCGTGGTGCCGTCCGGCAGAATCACGGTGTCGAAGCCCAACAGCAGTTCCGCCTTGCCCTTCACATAGCCGCTTCCCTTGCTGCGGACGACGTGTCCCAGCACGTAGGATCCCACCGGGATCACGATGGAGTCGTTCACGGTCACCGGAACCTCCACCAACGCCGAGAATTTGTCGCCCTGCCTGGCGGTCCGGCTGTTGATACCTTTCTTGAGTTCGAGATACAGGTCCGTCTTGCGGGGGATGATCACCGTATCCAGATCGACCTTTTCCGCGGCCTGGGCCGCCAGCCCGGGGACGGTCATCCACAGCAGTAGCAGACCGGTGCATCCCCGTGACCGTGCTGAGTCCAGTTTCCGGCTCATGTTTGATCCACCTCGGTCTCAGTTCCGGCGAAGCCGGCGGGCCGGCGCCACGACCCTGGCCAGGATCATGCCGGCGGCAAAGCCACCCACATGGGCCCACCATGCCACTCCGCCCGTAGTACCGTTACTGATGCTGAAAGCCGCGGCACCGTTCAATATCTGAACCACGAACCAGGACCCCAAGACGAGCATCGCGGGCAGTTCGACCACCGGCCAAACAAAGAATAGCGGGACCAGGGTGAGAATCCTGGCGAACGGATAGAAGACCAGGTAGGCCCCCAGGACCCCCGAAATGGCTCCACTGGCGCCGATTGCCGGGACCGTGCCGCCGGGATCGGAAAGGACATGAACGGCTGCGGCCGCCACCCCGGACACCAGGTAGAAAGCCAGGAAACGGAAATGCCCCATCCGGTCCTCGACGTTATCCCCGAACAGCCACAGGTACCAGAGGTTCCCAATCAGATGGAACCAGCCGCCATGCAGGAACATTGAGGTGAACACCCCCAGCAGTGCCGGGCCCGAGGGCAGGGTCACGATGCCGGTCAGCTCCCCCGGCACCATGCCGAAACGCTCTACAAAGGCGGCCGCCGCGGAGGGAGGCAGAGAAAGCTGGTAAAGGAAGACACCGATGTTGGCGATGATCAGCAGAACGGTAATGACCGGGTAGCGCCGGGCGGGTATGTCATCGCGAAAAGGGATCATCCCTCAACTCCGTCAGACCCCGCGACCAGTGGCCCGATCAACGCCCATTACACCAGAGAGATCACCCGGGCAAACCGGATCGCCGGCAGGGCCCGGATCCTTTCCAGCACCGCGGCGGGCACCGCCGTGTCGGTGTTGATCACCCCAACCGCATAATCCTTTTCCGAGCTTCTCCCCAGCGTGAAAGAGCCGATGTTGATGGACGATTCCCCCAGGATGGTTCCCAGTTGGCCCACCACGCCGGGACGGTCCTCGTTGCGGATAAACAGCAGGTGGTCGCCCAGGTGGGTTTCCACCGGTATCCCGTCCACCGACACCAAACGCAGGTTGCCTTGGTGGAGGATCGCCCCCTCCACCCACTCCGTCGCCTCCGTGGAGCGCAACTGGATGCTGATCAGATTGGAGTAACTGCGCTCCCGGGAACTGACGCTCTCGATCACCGAGATGCCGCGCTCGGTGGCCATGCGGCGGGCGTTGACCGGGTTGATGGCCTCCGACAGGATCGGCCGCAGGATCGCTTGAAGAATATAGTTGGTCAAGGGCTTGTAGTTGCTCTGCGCCAGCTCCCCGTAATAGCGGATTCCGATCTCCGAAACCCGGATCTGGTTGATCTGTCCCAGAAACGAGCCGAGTTTCTGACCCAGCCGGACAAACGGCCCCAGACTTTCCAGTTCCTTGGTGGTCACGGAGGGAAAGTTGACCGCATTGACGATGACGTCCCGCAGCAGGAAGTCCGCGATCTGGACGGCGATGTCGTAACCCACCTTGGCCTGCGCCTCCTGGGTCGAACCGGCGATGTGGGGAGTCAGGATGACGTTGGGTGCCTGGCGCAGCCGCTCGCTGACATTGGGCTCGTTTTCGAAGACGTCCAGGGCCGCGCCGCCCACGCGTCCTGACTCCAGAGCCTCGACCAGGTCGTCCTCCTTGATGAGCGAGCCGCGGGCGGCATTGATGAGCAGCACCCCCGGCTTCATCTGTTCGATGGTCCGCTTCTGGATGAGATGCCGCGTGTTCTCGTTGGCAGGAAGGTGCAGGGTGAGGAACTCGGACCGGGAAAGCACTTCTTCCAGCGGCCGCAGCTCGACTCCCAGATCGGCCGCGTACGTCTCCGAGACGAAGGGATCGTAGGCCAGCACCTTCATCTGGAATCCCAGGGCCCGGCGTGCCACCACCGAGCCGATCTTGCCCAGACCCAGCACCCCGAGCGTCTTGCCCTGCAGCTCGCGGCCGGTAAACGCCGACTTGTTCCACTTGCCTTCCCGCAGGCTCAGATGGGCAAAGGGAATCTTGCGGGCCAGGGAGAGCAGCAGGGCGAAGGTGTGTTCACCGGCGCTGACGCTGTTGCCGCCCGGCGTGTTCATCACCACGATGCCGCGCCGCGTGGCCGCGTCCAGGTCGATGTTGTCCACGCCCGCACCGGCCCGACCCACCACCCGCAGCCTGTGAGCCGCCTCGATGACCTGTGCCGTCACCTTGGTCTTGCTGCGAACGATCAGGGCCTCGGCATCCTCAACCTCCCGCAGCAACTCTTCCGGCGAGATGCCGGGCCGGTTGACAACCTGAAAGCTCTCCTGTTCCTGCAGATACTGCAGTCCCTCTTCCGACATGGAATCTGCAACCAGGACCTTTGTCATGGCCATACCTCGTCTGTTGTGTCGAGCCACGGATTCGCTGATTCCACAGATCCGTCCAAATCATCCATTTTGATGGACATTGTCACAGATGGAAAGAGAAGAACCTCGATCGGTGCAAGTGTGGGAATCTGTGGTGTCCTTCCGGCTTCAGGACTCGACCGCGTTCAGGGCGGCAAGCACACCGGACCCCATCCGCTGGATCAGACCTTTGCGCTTGAGCAGAAATTCGATGGCCGCCACCACCGACACCACATCGAGCGGGTCGAAGTATCCCAGATGGGCGATACGGACGATGCTGTCCTTCAGGTGTCCCTGGCCGCCGGCGATCTTGATTCCAAATTCCTTCTCCAGACCTGAACGCAATTCGCCGGCCGTGATGCCTTCCGGCGGAAAAGCGGCGGTCACCGCATTGGCCGGCGCTGCGGACAGGAGCCGGAAACCGAGGGCCTGCAGTCCGGCCCGGGTGGAACGGGCCATGGTCTCGGCGGTCTGGACGACACGGTCCAGCCCTTCCGCCAGGATCAGTTTGCACGCCTCATTCAGGGCCACGATCAGCCCGATGGCCGGGGTGTAGGCGGTTCCTCCCGCCTGCTGGTTTTTCAGCTCCTTGCGCAGGCTCAGGTAGTAGTGGGGCGCCGACTTCGTCTGCTGCAGCGCTGCCAGGGCCTTGGGACTCAACGAGAGGAAAGCCAGTCCCGGCGGCAGACCGAAAGCCTTCTGGGAACCGCAGATCACCACGTCCAGGCCCCAGGCGTCGGTTTCCACGGGTTGACAGCCCACGGCGGTGATCGCGTCCACGATGATCAGCACCTGGGGAAACTCGGCCCGGACCGCTTCGCCGATCGCCTTCAGGTCGTGGGCGGTCCCCGTCGAAGTCTCGCATCCCTGCAACAGGACGGAACGGGCGTCCGGATGCTGGCGCAGCAAAGTGAGGATCTCCGCGGCGGACGCCGCCTGACCGTATTCCTTGGACAGGATCACAGCCTCGAGGCCGAAGGCCGCGGCCAGTTCGGCCCATCGTTCACCGAACTTTCCGGCCACGACCGCCACCACCTTGTCGCCCGGCGCATGCAGATTGGAAACCGCAGCCTCCATGGCGCCGGTTCCCGATGCGGCAAGGATCAGGACTTCGTGACTGGTGCGGAAGATCCGCTGGAGATTGGCCCGGGTCTCCTGCAAGAGCGTCTTGAACTCCGGTGTCCGGTGGTGGATCAGGGGACGGGCGAGTGCGAGCTGGGCTTCAGGAATCAGCGGGGTTGGTCCCGGTGTAAACAAACGGCTCTTTCGCATGGGCGGAATCATAGCACGGCTGGGGGATACGGGAATCGGGACACAGGAGGCCGGGGGGAGCCACCTGGGATGGCCTGCCAGGGTCGATTGGCCGGGCGCCGGCGGTCGGATTACCTCCCGTCCCGTCTCCCGATTCCCCGCTACTCCCCCAGCTCCCGGCAATGCTCCTGGATCTTGCGCACTGCCCGGGGGATGTCGGCCAGATCTTCCGCCGGCGACAGCAGGATCTGATGGGGAATCACGACCGTCTCGCGGCAGATCCGCTCCGCCACCGGCAACGGGGTGGACTTGAGGTCGATCTGCCGCCCGTAGTAAGGACAGGTGAACGGACACCCGCCGGGACCTTCCGGGATCACCTCAAACATGGGGTTCCGGGTCAGCGGCCAGGGATAGCCAATATGGCAGGGAACGCCTTCCGCCGCCAGGGCAGCCACAAACCGGTCCCGGCCCAACCCGCCGAATGCCTCCGGCTGGTATCGCAACAGAAACAGGTAATAGCCGTTGACGTCGGTCTGGCCGTCACCGGGTACCGCCTCAAGACCCCCGATCCGCTGCAGCTCCCGGGCCAGCAGCGCGGCGTTCTGCTGTTTGAGGCGGAGCTGGTTCTCCAGCCGCTCAAGCTGGGCCGACAGCACCGCCGACTGGAGTTCCGACAGCCGGTAGTTGACCGGAAAGGCATAGTGCATATACCAGGACTGACCGGCCTTGCGCCCGCAACTCCGGAACATGACCGCCCGTTCGGCCAGTTCCGGGTCGTTGGTGGTGATCATGCCACCCTCTCCCGCCGTCATCGTTTTGGATTCCTGGAAACTGAAGGTGGCCAGGTGTCCCAGCGAACCCACCTTCCGGCCGCGATAGACCGCGCCGTGGGCATGGGCGGCGTCCTCGATCACAACCAGATTGTGCCGGCCGGCCAACGCCATGATTCGCTCCATGTCCGCCACGAAACCGCCGAAATGGACCGGGATTACCGCCCGGGTCCGGGAAGTTACAGCCGCTTCGATGGCCCGGGGGTCGATGCACTGGGTGTCGTAGCCTACATCCACCACGATCGGCACCGCGTTGACCTGCAAGACGGCGCTCAACGTTGCGATGAAGGTCAGACCGGGCACGATCACCTCGTGACCAACGCCGATTCCCGCCGCCCGCAGTGCGATCTCCAGGGCCACGGTTCCATTGCAGCAGGCGATCCCATGGGCAGCCTGGTGATGGCGGGCGAAGCTCTGTTCCAGGGACTCCGTCCAGGTTCCAGGGTCCGCCCCCCGCATCCCGGCAAACCATCGGCGGCTCCGGATCACCTGGTGGACGTTCTCCAGTTCACGCTGGTCGTACTCCGGCCAAGGGTGAAAGTCATGGGTACGTACGGGCGGGCCCCCCAAGAGCGCGAGTTTCGGCATGGATCGTCTCCTTCGCCGTGGCATGATAACCTGCCGTGCAGGATCGCGACCACGACTCAAGGAGCGGGAGAAATGAAGGCGGCAGTATGGTTTGTGACAGGGGTGCTGGGTTCCTTGCTGGCGGCGGGATCCGCTGCCGAAGACGGCTTCGTGGACCTTTTCGACGGGCGCACGCTGGAGGGCTGGCATGTCAGCGCGAAAACCGGGCACAGCGTTGTGAGCGGCCATCGGTCGGGTGGCCGCTGGGTGGTGGAAAACGGTGCGATCGTCGGCAGCCAGGATATCCCGGGCAACGGCGGAATACTCATCACCGACCGCCAGTTCGGGGACTTCGAGGTCGTCCTCGAGATGAACAATGATTTCGGTCCGGACAGCGGCCTGTTCCTGCGCAGCACCGAGGATGGCCGCGCCTACCAGGCCATGATCGATTACCATGCCCGGGGCAACCTCATGGGGATCTATGGCGAAGGCTTGGGGGGCAAGCCCAGCGTCCGGAACTTCAACTTTCTGGACACCCCGGAGCGGGTGGAGGCGGTCTCCGCAGCTCCGGTGCCCTTTCCGGTCCTTCCCCAGTCCTGGAGCAGCTTCTGGCGTCACGGCCAGTGGAACGAGCTGCGCGCCCGAATCACCGGTGGTGCGTTGCCCACGATCGTCACCTGGATCAACGGGGTCAAGATGATGGAGTGGACGGAGACGGAGAGGCGCCACCCGGAGCGGGGTGGCATTGCCCTGCAGGTGCATGGAGGGGGCGATTACACGAAGCAGTTCGTCCGCTATCGGAGGGTACGGGTCAAGGAGCTCTGAGATGGACAGACGGCGGAGTGCTGCGGTCAACACCCAGGCCATCCGGTTTCACGGTTGCTGACTCCTCCCAATATGTTTTTCAACCGCGTGCGGCTCCGAACCTGTCCCCGATGGGTCCTTCTGCTGTGTCACACCGGACTCTGCCTGGCCCAGGTCCCGGACGGTGTCGAACAGCTCGAATCGGTCCGGGCCGAGGCGCCGCCGGACCGCCAGACCCGCCTGCTGCAGGCACGCCGCCTCAAAGCCGGCCAACTGCAGCCATACCGGCAGAAGCGCCTGGAGAAACTGTTCTTCCAGTTGGATCAGGAAGGCAACACGACCCTTGAAGATACCAACATCAAGGGATTCTATCCCCGCCTGGCCTGGATTGCCCGCGGCTCGGGACCAGCCCTGGGTGTTCGTTACTGGCGTCCAGAGATATTGCGGGGTCTCGACCTGATGGGTTCCGCATTCCACTCCTGGAACCGCTATCAGCACTATGATCTCCACTTCGGAATGATCCCCAACTGGGGAAAGGGGATCCCACCGTCCTCCATGGACGACGAGGCGGTGGAAGACCAGGGTGAGATCGACCGGTCCCGGGTCTCCCGTTTCCGCTTCTATGGTTCCGGCCGCTATCGGTACCAGCCCGAGGTGGCCTATTTCGGGACCGGACCCCACTCCCGGAAAGAAGACCGGACCGACTTTCTGCTCAAGGACTTCCTGGCACGCGCCACGGTGGGCTATCAGTTCAACCCCCGAATCGCCTGGGTGTTTCGGACCGGCCTGCTGCGCCACGCACTGGGTCCGGGACGTGAGGCGTCAACCCCCTCCCTGCAGGAGGTCTTCACACCCGACAACACCCCCGGGCTGGAGGCACCGCCCTCCTACCTCACCCTTTCCTCAGGCCTCGTCGTCGACAGCCGGGACTACCCGGGGGTACCCCGGCGCGGATGGTTTGGAGCCCTGACCTGGGAGAAGTTTCACCAGTTGGGAGGCTGGAACCGCTACAACTTCAGCCGCTGGGGACTCGATGCAAGGACCTACCTTCCGTTGGGTTCGGAGGACCGGGTCCTGGCGTTACGCTGGCTGTCGCTTTACGCCGACGCCACCGACGGCAACGCCGTCCCGTTTTTCCTCCAGCCCTCGCTGGGCGGAAGCCAGGGGATGCGAGGGTTCCGTTCCTTCCGTTTCCGGGGGGACAAGCTGATGCAGTTCCAGGCGGAGTATCGCTGGGAAGCCTCCCGCCGTCTGGAACTGGCGATCTTCGGCGACTCGGGGATGGTGGCCAACAAGGGGGAACGGCTTTCGCTGCACAAGCTGAAGTCCGATGTCGGGATCGGACTCCGCTTCAAGAGTTCCCGCGGAGTCCTGTTCCGGCTGGATCAGGCGTGGAGCAATGAGGGACCGCGTACGGTGGTGCGTTTTGGGGGAAGCTTCTGAGGATGGGAATACTGGACCGGTCCCCCAGGCGGAATGCTCTCGGGTGGCTTGCGCTGCTGGCTGCCCTGTCCCTGAATCCCGGTTCTGGCGCCGCGGCCGCCGCGCAGCGCTTTCTGAGGGACGATCCCGTCGCCCGGGACCGCGATGACCTGGACATCCCCTGTCCCGAGACTGTTGAGCTGAGCCCGACCTACGATGCCATCGAGAACACCCTGGGCGACGGCGGCCGGGGCCGGGAACCTGCCTCCAACGTGAACACCCTCGGCGAAGTGCCCGATTCCACCTGGTTCACCAACCGCCTGGGACACGGCCGGCTTTCCATGGAGGACCTCCTTCGGGGGGGCGACCAGCGGGGGGGACCGGACATGGCGGGGGCCATCCGCGTGGTGGGAGCCGGTTTGGGAACGTTGACCGACAGCCTGGTGATTGTGGACCGGCGGGGCGATTCGTACTTCGTCAAGTTCGACCCGGTGGAGCATCCGAACCTGGGAACGGCCGCCGACGTCATCACCAGCCGTTTCCTGTATGCCGCAGGCTACAACATTTTTCCGACGTGCCTGGTGGAGCTGGATTCCCGCCGGCTGGAGATCGCACCGGAGGCCCGGGTCAAGCTGCTTGGGGGAAGGGAAGTGCCGCTGAGCCGCGAATTCCTGGACTCGGTGTTGACGGAGGCTGCGGCCGGACCGGGCGGACATTATCGGGTGTCGGCCTGCCGTCTGCCGCCGGGACGGATCGTCGGCCGGTTCAAGTACTTCGGAACCCGCGGTGACGACCCCAACGACATCTTCCGGCACGAGAACCGCCGGGAGCTTCGCGGCCTGCAGGTCTTCGCCGCCTGGCTCAACCACACCAGTTGCAACAGCCTGAATACGCTGGATGTCTGGGTGAGAAAAGGGGACCGCTCCTTCCTCCGGCACTACCTGGTGGACTTTACGGCCGCACTGGGCAGTGGCTATGACCTGAACCGCCGGGTGATCCCCAAGGATCCGCGGTCCGGCTACGAGGATTCGCTGCGGGGCGATCCCCAGGCGGTTCTCAAGAGCGCCCTGTCCCTGGGCCTGTGGCGGCGTCCCTGGCTGCGTGCGCGCTACCCGTACCCGGAGCTGCCGGAAGTCGGCCGCATCGAGAGCGACTACTTCGAACCCCACTTCTGGAAGCCCGAATACCCGAACTCGGCTTTCCGGCGGATGCGTCCTGAAGACGCATTCTGGGCAGCAGCCATCCTCGCCCGGTTTTCCAACGAGATGATCCGGTCTGTGGTGGAGGCGGGTCAGTTTCGCGATCCCCGCGCGGAGCAGTACCTGAGTCAGGTGCTCATCCGCCGTCGCGACAAGCTGTTGAGCTGCTATCTGCGTCCCCTCAACCCGCTGGTCGATTTCGTGGTCCGCGGCGATCTGCTGGAGTTCCGGAATCTGGGTGAAGAATTGGAGCTTTCCAGCCGGTGTTCATATGAATATGAATGGTTCGCCTTCGACAATCAGACCGGAAGCGAGGATCCCCTGGGTGAACGGCGCTACACCGGCCTGACCCGTGTCACCATTCCGCCCGCCGACGCCGAGTTCCTCAAGGTCCGGTTGCGGACCCGCAGTGAAACCCAGCCGGACTGGATCCGCTCGGTGGATGTCTATCTGAAAATGGCTTCGCCGCCCACGGTGGTGGGAGTGGGGCGGGAGTCGGAGGACTGAACCCCCGCGGCTGCGGTCCGGGGCGTCTCAAACCAGCGCCTGAATTCGGCGACATAGGCTTCCGGCTGCTTCTGGAATGCAGCCCCGTGGCCGGCGCCTTCCACGAACCACAACCGCTTGTGGGCGGAGGGAACCAGCCGCAGAATTTCCTCGGCCTCCTCGGGGGGCATGCGCGGATCGTCGCGGCCGTAAACCAGCAGGACCGGGATCGAGTCGAGACGGGGCAGGGCCCGGCGGAGGTCCAGCTCTTCCGGGGGAAACGAGCCCAGCCGTCCCAGGTTCCAGCTAAACACCTGGGCGAAGGGAAAGGCGGGCAGCCTCAGAAAGAGCCAGACATGGCGGCCGACGGTGCTATGGAGGCTGAGAAAGGGGCTGTCGGCGAGAACACCGGCCACCTGCCCGGGGTCTTCCGCAGCCGCCAGCAATGCCGCCGTTGCACCCATGGAAACTCCCGCGACCAAGGTCTGCTGCAGACCCGTCCGCCGGTGGGCATAGTCCACTGCCCCCAGCACATCCAGACGTTCGCGGTAGCCCAGGGTGATGGGTCCCGGGTCGCTGTCGCCGTGACCGCGAAAGTCGAACAGCAGTGCGGGGTAGCCGCAGCGGTTCAGGGCGCAGGCCCGCTCCAGGATCTCCCGCCGGCTGCGAAACAGTCCGTGACCGAACACGACAGCCGGCTTCCCGGAGGCGGCCGGCAGCCACCAGCCGCTGAGCTGCAGGGACAGATCGCGGCTCGGAAAGCGAACACTCTCGAATTCCGCACCGAAGTCGGCGGGGAGAGAGGTCAGGTTGCGTTCATCCGGACGGGTGGAGGCCTGTGACAGCAGCCAGGAACCCAACAGCGGAACCGCCAGAAACAGCCAGACCGGCAGGGCGGCGAGCCAAGCCAGAAATACATTGCGGGCAATCCTCCGGCCTCTGCCCCGAACCCGGAAGAGCAGTCCGATCAGCCAAGTTATAATGCCCACCAGCGCGAACGGGACGCCGAGCAGGAGAGCCAGAATCAGGGTCGGCATAGTCTGAATAGGCCGGTTCCGGCCCAGTATAGCGCGGCATTCCCGACGCGCCGGCAAAACGGCAGCCCGCCTCCGTGTGGGAAATCCAGATCATGCCGCCAAGGGGAGGACTCAGGTGGAAAAGCCCTGGTTGAAATTCTACGACCCGGGAGTCCCCGGGACCATGCAGTACCCGGACCTCAACATGTATCAGGTTCTCCAGATGACCATCGAGGAGAACCCCGAGGGGGTAGCGACCATCTTCTTCGGGGCGCGATTGACCTATGCTCGCCTCGGCCAACTGGTGGACCGGTTCGCGGACGCCCTCGCCGCGCTGGGTGTCACCAAGGGCGACCGGGTCGCCCTGCTGCTGCCCAACCTTCCCGGTTATGTGATCGCGCACTTCGCCGCTCTCAAGCTGGGCGCGGTGCTGGTCCCCACCAATCCCCTTTATGTCGAAAGGGAGCTGGAACACCAGATGAACGACTCGGGGGCGGAAACCCTGATCGTCCTTGACCAGCTCTTCTCCACGTTCGCCAAAGTCCGGGAACGGACCCCGGTGCGTCGGGTAGTGGTGATGTCGGTGAAGGATTTCCTTCCATTCCCGCTGGGACTGCTTTACGGCATGAAGCACCGCTCACCTGTAGTCGCCGACGAGGCCCGGGGCGTCCACCTCTATAGCCGGCTTATCAGGCAGAGGTTCCCGCGCCATCCGGGCGTCTTCGTGAAGCCTGACGACGTCGCCCTGCTGCTTTACACCGGGGGAACCACGGGCGTCTCGAAGGGGGCGGTCCTCACCCATCGCAACGTGGTGGTGAATGTCCACCAGACCATGAGCTGGCTTTGGACCCTGGAGAAAAAGAAGGAGGTGATTCTGTGCGTCCTCCCCTTCTTCCACAGTTACGGGATGACGACGGGACTTCACCTGGCGGTGCTCGCCCAGTCGGCCATGCTGTTGCTGCCCCGCTTCGAGCTGGCCGACGTGGCCAGGGCCATCCGGAAACATCGTCCCAGCGTCTTCTGTGCCGTGCCGTCGATGTACAACGCCATCAACCGCTACCAGCAACTCGAACCTCACCATCTCTCCAGCATCAAGCTTTGCGTCAGCGGCGGCGCGGCATTGCCGGCCGAGGTCCAGGCCCGTTTTGAAGAGCGTACAGGAGGAAAGCTCGTCGAGGGTTACGGCCTCACCGAAACCTCCCCCGTCGCCTTTGTGAACCCGGTATATGGACACCGGAAGATTGGAACCATTGGTGTCCCGATTCCGGATACCGAAGCATGTGTGGTGGATCTGGACACACGGGAAGCGCTGCCGCCGGGCAAGGTCGGCGAGCTGGCCATACGCGGGCCGCAGGTGATGCAGGGCTACTGGAACCGACCCGAGGAGACGGCCGCCGTGCTCCGGGACGGATGGCTGTTTACGGGCGACGTGGCGGTCCAGGATGAAGAGGGCTTTTTCCGGATCGTGGATCGCAAGAAAGATGTGATCATCAGTGCCGGCATGAACGTCTTCCCCCGGGAAGTCGAAGAAGTGCTGCACCAGCATCCCAAGATCGTGGAGGCGGCGGTGATCGGTACCCGCAGCCAGGTTCGCGAGGAGGTCGTCAAGGCGTATGTGGTGGTGGAAAAGGGCCAGACCCTGACCAAGGCTGAAATCGTCGAGTTCTGTCGGGACAAATTGGCCAAGTTCAAGATTCCCAAGCAGATTGAGTTCGTGGACGCCTTGCCCAAGAGTGCCATGGGCAAGGTGCTCAAACGGGTCCTCAAGGACCGGGAAGGGAAGGCGGAGGGCGAGAAACCGGCCGAGTGACGGCCGGCCACTCCGCCGGACACGCAAGGCGCTGGCGGGACAGGTCACGACATGGACTGTATCGAGTTTGCCCAACGGCTCCTGCGGATCCCGAGCCTGCCCGGGCAGGAGAGCGAGCTGGCTGCGCTGGTCCAGTCGGAGATGACCCGCCTGGGGTTCGACGAAGTCGATCGCGACGACGCCGGCAATGTCATCGGCAGGATCAGGGGAGAGGGAACGGCTCCCTCCATCATGTTCAACACTCATCTGGATCACGTGGATCCCGGCGACGTCAGCCGGTGGCCCAGTCCGCCCTACGGAGGCGAGATCCGGGAAGGAAGTCTGGTCGGCCGGGGCGCGGTGGACATCAAGGGGCCGCTGGCCAGCCAGGTCTACGGAGTCGCCCAACTGATCCGTTCCCGAAGGCGGCTGCCTGGGGATGTTTACGTGACTGCGGTCGTCCAGGAGGAGGTCGGCGGGCTGGGGGCCTGGTGGCTGTGTCGCCGGCGTCGTTTCGACTGCGTGGTGGTGGGCGAACCCAGTTCCTGCCGGCTGCGCCGCGGCCATCGGGGAAGGGCCGAGTTCCAGGTGATTGCCCGGGGACGGAGCTGTCATGCCAGTGTCCCCGACCAGGGACTCAACCCCCTCGAGATGGTAGCGCGCTTCATCCTGGCTCTTCCGCAGGTGCCTCGGGTATCCCACGCCGAGCTGGGTGCAGGCAGCGCGGCACCGACGCTCATCGCCACCGATCAGACCAGTCCTAACGTGATTCCCGGCGAGGTCCGCCTGACCGTGGACTGGAGGACGGTCCCGGGCGAGGATCCGGCGGAGGTCCTCTGTGCTCTCAGGGGGATCGCCGCCGCTTTGACTCCGCCCGGGGGAAGCATCCAGGTGGAGCCGGTAGTGCAGACCCTGAGGAGCTACACCGGACTCACTGTCAGCCTGCCGGTGGGTCATCCCTGGTTTCTGCTGGCGGCGGATCACAGTGCGGTCCTGGCCGCAGAGCGGGTTCTGGCGGAGGTCGTGGATGAGCCTGGGCCTGCGGGCCTCTGGCGCTTCGCCACCGACGGGGGCCATTTCGCCCAGGCGGGAATGCTGGTGCTGGGTTTCGGTCCGGGGGACCCTGACGCTGCCCATACGGTGGGGGAGTCCATTGCGGTGGAGGAGCTACGGCTCGGTGAAGCGGCGGTGGCGGCGCTGGCTGCAGGTCTCCCCCTCCGCCTGGCCTCAGTCCTGGCGAAGCGGTAGCGGGAGGGAGGCGGCTGCAGGAGCCGCCCCTCAGGATTCCACCGGTTCCGGGGCGGAAAGCCGGCGCAGCAGTTCCTTGAGGACCGACTCTTCGTGTTTCAGCCTCTCCCGAAACTCCAGGAGATCGGTGTTGGCCACTTCCATCCGGAGGTCAGACAGATAACTGTCCAGCACCTGGCGAAGGATTGCGGCCTCCTCTTCGTCGAGCCTCAGTTCAACCATGGTGTCCTCCTTGCTGGCGACAGCGACTGGCTGACTCCATTTTATTCCCGTGCCGGTCGAGCCGGCATGCCAGTTTGGAATCCCGCCGGCGGCAGCCGGAAGGATCGCCGGGGAGACAGGAACCTGCTTGTGTCAGCCTGATCAGGGGCAGGGCAGGCGCCGGGAATGGAGGACAGAGTCCAGTGGGGCGAAGGGAACCGGCTCGCCGGGTCCGGGGGTCAGAGCCCGAAAAAGCTCTGGATTCTCTTGAGCAGGGTTTCCTGGGCGGCCTTTCGTGTTCGCTTGTGGGCGGCGGCATCCAGTTCCACCGCCTTGGACTCCAGCTCCGCCCGCCGGGCCGCAATGACAGCCGAAAGCTTCTGGGCAATCTCGGGATGGGTCACCAGGACGTTGCGGAACGGCGCCTTGCGAAGAATGTATGCCCGCAGGTCGGTGGCGGCGACAACGGTGGCGGAACGGGGTTCACCGGTCAACAGGGCCATCTCTCCCACGTACTGGCCGCCCTCCAGCAGCGCCACCTGCGTGACGCTATCCTGGCCCTCGAGGACCACCCGAGCTTGTCCCTGCTCCAACAGCACCATCCAGTCTCCGGTGGAACCCTGACGGATCACGGTCTCACCCGCCGCGTAGGTGATCCGTTCCATGCATCGGGCGATCTCCAGCCGGTGCTCGGCGGTGCAGTCGGCGAACAGGTCGACTCTGCTGAGAAGGTCCAGCCGGTTCGCCAGGTCCTGTTCCCGGACTTTGGCCAGATGGTCGGGACTTTCGGTGTGCATCCGGACGTCCCGGATGGGAAAGGGGATTACCAGACCTTCGCGCTGCAGGCGGTAGTAAAGCAGCGTGGTGAAGCGATCCATGATCGGCTCGGTCTCGGCGAAATTGTCCACCCAGAACCGGCACTGGTAATGAATCGAGAAGTCACTGTAGTCCACCAGAAAGACGGAGGGGGTGGGATCCTTCAGGATCTGCGGGATGTCGGCCATGGTCTCCAAAACCACCCGTTTGACGTGGTTGGGGTGCGCCTCATATCCGAATCCAATCACCTTGTCGAGCCGGATGATGGGCGAGGGATGGGTGTAATTGACCAGAATGTCCTTGGAGATCACCGTGTTGGGGATCACGCAGAAGTGCCGGGCCTTGGTGCAGATCTTGGTGGCCCGCCAGGTAATCTCCGTGACTTTGCCCTCGATGGACCCGATCTTGATCCAGTCGCCGACAAAGAAGGGTTTTTCGATCTGCAGAGCCAAGCCGGCGAATAGGTTTCCGAGCGTGTCCTGCAGGGCGAGACCGATCACCAGAGCCCCCACCGCGGAGGCGGCCAGCAGTTGCTCGGGCGCCACCAGCACCGCCACCAGGGCGAAGATGGCGATGACCAGGGTATCCTGGACGATGGATGGGAACTTCTCGGAAGCTTCCGTGCTCCGGAAACGGTTGAACAGGAGGGCGACACCGGCGAGCACCACTGCAAAGGCGAACGCAAGCTGGTGGATTTGCTGGAAGACCTGGACGTCGACCACCCAGGCACGGCCCACCAGGTAGTCGTCGACCAGACGCAACAGAAGCGTCCCGATCAGGACGAAACAGCTCAGGTTGAGCCGCTTCTTGATCAGGCGGTTGCAGGTCGCCGTCTTCAGAACCAGGAAGATAACGGCCAGGCTCGCCGAGCCGAAGACCAGCCACGACTCAAGCGGATCTTCCAATCAGGCCAGTCCTCCCTGCTGCTTGAACGCTTTGATGTCCTGGGCCGACACCGAGACCTTGACCAGCGCCGGATTGCCGGGCTGTTCGATTCCCAGCTCGGTCTCCACTCCTCGGGCGGCGGCGGAACCTGTAACTTCAGCCCGCTGTTCACGCTTGCCGGAACCGAACGGGTTCTTCAGCTTTGCCAGCGGACTGCCGCCGCTCTTGCCTTTCTCGGCCTTCTCCCCTTTGCCGTCTCCCTCCGCCATTCCCTTCGCCCCCTCCACCGCCTCACCAGTCCCCACGAAGGCGGCAAGCTGGTAGGAAATATTCTGCTTGAAACGATCCGGCAGGGAAATAGTCGCTTCCCGGTCGAGCTGCTTCTTTTCCACCAGCTTGGCGAGCCTCTCCAGACGTTCCGAGAGCTCGGGATGTGATGCAAAGAGGCCGGCCCGGTGCTGGCGTTGCGCATAGCGCTCCCGGAGGGCCTCCATGAAGGCGGGAAGTCCCGAAGGAGCGTAGCGGCACTCCGCCGCCAACTGGACGCCCACTTGGTCCGACTCCAGTTCCTCCGCACGGCCGAAACCCTGGAGGACCGCCTCCGTCGCCTTGTCCGCGATTGCCTGGAAGACCTGGGAGTTCCCGGTCAGAGTCGTCTGATCGTCCGCCAGCTTGATGCCCTTCATCTTCTGCAAGCCCTTGATGGTGTGCTTCTCGGTGACATGGGCAATTTCGTGGGCCAGGACGCCCGCCAGTTCGGCCTCGGACTTCATCAGCGCCAGCGCGCCCCGGGTGACGTGGATGTAACCGCCCGGTGCGGCGAAAGCGTTGGTGCTGTCCGAGTCCAGGATGATGAATTGCCAGTTCAGGTTGGGGCGGCTGGACTTTTCAGCCAGCACCCGACCCACCAGGGTCACGTACCGCGTGGCGGCTGCATCCTGCTGAACCCCATAAAGGTTGCGGATGTTCTGGCTGATGGCTTCTCCCAGGGCCTGTTCATCCTCATCTGAAATGTGAAGATCCGAAAAGCTCTTGGCCTTGTCCAGGACTTTGGTCAGTCCTCCGAACTGGGCCCAGGCGTTGGAACCGGCCAGCAGGACGCCGGCCAGGGCGAGGCAAAGGCGCGACATAGGCTTTCTCCTTAGGCCTGAATTCTAACAGAGGGGGGATTGCCAGAGGGCTGGGTACCGCCTGGAAGGCCGGCGGTGAAACGCAGCCCTGCATACTACAATGCTCATCCATGGCTGGCCCGACCCGCAAAGCGAGGTTGCTGGCGATGCTGGTTCTGACACTGGGCTGCGTCGTCATGAGCTGGTTGCTCAGCCGGACCCGTTTTCTGCAGGTGGTGGAGCTGAAGACAGTGGATTACCGCTTCCGCCTGCTCGGGCAGCAGCACCGCGCCAGCGCCGACATCGTACTGGCCGACATCGACGACCACAGCATCAAGCTCCTGGAGCCAGCCTTCGGCCGCTGGCCCTGGCCGAGAGAGGTTCACGCCTATTTTCTGCACTTCATGCGCACGGCTGGCGCCCGACTGGTGGTCTACGACGTCCTTTTCACCGAGCGGGACCGGCTGAATCCCGAGTCGGACGCCCGTTTCGTGGAAGCGACCCGTGCCGCCGGCATGGTGGTGCACGCCGTTGCATTGGGGGACCAGGAACTGGAGCAGGTAGCGGGGGAAACTGAGCCCGGACTGCTGGAATCGGTTTCCGTAGCTTCGAGGCCCGGTTTCATCGATTTCGTGGCCGCCGACTTTCCGTTTCCGGAGCTGGCCGCATCCGCCCGCATGCTGGGCCATGTGGCCAATGCACTGGACTCCGACGGGCCGTTTCGCCATTACCTGCTGCTGGCAAATCACCGGCGGCGGGCCATCCCTTCACTGGCGTTGGCGGCCGCCCTGGCCGTTGAAAAGATCCCGTTGCCGGACCTGAGAATCGGAGAACGGAGGGTGTCAGCGGGCCGGATTTCGGCGCCCCTCAACCAGGACTGGCGGCTGCCCATCTGGTTCAACGGCGGTCCGGGGACTTACCGCTCGTACCCGTACGGGCAGGTGGTCTACTCCCAGCTCCAGATCGAGGAGGGGGAGACTCCCGGCCTCGATCCGTCGGTATTTCGGGACAAGATCGTGCTGGTCGGCGTCAGCGGCACCGGTCTGCACGATCTTTTCACCACGCCCTACAGCGGCACCGCCGGCGACGAGGCGGTGGAGGGCGGCCTGCAGCTGGGCAGGATGCCGGGAGTGGAGGTGCACGCCAATGTCCTGGACAACCTGCTTCACGACCGTTACCTGCGGGAACTCTCCAGCGGATGGTCCTGGGTGATCGGGGTGGGGATCACCGCCGCGGTTGTCCTTGGGGTTTTCTCCTGGAGCCTGTTGCCCGCCGTGACGGGCAGCCTGGCGCTGCTGGGCGCTTACCTGTGGTTCTCTCATCTCATGTTCGGGGCCTATTTGCGGGTTCCGGTAGCGCCCGCCATCCTGTGCTGGTCGACGGCTCTGGGGCTCAGCCTTGCCTACCAGTATTGGGTCGAAGGGGCGGAAAAGCGGAAAGTCAAAGCCATCTTCTCCCGCTACGTGTCCAAGGACGTTTACGATCAGTTGTTGAACAACCCGGAAGCGGCCCGCCTGGGCGGCAACCGGATGGTGGTCACGGTTCTTTTCTCCGATCTGCGCGGCTTTACGTCAATGTCGGAACACCGGGCGCCCGAAGACATCGTGGCTCTGCTCAATGAATACTTCTCCGCCATGGTGGAGATCGTGTTCGCCCACCGGGGAACGGTGGACAAGTTCGTAGGGGACATGATCATGGCGTTGTTCAATGCGCCTTTGCCCGACCCGGACCACGCGGACCATGCAGTGCAGTGCGCGCTGGCGATGCAGAAGCGGCTGGCGGAGCTGAACCAGGGCTGGCGGGAGCGTGGGATGCCGCAACTTGCCTGCGGAGTGGGGATCAACTCCGGGGAGATGATCGCGGGCAACGTCGGCGCTGAAACCATCCGGAGTTATACCGTGATCGGCGACAACGTGAACCTCGGTTCCCGGCTGGAGTCCCTGTGCAAGCAGTATCAGGTGGGTATCATCATCAGCGAGTTCACGCGGCGTCTTCTGAAGGGCAACTATGAGCTGGCGGAACTGGACGATGTGGTGGTCAAGGGACGGTCGGCTCCGGTGAAGATTTTCGAAGTCCGGGGATTTGCCACGGACTCGCGTGGGCAAACCACAGATTCAGGGATGGCGCAGAGAACGGGCTCAGTCCTCTAGAGCATCCGTTACGGGGAAGCCACGTAATAGACGATCCTGATGTGGGTTTCAGCCGGGTCTGCGCCGGGTTCTGGGATCCTGAGGTACTCCTCGACAACCGGCGGAACCCGGGTGAGGCCGAACGCCTGCATGTAGTCGTCCAATGCCCGATGGGCTTCCGCGGATGCCTCGGCATTGCCTGTGCAATCCACCACCAAGGCCTTGCCTCCCGGGACGGTCACCAAAGCGTCGGGCCGCGAGGCGGAAAAGGAAGCGGCTACCGGATAGGCCGCCGCCACGTCGGCGGTTTGGTCCGCCTCGTTCCATTCGAAAAAGAGGCCCGTGGGTACGCCCTCGCCTTCACTCTGTGCCATCGCCGCCAAGCCGGCGAAGGAAGCCGCCAGGAAACCGTTGACCTCCCCGATGGGGAGGCGTTTCCGGATCGTGAGGTAAACCTGTTCCGGGCGCGACACTTCGCGAATCCGGTAGCCGCGGAAGGTCCGCCGGGCTTCTTCCGCTTCTACCAGTTCCTTGAGACGCCGCAGGCCCTTCTCGAAGTCCGAACCGATGGCCTGGTCGAAGTCGATGAAGGGAGCCAGTACGTTGAGGAAAGGAGGGATGCCGCCGTGATAGCCCCAGGTGGCCCGGGTGACCTTTCCCTGGGGCTCCAGCACCAGCCAGGACTCCGCCTCCACCGTGAACGGCCCGCGCAAACGCAGAACGGTGTCGACGCGGTGATTCTCATCCACTCCCACAATTTCCTCGTCGCCGGAACCCACGGCCTCGTTACCCTCCCAGTGGTAGACCGTACCCGTGATGCCGTCCGGGCCGATGATCAGTTCGCGCATCGCGGGGTCCAGCTCCCGCCAGGGAGACCAGCCCTGCCTGAGCTCAAAGTAGCGGATATGGGGGAAGACCGCGGAGGCCGGCGCCTGGATGGTTTCCGAGCGCTCCACGAGGATCGACCTGGGCAGGACCAGCGCCGCCGCCACCACCAGCACCAAGAGCGCGGTGACCGCGAGCAAAGCGAACTTCACCAGCTTCATGGGTTTGACTCCGTTGGGGCCAGATTCTACGGGTCGCCCCGGCAGAACACAACGAACACCATCAACGTCGGCTTGCAGGGCGCCGCAGGGTCGGGCACAGTGCTGTCATGCTTGCGAGCCTGATCCTGTGGTGGTTTTCGGCTTTGGTTCTCGCCGTTCAGCCGGCATCGGGGACGGAGATGTCAGCCCCTCCATCCCGGACCCTCCTGGCGGTCGGCGCCCATGCCGGAGACATGGAACTGACAGCGGGGGCCGTCCTGGCGCGTCACGTCCGCCAGGGCGACCGGGTCGTTCTCCTCCACCTGACCCTGGGTGAGGAAGGGCATCCCGGAATGGACCCCCGAAGCTATGGAGCGCAAAAAAGGAGGGAGGCCGAGACGGCGGCGGAAGCCATTGGCGCCGAGGTGCGCTTCGGGCCGTGGCGGGATGGCCGGCTGCAAGCCGACGAACCAACGATCCGATGGATGGCGGCGGTGATCCGCGAGGTCCGGCCCACTCACGTGCTGGCGCATTGGCGGGCCAGTCTGCATCCGGACCACATTGCAGCCCACCAGATCGTCGTCCGCTCCATTCTGCCTGCGGCCTTGCAGGATGCCGAAGCCGGCGGCTCCCCGTGGGGCGGGGTCGTCGCCCTCTACTTCACCGAAAACTGGGAAGATGAGGCGGGATTCTCACCGTACGTCATTGTGGATGTCTCCGACGCCCTGGATGTCTGGGAACAGTGTGTCCGGAGCTACGAGTTCGTTCGTGGAGGGATCTCCCGCTTCCCATACTTGGACTATTATCGGGCTCTGGCGCGGGTTCGGGGCGCGCGGCATGGCTTTCAGTACGCCGTGGCCTTCGACGTCGAGGAGCACTCCCGCCGGCAGGTTCACGGGCTGTTGCCCTGAAGCGGTGCTGCATCCAGCAGCTCGCGGAGCCGGCGGGCCAGCTCATCCCTCTGGAAGGGTTTCGGGATCACCGGGATTCCCTCCCGGGCTTCCCCTCTCAGCAGATCGTCCGAATACCCGGTCATGAACAGCACCTTGAGACCGGGATGATCTGCGCGCAGGCGCCGGGCCAGTTCCGTTCCCTTGATGCCGGGCATGACCACGTCGGTCAGCAGCAGATCAATGGCATCGGAGCCATTCTCGGCTACCAGACGCATGGCCTCGGTGCCATCGGCAGCGGTGAGAACCTTATAGCCCAGGCGGCTCAGCAGGCGTTCGACGGTCCGTCGCAGGACGGGTTCGTCCTCCACCAGCAGGATGGTTTCCTTGCCGGTCATGGGTCCGGTCCGGGCCGGCTCCGGGGCCGGAGCGGCAGGCGCACTGCAGCGCGGAAGCAGCACGGTGAAACAGGTGCCCCTGCCGGGCTCGGAATCCACCAGGACGTCGCCGCCCGCAGTGCGGGCGATGCCGTAAACCGTGGGCAACCCCAGGCCGATGCTCTGTCCCGCCGCCTTGGTTGTAAACAGCGGTTCGAAAATCCGCGGCAGATGATCCGGCGAGATTCCGGTACCCGTATCCTCGACCTCCAGCAGAACATACTGGCCGGGCGGCAGGACCGGACTTGGACTCTCGGTGAAGTTCCGGCCGCGGGTGCGGATCGTCAGAATTCCTCCCCCGGGCATCGCATCACGTGCGTTGACGGCCAGGTTCAAGACCACCTGCTCCAACTGCGTCGGGTCCGCCCGGACAAACCCGGGTTCCGAGGCCAGGTCCAGGACTGTCCTGATATCCTCCCGCAGCAAAGAGTTCAGCAGTGACTGCATGCCGCGGACCAGTCTGTTCAGTTCCACGATTCGCGGCTCCACCGGCTGTTTCCTCCCGAAGACCAGCAGCCGGTCGGCAAGCTCTGCAGCGCGCATGGCGGCGGACAGAATCTCCTCGAGGGCGGGTTGAGCGGGGTTGTCCGGATCCAGCTCGGACTGGGCCGACTGGGTCCGGGTCAACACGACGGTCAGCATGTTCTTGAAGTCGTGGGCGACTCCGCCCGCCAGCCGGGCAAGACTCTCCAGCCTCTGGGAAACCTGGATGCGCTCTTCCAGCCGCTTCTGCTCGGTGATGTCCCTGCCGATGCTGATCACGGAGCCGTCCGAGAGCGGGATATTGATCCACTCGCAGTCCAGCCACCTGCCGTCCCGGCAGCGGACCCTGAAGATGCCCCACTTGCGTTCCGCCCGGTCAATGAACTCCAGCGCCCGTTTCCGGTCCTCGGCATCCGGGTAAAGGTCCTCAAGGATGGGGCGGTGGCGGGCCTCCTCCAGACTCCAGCCGAAGGTGTTCTCCCAGCATCGGTTGGCCCACCGGAGACAGTGCTGCGGAGGCGGACCGGAGAACACCGCCATTACCGGGGCGTTGTCGAGAATGGCCCGCATCTCCTCGTTCAGACGTGAGATCTCATCCAGCCGGCGGCGGAGCTCCTGCTCCTGCTCGTGGCGCTCGGTGACGTCAAGGATGACCCCCTCGAGCAGCGGTTCACCGTCCGGCGAAGTGACCTGCCGCCCCTGCTCCCATACCCAGCGGATGACACCATCCCGCCGCCGGATTCGGTAGTGGAGCTGGAAGGGGACTCCGCGTGAAATGCACGCCTGGACAGTGTTCCAAACATCATCCCGGTGTTCCGGAAGAATGAGGTCACCATAACTGACGGTCCGGTCACGTTCCAGTTCGGCAGGCGGGTAGCCGGTGATAGTCAGGGCAGCATCGCTGATGAACTCCATCGTCCAGTCCCGGTTGATCCGGCAGCGGTAGACGATTCCCGGCAGGTTCCCGACCAGGGTTTCGTAGCTGCGCTTCTGTGCCTGCAGCTCGAGCTCGATTGCCTGGCGTTCCGAGAGATGGAGGTACAGCAGCCACGCCAGCAACAGCGTGGTGATCACGACAAAGCCGAGACCCTTGTAGCTTTGGAGTCGCTGGATCTGTTCGGGATCCACCGCAGCCAGCGTCAGCAGCCAGTCTGAAAGGAGAATCCAGGCGGAGGCAACCACCAGATAGACGAGGGAAGTCGACAGCACCTGTCTGGTTACCCGTCGCATTCTCATGGTGACGCCTTCCCGTAAGCCGCGACGACCACTTGGGCGTTCATGGGTGCATGTCCTTGAAAATGCCGAGATTCTACACGATCTCACCACAGGAAAGATTCCCCTCTCCCCGGCGAATGCGTATCATCGTGGCCAGCTTGAATAAGGTCGACGCAAGCCTCGTAAGCCCCGCATCAGACAGGCCGATGGGCCCGACGGAAGGGGAACTGGTGCAGCAGGTACTGGATGGCTACCCTGGGGCTTACGCCGAAATTTTCGCCCGCCACCGCGAGCGGGCCTTTGCGCTGGCTTTTCAGTATCTGCGAGACCGGGAGGACGCCAAGGATGTCGTTCAGGACGCCTTCATCAAGGCCTACCAGAATCTCAAACACTTTCAGAAGGGCCGCAGTTTCGGCCCCTGGCTCCTGACCATCGTCCGCAACCTGTGCATCGATCTGATGCGCAAGCGCAAACACGAGTCTCCGGACGGGCTGCCGGAAGTCTTGCCCGACCGCAAGGTTTCGCCCGCCGACGGTTCCGTGCTGAAACACGAAGTCTGGGCGGCGCTTTCCCAGCTCAGCCCACAGCATCGGGAGATCATTTTCCTGCGGGACTATCAGGGGCACAGTTACAACGAAATCGCCGAAATCCTCCGGATACCGCTGGGGACGGTGATGTCCCGTCTGCACCACGCCCGGCGGGGGCTGATGGCGATTCTGGAGCCGAAGTCATGAACTGCGAAGACATCGAGGTGAGCCTCACTGGATACCTCGACCGGGAGCTGACGCAACAGGAGGTGCAGCGGGTCGAAGTCCACCTTTCGACCTGCCCCCGTTGCCAGGTGGTACTCGGGGAATTGAGGAGGGCCAAGGAGATGGCAGCCAGCCTTCAGATTCAACAGCCCAGTGCCGAGGAGTGGCAGATCATGGAGTCACGAATCCTGGAGAGCACCACCAGAAAACTCGGCTGGATCATCCTGGTGGCATGGCTGGGCGCCACCTGCGCATACGGCCTCTATCAGTTGGCGGTGAGCCCCTCGGAGCCCATCGCGATCAAGATCCTGATCTTCGGACTGGTGGCCGGGTTTGGCCTGATCTTCTTTTCGGTCCTGATGGAACGCTTGAGAGAGCTGCGCACCGACCGTTACAGAGGAGTCCAGAAATGATTATCGTCACCTGCCACGAGATCGCCGGCATGAAGGTGGTGCGATCCTTGGGGATCGTCCGGGGGAACACTATCCGTTCCCGGCACGTTGGCCGGGACCTGCTGGCCTTTTTCAAGAACCTGGTGGGCGGCGAGATCCATGACTACGTGAAGCTCATGGCGGAAGCCCGGGAGCAGGCGATCGACCGGATGGTGGAGGAGGCGGAGCAGTTGGGAGCCAACGCCATCCTGGGAGTCCGTTTTGCGACCACCGAGATCATGTCCGGTGCCGCCGAGTTGATGGTTTACGGTACGGCCGTGGTCGTCGAGCCCTGCCAGAACTGAAATCCTCCCGTCCACTTCCATCCGCCGCCAAGCTTGTGCAGTATGTGCGCGATGACTGCGCTGCAAGCCAGAGCCGCAGCCGCCCCGCCGGCCGGACCCAAGCCTGACCTGTCGGTGGTGGTTCCGGTATTCAACGAAGTCGAGAACCTGGGTCCGCTCTACCAGGCACTGGTCACTGCCCTCGAACCGCTGGGACGTACTTGGGAACTGGTGTTGGTGGACGACGGCAGTACGGACGACAGCGGCGCCCTGGCGCGCCGCCTGAGTGACGCCGACGCGCGTGTCCTCGTGGTGAGCTTCCGGCGGAATTTCGGCCAGACCGCCGCCCTGGCGGCGGGACTCGCCCATGCCTCCGGGGACGTCATTGTGACCCTGGATGCGGACCTCCAGAACGATCCGGCGGATATTCCGCTGCTGCTGGCGAAGTTGGACGAAGGCTGGGATCTGGTCAACGGCTGGCGTCGAAACCGGCGGGACCCCTACTGGAGCCGCCGCCTGCCTTCCCAGGTGGCCAACCGGCTGATCTCCGTGATCACCAGCCTCGACCTTCACGATTCCGGGTGCACCCTGAAAGCCCTTCGCCGCGAAATCGCACAGGAACTCCGGCTTTACGGGGAAATGCACCGCTTCATCCCGGCCATGGCGGTCCAGTTGGGGGCGCGGGTGGTGGAGGTTCCGGTGGGCCATCGGCCCCGGGCGGCGGGAAAGTCCAAGTATGGGATCGGGCGTCTGTTCCGGGTGGTGCTGGACCTGATCACCGTCAAGTTCCTGTCGGAATATTCGACCCGTCCCAGTCATCTGTTCGGCCTGTTGGGGCTGCTGGCGCTGCTGGTGGGTTCTTCCATCACCGGAGTGCTGGTCTTCCAGCGGGCGGTGTTCAAGTCGCCGCTGGCGGACCGTCCTCTGCTGCTGCTGTCCATCTTCATGGTGATCATCGGTGTGCAGTTTGTGACCATGGGCCTGATCGGCGAGATGTTGTCGCGGGTCTATCACGAAAGCCAGCACAAACCCATCTATGTGGTGCGCGAGGTGTACCGGGGCGGCGGCGGTGGGCGACCACCCGGAACACGGCAGTCTCGGCCATAGGGCAACTCCGCGGGATCGGCCCGGTCCACCGCTGGCGCTTCCCCGGCGGGAGCCAAGGCTGGGGGCCGAATCGCAGGCCGGGCGCGATGTCCGGAATGCCCGGGGCCAGGGACAGCCTTCGTACCCGAGGCACAGGGCCACGTGCTAGACTCTCGCCAAGACGGGACACGAGTCCCCTGACACACGACCTCATCGTTCGATACCAGAGGAAACCATGAACCTGGAGTCACGCCGTCATGCGGTGGTCCTGTCCGGCGGTGGCGCCAACGGCGCCTACGAAATCGGCATCCTGAAAGCCCTGTTCGAGGGACGTTGCCCTTCCACCCAGGGTCAGCCCCTGGACCCGTTTCTGTACAGCGGCACCTCCGTCGGCTCGTATAACGCCGCAGCCGCCGTGGCTGTGTCCACCTCCTGCAGCGGTTGTGATGTGGGCGAGGCGCTGGAAAGACTGTGGCTGGACCGGATCGCGGACGACCCCCGGCGCGGAGGGAACGGCGTCTTCCGGGTACGCGGCGACTTCCGTCCGGTGTTTGATCCCCGGTTTCTGGTTCGGCGTCCAACCCAGGCCCTGTCGCTGGTGGCCTCCGACACCGGGTATTTCGCGCGGGATCTCTTCCAGCGGGCGTCTCGCTTCGCTTTTTCCGCTGAAACTCTCGAACGGCGTGCCATCACCTCCATCGACCTTTCCTCCCTAATTTCGGTGGATCCCCTGCGGGATCTCGTCCGGGAAACCATCCCCCTGGAGGCGATTCGCCGTTCGCCGAAGCAGATCTGTGTCGCCGCCACCGACTGGAGCACCGGCAAGCTGAAGCTCTTCGGCAACCAGGATTTCACCGAAGAGGAAGGCCACCGCGCCATCCTGGCTTCCTGCGCCATCCCGGTGTTCTTCCCGGTGGTGGAGGTGGGCGGCTCCTGTTTCGTCGACGGCGGCGTTGTCCTGAACACACCCCTGCTGCCGGCGCTCGAAAGGGGCGCGGACGTCCTGCACGTGATTTACCTGGACCCCGACGTGGAGAACATCCCGCTGGAGGGCCTGCAGAACAGCATGGACAATCTGTGCCGGACTTTCCTCATCATGATGGCGCAGCACGTCAACCGGGATGTCGAACTGGCGGAGGCGTTCAACCTCGTCTTGGCGGTGAGCAGACAGCCGGGTCGCGCCCGGGAGACCCAAAGACTGGTCCACAGGGCGGCAAGGCTGCTCCATCGTTTGGGCCGGGGAAGGGAAGGCCGCCGGATCACGGTCCACCGCTATCGTCCCGCACGGGTTCTCAGCGCCTTGACCGGGATCCTGAATTTCGGCCGCGACCGGCTGAAGGAACTGGTGGAAGAAGGTTACCGCGACGCCCTGGCCCATGACTGCGCCGTCGCCGGCTGCATCGGCTGGGAGGAAGCCGAGGCGGCGGTTTCCGCGTGATAGAATCCGGATCTGGACTGGAGGTCAAGTTGAGATCCGGGTTTGCGCGCTTCCTGCTGGTCTTGTCCACCGCCGTCCCAGCCCTCGCGGCGGAGCCGCCCAAGGCTTCCCTGTGCCACGCCTTTGTGGACTACGATTTCATCCTGACCTTGGAGGTTGTCCGCTCCCGGGCCACGGTCACTCCCATCTTCAACGTCGTGTCCCTGGCCGCCGGTGAATGGGAGCTGCAGCCCGGACAGTTCAAGGTGGTGGACGGCCAGGGACGGCCGATCCCGGTGGAAAACTTCTCCTTCGACACCGGGGACCCCAACAACCCCCAGCAGGCTCCTTACCTGAAGCTGCGGGGAGGCGATTCGGCGGGTTTCGACCTGGTGGGTCCGTTTTCCACCGTCGACGCTCTCAGCCGGGTCAGCCTGGACCTGGGCAAGGAACGGCTGGTCCTGCAGCCTGTGGACTGTGACGAATTCGAGGAACTGCTGGACCGGGTTGGCCGCCTGGAATTCGGCAGCGGCAATGTGATGGGTGCGTTCCAGACGCTGAACCTCCAGCTCATGGGAGAAAGGGAGGTTCAGTGAGGGTGCAAAGGTTCAAAGGTTTAAAGGTTCAAAGGCTTGGGCGGGGAGAGGTTCCTTCCTTCACTCGACCTCGAACAGCAGCTCGCCGGCGGCGACCGTTTGTGAGTCCCGGATCCCGCAGTAGACGATAACCCCCGGGTGGGTCGCTTTCAGCTCGTTCTGCATCTTCATGGCCTCGATCACCGCCAGACTGTCGCCCCTTTCCACCCGGTCCCCGCGGGCGCGGAGGACCTTGATGACTTTTCCCGGCATACGGGCCCGGATCTGGGATCTGCCCGATGCCGGGCCGGATTCTCCGGTGGGGGACGTGGAGCCCGGAAAGCCGACCTGGACTGGAATGGGGACCGCGGAAGGCCAAATCTCGAAATCTCCGCCGTTGCGCCGCACCAGCATGTCCCGAAACCGGTCCTCCCACTGGAATGACCAGATCTCGCCCTGCTTCCGGGTCAGGGTGAAACGGAGGGTCTGGTCCCTGCAGGGATCCGGTCCCGCCACCACGTGCAGCTCCAGTTCCCGGGTCCCCCCGGCCCCAGGCCGGTCGCGGCGGACCTCCACTTCCCAGGCTTCCCCGCCGATCCGCAGGTGCAGCCTCACCGCCAGCTCCCCCGTGGAAAAGTCCGCCATCCTCCCGTCCAGCGGCGGGGGGAGGCGGCGGCGGTGGACCTCGACTCGAGGAAGGCGGTGACCGCCGCGGCGGCTGCCGCCAGACGGTCATCCGGCGAAGGCATGGCCGGCCCGTGCAACGAAAGCTCTGAAACGAGCGAGGTGTGCAAGTCTCCCCGGCGAAACGCGTCGGAAACCAGCAGTCGCTCGAAGAAGGGGATGGTTGTCCGGACCCCGGCGACCCGAAACTCGGCCAGTGCCCGCAACATGCGCCGGCGTGCCTGCTCGCGCGAGGTTCCCCAGGTGATCAGTTTGGCGATCAGGGGATCATATTCCAGCGGCACGGCGTCCCCTTCGTCGACGCCGCTGTCCACGCGGACTCCCGGGCCGGCGGGAAGCCGCAGCAGGCTGAGGCGCCCCGGACAGGGCTGGAAATCCTGGTCAGGATCTTCTGCACAGATGCGGCACTCGATGGCGCAACCCCGGTGGCTGACCTCCGGCTGGGACAGACCCAGCGGCTCGCCGGCGGCGATACGGAACTGCTCCTGGACCAGATCCAGGCCGGTCACCAGTTCTGACACCGCGTGCTCCACCTGCAACCGGGTGTTCATTTCCAGGAAGTAGTACTGCAGTTCGCCGCGGGCGTCCCGGCAGACCAGAAACTCCACGGTGCCGGCGTTGCTGTAACCCACCTCCCGGGCGATCGCCACTGCCGCCTCCCCCAGACGCCTCCGGAGCTCCGGAGTCACCACCGGAGAAGGGCTCTCCTCCACCAGCTTCTGGTGGCGGCGCTGGATCGAGCATTCCCGCTCGCCCAAGTGGATGCAGTGGCCCTGCGAGTCCGCCAGGATCTGGATTTCCACGTGTCGCGGCCGCTCCAGGTACTTTTCCACGTAAAGGGTGGGATCGCCGAAAGCGGAGGCCGCTTCGCCGCCTGCTTCGGCGAAAGCCGATGCCAGCTCGGATGGCGTACGGACAATCCGCATTCCTTTGCCGCCACCGCCGGCACTGGCCTTCACCAGGATCGGCAGTCCGATCTCCTCGGCCACCCGTTGGAGTTCCGCCGCGTCCCGGACGCCCTGCCGACTTCCGGTGATCGTGGGCACACCGGCCACGGCGGCGATGCGGCGACTCTCCAGCTTGCTTCCCATCCGTCGGATCGCCGCGGCGCGAGGGCCAATGAAGATCAGGCCCGCATCCTGGCAGGCCTGGGCGAAGTCGGCGTTTTCGGCCAGAAAGCCGTAGCCGGGATGGACCGCCTGACATCCGGTGCGCCGGGCCGCTTCCAGCAAGTGTTCGATGTGCAGGTAGCTGGCGGCGGGTGCCGCGGGCCCGATGGCAACGGCTGCATCCGCCAGGCGGACATGCAGGGCGTGGCGGTCGGTCTCCGAATAGACGGCCACCGGCGACAGTCCGGCATCCCGGCAGGCCCGGATGATCCGGACCGCGATTTCGCCCCGGTTGGCCACCAGAACTCTGGAGAACGGTCTTGGCGGCACGACCCCTCCGTCGGGCTCACCCCGCCGCTTCCAGTCCGCGGTAATAGCGGGCCAGCACCTCGGCCACCTCCGGACGGGTAAATTCTTCCGGCAGGGTTTCTCCTCGGGAAAGCATCTCCCGGACTTTGGTTCCTGACAAGAGGACGTAGTCTTCCGGTTTGTGGTCGGGGCAGTCCCGCATCATCACCACCCGGTTGAGCTTGCGCGACCAGGCGGTGTGGTCCGCCTCGTAAATCCGGATTTCCAGCGCGCCGGGGGGAACTTCCTCGCGGAAGATCTTTTGGGCGTCGAAGGGACCGTAGTAATTCCCGACACCCGCGTGATCGCGACCCACGATGAGATGGCTGCAACCGCAGTTCTGGCGGAAGACGGCGTGCAGCACCGCCTCCCGGGGACCGGCATACATCATGTCGAAGCCGTAGCCGGTGACCAGTACGGTGTTGGGGGGAAAATAGCGGGCTACCATCCGGCGGATCGACTCGTCCCGGACGTCGGCGGGGATGTCGCCCGGCTTCAACCGGCCCAGCAGCATGTGGATGAGGATGCCGTCGGCCTGAAGGTCGCGCCACGCCATTCGGCACAGTTCCTCGTGGGCGCGGTGCATGGGGTTGCGGGTCTGGAAAGCCACCACACGTTTCCAGCCGAGAGCCTCCATTGCCTGGCGGATCTGCGGTGCGGTGCGGAAAGTATCGGGGAACTCGGTTGCGAAGTACGAATAATTCAGGACCCAGAGCGGGCCGGAGAGGCAGACCCGTCCCTGGGCCAGGAAGGCGGCGACTCCCGGATGCGCGGGATCCCGGGTGCGGAAGATGCGGTCCAGCAGGAAGTCCACTTCGTCGGCAGTGAACTCCTCCACCGCGGTTACATCCTGGACCGCCAGGACGGGATGGCCGTCGACATTGGGGTCGCGCAGGGCCACGCGCCTGCCCTCGATCCCTTTCCGTGACGGGACCAGGTTGAGGATGGGGACCGGCCAGAACAGGCCCGACGGCAGCCGCATGGACTCTGCCACTGACAGCGCCTCGGCGCGGTTCATGTAGCCGGTGAGGGGATTGAAGTAGCCGCTGCCCAACATCACGGCATTGGCGGCGGCGGCGGACGAGATGACCAGCGAGGGCAGCTCCTGGGCTTCGGCTGTCAGCGCCGCCCGTTCTGCAGGGTCGGCGACGATCCGAGGCTGGAGCCGGTCGGAACCATGAGGCTTAATCATCCACTAATCCTATCTAAATAATCTGGGATTGAGAAGAGCCAGACTTGAGCGGGCACGATCAATGAGGCCAGTCCCGGAGGCCGCCGAGGTTGGTAACGCGGCTGAAGCCGGCCTGCAGCAGGATGCGTTTGGCTTTGGCGGCGCGGACGCCGGCGGCGCAATAGACCACGATCGGGTGGGAGGTATCGCCGTGGACCAGTCTTCGAACTTCATCCAGCCGCGAGGGAAGCTGGCTGATCTCGATGTTGTGGGCCTGGGGCAGGTGGCCGGACTGGAACTCCCGGGGAGTCCGGACGTCGAGGATCAGGGCTCCCTGTTCCTCGACCAGGCGCTTGGCCAGGGCGGGGTCGTAGTCGGGCAGTCCGGTGCGCACCTCGACCTGGGCGGATTCGCAGGCGGTAACGGTACGGGTCATGAACAGGAGGCCGGCGACCCACCGCAGTCCTCGTCGGGTTGAAAAACGGAGCATCATATCGTTCCAGAAGCCTCCAGTTTGGGGTTTGGTTTCATTCATGGCAGCTCGACTCCAGGCCCAGCCGGGCCAGCGCCATGGCACCCAGGACGCCGGCGCGGCCGCCGAGTGCAGGCGGCACGATATAACCGGCGGGATCGGCCAGGGCAGGGGTTTGCAGGTAGCCTTTGAGCAACGACTGCACCTGGGCGCGGACGCGGGGAAACAGGTGTTGCTGGGACATGACGCCTCCGCCCAGGATCAGGCGTTGGGGGGCGGTGGCGCAGACGAGGTTGACAAGTCCGGCGGCGAGGTAATACGCCTCGACGTCCCAGGCAGGGTGGTCGGGAGGCAGACGGTGGGCGGGAACGCCCCACCGACCCTCAATGGCGGGTCCGGCGGCCAGTCCTTCCCAGCAGTCGCCATGGTAGGGGCAGCAGCCGGGGTAGGGGTCATCGGGGTGACGGGGCAGCCGCATGTGTCCGACTTCGGGGTGGAGCATGCCGTGAATGAGGGATCCTTGGAGCATGCCTCCGCCGCCGAGTCCGGTGCCGATGGTGAGGTAGAAGAAGGTGTGGAGTCCCCGGGCGGCGCCCCAGAGGTGTTCGCCGAGAGCGGCGGCGTTGCAGTCGGTGTCGAAGAAGACGGGCAGTTGGAGTTCGTGGCGGACATAGCCGAGGAAGTCGGTGTGGGCCCATCCGGCTTTGGGGGTGGTGGTAATCCAGCCGTAGCGGGGCGAGTTGGGATCGGGGTCGACAGGCCCAAAGGAGCCGATACCGATGGCGTCGGGTCGGTCCTGGGGGCCGAGTCGGCGGAAGAAGTCGACGGTGCGCTGGAGGGTTTCGGTGGGCGTGGTGGTGGGAAAGCGGGTCTCGGCGCGGATGTCGTCAGGACCTGTCCCCACGGCGCAGACGAACTTGGTGCCGCCTCCCTCGATGCCTCCCCAGAGTCTCATGGCTCGTGCGGCCTCAAGTTAGCACAACTGCCCGCCGCCGGGGCTGTTCAAGCCGGCCTGGGGGAACCCATGACCCACGCCGCCTGGCCGCCCGGGACCGACAGCGAGGGGGCGTGCCGGCGGCGGGCCGCTCCCTGCGGGATTAAGGCGCCCGGGGATATCAGCCGCCGCTCAGGACTGGGCCGGAGCCGGCGGAGGAGGCGGTGGACCCGGCGCCCACTCCCCGGCACGGCGGCTGAACTCCTTGAACCGGCTCGACGCCTCTTCCAGCCGGCGCGCCCAGGCATGATCCGGCACCTGCCCCGCAATCGCCTGATGGTAGTTCACGATCACCGCGGTCAACGCAAACGGATCCATGAGGGCGAACTTGACCAGCAACCCCAATGCCGCCAGCACCCCGCCCGCCAGTTTGGCTTCCACTCCCGGCGCCGACCAGGCCAGCAACGCCCCGGGGACCAGAAATACCGCTGTGATCCCGTAGCTGATCAACGCCAGGATGAAGCCGGAACCCAGCACCGTCTTCCAGTTCTGGGCATACAGCAGGAGCCCGTCGCGGGCCGAAGCCCACGGGTTCATCTCCGGCCGGCTGATGGTGTAGCTGAGGATGGCCTCATCCACGAACCCGAGGCTGTAATCCAGGACCCGCTGGACAAAACCCTGCAGACTGCGGATCCCCGGGATGACGGATACGGTGCGAAACAGCATGCGGTTGAACGCCCGCAGTACCACACGCACCAAGGCATCCACTGCAAACAACACCGAGACCTTCAGGAAATTGCGGGAAATCAGCTCGGACGCGTAAGCAACCTGTCCGGTCCCCTCAGGCAGACTGCCATGCAGGACCAACCGGGTGATCACCGCCACGTGACCCGCCTTCACCAGATACAGCAGATACGCCCGGATCAGGGTGAACAGTTTCCCGTAAAGCAGACCCCCGATCACCCACGCCAGCCACGGTGGACCCGGAAACGGCCAGTCCATGAAGAGAAACCAGAGGCCGATGAACCAGAGCGCGGTCAGTCCAAAGACCACCGCGTAGACCACCAGTCTCAACAGCACGAAAGGCAGAGTCTGCCAAAGAATCTGCAAAGCGCGTTCAAACTGGAACTGCATGGCTTCACGCCGCCTCCCACGGCTTGAGGAACTGCAACCCTCGCGATTATGCCCATACGGAAGACAACGCCGGTCTGTTCCCAATCTTCGATGGCGAGAATCCGGCCCCCGCAGTGAATGTATGGTAGGGTGTATGGTATGGTGAAGACGACGGTCTATCTTCCGGAAGACCTGAAAGCCAAGCTGGCCAGGATCTCCGCTGCCGAAGGGGTGTCGGAAGCTGCCCTCATCCGCGAGGCGATTCGTAAGGTCATTCAGGAACGAGTGCCCCCGAAGCCTCGGATCCCTTTGTGCCAAGAGGGGTTAGGCGACCCCGTGATCGCCGAACGGGTCGATGAGTTCCTGGAAGGTTTCGGGTCCAGATGATCCTGCTGGATACGAGCGGTCTGTTGGCAGCCCTCTTCCCCGACCAGCGGACCCATCGTTCGTGCGCGCGGGCACTGGAGAAGATCGGTGGACCGTTGCTGATGTCCCCGTTTGTCCTGGCAGAGCTTGATTACCTCATCTTGAAGCTGGCGGGTGTTCCGCGGGAGCTGGACTTGCTGGAGGAGGTTGCCCGGGGAGCCTATCGCCTCGAACCGTTCAGCGCGGAAGACATCCGGCAAGCTCACAAGATCATCGAGAGCCGTCGAGACCTCGGTATCGGCCTGGCCGATGCTTCGATCGTCGTTTTGTCGAATCGCCACCAGACTGACTTGGTTCTGACCCTGGATGAGCGGCATTTCCGAGGCTTGCCGGGACCAATGGGGCGGCCCTTTCGCCTGCTGCCGGCCGATATGCATCTTCTCTAGGAGACGGTCGCCGGCTGCTGTGATATTGTGGTTCGAAATCCTCCCGATGTTCGAGCGAGTGCGACTGTGGAGTCAGGCATTGGTGCCGCTGACCGTCTTCGGCTTGGCACCCACGGCGGCGTTCGCGACGGGCCAGGATCTGCGCACGCTTGTCTATCGCGCTCCCCCGGGCGGCTACAGCGGCTTGGTGGGCGAGGTGTCGCTCTATGGACGGTCTCACGCCGTGGTGATCGGCATCGGTGACTATCCGTACCTGCCCAAGTTGCCGGGAGCGGCCGCGGATGCACGCACCGTTTCGAAGGTCCTGGAGGAACACGGTTTCGCGGTGACCCTGCTGCTGGACCGTGAGGCCACCCGGGACCGGATCACCGGTGAGCTGGGCGACCGCCTGCTGCCCAGGCTCATGCCGGAGGACCGGTTGCTGGTGTACTTCGCCGGACACGGCGTCACCGTCGGGTCCGGCGACGCCGCCATGGGGTACCTGATGCCCTGGGAGGGCGACAACCAGCGCCGGATGGCCACCGGCATCGCCATGAGCGAACTGCAGCGGATTTTCGCACTCTACCCCGCCAAACATGTCATGTTCGTTGCGGATGCCTGCTATTCCGGGCTGGCGCTATCCACCCGCAGCACCGGCCTGCCCACCACCCTGTCCGACTATCTCCGCCAGGTGACCCGGAAGCGGGTGCGACTGGCCTTGACGGCCGGCGCCGCCGACCAGGAAGCCCACGAGTGGCAGGGACACGGCCTGTTCACCTACTTCTTCGTCGAGGCTTTGCGAGGCCAGGGAGACTCCAACGGGGACGGCATCCTGACCTCCAGCGAGCTTTACGCCTTTCTGGAGCCCAACGTGGCGCAGACCGCACTGGCCAACTGGCAGGCCCGCCAGAATCCCCAGTTGGGCCGCAGCGGGGAAGGCGAGTTCGTCTTCCTGGTTCCCGGACATTGGGCAGGGGACCCCGGGGCGGAGCCGCCGGCGCCGGGACGTCCTTCGGAGGCAGCCGAGATCACGTTCTGGAAATCCATCGAGCAGAGCGCACACTCGGAGGACTATCAGGCGTACCTTGAGCGGTTCCCCGACGGAATCTTCGCGGAGCTGGCCCGGTTCAAGCTTGCGCGGCTGAAGGCAGCGGACTCCAGGCCGGATGCCGGAAATGCGGCCTTGCCGGCGGCTTCCACCGATCAACGGGAGACCGCCCGCGGTACTCGGGCCGGTGAGTCCGCGGCCACGACCCGTGTCCTGGGTCGGGCCGGATCACCGGCGGAGGCGTCGGCCTGGGAGGCGATCCGGAAGGCCGCAGCGGCCGAGGAGCAGGGACACCTGGCGGAAGGCTTTCTTCAGCAGTATCCCCACAGCGGCCTGGCGCCTTACGCCCACTACCTGCTTGCCCTGCTGTCGCGACGCAACGGTGATGTGGCCGGTTTCATGCGCCACGGGGAACGGGTGATCGCGGAGCTGCCGAATACGCCCGACATCCTCGCTCATATGGCCTTTGTGGACGCGGAGTCGGGACGGATGAACCAGGCCCGGCAGCGGGCGGACCAGACGCTGCAGGCGCTGGCGGAAGCGGTCCGGCCGCAGGGTCGCAGTGATGCCGAGTGGACAGCGGAAACGGACCTGGTCCGGGCGGACGCCCACTACGCCCGGGGACGGGTCCTGCTGGGGGAGGCCGTGGCGGCTGAAGGCCGGGCGTCATCCCGGGCTCTGGAGGACGCCATCGAGAACTTCAGCCTGGCGCTCCGCTGCTCCCCCTACCATCAGCACGCCGCCTATCGGCTCGGTGAAGCTTTTTCCAGGGGCCGGAAGTTCGAGGAGGCCTTCCGGCATTTCGCCCGGGTGGTGGCCCTGGGCGGCGATATCGGTGAGCTGGGCCGACAGCGTCTGGAGGAACTGGCGGACTATCTTGGCCGCACTCCCCAGCAGGTGGAGGAGGCGGTAGAGCAGGAGCGTTCCGCCGTCCGGGAGGCTCTCCGGCAGGGCACCGCCGGCCTGAAGCCGGCAGTGGAGAAACCCGTCCAGCGGCCGCCATCCCTGCGACGCAAGTCGGAGCGCCCTGACTCCCACTGAGGCGGCGGTATCGCTTCCTCGCCTGGAGTCCGGCTTGGGAATATTGACCTGGGAGTTGCGCATGTGAACAACATGTGATTAGACTGATCACATGTCCAAGATGGTCCAGATCCGCAACGTCCCCGAGGAACTCCATCGGGCGTTGAAGGCCCGGGCAGCCCTGCAGGGCAAGACCCTCTCCCGGTATCTGCTGGACGAAGTGGCGCTGCTGGTGGAAAAACCCACGACGGAGGAGCTGCGCCGAAGGCTGGCCTCCAGAAGCCGTCCCCGCCTCTCCCGGCGTCCCTCCGAAGTGCTGAGGGAAGAGAGGGAAAACCGTTGATCGTGGTGGACGCCTCCCTTCTGCTGGAGCTCCTGCTGCGCTTCGAGGGGGCTGCCGCCGCCGAAAGACGGCTGTTCTCACCGGGAGAAACGCTTCACGCTCCGCACCTGGTCGACCTGGAAGTGGCGCAGGTTCTCCGCCGGTATTGCCTGTCGCAGGAACTCACTGCCGGCCGTGCAGAGGAGGCCTTGGATGATTTCCTGCAGCTCCCTCTTCAGCGCTATTCCCATGAGTGGCTGTTGGGGCGGATCTGGGAGTTGCGACATCAAGTCTCGGCGTATGACGCCGCCTACGTCGCGCTGGCGGAGACGTTGGGGGCCCCGCTGGCGACGTCCGACCGGAAGCTGGCCGCGGTGGCTGGACGTCGGGTCGCCGTCGAGCTGATCCGGTGAAAGGCCGGGGACCCTGCGGCTCCAACCGAACCGCCGGAGGAGGAGTTATCTTCTGCGGTACGGTCTGCACGCCGGGGCGCCGTGACGGATGCGGACGAGGAGCCGGCATCCCGCCCTCGGGTGTGGGAAAATACCCAGTTTATGGCCCGCATCGGATTCGTCAGCCTGGGGTGCGCGAAGAACCTCGTGGATACCGAGGTCATGCTGGGCCTGCTTTCCCGCCACGGCCACGAAATCACTCCTGATCCCGGCCAGGCCGAGATCATCGTGGTCAACACCTGCGGCTTCATCGACCGGGCCAAGGAAGAGTCGGTCAACACCATCCTGGAGATGGCCCAGCACAAACTGGAAGGCCGCTGCCGGCGCCTGATCGTGGCCGGCTGCCTGGTGGAGCGGTACCGGGACCAGATTCGCACGGAGATCCCCGAGGTGGACGCGGTCATCGGCACCAACGAGGTGCCGGCGATCCTGGACGCCTGCGATCCCGCCGGCAGTCCGCCCCGCTTCGAAAGCCGCGAACTGTTCCTTTACTCGGACACCGATCCCCGGCTGCTGACCACCCCTCCCTACACCGCCTGGGTGAAGATCGCCGAGGGCTGTGACCACCCCTGCACCTTCTGCGTCATCCCCCGGATGCGTGGGCGGTTCCGCAGTCGTCCGCCCGAGTCGATTCTCCGCGAGGCGCGCCGGTTGGCGGAGGGAGGTGTCAAGGAACTGAATCTGGTGGCCCAGGATTCCACCATGTACGGTTGGGATCACGGCAACCGGCGCGGGTTGGCCGACCTGCTGCGGGCGTTGGGCAAGGTCGACGGGCTGGAGTGGATCCGTGTTCTTTACGCTTACCCCACCAGCATCGACGACGCCATGCTGGACGCGATTGCGGAGACCGAGAAGGTCTGCAAGTATATCGACATGCCGCTGCAGAGCGCGGCGCGGGAGGTGCTGCGGCGGATGAAGAGGGGAGGGAACCGTCAGTCCCTGACGCGGCTGGTGGAAAGGATCCGGGAACGGATCCCGGGAGTGACCCTGCGGACCACCATGATCGTCGGCTTCCCCGGCGAGACGGAAGAGGACTTCCAGGAGACCTTGCAGTTCGTCAAGGATGTCCAGTTCGACCGGCTCGGCGTCTTCACCTACTCGAACGAGGAGGACTCCCAAGCCTGGAAACTCGAGGGCAAGCTGCCGGCCCGGGTGAAGCAGGCCCGCCGGCGTACTCTGATGAAGGTCCAGGCATCGATCTCCCGCCGCCGGAACCGGCGGCTGGAGGGATGTGAGGTTCCGGTTCTGCTGGAGGGGCCTTCGCGGCAGACGGAGTGGCTGTGGGAAGGACGTCTGCCGGGTCAGGCGCCGGAGATTGACGGGGTCGTGTACTTGAATGATGGGGTAACGGAGGAGGTCCGCCCGGGTGAGATCCGGCGGGTGCGGATCACGGAGGCTCACGATTACGATTTCGTGGGAACGATCCTGGGTTGAAGCGGGCGAAGCAGTTGCATTGTCCCACCTGTGGGAAACCGGTTCGGCCGGACCAGCCGGACCTGCCTTTCTGCAGCCCGCGTTGCCGGCTGCTGGATCTGGGGCGGTGGATCGATGGAGATTTCAGAATCGCTGGGGAAAAGGCTGCTCAGACTGAGGGAGAAGGAGAGCGTTAGTGTCCAGCTTGCCACCTGGACCGCCACCGGTTTCGGCCTGGGCTATCTGCCCCTGGCGCCCGGCACCTGGGCTTCCCTGGCAACCGCCGCTGTCTGGTTCCTGATGTACTCCTGGCTGGGGGAGGCGGCTCTGATCTTCCATTTGCCCGTCGTCTGTCTGTTGTTCCCCCTGGCCTGGAAAACGGCGGGCGTGGCGGCCCGTACCATGGGCGACGGCGACCCCAGGCCGGTGGTCATCGACGAGATGTTCGGGCAGTCCCTGCCGTTCCTGCTGGTGCCGGTCAACCTTTGGACCGCTTTGGGCGCTTTCGGCCTGTTCCGCTTCTTCGACATCCTCAAACCCTTTCCGATCCGGCGCTGCGAAAGGCTGCCGGGAGGGTTGGGGATCGTGATGGACGACTGCGCCGCCGGTCTGTATGCGGCCGCTGTGCTGTCCGTCATCCAGTACTTCATCCATGCGAGCTGAAATCGTCGCGGTCGGAACGGAGCTGCTGTCATTCGGCCGCAGCGAAACCAACTCCCAGTATCTGGCTTCACGGCTGGTGCCGCTGGGGGTGGACATCGCCCGCAAGTTCGTGGTGGCGGACCGGGAGGAAGATATCCGGGAATGCTTGGCTCTGGCCTTGACGCGGGCCGATATGGTCCTGTTCTCCGGCGGGCTGGGTCCCACCAACGACGATCTCACCCGGGAGGCGGTGGCGGGTTTCCTGGACCGGCCGCTCAGGGAGTCGCCGGACTTGGCGGCCGCCTTGCGGGAGCGCTACCGCAGGTTCCGCATACCCGTCAAAGCCAACAGTCTCCGCCAGGCGCTGGTTCCGGAAGGTGCGGATATCTTGCCCAACCCTCATGGAACGGCGCCCGGCCTGCTGCTTTGGGCCGGCAGCAAGGCGGTCTTCCTGCTGCCGGGTCCTCCGCGGGAATTCGGACCCATGGTGGACAACCAGGTGATTCCCATCATCCGCGGGCGGTTTCGCCTCGAACCCGCCCCGACACGGACGATCAAGATTGGAGGCGAGGCGGAGTCCGCCGTCGACGCCCGGGTGGGTCCGCTCTACATGGAGTATCGGCCGCGCATCGAGACCACCATCCTGTCTTCGCCCGGGGTGGTGACCCTCCATCTGGTCTGGCGGGGGGGTTCTGATGCCGCTGAAGCGGAGGCCACCCTGGACGAACTGGCCGGGAAGATCCGGCGGGAGTTGGGTGTAGCCGTTTACAGCGAGCGGGACCAGACGCTGGCCGAGGCGGTGGGCGAGCGGCTGCGGCGGCGGGGGCTGACGCTGGCGGTGGCGGAGTCCTGCACCGGCGGCTGGATTGGCAAGCAGATCACGGACGTCCCCGGCAGCTCGGGGTATTTTGTGGGGGGAGTGATCTGTTACAGCAACGAGTCCAAGCGAAACCTGCTGGGGGTGAGCCCTGAAGTGCTGGACCGGGAGGGTGCCGTCAGCGAGTCTGCGGCACTCCAGATGGCCGCCGGCGTCCGGAGGCTGTTGGGCAGTTCCATCGGCCTTGGGGTTACCGGCATCGCAGGCCCGGAGGGTGGGACCGAGGTCAAGCCGGTGGGAACGGTATGGATCGGGCTGTCGACGGGGTCGGGCGACCGGGCGAAACGGGTGCTTTTGCCCGGCGACCGGGAAGGCATCCGGCTGCGGTCGGCGCATTTGGCGTTGGACTGGCTGCGGAGGGAGTTGGAGTGATCCGCTGTTTTGTCGCCATTCCCCTGCCGCCGGAGGTGATCTCCGGTATCGCCAGGATCCAGAAGCGGCTGCGGGAGCTGGAGCTGGATGCATCCTGGCCGGCTGTCCAAGGGCTCCATTTGACCCTGAAGTTTCTCGGTAACGTGGAGGAAGTCAGGGTGCCGGAGGTGGCCGCAGCGCTGCAGCGGGTGGTTGAGGGGAGGGGCGAGCTGGAACTCCTGGTGCGGGGCGTGGGGGCTTTTCCCCGCCTGTCCGATCCCCGTGTGGTCTGGGTCGGGGTGGACGGAGGTTCGGGCCTTGCCGACCTGCAGTCCGCCATCGAGAAGCGACTGACGGCACTGGGATACCCGCGGGAGGAGCGGCCGTTTCGTCCCCACCTCACAGCGGCCCGTGTCAGGTCACGCCGTAACGTAGCCCGCCTGATCCGCTTCCTGGAAGTCGAAGCCGTCGACCTGGGCGCGTTTCACGCGGACCGGGTGCACCTGTATCAGAGCCTGCTGCGCCCCGAGGGGGCGGAGTACCGGGTTCTGGAAACCGCCGCTCTGGGCCGGCCCTGAAAGCCGATGCGCATCCTGTTCGTCCGACTCCGTTCGTTGGGAGATGCTGTCCTGGCGACTCCGACTTTGGCCGCAGCCAAGGCCGCCGGAGCCCACGTCGCACTGGTGTTGGAGAAGCCTTTTTCTGAACTTTTTCAGGAACATCCATACGTTGATCTGCTGTTGGACCTGAAGCCAGGGAGTCTGCTGGACCGCCTCCGGCTGATCGCCCGGCTGCGCCGCATGGAGTTCGAGCTGGCGGTGGATCTGCACGGCGGGACCACCAGCGGCATCATCACGTGGCTGGCCGGGGCCCACCGCTCGGCGGGCTATGCCGGGTCGCGCCTGGGGAGATGGTTCGACATCCAAGTCCCGGATCCCTGCGAGGTTTGGGGGAGGCGGCCGCTGCACACGGTGGAGTACCAGTTGGCAGTCCTCAGACATCTTGGTTTCGAGATCGAACCCGTACCCCCGCTGTCGGTGGTTGTGGACCGGGTGGAGGCGGAGGCCGCCGCCAGCCAGTTGGCTGCTCTCGGAGTCGGTGAACGGTTCGTGCTGGTGCATCCGGCGGCTGCTCTGGAGACCAAGCAGTGGTTGCCGGAACGGTTTGGAGCCGTGGTTCGGGAGTTGGCGAACCGCGGCCGCCAGGTGGTGGTGACCGCCGGCCCTGGACAACAGGCGCTGGTGGATCAGGTGGTGGCGGCCGGCCGGACTGGGGGAGCAGCGGCGAACCGGGTCCTGGAACTGGCGCCGCAGCCGCTGCGCCGGTTTGCGGCACTGGCCCAGAGGTGTGAGCTCTACTTGGGAAACGACACCGGCACAACCCACCTGGCTGCCGCCCTGGGGCGTCCCGTGGTGGTGGTTTTCGGATCCTCCAACCGGGTGACCTGGCGTCCCTGGGGAACCGAGGCGGTGGTAGTCGGCTCGAACCGCGCCTGTATTCCCTGTCCTGGTTACCGTTGCCTGCATTATCCGGAGGCGCGTTGCATCCGGGACGTGGGCGTGGAGCAGGTTCTGGAAGCGGTGGCGGCCGTGGAAAGGAGGCAGTCGGGAGGCGGGAGTCAGGAGGGAGGTATTGCCGGCCGGGGGGCCCGGTGATCGAGTGGCACACTGGGACGGTCCTGCTATGGGTGTCAGCCGTCAAGGGGCACGGGGTACCCCGGGTGTCCCGCCCAGGTTGGACGGTTGGTGCCGGCCGTCCGCGCCCTTTTCCCGACCCGTGGACGGTTGCACGGCCGCGAGGGCCGTGCTACGGTCTCGGACCGCCGATGACGAAGTGGATCGCTTCTGTCGTGCTCGCCCTGAGTGCAGTTGCCGGCCTGGCACAGAACTCCGGAAGCTTCAAGGTGGAGGCTCCTGAACTCACCCTTGCCGGCATCCCGTTTGACCTGAAGGTGACTGCCTTGCATCCGGACGGCACACCGGATCCGACCTATCGGGGTACCCCCGTGCTGTCGGGGGCCCAGTTGCCTCCGGCCGTGTCCCTGGACTTTGTCGATGGGAAACTCACTGTTTCCGGCGTCCGGGTAGGCCGGTCCGGACAGCATACGCTGGTGGTGACCGAGGGTGATCGGCGGGGCGAGGCGCAGATCCGGACCATTCCCGGCCTGTTGAGCATCCTGCCGCCGCTGGTCGCCATCGCGCTGGCGCTGACGGTGCGTCAGGTGGTGTTCTCCCTGGTATCGGGAATCTGGCTGGGCGCGGTTTTCCGGTTCGATTACGACCTGTTCGGCGGTGTGTTCCGGGTCCTGGATCATTTCGTGCTGGACGCCATGAGCGAGCGGAACCACGTCCAGATCATCCTGTTCAGCCTGCTGTTCGGAGGGATGGTGGGGGTGATCACCCGCAACGGCGGGGCACGGGGCGTGGCGACGGCCATCACCCGGCTGGCGCGCACAGCGGTGGGCGGTCAGCTTGCCGCCTGGGGGCTGGCTTTCTTCCTGTTTTTCGACGACTACGCGAACATCCTGGTCCGCGGGAACCTGATGCGTCCCATCACCGACCGGCTGCGGGTTTCCCGGGAGAAGCTCTCGTTCCTGGTGGATACGGGGGCGGCCACTGTGGCCAGCATCTTTCTGATCTCCACCTGGATCGGGTATGAAGTGGGCCTCATCGACCAAGCCCTGCGATCCATCGGATCTGACCAGAACGCATACTCCCTCTTTGTGCGCACCATCCCCTACCGCTTTTATCCTTTGCTGGCGCTGGCCTTCGCATTTCTGGCCATCGTCCTGCGGCGGGACCTGGGTAGCATGGCGGCAGCGGAGATAAGGGCCCGCCGGGAAGGCAAGGTCCTGCGGGAGGGAGCCGAACCGGCCACCGATCTGGCCGAGGGGGCCGGCTTCAGCGAGGATGTTCCTGCCCGCTGGATCAATGGACTGGTGCCTGTGGCGACCATCCTGGTGGTGGGCCTGGGCGGCCTCTACCTGACAGGTACCGACAGCCTCACCGCCCGGGGTGCTACATCCTACGGTCTGGGCGACATCGTCAGTGCCGCCGACTCCTATGTCTCCCTTCTGTGGGCGTCCCTGGCGGGCTGTCTGGTAGCTGTACTTGCCAGCATCCTGCAGCGGATCCTGACCCTTGCCCAGGCCATGGAAGCCTGGGTCCAGGGTCTGAAATCCATGGTGCTGGCCATGCTGATCCTGGTGCTGGCCTGGTCGTTGGGCTCGGTGACCCAGGAACTGCATACCGCCGACTATCTGGTGCAGATTCTGCGAGGCGTGCTGTCCCCCTACTGGCTGCCGGTGCTGACGTTTGCCATCGCTTCCGGAGTGGCATTCTCCACGGGTACGAGCTGGGCCACCATGGCCATCCTGATGCCCATCGTCATCCCCCTGGCGCACACCCTCTCGGGAGACGCCGGACTGGCGCACGGCGAAGCGGATCGTGTTCTCCTGGGGGTGGTCAGCTCGGTGCTGGCCGGCGCGGTGTTCGGCGATCACTGCTCGCCCATCTCCGACACCACGATCCTCAGCTCCATGGCCTCGGCGTGCGATCACATCGATCACGTGCGTACCCAGTTGCCCTACGCGCTGATTGCGGCCTGTGTGGGAATGGCGGTCGGGGACATTCCCACCGCCTACGGGTTGTCGCCATGGATTTCGCTGGCGGCGGGGATCTTGATCCTGGCGATTATCCTTCGGGTGTTCGGCCACAGCGTGGAGGGGGAAGGGGACGGCCCGGACCCCGTTTGTCAATCGGATCGTACGGTAAAATGAAGCATTTCTGCGGGGAAGCAGTCGGCTGAGACGGGTCGGCGGTAGAGGGTGATCCGATGAGAAAGTGGTTGACCGTGCTGTGGGTTGGACTGTCGCTGGCCTGTTCGGCTGCGAACGAGTCGGAGATGTTTGAAGCCGCCGTGGACGGCCCCTCCGCCAAGGCTCGAATCGAAAGCGCCCGGACCTTCCTGGATGAATTTCCGGAGAGCCTGCGGCGCCGGGAGGTGGCCCGGAAGCTTTTTACCGACGGGTTGGAGGCGAAAGACGAATCCGCCGCCCTCCAGGGTGCGGAGGCTTATCTGGCTGCCACGGAGTCCGACCGGCGAGATCGTCTCGGCAACCAGCTTGCCTGGAGATTGGCGGAGGCCGGTCTGGGTCTGGAACGGGCGGAATCGCTGGCCCGCGAAGTGGTGGCGGCGGCACGGGCCCAGTCAGCGCCTGAGCTGAGGTCATATCTGGACACACTGGCCTTTGTCCTGTACCGCCGGGATCGGGCGGCGGAAGCGGAGCCACTCCAGGCGGAAGCCGTCGCGCTGGGGCCAGGCAATGCCGGGATGCTGGGCCGGCTGGCGCTGTACCAGTATGCGGCGGGAAAGCATTCCGAGGCGATATTCACGGCGGCAGACGCGATCCTGCAGGGGGCCGGAGGAGAGATTTCGGAGGCCTATCGGCGCTGGGTCAGTCGGCCCGCCGGCGAGCTGACCGGCGAGGGAAACACGTTGCGGGACGTGATTTCCCCCAAGGTGCAGGCATTTCTGATGGAAAGCGACACACCCTTCCGCAGGAGTCTGGCCGCCCATCTTTACGCACTCTCGGGCATCGAACTGGAGACGGCGGAGCGGTGGGCCCTCGAACACCTTGCTTCCGAAACCGACCGGGATCGCCTGACCCAAGGACGGGTAATCCTGGCGGCGGTCCAGTCCGCACGGGGCGACTATCGGGCGGCGGTGGAGACCCTGTTGGCAGGACGCGCTCAGGCCACGCCCTTCGACTCCTCGTTCTGGCTTGCCCTGGGACACAACTTCCGGCTGGATGACAGGCCGATGGAGGCGGAGGAGGCGTTGCTGACGCCGTTGTTGGTGCGGGACGAGACCTCCGTCCGCTCCGAGTTGCGCGAGCTTGGCCTCACCGAGGACGAGATCGACAACCGGGTGGAACAGCGCCGGCAGGACCTGCTGCGGTTCCATCCGGGCCGTTACGGGGGGGAGCCCACCGGCCGGGTGGTGCTGGCTGAGCTGTTCACGGGAGCGGAATGCAATCCCTGTCAGGCGGCGGATTACGCGTTCGATCTGCTGACCGAGTATTACCCCCGATCGATGCTGGTGATCCTGGAACATCACGTCCACATCCCGGGAGCCGATCCTTTGACCAACCGGGATACCGAGGGCCGGTATCAGTTCTACGGAGGAGGCCTGGGTACTCCCACGACCTTCTTCAACGGCGAGAGGGTGTCCAGCGGGGGACCGGCCCTTTTGAAGAAATCGGTGTTCCAGGAGTTCGACGCCATCATCCGGCGCCAGGTGGCGGAACCTCCGGCTGTGCAGTTGCAGGTTGCCGGCGGCTGGAAGGACGCCGATACCGTTCACGTGGAGGCCATTGCCTCCTCGCCCGCAGAGCTCAGGCCCGCGGTGTTCCGGTTCGCGCTGGTGGAGCGGTCGGTCCGGTATCGGGGAGGAAACGGGGTGAATCCCCATGCCTGGGTGGTGCGCAGCCTGGCGGGAGGAGAGGGGCTTCCTTTACAGATGAACGGTGGGACGGCGCAGGCTTCCTTCCAGTTAAACGTGACCGAAGTGGAAAAGGGACTGGCTGACTACCTGTCCGGATTCGAGGCAAATCCGCCGGAACGGTACAAGGGGTTCGGAGGATTCCGGGAAAAGCCGGTCCGGATCGACCGGTCCCAGTTGGGAGCCGTGGTCTGGGTGCAGGAAACGGAGTCGAAGCAGGTGCTCCAGGCGGCGTACTTCGAGCTTGGTAGCTGAGGAGGAATCGTGCATGTGTGCCGCCCCGCTGCGGCCCCCCCAACCTGGGGCGGCGCCGGTCCGCCCGTGTGAAGCTGGATCCGGAGAGCCGGAAGTGCAGCTTCTCGTGGACGGACCGGGCATTTTCCCCGCCCTGCTGGAACTGCTGGCCAGTGCCGTACGGGGGGTGGAGGTCGGCATGTTCATCTGGCGGGATGACACGGTCGGACGCGAGTTCGCCCGGGCCATTCTGGCAGCCGCCGATCGGGGGGTCCCGGTTCGCCTGGTCAAGGATCTGCAGGGCGCCGTCTTCGAGTGGGCCGAGGAGAATCGCCGCAGCTTTCTCCATCCCCGGCTGCCGTGGAGGCTGTTGGCGCCGGCCTGGCTGCTGCATCGGACCTATTTCCGGGACGCGGTCGCAGACCGGCCGAACCGTGATTCGGAGGAGCTCCGGAGAAGGCTTTGCAGCCACCCCCTTGTGGAGCTTCAGGCGGCCGGCATTCGGCGCGACCACTCCAAGTATTACCTGATCGACGACACGGTCGTCCTGGGTGGCGCCAACATCGAGGACAAGGCGTTCGACCGGGACCAGCGGGGGCGGGTCTGGCGCGACTACATGGTGGCTCTGGCGGGCAGGCGTGCCGTGGAAGCGTTCCGGCGCAGAGAGTGCATGCCCTTCTCCCTGGCTTCGGGAGGTTCCGCCGCGTTCGTCTTCAACTCCTCCCCCGGCCAGTATCTTTCGGTGGTGGAAAGCCTGTTGCGGGCCGCCCGGACCCGGATCGTGCTGCAGGTGGCTTACCTGGGCCGGACCCCGGTGCTGCAGGCTCTGGAGGAGGCTGCCGGACGGGGCGTCGAGCTGGAGATTCTGGCACCCGCGGCTGCCAATCTCCAGTCGGATCTGAACCGGCGCCTGTTGCGCCGGCTGCTGGAGCAACATCCGGGCCGGGTCCGGGTATTTTTGTCGCCCGAAATGGTTCACGCCAAGGTGGTGTGGGTCGACGGCCGTTCGGTGCTGATCGGTTCGGGAAACCTGAACCGGCGGTCGTGGAGTTTCGGAGAATCCGGAGTGTTGCTGAGGGGATGTTCCGACGCTTTCTGGCGGGAGCTTGAGGTAAGCTACTCTACCAATCGGGCGCAGGCCGAGGAGGTCCGCGATCCTGCCGAACTGACGTGGCGCCGCCTGAGGGCGCTGGTGGAAGGGTTATACTCCTGACAGCGGGTGAATTGCCGTGGGTGTGGCGGACAAGGTGGACAGTCCCAAGAAGATTCCTGAGTATGCCGTCTACAACCGCTTCGAGGTGCGGTGGAAGAGCCTCTATGGACGGGTCAAGGGGATGGTCCTGCGCCCACTGGTGCTGTTGTTGCATCGGGTGGGGATCAGTTCAGACTCCACCAGCTTTGCCGGTTTTCTGGTGGCGCTGGCTTTTTTTGTTGTCTTTGCCCGCCTGCAGGATTTCACCTGGGCGCCGTGGCTGCTGGTTCTCTACATCTTCGCCGACAATCTGGACGGCGCTCTCGCCGACTACAGCGGGGCGAAGGAGTCGGGACCCATCGTGGACAACTTTTTCGACCTGGCCTCGCTGGCGGTGATAGTGCTGGCCCTGGCCGAAGTGGGAGCGGCCCCATACTGGCTGGGAGTCATCTTCGTGGGGCTGTATGTGGGAATCATTGTGGGTGGCTTCATCCTGAACTACAACGGCGTCACGAGCCTGCTGTTGCGGGTGCGCGTGATCGTGTTCGGGGGATTCTTCTACCTGGCTCTTACCGGCGGCGGGTGGCAGGCGCTGCGATACTGGATGGCCGCGGCGGTGGCCCTGCAGATACCCAGTTTCCTGTCGGTGGTTTACGCGGCGGCGCGAAGCTGGGACCGCCTGGAGTTTCCTGACCTTGCCACCCGGCTGAGCCCGAACACTCGCCGGTACATGGTTACCAGCCTGGTGATCGTGGGGGTGTTGATCGGTCTGCTGGCGCGGGAGGCGATGTAGGGGGAGTCGGGACACGGGAAACGGGACAGGGGAGACGGGAGGGAGGTCAAAGAACGATGGGCGCCTTCTCGACCGATCTTGTCAGAATGCCCCTTGTGGCGCTCTACCGACTCCCGAATTCCGTGTCCTGATTCCCGTGTTCCGACTGCTAACCCCCCGACTCCCGAACCTCGTGATAGCGCCGCAACTCCAGGCCGCTGACTTCGGTCACTGACCCGCCGGGCCACCGGATCTGAATGGATCCCTCCAGTTCCGTCACGTCCGGGCCCAATCCGAGGATGATCCTGGGATCGTGTCCGGACTGGTAACTCGCGCCGGCAATCTGGAAGTGATATCGGTAGCGGCCCCCTACCCGGTACCGGATGCGTGCGCCGATGGCGTCCCGGTTGCCGTCCTTCCCCACCAGTCGCAGTCCGATCCAGGCATTCCGGTTGCCGCCGTCGTTGCGGGCAATGACCGGCCTCTGGCCGTTGTTGATGATCACAAGGTCCAGATCTCCGTCGTTGTCCAGGTCGCCGGTGGCCAGTCCCCGACCGGCGTAAGGCCGCTGGAAGACCGGCCCCATCCGGGAACTGACCTCCACGAAGCGGCCATCCCGGTTCTCGATGAGCTGGGGCTTCTGGAGATGGTGGATGTTGCCGCGGTGCAGGTCGATCTGGTCATCCGGATGTCCGTTAACCATGACGAGGTCATGGTCCCCGTCGTTGTCCACATCCACCAGCCGGGCGGCGAAATTGCTCATGAAGCGGGTCGCCTGGCTTACAGCCGCGTCTTCCTGGACCAAGTCCTCGAAAACGAAATCGCCGGCATTTCGGTAGATGGCAACATCTTCATGATCGATGTTGGCGACGACGAGATCGGGCAGCCCGTCTCCGTCCACGTCCTGCGCATCCACTCCCATGCCGGAACGGGTCCGGCCATCATGGCTGAAAGCGACGCCCGCCGGCAGTCCGAGTTCCTCGAAGGTGCCGTCGCCGCGGTGACGGAACAGGAAGTTCTCGGAGGTGTCGTTGGACTGGAAGACATCGATCCAGCCGTTTCCGTCCAGATCTACCCCCACCACACCCAGTCCCTTGCTGCGGGGATCACTGATGCCTGCCTGCCGGCTGACGTCTTCGAACGTCCCGTCGCCGCGATTGCGGAACAGACTGCTGGGGTGGGGATCGAACAGGGTGGGAATGCAGTAGCGCGGCGTTTCGCCACCCCCGCAGCGGTGGTTCAGCTCCGGTTCCCAGATGACGTAGCCGCAGACCCACAGGTCCAGCCACCCGTCCCGGTCGTAGTCCAGCCATGCGGCGGATGAACTCCAGCCCGGCGCACGGGTGCCGCTGGCTTCGGTCACGTCCTCGAAGGTTCCGTCTCCACGGTTCCGGTACAGGATGCCGAAGCGGACGCCGGTGACGTACAGGTCGGTCCAGCCGTCTGCGTCGTAATCGCCTGCGGCGGCTCCGGAGGCAAAACCCCGTCCGGCGACTCCCGCGCGTTCGGTGACATCCGTGAAGGTACCGTCCCGGTTGTTGCGGTACAGAGCGTTTCGCCGGGGTGAGGCGGGATGGTAGAAGTCCGCCGTGGAGGCGGTCACCAGATAGATGTCCATCCAGCCGTCATTGTTGTAGTCGAAGACGGCGCCTCCACCCACCATGGTTTCCGGCAGCAGGCGCCGGGGCGACAGTCCGTTGTCGTGAACCCAGTCGATGCCGGCTTCCCGGGTGACATCCACAAAGGAGATGGCAGGCTGGGCACGGATAACCCAGCAGGGGGATGCAGGCAGGCTGAAACCAGCAGCCACTGCCCCCCCTGCGACCAGTCGCCACAGGCAACCCAGCAACGTCGAAAAGGACCCGGATCTCATTCGGCCTGTGTCACTCTCAGTCGTCCCATGGGGTACCACCCGTCAGCCTGTCGGCCCTCGATGGCGAGGCGGATCCGAGGCTCCCGGCTGCGGGGATCCACCAGCGCCAGGTCGAGGTCATATTCGCCGGGCGGGAGGTCAGCCGGGAGGAACACGGCGTCATCATAAAGGCTGTCGCCCGGCAGCCAGCGGCGGATGTCGGCATCGGTGATGAACACTTCCGAGCGGCCGTTGCCGCGCAGCCGGAGCGCCAAAGGGAACTGCCGATAGCAGGGGGCCACTCCCGTATTCTCCCACCAACTGGTAAATTCCAGCTTGCCGTGTGCCCGGACTTCCGCCGGGTAGCTGAAGCGGCGCAGAACGAAACGGTAGCCCATGCGCTTCAGCCACTCGTCCACCAGCGGCCTCCACTCCGCCGGCACCGGGGAGCTTTTCGCGTTGAAGGAGGAAACATGCCACTTCAGAGCCTGATCAAAGATGTAGCGCACCACGTCCTCCGTGTAGCGCTCCCGCTGCTGCCAGCGGAGGAAGGTGCCGCAGATCTCGAGGGTCACGGGGGCATGTTTCCAAGCATCCTGCATGCCGCTTTTGATGATGTCCTGGGGGTAGACGTCCTGCATGTGGTTCCAGTCGCCGCGCTCCCGCCAGAAACCCATGTCGCCCAGGCAGTCGAAACGCCACCCGAGATGACGCATGTGGGGGCCCTGACCGTTGTCGTTACCGTCGGGCCAGGAGGCTGCAATCGGCAGCCCGCGAACCAGAACACCCGGGTCGGGGGCGTCCCCGTTGAGCGGCTGGAAGATCAGATGGGTCTTGCGGAAGCTCTCCAGATAAGCCTGGATCAGGCCTTTACGGGTGGTTTCCGAGAGGAGGTGTGAACCTTCCCCTTCGCCCCAGTAGCCGACGATGGACACATCCACCGCCTCCAGGTCGGGATGGCCGTCGTAGCGGGCGCCAAGCTCCCGAATCAGACCGCCGAAGTGTTTGAGATACAGTGGGTTCTCGGGATCGACCCGCCACTTGTCCACGGGCAGCGGTCCCTCGTCGCCCACCAGCCCGCGGTACCAGGACGGAACATCCTTCTCCTCGCCTGCCTCGTAGGGTGAGATCCGCAGCAACAGGGTCTGCCCCCGCTGGGACGCCGTCAGCAGAGCCCGGTCAATGAGATCCCACCGATATTTCCCCTGTTCGGGTTCGATGAACCGCCAGTTGACCCGGAAGTAGGCCAGCGTCGTGTCGGGGTGGTCCGGGTTGGTCAGATCGCCGTCGAAAGGCTGATACTCGATGGGAAAGCCCTCGGTCCAGCCCGCCCCCTGGTTCAGGTCGTCCCCGTTGAAGCGCTGGAAGGTCATGAATCCGATGCCCGGATTGTTGAGGACGTCGTCGATCGGCCGGGGCCGCACGACACGAGTCTGGCTGAGGCCGACGGTGCCGCCGGGCCCCACAAGGATGAAAGCCAGGCAGAACAGGGCTCCTGCACTCGGGCAGCCAGGGAGGCGAGCAGGGTAGCCGGTTCGGTGCGATAACGCGGGTGGCATTTGCATGTAGCTCCTCCTTGGCCTCCTATTCTAGGCTCCCGCCGATGACGGTGCCCGGGTGCCCTGCGGCGGGCCTCACCGGGTGCCGGCCTGCCCGGCGAAAGCCTGGTCCGCAGCTTCAAATGTTTCCGGCGGAGGCCAGCCCGGACAGATGGCACGCCCATTGCTTCTTCCCCTTACGACCCGCAAGGAATCAGCGGGTTTCGTCAAGAGATCGACATGGCAACGAGCGCACAACTGGCAGTGGGAAACCTGGCGATGCCCAAGCGCATGGACCTGGCGGTGGGCGGCGCAGTGATCGCCATCGTTGCAGTGATGCTGATTCCGATCCCGCCGATCCTGCTGGACTTCCTGATCGCCATTAATGTGACGGGTGCCGTCATACTTTTGCTTTTGTCCCTCTATGTTCCCGAGCCGATCTCGTTCTCGATCTTCCCCACGGTCCTGCTGCTGTCCACCCTTTATCGCCTGGCCCTGAACGTGGCGAGTACCCGTCAGATTCTTCTGCACGGCAATGAGGGCACCCAGGCGGCCGGACACGTTATCGAGTCCTTCGGCCAGTTCGTCGTCGGCGGCAACTACATCGTCGGGTTCGTGGTGTTTCTGGTCCTGATCGCCATCCAGTACGTGGTGGTCAACCACGGCGCGGTCCGCACCTCTGAAGTCACCGCCCGCTTCACCCTGGATGCCATGCCCGGCAAGCAGATGAGCATCGATGCCGACCTGAACGCAGGCCTGATCGATGAACAGGAGGCCCGGGAACGGCGACGGCGGGTGAGCCAGGAGGCCGAGTTCTATGGAGCCATGGACGGGGCGGTCCGCTTCACCCAGCGGGACGCTGTGGCGTCCATCATCATTGTCGGAATCAACATCATCGCGGGCTTCCTGATCGGAGTGTTGAGCCATGACATGCCGATCCTGGAGGCGATGCGGACCTACACCATCCTGACGATCGGCGACGGACTGGTGACGGCGATTCCCGCGCTGCTGGTCTCGGTGACGGGCGGTGTGATGACGACCCGGGCAGCCTCGGAATCGAATCTGGGCGACGCCGTCTCGGTACAGATCTTCAGCGATCCCAAGCCGATCGGGATTGGCGCGGTGGTGCTGATTTCCATGGCTTTGGTGCCGGGCCTGCCGTTCCTGTCCTTCTTTGTCCTGGGGTCGATAACCGGGGGAATCGCCTGGGTGCTTTACCAGCGCCTACGCCGCAGCGCAATGGCGGCCGAGGCGGTAGCCGCCGAGGAGAAATCCCGGACGCAGCCGGAAGAACACGTGGAGAAGCTGCTGCGGGTGGATCCCCTGGGCCTCGAGCTCGGCTACCAGTTGATCCACCTCGTGGAACCCAAGCCGGGTGCGGACTTCCTGTCTCACGTGCGTTCGATTCGGCGCCAGTTGGCCAGCGAGATGGGAGTCATCGTCCCGCCGGTACACATTACCGACAACCTCCAGCTCAAGCCCCGGGAGTACCGGATTCTGCTCAAGGGGGTGGAGATCGCCCGCAGCGAACTGATGCCAGGCTTCCTGATGGCGATCCATCCCGGCCAGCCGACAGAGAAGATCGACGGCATCCGTACCCGCGAGCCGGCCTTTCAGTTGGAGGCGCTCTGGATCCGGAACGAACAGCGGGAGAGCGCCCAGCTTGCCGGGTACACGGTGGTGGAGAACACGACCGTGCTGGCGACTCATCTGACCGAGACCATCAAGTCGGTCATGCACGAGCTGATCAGCCGCCAGGAGGTCAAGAACCTCATTGACACCGTCAACGAGACCCACCCCAAGGTGGTGGAGGAGCTGATTCCCGGTGTGATGAGCATCGGCGAGATCCAGAAAGTGCTCCAGAACCTCCTGCGTGAGCGGGTCTCGATCCGGGACATGGTGACCATTCTGGAGACGCTTGCCGACTTCGCCCCGCGGACCAAGAACACCTACCTGCTGACGGAGTATGTGCGCCAGGCGCTGGGGCGTTCCATCTGCCAGCCGTTCATCAACGACAAGAACGAAATGCGGGTGATGACGCTTTCGCGGGAGCTGGAAGCCGCGTTTGCCGGCGCGGTCACGGTCACCGAACTGGACAACTACCTGACGCTGGATCCGGCCCAGGCGCGAATGATCATGAACAAGATCCAGCGGGCGGTGGCCGAGAAAAACTTCGACGGCTACCCGCTGCTGCTGGTTTCGACCACCATCCGCCAGCATGTCCGGCGCTTCGTGGAGCACGTGATGGGCAACCTGGTCGTGCTTTCCCATAACGAGATTCCACCTCATGTCAGGCTCGTCAGTCTCGGAGAAATCTCATGATGAGGATCAAGACGTTCACATCCGATTCGGTCCCCCAAGCCTTGCAGAGAATCCGCAGAGAGATGGGTCCGGGTGCGGTGATCCTGAAGACCAACCGGACGGTACGGCGGCGCCTGTTCGGGTTGTTACCCAAAATGGCTTATGAGATCACGGCGGCCGCGGATCCCGCTGCGGACGCTTCCGCCGGACCGGCCGACGCCGGAGCGGCGTTGTTGGGCGAGCAGGAGTTGTCGCCGGCTGCAGTGGGGACACGGGTCCTGCCGGGTCTGGAGGATACCAGGCCGCCGGAAACGAAGCCCAAGACCGTTTCGGATCGCGGGCTCGAAACCTACGAGGTGGCGGAGACTCCTCCCCCGCCGGCGGCACCGGAACGGCGGCCGGCGGCCGGCGGCCGGCTGAACGAGGACCGGCGCTGGGCGGATGAGCTGAACCGGTTGAGCGACGAGATTCAGGGACTGGTCCGGTTGGTCAGCCACCAGCAGAAGCACGACACCCTGACCAGTCTCTTCCTCAGCCACCAGGGTGTCGCCCAGCAGCTCCAGGAACTGATCTGGAACGACGCCGCGGTCTCCCTGGAAACGCGTAAGGCGGCCTATGGCGAGTTCCTGTACCTGATCCGCGAGGGACTGGACGAAAACTTCGCCTACCTGGTCCTCCGGGAGGCGTTCCGGAATTTCCCCGCGGACGAGGAAATCCATGACCGCCTGCGGCTGCGGATCAACCGGACCATCGGGCGGATGGCACCGGCCCGCCCCATCGACCTGGAACGGGACCCGAAGGCCCACATCTTCGTAGGCCCCACGGGGGTCGGAAAGACCACCACCATCGCCAAGCTGGCGGCACGTTTCGCCCTGAAGGACCGCCGTCCGGTGAAGCTACTGACCATCGACACCTACCGGATAGCCGCCGCCGAACAGCTCCGCACCTATGGGGACATCATCGGGATCCCGGTCCGGATCGTTTTCACCCTGGATGAGCTGGAGACGGCGATCTGCGAATCGGCGGCCAACGAGGTTCTGCTTATCGATACCACGGGCCACAGCCACCGCAAGATCGCGGAATATGGGGAGCTTTCGCGTTTCGCCCGGGAGCATTCCCAGCTCCAGAAACACCTGGTGCTGAGCTGTACCACGCGGCAGGAGGCGTTGCGGGAGATCGTTTCCTGTTTCTCGGTCTTTGAGCCGGACCGGCTGGTGTTCACCAAGCTGGACGAGTGTTCCAGTTTCGGAGCCATCTTCAACGAGGTGGTGCGGCTGGGCAAGCCGCTGTCCTACCTCACCAACGGCCAGGACGTGGCGGAGGACCTGATTGTGCCGAATGCGTCGACGCTGGCGGACCTGTTGATGCCCTTGAACTGAAAGAGGAGAGAGCACACGCATGATCGATCAAGCGACGGAACTGAGAAGGCAGGTGGGTCGAGCCGCCATTCCGGGCAGGCTGCCCTCCGGAAAGTGCCAGGTGATCGCCGTGACCAGCGGCAAAGGCGGGGTGGGGAAGACCTACGTCGTGGTGAACCTGGCTCTGGCCCTGGTCCGCGGCGGCCGGAAGGTGGCCATTCTGGACGGTGATTTCGGCCTGGCCAATGTGGATGTGGTCCTGGGACTCACGCCGCAGCACCACCTGGGTCACGTCATCGCGGGCGTCCAGAGTCTGCGCTCGATTGTCATGGAAGGGCCGGAAGGCATCCACGTCATCCCGGCCAGCTCCGGCATCCAGGAGCTGACTGAACTGGGCGAACGCAAGCGCCAGCTTCTACTGGACCAGCTCACTGACTTGGTGAAGGATTACGACTTCCTGCTCATCGACACCGCCGCAGGCATTTCCGACAACGTGATCCGCCTGTTGAACGCGGCGCAGCGCGTGATTGTGGTTTCGTTGCCGGAGCCCACCGCCATTGTGGATGCCTACGCCCTGATCAAGGTCCTGTTCCGGAAGGACAACGGCAAAGACGTTCATCTGCTGGTCAACGCCGCTGCGGACTCCGAAGAGGCGGCGGAGGTCCACCGGCAGCTTGCATACGTGGTGGACCGGTTTTTGGGCCAGAGAATCGGGTTTCTCGGTTCCATTCCCCGGGATCCCAAGGTGGGGGAATCCGTGCGGCGCCAGGAGCCGTTGCTCATCAGCCACCCCCGCACCCAGACCAGCCGGTGTTTCCTGCGGCTGGCGGAGACGCTCATGAAGTATCGGCCGGCGGCCGCTCAACTCGATCGTCTTTTCGAGCAAGTGGGGTAGGAAGCATCATGCCAAGCAATGTCGCCAAGCTGGAGACCTATCAGGCGCAACGGATCGCCGAGCGCAACCAGGTGATCCTCGATCACATGCCCCAGATCCGTTTCATCGCCCAGCGGCTGGCCATGCGGTTGCCACCGGAGGTGCAGCTCGAGGATCTGATCAGCTCGGGGGTTATCGGTCTGCTGGATGCGTACGAGAAGTTTGACCCTTCCAAGGGGGTTTCGTTCAAGACCTATGCCAGCGTCCGGATCCGTGGAGCGATCCTCGACAATCTGCGGGGCCTTGACTGGGCTCCCCGGGACCTGCGCAGCCGCAGCCGCGAAGTGGAGCAGGCCTACGCCCGGCTGGAACAGAGACTGGGACGCGCCGCCAACGACGAGGAGATGGCCGCTGAACTGGGAATCTCACTGTCCGAGTTTCAGAGCCTGCTGGACCAGCTCAACGGTCTGACCATCGGGCACTTCCGTTCAGGCGAGGCGGAAGAGGAAGGGCTCGAAGCCGACAATCTCCCTCTGCATTACTCGCCGATCTCGCCGACCGATTCTCCTTTTGAGGCGGTCAGCCGCCGGGAGATGCGGGACCTTCTGGCCAGGGCCATCGCCCAGTTGCCGGAACGGGAGCAGCTCATCCTGAGCCTGTACTACAAGGAAGAGCTCACCATGAAGGAGATCGGGCAGATCCTGGGCGTCAACGAGTCGCGGGTCAGCCAACTGCACACCCGGGCGGTGCTGCGGATGCGCGGGCGCCTGCAGTCGGTGCTGGGCCGCAAGGAAGGACACCGATAGATGAGCGAGAAAGTCCTTTCGCAAGAAGAGATCAGCGCTCTGTTGGCGGCGGTGGGCAAGGAGGAGCCCAAGCCCGCCGCGGAACCCAAACCCGCCGCCGGAGAGCGCACTTCGAAGAAGCACCTGAGTTCTCTCGACCAGGAGGGGTACCTGTTCCCGATGACCCGGGCCCAGGTGCTCAGCAAGGAGCTGGAGGCGGCGCTGCTGCTGATTTTCGATGCCTTTGCCCACAAGGGAAGCGCCACCTTCTCCCACAACTTCAGAACCCAGGTGGGGTTCAAGCTCCATGATGTGGAGCAGGTCTTCTATGGCGATTTCATCGAAAGCCTGCCGGAACCATCATCGATCTGGTACCTGGAGGTGAAACCCCATTCCCAGCATGTGGCGGTGTGCCTGGAGCCGCCGCTGGTCAATTCCATCGTGTCGGTGATGCTGGGCGGCTCCCCTACCGGCGAGACCCGCGGCCGCAACATGATCACCGACCTGGAACAGAACATCGTGGAAACCGCCGTCGCTGTGTTCTGCCGGGAGCTTCGCCACGCGTGGAGCCGGGTCTCCGAGGTGGAGATCGAGATCGACAACCGCGAGACCCGTCCCCGACTGCTCAGGATCTATCCCCCCAACGAGGTGATGGTGGTGCTGGGGATGGCGATGAGGATCGGCCAGACGGAAGGGACGATGTACTGGGGCCTTCCCACCAACCTGCTGAAGACGCTCCAGGACCAGGTCAGCCACCAGCGCCAGGTGGAGAGCCGAGAAAAGTTGGTGGAGACGGTGAATCGGGTCAAGGAGCTGGCACTCACCTTCCAGACCGAGCTGGAGGCTCGGCTGGGGGTCACCCCCATCACCCTGGATGATCTGTTGAGTCTCAAGCCCGGAGACATCCTGAAGCTGGAACACATGGTTGGGGAGCCGGCCGAGGTGCTGGTCAATGGTCGCCGTACCCTTTTCGGCGACATCGTGGTGGCGCGGGACCATCGGACAGTCCGCGTCGGATGACGAGGTGCAACATGGCTGCCAACGACGAATTGCAAGAGCCGATCGAAGAGACCAACGGCGAAGCGCCGGAAGCGGATCCCTACCGGCAGAACCTGCAGCGGATCCTCGACCTGCAGCTTCCCGTGACGGTCAGTTTCGGGAGCACCCGCCGGCCGCTGGCGGAAGTGCTCAAGTACGGGCCGGGATCGCTGATCGAGCTGGACAAGCTGGCGGACGAGCCTGTGGTCCTGAAGGTTAACGACAAGGTTCTGGCCTGGGGCAAGGTGGTGGATGTCGACGGTTACTACGGGATCGAAATCACCCGCATCGTCGACCGAGCGGACCGGATTGCTTCATTGGGAGGGGAATCATGACCTGGAACGCCATCGGCAGCACGTGGACACAATACCTGCTGGTCATCAACCTGGCACTGGTCCTGCTTGGGCTGGCCCAGGCCCTCTGGGTCGTGAATCGCCAGCGGCGGATACCGGCCTGGGCCCGGGAGCTCGAGCAGCGCATGGGCCAGGCCCTGGCGACCCGTACGGCCGAACTGGAAGGGCGGATCCAGGCCTGTCTGCAGGTACATCAGTCCCAGCGGGAGGAGTTGTGCCGCTGGTTGCGGGAGGAGTCCCGGGCTGCCTACCCGCGGCCGGAGCCGGAACCGGTGACCCGTCTGGACAAGCGCCACCAGGTTTACTCCCTGGCCCAGATGGGCCTGGACCCCCGCGACATCTCCCGCAAGCTCCGGTTGCCCCTGGGTGAAACCGAGCTCCTGCTGGGCCTCCGGGCGAACTTCAACCGGGCGGAGAAGCAACATGACCGAACTCCGCTGCACTGAGTGCGGACGCCTCATGAGGCGTGCTCCGCTGGTGGGGATCGCCTGGCCCCGGGGGTACTGGTTCGACCAGGCCTGGACCTGTGGAGACCGTTGCCTGGGGATGGCCGTGCGCGAATGGGTTGGACGAAGTCTGGAGTTCCCCCTCACCGAGCTGGATTCCACGCATCGCGTCCGGATCGGCGCTCTGCTGGTCCAGAAGGGACTGATCACCGGCAGCCAGCTTGCCGATGCCCTGGAATGTCAGCGGACTCGCGGCGGAGCGCTGGGGTCCGTGGTGATCCGCATGGGGTTCTGCACCGAGGCCCAGCTTACGGCGGCCCTCAGCGAACAGCAGGGAGTTCCGTGGGTGGGCGAGGTGAAGCTGCCGGTGGGCCAGCCTTTCTGCCTGGAAATCCCACGCCGGCTGAGCGAGGACTTCCGCGTCTTCCCGTTCGACTTCGACGCCCGGACCTCGACGCTGATGCTGGCGGCCCGCAGTCCGGTGAAGGTTCATCTCTGCCATCTGATCCGCAAGATGCTGGGGTATGACGTCCGCATCTTCCTGGTCCAGGACGGCTCCTTCGACCGCGTGTTCGCCGAATATCTCGCACTACCGCGCCGGGACCGGGAGGTGTGCATCGAAGCCACCCGGAACGCAAGGCAGATCGCGGAATTTCTGATCAGGCAGCTCCGGCGGCACCGGGGGAAGTCACTCCAGCTCGGCAGCTACGATCGGGGTTTCTGGGGCCGCATCCACTTGAAGCGCCGGCGGCTGGACTGCTTCGTGAGGTTGCGGCAAGCGGAGGATTTTGCCGCCCGCCCTGGGCAAAGTTTGCCTGAGGCAGCGGTTTCAGTGCGGTGAAAGCCACGGAATTGCTCAATTTTCAGATGGGTACGGCGGATGCGTAAGGAGTTGTCAGCATGAGCCACTCGATCTACATGGCCTATGCCGGGATGCAGAGCCAGGCGGAGGCACTGGAGGCCATCTCCCACAATCTGGCCAACCTCCAGTCCACAGGATTCAAGCAGACCCGCTTCTACTATGAACTCATCTCCACGCTGGAGGACGAGAGCCTGACACCCCTGGGAGAAGCCATCAACAGCCCCCAGGTCCGTACCAGAACGGTGACCGATTTCTCGGGCGGAAGCATCGAGGAGACGGGCAACCCTCTCGACTTCGCTCTCCTGGGCGACGGTTTCTTCACGGTGCTCACCCCGCAGGGTGTCCGCTACACGCGAAACGGAGACTTCTCGTTGGGGCCCGAAGGCCGGCTGCAGACCGTTGACGGCTTCCCCGTTCTGGGAGTCTCCAACGACCCCCAGGGACGGCCCATCCTCCTGCCTCAAGGCCGGGTGGAACTGGCTTCCGACGGAAGGCTGGCGGTGGATGGCAATGAGGTGGGACGCCTGAAGATCGTGGCTTTTGCGAATGCCGGAGCACTGATCCCCCAGGGCGGATCCCTGTTTCAGGCGCAGCCTGGTGCCCAGGAGCTTCCCCCCAGCGAGCTCAATGTGGTGCAGGGGTTCATCGAACAGGCGAATGTGAACGCCGTGAAGGCCGTCACCGAGATGGTCGGTCTCATGCGCAATTTCGAGATGTTGTCCCAGGCGATCCGGTCCCTGACCCGGGACGTCGACCAAAAGCTGATCAACGAGCTCGGGCGGGTGTAGCCCGGAGCCGGGAGGAGAAGACCATGTTGAGATCTCTTTACAGTGCAGCCAGCGGAATGGAAGCCCTCCAGTTGAACATCGACAACATCGCCAACAACCTGGCGAACGTCAACACGACGGGCTTCAAACAGCGGCGGACGCAGTTCCAGGACCTGCTTTACCAGAATCTGGTGGCGCCAGGCAGCAACGCTTCCACGTCGACGGAAGTCCCCACCGGCCTGCAGATCGGGCTGGGTACCCGGGCCGTGTCCAACGAGATCATCTTCTTGCAGGGCGACTACGTGGAGACCGGAAACGAACTGGACCTGGTGATCGAGGGCCGCGGGTTCTTCCAGGTGCGACTGCCGGACGGTCAGATCGCCTACACCCGCGGAGGCGCCCTCCACCTGGACCGCAACGGCAACCTGGTCACCGCTTCCGGCGACCCCCTGGAACCCCAGGTATCCATCCCCCGCGAAGCCACCAAGATCAGTGTGGCCGCCGACGGCACGGTTTCCGTGAATCTGCCGGGACAGACCAATGTGCAGCAGGTGGGACGGATCCAGTTGGCGGTGTTTTCCAACCCGGCTGGCCTGAACGGGATCGGTCGCAACCTGTTCCTGCAGACGGCGGCCAGTGGCGACCCCGTGACCGGCAGTCCGGGAGAGAACGGGATCGGGACGTTGCTGCAGGGTTTCATCGAGCATTCCAACGTCAACGTGGTCAAGGAAATGATCGATCTGATCGTGAGCCAGCGGGCTTACGAGGCCAGTTCGAAAGTGGTGAGAACCGCCGACAACCTGTTCCAGCAGGTCAATGGGATGATCCGGTAGGAGTTCCGAAATGCGCTCCACTGCCAGCCTGACAATCGGGCTGTTGGTTCTGTTCCGGGCCGGCTCGGCCGCCACGGTTGCGGCGTCATCCGATCTCACGGACGTCCGGGGAACGGTGCCCGACCGCGTCGAGGTGCGGGGGGAGTCGATCACTCTGGGAGATCTCCTGGGTGGTAACCCGGCTTCACCCGCGGCGGCGGTCCGGCTCGGCTACGCTCCCAATCCCGGTCACTACCGCTGGATTTCCCGGACTGAGCTGCAGGGGATGCTGGCGCGGGCCGGGGTCACGGTCGAGGCTGTGGAGTTGCCGGAGCGGGTCCTGGTGACCCGGGCCGCCGGCCGCTTGGCGGAGGGGCTGATCGAAACCACGGTCCGGAACCACTATCTGCAGGCCTGGCCGGCCTTTTCCGTGACTATTGAAGAGTTGGAAGCGCCCCGCGATCTGGTTCTCCCTGAGGGACAGGTTGAAGTGCGTGTGGATGCCCGGGGGACGCCTGCGCGCCTGGACGGTGTCACCTTGAAGGTGGATCTGCTGGTTGACGGAAAGCTTCAGCGCAGCCACTGGGCGAGAGTACGTGCCAAGGCCCGGGGCAAGGTGGCCGTCGTCCGCCGCCCCCTCAGTTTCGGCCAGACCGTGCAGAGCGGGGATGTGGAGTTGATGGATCAGGAGCTGGTGGATCTGGAAGGCTGTCTCAGCAGTCTGGAAGGCCTGGACGGTTTGGTGGCCCGCCGCCCCCTGGCACCGGGGGCGGTCCTGCGGCTGCGGGATCTCCAGCGCCCGCTGCTGGTGAGGGCCGGCGACATCGTGACCCTGACCGCAGTGGGGCCGACATTTTCCATCAGCGCGTCGGCGCGAGCCCGGCAGGCCGGCAGGCAGGGAGAGTCCATCCTGGTGCAGAACCTGGACAGCCGGGAAGTGGTCACAGCGAAGGTGGTGGGTACCGGTGAAGTCCGGATTGATCTGGCTGGAGGTCGATGATGTTGGCGTCAAGGCAGCGGGGATTGGTGATGGGGTCGGGTCTGCCGTGGGCGGTGTTGCTGGTCTGCGGTCTGGCGGCTGCCTGCGGGCCCTCCAGCCGGGAGGCCTCGGTGAACCGGGGTCTGGAGGACTACGTGCGCCTGGCACGGGGCCTGGAAGTCGACCAGGGAGAGGACGACGGTTCGGTCTGGACCGGCCAGGCCGGCTATGCCGACGCCTTTCGTGATGTGAAGGCACGCCGGATCGCGGACGTGGTGACCATCCAGGTGCTGGAATCGACCTCGGCGGTAAGCGAAGCCTCCACCGAGTCCGCCAAGAGCTCCTCGGTGGACAAGCAGTATGGCAGTCTGGCGGGACTGGAACGGCGGATCACCGAACTGCCGAACCTCATCTCCACCAGCCAGAACTCCGAGTTTTCCGGGGACGCCGCCACCTCGCGCAAGACCGTGCTCTCTACAACCCTCAGCGCCCGGGTGGTGGAAGTGTTTCCCAACCGCAACATGCTGATCGAGGGCAACCGGGAGGTCCTGGTCAACGGAGAGCGTCAGATCGTCACCCTGCGGGGGGTTATCCGGCCGGCGGACATCGGCCCCGAGAACACGGTGCTGTCGTCCCGGATCGCCGAGATGGAGCTGCAGGTAACAGGGCGGGGGATCGTCAGCGATGCCCAGAAACCGGGAGTCCTGTTCAAGATCCTGTCGGGGATATGGCCGTTTTAGGAGTCAGTCATGTGGAAATGGTCAGGTTCGAAGAGGGGCGGAGAGAGGGCTGAGGCGGGGCGTTGCGGCGACGGCGGCCGAAGACGCCCCGTCGGGCTTGCGAGGCTGCTGCTGTCGGCGGTGATTCTGCTGACAGGGTCAGTCTGGGGGGCGCCGGCGAAGCTGAAGGATGTGGCCCGCATCCAGGGAGTTCGCGAGAACCAGTTGATGGGTTACGGACTGGTGGTCGGGCTGGACGGAACCGGAGACAGCCGGCAGACCTATTTCACTACCCAGACCCTGGCGAACCTCCTGAATCTGGAAGGCATCGTGGTCCCTCCCCGCTCGGTGCAGGTGTCCAACACCGCCGCGGTCATGGTGACGGCGACGTTGCCCCCCTTTGCGCGGGTGGGCACCAAGATCGACGTCACGGTGGCCTCCATCGGCGACGCCGCCAGCCTGCAGGGAGGAATCCTGCTGATGACGCCCCTCAAAGCCCCCAACGGAGAGGTTTACGCGGTGGCCCAGGGGCCGGTGTCCATCGGAGGGTTTGCGGTGCGGACCTCCAACAGCGCGGTTCAGAAAAACCAGCCGACGGCGGGGCGGGTCCCCGAGGGAGCGCTGGTGGAGCGGGAAGTGAACTTCGAGCTGCAGGGGAGGCCGCTGTTGCGTCTGGTTCTCCACCAGGACGATTTCACCACCGCCAGCCGAGCCGCTTCGGTCATCAATGCGCGGCTGGCATCGGGAGTGGCGCATCCGCTGGACAGCCGGACGGTGGAGATCGCGGTGCCCGAGCAGTACCGCAACCAGATGGTGGATTTCATCACCCTCATCGAGAACGAGTCGCTGGAAGTCGACCGCAAGACCCGGGTGGTCCTCAACGAGAAGACGGGAACTGTGGTTTTCGGTGGCGATGTCCGGATCGGTCCGGTCACCATCGTCCACGGCTCCCTGACGGTGCAGATCGGCACCCAGTATGCGGTTTCGCAGCCTGCTCCCTTCGGTCAGGGTGAGACCGTGGTGGTGCCGCAGGAGACGGTGGAAGTCCAGGAAGGGCAGGCGCAGAACCTGCGGATCGGGGAAGGCACCTCCATTGAGGAGGTGGTGCGCGCCCTGAACTCCATCGGCGCCACGCCGCGGGACATCCTGGCCATCCTGCAGGCGATCAAGGCGGCTGGAGCCCTGCAGTCGGAGTTGGAAATCATCTGACGCGGGCGGCAAGCCAGGAGGTTGAAGAAGCGCCATGTCGGCAGATCTGACTGCGGTAGCGCAGATCCAGTTCGATCGGGTTTCCGGCTCCCGGGAGCAGTCGCCTTCGCTCAAGAAACTGACCCAGGAGTTCGAGGCGATCTTCCTGCACCAGCTCCTTTCCGTGATGCGGGAAACGGTGGGCTCGGACGGCATTTTCGAGGAGTCGGCCGGACAGGACATCTATACGTCGATGATGGATCAGGCGGTTGCCCGGGCCTTGGCGCTGCAGGGAGGAATCGGTCTGGCGGCGCCGCTGTTGCGGCATCTGGAAGGGGCGCAGGCGGAAGCCGCGGAGGCCGGTGCAATGCCGGAGGGTGTCGGGGGAGCGGCGGCCGTCCCGCGGTCCCCCGATCCGTCCCCCGATCCGGCCCCGATACAGTTGGCTGCCGCAGGACGCCGGCTCACCGCCATGGTGGAGGGATTCGAGTACAGTTCGGGACCTGGCTGGCGCCGGGATCCGTTCACAACGGAATGGCGATACCACCGGGGCCTGGATCTGGCCGCTCCCGAGGGCACCGAGGTGCTTTCGGTGGCCGGCGGCCGTGTGGTCTTCAGTGGGGAGCAGGGCAGTTATGGCAGGACGGTGATCGTCGAGGACTCGCGGGGCAACCGGGTCCGCTACGCTCACCTGAAGGACATTCATGTTCAGGAGGGAGAGGAGGTCCAGAGAGGTCAGAAGCTTGGTGAGGTGGGCAGCACGGGACGCTCGACCGGCCCGCACCTGCACCTGGAGGTGGAAGGGCGATGAGGGCGGCGCGAGTGTCGGGATCGACTAAAGTTTGTGGGGGTGGCTCCGATAAGATAGGCGTGAGCTTGGTTCGTGTCTGCAAAGGACGATTTGCATGAAGATCGACGGAAACAATCCCTACCTTCGGCCGGATTACCAGACTCCGAAACGGGAAGCGGTGGTGCCGCCGGATGTGGCCAAAGCCGAGGATCCCTCCGTTCAGAGGGACCGCCTGGAGCTGTCCATTGCCGGCCGAGAGCTTCAGGAGCTGACGTACAGGGCGGGAGAGTCTCCGGAAGTCCGGGCCGAGCGTATCGCCGAGTTGCGATCCCGGATCGAGGCCGGGACCTACAACATCAAGGCTCAGGAAGTCGCCGAAGCGATGATCACCGGCGGCCTGATCGACAGAAGCGTCTGAACCTGCAACCGCGGACGGTCTGAACGGTCTGGTACTCGCTCGGAGGCTTCCGAGGAGGCGCCATGATCGACGAGATCGCCAGAATTCAGAGCCGCTGGCAGCAGGTGGAGGCGGAACACCCGTCCGGCCGTCGCAAGCGCAAACCTGACCCCCAGCCGCCCTCAAACTCCGAGACTCACGAGGACTCACACCCGGAGCCTTCAGAAAACGAGGAAGCTCCCGAACAGAAGGTGCACATCGACTTGCGCGTATGAAAACGGAAACCTTGGCCGAGACAATTCAGGCACTGGTCCGGCTCTACCAGGGGCTGCTGGATGAGGAAACTCACTGCGTGGAGCTTTATCTGGCGGGTGATCTGGACGGGGTGGAAGCCTCCCGTACCCGCTCGGAGCGCCACGTGGCGGAAATCCGGAACTGGCTGGCGGGTCTGGGCACGCTGCCGCAGGCCGGGGGGCCCCTGGAGCGTTCCGGACGCACCGTCCTGCGGGAAGCTGTCCAGGAGCTGCGGCGAACGGTGGCGGAGCTGCAAACCCTGCTCAAACGGAACCGGCGGTTCGTTCAGAATTCCCTGGGTTATACGGATCGGATGCTGGAGGCCATGTTCGGCGGCAGTTCCAGCTACGACGGCGCGGCGATGCTGCATCGGGCGGAAAACCATGCCGCGCCCGTCAGAGGGGTCAGGGCATAAGCCATGGGCGGAATATTCGGTGCACTGCAGATGAGCCTCCGGACCCTGTCCAACATGCAGACGGGGATCCAGGTCGTCAACGAGAATGTGGCCAACGTGAACACGGAGGGCTACAGTCGCAGGCGGGTCGTGTTCACCAGCAGCGACGTGGAGGTGAGAACTTTCGGAACTTTGGGCACCGGAGCCGACATCGAGCGGATCGAGTCCATCCGTGATGCCTATCTGGAAAGCAGGATTCTCGCCGAGAGCCAGGCCCTGGGCTACTATGACGGCCGCCGCACCGCGCTCAGCCAGCTCGAAACGCTGGTGGCGGGGACGGAGGGCGCCAACATTTCGGAACAGCTTTCCCGGTTCCTCGATTCCTTCCTGGAGCTTTCCGGCGATCCCTCCTCGCTGGCGTTGCGGGAGTCGGTACTGGCGGAGGCCGGCCAACTGGCATGGGCCTTCCGCAATGCTTCCAGCCAGCTCAATCAGTTGGACCAGAGCATCCGGACGCAGATCACCGATGTCGTCCACAGCGTCAACGACCTGCTGGGACAGATCGGAGAGGTCAACGCCAAGCTGGTACCCCTGCTGAACCGCGGTCTGGACGGCGGAACCCTGTATGACGAACGCCAGAAGCTGCTGGGTGAGCTTTCAGAACTGGTGGACGTCCAGATCCAGGTGGACGACTCCAACAACATGATCATCTCCACCTCCACGGGGAAACTTCTGCTGGTGGGCAGTGTGGCCTCCAGCCTTTCGGTGGAGCAGGCCTCGGAGGGTGCGGTGGTCAAGCTGAATGGCGTCGATATCACCGCCGATTTCGGGTCGGGAAAGCTGGGAGGGTTGGTTTCGTTCCAGCGGGAGAATCTGGCTGAGACCCGGGAGGCGTTGGACGACCTGGCTCGGGAGCTGGCGGCCGCCGTCAACCAGGTTCACGGCAACGGCTACGATCTGAACGGCGATCCTGGCTCCGCGTTTTTCAGTGTCACCGCCGGCGCTGAGGCTTCAACCCTGGCCGTCAGTCTGAGCGATCCCCGTCTGGTGGCGGCGGCCGGCGCGCCGGGGGCCATCGGCGATGGGGCCAACGCGCAGGCGTTGGCCGATCTGCGGGACCAGGGCATCGCGGGGCTGGGAGACCAGACCCTGAGGGATTTCTATTCCCAGCTTCTTTTCCGGACGGGTCTGGCGTCCCGCAGTGCACGCTCGAATCTTCAGCTCCAGGACCAGGTGTTGAACCAGTTGAAGAGCCAGCGGGAGTCGGTGTCAGGGGTGTCGCTGGACGAGGAAGCGGTGAACCTGATGCAGTACCAGCGTTCTTACCAGGCGAGCGCCAAGCTGATCCGTGTCCTGGACTCACTGCTGGAGGAGACGCTGAACCTGGTGAAGTAGGCTGGACGGCGTACGGCCGCCGGTGCCCGGACGGAGGGGGATGAACCATGAGAGTTTCCGAAAACAGCATCATTCAGGACTACCTCCGGAATCTGGAGCAGGCGCGCAGTCGTTGGGTCGAGTGGAACCGCCAGGTGGCGACCGGCAAGCGCATTCACCAGCCGTCGGACAGTCCCGCCGACGCGGCCCGGATCCTGCGGGTACGCGATGAGATGTCGCGCGTCAACCAGTATTTCCGCAACATCAGTCGTGCCCGGGCCCAGCTTGGCAACGCCGCCTCGGCCCTGAACACGCTGCGCAATGTCGCCACCAAGGTCGTGGAGCGGGCGGCCTTTGCCGTCACCGACACCACCAGCCCCGAGAACCGTCTGGCGATTGCCGGAGAGCTGAAGGGGGTGTTGGAAGGGGTGGTCCAGGTGGCGCGCACCACGGTGGATGGGAAGTTCCTGTTCTCCGGCTCGCAGGTGGATCAGGACCCGGTGCAGCAGGTGGGGGGTGTCTGGCAGTACCAGGGAAATACGGCACGGATGCGGATCGAGGTGGTGGACGGCGAACTGGTGGACGTCAACGTCTATGGTTCGGAGGTCTTCAGCGATCCCAACGGCGACCTGCTTAACTCCATCCAGCGTCTGATCAACGCCCTGGAGGCCAACGACACGGACGCCGCCCGGGCGGCCATGGCGGAAGTCAACCAGGCGGGGAAGGTGATCGACCTTGCCCGTTTCAAAATCAGCCAGGGCTTGAACCGCATCGAGGCTGCCGAAGCACGGCTCGACCAGAGAATGTTCGACCTGACGGCGGAAGTGGCGGCGGCGGAAGATGCGGACATGGCGGAAGCGATTTCCCGCATGGTACAGTCGGAGACGGCACTGAACGCCTCGCTGGCTGCTGGAGGGCGGCTGCGTCAGGGAAATCTCTTCGACGTGATGGGCTGAGGGTGGGGATGGTGGAGCTGAAGACGGCGAAGTTCGGGACCATCCGGTATCGTCCCGAGGATGTGATCCGGGTGGAGGGCGGGATACCGGGGTTTCGCGAGCTGCAGAGCTTCGTCCTGGTTGAGAATCCGGAGTTTGAGCCGGTCCGGTTTTTGCAGTCCGTAGACAACGGGCTGGTTTCCTTTCCGCTGATCGATCCGCGCCTGGTCCGGGAGGATTACCAGGTGACGTTGAGTCCTGAGCAGCAGGAGGCGTTGGGTCTGCAGCGGCCCGAGGACGGGCTGAGCTACAGCATCCTGACGCTGGCGGACCGTCCGGAGGCGGTGACGGCCAATCTGTTTGCTCCCCTGGTCATCAACACCGCCAACATGCGGGCGGCCCAGGTGATCCTGGTGCAGAGTTCGTACTCGGTGGCGGAACCCGTCCTGAGGTAGGATGGGGTAAGCATGCTGGTTTTCACGCGCCGTACCGGCGAAAGCCTGATGATCGGGGACGACATCGAGGTGACGATCCTTTCGGTGGGGGCCGAGCAGGTCAAGGTGGGGATCGCCGCCCCGCGGCGGATTCCGGTGCATCGCCGGGAAGTATACGAGGCGATCCTGGAACAGAACCGTCTGGCCAGCCAGTCCCAGATTCCTTCCAGTGAAGTCCTGTCCCGCCTGCGCTCCCGCTGAGGCTGTTCAGGCTCCCGTTGCCCGCCCGGCGAAGACCTTGAAACGGTCGAATTCCCGGGGCAGCTTGTCCAGAATGTCGTCTGCCGTGAAAGAATAGAGGTCCCACGTGCAGTCGAGCTGTCGCAGCACATCAATGAACCGCCTGATGGTCCCTCCTCTGTTCGTTGTAGTCGCTCCGGGACGGGGGCGATTCGCGACTGGATCGAAGTACAGCCTGGCTGCAGCCTCCATGATGCCGGGGTTGGTGATGTACTCCTTTCTCGAGGCGAGCTGTTCGACCAACTCCCCTGGAGTGTGCAGCGGCCCGGAGAGCACCAGCCGGGCGCAATGCGGGTTGTCTCGATGGGCAACGAAGATTCGGTAGGGACCGGCCAGAAGATGGCGGTAGTACTCACGGGAGCTTTCGGTTTGCGGTATCCAGCGTGCGCGATCTCCAGGCTTGCGACGGCCCCGATCGTCTTTGGGACAGAGCTCGTCAAAATATAGCAGCGACAGCCAGGCCCACAGCCCCCGATCGAGTTCTGGCATTGTGATGCCCGCCTCATTGAATACCGTGAAAAGATACTCCGTCGCCGCGAGGCGGCTGCCAAACGTCCGATGCTCTACTTCCGCTGGCGGCATCTTCGGCTCCGTCAGTTTCGGGTCGGTGAGGAGGGGCGGATCCCCGTAGCACTCAGGCTCACCGGACAAAGAATCGAGAAAAACGTTGAAGGCCGCCATCCCTGATTCATTGAACCTGCGAAGTCTCATCGTTCAGCGCCCTCCATCCAGGAGAGGCCGAGCCTTGGCGAGCAGATGGTGCTTCCTGCAGAACCTCTGAACAACATCGTTTATCCACCTCTCCTGTGCATCCTCGTCCCCGGGCGGCGGCGGGTTCGAGGTCAAGCTACACGCAAACCTGAGCCAGCGTGATCTCCAGTCGTCCGCGTCTTCGGTGTCACGGTGCTGCTCATTCAGACATATGTGAGTGATGACAGTCCTCAGGATGCAAGGCAAGACGAGCGCTTCAAAGGCAGGGTCGCAGACAAGGCCCCGCCAGTCGACAAACGACGAGTTCACTCTGAGCGACGTCTCCTGGTCCCCGAAGTCAAGACGCCACACCTCGTCCCCAAGATCCTCGTCCGGTGTCACCGGAAGAAGGGGGATCTGGTCCGGGCGGTGGTCCGCGCTTCGTGGTCTTATCTGGTCGGCCTGGGCAAGGATCAGGCCCTTGACCTCTGCAGAGAAGCTGACAACCTTGACCCGAAACAGAATCCCGTCGGCAACGCCAAACTCACTCAAGGAGCGGTCGTCTGGAGCACGCAGGGCGCTGACTGTTCCAAAATCAAACCTCTTGTACTGGGCGTGTCGGTAAGCCTCGACAAAGACCCGGGCCGCGCCGTCGAGGCCGTAGGCGTCAAGGTTCAACGAGGCTTCAAGAACCAAGCCACTCCCTTGCTGATTTATCCTGATCTGCACATCTCTGCGTGCGAGTCGGACTCGTCCAGTGAAATTAAGTGTCCGAACTGTCAAGCGCTTCCCTCCACGATTTCAGCACTCACACGAAGGTCGCGATTCGTATCGAACCCGCTCACGGAGATGCGGAAATCTCTGATATGGACTTTCGCCTGTGCGGCATTTCCCAGCCTCCAGAGGATTTCCGCACCGTAGCAATCGAAACGGATATTCCGGGCGTCGTCGAAGGCGAAATCTTCGCGCCGGTATTTCTTGAACGGGTTACCACTCCGGACGGCATAAGCGGCGCGGATCCTTATTGTGGCAGGAAGTTGAAACCTGTCGCCGATGCCATTGCAGACGGAGAATCCGTTCTTGACGTGGCGAATCTCAATGCTCGGCGGGATGTGCTCGGGTGGCATCGGAACTTCCGGTCCGGTGCCATTCTTCTTGGTGGTCTGCCTCTCAGGACTGGGTTCGGGCGCCGGAATGGAGAAGAAATCCTTTAGCAGCTCCCGGTCCTCCTGGCGATCCTCCATCAGCAGAACCTTCGTGATTTCTCCCACGCTCTGAATGACATAGTTCAGGAGTGTGGGGCCGCGGTCATACTTGCCGCGGAAGTTGGAGCTGTCCTTTTGCCACTGCGTATGAGACGGGTTCTCGGCGTCGCCGAGAAAGGCGGCGACCGGTCCATCGTCCGCGACGACTATCGAGAGGACCCCCCTGGGAATACGGGATCTCTTCACGTCGGGAATGATGATCCCGTTCCGGAGGTAGACGGGCTGGAAGCTGCCGTCACGACTTTCACGCTGCAGGAACACATCGAAATGGGACGGCTGCGGGGAGCATCCAGTTTTCTTTATCTCTACGGGCACCCGGAGGGCCAGCTTCTCACCACCCAGGAATCGTGCCCGCGCCTCCTCGATGACTCCAGGCGGGAACACTTGATCCGACCATTTCCAACTCCCGTCCGGCGGGATGCCGAGCTGGAAGAAGTGGTCTTCCTCAACCGACATCGCCCACTGCGCAAGCCCAATCGTCGCCATCAAAGCGGGATCAATCTCGCAACTGCTCTCTGCCATCCGCTGGAGCTCAGCCATCAGACTGGTGGCGTCAAGAAGAGTCTCATGCTCTCCGACCTGAACCCGCACCTCAAGCTGTCCCCTCAGAATCGGCCAGAAATAGCCTCTGAGAACTGCGGCAGTGACGTTTGCCACTCCGGCTTGGGAATCCAGGTCACACCAGGGGACCACGATACTTAGACCCGCCTCCCTCTTGCGGATCAGGTTAAAGGTACTTGAGAACCTGCTGACAAATTGTTCATCTTCGATCGGGAGGACCAGTTGGCTTTCGTTCTGGTACTCCCGGAATCCGAACCAGCCATCGGGACCAAACAGTTCGCCACCGAGGTCATGGGACTTGAGCACCGTCATGCCCATCAGGAGTTTCCTCCTGTCGTCAGCACGAACGGTCAGGCCGAAGACCGTATTGATCCGGCTTGCCCGCAGAAACACTTGTTTGCCTACACCCCATCTGCCCCGCTTCTGTTCCCCTTTCGGCGAGCGACCTTCGGCCCGGAAGAAATGGTAGAAATGGTTGCTGCGGGCACCATCTCTCACTTGCCACTCTCTCTCGTCTCCGGTAAGGCCGGTCGTTCCGAAATCCTCAAACAGCAGGTAGTGGCAGGGTTCACCGTACTCGGGGATCGTACGCAAGCCATTTCCCGGAGCCTCGAGATGAGGACGAAGGCCTTCGAGAAACGGCTGCAGATCGTCGGCTGGCAGGCTCTGACCGGCACTGCTGAGACAGATTCTTACGACCACTGGGCCCTCGCGAGAGGGGTCGCGGGCGTCAAGCGAATTCTGAATGCCTTCCCTGACCAGGGCCTCGGCTGGGTTGCCGATGGCGTCGGCAGCAAAAAACTCCCCCTGGACCGGATCGCGCACCTTGTCAGCAGGTCTCAACCGGTTGAAGTGCCAGCGGTACATCCGTCCTCCTGGTCATCACGGTCTATGTAAACAACGAAGAGAGATTCTAGGGCCAGATTCTGTGAGGTATCAAGGGAAGAGGCGCCAATCGTCCGTCTTTCGTCTTCGGCAGGCCGATCTCGCCAGGCGGCCCGTGGCCGCTGCGCAAGGAGCTGTGATTGGCGACCATCCTTCAAATCAGGTCTTGCAGGGCTTCCCGGTGTGGCCGGGCTTCTTCGAGCTGTTCTTGCGCCGAAGCGTTTGTCCGGTATTCTCCTGCTGCCAAGCCGAGTGCCTCGGGAACGTCACTCCCCGGAAGTAACATCACGTTCCATGGACAGTCAGGAATGGGGTGGCCAGACCCTTCTGGAAAGTGGTACGTTTCCGCAGTCGGGACGCTGCTGTGCCGCGACTGACGCTGTGGCAGAGTCTCTGAGTCCTTCCTGGCGGCCTGGCGAGGATTACAGTCCATGCTCCCGCCTCACCTTCATTGACCTGTTTGCCGGGATCGGGGGCATGCGGCTGGCGTTCGAGCGGGTTGGGGCAAAGTGCGTCTTCACCAGCGAGTGGGACAGCTACTGCCGGCAGACTTACGGGAGTGCTTTCCCTGACGACAGCCATCCCATCGTAGGTGACATCCGACAGGTATGCGAAGAGGACATTCCGGACCACGACATACTTCTGGCGGGTTTCCCCTGCCAGCCGTTCAGCATCGCCGGGGTGTCGAAGAAGAACGCCCTAGGACGGCCGCATGGCTTCGCCTGCGTCACCCAGGGAACACTGTTTTTCGACGTCGCGCGAATCCTCCGTGCCAGCCGGCCACGGGCATTTCTTCTTGAAAACGTGAAAAACCTCGTGTCTCACGACCGGGGCAATACCTTCAGGATCATCCGGCAGACACTGCGCGACGAACTGGGCTACTCGCTGGTCTGGAGGGTGCTCGACGGCGGTCAGTTCGTGCCCCAGCATCGCGAACGCATACTCATGGTCGGTTTCCGGGACGACTGCGGCTTTGACTTCTCAGACATGGACCCGCCCGCCTTGAACGGTCCCCCTCCGGTAATGCGCAGCATCCTGCATCGGGAGGATGGCACCGAGCTGGACCGCGATGGGGGGCGTTACCTGGATCCGCAGGGAAAGGTCCGGGAGAAGTATGTCCTGTCGGACCGCCTCTGGAGGTACCTGCAGGACTACGCCGCCAAACATCGCAGCAAGGGGAATGGCTTCGGATATGGTCTGGTCGGCCCGGATGACCGCGCACGGACGCTGTCAGCAAGGTACTATAAGGACGGTTCGGAGATTCTCGTGGATCGTGGAGCAGGCCGCAATCCCAGGCGGTTGACGCCGCGTGAGTGTGCCCGCCTCATGGGCTTTCCGGACACCTTCCCGATCGTGGTCTCGGACACCAGGGCGTACAAGCAGTTCGGCAATTCGGTGGTGGTTCCCCTGATCGAGCACATAGCACGCAGGATGGTGGTCTTCCTCCAGGGTGCGCCGTGTCGCAAACCCTACCGGCTGTTCTGATGACCGATATTGTGGACAGGACAACGCGCAGCCGCATCATGTCGCGGATCCGGTCTCGCGACACGAGGATTGAGGTTCTCCTCCGCAGGGCGCTTTTCGCGCGCGGCTTCCGGTACCGGCTTCACGGAACTTGCGTGGTCGGCCACCCTGACATGTATCTGCCAAAATACAGGGCGGCCATCTTCGTCCATGGCTGTTACTGGCACGGGCACGACTGCACCCTGTTCCGTCTTCCATCAACCAACACCGATTTCTGGAGGCAGAAGATCGGGCGAAATCGGGAGCGTGATCGGTCCGTCATCATGGCACTGAGCTCTGCGGGGACCAGAGTCATGACGGTCTGGGAATGCTCCATCCGTGGAAAGGGTCCGGAAGCGGTCGGTTTGGTTGCAGACCGTCTCGCGGATTGGCTCCGGAGTGGTCAGCCCACCGGGGAGATACGCGGGTGAGCCTGGGTCTGCTTTCCGATCACGTGGTTGGCCTCGCCCACAAGCGGCTGAGCAGTGTGGAGGCCTTACGCCACCGTTCCAACCAGCACGAGTTCAACGGGGTGGCGGACCTGCGGAAGTTGCTCGGCACTGAGAGGAAAAAGTTTAAAGCACGGTTTTTGTATCTTTGTGACGAGCTCGACCAGCCGATAGCAGATGAAGGTTTTCTGACCTGGTACGACGCCCGCGATCAGCATCCGACAAGGTCCGAGTACCGCCTTTACTTTCCTGAGACTGCCGCTGCCGAGCGGGCGGATGTCGACGACCTCCTGGTTCTGATCCTTCTTCGCGACCAAAGCCTGGTCGCAGTCATTGCACGTCGGGGATCGAGTTACGAGCGACAGCTTGTCTGGCTCTTCGGGTTGGAGGAGGCAGCCGCAGACCGTTTCCACATCAGGGACAATCTTGCTGACGAGGTGCGGGAAGTCGATCTTGCGCGCCGGCTCATCCTCGACCTGATCGGAGTTCCGGGCCCGGCTCCAGCCGAGACCCATCTTGAACGGATGCTGAGGACCTTCGGGGAACGTTTCCCCAGAACTGCGGTCTTCTCCCACTTCGCCCGTGAAACCTTGCCGGCAGTTCCACCGGCCGACGATCCGGACGCCTTGCTGCTCGCATGGATGGACTGGGAAGAACTTCTTTTCAGGACGCTGGAACGGCATCTGGTCTCCCGGCAACTGCCCACCGCTGTCCAGGACGTGGACACCTTCATCAGCTACTCGCTCAGCCTCCACAACCGGCGCAAGGCTCGTGCCGGCCAAGCTTTGGAGCATCACACGGAAGCCATACTCAGAAAGCGCGGCGTCAGGTTCGACAGGACCCCGAGAACGGAGGGGAACGTGAAACCCGATTTCCTGTTTCCGGGAATAGCAGAGTACCGGGACCTTTCCTTCGACGCCGCTCTGCTGACCATGTTGGGCGTGAAGTCGACCTGCAAGGACCGCTGGCGGCAGATCCTCACAGAGGCGGCGCGAATCCGGGAGAAGCACCTGCTTACGCTGGAGGCAGGGGTCAGCGACGCCCAGACCGAAGAAATGCGTTCGCAGAGTCTGCGGCTCGTTGTTCCCGCCGCGATCCATTCCAGCTACTCTCCGCGGGCCCGGGGCTGGCTCATGACGCTCGGCCAATTCATTGATCTTGTCCTTGAACGGCAACGCCGTGCAGACGGGACTGGCCGGGCCACGGGGAGCCCCTGGAACTGAAGCCGCCGCTGGCGGGGTGAATCCCCGGGAGTCCCGGACGTCGCCCATTGAGGTTACAATCAAGTTCCGGCCGGCTCATGGGGAGCCTCGGGACCCGCGGGTCCCGTCCTGTGTCAGACCTCTTCCTGACAATGACGCCAACAACGGCGGGGGGAAGCCAGAATGGAGACCAAGTACATTTTCGTGACCGGAGGGGTGCTCAGTTCGTTGGGCAAAGGTCTGGCATCGGCGTCGATCGGATGCCTGCTGGAAGCCCGGGGCCGTCGGGTGACCATCCTCAAGCTCGACCCCTACATCAACGTGGACCCCGGCACCATGAGCCCGTTCCAGCACGGCGAAGTTTTCGTCACCGACGACGGAGCGGAAACCGATCTCGACCTCGGCCACTACGAGCGGTTCACCAGCGCCCGCATGTCCCAGGACAACAACTCCACCACCGGCCGCATCTACCTGTCGGTCATCGAAAAAGAACGCCGCGGCGACTACCTGGGCAAGACCATCCAGGTCATCCCCCACATCACCAACGAAATCAAGGCCACCATCAAGAAACTCGCCGACCAGGCCGAGATCGTCATCGTGGAGATCGGTGGCACCGTGGGCGACATCGAAAGCCTGCCCTTCCTGGAAGCCATCCGCCAGATGCGGGTCGAAGAGGGTCCCCGCAACTCCATGTTCATCCACCTGACCCTGGTGCCCTACATCGAAACCGCCGGCGAGCTGAAATCCAAACCCACCCAGCACTCCGTGCGGGAACTGCGGGCCATCGGTATCCAGCCCGACGTCATCCTCTGCCGCACCGACCGCTTCCTCCCCAAGGAAATCAAGAACAAGATCGGGCTGTTCTGCAACGTCTCTCCCGAGGCCGTCATCACCGCCCGCGACGTCGCCAACATCTACGAAGTTCCGGTGGCGCTGCACGAGGAGGGGCTGGACGATCTCATCATCAGACAACTGGGCCTGCCGGACTCGGAGTGCAGCCTGCAACGCTGGCATGAGCTGGTCGACATCATCAACCACCCCGTGGATGAGGTGACGATCGGCATCGTCGGCAAGTACGTCGAGTACGAAGACTCCTATAAGAGCCTGCGGGAGGCCCTGATCCACGGCGGATTCCCCACCCGGACCAAGGTCCGCCTGCACTGGATCGAGTCGGAAGGCCTGGTGGGCGACCGCTGGCAGGAAAGCCTGCGCGCCGTGGACGGAATCCTCGTGCCGGGAGGGTTCGGAGCCCGGGGCGTCGAAGGCATGATCCGGGCAATCACCTTCGCCCGGGTGGAGAAGGTTCCGTATTTCGGGATCTGCCTGGGCATGCAGACCGCAGTCATCGAGTACGCCCGCAACGTGTGCTCGCTCGACGCCAACAGCTCCGAGTTCGATCCCTCCGCGCCGCACCGGGTCATCTACAAACTCAGGGAACTGTTGGGTGTGGAGGAGATGGGCGGGACCATGCGGCTGGGTGCCTATCCCTGCATCCTGGAAGAAGGCTCGCTGGCTCACCGCATCTACGGGGTGCGCGAGATCTCGGAACGCCATCGCCACCGCTACGAATTCAACCGGGAATACGAGGACATCCTCGTCAGCTATGGCCTGAAGCTCTCCGGAAACTCCCCCGACCGGAACTTCGTGGAAATCGTGGAGCTGGAAAATCACCCCTGGTTCCTGGGCTGCCAGTTCCACCCCGAGTTCAAGTCCAAGCCGCTCAAGCCGCACCCCCTGTTCGTGTCCTTTATCGAAGCGGCACTCCAGTACAAGAAGCGCCGCGCGGTGCCGCTGACCGCCTACCAGGAGTCGATGCCCGAAGGTTCCCGTCTCCCGGTGCCCGGCCGGTAGCGCCAGCGGCCTGAGCCTTGGAGTTTGCCGTCCACTGCGCCGCTCGCGTTCCTAGGGAGGAGGTAACGGGGTAGCGAGGTAGCGGGGTTGCGGGGCTCCGCGGGGCCTTGGAGAGGGGCACGGGCAAGCGGCGCCAACCGTCCAACCCGGGCGAGACGCCCGGGCCACGGCAGGCCCCCGGGGAGCTTTCGCCTGGACTGTCTGGCACCCCTTCAGGCTGCCGTCCCTGTTCTTGCTCCGTCCGTCCCGGAGGTTTCCGCTGCGCTTCGACCTCCGGCTATTCTCTGGCATCCCTCCGGGACGGGGGTAGCGGGGTAACGGGGTTTTCTGTGAAGGCCGCGGTGAGATGGGGTCTGGCGGACGCCGGCTCCGGCCTGCCGGGCCAGCCCCCCGCAGCGCGGCCGTCTCGACCGTGCATCACCGGTCTCACCGGCGATATCCTTGAAGTAGAGCCGGGTCCGGCGGACGGGAGACTCCGATACGCCGTCCCCGGCCGGAACCCCAGGTGACACATGGTGGACTACGGCTCGTGAAGAACCCTCAGCAGCTTCAACCAGGTTGGGCGGCATCGGCCCTGATTCTCACCCTGGCCGTCGCCGCATGGTGGATCCGGTCGGCTGGCGGCGGCCCGGAACAGGATCAGACCGATCCAACCGTGTGGCTGTGGAGCGGGGCGGTCACGTCCGACAGCGCCGTGGTCAAAGCCAGGCTGCGGGACGCGGAGGCCGGCGGGCGCCTGCGCTGGCGTTCCGCCGCTTCCACCGGATGGAACACGTTGCCGGAAGCCGTGCCCGAATCCGCCGATTCCGCCGGAGTGGTCGCCTTCCGACTTCGCGGCCTGGAGCCGTCCACCGAGTACGTCTATGCCGTCGAAAGCGGTGGGCGGGAGTCGCGTCACGGCCGGTTTCGCACCTTTGCCCGTGGCCCCATGTCTTTCCGGCTGGCCTTCGGCTCATGTGCCGGAACGGGGTCCAACCACCGGATCTGGGACACCATCCTGGCCACGGATCCCACCCTGTTCCTCCACATGGGGGATTTCCACTACGAAAACATCCGCGTGGAACGGCCTGATCTCTACCGGCGCGCCTTCGACCGGAGCCTCAGCTCGCCCCGCCAGGGTCATCTTTACCGGCAGGTTCCCGTCGCCTACATCTGGGACGACCACGACTTCGGACCCAACGATTCCGACCGGACTGCCCAGGGCAAACCGGCGGCGCTCCAAGTCTATCAGGAATATGTTCCCCACTATCCCTTGCATGGGACCGGCGGAGAGGTGGCAACCATCCAGCAGTCTTTTGATGTGGGTCGAGTGCACTTTATCCTCACCGACGGACGCTCGGAACGATCCCCCGAAGATGAGCCGGACGGGCCGGCAAAGACCATGCTCGGACTCGCCCAGCGGGACTGGTTGCTGCACGAGCTGGAGGCAGCACGGGACCGCCCGCTGGTGGTCTGGGTGAGCGCTGTACCCTGGATCACCCGCGCCACCGCCGGCAGTTCCGACGGCTGGGAGCCTTACAGTTGGGAACGGCGCCTCATCGCCCAGCGGATCCGGGAACTCGGCCTTGCCCGGCGGATGGTGATGCTGAGCGGTGACGCCCACATGGTGGCCATGGACGACGGAACCAACAGCAACTACGCTCCCGATGCGCCGCCCGGAGAGCATGCGTTTCCCGTGGTTCAGGCCGCTCCGCTGGACCGCTATCCGCAGAAAAAGGGCGGGCCGTACAGCCATGGCACCCATCCCCGCCGGATCTGGCTCTTCGGCCTGATCCAGGTCCAGCAGTTCGGCCTGATGGAAGTGGAAGACGACGGTACAGTGTTGACCGTCCGGCTGACCGGCCGGGACTCCCGGGGCGCCGTGCTGGATGGCATGGAGATGACGCTGCGCTGCCAGGATGGTGTGTGCTCGGTGCAGTGAACCGGCCGGTCACTCCCCGATCACTTTCACCAGAACCCGCTTCGGGCGGCGGCCGTCAAACTCCCCGTAGAAAATCTGTTCCCAGGGGCCGAAGTCCAGGCGGCCGGCGGTCACCGCCACCACCACCTCCCGTCCCATGATCTGGCGCTTGAGATGGGCGTCGCCATTGTCCTCACCGGTGCGGTTGTGCTGGTAGCGGGACACGGGTTCGTGGGGTGCAAGCTGCTCCAGCCAGTCGTCGTAGTCGGCCAGCAGCCCCGGCTCGTCGTCGTTGATGTAGACGGAGGCGGTGATGTGCATGGCGTTGACCAGACAGAGACCCTCGCGGATCCCGCTGCGCCGTACCACGTCCTCCACCTGCGGGGTGATGTTCAGGTACTGGCGGCGCGTGGGAACATTGAACGTAAGGTATTCAGTCATGGATTTCATGGCTGCGGTCCTCCTGCAGGCTGTGGAAGTGAAGGCCCCTCTGGGCTGACCATCGGCCAGCATGCAAGTCTGCCGGTGAGGATAGCAGGGGGCGGCGGGTGCTTGACAAGACGGGCCTGCAGTAGGAAACTCTAGAAACCATATGAGTTTCCAAAGTGTCGGCGAGGACCCGGTTCGCAGCCGCATCCGGGATGCAGCCCGGCAGCGATTCTTCGAGCTGGGCCCGGGACGGGTCACCATGGACGACCTGGCCGGCGAACTGGGGATCAGCAAGAAGACCCTGTACCGGCATTTCCGGGACAAGCACACCCTGCTGCGCGAAGCCCTGTTCAGTGAGACCGACCGGGTGTTTTCCCAGGTGGCCGCCATCGTCCAGGATCCGTCTGCGGGAGGCGTCCAGAAGATCGCGGCGCTGGTCCATTTTGTCGGCACGGAGGGGCCGCGCCCCAGCCGGGCCTTCCTGAACGACATCCTGAAAACCGCCCCCGAGCTGTGGGCGGAGCTGGAACACCGCCGGCGCCAGGTGCTGCGGGACCAGTTCGGTACTCTCTTCCAACAGGCGCGCCGGGAAGGACATCTGCGGCAGGACGTGCATCCTGACCTGCTGGTGCCTGCGGTTCTGGCCCTGATCGACTCTTTGGTCAACCCGCGGACGCTGGCCGAGCTGCCCCTGACCGCCGGTCAGGCCATTCGAGAACTGCTGCGGCTGGTAGCCCTGGGAATTCTGTCGGCGGAAGGCAGAGAGGCCTTTCTCAGGACCGACGCCGCCGGCGTCGGGCCGGACTCCTTGACCGGCCACCCCGGCAGCCGTCCGGGAAATGAAGCGGAAAGGTAAGCAACATGCGCCTTCTCTTGACCCTGTCCTGCTGGATCCTGACTGTGCTGCCGATAATGGCGCAGGCGTCCCGCCCGCTGAGCCTGCGGGAAGCGGTCCGCCTGGCAGTGGAGGGTGGCGACGTCCGCGTGCGCCTTGCCCGCGAACAGACCCACCTGGAGGAGAGCCGGGCCGCCCAGGCCCGCTCCGCTCTGCTGCCGCATCTGTACGGCGATCTGAGCGCCCGGCGTCAGACCGTCAACCTGGAGGCGTTGGGTCTTCGACCCTCCGGGCTTTTCCAGCCACCCACCCTGGTAGGCCCTTTCGGCACGGTGGATGCCCGCGCCGAGATCAGGCAATCGGTGTTCGACCTGGGTGACTTCAGACGGTTTCGGGCGGCGCGGACCGGCGTCGAGGCCTCCCAGCTCGAGGCGGAAGACCAGGCGGAGCAGGCGGCCCAGGCGGCAGCCGAAACCTACCTTGAAGCCCTGCGGGCCCGTGCCTCCTGGCGGACCGCCCAGGCTTCCGTCGAGCTGGCCCGGGAGCTGCTGGGACTGGCCCAGGAGCGCAAAGACGCTGGCACCGGCACCGGGATCGAGGTGACCCGCGCCCAGGTCCAGCTCTCCCGGGAAGAACAGAATCTGCTGCTGGCGGAGTACACCTGGCGGAATGCCCTGCTCCGACTGAAGCGCCTTGTCGGGATCGACCTGGGAGAGCCGCTGGAGCTGACCGATGAACTGGGCCGGACGATCCACCGGCTCAACATGGAGGAGGCCATGGATGTGGCCCACACCCACCGGCCCGATCTGCAGGCGCAGCGGCTGCGGGTGGAGGCCGCCCGGACCGCCTGGGAAGCCGCCCGGGCGGACCGGTTTCCTTCGCTGGCGGCGGTCGCCAACTACGGAACCATCGGATCGGCTGTCGGGGACACGATCCCCACCTGGACGGCCGGTCTTGCCCTTGAACTCCCCATCTTCGACGGCGGGTTGACCGATGCCCGGCGGGGAGAAAAGGCGGCGGCCTGGCGGGCCGAGCAGATCCGCCTGCAGGACCTGGAGCGCCAAGTCGAGCTGGAGATCCGCCTCGCGCTTTCCGCCGTGACGCTGGCCGAAGGGGAGGTGGGAGTGGCGGATCGCACAGTGGATCAGGTGACCCGGGAGCTGGAACAGGCCCGGCGCCGATACGGCGCCGGCGTCACCACCAGCCTGGAAATCACCGACGCCCAGACCCGCCTGCACGAGGCCGAAGAAGCTCGGGTATTGGCTCTCTACCGCTTCAATCTGGCCCGCATTCAACTGGCGGCTGCCGTGGGCAGCCTGCGAAAGGAGCTTCTGCCGTGACGCTCAACCGCGCGCGTTTCGCCGTGATCCCAGTGGTCCTGTTGCTCCTCCTCGCCCTCTGGTGGTGGAGGAACACGGACGGCTCCGAGTCCGGACTGGAGTTCTCGGGCAACATCGAGGCCACCGAGATCGACATCGCCTTCAAGACCTCAGGGCGGATCGTGGAGCTGCTGGCCGATGAAGGCGACCAGGTGGAAGCCGGAAAACTGTTGGCCCGGCTCGATGAAGATCAGCTCCGGGCGCAGCAGCGGGAGATTCTCGCCCAGTTGGAGGGGCTCCGCTCGCGCGAACGGGAACTGCATGCCCTGATCCGGCTCCAGGAAGAGAACCTGGACGCCCAGTTGCAGCTCCGGCAGGCCGAGAAGCGACAGGCGGAAGCCCTGCTGGACCAGCTCCAGGAAGGCAGCCGGCGCCAGGAGGTCGAGCAGGCCCGGGCGGCGGTTGAGGCCGCCCAAGCGGAGGAGTTCCGGGCGCGCTCGGACTGGGAACGGGCCCAGACGCTGTTCGCCGCGGAGGATATCTCGGCGGCCCAGCGTGACCAGGCGGAGTCCGCCTGGAAACGGGCGCGGGCCGAACTGGCCCGGGCGGAGGAGCAGCTCGCGCTGGTTCAGGAGGGTCCCCGCCGGCAGGACCTGGAGGCGGCCCAGGCCGGGGTTGCCAAAGCGGAAGCAGCCCTGCGTCAGGCGTCGGCCCAGGGATTGGACATCGCTCGCAGCCGCCAGGCCCTGCAGACGCTGGCCGCGGAGGCCGAGGCCTTGCAGGCCCGGCTGGCCCAGGTGGAAAGCCGCCTGGCGGACTGCCAGGTGACCGCGCCCATGGACGGTATCGTGCTCAAGCGGACGGCGGAGCCGGGGGAGATCGTGGCGCCTGGAACTCCGGTGATGACGTTGGGTGACCTGTCCCGTCCCTGGGTTCGAGGCTATGTGCCCGCGGCTCGGCTGGGGCAGGTCAAACTGGGTGACCGCGTTGAGATCCGGACCGATTCCTATCCGGACCGGGTCTATGAGGGAAGGGTGGTATTCATCTCCGACCAGGCCGAGTTTACCCCCAAGCAGATCGAGACCCGGGAGGAGCGGGTCAGGCTGGTGTACCGGATCAAGGTGGACGTGGCCAATCCCCACCAGGAACTGAAGCTGAACATGCCGGTGGATGCCCGGATCCAGCTTGCCGGCCGGGGAACTTCCGGAATCCAGGGAGAAGGGGGAGGGAACCGGTGAATCCGAGGGCAGACACACCCGTTTTCCCGGGTACTCCACCGAACCCGCAGGCACCGGCGGTCGAAGCGGTGGGGCTGACCCGGCGCTTCGGGCCGGTGACCGCGGTGGCGGGACTCGACCTCACGGTCAGCCGCGGTGAGATTTTCGGGCTGGTGGGTCCGGACGGAGCGGGCAAGACCACGGTGATGAGGTTGCTGTGCGGTCTGCTGAACCCCGACGGGGGCCAGGTGACAGTCGGCGGCCGGGATGTCTCCTCGGACCCGGCGGGAGTCCGCGACCGGATCGGATACATGCCCCAGCGATTCGGCCTCTATCTGGACCTAACGGTGGAGGAGAACCTGGACTTCTACGCCGATCTGTTCGGGGTCGGCGACCCGTTGCGCGGCGAGCTGACGGAACGGTTGCTGAGGATGACCCGGATGTCCGCTTTCCGGCGCCGGCCCGCCGGACAGCTCTCGGGCGGCATGAAACAGAAACTGGGGCTGATGTGCGCGCTGCTGCACCAGCCCGAGGTGCTGTTCCTGGATGAACCGACCAACGGGGTCGATCCGATCTCCCGGAGGGACTTCTGGGTCATTCTTTACGAACTGGTCAAGGGGGGGCTGACCGTTGTGTTGTCCACCGCGTACCTGGATGAAGCCGAACGTTGCAACCGCGTAGGGCTGATGTACCGGGGCAGACTGGCGGCCTGTGACTCGCCGGGGAAACTGGGGCGGCACGTGGAGGAGCCCTGTGTCGCGGTCCGGACCTCGGACCAGCGCCGGGCACGGGAGCTGCTGCAGACCACCCCGGGAATCCTGGCGGTGATTCCAGCGGGAGCGTGGTTGCACGTGTTCGCCACCCCTGAACTGGTGGAGACGGAGGAGCTGGGCCGGCGTCTGGCGGGCCTGGATCCGGTGGAGGTGGAGCCGATCCGGCCTTCCGTGGAGGACCTTTTCATCGCCCTGGTGCGGAAGCAGGAGCTGAGACATGGCCACGCCCGCGGTTGAAACAGTGGAACTGACCCGGCGTTTCGGCTCCTTCACCGCCGTGGACCGGGTGTCGCTGACGGTCCAGCAGGGGGAGATCTTCGGTTTCCTCGGTTCCAACGGGGCGGGGAAGTCGACCACCATCCGGATGCTCTGTGGACTGCTGCAGCCCACCTCCGGCCAGGCGCGGGTGGGTGGGTTCGATGTCTACCGGGAACCGGAGAAGATCAAGCAAAGCATCGGTTACATGTCCCAGCGGTTCTCGTTGTACGACGAACTGTCGGTGGAGGAGAACCTGGACTTCTTCGCCGGGGTCTATAGCGTCCCCAGCCGGCTGCGGGAGGCGCGCAAGAACGAGCTCCTCGAAGAAATGGGCTTGCGGGAAATGCGGCGGCGCAGCACCTCCGTGCTGCCGGGCGGCCTCAAGCAGCGGCTGGCGCTGGCCTGCGCCGTGCTTCATGAACCGCCGATCCTGTTTCTGGATGAGCCGACCTCGGGCGTGGATCCGGCGGCCCGCCGGGAGTTCTGGGACCTCATCTACCGGCTGGCCGAAGCCGGGCGCACGGTGTTCGTCACCACCCACTATATGGACGAGGCCGAGTACTGCGGCCGGCTGGCCCTGATGGACGCCGGACGCGTCATCGCCCTCGACAGCCCTGACGGGCTGCGCCGCGGTCTGGCCGGGGAACACTTCATTCAGCTTGAGGTCAGCGATGTGCTGCAGGCGGTGCGGGCAACCGCCGACCTTCCGGGTGTTCGGGATGCCGCCATCTTCGGCGGGGGGATCCGGCTGCGGGTGGCCGACCCGGAACAGGCCGCCCGGCAACTTCCGCCCTTGCTGGCGTCGCGGGGAATCGCGGTACTGGACATCGGGCAGGTGGAGCCGGGCATCGAAGATGTCTTCGTGCTGAAAGTGGAAACCGAACGGCGGCGGGAGGGATCGTGAAGCGGCGGCGTCTGCGGGCGATAGCCCGCAAGGAATTCCTGCACATCCTGAGGGATCCGCGCAGCCTGATCATGGCTTTGGCTCTGCCGCTGGTCATGCTGGCGCTGTTCGGCTGGGCCTTGACGTTGGATGTAGACCGGATCCCGTTGGCAGTACTCGATCTGTCCCGGACCGGCGAAAGCCGTGAGCTGGTCTCGCGCTTCGAGGGTTCCCGATTTTTCACCGTCGAGGCGGTGGTATCCAGCTATGCCGAACTGGAGAACCTGCTGGACCGCAGTGTCTGCCTGGCGGCACTGGTGATCCCGCCGGATTTCGCCCGCGACCTGGAGCGGGGACGCGAAGCGCAGGCCCAGTTCATCCTGGACGGCAGCGACTCCAACACCGCGTCCATCGCCCTCGGCTACGCCCAGGCCCTGTTCGGCGCTTACAGCCGCGGGCAACTGGAGGGCATCGTCCGCAGTCGAGTCGGGTTCATGCCCGAGCAGCCGCTGCGTTTGGAATCGAGGGTCCGCTACAACCCTCGCCTTCTGTCCAAGAACTACATCGTACCCGGTCTCGTGGCGGTGATCCTGATGATCATCGCCTCGTTGCTGACCTCGTTGACCATCGCCCGGGAATGGGAGATGGGGACCATGGAGTTGCTGCTGTCCACTCCGGTTCGCCCGGCCGAGCTGGTCCTGGGCAAAATGACGGCCTACCTGGTGCTGGGTGCGGCGGACACCATCCTGGCCGTGGTTTTCGGCGTGGTGGTGTTCCAGGTGCCGATGAAAGGCAGCGTGATTCTGGCGGCGTTGAGCTGCTTCGTGTTTCTGTGCGGAGCCCTGTGCTGGGGGATCCTGCTGTCGGCGTTGGTCCGCAATCAGCTTCTGGCGTACCAGTTGGGAATGCTCAGCTCGTTTCTGCCGGCGTTCCTGCTTTCCGGCTTCATCTTTGCGGTGGAGAAAATGCCGCTGCCGGTGCGCCTGTTCTCCAGCCTGATCCCTGCCACACATTTCATCGCCCTGCTGCGGGGGATCTTCCTGAAGGGCGTCGGACTCGAAGTGGTGGGCGGGGCGTTGTTGCTGCTTTCAGTTTTCGCCCTGGTGGTTTTTGCCGCCGCCACCCGGCGGCTGAAAGGAAAGATCTCCTGATGTGGGGACGCGTCTTTGTGCTGTTTCGCAAGGAGCTGCGCCAGGTTTGGCGGGAACCGCGGGCCCGGGTCCTCCTGGTCGGTCCGCCGCTGCTCCAGCTCATCATTTTCGGCTACGCCGTGAACCTGGATGTTCAGGATGCCCGGGTCGGTTGGCTGGACCGCGACCGCACCGCCGCATCCCGGGAACTGAGGGCGGCCTTTGAGGGCTCCCCTTACCTGAGGATTGTGCGGGAAATCCAGCGTGACGAGGAGGCTGAGACCCTGCTGGACCAGGGACGGGTGGAAGCGGTGGTTCAGATCAGCCCGGGTTTCGAGACGGACTTGAAGCGGGGCCGCCAGGCAGCGGTGCAGGTGTTGCTGGACGGTACAAATTCCAACACCGCCGCGATCGTGGGGGCCTATTTCGCGGAAGTGATCTCCCGGTATTCGACCGACCGTCTGCGGGCGCGCCTGCGGGAACAGGGACTGACGGCGCAGCCTGAAGGAGTCGTCCTGCGCTCCCGGGTATGGTTCAACGAGAATCTGGCCAGCCGCGATTACTTCGTGCCGGGCGTGGTGGTCAACATCATCGGGCTGGTGACGGTGATGTTGACGGCCATGGCCATCGTACGGGAGAAAGAGCTGGGCACCATGGAACAGCTCATGGTGAGTCCGCTGCGGCCCGTGGAGATCATGCTTGGAAAGACCCTGCCCTTCGCCCTGATCGGCATCGGTGAGGTGGCTCTGGTAACCAGCGCCGCGCTCATGGTGTTTGGCATCCCATTCCGGGGCAAACCATGGTTTCTCTTGATCTGCGCCGTTCTGTTCCTGTTGACGACGCTGGGGGCGGGGCTGTTGATCTCCACCCTGTCCGGCACCCAGCAGCAGGCCATGATGGGCTCGTTTTTCTTCTTCCTCCCCACGTTCATGCTGAGCGGCTTCGCCTTTCCCATCCGGAACATGCCGGAAGTCGTGCAGTGGCTGACCCTGGTCAACCCGGTGCGATATTTCATCGAGATCGTACGGGGCATCTTCCTGAAAGGGATCGGGCCGGAAGTGCTGTGGCCGCAGATGCTGGCCATGACGCTGTTCGGCGTGGGGATGCTGACTTTCAGCTCGCTCCGTTTCCACAAACGCCTGGATTGAGGCGGCCGGTTCCACTCCACGGGGATTCCCGGAGCCGAGACCCGGAGGAGGCAGGGCCCATACCCGGTCAGGCCCGTTACAGCCCGCCACCCGATTCCACATGGCTGCGGACGGCCGCCTCCAGCTCCTCAGCCGAGACGGTGGCGGTTCCCAGTTTCCCCACCACGATGCCGGCGGCCAGGTTGGCCAGCAGGGCCGCCTCGACGGTGGTCGCCCCGGCAGCTTTGGCCAATGACACAGTGGCGATCACCGTGTCCCCGGCACCCGTCACGTCGAAAACCTCGCGGGCCACGGCCGCGATATGGGTCAGGTCGCGCCCGTCAAACAGGGTCATGCCGCGCTCTCCCAGAGTGATCAGGACCTCGCCGGCCCGGGCCTGTCGGCGGATGATGCGGGCCGCCGCCAGCAGGCGGTTCGGGTCGTCCAGGAGCAGTCCGGTGGCCTGTTCGGCTTCCTTGAGGTTGGGAGTGATGAGGGAAACCCCGCCGTAGACGCCAAAATCCCTGCGCTTAGGATCGGCTGCCACGAACTTGTGTTCCGCCCGGCAGGTGGCGATCAGGGAGCTTGTGATGAGAGGATCCACGGCGCCTTTGGCGTAGTCAGAGATGACGACTGAGTTCACCCGCTTCACCAGACCCGTCGTCCGCCTGGCCAGGCGGGCCAGGCCTTCTTCGACGGGCGGCCGCGCTTCCCGATCAAAACGGCAGACCTGCTGGTGATGGGCGATGATGCGGGTCTTGCAGGTGGTGCGTCCCGGCTGGCGAATGACGTCGTCACAGCCGACGCCCGCCCCGGCCAGCAGCTCCAGCAACCGGTCCCCGTCCGGGTCGGTGCCCACCAGGCCGGCCAGTTCGGCCCGCCCCCCCAGAGCCACGACATTGGACGCCACGTTGGCCGCCCCGCCCGGCAGCTCCGATTCCCGTTGCACTGCCACCACGGGGACCGGGGCCTCGGGAGAGATCCGTTCGACCGTCCCCCAGATGAAACGGTCCAGGATCAGGTCGCCCAGGATGGCGACACTGCATCCCTTGAAGGCCCTTACCAGCTCCAGCAGTCTCCGCCCGTTCAGTCGATTCATGTCCTTGCCCGGTCATCGAACCGCCAGGTACCCGAACACGTAGGCAGTGGGTCCCAGCGTCTGCATCACCGTGAATTCCGTCGTTTCGGGAAACAGGAAGATGTCGAAGTATGCTGACAGTGTCGGCCAGCGATCCACCGTCGGATACAGGGCCGGTGCCATCAGGTTGATGGCCCAGTGTCCCTTGGCGAAGGTCTCCATATCGAAGGGACCGTAAACCGTGATCCCTTGCGGCGGCTCCTGGTTGGTGCGGCGCTGGTCCACCACCAGGGGATGGAGGGGCTGCCGGAAGCCGATGCCGGTGGTGTATGAAAGCCCCAGGGGATTGGCGCCGATTCCAGTCTGGCAGGCGGCCACAATGGTTCTCAGCAGTTCGGGATCGCCTGTCAACCGGTGTGCCCGCGCCAGAGTGACCGCCTGAGGTGCCGAGAGTTTGCCGAAGCCGACCGGCTCCCAGGGATCCTGCTTGGTCCAGTTGAAGCCGGTCCGTTGTGACTGCTGGACTGACCTGGCCGCCTCCCGGAGGATTGCATTGCGGGCGTTGTTCTGGACCACCGCATCGACATCGCCGGACTCCAGCAGACAGTAGAGAAAGGCGGCGTCACGCTGGTTGTGGCTGCGCCACACAGCCGGATCGGCTGCAGGACTCGTGAACTTGGTGGTCTCCAGGAAGATGCGGTGCCAGTTCGGATCACCGGTTAGCCGGTAGAGTTCGAGGGCTGCCAGATTGCGGGCATCACGAACCTCGTTGAGGGCATTGGCGACGGCGTCCGGGTCAGCCGGCTGAGCCGGCCGCGACTGCAGCCAGGCCGGATACTCCGACTCCGCCCAGGCAGCAGCGCGCAGGGCGCTGTCCCGATAGACCTGCGCCAGCGCCGGTCCCACCCGCTCCAGGGCGAGCGAGGCCCTTGCCGCCACCCCCGCATAGATGAAGCTGCTCCAGACGTCAGGGGCATAGGCCATCACCGGCAGCGATTCCTGCCAGCTCGTCTCGCCGTAACGGGGATGCTCGGCGGATTCGATACCGCCCCGAATCCCCCCGGAAGGCGTCTGCATCCGGCGATATACGTCAAGTCCCCAGATGGCCTCATCCAGCAGGTCGGGAACCCCATTGCCCGACTCGGGCAGGCCCAGTTCCCCGTCTTCGAAGGCGCCGGGGAAGGCGAGGATGAGCTCCAGCAGAAGGCGGGCGGCTTCCAGATGCTGGATTCGCCGGTCCCAGTCCCCGGCGTCGAAGTATCCGCCCCAGGCCTGGGGAACGGGCTCAGAGGTTTTCCCGGCTACCAAATCACCGAAGTTTCCGTCGCGGTTTCCGTTGGCGTCCAGGCCGTTGCCCGAATCCGCCAAGGTGGCGGTGGACGCGTACACCACCATCCCGTCGTCGGGATGAAAGGCCCGGGGGCGCTCGAAACGGCTGAACGGAGGCCCGATGGAGATCCCGCTGCGCTGGTGGTAGAAACCCCTGGCGGAACGCCGGTGCGCACGGCGCCACACTTCCGGGCCCACCTCGAACGGTTGGGAGCAACCGACCCCCTGCAAACAGGCGCGATACACCCCGGGACGGCTCAGCTCGCTGAAGTCCAGCCGATAGACATCGACCCCACTGTAGTTGCGATTGTAGGGATCCTCCGTCCTGTCGGCGGCCGCCTTGCCGAGGATCACCGGTCCGGACAGGACCGGCGATCCGTCCTCATCCCGGATCTGGAAAGTCGGACTTCCGGTCAGGCTGAGGCCGCCTCCGTCACCCATCCAGACGGCCACGTAGCCCCCCTTGAACGGATCATCCGGCCGGAAACCGACCTGGGAAACCAGGACCGCCTCACTAAGATTTCGGTCCGGATCGTGGTGGTAGGTGATTTCCGGCAGGAAGGACTCATCGAAGCGGATCCGGTACGTTGCTCCCGCCTTCAACGGACCGGGAAACCGGAAATACAGAGTATGCTCCAGCGGCCATTCGAAAGACCAGACTCCAGTCTGCACCATGTCCCAGGGTGCGGTCCGCCGATAAACCGCCAGGGGATGCCGGCTGGTGGGGAGCGCGGGATCGCCTTGAGACTCGATCAGATAGGTCCGCGGCTCCTTCAGTCGGTTCGCTCCCTCAGGACCGGCAAGCAGGGCGGGGACGCCTTGCAGCCGATCAAAGGGACAGAGCACGTTCCGCTCCGGTCCCACCAGCGCCCCCACGATCTGGCCTCCTCTCCTCAGCCACACCGATCCATATTCGCCGGAGAGTTCCACCATGTCTCCCGGCTCGGGCTGGTAAGGGACCTGCCGGGCGCCGATACGTTTACCGGACCGCAAGCTCACCGCCAGCATGTCGGGAGCCACCGCACCCACCCGCAGGATTTCACGCTGAAACCGTTCCCGGACCTGGGAAGGCAAGGCAGGATGATCGGGGGTCCAGACCCCGAAAACGGGGAATGAGGTGATACCGCCCGTCACCGCCAACAGACGGTCATCCTCCAGGTTCCACCCCTGAACCAGTTCCACGTCCTGGATGCCGGGTATGGTTGCCCAGACCAGCAGTTCGTCCGCCGCCGGCGAATAGAGGGTCAGGGCTCCGGACCCGGATTCCGCAATCAACAGCCGGATGGCTGCGGGACAGGAAACTCCGCTCCGGAAGACCGCCTCCAGGGCCACCGGGCGCAAAAGACCTTCGCGGACGGTTTCCCGCCGGTTAGTGATCCGATCCCAACGGACGAGGCGGCCGGCGGCGGTTTCCACCACGTAAACATGACCCGTACAGGGGTCCACCGCCGCCTGGGCAGGCTGAACACCCGGGACCAGCACCTCGCGCCGCCGGTCGGGGTAGGAAAATGTTCCCAGCCCGTGGTTCAGTGCAAACGACGCCACCTTGGACAGGAAGGCCGCCTCCGCGATCAGCAGGTTGCCGGTAATGGGGTCGAGAGCCAGCTTTCCCGGGTTGTTCAGTCCCTCCAGCAGCACGGCTGACTGGCCATTTCGGGGGTCCAGCCGCAACAGCCGGCCGGCACTGGTCGCCGCCAACAGGTACTCCTTGCCGTCGAGAGCCTGCCAGCTCAACAGCCCTCTGAGCTGCTGGCCGGCGATCTGGGCTGCCGGAGAACCCTGCCGGCGCAAGATCCTGGTGTTGCCGCCGGAGAGTTCCGCAAGATACCACTCGCCCCGAAACTGGGAATGGGCCGCCAGCAAAGGGGTCCCGGGAAGCGTGGACGGACCTGCCACGTCGACCGTGGCCCCGACGGCCTCAACGATGCCACGCCGGGACCACTCGAGGGTCACCGCAACCGGTGCCAGAGGTTCAGCCGCCGGAGCCCGATACATGCCACCGGCGGTGACAGTTCCCACCTGGGTGTCGCCTCCCGGCCGGCCGTTGACTTTCCAGACCCAGTCCGTTGCGGCAACCGGCATCGTCGAAACCGTTCCGGTTTGCCCGCGGGTGATCTGGGCGGAGGGGCCGGAGGATTCCGCCAGACCCGGCGGCGGGGAGAAGTTGTAAGTCGCACCGGGGGAAAGCCGGATCAGGGTCGGCTCGAGACGTGCGACCTCCGCTCCCCCAGGAGCGAAGCCTCCAGCCGGCGACTGAGGCGGGATGTTGGCCAGCACGCCACGGTGTGATCCGGTTTGGAGTCGCCCGAACAGCGACGTCATCGCCAGTGGGGTGTCCGCGACGATCCAGACGATGCCTCCAGCCAGTCCCGCGGTTTCGGGAACGAACTCGGTCAGCAGCCTGCTTTCCCGCTGGCCGGGAAGCAGGGCGCCCCGGCAGGTGCCGACCTGCGAGCCATCGGATCGAACAGCCAGAAGGGTGTAGTTGGCCACGGCGGAACCGGGGTTGAGCAGGGCGATGCCGGTAAAGTAATCCAGAGTAGTGGCGATGTGGGAAAAGACGGCAGAACTCTGGGACCTGTGTGCCGCCGCAACGGCAGCAACCATCCCCTGTTCAGGAACCGAATACACCAGCGTGCCCAGCAGGGTCGGCGAGGCCGATCTCACCCGCAGCCAGCCGGTGCTGAGACCTCCACGGAATCCGAAAGTCTCCTCGAGATCCTCGTACAGGCTTTCAGATGGACCCACCACCCGGGTCACACGGCTGGTGTGCGCCTTATTCGGTCCGAAAGGAGTCCCGTCCGGCTGGAAGGCTTCCATGATGATTTCCGCAGTGCCGGTGCCGAGATGGACCAGGTAGAGCTCCGACCGGTAGGGCGGGCCGACAGCCAACTGCGGGAAGAGCAGCTCTGATGCGGCCCCCGTAACCGGCTTGGCGTTGACCGCCCAAGCGTCGGCACCGGTCTCGACCAGTTGGTAGCCGGCAACCGGAACCTGGGACTTCACCAGTACGTGCCCGGGTTCTCCTGTGGGCGAGGAGCCCAGGTCGGAGGCGACGGAGACCTGGGAAGAACCCCAGGGCGGGATGATCAGACTGCGCTCGCTGGGGCCACCCCTCGTGACCAGGTTCAGGAGGACGCCCGCGTGCTCCGGATTGGGATTGACCAGAGTGAGTTTCGCCTCGCCCCTGGCGGGCGGGGGAACCGCCTCAAACACAAGCTCGCGAGCCGGCGCCGGCGTGACGGCTCCGTCCAGCCAGGTGACATCCTGGTCGAACTGAAGAAAAAACCCGGTGAGGGCTGGAGTCCCGGACTCCGCCGCCACCCAGATGCCGTTCGAGTCGGACCACCCGCTCCCGAAGAGGGACAATGCGACCTCCGCGACTTGGCTCCCTGGCCGCACCTCGAGCTGGACCGGGTTGGAGATGCGTTCACCCCTCGGCATCCGTCCGGCGTCGTCGTAGGCCGTGAGCCTGACGGAAAGCGTCTGTCCCCCCGTGTTCGACAGAGCGATTCCGGTATGCGTTCCAGGTCTGTCCGCCAGCCGCGGGATGATCAAACGGTGCTCCTCCGCTCCGAACGGCAGGAACAGATTCAGACAGAGCAACAGGCAGGTGGATGTCAAGGATCGCAGGTCCTCCTGATCGCAGGCAAGTGGCGGTACCGGGTCACACGTAACCTGACACCGCCGGCCGGTGGCGCGCGCCACGCTCCTGCGCGATCCGCTCCACATAGCCGCTGGCGCGCAAAGCCGCCAACGGGTCTGCCGGGAGGCCGCGCCGTTGGCGCCAGGCCCGAATCCAAGGGCGGACATCACGCCGGAAAGCCTCCTTGAGACACTCTTCCGCGTCCACCAGGCGGCACTCGTTCTGATACTGCACCAGGGCCGCGAAGTCCACGGTCGCCGCCTTCACCCACAGTTCCTGGACCGTGTCCACCGTCTGGACCATCGCTTCCAGCTTGCCCTTGAGATTGTGGCTCTGGTCCACCATGAAGGCGATGCAGGGGGTTGAACCGGTTTCCCACTGGTACAGCCGGATCTCGTAGAAGACGCGGAACATCTGGTAAGGATCGATGGAGCCGACGGTGAGGTCGTCGTCTGCGTAACGCCGGTCATTGAAATGGAAGCCGCCCAGCATGTTTTCGCTGAGCAGCCAGGCGACGATCTGCTCGATGTTCTGGGTGGGATAGTGGTGACCTGTGTCCACCAGCACGCGAGCCGAAGCCCCGGCCTTGGAGGCGTGCAACAAGGCCATCCCCCAGTCGGCGATGTCGGTGTGGTAGAAGGCGGGTTCGAAAGGTTTGTATTCCACCAGCATCCGCTCTTCCGGCTGCAGCATGGCCGCGACTTCCCGCAGGCCTTCCTCGAACCATTGTTTGCGGCGCCGGATGTGCGCGGTTCCCGGGTAGTTGGAGCCGTCGGCAAACCACAGGACCAGCTCCCGGCTGCCCACCGCCCGCATCAGGCGGACGCTCTCCCCGATGTGGTCAAGGGCCTTGCGTCGTACCGCCGGGTCAGGGTTACCCAGTGAGCCGTATTTGTAGTCCTGGTCCTCGAACAGGGTCGGGTTGATGGAGCCGATCCCCAGCCCCAGCCGGCGGGCATGCTCGACAATGGCGGCAGCCCGCTCGATTCCACCCGGGAAGTCCCAGGCCGCATGGACGGCCACCGTAGGGCAGCAACCCGTCAAACGGTGGACCTCCGCGGCGTCCTGGAGTTTCTCTTCGATGGTGGTGGCGGCAGCCGGCTGAAGGAATTTTCCGAAACGCGTCCCGGTGTTGGCAAAGCCCCAGGAGGGAAGCTCGATCCGAAGCTGGTCCAGCACCAGGGCCGCCGTCTGTTGCAGCGAGTGGTCCATGCCTTGTCTCCCGGCCGCTCATACTACCCGCAGTGCGGCTTCCTCACCAGCCCTGTTGCCGAGGTGTCTGCTGAAGGAGGATCTGTAGTATATTTAGCCGATTCTAAATTCCAGTCAGATCAGGACTGGCTCCGCGAGTCATTCGGATCACGCGGATCACGCGGATCAGAGGGGAGGCAAACAACCTTGGGGAAGCGCTGGATCGTGGTGATGGCCTGGCTGTGGCCGGCTGTGGGATTGGCGCAGGAGGAACTGATCACCGATCGGCCGGACCAGACCGAGTCCGCGGTGGTGGTGGCGCCGGGGACGCTCCAGCTTGAGACCGGCTGGATCTGGGAACGGCATGAGGGGACCAGCCGGCACGGATTGCCCGGCACCCTGTTGCGCCTGGGGTGGCTTACCAGGCTGGAGCTCCGCCTGGGGTGGGAAGGCGGACAGTGGCTTCGGAACAGCGGGGACCGCTGGACGGCCGGCATCGGCGATGGTGAACTGGGGGCAAAGCTGGGCCTCTGGGGAGGCCCGGAATCAGCCAGCCAGGGGGCGCTCCTGGTGGGAGTCGGCTTGCCTTGGGGAAATTCCGCCTTCAGCTCAGGTTCTGTGGACCCGTCCCTCCGGCTGTCGGTGGCTCACGAGCTGGACGACCGGATGGGTCTCGGCTGGAATCTGGGCTGGACTTGGCCGGGAAACGGCGGAAACAGGGATTCCCGATTGTTCTACACGGTTTCCTGGGGGGTGGAGCCGGCGCCCCGATGGGGGGTTTTTCTCGAAGTGTTCGGCGACGCCTCGACCGGGGCCGGCGGCCACACGACGTCCCTCGACGGGGGGGGCACCTGGCTGGCGGGAGAACGCTGGCAACTGGACGCCTCTGCCGGGGTGGGCCTGACCTCCGGCGCACCCGACTGGTTTGTGGGCGTGGGATCGTCTTTCCGTTGGCCCCACTGAGTGTTTCGGATCAGGACGAATCCTCCGGGGCGCCGCAGGTCTCGGACTGGCTATACCGGCCCGGAAGACGGTTCCTCAGCGGCAAGTTCGCGGTAGCGCCGGCCGGCGTACCGCGCGGCAAAGACCCAGACACAGACGATCAAGAGGGTAAAAAGAGACAGCCAGCGCACGGAAGAGAAGTCGGAAAACCAGGTCGTGACGGCCAGGCTTACGCCGATCGCCACCACCTTGGCGAAGCGCTGGATGAACATGTCGATGAAGGCCTTGGCCTTGTATTTCTCGTCCTTGGAGGTCGGCACATACAGGGCTTCCTTGGCCGACTGGTTGAGGGAATAAGCAAACCCGCTGTCCGCGGTGTTCAGGAGGCTCCCCGCCCACAGCACGGGCAGAGCCAGAAAACCTGCGGACCCCATGGCGATGGCCATCGGCAGGATCAGCAGGGCCGTACCCATGCCGAAGCGGGTCATGATGAAGCTGGTCACGAACAACTGGACGAACATGGAGACCCAGTTGCTGAGCGCATAGATGGTGCTCAGGTGGACCCCGATGGCATCGCCGTCCAGGTAATGGGCCACGATGGCCTTGAACTGGAAGTCCACGACCTGCGAGGTGATTTCGTAAAGGCCCACGATGGCAACAATCGCCAGCAGATACGGCGACCGGAAAACCAGACGTGCGCCCTCCAAAGCGGCACTGGATCGGCTGGGCTCGGGCGTCCCGCCGCCGGTGGCCGGACGTCCTACCTCCTGCGGCGGGTGGCGGCTCACCAGCCGTCCCGCTCCCCAGGCGGCCACCAGGATGATGGCGGCCATCCCGGCGCAGATCCACAGCCAGTGGGCGGCTGAGAGCTGCTGGATCCAGACCCGCAGCACCAGGGTGCCGAAGGCTCCGCCCACGACGCCCCCCAGAACGATCAAACCGTAGAGCCGGCGGGCCGCCTCGGGAGTCACGGAATCGTTGAGAAAGGCGAAAAACGCGGTGACCATCAGGGAGTTGAAGAGGTCGCCATACAGATAGAACGACCACACGGTGAGATCGCCGGGTTCGTTGATGGTGAGCGTATAGAGGGCGTAGGCCGGCAGGATGAACCCCATGAAGGCGTAGGTAAGCTGCTGGCGTCGCAGGCGGCGGGAGAGCCAGGTGAAGACCACGACGGCCCCAAGGGCCACGAACATGTTCAGCACCTTGGCCAGCAGTTCCGCCTGGGCGGCTGTGAAATGAGCGCCCGCCAACAATAATCCCGAAGTGTCGTAGTACTGGATGAACAGCGCCGATTTCAGCGGCTTGAGAACCCAGAAAGAAGTGATGACGAGGAAGAAGTACAGGAACATCAGCAAGGCCAGCGGAAGCTCCTCCCGGCGGATGTCCATGAACGCTTTCAGCGGAGTTGCCATTCCGGCCTGTCCTTTCAGCCGCCCAGTTCGATGGTTCCCGGCAGCAGCCGGATGGTTTTCAAGCCTCTCGGGAGCGGGATGGGTCCGGTGGGGTCAAAAGGCGGGTCCTGTTTCTCCCCCAACTGCTTCAGCAGCAGGTCCACCAGGCTGGGGGGCAGAGGGACGCCGTTCACGGAGGCGGACTGGGTCCGATACCGGGCCACTCCGCCCGTGCCTTCCACCAATCCTTCCAGAGCGAGGCGCTGTCGGCCCGAAAGAAGGCTTCGAAACAGCGCCGCACCGGCCGAGTCTCCCAGATTCACCTGGTCCAGATCCACATCGATATCCGCCTGGAACCGGCCTTCCAGGACCCTGACCGCCACCGAGCGGACGGCCGTCACGCGGTTGGCTTCGACCTCGGTGCTGATGAAAGTGTTGAGTTCTCCCTCCGTCACGACGAACCGGTCACCAGGCTGGACGCCGGTTTCCAGCGACCTCAGAAGTTCAGCCAGGCCCCCGCCGGCCAGCGGAAAGGCCGGCGAAGCGAGCCCCAGGGCCGCAATCATGACCAGGCTGGCGATGGTTCGTCTGGACATCCGGCGGGTTCCTCTGCAGTCCATCAGAGCAGAAAGGACAACGCGATCCAGAGGGGAACGAGGACGGCCAGAGCGTATCCCATGTAGCCGAAGAAAGAGGGCATCCTGATCCCGGACTGTTCCGCGATGGTCTTGACCATGAAGTTGGGACCGTTTCCGATATAAGTGTTCGCTCCCATAAAGACGGCTCCCAGACTCACCGCGATCAAAAACGCCTCCAGGATCTCCCGACCTCCTGCGAGCTGGACCAGGGCTCCCGCCGCCGGCAGTGTCGCCGCGGTTTCGAAGAAGACCACGTAGGTCGGTGCGTTGTCGAGAAAACTCGACAGCGCCCCCGTGGCCCAGAAGAAAGCAAACGGCGTATCCAGTCCCAGCGAGGCTCCCCGGGCATGAAGGATCTCGATGGGGACCTGCATGCAGATGAAGATTCCAGAGAAGAGTGCGGCCACCTCGAGGATGGCGGTGTAATCGAAGCGGTTGAGACGGCGGGTCTCGGGGCGCGTCACATGCAGGGACAGCACCACCAGCATGAGCATCACTACTTCGCGGAAAAAGACCGGAGGGATGAAGGCTGTGCCCAGAAACGGTTTGCCCGGCACCAGAAAAGCCACCGCCGTTACCACCCCCAGGATCAGGGGGATGTTGACCAGGCCGGTCACCCGCAGAGGCCGAACCTGGGTCTCATCGCTGATCAGCGCCCTCACCGGTTCGCGACGGTGCATGATGCGGTCCCAGATGCAGTAGATGACCAGCAGAGTTCCATTGACGGCCAGCCAGTAGGGCCAAAGTTTCAACGTCCAGGTGAACGGAACTCCCCGGAGATAGCCGAGGAACAGCGGCGGGTCTCCAATCGGCAGCAACAGCCCCCCGCAGTTGCAGACGATGAAAATGAAGAACACCACCGTATGGACCCGGTGTTTCCGCTCCGCGTTGGTCGCCAGCAGCGGCCGGACCAGCATCATCGCGGCTCCGGTGGTCCCGATGAAGCTGGCAAGGATTGCGCCCAGTCCCAGGAACGCCGCGTTGACCCCGGTGTGGGCGGGAAGATCTCCGCTCAGATTGATGCCGCCGCTGATGACGTACAGGCTGAAAAGGAGAACGATGAAGGGGATGAACTCCGCCAGAATGGCGTTATCGAAGACCGCCCGCACGGTGTCCAGGCCCGGATTGCTGGCTGCTCCATGGCTGAAGTGGTCGGCGATTCCGCCCGGGTGGACCAGGCCGTAATAGGCCAGGGTGATCCCGGACAGCACCAGGGCGACCAGAAACTTGTGGGTGTTGGAATGCCACCAGTGCTGGGTGGCGCGGATCAGGGGGAGGACGGCGATGGCCAGCAGCAGACCGGCAAACGGCAGGACGGCCCACAGGGATGGTACAAACGTCACGGGTGCCGCATGACCCTCTTCCGGGGCATGACCGGTGGAGATGAAGCCTCCCGTCAGCAGGGCCAGATACACGAGCACGACCACCAGAATCGACAGCGAGACGAGCCGGGAGGTCCGGGTCATCTCGGCGAGAGCTTCCTGTCCCAAGGCGACGCTCATAAAGACTCCAGTCGCGAGTGGTGATTGTGGGCCCGTGAAAGCGGCAAGTGATCAGTCGTCCACTCTCTCCACCACCATGGTCACCTGTTTCTGACCCTCACGGATCCGGTAGTAGACATGGACATAAGCGCCGGGACCGAAATCGCTCCCCTTGATCGAGCTTTCCACCATCTGGAACTCCAGCGGGCCCTTCTTGGTACGGATCACCAGTGTGTGCGGAGAGATCGTCTCCACTGTCCCGTAAACATCGAAGCTGCGTTCCTCCAGAGGTTTCTCCTTGGACCACAGCTTCCAGAAGCAGCCGGGCTGTAACGGCAGGAGGAAAAGCAGCAGCAAGCCGAGGGCCGGATGAAACCGGACCTTCACCGGCCGGCTGAAGCGGCGAAAAACGTCAGGATGCGGCAACTTGGAGAACCTCCGCGAGAAGTTGCTTGATCTGTTTCTCCAGGTGGTTGCGCACCGCGCGGTAGGCGATGATCTTTTCCGCGGGAGTCACCCTCACTGCAGCCGGGTCCGGGACCTTCCACACCGCGGAGGGTCTGGCGGCAAGCTCCTCCAGGCGGGTCTCGGCTTCGCGGTCCAGGGCGATCACATGGCTGTAATTGCTGAGGTGTTTGCGATCCAGCGGCTCCACCTGGATGAGGGAAATGTCGACTCCAGCCTCATTCATCGCCCACTGGCAGTAAGGGTCGACAGCCGGTTCGAAGGGACCGGCTGTCTCCACCTCCACCATCTGACCGGCCAGGTACCGTGTCAGGCCCTCCGCCATCAGCCCTCGGCAGCAACTGCCTCCCACCACGTAGAGTATGCGCGGACGCTGCGCCATCGTCGATTTCACTCCGGCCTGGAAACTTGATGCCCGCAGCCGCAGCTTGGGCATAAACGCCGGCTATCTTATCACCCGCGGCTGACTTCGCGGCAATACCCGCGGAAGGACCGGCGAGTGTCAAGAAGGCTTGGGCACCGCGCCGGCGGACTGGAATCGATGCCGGCCGCCGGTCACGGCCTCCGCCCGCCCTGGCAACGCCGGGCCAGGCCCTGGAGTCCGAAGACCACGAGAAAACCGGCGCAGGGCAACGCCATCGCCACCGCAATCCCATCCCATTCCGCTGCCAGACCGGCCGCCCAGGGCACCAGCATCCCCCCTGTGAGAGCCACACTCATCAGGACTCCGATGACGGTTCCGGAAAGCGCCGGATACCGGCTCGAGGCCTGCCCGATCACAGTCGGGAAAATCAGCGCCATGAACAGACCCGTCAGACCGCTGTACAGGTAGCCGCTTTGGCTGTCACCCGCCGCCAGCAGCAGGCCAAGCGAGACGGCGGACCCCAGCGCTCCCGTCTGAACCACCGTCGCCGGCGAGTACCGCTGCAGCAGCCAACTGGCCGCAAAGCGGCCCAAGATGAGAGCACCCCAGAATGTGGACAGATAAAAGGAAGCTCCGCCGGGGGTCGCCCCCAGCCGTTCCACCGCAAAGGTCGTGAGCCAACCGCTGGTCGTGATCTCGTTGCCAGACTGGAAGAACAACAGCACTGCCAGCACCAGGATCAAGGGGTCACGCAACAAACCCAGCGCCTGACCCACCGGAAAGCCGGCCGCCTGCTTGGGGGCGGGGAACCGGGCCAGGGCAAAGACAATTCCCGTCACCGCCGCCAACCCCGCCGTCGACAGCAGGATCCCGGCCAAACCCAGCCGGCTGAGCAGAACTCCGATCACCAGGGGAATCGTAAACGTCCCCAGGCCGAAGAAAACGCCGAGCCGGTTCAGCGCCACTGCCGCCCGCTCCGGGTAGAGATCGGCCACCAGGGCGTTGGTGCCCACGTTCAGCCCGCCCCCTCCCAGGCCCAGCAGAAAACTGCCCGCCACCAGAGCCCCATATGAAGCTGCAACCGCCAGCAGTCCCAAACCGGCTCCACAGCTCAGTGCGCTCAACACGAGGAACAGCCGGTAACCAAACCGGTCAAAGGTGGGACCGCCGAACAGGGTCACCAGCAAAGCCCCCAGGTTGAGGAAAAGGAAAAGACTGCCTGCTTCCGCCGGGTTGAGACGGACGGCCTCGAACAGGGGCGGCAAGATCGATCCCAGCGTCGCCAGGGCAATCCCGAAAACGAAGATCCCCAGATGCGAAGCCCAGGTCAGCGGATCACTCCAGTAGGCACGGTCGGCGGTCGGCATCATTCCCCGCGCAGACGCCGGCGGTAGGCGTCGAAGACCTGGTGGTTGTGATCCGGGCGAACGCCGGGAACATTGGGCGAGACGAAAGTCGTCAGGTGGCCCCCCCGGGAGCGCAGCGCCTGCGCCGTCTCCGCCACCAGCGCCATGCTGATCGCAATGACCGCCAGGGTCGAGCCGGCCCCCACCTTCTCGATCTGCCCCACATCCACCAGGGCGTCTTCAGGTGGGACGCAGTTGTCGATGACCAGGTCGGCGGCATCGGCCAGCTTCCGGCCCGAGGAGTGGACGGGCGCCGATCGGCGGTGGTTCTCCAGGGAGGTAACAGCGATCACCCGGGTGCCCCGTTCCCGGACGTAGAGAGCCGCCTCGATGGGCGCTGCGTTCAGACCACCGTGGGAGTACACCAGCAGACAGTCTTTCCCACTGAAGGGGTACTCCGCCAGGAAGTTGGCGATATAACCTTCCCGCCGCTCGAGCCACAGGAGCTCCGGCGCCCCTCCCGGTCCGACGACGTTGAACCACATCAGCCTGGGATCCATCAGCGGGCGGAAACCGACGAAGCTCCCGTAGCGCGGGAAGACGTCCAGCACCGGGATGACGGAATGCCCGCTGCCGAACAGATAGACCCAGCCGCCCGCCTGGATGCTGTCGGCCATGATTCCAGCCGCCTGCCGGATAGCGTCGGCCTGGGACCTGCGGATATGGCCCAGCAGCCGTTCGGCCTCATCGAAATAACGCTCGCTGCTCACCCTGACTCTCCTCCTTCCAGCCGGGCGGCTGCCGCCGCCCCCAGAACCCCGGCCTCCAGGCCGAGGCTGCCGGGCTGCACTCTCACCCGTTTGACGGCCTCCGGCTGTGACCATCGCTGCATGGCGTCCAGTGCGTCCTGCTTCATCCATTGCCAGCTCCGGCTGACCCCCCCGCCCAGCAGAATGAGCTGAGGGTTTAGCAGGCTGACCAGCAGGGCCAGAACCCTTCCCACCACCGAACCCACCTCGGCGAACAGCCGAATCGCCCCCGGGTGCGCGGAGGCGGCCAGGGACGCCAGTTCCGGCACGGTTCCGGCAAGACCCCGCCGGCAAGCATGGCGCACAATGGCCGGGCCGGCTGCCACCTCCTCGAAATGGCGGAGTTCCCCCTCGAAACTGACCGGGACCCAGCCCACCGAACCTGCAATCTCATCATGGCCGCGAACCAGCCTCCCTCCGCTCACGATCCCCGCCCCGATGCCGGTGCCCAGGATCAGATACACCACATCGCGGCAACCCCGAGCGGCTCCGTAGAGCAGCTCGCCTAGAACCGCGGTGTTGCGGTCGCTCTCCACCACCACCGGCAGCCCCGACGCTTCCGCCAGCCGTGAACGCAAGGGAATGTAGTCCCAGCCGGGGATGTTGGGCGCCCAGACCCGTCCCGTGCCGCGTTCCGCGATTCCCGGAATGCCGATCCCCGCCGCCCGGACACCCTGCTCCCGGTACCGGCGGAGCAGTTGGACAAGCTGTTTCACCACTTCCTCCGAGCCGGCTGCATCGGTCGGCTGGACCTGCAGGCTGGACACATGGCCGTCCCTGTCCACCAGTCCGGCGGCGATTTTCGTCCCTCCGAGGTCAATACCGAGATACATGTCGCCGCCGCTCACGAACTGATGCCGGGAATGTGGCTCAGGAAGTACGGAAGCTGCTTCCGCCACCAAGGCCAGTCATGATCCACGTCGAACCCCCAGTAGTCAATCCAGGCCGGAACCTCCTTCTTCCGCAGGATCCCTTCCAGAGCCCGGGTGTCGGCCAGCATCGGTTCCTCCCAGGCGCCTTGGCCCACGCAGATCACGATGAAGCTCCGCCGGTACCGATCCAGGTACCAGGGATCATGGAGGTTGGGGAGATACAACAGGGGACTGTTCAGATAGACCCCCTCGTCCACGTAGTCCCCGACAAACATCTGGAGCTGGTAGAGGCCGCTCAGGGCGATCGTTCCCTCGAACACGTCCGGATGGCGGAAGAAGAAGTTGGCGGCGTGATAGGCACCCATGGAACAGCCGGTGGCCAGCATCCGGGGGTACCCTCCGCAATGGTGGCGGACGAAGGGCGCCACCTCCCGAACCAGGTAGGCGTCGTAGTCCTCGTGACGCCGGGCCCGCTCCGCCGGGTGGGCGTTCCGGTTGCACCACGACTCCGAGTCGACGCTGTCTACGGCGAAAAGTTTGACCTTTCCGCCCTCGATCAGGCTCCCCACCGCCTCCACCATGCCAAAGCCTTCAAAGTCGTAGAAACGGCCTGCCTGCACGGGGAACACCACCACCGGCTTGCCGTAGTGCCCGTAGACCTTCAGTTCCATGTCCCGGTTCAGATGCGGGCTGAACCACCGGTGGTACTCGACGTGCATTGCAGGGCTTTTACAGGTCGGCCCGGGCCTGGATGAAGTCGGCCATGGCGATGACTTCGTCCAGCTCCGGTGCCCTGACCAGGTAGGCATAGTCGCCCATGGCGTCCCGGAACAACGGGTTCATGGGCTGATGATTCACCAGTCGGCCTCCACACCACGAAACCACCGCGTCATGGCTGTGGAGGTACCTGCGGTCGTTGCGCCGGCTGACATAGGCGCAGTGGAAGATCCGCTCGAAGGAGAAGTCCACCGCTGTCCCGGTGACAACCGCGGCCCAGCGGCGATACAGATCGATGTCGCTGGCGAAGTTGAACATGTCCACCGTGGGTCCGCCTGGCGGCCGCATGTTGACCTCCAGCGCCAGCAGCTTGCCCTCCGGGGTGCGGAAGAACTCGAAGTGGAAAAACCTTTCCCTGACTCCAAACGCCCGGAGAATCGCCCGGCCGGCCTGCTCCAAGTCCCCCGGCAGGCGGCGCAGGGTGTAGTAGTAGATGTCCGTGTTCTCGTTGACGGTCTCCATGATCCCCCGGCTGTACTGGAGCGAGGAGAAAAAGACGGGATTGCCGTCACGGTCCGTCAGTCCGTCAAAGGTCTGGATGATTCCGTTGACAAACTCCTCCAGAAAATAACCTTCCGGAGAATCGGCCAGAAAACGCTCCAGCTCGGTCTCTGAGCGGATCGCCCAGGTTCGTGCGGCACCCACTCCGATGTCCGGCTTGGCGACCAGGGGGTAACCCACTTCGGCTGCGAAATTCCGTGCAGCCTCGGGCGAGGTGTATACCTGTCCCCGGGCAACCGGCACTCCGGCCTGCCGGAAAACCTCCTTCATTACCGACTTGCGCTTGACGGGGGGCAGGTCCTGGATCTTCGGCCCCTCGATGTTGAAGTCGGTGCGAAGCCTCGCCTCGGTCTCCAGCCAGTACTCGTTCAGGGAATCCAGCCGGTCGATTTTGCCGAAGTGCCAGGTCAAGTACCCCATCCCCCGGATGAGTTCCCCGTAGTGGTGGAGATCCTGGACCTGGAAGTAATCATTCAGGGCTTCCCGCAGTTCACGCCGCAGGGAGTCGCCGGGGGTGTGTCCGAGCCCCAGGACGACCGCGCCCAGCTCCCGGAGACGGACGCAAAAGTGATAGTAGTTCGGCGGGAATTCGGGGGAAAGGAAGACGATGTTCATGGGGTGGAGCCAGCATAAGCGAAACCGGCGGTGAAAGAAAACGCATTCCAGCCGCGCCGTTCGCCGAGTGCACGCAGGTGGACGCCAGAAAGGCCGGGGCCGGGGTGAAGGCCGCCGGGGTCAAAGTTCTCCGTTGAGGAAGGGGTTGGTGACGCGCTCCCGTCCCACGGTCGTCGCCGGCCCATGACCCGGATGCAGCACTGTGGAATCGGTCAGGGAAAGGATCTTTTCCCGGATCATCCGGAGCAGCAGCCGGGGATCGCCGCCGGGGAGATCGGTGCGGCCCACCGAACCCGAAAAGATCAGGTCGCCGCAGAAGACATGTTGGCCGACCACCAACGACACGCTGCCAGGCGAGTGCCCGGGTGTATGAAGGACCCGAATCTGCAGGTCGCCCAGCGGGATGACGTCCCCTTCGGCCAGATACCGGTCCACTGGCGGGGCGGGGTCGTACCGGAAGCCGAACCACTCACCCTGCTGGGACAGGGCATTGTAGAGGAACTCGTCGGCGGCATGGAGGTAGACAGGGACATCCCTCCTTTCCTTGAGCCGGCGGATGCCGCAGATATGGTCCATGTGCGCGTGGGTATTGAGGATGGCGGCCAGCTCGAGACCTTGGCCCTCGAACCAGGAAAGCATCTCCTCGACTTCGTCGCCCGGGTCGATGTAGGCCGCCTTTCCAGTGCGCGGACAAGCCAGCAGATAGCCGTTTTTCATCATTGGGGCCACGGCCCGCACTTCGATCAGCGGCTGGCTGCACATCATCGCCACATTCTCCCGAAGGGCCTTGTGCCAGTTCAAGGCGGACGATTTCGGCCCCGCCGCAAGCCCGTATAATTGGGCGCCATGCCGGAAGCACGGGGATATCTGGTCCTCAGCGACTTCCACCTGGGTGAGGGAAGAGACCCCGCGACCGGTCGCGTGTCTCCACGGGAAGACTTCTTCTTCGACCACGAATTCTCGGTGTTCGTGGATGCTTACCTGGACGAGACAGTCTGGGGCGGCCTCCAGTGGACGTTGATCCTCAACGGCGACCTCATGGATTTCCTGCAGGTGACGGATGCCCCGGCCACCGGCGAATGGCGGGCGGACCCCCGTTACGGACTCAAGGCTGGCCGCCGGGAAAGCTGCTGGAAGCTTCGCCGGATCGCCGATGGACACGAGGAGTTTTTCGATGCCCTGGCCCGTTTCGCCGCCCGCTTCCCGGTGGTCATCATCGCCGGGAACCATGACGTGGAGCTGACCTATCCCGAAGTCCAGCAAACTTTGCGGGAAGTGGTGTGCAGCCGTCTCTCCCCGCCGCAGGCGGAGGCTGCAGCCCGGCACCTCCAGATCAAGGACTGGTTCCACTTTGATGGACTCGTCTACGTCGAACACGGACACCGCTTCGATTCCCTCAACAGCTTCCTTTACCCGCTCGATCCACGGCTGCCGCACATCCGGGGAAGGTCGGAAGAGGATCTCGACGATGTGGAGCTGCCGCTGGGCTCGCTGTTTGTCCGCTATCTTTTCAACCAGGTGGAAACCGCCTCGCCTTTCGCTGACAACATCAAGCCCGCCACCCGGTTTATCCGCTGGTTCGTGTTCCGCCACCCCTGGCGCGCCCTGCACTTCTTCTTCTCGGACGGCCGGGAGATGATGAGGCGCATCCGCCGAAACTCCCGGCGGCTGCCGGCCCGCGCTTACCGTTCGCGGGAGGAGTCCCATAACCGGCGGCGGGAGATTCTGGTGGAGGAGGTTCGGGGACGGCTGGGGATGGAACCCGACGCGGCCCGAATCCTGCTGGCGGAGCTGGAAAGCCTGACCGTTCCGCCCCTGCTCCGCGAACGTCGCACCTGGAAGTGGGCCCTGGCCAGGTTCCTCATGGGGCCCTATCGCACCCCCCTGGTCGGTGCGGCCGTTCTGGCAGTTCTGGTCCTGGGACTGCTGCTGGCCGTCGCGCCACTGGTCTTGCCGGAAGGATTACGCACGCTTGTGGGCGCGCTGCCGGGCTGGACCGCGGCGGGAGCGGAAGTGGTCCGCTGGTTCTTCCTCCTGGAGTCGGCCGGTTTGGCGGCCTGGTATCTCGGCGGGTTTCGCCGCTCGCGCCAGGAGGAACGGGAGTGTCTGCGCCGGTGTGCCCGCCAGATCCAGCGCATCACGGGTGCCCGCTTCGTCCTGATGGGACATACCCATGATCCTGATCTGTGGCGCCTGGACACGGGTGCGGAGTATTTCAACTCCGGTACCTGGACCCGGGTTTTCGGCGAGGACTGGGTGCTTTCCCAGGAGAAGGAGCTGAACTACGTGCAGATTGAGCCGCGCGGCGGACAGTGGAAGGGTCGACTCATGAAATGGGAGCCACAGGCGGGCCGGGGACGTCTCGCCTATCTGTTCAAGGAGCCGGGCGGCCGGTCAACCCCCTGACGGTGCCGGGGACCTCGTGGTATCATCCTGCCTCCCCACTGAGACAGGAACAAGCGGAAAGGGCGCCGTGGTGTCGGAACGCAGGTATTCGACTTGTGAAGTCGCCCAGATGTGGAACGTCAGCGAGTCGACGGTCAAACGGTGGACCGACCTCGGCCTTCTGCAATGCGTGCGCTCCCCGGGAGGACACCGCCGGTTCCGTCTGGAGGACCTCATCGAGTTCCAGCGCCAGCGGGCCTTCGAGGCGACAGGCCTGCTATCCACCGACGAGTGGGAAGAGCCGAACCTGGAGACCTGGCTGAACTGCAGAAATTTCGATAAGGTCAGAGAACTTCTCCTGTACCTGGCAGCCCAGAACCAGCGCTCCAAAGTCAGCGGACTGCTGGATCGGCTTTATCTGCGGGGGATGGCACTGGAAGAGATTTACGAGGAAGTGCTGGCGCCGGTGCCGGCCCTGACGGGCGAGGCGGGGGCCATCGACGGCTTCAGCGAAGGGCAGTCGCTGCTCGCCCGCAACCTGATCGAGGAAGCGCTGAACCACTTGGGTCCCCGTCTGATCCGGCGTCGGCCCAACGGCCGGCAGGTCCTGTGTGCTTCACCCGTTTCGGGCTGCCGGCTGCCGCTGACTTTTCTGACCCGCCTCCTGGAGATCGAAGGCTGGGAGACCTTGTATCTGGGCGACGAGGTACCGCTCGCCACCATGTCCCAAATGGTGGAGACCGAACCGGTGGGCATGGTGTGTCTCTACTGCGACGGTCGTGCGGGCGCGGTCACCGGCGGAAGAATCCTCGGCCAAGCCGCCCGGCGCTATCGGATTCCCGTCCTGCTTTCGGTTCCGCGGGGAGAAAAGTCGAACATTCAGGGCCTCGAACCTGAGGAACGTTTCGACAATCTCCAGGACTTTCAGCGCTACGTCCGCAAGGCAGGAGCAGGCCTTCGCGACTGATGTTGGAGCTGTGCGGATCGGGTGCCCGGAAACCTGCGACGCAGCCCACGAGGCCGGGCAGAGTTATGGCCGTACCGGGATCCTTGCTGAAGCGGCGGTGGCTCCCGGCCTCAGCGCCGGAACAGGCTCTTGAGAATGAACAGGAGATTGGCCGGACGCTCCGCCAGACGGCGCATGTAGTAAGGCGCCCACTGGGTACCGAACGGGACGTAAATCCTCATCCGGTAGCCCTGGTGCGCCAGCTCCAATTGCCGCTCCCGCCGGACGCCGTACAACATCTGAAATTCGTATCGATCCAGCCCGATCCCGAGCTTCCGAACGGTGGCCAGAGCGTGCCGGATCATGGCGTCGTCGTGGGTCGCGATGGCGGAGTAACCCGGCGAAACCAGCATGATGTCCAGCAGCCGCCGGAAATTTCGATCCACGTCCGATTTGCGCGGAAAAGCCACCTCCGGCGGTTCCATGTAGGCCCCTTTGCAGAGCCGGATGTTGCAGCCCATGGCCGACAGCTCCCGGACGTCCTGCTCGCTGCGGTAAAGATAAGCCTGGATGACGATTCCTACCCGCTGCAGCCCGAAACCGTCCAAAGCGTGGCGGAACAGGTCGAGGGTAGCCTGGGTATGAGCCGACCCCTCCATGTCGATCCGCACAAAGTTGTTCAGTTCGGAGGCGGTCTCGAGAATTCGACGGAGGTGGTACCAGGCCAGGTTGCGGTCCACTTCCAGTCCGAGTTGAGTCAGCTTGATGGAGATGGTCGAGTGGATCCCTGAACTGTGAATCTGCTTCAGGAGATTGATGTAACCGTTGGTGGCGCGCACGGCCTCGCTCTCCTGGGTGACCCCTTCGCCGAGCTGGTCGAGGGTGGCCAGGATGCCGCCGCGGTTCAGGTCTCGGACCACGGCGATGGTCTCCTCAATGGTCTCGCCGGCGACGAAGCGGCGGAACAGGCCGGAGTAACGGCCAAGAGTTGCAAAGTGGCGGACCAGGAACGGATTGGCGGCGGCACGGAGCAGGAGGTTGCGCAGCATGCAGAGATCTGGCCTTTCCTTCGGGGGCGGCACGATCCCGCGCCCGGTCGGTCAAGGTTGCGGTCTTTCGTATCGGGCGGTCACCACCGTCTTGATCCCTCCCCGCACGTTGAAGTCTCCTACCACCTCACAGCGGAGCGGTTCACTGGCGGCCACGAAGTCGTCCAGGATCCGGTTGGTCACGTGTTCGTGAAAAATCCCCTGGTCCCGATAGGACTGCAGGTACAGCTTCAACGATTTCAGCTCGACGATCTTCCGGTCCGGGACGTAGGTGATCCGGATGGTGGCGAAGTCCGGCTGTCCGGTCCGGGGACAGACGGCGGTAAATTCCGGGCAGGTGATCTGCACCTCGTAAGGGCGCCCGGGATACTGGTTGGGAAAGGTTTCCAGGATGGATGTCATGTCTTTTCTCGCCTCTCGGAGATGGGGTCACCTGCCGACCCGATGGGGTGCCGGACAGGTCGTGTAGAGATACCTTTTCACCTTGCGGGTGGTGGTTTTCTCGAACTCCTCCCTGCGCAGGCTGAACTTCTTCACCCGCTTGTAGCCCGCCAGAGACTGGTTGACACGCTTGACCTCGGCGGCGATGACGTCCCTTACCCGTGCGTCTTCGAACACAACCGGTCCGAATTCCCGGTCGAAGGCAGCCAGATCCGGCACGATGATGGCCTGAACCTCGGTCAGTGCGGGATCCGGGTCAGGTCCGCCCCACACCAGAGATTCCAGGATGTAGGGGCTGTCGTTCAGCAGTGCCTCGATCTCTTCCGGATAAACGTTCTTGCCGTTGGGGGTGACGATTACCGACTTGCGGCGGCCCGACAGGTGGAGAAAGCCGTCCCGGTCGAAGTAGCCCAGATCACCGGTGAACAGCCGGCCGTCGCGGATGGTTTCCCGGGTGGCGGCCTCATTTTGATAGTAACCCTGCATCAGGCACGGACCCCAGACTACGATCTCGTCATCGATGATCTCCACCACCGTCCCCGGCAATGGGAAGCCGACCGACTCGTCCCGGTAACGGTCCACACGGTTGACCGCGATAATCGGCGAATACTCGGTCATGCCGTAGCCCTGAATGAATTCGATGCCCAGACGCCGGAAACCCTTGGCCACTTCGGGATGGACAGCCGCACCACCGGAAATCAGCAGTCGCAGCCGGCCGCCAAACCTCTCATGGATCGGAGCGAACAGCCGGCGGCGGAGATCCATCCCCATCCAGCGCCCGGCTCTCGCCAGCACTTTCGCCAGAGCGAACTTCCGGCTCCCCCGCTCCTGGATTCCAGCCTCCAGCCTCCGGTACATGCTCTCGAACAGCGCCGGAACCCCCAGCATCACCGTGGCCTGGGACTCCCGCAGGTTGTCTGCGATCCGCCGCAGCCCTTCCGCATAGTAGACCGCCGCTCCCTGATAGAGCGCGGTTAGGAATCCTGCCGTGCATTCGTAGGTGTGGTGGAGCGGCAGCACCGACAGCAGGACATCCTGGTGGCCGATGGAGACGTGGGAGGATACGCCGACAATATTGGCCGCGATGCCCCCATGGGACAATAGGACCGCTTTGGCCGCCCCGGTGGTACCCGAGGTGAAGATCAGGGCGGCGGTGTCTTCCGGTGTGACCGTGCGTTCCAGCCAGCGCCGATCCCCCTCCTTGAGACGCCGGAAGCCGAGCGCCAGGAGCTGGTCGATCCCGGTATCCGCGTCCGGCTCTTGGCCGTCCATGGTCACCACCGCTTGCAGCTCCTTGAGATCGGCAGCCAGGTCACGGGCCATGCGGAGAAAGCTTTCTGAAGTCACCAGCAGACGGCTCCCGGAGAAAGCCAAGATGTGGCGGATATCGTGCTCCTTCAACTCCTTGTCGACCGGGACCGCCACCATACCGCTGGTCACGGCCGCCAGATAGGTGATTGCCCAGCCGATCCGATTCTCGGACAGGATCGCGATCCGGTCGCCCTTCTCGAAGCCCATTTCGAGAAAGGCGGTCCCCAGCGCTTCGACCTTTCGGCGAAGCTCCGCGTAGGAGACCGGCTGATAGACCCCTTCATGTTTCTCCGCCAGGGCCGGGCGGGATTCATAGCGACGCTCAGCCTCGAAAAGCAGTTCCCGAAGTGTCGACAACGGATAGACCGGGAAGGCAGGATCGGCCACGGGGGCGGATTCTATCGGCAACAGTGGGGCCTCGCAAGCCGGGCCGGCCAGGCTGCTCCTCAGGAGCCCACTTCAGGGTAGGACAGTTGGATCATGTCCCGGCGCAGGTTGGAAGGCAGGCCAAACTGGACGGTCTCCTGGCGTGTCACCAGAGTCTCCACAGTGGCCCCCGAGCGGCTGAAAAACTCGAGCACTTCCTCGACCAGACGTTCCGGAGCGGAGGCTCCGGAAGTCAGACCCACCACCCGGACACCTTCCAGCCAGTCCGGTCGGATGTCGCGGACATCGTTGATCAGCCAGGCAGCCGCCCCGCGCCGTCTTGCCTCTTCCACCAGCCGATTGGAGTTGCTGCTGTTGCGGGCTCCCACCACGAGGATCAGGTCCGCCCGCCGCGCCAGCTCCCGCACCGCCTCCTGCCGGTTCTGCGTCGCGTAGCAGATGTCCTCCGAAGGCGGATGCTGGATGGACGGAAAACGCCGCTGAAGCGCTTCAACGATGGAACGCGTGTCGTCCAGACTCAAGGTCGTCTGGGTAAGGTAGATGAGCTTTTCGGGGTCCGGCACCTCCAGGCTGTCCACATCCTCGACGGATGTTACCAGCACCATGTTTTCCGGTGCTTCCCCCATGGTCCCTTCCACCTCCTCGTGGCCGGCGTGGCCGATGAAGAGGATGGTGAAGCCTGCCGCCGCAAAACGCCGCGCTTCCAGATGGACCTTGGTGACCAGGGGACAGGTGGCGTCGATCACCTGCAGTCCCTTTTCACGGGCGGACGCCCAGACCTGGGGAGATACTCCGTGGGCGCTGAAGATGACACGGGCACCGTCGGGGACCTCGTCCAGTTCACTGACGAAAATCACTCCCCGGCTTCTCAGTTCCTCCACCACGTGGGGATTGTGGACAATCTCCTTGCGGACGTAGAGCGGTCCCTCGTAAAGGTCAAGCGCAATGCGGACGATGTCCACGGCCCGTACAACTCCGGCGCAGAATCCGCGCGGACTGGCAAGGATCACTTTCTCCGGCACAGCAACATCCTAACAGGTCAGGGCAAGGGGCCGGGGTTTCCGGGCTCTCCCAGGATACGGTGAAGCCAGTCCACCAATGCCTCCCGATAGGACCACTCCGGCCGACCCTCCCAGTTCTCCAGCCCATGCGGCGCGCCCTCCAGGGCTACCAGCCTCGTCGAAACACCCAGCTCCAGCAGCCGCTCGTACATCCGGCGGCCCTGCTCCCACAGCCGCTCCGCCGTGCCGTGGATCAACAGTACCGGGGGCATTCCGGCATGGACATGGTAGTAAGGCGAGATCCGCCGCAGCAGCTCCCGTCCCGTTTCGTCCCATTCCTGATGCCGGAGCAGGCGCACCAGGAACGACCGGGGACCGGCGTCAGTGACCAGGGGCAGGAAATCGTAGACGCCGTAAAAGGAAACAATCCCCGCCACGCGACAGGACTGACGTTCCACGGGATCCGGGTCAGCCGGCCTGCCGGCGCAGGTTTCCAGCCCCACCTGCATCGCCAGGTGCCCGCCGGCGGATTCCCCCAGCAGGACGATCCGTCGGGGATCCACCTTGAACTCCGGTGCATGGTGTCGGATCCAGCGGACGGCCCTGCGAATGTCCTCGAACTGGTCGGTGACCGTCACCTCCGGAGTCAGCCGATAGTCGACTGAAAACCAGGCGAAGCCGGCTCGCGCCAGGAGGCCCAGCAGCGGGGCCAGATAAGTGACCTTGTCGCCCGCTTCCCAGCCGCCGCCATGCACCAGGACCACCGCTGGGAAAGGTCCGGCGCCCGCAGGTATCCAGGCGTCCAGCAGCAGAGGGGTATCGCCCCGCGCCCCCGCCCGGTGGGCAAAAGGGATGTTCTTGCGCAGGTTGAAATCGCGGGGATCGGCCGGGGCCGGCTGCAGGCCGCCCGCGCGCCTTTCCAGCCAGTCCGCCAGAATGCGGCGGTAGCCCTGCTGGGCGGGCAGCCAGTTCTCGGCCCGATGTCCGGCTTCCTCCACCTCGAAGACGGTACAGTCACCATGGGCGCGCTGGATCTGGGCGCAGTAATCGTAAACCTGGCTGACAGGCACTTCCGAATCGGCGCCCCCATGAATCAGCAGCAGCGGCGGCATCCCCTCGGCCGCCGCTCGGGACAGCGGGAGCCGGTCCGGTGACGCCCCGCCGCCGGTGAGCTGCCGTCGAAACGCTCCGCCGGAGTTCCATTCCCGCAACGACGTGGGATCATAGAGCCCGCCCACCAGGATCAGGCCGTGGACTCGCCCGGGATGGGCGGCGGCGACACGGGCCGCCAGATAGGCGCCGGCGTGTTCACCCAGGAGGCAAATACGGCGGGGATCCACTCCGAACCAGCCCGCATTGCATTCGATCAGCGACAAGGCGGCATCCAGATCCGAAAGCTGTTGCTGAAGCGTTGTACCGGGGCCGACTCGATAGTCCACCGAAAACCAGTTCAGCCCCAAGCGGGTGAGAAATTCGAACCATTGGGTTACAAAGGCGGTGCGGCTTCCTCCCGACCAGGCGCCGCCATGGATCAGCATCACTCCAGGCCGGGACGGACCGCCGCCGTGGCTGAAAGCATCCAGCGCCAGCCGACGGCCGTCGATCTCCCGGTAAACGATCTCCCCCTGCACACCAGGCACGATGTAGTTTCCGTTGGGATTGCCGACTACGGGCTGGGGGCATGGTTCGGGCCCGGCGCCGGCCAGGCGGGGCTGGACGAGCAGCAGCAACAGCAGCGCCGTTCCCGGCAGGAGGGTCGGGTTTCCCCGTCGGGTACCCCGGAGAGTCATGCAGCCCATCCTAGCAGGAGCCAAGACAGGACTGCGCAACCCCGCGCTCCCTGCGTGTCGGCATCGGGTCTGGACTGCGCCCCCGCGCTCGCTCCAGCTCGGGTTCACAGGGCAATCGAACGTGGGATGCCCGTTGTTCGACTCTGCCTCCTGTCTCCCGTTCCCTGCATTCCGCCTCCCTCCCCTCGCCGGAGGACTTCCGTTGCAGCGTCGGGTATTCTGATTCACAGTTGGGACCGAGGTTTTTTTGCGGCGAGACCAGGACGGAGCAGGATTGAGGAGGAAGGATCCATGGCTGTTTCGATGGAGCGTCCCCAGCGTGGCGTCGGCATTCGGGAACTGGATCGGCTGACCACCTTCATCCTGGCCGGAGGCAAGGGAGAGCGCCTGTATCCACTGACGGAGCATCGGGCCAAACCTGCAGTCACGTTTGGGGGAATCTACCGCATCATCGACTTCACACTGTCCAACTGCATTAACTCGGGCATTCGGAGAGTCTATGTATTGACCCAGTACAAGTCCGTATCGTTGGCCCGCCATATCAAGGAGGGCTGGAACATGTTGCCCAGCGAGCTGGGCGAGTTCATCGAAGTGACCCCGGCGCAGCAGAGGTATGGCGAAAACTGGTATCGGGGCACGGCCGACGCCATCTTCCAGAACATCTACACGGTGGAGCGCGAGAATCGTGACTTCGTGCTGATTCTGGCAGGGGATCACATCTACAAGATGGATTACTCGAAGATGCTGTCCTTCCACCTCGATCACGGAGCGGACATCACCATCGGGGCCGTCGAAATGCCGATCTCCACCTGCCGCCTGTTCGGGGTCCTGCAGGTGGACGACGGTTACCGGGTGACCGAGTTTGCCGAAAAGCCCGAGGTGGCGCGGCCCATTCCCGGCAAGCCGGACTCCATCTACGCCTCGATGGGAATCTATCTTTTCAACAAGGAGAACCTTTTCGAAGATTTGATCCCGGCTGTGGCACACGAAAACATGCGGGATTTCGGACAGGAGATCCTGCCTTCTCTGGTGGAAAAGCGGCGGATCCTGGCTTACGAATTCGAGGACGAGAACCACCGGGTGCCTCCTTACTGGCGCGATATCGGGACGCTGGACGCCTTTTATGAAGCCAACATGGATCTGGTCTCGGTAGACCCCCAATTCAACCTGTACGACGCCCGGTGGCCGGTGCGCAGTTATCAGCCTCCCTTTCCGCCGGCCAAGACGGTCTTCGCGGATCCCGGAGAGGGGGCCCGCCGGGGAGAAGTCCTGGACTCGCTGGTGAGCTCAGGATGTATCGTCAGCGGCGGCCACGTCCGCCGCTGCATCCTTTCGCCGAAGGTCCGGGTGAACAGCTACGCCCACGTGGAGGATTCCGTCCTGATGCACGGGGTTGAAGTGGGGCGACGCGCCCGGATTCGCCGGGCTATCATCGACAAGTACTGTACGATCCTGCCGGATACGGTGATTGGCTACGACCCTGAGGCGGATCGCAAACGCTTCACGGTGACCGATGGAGGGGTGGTGGTGATTCCGGCCTCCCGGGTGGTCGGGCCCGACAAGACCACCCCGGCCTGGATCGACCCGGTGGTCCGCTACACCCGTGGGCCTCGGACCGTTCTGTCCTGAGGAGGCCTGCTGCCAGGCTTTGGGGACCGGGCGAGGAAACAGCGACCGTGGCGTTCGGCTGGCCGACCGGCCGAACTGTATTCAAAAATCCGAACGGGAATTCAATATCGTGAACAGCACCGGCGCCCACGGGAGTCCCCGGAAGGCGGGAGGAAAACCCGGCCGGCAGCCTGTAAACTGATGACAGTGAAGCCCATTATATCTTCAGGCGACAGCCTGCGGTATCGCTTGGCATCGTTCTTGCTCCCATACAAGACGACTCGGGCAAAATCTCCTGTTCCGGCAAAGCAAGGGCTGGGGATTGGGAGCGAGTGGAGTTGGAGAAGGGGGGCCAGGTTGGGACAGGCCTCGCCCCCCCGTCTCCTCGGAGGGACGCAACCGTATGGGATGGTGCGCCTGGGGTCACTCTACCGCTTTTCCGGTTGAGTTGCAAGCTTTTCGCGAATTTCTGCGAGGAGAATACAGGATAATGTTGACCAGCCGCCTGCGGACGTGGACCCGGCTGAGCGGCCATCCGACGGGGTCCGCTGCGTCCCTGGTAGGCTGTCGCACCGGCTGACCCGTTGCGTGGGGGCTCAGGCGGAAGTGGAAGGCTGTCCTAGAAGGTCGCGGATGAACTCCTGTTTGGGACTGCGCTGGTGCACTCCTTTGCGCACTGCGATCAGTTCCGCTACCACGCTGACCGCAATCTCCTCGGGTGTCTCCGAACCGATGGGGATCCCGATGGGGGCGTAGAGGCTTTCAAACCGTTCCGGCGGGTGGCCTTTCTCCAGCAGCGATTCCACGATCAGCTTGATCTTCCGCCGGCTTCCCACCAGCCCCACATAGCATGCCCCGGTTTGGACCGCCTGTTCGGTGGCGATCTGGTCGAAGCGGTGGCCGCGGGTGACAATCAGGAGGTAAGTCGCCGGACCGATCTCCATCCCGTCCAGTGCCTTCTCCATGGGACGGACCAGAATCCGCTCCGCATCCGGGAATCGCTCGGGGTTGGCGAAAGTCTCGCGGTCGTCGATGACCGTGACCCGGAACCCCACGCTGGCAGCCAGCCGGCAGATTGCCTGACCCAGATGCCCGGCACCCAAAATCACCAGCCGGGGGTCGGGAACGATCGGCTCCACGAAAATCTCCACCGTTCCTCCGCAGACGAGGCCCTCGTTCTCGGCATCCTCTTCGGTAAGTTCGTAACGAACCAGCTGCGCCTTGCCCGAACGGATCACTTGACAGGCCGCCTGCCAGACTTGGGCCTCGACACAGCCTCCCCCCACCGAGCCGAGAGTCGTTCCGTCCTCACGGATCAGCATCTTGGCGGCGTCCTTGCGCGGCGTGCTCCCCAATCGGCGGACAATGGTGGCCAGTGCCGCCGACTCGCCCCGCTCCCGGATCCTCACGATCTCCTGGTAAACGTCCACCCGCCCATTCTACCTGCGGGTTCGCGGTGCTGCATCCGGGGACGCTGTCATCCCTGGCGTCGCAGCACCGTACACACCGAGGCGCAGATCGGCCCACCGATGTTGAACGTCGCCGCCACCTGCGCATTCTCGACCTGCAGCGGAGGAGGGGCCTGTCCCAGCAACTGCCAGGCGCACCAGCCGATCATCGCGACGCCGGTGGCCCCGATGGGATGTCCCTTGGCGATCAGGCCGCCGGAAGTGTTGATGGCGCAGGGTCCGCCCACTGCCGCCCGTCCTTCGGCCCAATAATGAGCACCCCGGCCGTAGTCGGCCACACCCAGGATTTCGGCTGCCAGCGCCCCCATGACCGTGAAACAGTCGTGTACCTCAGCCACCTGCACGTCGGAGGGTCTTACCCCCGCCATCTCGTAAGCCTTGCGCATGGCCCCAATGGCTCCCGCGGGGCGCAGAACATCCCGGCAGGACCGCCGCAGCGGATCGGTGGCTTGGGCGTATCCCGCAATCCGGACACAATCGTCGGGATGCAGGCCCACCCGGCGCAAACCTTCGCGGGTCGCCAGAATCAATGCCGCATAGCCGTCGGAGATCTGGGAACAGTCGTATGTCTTCAGCGGCAGGCCCGGGACGACATACCGGTTGAAGCCGCCGATTTCCAGAGCCTGCTCCAAAGACAGCTCCACACTGCGCATCTGGGCGTACGGGTTGTGGCGGGCATTGGCGTACTCCTGGACCGCCACGGCGGCCAGTTCCCGTTCCGATACCCCGTGGGCATCCATGTACTGTTGCATGATCTCGGCGAAGATGTGGGGAAAGACGTAGGTCTTTCCTTCCCGCTCGTCAGGGTGGGAAAAGCAGCCCAAAGCCTCACCGACCACCTTGCCGTCGGCCTTGCCGGCGGAGTCCCGCATCTTCTCGTAGCCGACCGCCAAGCCCAGCTCTCCCCATCCGAGCAGGAGCTTCTGGATCACTGAGAGCACAGCCTGTCCCCCGGACGCACAGGCATTCTCGACCGCTTCGATGGGTTTTCCTTCCAGGCCCGGAATCCCTGCCAGCAAACCGGCCAACAGGCCCTGGCGGTTCAGGGTGAAGTGGCAGGTGGCACCCACGGAGGCGACATCCACCGCCGCCGGCGGGATTCCCAGATTTCCGCAGACCCCTTCCACCGCCCGCTGGAGGATCTGGGCCACCGAGAGGTCGTACAACTTTCCAAATTCCGACTGGTGATAGGAGGCAATGTAGATGGGCCGCATCCCCTGTTCCTCCGCTGGTCCGCCGTACGGCCTCCGGTCAGCCGGCTTTGGCGACCGGGCGCCGCGGGTCCGTAATCCATTCGCTCCATGATCCGGCGTACAGCCTCGGCCTCCCCAATCCAGCGTGTTCGAAGGCCAGCACGTTGAGGGCTCCGGTGACGCCGGAACCACAGTAACAGATCAGCTCCTCGGGGACGAGGGCACCGCACAGCGCCTCCAGCTCCAGCCTCAGCTCGGCTCTGGGCCGGAAGCAGCCGTCCGGGCCAAAGTTCGCCTGAAACGGGTGGTTGCACGCCCCGGGAATGTGGCCGGCGACCGGGTCAATGGGTTCGAACTCTCCACGGAAACGCTCCGGTGCCCGGGCGTCCACCAGACGCGACGAGCAGCCTTTCTCCACCAGCTCCGCCACCTCCACGACACCGGCAACCATCCCGTCACGAAGCCGGACCTGCAGGTTTCCCCGGGACGAGGGTGCGGACGGCGAGGGAGAACCAGACTCCACAGGCAGGCCGCGGGCGCACCACACCGGCCAACCTCCGTCCAGCACCGCCACCGCCTCGTGTCCAAGCCATTTCAAAAGCCACCAGAGCCTTGCCGCCACTGAACCGCCCGCGTCGTCGTAAGCAGCCACTTGAGCAGAATCGGTCACCCCCTGGCGAGTCAGCCGTTGGGCGAGGCCGACGGGATCCGGCAGAGGATGGCGGCCCGTGACGCCAGGGATGACCGGTGCGGAAAGATCCTCGTCCAGATGGAGGTAGCGGGCGCCAGGAATCCTGGAGCGGCCGTAGTCGCGTCGTCCCCGGTCGGGATCGTCCAGGGAAAAACGACAGTCGAAAACCCGCCAATGGGGTTCGGCCAGGTGACGGGCCAGCTCTTCCGGCGTGATCAGGGTGGTGAAGATTTCCATGCTCCGCCCAGTCTAGAACGAATTCTGGGCCGTGGTCAGCGCCATCCGCCCGCCTGCCTGGGCACGCGGCTGGGTCTCGCCGCAGGCGTTCGGCTCAGACGGCTGGCCGGATTGGGGGCCGCCACGTGGTACATTCGTGGACCATGGCACGGTTCCGACTGCTGCGGTACTGGATCGGCTGGTTGCTGGGGTTGGCGGCGGCAGCCGGCCCCGGCTGCACTTCCACCCCTCCCGAGGGGACTCCCATCGACCTCGAAGCAATGCGGGAGTTCAAGCCGTTCGAGCTGCGGACGCTGGGGGGCGAGACCCGACGGCTCGATGACTATCTCGACCGCGTCACGCTGGTGGCTTTCTTCTTCCCGACTTGAGGGACCTGCAATGCGGAGTTGCCGCATTTGCAGGACATCTACCGGCGGTACCAGGACCGGGGTATGGCCATGGTGGCCATCAACGTGGTTCCCGAGCAGGATCCCCTGGTGCCGGGTTGGATCGAAGCCGGGGGCTATACCTTCGACGTGCTGGTGGGCGCCAGCACGGAGGAGATCTTTCGGGACTATGGGATGACGGGTGCGCCTTTGACCTTTCTGCTGGATGCCGACGGCAAGATCCTGGCCCGCTGGGACGGCTACCAGCCGGGTGCCGAGACGGCGGTCGAGGAACGGATCCAGGCCGCTCTGGCCGCGGGCGGGTAAGGTGCCGGCGGGGCTGCCGGCCGGCGGATCCCGGCCCAAGGCCCAAAAAGGGGTCCGCGGAAGATCCGGCGCCGACTGGCCGTCCGGCGTTCAGACTGTCTCCGCCTCCGGCTATGATGGCAGCAGGCATGGCCCGATCCCGGAACGGCGGTTGGCGAAACCCGGTCCCGTTTCTTTTCGCCGGCTTAATCTGGGTGCTCCAGCCGTTGGCTGCCGTCCCGTCCGAAGGGGAACTTTCCCTTTCCGCTCTGGACCGCCACCCGAAGATCTTCAGCCCCAGAGTACAGGGCGAGTCGTGGACATGGTGGCTGCCGGCAGGGTTCGACCGGCTGGTCCTGCCTGTGTCCGGCGGCGTGCTGGTGGAGTCTTCCGATGCCGAAATGATTGCGTGGGCCCGGCGGGGATCCCCCTGGACCCTGAACCAGCTCCCCGCTGCAGGAGCCTCATACCGGGGGCAGATGGCGGTGGTGATCGTCCCCTGGCCCCATTACGCCGAACTGGTGGTGGGCGAACGGCTCGGCATCCGGTTTGTCTTCCCCCCCGGGAGAGAAAGCACGACCCCATCAGAGATCGTGGCGGCGTTGGTGGAAGACGACCTGCTGGCGCCGGCCCGGGTCTTCCGCCAATGGCGCCGCTCGCCAACCGGCGAAGGCGGCATCCCGGCCCCCCGGCCGCTGTCCCGGAAAGCCGAAGAGCGGCCTGCCGTAGGGCGGCTTTTCGGAGCCGCGCACTTCTACCTGTGGGGGCCGATGCTTTTCAGCCGCCACGACGTACGACGGGGTGGTTGGGCAGCCTGGGCTCGGATCCTGGCCGGCGCTCCGGAGGGGTCGGCGCCCGCCCGATTGTGGCGGGAACTGGGAGCTGACGCCCGGGCGGCATTCGAGAAGCTGGCCGAAGGGAGCCACGAGACAGGATCGCTCACCGCCCGGGCCGCTGGCGGCGTCGATCGAGCGCTACGGGATCCTCGCTGGCTGCAGCAGCCGGCGGAAACTACTCCCGCCGCCGTGATCCACCGAAACCGGGAGGAACTGGAGCAACTGTTCGCCCCATTTCTTGAACCGCCCGCCACCTGGGGGGACGGCCCTTCCAGGACGATGATCGATGCGCTTTCGGCCGCCGGGATCCGTCGTGCCGTTCTGCTGTTGAGCGAACTCCACGGGGCTTCGCCGCGCCCTGAGCTGGCCGCCTACGCTGCCGCCGCCGGCTATCTAATGGGTCCTTACGATTCCTACCACTCGGTTCACGATCCGGACGCCCCACCCGATGAGACTTGGGAAACGGCCCAGTTCGACCGGGAGGCTTACCTGCAGGGACGCATCCTGGACCCCGAGGGTCGGGGCCGGCCCGGTTTCCGGGGGCGGGGCTTCCATTTCTCGCCGATTGCGGCCTGGCCCTGGTTTCTGGACCGTGTCGGCCGGTTGGCGGCGCAAATCCCTTACAACGCCTGGTTTGTGGACTGTGATGCCACCGGAGAACTGTTCGACGACTACCATCCCGACCATCCGGCAACACGTGTGGACGATCTCGCCGCCCGGCGCCGCCGGTTGGAGTGGCTGGGCCGGGAGCGCGGCCTGGCGGTGGGAAGCGAGGAAGCGTCGGTCCTGGTGTCGGATGTTGTGGATTTCGGACAAGGTGTCCAGACCCCGTATCTGGGGCATCTGGATCCCGTCCTGTGGGATCCGGAGAGCCCCCATTTCCTGGGCCGTTACTGGCCACCCGAGAGTCCTGCCCGGTTCTTCGGTGAGGTGCCCGTGGCACCCTCCCTGCAGCGACCGTATTTCGACCCGCGGGTCCGGGTGCCACTGCTGCGGGCGGCCTTCGGGGATGAGGTGGTGATGAGCCACCACTGGGAAGGTGACAACTTCAAATTCCGTGATGTGGCTGAAATCCGTGAGCTGATGGAGATCCTCCACATGACGGCGCCGCTTTACCATCTGAACCGGGACACCTGGCCGCGCCGCCGGCAGCGGATCCTGCGCCATCTGGCAGTCTGGGCCCCGCTGCACGAGAAGCTGGCGACCGCCGCCCTGACCCGGTTCGAGTGGCTGACACCCGACCGTCTTGTGCAGCGCACAACCTTCGAATCGGCGGAGGGCTCTTTCCGCATCACGGTCAACCTCGACGCCGTCGAACGGGAGGGGATTCCCCCCCGCTCGGTGCGGGCGGAGGGCGGAGGGTAGATCGAGATTGAAAGTCGTCACCCCTCAGTCCCAATCCCTGTGACCCGGCCCGGATTTGAACTCGCCGGCGGACGGTGCGAGAATGCGCGTCGGCAACTGGAGGCAGGATGAGCCGGCGACGATCTTCCGGATGTGAAGTCTGCAGGCTGCGGCGGGCAGCGGAACGATGTCCGGAGACGTGGTTGGCCCGGATTTGGCGCTGGCACACCACCTGGTGTCCGGGCTGGAAGCGGTATCAGCGGGAACTCACTGCCCGCCGGGAGAGCGGGGCAGAACTCTCCCAGCCGCCTGCGGCCCCAGCAGTGGGCTGATGAAAGAGAGCGCACCAGGGCCCGCGCCGGTAACTCTTGGGGGAGAGAACCGGCGCTGATGGGCAGGTTCCAGCTTCCAGAGGAACGCGTCAGAGGAGGGGTTGGGGTTGGAAAGCAAATTGTCTATTCCAGGGGTGGTGTTGTGTCTTTCGATGACGGTGGGGGCGATGGCCCAGGCTTCCGGGAAACAGAACGAGCCTCCGGAGCCGGGCTTACTGGCCAGCTGGTTCGAACTCCAGTCCGCAATCGTGGGGGTTCGATACCGGTTTGCAGAGGACAGCCGGGGCGAAACCACACTCAACCAGCTCCAGCACAAGCAAGCATTCAAGGCCCGGCTGCGGTTCGACCCGCGGGGAAAGGTGACCCTGAACGGCCTGTTGACCAGCGGCGGTAGTGCCATCGGGAGCTGGAATGACACCGGATGGGGAACCGGGGAAACGGCCACCAGCCTGCACCTCACCCAACTCTACCTGGCTGTAGCGCCGGCGCAAGGCGTGGAAATCCAATACGGCGGGATCACCGCCATCCGGGGAAAATCCACCGAAATCACGAGCTACGACAACGACAACTTCATGATGGGTGGACGCTTGATCCTGCGGCGTCCCGCTGACCTTTTCTTCGACGAAATCGCCGTCACGTTCTCGCATCTGGGTGACACCCGAACCCCGAACATCAACAAACGGTTCCACCGGCTGGCGGAATCCAATTACCACCAGTTTCTGGTGGCGAAACAGGTGCACGATCGGGTGGGCGTCTCAGTGGACTACACTTTCCACGAGGGCCGGGAAACCCTGCGGCAGGGCGTGGTCGTGAAGCTTCCGGACTCCCGGGTCCTCGACTCTCTCACCTTCGAAGCTTACGAAAGGGTAGACGTCCAGCGTGATTTCGGTTTTGCCGTGCACGGCGACAAGGTGGTCCACCAGCGGTTGCGGCTGGGAGGCGGTTACGCCGACATCGACCGCAACTATGGCGGACTGAACGCCGACCGGTTCGACAAGGGTCGGCGGCTGTTCGTGGTGGCCACAGTCCCCCTGGCGCCGAACCTGGGACTTGAGACCTTCATCCAGCGTGCGGTAGCCAACGACTTTCCCATCTCCAACCGTCTCCGCTTCGACGTGGTCTTGACCTACAACCTGGTTCCTGCGCTGAAGCGGACCGGGCTGTTTTGAGGGCAGAGTCAGGAGTCGGGAACTCGGATCCCGCGGATGACACGGATCCCGCGGATGAGTCGCATTGCTAGGTCCCGCTCCGCGGGATCGGTGTGATCCGAGTGACTCCGCAATGCCACCCAGATGTCAGCTTCGCTCCCGACTCCGGGTTCCCGACTCCTCTCCCCTCTTCCTTGACTCGCCATGCCGCCCGGGTTGATACTTATGCCAATTTACAATTCTGATTTTCCATCCATTGGAACAGCGAGGTGGGGGTATGGCGGCGTTACCGCGAGGGTGCCGAGGTTGGGTGGTCCTGGCAGGGTCCGTTCTGGGTCTGGCCGTGGGGCCGTCCTGCGGAGGAGGGGGAGCAGGGGAACCGGCGGCGGTCCGCCTGGTTGACGTGTTTCCGTCCGCCACCGTCGAGGGAACTCCGGTGGATGTAACAGAACCCGATCCCCTCGACTGGTGGAAGTTTGCCGAACCTCCGCCGAATACGATCGCCGCGGAGAGCCGTGCCACCTGGGGTTGGAAAGCATACGACGCCGTCTCCGGCCTGAAGCTCCGAGACGGACGGCTCACCGGTCGTACCAGCGGAGCCCTGCCGGTCCTGGCGGCCTCCCGCTTCACCAGCCTGGACGAGAGCGATCTGCTGCACGCGGTAGAGATCCGCATGCGGGTCAGTGCCGGCACCACCGTGACCATGGCAGCCTGGGGCGAAGCCGAACTCAAGACCCCCGAGCTGATCGGAATGCTCCGCGGAGCCCCGTTCCGCCTCCAGAGCCCGATCCTGCCGGGCGACGAGTTCCACACCTACACCCTGCAGCCCCCAATAGCCCAACCGCTCGCCCAGATGAAGCACCTGATCGTCGTGCCCACCGACGCCGCCGGTGCGGATTTCGAGATCGACTCGATCCGGGTCATCTCCCGCCGGGAGCATCTGGCCAGAATCCCCTCGGGAGTCGGTTGGCAGGGCCTGTCCGAGATCTACCGGGAGACGGTCGTCGCCCGTTCCCCCGAGGTGATTCACCTGCCGCTGGAAGTTCCTCATGAGGCCTGGCTCGAACTCCATGTGGGAACCATCGAGCACGACCCGGTTACCTTCAGGGTGGGGGTCTCCGCCGGCGGTGAGGAGACTCCGCTGCTGGTGCGAACGGTCACGGTCGCGCACCGGTGGGAGACGGTTCCCCTTGATCTTGCCGCCTATGGAGGCCGGAACGTGACCTTGAACCTGGGACTGGCAGCGGACGACCCCGGCAAGGTCGGCTTCTGGGGTGGAGTCACTTTGCGTCGGCGCGCCCCCGCGAGCCCGGTTGCCACTGACCGGAAGGCCGTATCCGTCTTGGGTGAAGCCGCCGGCCGGCCGCCTCAGGGTGTGATCCTGGTCGTGGCCGACACACTGCGCCGGGATCATCTGAATTTCCATGGCTACAGCCGCGAAACCGCCCCCTTCCTGGCGCAGCTTGCCGCTTCCGGGACGCTGTTCGAGGACAATATCGCACAGGCCACGTGGACTAAAGTCTCTGTCCCCTCCATGTTGACCTCCCTCTACCCGACATCGAATCGCATCCACGACATTCCGGACCGACTCTCGGCGCAGGCCACCACCCTGGCAGAGATCTTCCGAGAAGCGGGATACGCGACCGTTGCCTATTCCTCGGTGCCCTTCACCGGCAAACTGACCAACCTGCATCAGGGATTCGAAGAGCTGCACGAGGTGACTTCGGTGCGCGCCGGGGAATCGCGCGAAAGCAAGACGGCCCGGGAGTATGTGGACCGCCTGACCCGCTGGCTCGAACTGCACGGCCGGGGACCGTTCTTTGTCTTTCTTCACGTCTTTGACCCCCACGATCCGTACGAACCCTTCCAGCCATACAACTCGCTTTGGGCCGATCTTTCCCGCAAGCCGGAACACGAACAGCAGCTCGAGACGGTTCGCAAGTTCATTGAAGACCCGTTGCTCAAGCGTTTCGGAATGCCCAGCCGCGAGGAATTCAGGGCGGCCGGCGTCGACGGGGACGCTTTCGTCGCTTACGACAAGGACTGGTACGACGGCTCGATCCGGGGAATGGACCGCGAAATTGCGCGGCTGGTGGAGCGACTGGGACAACTGGGCCTAAAACACCGTACGCTGCTGGTCTTTACCAGCGACCATGGCGAGGAGTTTCTTGAACACGGTCGGACCTTCCACGGGCAGAATCTGTACGGAGAGCTGACCAACGTTCCCCTGTTTTTCCACTGGGAGGGTGTCGTTCCCGCCAACCTGCAGATCCAGAAAACCGTGCAGAACGTCGACATCATGCCGACGGTGCTGGCGCTGAGCCATTTGCCTGTCCCATCCGGGATTGCCGGACAGGACCTGCTGCCCCTGATGGCCTCGAAACAGCCAGGCGGCTCGTCGGCATCTCTCTCGGCGTCAGCCGCGGAACTCCGGCCGGCGATCTCCGAACGGCTGGAAACCCGGGCGCTTGCGGGGCCTCCGCCGCGGGGAACCGCCTCGGTGGCGCTCGTGCTGGACGGCTGGAAATTGATACACAACTACCAGCGTGTGGAGGGGCAACCGGAGTACGAGCTATACCGGCACCGCGAGGACCCGCTCAATTTCAACAATGTCGCCGCGGACAATCCCGAGGTAGTCTCCCGACTGGCCTCCGCGCTGGAAAAGTGGCGGGAGGCGGCCCTGGCGGCCCAGCTTCCCGAGGCGGACTCCACGGAAGGCCTCAGCCGCGAAGAACTGGAGCGCCTCAGAAGCCTGGGCTATGTCCAATAGAAGGGGCGGGCCGAGGTCCGTCATGCGAACCACTTCCACCTGGATTTGGCGGCTGACCTGCCTCAGCTCCGTCCTCTGCCTGTTCCTGGCGCTTCCGGATCCGGTCCAGGCCTACGTAGGCCCGGGCGCCGGGATCGCCTTCGTCTCCTCGTTCCTGATCATTCTCATCACTCTGGTGATGGCGGTCTTCACCCTCCTGACCTGGCCGTTCCGACTTCTGATCCAGGTGCTGCGCTCCCGCAAGGCGTTGCGCAAGAGCCGGGTCCGGCGTGTGATCGTGCTGGGGCTGGACGGGCAGGATCCTGAGCTGACCGAGCAGTTCATGCGCGATGGGCTCCTGCCCAACTTCAGCCGACTGATGAAGGCAGGCAGCTATCGCCGGCTGCGCACGACCCTGCCGGCGGAGTCTCCGGTGGCGTGGTCGTCTTTCCAGACAGGATGCAACCCGGGCAAACACCGGGTCTTCGATTTTCTGGTCCCCAATCGCCATTCTTATCTGCCGGAACTCTGCTCGGCCCGGATCGAGCCGCCGTCCCGGCATCTCCGGCTGGGCCGCTACCGGATTCCCCTGGGCAAGCCTCAGATCCGCTTCGAAAGGAAGAGCCAGTCGTTCTGGAAGATTCTGGGCGACTACGGGGTGTTCAGTGCGGTGCTGCGCGTGCCCATCACCTTCCCGCCGGAGAAATTCCGGGGTGTCCTCCTGTCAGCGATGTCGGTGCCGGACCTGCGGGGCACCCAGGGAACCTTCACCTATTACTCCAGTGATCCGGAGGACCGCGGCCGCTTCACCGGCGGAGTCTATGCCCCGGTTGAAAGGGTGGACGGCCGGGTGAAAGGGAAGATCTTCGGCCCGCCCAACCCGCTGCGCGAGGAACGGGGGGATCTGGAAGTGGAGTTCACCGTCAAGTCCGGCGCCGACGGCCAGCCCTGGCGGCTTGAGCTCGACGGCAGGGCCTACGAGCTGCTCCAGGGCCGGTTCACCCCATGGGTGCCTGTGGATTTCAGGGCCGGTCTCGGGACGCGGGTCAGAGGCATGTGCCGTTTCCTCCTGAAACAGACGGAACCGCACTTCAGGCTTTACATGAGCCCCATCAACATTGCGCCCGATAAACCGGTGCTTCCAATCTCGCAGCCGTTCGCCTACGCCGTTTACCTGGCCAAGACCCAGGGGCCGTTCTCCACGCTGGGCCTGGCCGAGGACACCTGGGCGCTCAACGAGCGGGTCCTGGATGAAACCGACTTTTTGGCCCAGACCTGGTCCATTCACGAAGAGCGCTGCCGCATGTTCTTCGACGCGCTGGCCAAGACGCGGCGGGGAGCCGTGGTCTGCGTCTTCGACATCACCGATCGCCTGCAACACATGTTTTTCCGCTATCTGGACCCGAATCACCCTGCCAACCACGGCAAGGACAGGGAACGCCACCGGGATGCCATCCGCGGGATGTACTGCGAAATGGACCGGCTGGTGGGCAAGGTGATGGAGCTGACCGATGAGCGTACCGCCCTGTTCGTGATGTCCGACCACGGCTTCAAACCCTTCCGGCGGGGCGTCAACCTGAACAGTTGGCTTCACCAGAACGGCTTCCTGAGCCTGGTGGGGCACCCGACCGGCGAGGAGTGGTTCCGCCACGTGGACTGGAGTCGAACCCAGGCTTATGCCGTGGGGCTGGGAGGCATCTACCTCAACCGGATCGGACGGGAAGCCGCCGGGATTGTGCACGCCGACGAGGTGGCGGAGCTGAAACGCCGCATCCGGGAAGGGCTGGAGGCCCTGATAGACCCCGTACACGACTGCCGCGCCGTGGCTCAGGTCTACGACACCGCAGAGGCTTATTCAGGTCCCTATGTCAAGGAAGGCCCCGATCTGATCGCGGGTTTCAGTGTCGGCTACCGGGCGTCCTGGACCTGCGCCACCGGTGCCGTCACAACAGAAGTGTTCGAAGACAACACCCGGAGCTGGAGCGGCGACCACTGCATGAACCCCGCCGATGTTCCCGGCATTCTGTTCAGCAACCTGCAGTTGCCGGAGGGCGATCCGGGAATCATGGATCTGGGACCCACGATACTGGACCTGTTCGGCGTGCCGGTACCTGAATACTGCGACGGAAAGGCGCTGGTCCCGGCATGAAAAGGATCGCTCTGCTGGTGTTGCTGGGTGGGGTGGCGGCGATGGCGGCTCTGAGCCTGGAATCCCCGCTGTCGGCACCCAGAGTGATTGTGCTGGGGATCGATGGCATGGACCCGCGGCTGCTGCAGCGGTTCATCGATGGGGGAGACTTGCCGCATTTCAAGGAGCTGGCGGCAAGAGGCGGCTTCACGCCGCTGCAGACGACGATGCCGCCGCTGAGTCCGGTGGCGTGGTCCACGTTCATCACGGGTACCCTCCCCCAAAGCCACGGAGTGTTCGATTTTCTGCACCGGGATCCCGTGCGGCTACTGCCGGAATCCGCCATGGCCAGAACCACCCCGCCCGGCTGGACGCTCTCTCTGGGTTCATGGGTGATCCCGCTGGAAGCCGGCAAGATCGAACAGCTCCGCCAGGGCCGGGCTTTCTGGCAGTACCTCTCGGAGCGCAAGATCCCGGCCACCATATTCCGGATGCCGGTGAACTTTCCACCCGTGGAGGCGGGACATGCCTTGTCCGGAATGGGAACGCCGGACCTGCTGGGAACTTCCGGCACGTTTACGTTCTATACCAGCGGCGCCGTGCCGGAGCATGAGGTTTCAGGCGGGCGGATCGCCCCGGTGAAGGTCGAGAGTATGCAGGCGGTCATGAAGCTGGAGGGCCCCGCGAACACTTTCCGGCTGCTGCCGTCACCGCAGGGGAAAGCGGAGCATCCGCTTCTTGTGGTCGAGCTGTCGGCGGATCTGGACCCGGAACTTCCGGCGGTGCGGCTGCAGGTTCAGGGCCAGGAGCTGGTCCTCCAGGAAGGGGAGTGGAGCGACTGGGTCCCCCTGGAGTTCGAGGCCATACCCTACCTGGTTACCGTGCATTCGGCCTGCCGCTTCCACCTGCAGCAGGTGCGTCCGGAGTTCCGGCTCTACGTGAGTCCCCTGCAGATCAGCCCTGCATCGCCTGCCATGCCCATCACCTATCCCGCGGACTGGGCGGGCGACCTTCACCAGCATCTGGGGCTCTTCTATACCCAGGAGTTGGCGGAGGAGACCAAAGGGTTTTCGTCCGGGATCCTTTCGGGACGCGAGTTCTGGGAGCAGTCCCAGTTCGTGTATCAGGAGCAGCGGAGGATGTTGGACAGCGCCCTGGAGGATTTCAAGGACGGCTTCCTTTTCTTCTACTTCTCCAGCGTCGATCAGGGTTGCCACATGTTGTGGCGGTACTCCGACCCGGACCATCCGGCGTACGTGGAAGATCCCCCGCTGAGTGCGGGTATTCGGACCCTGTACCGGGAGATGGACGAGGCCCTGGGCAGGATCCTGGCCGTGGTCGATGATGATACAACCCTGGTGGTGATGTCGGACCACGGCTTTGCCCCGTTCTACTGGGAAGTCAACCTGAATTCGTGGCTGCTGGACCGGGGGTACGTCAGGCTGGAGGATCCCACCCGGCGGGACGGGTTCACCGCTTTCGCCAACGTGGACTGGAGCGGTACCCGGGCCTACGCGGTCGGTCTGAACGGACTCTATGTCAATTTGCGGGGACGGGAAGGGAAGGGGATCGTCTCTCAGGGCAGGGAGTACGAGGCGATCCTGGATCGGATCGAACAGGACCTGCTGGCCATGGTGGACCCGCGTAACGGGAATCGCCCGGTCTCCTATGTGTTGCGGGGCGGTGAAGCCGCCGGCGCCGCCGGCCGCCGGGGCCCGGACCTCATTGTGGGCTACGCTTATGGTTACCGCAGCTCCTGGAAAAGTCCGCTGGGCGAGTTTCCGCTCACCATCTTCCAGGACAACCTTGATCCCTGGAGCGGAGACCACAGCATGGATTACCGCCAGGTGCCGGGAGTCCTGCTGAGCAACCGCCGCATTACCCTGCCGGAACCGGCGCTTTACGACCTGACGGTGGCGGTGCTGGACGAGTACGGTATCGCCCGACCGGAGGGAATGCTCGGACAGGACTGCCTGGACTAAAGGAGGCGAGGCAAGTGTTTGGACCTAAAGTGAAGCTGGACAAGGGCCTTTACGAGCGAGTCCGGAAATATGCCGGACTGGCCGGCTACTCCTCGGTGGACGAGTTTGTGGCTCACGCCCTCGAGAAAGAGCTGGCGAAGCTGGAGGACGCGGGCTCGGAGGAGGAGATCAAGAAGCGCCTCCGAGGCCTTGGTTACATTTCGTGAGAGAGGTCATGCCGGTCGTCATTCACTGGGTGAGCACGGGTCTGCGCGAGGTGCTGGACCTCGTGGTCTATCCGCTGGCCGGGCTGGATCCCGTGTGGGCACTGGCTTTACTGTCCCTCTTGACCGGTCTGGCCATGCTGTGGATTTACAGCCGCTTTTCGGACCAGACGGGCATACGGAGCTCCAAGGACAAGATCCGGGGATATCTGCTGGGAGTACGTCTCTTCCAGCATGATGTGAGGGTGGTTCTGGGATTGCAGGCGCGCATCCTCCGGGAAACCCTCACCTATTTCCGCCACTCCCTGACGCCGCTGGCCATCATGTTGCTGCCGTTGGTTCTGGTGGTGACCCAGCTTTACCTGCTTTTCGGGCAACGTCCTCTGCAGCCGGGTACCACGACCCTCCTGCGGGTCCAGGTGGACGCGCCGGACCTGCTCGACAGGGTGAGCCTGGAGGCGTCACCCGCCTTGGAGGTGGAGGCCGGTCCGGTGCGTGTGTCCAGGACCGGCGAGGCGGTCTGGAGGGTCAAGCCACGGATTGAGGGCCGGCACTCCATCCTGATCCGGGTCGGGGAGCGGCGGATCGAGAAGGAGGTTTACGTGGGAACCTCCTGGGGTATGGTCTCCAGTCTGCGGACTTCCGACTGGCTGGACCTGCTGCTTTATTCCGGTGAGTCGCCGCTGGACCCGGAGGCAGGCGTGCGGGCCGTTGAACTCGTCCATCCACCGCAGGAGATCTCACTGGCGGGCTGGAGAACCGACTGGCTGGTCTGTTTCCTGATCTTCTCGATGGTCACGGCGTTTGGGTGCAAGGGTTTCTTCGGCGTGGAACTGTGAGGCTCGATGCGTTGGCTGAGATCGATCCGTTACCGGTGGATGCAACCTGTCACCGTCGTCTCGGGACTGCCCCGGTCAGGTACCTCCATGACAGTCAAGATGCTGGAGGCGGGGGGGCTCCCCGTTTACACCGACCGGGCACGCCGTCCGGATATCGACAACCCGGGTGGGTACTACGAGTTCGAAAGGGTGAAGCGCCTGGCGGAAGAGACAGACAAACACTGGGTCGCCGAGTGCCGGGGCAAGGTGCTGAAGGTTATCTCCTTCCTGCTGCCCGATCTGCCCTCTGAACTGGCTTACCGGGTGGTGTTCATGTCGCGGGATCTGGACGAGGTGGTGGCGTCCCAGAACAAGATGCTGCAACGGCGGGGCGAGCCGTTGCAGGATGATGGGGTGGTCAGGCGCATGTTCGAGGACCATCTGCTGCGAATCGGCCGCTGGATCGCGCAGCAACCGAATTTCCGGCTGCTGGAGGTGCCGTATGCGGAGGTGGTGCGGTCGCCCGAGCTCCAGGCCCGCCGCATTCGCGATTTCCTGGGCGACCCTCGGCTGGATGTCCTGAAGATGGCGGAGGTGGTGAATCCGGAGCTGTACCGCAACCGCTCGGCAAGCATCTGAGGAGCCACCGCTTCGCCGATTCGAGAGATCCCGCTCCGGGCACGGCCGGCGCGGTGAGTGCACTCCCGCATCCGCCAGCAGGGCGGAGCGTCGGTGGGAACCGGGGGCCACTGCAATGATTCCGCCGATCCCTCGCACCACGCGGATCAACCCGAAGGCCGCGGCCTAAGCCGTGGAATTCGTCTCTGCATGATGGGGTCGGACCACGGCAAGTGATTGATAAAACACGAATTAGGCCCAGAAAAGATGGCTCCAGAAGGGCCTCGGGAGCCATTTGTACCCCCCAAGAATCGCCTGTAAGGCACTGTGTGTCCCTGAACCTCGCGGCGGCCAGGTCGGTTCTCTGGCACCCCTTCAGGGTGCCGTCCTGGTTGTTGGTCCGTCCGTTCCGGAGGTTTCCGCTCCGCTCTGACCTCCGGCTACTTTCTGGCAACTCCTGGGGGATGCTTCCGGCTGGGCTCACGTCGGACGGGCGTCCATACCGGCCATGGTTCGGATGACTCTCTACACCGGTGAAGATGCGGTAGCCAAAGCCCCTGGTCTGGCACAGAGGGGGCTGCCCGCCGTACGACCAATCCAAATAGTGGGCACGAGACCCGGCGGCTTGCGGACCCGTGTTGGCTGTATGTAGTCTGGGACTCGCTCGGGACCGCATCGGGTATCGTCGGCGTCCAGAACGCCGCCGCGCGCTGGACGACACTCAACGCGAGACCATGGAGGCACGGTCTTTCGAGATCCTTGCGGATGTGATTGCTGCAGCCGCCTAGAAGGAGACCCGGTGGGTGTGAATGCGCAAAGGCTCGTGACGGAGATGGCGGAGATAAAGGAAGCGCGGCAACGTTCTGCGGACGGTCCCCTGAGGGGTGTACCTGTTCGGCTCTTAGGCGCAGGGGAAAGCGGACGAGGAATCGGATGTGAACGTGCTTGTGGTCGTCGATGATTACGGCAGCTACGGCGCTGAAGTCGAACGGACTGGAACGCTCGGTGCGGAACTTCCGTTGCGGCAGGGGGTGAGCGGGAGCATAGTGTTTTTCCGGGAATGCGAGTGGCGCGGAGGCGATACACCGTCTCTGGTCACCGTGGGGCAGCAGGCGATCACCGCATGAAGGAGGCAACCCGTAAGCTTCTCGAGTGGACCCATGAAAGAGAAATTACAAGTGGTTCTGGCAAAGCTCAAGGAGAGACTTGCGCAACTCTACGGAGAAAGGCTCAGGGGGGTGTACATCTTTGGTTCATACGCCCGCGGCGAAGCCGATGAGGAGTCGGACCTGGACGTGCTCATCGTCCTGGACCAGGTTGAGAACTACTCGGCCGAGATCGACCGGACCGGCGAAATCGTCTCGGCGCTATCGTTGGAATCAGGCTTTACCATCAGCCGGGCATTCGCCTCCGAGGAGCGCTGGCTGGCGGACCAGACGATGTTTTTCTTGAACGTACGTGAGGAAGCGGTGTCGGTATGAAGGAAGAAGCCCGAAAGCTCCTGGAGAAGGCGGAACGCGCCCTGGAAGCGGCGCAAAGGCTGCACCGAGACGGGGACTACGAATCCGCGGCGGGACGGGTGTACTATGTAATGTTTCACGCGGCTCAGGCCCTGCTGCGGCAGCAAGACCTGCGTTATCGCAAGCATGCAGGGGTCCACGGTGCCTTCGGGGAGCACTTCGCCAAGACCGGTCTGCTAATGTCAAGTACCACCGTTACTTGCTGGATGCCTTCGATGATCGCCTTCGCGCGGATTACGAGATTGACGGCCTCGCAGGGCTGGGGCGTCGCTCTGCGGGCTTACTCCACGGTTTCAGGCTGAGTCGACGCCTCCAGCGCCGGGCACACGCGGCGCCGCCCTGACAAGCCGACCGCCCGTGGCTCAGATCTCGGCCGTGCTACCTTCGCGGGCGGGATCGTCCCCATCTGGCACCGAGAGAAGAGTTCTTCTGTCCTGCCGGCGATTCTTTGCCGGGAGAAGGGCACGGAGGATCGGCGCCTGCCGTCCCACCCGGGCAAAACGCCCGGGCCTGGCACCCCTTCAGGGTGCCGTGCTGGTTGTTGGTCCGTCCGTTCCGGAGCTCTCCGCTCCGCTTCGACCTCCGGCTACTTTCTGGCATCCCTCCGGGATGCCTCGTTCAGCCTCGTTCACTGGCATTCGCGGCGCTCTTGTCTGGTCTATCCCCGCCTCTCCAGCTGGCTTGGGGTGCCTGCCGCCGCTTCGGTTTGCTACAATCTGCAACTTGGGGCATTTGCCTCGGAGGAACCAAGGAACCACAATCGGGAGGGGGAAGAGAAATGAGACGTTTGGTTACGCTGCCCCTCGTGGTGCTGTTGAGTGCCGGTATCTTCGCAGCGTGTCAGCGCGTCGAAGCACCGGCTCCGTCGCGCGTCGAGCCTGCGAAAGATGGGATCTTCGTGCATATCAAGTCTGGACCGGATGATGCTCACAGCGTGCTCATGGGATTGCACCTCGCGCAGAGGATGGCCTCAGACCGTGACGTTTTCGTTTACTTCGACGTCAAGGGCATCAATGTGGTCCTCAGGTCCTCGGAAGACCTTACCTTGGAGCCCTTCGGGTCGGCCCGGGAGATGATCGCCGACCTTCTCTCACGGGGCGTTTCAATCCAGGCTTGCCCCGGTTGGCTGAAAGCTCTCGGCCACACGCCGGAAGAACTTTTGGAGGGAGTCCAGGTGGCCGACAAGGACGATTTCTTCACCTTCACCGCCGGGCGGATTCTGACGATTGACTACTAGACGGTGCAGTGGACCCATCAGTTCGCTTTCAAAGCATCACAGCATCACCCTGAGATTGCGCGGGCGGTTCCTGCTTCACCGTACCGCCGGTCATCCAGCAAACCGCCAACCGTTTTTTCGTCGCTGCCAGGGTGAAGACCGCCCGGCGGAATCTTGGGAGCTCGGGTGCCCTCTCGATGATCCTGAGCCCTGCCGGGGCGGCTGACGCCGCTTTAACCTGGGCTCTCAGTGGTTTTCGCCCCTCCGGGGATCTTGGCCGAACCCCACGCCTTTCGTTGATCGTGAAGCAGCCCACCTGAAACTTTAAAGCCCTGCCGACGGCGGACTTCACGGACCACGCCTGTATTCATCGTCTTAAGGTACCTCCAAATGGGGCGTGACCAACTCCTGACTGCCAATCTCCAATTCCCGGTTCGCCCCGGCTGACGTCGTAGTGAGTCCCTTGTTTTTTCCTGGAAGTTTCTTTCAAATAGCGGTGCCTCCGCCGGAGTCGAGACTGCTGTTTTACGCTCTGGATCGGCGGCGGAAGCATGGGGGGAGGCGCGAGCCGGCGGCGGCGACCTGTGGGAAGCGGTTGCGTGCTTGCCGGCTTCGACGGGCGTCTCCCATCCGAGGTCTGCGCCCGGTCCCGCGCCGCAGACGCAGCAATTGCCAAGGACGGAGGAGGTACGTGATGTTTGAACGGACCCGCCACACACGGATATCCCGATTCCTTTGCCCGGTTTTGGTCTTCTGGCCGGCCGCCCTGTTGAGTACGAGGGTCTTGCCGGCGGCCCCGGTCCCTCTTCAGCTCAACGAGCTCGAGTATTTCGAGAAGCCCGGCCTCAATGTTCTGGTCTTCAGTAACCAGTACAACGGCATGTTCTTCGACGAGAAGACGGCCGGGATTGAGCTGATTCACCACGGCGTGAGAACGGCTACGGGAGGTGCGGTCCGCGTGCGGCATACGCCCGAGCAGTGGGATCAGATTCCCGAGGTGAAGGAGCGCAGGGTCGATCGGGAGAGCAACCGGATCGAAGTGGTGCTCCGCTATGCGGACTTCGAATTCGAGCCGCGCCTCGTGGTCGAACCCGATGAGGAGGGCTTTCGGATCGCCGTATGGCTGGATCGTCCCCTACCCGAACGCCTGGTCGGCCGGGCCGGCCTGAATCTGGAGTTCCTCCCGGCCACCTATTTCGAGAAGACTTACGTAATGGACAGCACACCGGGGATCTTGCCGCTCTATCCCGAAGGTCCGGTGGAGATGCGCCTGGCCGCTGCACTGATTCCCCAGTTTGCTGGCCACAACACGTTCGACGATCGGGGGCGCGGCGAGTTTCCGGAGCCGCTGCCCGTGGCCGCGGGCCGGCGCTTAATTCTGGCGCCGGAGGATCCCGAGCGGCGGGTGGACATACATTCGAATGGCGGGGACTTGCTGCTGTTTGACGGGCGCAACGTGGCGCAAAACGGCTGGTTCGTCGTGCGGACCTTGCTTCCGGCTGAATCCAACGGGAAGGTGGTGGAATGGTCGGTCCGGCCCCACACGATTCCAGACTGGAAGCGCCCGCCGAATATTGCGTTCTCCCAGGTCGGTTATCACCCTCAACAGAAGAAGGTGGCCGTCATTGAACTCGACAAGAACGACACGCCGCTGGATAGCGCCGTGCTGTTGGAGATCGCTCCCAGCGGTGAACGCGTGGAAGCGTTTCGCGCCGCGCTGCAATCCTGGGGCCGGTACCTGCGCTACAACTACGCGATCTTCGACTTCAGCGAGCTGCGTAAATCGGGGACTTACTGCCTACGTTACGGCGACGTGGAATCGGGCGCCTTCCCGATCCACGACCGGGTCTATTCCGGGATCTGGCATCCGACGCTGGATGTCTTCTTCCCGGTGCAGATGGACCACATGTTCGTCAACGAAGCGTACCGGGTGTGGCACGGAGCAGCCCACCTGGACGACGCGCGGCAGGCGCCCGTCAACCACCAGCACTTCGACGGCTACCGGATGGGCCCGTCGACGGAGACGCCATACGAGCCGGGCGAGCACATCCCGGGACTGGCCGTGGGCGGGTGGTTCGACGCCGGGGATTTTGACATCCAGACGCCCTCCCATTGCGCGACGGTGCATTCGTTGGCCGAGACGTGGCGGTTGTTTCGGCCGGAGCGGGATCAGACCCTGATCGATCAGGACCGCCGCTTCGTCGAGATTCGCCATCCCGACGGCAAGCCCGACATCCTCCAGCAGATCGAGCACGGAGTCCTGCAGCTGGTGGCTCAGCATCGCGTCTTCGGGAGGGCGGTCACCGGCATCGTGGATCCTCTCCTGCACCAGTACCATCATCTGGGAGACGCCGTAACCCAGACCGACGGCAAGATCTACGACCCCGGCCTGAAACCCTACGAGGTGCAGGGGGATCGCAGTGGAACTCCCGATGACCGCTGGGTCTTCACCAATCGATCCGCGGCCGTGAACTACTTTTCGATCGCCGCCTTGGCGGCGGCAGCCGAGGCTTTGCGGGGCTACAACGATCCGCTGGCGGCCGAGTGCCTCGAACGCGCCCGGGCGGCTTGGCAGGCCGAACTTGAACAGGCCGAAGCGTCAGCGCCGGCCTCCGGGTGGGAGGCTGCGATGCGCCAGGGGGCGGAGCTGTCGGCGGCCCTGGAGCTGTTCCGCGTCACCGGCGAAAAGGCTTACGGTGACCGTTTCCAGGAGCTGCTCTGGCCCGCGCTGGAGCGCAGTCTTGGTCGCACGCTCGCTACAGGCGTCCGGGCTGTGCCGTTCTTCGACGCCGCATTCCGGGAGCGGCTGAAGCCCTACGTGGAAAGATACCGGGAGGAGATGGCCAACACCGAACGGGAGAATCCCTTCGGCGTTCCTATCACTCGGGGAGGTTGGGCGGGAAACTCAGCCGTCGTGGGCTTCTCGATGACCGCTTACTATCTTCATCGGGAGTTTCCGGAGGTGATCGATGCGGAGCCGGTTCTCCGGGGGCTGAACTATCTGTTCGGCTGCCACCCGGCTACGAATACTTCGTTCGTCTCGGGAGTCGGGGGCAGGTCGAAAAACATCGCCTACGGCAACAACCGAGCTGACTTCAGCTTCATCGCCGGAGGTGTCGTGCCGGGAGTGTTGATTCTCAAACCGGATTTCCCCGAGAACAAGGACGACTGGCCATTCTTGTGGGGGCAAAACGAGTACACGATAGGCATGAGCGCTCAGTACCTGTTGCTGGCGAACGCGGTGAACAGCCTGCTCCAGCGGTGAAACGGCAGTGCCTGGGGGAGAACAATTTCGTCCGGACGGTGCTGTCGCCGCTGATCGCCAGAATCCAACTGCAACTGTTTGAGGTCGGGGCGGTGATCCTTGCTGTAGCCATAGGTGATGCGGGGAAAGGGGAAGACCGTTTCCCGGAAGTTGTCCGGCAATGGATCGACAACCGCCACGCAGTCGATGCCGTGCTCAAGCAGATGACCAAGACCGCCGAACGGGCCATGGAACTGCTGCTGACGCAGCCGGAGGATGCGACCAGGTAACCTCCGCCCCGGCCATCGTGTCACGAAATTACGTTCACAACCTGCGGATAGTCAGCCTAAGGCCCTTCTGGAGCCCCTCTTCGACGGCTAAGCTTTGTCATTTGAGTCTCTTGCCGCGGTCCGACCCCATTTGGCGTCTCACCGGATCACGCCGCACTTCCGGTAGAAATCGCGGACCCGAGGATCCCGCAGGAGCGGACGATGGACCTGGTGGAGAAACAGGCCGGGAGCACCATTGAGTTCCAGTACCTGGAACGAGTCGGGGGTCCACACCACGTCCCAGGCGAGCCCTGGGGCGAAAGGCATGCGGGCCGCAGCCGCCAGGATCCGCTCCACCGTCGCGGCCCAGCGCGGAATTCCCACACCTTCAATGGGCGCCCCCGTCTCGGGATGACACGGGTGCCGCATCAGCCTGCCTGCAGCCGAAAGACAGGCAGCCCTCCCCAGCTCACCTCCCGGACCCACCTCCGCACTGAGTCCCCCGCGCCCTCCCTGAAAATTGTCCACCGGGAAAGACCGGGAGGAACCGATACGTTGGGCAGCCGCGGCGAGAAACGGTCCACCTCCGCAGAAGTCCCACAAGGTCAGCAGGCGCACGGTATTGGTGGTTCGGGGATACAGCCCGCGGGCATACTCCGCCTGTTCCGCAAACGACGTCACGATGTAGCGCCCCGGCCGATTCAGGACTGCCGGAAGCTGGTCCCAGGCCAGAGGCTGGCCGTTAACCTGCAAAGCACCGTTGTGACGGGACAGGAAAACGAGTCCCATCCCCTTGCAACCTTTGGCGGGCTTGATGACCAGTCTGCCGTTCCCCTCCAGCAAAGCCCCCACGGCGTCGGCAGGTTCTGCAGGCAGTCCCCGGTGGTCGGCCGGACGCCACCGACCGCCCTCCAGGCAGCCGAACAGGCGGGGCGCAGGCACGTCGAGAGCCTCCATCAACAGGGAGAAAACCGCTTTGTTGTTGACGACGTGATCGGCGGAGCCGTTGATCCGCGGGCTGTACAACGAGCGGTGGAAATCCGGCAGATATTCGCCGATCGCCTCATCGAGGCGGTAGAGAGCGGCTGACCGGGGGACAAACCCGTGGATGAATGCGTGCCAGCGGGTTCTGGCCGAGAGCGGCGGCCAGCGCTCCAGGCTGGCCCTGAGGAAGGACACCAGTCCCTTCAGCGTCCTCAGCCTCAGGTCCACCCACGCAAAGCTGTCGAAGGGGGCGGAGCGCCATTGAGGGCGGTTCGGCGGTTGCGGGCATGGTTCCGGCATCGGTCCTCGCGATGTTGGTTATCCTACCGGACCAGTGTCGACTCCGCGAGATTCCTGAACTGTCCCCAACTGTGCTGCGTTTTCGGTGGTCTAACACCAAGAACGCGATTGCCTCGCCCGTGAGGGCGGGGAGGAGCCAGTATGCGCCAGGATGGGCTTTCCATGGACCGGCGGGTCGAGGCGGCCCGCTGGACCGTCACCCGGATTCTAATGATCTGCCTGGTGCTGATTTCGGCCGGCGCCGGAGTCTACTTTTATCCCTCCATCAGCCGCTGGGCTTCCGCTGATCGTTCGATCGACCTGTCGAGACTACGGACGGGCCGTGTCAGTCGGGGAGACCTGCTGCGTGACGTCTCGGTGCAAGGTCGGGTGGTGGCCGCTGCGCACCCTACCCTGGTGAGTCCTGCTCAGGGAGTCGTCACCTTGTTGGTGAAGGCCGGCGATGTGGTGCGCCGCGGACAGGTGATGGCTCGGGTGGAGAGCCCTGAGCTGGAGAACAGCCTGTTGCAGGAGCGCTCGACGCTCCTGTCGCGGCAATCGGAGCTGGAGCGATTGGTGATCGCCAACCGCCAGGCCGACCTTGAAAACCAGCAGGAGATCGCGTTGCTGGAGGTGAAGTTACGGGCCTCCCGCCGAGCCATGGAGCGGGCAAAGGAGCTGTTCGATGCCGGGCTGGGCAGCGCCATCGACTACCAGAAGTCGCTGGATGACCTGCAGGTTGTCGAGATGGAGCTGGAGCACTCCCGGCACAAGCTTGAGCTGAGCCGCGAAACCGGAGCGTTCGAGGTGAGGACCCGCGAGCTGGAAATCCAGCGCCAGCAGCTGGTGATCGAGGAACTCGAGCGACGGGTCGACCGTCTGGGGGTGGTCTCTCCCGTGGACGGACTGGTGTCGCGCGTCGAGGTCCGCGACAAGGATACCGTTCAGCCGAGCCAGGCGCTGTTCGGCGTGGTCGACCTGTCAGAGTTCGAAGTCGAGGTCCTCATCCCTGAGAACTACGCCGCCGAGATTTCTGCAGGAACCGTGGCGGCGGTCCTCCATGAAGGACGGGAGTATGCGGGGCGCGTCAAGTCCCTGTCACCCGAGGTGGAGAACAGCCAGATAAAGGGCAGGGTGGAATTCCCGGAGCACAGTCCCCAGGGTTTGAAACAGAACCAGCGGGTCAGCGCCCGATTGATTCTGGACCTGCGGCCCAATGTCCTGAAAGTGCCCCGGGGCCCCTTCCTGGAAAGCCTGGGCGGCCGGCAAATTTACATCGTCAGGGATGCGGTGGCCCGCCTGAGTCCCATAGAGGTGGGGGCCGTGAGCGTCACCGAGGTTGAGGTGGTGTCGGGGCTGGAGGAGGGAGATGAGGTGGTGCTTTCCGACCTGACCCGCTTCGACGGTGCGAACACTATTCTGTTGCGCAACTGATCCAGGGAGGGACCGATGCTCAGCATGCACCAGGTTTCGAAGATCTATCGCACCGACTCGGTGGAGACCCACGCCCTGAACTCCATCGACTTGGAGGTGGCAGCCGGCGAATTCCTTGCCGTGATGGGTCCCTCCGGCTGCGGTAAGACTACTTTTCTGAATGTGGCCGGTCTGCTGGACACATTCGACTCCGGGACGTACCACCTGGATGGCGTCGACGTGTCACAGCTTAACGACACCGAAATGTCCCGAATCCGGAACCGGAAGATCGGCTTTGTGTTCCAAAGCTTCAACCTGATTCCGGACCTGGACGTGTTTGACAACATCGATGTACCTCTCCGCTACCGGGGACTGAGCGCCCGGGAGCGAAAGCGGAGGATCGAGGAGGCGGCGGATCGGGTGGGGCTGACCGCTCGCCTGAAGCACCTGCCCTCGCAGCTTTCCGGCGGCCAGCAGCAGAGAGTGGCGATCGCACGGGCACTGGTGGGGGAACCAAAACTGATTCTGGCCGACGAACCCACCGGGAACCTGGACTCCCACATGGCGGCAGAGATCCTCGATCTGCTGGAGCAGATCAACCGGGAGGGTTCCACCATCGTCATGGTAACCCACGATCCCTCCATCGCCCGCCAGGCCGACCGTGTGATCTGCCTGCTGGATGGACGGGTGGTGGATGAGCAGGTGCAGCGCCGGGCGGTGGCTGGAGCCTGAGCAACTGCCCGCGACCGGGAGGAGCAGCCATGTCCGGATATCTGATCGGGATCGCCCTCAAGAGCCTGCGGCGGAACCCAGTGCTGACTGCACTGCTGGTGGGCGGGGTGGGCTTGGGTATCGGGGTTTCCACAACCTTTGTGACCGCCCATTACATCCTCTCCCTGAACCCCATTCCACATAAGAGCGAGGTGCTCTTCTACGTGGAGATGGACAGTTGGGACCCCAACCGGGGCTGGAGCGACGATGACCCTACGGCGGTACCGAACCAGATCACCTACCGGGACATGATGGAGATTCTGCGGTCCGACATTCCCACCTACCAGGGTGGCAGCTTCAAAGCCTCGCTGTTTCTCCACCCCGACCCCCAGGTGGGCAGGCCGTACAAGGTTCTGGCCAGGATGTGCATGGCGGACTTTTTTCCTCTGTTCGACGTGCCCTTCGCCTATGGCGGCGGATGGGATCGCCCGGCGGACCAGGCTCCGGAGCCGGTTATCGTGCTCAGCCACGAAACCAACCAGAAGCTTTTCGGGGGCGAGAACAGCATCGGGCGTCTGGTGCGGGTGGAGGACCGGGATTTCAAAGTGGTGGGTGTCCTGGGGCCATGGCGTCCCCTGCCGAAGTTTTACGACCCCCACAACGGTCCGTTCGAGCGTCCTGAAGACATCTATCTGCCGTTCCAGCACTTTCACGGCTTCAAGGTACGCAGTGCCGGCAACACGTCGAACTGGAAGGCCTTTGACTGGACTGACGACGATGAGTATATCGCCTCGGAGGCTGTCTGGATCCAGTTCTGGGTCCAGCTCGACACCCCGGAGCAGCACGACGCCTACCTGAGCTTTCTGGATGCGTATGTGAACGGCCAGAAGAAGGTGGGGCGCATGCTGCGGCCCACCAACAACAAGCTGCTGCCGGTCATGGAATGGCTGGAGGAGATGGAAGTTGTACCGGAGGAGGCCACCAGCCTGATGCTGATCTCCCTGTTCTTTCTGTGGATTTGCGCCCTCAACCTGATCGGCATCCTTCTGGGCAAGTTTCTGGCGCGGGCCCCCGAGGTGGCCGTCAGGCGTGCGATGGGGGCCAGCCGGCGCTCAATCTTTGTTCAGTACCTGGTGGAATGCGAGACCGTGGCTATGTTGGGAGGAATCCTGGGCATCGGACTGGCGGTCTTGGGGCTTGAAGCGGTCAACCGTCTGTTCGAGGTGTCCTTCAATTTCCAGCTTGACCTCAAGATGCTTGTGGTCGCCGTGCTGTTGTCGCTGGCGGCGGGTGTGGTGGCCGGGGTCTATCCGGCGTGGAGGGTCTGTGCGATCCCGCCGGCGGTCTTTCTGCGGGAGCGCTGAGACAGGAGCAGCGGGTAGGGAAAAGCTGCGTGGGTGTACCGAGGAGTTCTGGAAATGGAGCTGGGACCAATCCTGAAGACGCTGCTTCGCAACAAGGTCCGTTATACGCTGATCGGTGCCGAAGTGGCCATGACCCTGGCGGTGGGAGTCAACTGCATCAACATGATGCAGGATCTGCGGTGGCAGATGGACAGGCCCACCGGCCTGGATGAGGCCGGCATCATCGTGGTGACCATCCAGCCCTTCGATCCTGACTTCCGCGAGAAGGGCTACCTGGACGAGTGCCGCCGTTCGGATCTGGAACTGCTGCGCGCCCTGCCGGGCGTATTGGCAGCCGATGCTTTCAGTGCCGTTCCCATGAGCGGTTCCGGGTCGTCGTCGGGCTACAAGCCGTTGGGCTCGGAGATCAATACGATACCCGCCAACATTTTCGAGACGGGACCCCAGGGCATTGACACCCTGGGAGTGAGGCTGGTGGCGGGCCGTAACTTCACCGAGGCTGACATCAGCGACTCACGCTCCAAGAACGTCATTGTGACCCGAGCCTTTGCAGACCACCTGTTCCCGGAGGGCGATGCGCTGGGCAGGCAGCTCCAGGGGAGAGAACCGGACGATCCGGACACCATCGTGGGCATCATCGAGCACATGCACGGTTCCTGGCCAACCTGGCGGTGGGTGGCTCACGTGATGCTGCGCCCCGGCCGGCCTGGACACTTCAACTGGGGGATGCGCTACCTGGTCCGGGCCGAGCAGGGTCAAGTGCCGGAAGTGTTGCCGGTCATCGAGAGGCAGCTGCTGGCGGCCAACGATGGACGCAACGTTACGGTGGAGCGCCTGAGCGAGGTCAAAGCGCGCACCTTTGCCTCGAACGTTGCCGTCATCCGGCTGCTGCGGACTGTGATTGTCCTGCTGGTGGGAGTCACGGCTCTGGGAATTGTCGGGATCACTTCCTTCTCGGTGACCGAACGGGTCCATCATATCGGGACCCGCCGGGCCTTGGGGGCCCGGCAGGTGGACATCCTGCGCTACTTCCTTGCCGAGAACTGGCTGATGACCACTACCGGTATTGCGGCCGGGATCGCCATCAGCCTGTGCCTCAACTACCTGCTGGTCACTTACGTCAACGGGGCGAAGCTGGATTGGCCGCTGCTGGTCTATGGGGCTGCAGGGATGTGGCTGGTGGGTCTGGGCGCAGCCGTGTTTCCGGCCTGGCGCGGAGCCCGGATTCCTCCGGCGGTAGCCACCCGAAACCTTTGAGCCCGCAGCAAAGAGCGTATGATGCTTGGATCCGCAACGGCGCGGAGAGAAAGCAGGAAGACATGTTCAGCCAACAACCGGGCTTGGCCGTCAGAGCCGCCCTGGTTTTTTCATTCAGCGTGATGTGTGTGGGAGCGACGGCGGGTCAGCCCTCCGTCCCGGGTCCGGCAGGCTCCGGTCCGGCGGCCGAGGTTCAAGTCGCCGATCCGGCGACATTCCCCGAGGTAGTGGCGCGGGTCAACGGGACAGCCATTGCCAAGGGCGAGCTGATTGATCGGGTGGAGGCCGTCAAACAGCGGATGCATCTTCCTCCGGGCCAGACCCCGATGCAGGTCTACCGGATCGTATTGGGAGAACTGGTCGATTTCGAGCTGTTGTATCAGGCCAGCACCCAACGCCAGACGGCAGCCACGGCGGAAGAAGTGGACGCGGAGTTTCAGAAGCTGCGAGCCCAATTTCCCTCCGATGAAGCCTTCCAGCAGCAGCTGGCAGCGGAATCAGTGACCCCGGAACGCCTGAAGTCCATGCTGCTCAAGGATCTGAGCGTCCAGAAACTGGTGGAAAACCAACTGGCCTCCTCGGTGGTCATCACTGACCAGGAGAAGCGCCGGTTCTATGAAGAGAATACTGAATCCATGCAGCAGCCGGAGCAGCTTCGCCTCCGCCATATCCTCACCCGTGTTCCGGAGGGGGCTGACGAGGGTCAGAAAGCGCGGCTCCGGGAGAAGCTGGAGGGGCTGCGGCAACAGGTCCAACAGGGAGCGGACTTCGCGAAACTGGCGCGGGAGAACTCCGACGACACGGGATCCCGGGAGGAAGGCGGCGAAATGACCGTCCGCCGCGGGCAAACTGTGGAGCCGTTCGAAACCGCCGCTTTCGCCCTGCAGCCGGGAGGCCTGAGTCCGGTGGTGGAGACGCGCTATGGCTACCACATCATCCAGTTGCTGGAACGGACCCCCGCCCGCCAGGTTCCGTATGAAGAGGTGGAGGAGCGCATCGAGCGGTTCCTCGAACAGCAGACCGTCCAGCAGAAAGTGCGTGAAGAGATCGAGTCCCTGAAGCGGACCGCCACCATCGAGGTGTTGTTGTAGGAGAGACGAAGCCGCTTACACGGGAGTCGGGAGGAAAGGCGGAAGCCACGTGCGGACGGCCTTGCGCCGGGACTCTGGGGCGGGCTGTCCACCCTCCGGGTACCGCCCGAACCCCACTTGCTGTCGAAGATACCCGGCCGGTACGCCGTGGTGGAGAGCGCCGGCCCTTCACCCGGCGCCTTTTCTCCCGACTCCTGTGTCCCGTACCATGCCCTCTACTTCAGCACCCTCACCTCCAGGCGAGCTGAGTCGCCGCCCCAGGCAGGGGGCAGCGATGCTATGAACTTCGCACGGCCAGCCTGGGACCCCGCCTGAAACTCAACCGGTACCTCGGTGGTTCCGGCAGGGAACTGGACCGCTGCCGGAAAGCCCACCAGACCCATGGTCTGGTTGTGCTCGTCAGGATGGATGGCGACCTCCAGATCCACGGGCGCCGGTCCGCTGAGCCGCAGCACAGCGATGCCGGTGCCGCCGACGGGGATCCGTAACGACTCCGGCCGCCAGTCAAGCCGAAGCCTGGCCTGTACCGGCGGCCTGAGATCAATGTCGAGTTCGGCGGTGTCGCCGCCCACTTCTTCAGGCAATGCGGCCACCAGTTTTCCGGAACCGCTCCGAGATCCGAAGCGCAGCTCGACCGGTGCGTTGACGGATCCCGCCGGAATGACAACCTCGGGCGGGAAGGTCAACACCAGGTCCGAGGAAGCGTCCTTGAGACTCAGCGCCACCGGCAGGTCCACCGGGGTGGGACCATGCTTCAGCATCACCCGGACTTCCACCGTGCCGTTGGGGGCGGCCCGTACGACCCCAGGAACCCACTCCAACTCCGGCTCCTTTGGCCTGGCATCGTCATCATCACCATCATCATCATCTGCCACTTTGACCAGGACTTTCTGGGTACCTCCGCCCAACTCGGCGGGGGCGCTCACTTCCACCCAGCTCTCTCCCGGAACATTTCCAGACTGCACCTGGAACGAGGCGCTCAAGGCACCGGCCGGAATAGTGACCTCGGCGGGGTCCACTGTAACCAGCCCGGGGTCGGCGGAAACCACTGAGAAGACCAGGTCGGTTTCGAAGGGCCGCCGCAACAGAATGTTGACCGCCCGGCTCTCGTCAAACTCGAGGCCCAGCCGTCGCGGCACCACCTCCCAGAGACCAATCACCTTGACGGTCAGGGCGGTCACACCCAAGTTGGGGCTGATCAGGCCTTTGACCTTGACAAACACGCCCACCGCCAGTTCGCCCACCACTTCTGTGTCAGGGGTGAGAGTGACCAGTACCTGGATTCCTCCGCCCAGGTCCATCAGGAACTGATCCGCCGCCGGAAATTCGACGATGACCCCCTCGAGGCTAATCCGGGCGAACCGGACCACCGACCCCTGGACATGGATCGACCGTGCAACGATGTCGCCGTTGACCACGGTGGCCTCGACCTTGACCCAGAGGGGACCGACCGAAGTGGCCAACAGGTCGGCCAGCTCCTGCAGAGTCAACGGCTGTCGCAGGTGATCCCGGATCTTGGTGGAGTCATCCACCAGGACGGTCAGGCCCAACAAGCCGATGGAGCTGCCGGCCACGTCGACCGAGGCCAAGGGTCCCTTGATCTCGAATCCGGTGCCGGCGTCCTGTTTTTGTACCTCCAGGGCCAGCAGACCGGCTGCAGTGTGGATTGCCTCCACTGCCACCAGATCACCGGGCTGGATCTCGTCGAGGGAGACCGGAAGACCGTCGCGGTCCTTGATCTCGGTCAGGGGGGTGACCCGCACTGACAGCGAGAACGCTGGGGTCAGCTCCACGACCAGATCGGTGGAGGTGGCGTCGACGGGGATCTTCTCCTTGACCGTGGCGAAGAACTCCAGAGGTGCAGCCGCCAACCACCCGCCGGCGGAAAGCCACAGGGCCAGGGCTGTCAAAAGGGAAGGGAAAAAGCGTTTCATCTCCTGAACCTCCTCAGGCCCGGATTTCCCGGGCTCTGGACTGCTGCACGGGCCCTCCCCCGCCGCCTTTCCAGAAGGCTGATACCGGTGCAGGATTTGAACACGTGCCCTCAAAACTTGAGGAGCGACTCAGGCAGTTTAGCGGATCGTGTGTATGGCTGCCAAGTGATGGGGCTCACGGAAAGGTTTAAGGGTTCAAAAGGTTCAAAGGTTTAAAGGGTGGGCGAGACGCGTGAGTCCCCATGCGCAATTTAGGAGAGGGGGATCGACACCTGGAGGGTGGTCTCCCCGGGGGTGGTTGCCGGATGTTCGAAGCGTGGCGGCACCTCCAGGCCGGGCAACAGGTGCGCAAGAGACACCACCTCACCAACCACCAGCAGAGCAGGGGACTGGATGGCCGAGCGCTCCGCTTCGGCCGGCAGATCACGGAGCGTGGAGACGAGCCGCCGCTGGCCCCGCCGGGTGCCGGCTTCAATCAGGGCCGCGGGGGTTTGCAGGGAGCGCCCGTGCAGGATCAGCCGGGCGATGATCGCCCGGAGATTGGCCAGCGGCATCAGGATGACCAGTGTGTCTGCGGCAGTCGCCAGACGCGCCCAGTCGACGCGCCCACCTTCGCCCGCCTCGTGGCCGGTAACGACCGCCACGGAGGCCGCTAAACCCCGGTGGGTTACCGGAATACCGCCGGAAGCCGGGACCGCGAAGGCCGAACTGACGCCGGGAACCACCTCAAACGGGATGCCGGCTTCCAGCAGGGCCAAGGCCTCTTCGCCGCCCCGGCCGAACAGGAAAGGGTCGCCGCCCTTGAGCCTCACCACTTCCCGGCCGGCGGACGCATGGCGGATCAGGACCTCGTTGATTCCGGCCTGCGCGGTCAGGTAGTGTCCGCCCTTCTTGCCGACGAAGATGCGCTCCGCCGAAGCCGGGGCCTCCTCCAGCAGCCGGGGATCGATGAGGCGGTCGTAGACCACCACGTCGGCCCGCTGCAACAGGCGCAGGCCGCGTACCGTTATCAGTTCAGGGTCTCCCGGGCCGGCTCCTACGAGGTAGACGCGGCCGGTTCTGCCGCCGACAACTTGCATTGCGCGAACGCCCTCGCTTCCTGAAGCAGTTCCTCCGCGGCGGGTAGGTCGCTGGAATCAATGAAACGGTCCACCCAACCCCGGCTGAAAAGGTCCCGGTAGAAGTCCCGCCGATCCTGGTAGCCGGGAAGGATTGCCTGTACCTCCCGCCGGGTCTGACCCAACACTTCCAGTGCCCGGCTGTACTCGCGGCCGACGGAATCGAACAGTTTCTCCTTGAGCCATCCAGCCAGCGCCGGGCTCCGGCCCTGGGTGCTGACCGCCACCAGCAGATTTCCCCGTTCCATGACCGCCGGGAATATGAAACTGCAGAATGCCGGCTTGTCCACAATGTTGACCAGGATCCGGTGGCGGCGGCCGTACTCCTGGATCTCCGCGGCGTCACGGGGGTCGACATCGGCCACAATCAGCACCGCTTCGCCCGCGGCAGCCGGGTCGAACCGCTCCAGCCGGCGCACCCGGGCGCCGGCTCGGGCAAGCAGGCGGGCCTTGTCCTCGGCCGTCGAACCGCGGCCGACGACCAGACACTCACGGTTTCTGAGATCGGCCAGAATCGGGAAATACTCCATCGGACTGCCTCCTTCCTCAGGCTCATTCCCCCTGAACCAGGGTGCGTCTGAGTTCGTCGACGCCAATGCGGTGACAGAAGTCGCCGAACCGCTCATCTGGGAGGCGGTGCCGGCGGTAGTGTTCAAACAGGACCTTCAGGCGGCCGGCAAGCTCGCCCGAAGAAACGCTTTCCAGGTACAGGCGGGCCAGACGGGTACCGTTGGCGGCCCCCCCCAGGTAGATGGAGTAGCCGTCCACCGACTTCCCCACCAGCCCAACCTCGGCCACCGGAGGCCGGGAACAGGAATTGGGACAGCCGGACATGCGAATGACGACGGCCTCCTTGCCGAATCCCATGGCTTCGAGCTGGTCGATGAGGCCGGGAAGACGTCGCTCGGCTTCGGTGATGGCCAGGCCGCAGGTGGGCAGCGCGGGGCAGGCCATACTGGCCGACCGCAGCGGTGAGGATCCCGCAGGACGAATTCCCGCCCGCGCCAGCACGTCGTCCACCAGGGGCACCACACGTTCGGGCAGATCTGCCAGTATTAGGTCCTGGTTGGGAGTAAGAAAGATCGCCGGCTGGAACTCGCGGATCACCCGCCGCAGGGTGGAACGCAGGGGGAAGCCGGGGCGGTCTTCCACCCGTCCGTTCTCGATGAACAATCCCAGGTAGAGGAGCCCGGGAGTGCGCTGGCGGTGCCAGCCGAAGTGAAAGTCATAGGGGTGGATGGCCGGCGGATTCGACGGTTGGAGCTGACGGCCGTACCGTTGCTCCACTTCCCGCCGGAAGCCTTCGGTCCCGAGTCGCTCCACCACATACTTCAGCCGGGCCTGCCGCCGGTCGGCACGATTGCCGAGATCGCGCTGGGTGATGACGATCGCCTCCACCACGTCCTCCAGCTCGTCAGGGGCGACGAACGCCAGGGGATCCGCCAGCCGGGGGAAGGTTTCCTCCTTGCCATGAGTGCTGCCCAGCCCCCCGCCGACGAGGACATGGAAACCGATCGGCCCGTCGCCGTTCAGCTCGGGCAGGATGCCGATGTCGTTGGTGAGCAGGTCGACGCAGTTGTCATGGGGGTCGGCCACCGCGATCTTGAACTTGCGCGGCAGGTAGGTGCTGCCGTAGACCGGCTCGTCCTCCACCGATTCGCCGTCGATGCGCTCGCCGTTCAACCAGATTTCATGGTAAGCGGTGGTTCTGAAGCTCATCCGCCGGGCGATGCGGGCGGCCCACGTCTGCCCCTGGCAGGTGGAACCGTGGCGGAGTTCGGAGACCGGGCAGGCAATGGTGTTGCGAACGCCGTCGCCACAGGCGCCGAAAGTGTGGATCAGGATGGAATTCAGCTCCTGGATGGCGGGTTTCAGGCGGGGCTTGACCACTCCATGGAACTGGATTCCCTGGCGGGTGGTGATGCGCAGAGTCCCGTTGCCGAAACGGTCCGCGATTTCATCCAGGACCTGCCACTGGTGCGGGCTGAGTCTGCCCCCGCCGGGGTTCTTGATACGGACCATGAACTGCCAGGCCTTGTCGCCCCCGGTCTCCCGGCGGGCCTTGCGCTGGTCCCGGTCCTCCTGCTGGTAGACGCCGTGGAATTTGAGGAGCTGGGCGGTTTCCTTGGTGAATGTGGGAGTGTCCTCGGCCAGCTCCTGGCGGATGTTGCCCCGCAGACCCCGGCTCTGGGCTTTGATGACTTCGACTTTGGAAAGGTCGGACATGGATGTTCACCGCTGAAGCGGTCTTAATTGTCGACTAATAAAATATGATTAATCGAGAAAAGAATAACAGGCGCACCGGGAGAAGGTCAAGGGCAAGGTTGAGGATCCGGGCTGGGCTCTGCGTCGGTGCAGGGGCGGGGGCCGTGAACCGACCAGCTCCGGCACCGGTGACCCGGGACGCCATAGAATGGAGATCGCGTCGCTTCCTGACGCGGAAAGGATGACCCGACATGCTGGTGGTCCATGTTCATGTCCACGTCAAACCGGAACACCTCGACGCCTTTCGGGCGGCGACCTTGGAGAATGCCGCTGCCAGCTTGCGCGAGCCGGGCATCGCCCGCTTCGATGTCCTCCAGGACACGGGCGACCCCACCCGTTTCCTGCTGGTGGAGGCTTACTGCACCCCGGAAGCCCCGGCTCAGCACAAGGATACCGATCACTACCGGAAGTGGCGCGACACGGTTGCCGACATGATGGCCGAGCCGCGGTCAAGCGTGAAATACAACGTGGTCTTTCCCGACGACAGCCGCTGGTGACAGGCGATGACCTTCGAATTCGCGACAGCCGCGCGGATCCTGTTCGGCGTGGGGGTGGCTGACCAGGCCGCCGGACTGGCAGCCGCTCACGGGCGCCGGGTACTGCTGGTTCACGGACACAATCCGGCTCGCAGCGGCCCGCTGCGCCAGTCCCTGGAATCGAACGGCCTCGAAGTGTGCTGCACGGGGGTGGCGGGCGAGCCCAGCACGGACTGGGCACAATCGGCGGTCGCCCAGCTTCGTTCCACTGGCTGCGAGGTGGTGGTGGCCTGCGGGGGAGGCTCGGTGCTGGACGCCGGAAAGGCGCTGGCCGCTCTGCTGGCCAATCGGGGCGACGTGTACGACTACCTGGAAGTGGTGGGCCGCGGCCGGCCTCTCCCGCTCCCAGCCTTGCCCGTGATTGCCGTCCCAACCACGGCGGGGACGGGAAGCGAGGTGACGCGCAACGCCGTGCTTACCGACTCCGGGCGGAAGGTAAAGGCGAGCCTGCGCCATCCTTCCATGCTTCCGCGAGCCGCCATCGTCGACCCGCTCCTGACCACCGGTTTACCGCCTGCACTGACGGCCGGCACCGGGCTGGATGCCTTGGCCCAGCTCATCGAACCGTATGTCTCCACGCGGGCCAACCCGCTCACTGACCGCTTCTGTGAGGAAGGGATCCGCAGGGTCGCCCGGAGCCTGGCCCGCGCCGTCCGGGAAGGTTCCGACCTTGCGGCCCGCACCGACCTGAGTCTGGCCGCCCTTTTGAGCGGACTGGCGCTGGCCAACGCCGGACTGGGAGCGGTCCACGGTCTGGCGGCTCCGCTGGGTGGGGAACTGGCGGCACCTCATGGAGAGCTCTGTGCGGCATTGCTCCCGGAGGTGATGGCCGTCAACCAGGAAGCGCTGGCGGCACGCTCGCCCGCTTCGCCCGCCCTGGGCCGCTACCTGGGAGTAGCCCGGCTCCTGACCGGTTCTCCGGCGGCCTCGGCCACCGACGGGGTGTGCTGGCTGCGCGAACTGGCGGCCGAGCTGGGCATTCCCCGCCTCCGCCACTGGGGTCTGACCGAAGACAGGATCCCCGAGATCGTGGAGCAGGCAATGCGGGCCTCCAGCATGCGCTCGAATCCCGTCGCCCTCACTTCCGAGGAGCTGAGGCTCATCTTGCAGCGGGCCTCCTGAGGCGTTTGGCTGGGCCGGGTCTTGGGGCAGCGTCTCAGACCCCGGGCTGTCCGCCGGGAGGGCGGCCCAAGAGAGGCTGCCATGCGCCTTGCCAGAGCCATCAACCTTGAACTTGCTTGCAAGGCTGCATTCCCGTACAATTCGCGACTCGGCGGGCGGCCGCCCGCAGGGATTCAACGTTCGTCCAGCGGGACGAGAAGCGGAGAAGTGGACTATGAGCATCAGTCAGATCGCGCGCAGTATCGGCCAGTCGGCCACGCTCAAGCTCAACGAGACTGCCGCGCTGCTCAGGGCAAAGGGTGAGCCGGTCATCCACCTGGGCGGTGGCGAGCCCAAGAGCAAGGCCCCCATCGACGCTTTGATCACGGCTGCGGCGAAGCTGACGACGGGCGAGATCCGCTACACCCCCACCGACGGCATTCCGGAGCTGAAAAAAGCCATTATCCGCTACACCGAAGAGTTCTACCGCCACCCGGTGGCGCCCCAGAACGTGATTGCGTCCGGGGGGGCCAAGCAGGCCATCATGGTCGCGCTGCAGGCAATCCTGAATCCCCAGGACGAGGTGGTGTTTCCTGCGCCGTACTGGGTTAGCTACCCGGAGATGGTCAAGCTGTGCGGAGCGATCCCGGTACCCGTGCTGCCGGAGAACGGGACCTTCTACCCCACCATTGCGGACATCGAGCAGAAGGTGGGAAGCGCCACCAAGGCCGTCATCATCAACAGCCCCAACAATCCCACGGGGGCCATGTATCCGGAGGAGTTCATCGCCGACGTGGTGGAGTTCTGCGAGAAGCGGGACCTCTACCTGATCATGGACGACATCTACCACCGGCTCATTTTCGACGGACGCAAGCCCGTGAACTGTTACGAGTTCGCCCGCAAGAAAGGTGAAAACTCCAAGCTGATCGTGATCAACGGAGTGTCCAAACAGTACGCCATGACCGGATTCCGGATCGGCTGGGCGGTTGCCAACCGGAAGCTGGTGGAGACGATGAACAACATTCAGGGACATCAGACTTCCGGACCGTCGGCCCTGTTGCAGTGGGCTGCGGTAGGCGCGCTCAACGGCGTCCAGTCCAGTGTGGAGTCGTTGCGGCTGACCCTGGAGAACAACCGGAACATCCTGGTGGACCGGCTGCGGACGATCGAAGGCGTACGTGTCTGCAAGCCCGACGGTACCTTCTATTCGTTCGTCGATTTCACCGCGTACGAGAAGAACAGCCAGAAGCTGGCCGAGCGACTTCTGGAAAAGGTCATGGTGGTGGCGGTGCCCGGGATCGAGTTCGGCCTGGACGGTCACCTGCGCATCAGTTTCTGCGGGACGGTCAAGGAGCTCACAGAAGGTGTGTCACGGATCAAGTGGGTGCTGGATCCCAACGCTCCCAGTGAACTCTACATCGGCGACCGCAAGCTCGTGAGGGATTGGTCATGAAGTACTTCACCACCGAAACACCGGCGTCCAAGCAGGCGGGTGACCTGGCGTCAATTTATGGGCTGGAGAACCTGGGTCTGAACTACCTGGACCGGGTCTACTGGAACCTCCCCGCGCCGGCCCTGGTGGAGGAGGCGGTGATCCGCCGCGAGGGCTTCCTGACCGCCGGCGGCGCCCTGCTCGTCAACACCAGACCTCACACGGCCCGTGCCGCCGCGGACAAGTTCGTGGTCCGCGAGCCAAGTACGGAGAGCAAGGTCTGGTGGGGCGAGTACAACCGGCCCTTCGCCCAGGACAAGTTCAACGGGCTCTTCAGCCGCCTCCAGGCCTATCTGCAGGGCCGGCAACTGTTCGTGCAGGACTGCTTCGTCGGCGCCGACCCGGATTACCGGATGCCCATCCGCATCATCACCGAGAAAGCCTGGCACAGCCTGTTCGCCCGCAACATGTTCCTGACCACCGACAATCCGGACGAGCTGAAACGCCACGTCCCGGAGTTCACGGTCATCTCCATCCCCTCCTTCAAGGCCGACCCCCGTGTGGACGGCACCCGGACGGAAACGGCCATCCTGCTGAACTTCGAACAGCGGCTGGGCATCGTCTGCAACTCCCTGTACGGTGGAGAGATCAAGAAATCGATATTCACTGTTCTCAACTTCCTGCTGCCACTGCAGGGAGTCATGGCCATGCACTGCTCGGCCAACGTAGGAACCGACGGTGACCCCGCACTGTTTTTCGGACTTTCCGGGACCGGCAAGACCACCCTCTCCGCGGACCCCAACCGCCGGCTGATCGGTGATGACGAACACGGCTGGAGCGACCAGGGCGTCTTCAATTTCGAGGCCGGTTGCTATGCCAAGGTCATCCGACTCTCTCCCGAAAACGAGCCCGAGATCTACGCCTGCACCTCGAGGTTCGGATCGATCTTGGAAAACGTCGTCTACGACCCTGCCTCCCGCCAGATCGATTTGGACGACGATCTGGTCACCGAGAACACCCGGGTCTCCTATCCGCTTGCCTTCATTCCTAATGCAGTGGAAGAGAAGATGATTCGTAAACACCCGAAAAACGTCATTTTTCTGACCTGTGACGCTTCGGGTGTCCTGCCCCCCATCTCCCGGCTGAGTCCCCAGCAGGCGATGTATCACTTCATCAGTGGTTACACGTCCAAGATCGCCGGCACCGAGATCGGTCTGGGGATTGAGCCGAAAATCACCTTCAGCGCCTGTTTCGGGGCCCCGTTCATGGTCCACCACCCCTTCGAATATGCCCGGCTCTTGAGCGGCAAGCTGGCGGCGCACAACGTCAACTGCTGGCTCGTGAACACCGGCTGGACCGGCGGACCCTTTGGCATCGGCAAGCGCATCAGCATCCGCCACACCCGCAGCCTGCTCAACGCCGCTCTCGACGGCCGGCTGGACAATGTCAAATACCGGAAGGACCGGATCTTCGGTTTCGAGGTCCCCACCACCTGCCCGGACGTCCCGGTGGAAATCCTGGACCCCTCCAACAGCTGGGGGAACAAGGACGAGTATTGGAAGAAATACGACGCATTGGCGGCACTGTATATCGAAAACTTCAAGTTGTTTCGAAGTGAATGCCCGGATGAGGTGGCGGCTGCCGGGCCGAAGCGGTTGCGGCGTTAGCAGGGCGAAACCGCCTGTTGCCGGGCCAGACGCCTCCAGGAAGAATCGGACTGCAGGTGCCCGGGAATAGGGGTGCGCCGCAGCCCACCCAGTGCCCGTTTGCGGGCTTTCCTCGCACGCCGGCACCCGTGTTAACCCAAGATCCAGCCTGCCTGCGTCCGGCTGTGCAGCGGGCCGGAGCTCAGCTACGGTGACGCGTGGCTGTCCGCCCAGCCGCCTGGAGCAGAGCGGACGCGGGGCGTTCTGCGTGGACAGCGCTGGACCGCTCACGCCGCCGTTTGGACGGCAGGGAAAGAAAGGTTACGATCTCGGGAATCTGCCGGCTGTTGAATACAGTGGGGCTGGAACCGAAGGAGCAGGAAGCATGAGTCATCGGAGCTTGAGCGTGGCGGGATGGGGATTGGGATTGTTTTGTGTGCTGGCATCGCCGGACGTGGGGGCGGCGGGTGCGCCGGCCGGGGAGACGGTGGAGACCCAGCCGCGCTTCATCCATACGGTGCTGTTCTGGCTGAAGCCGGGAGTGACGCCGCAGCAGAAGGATCAACTGATCCGCGACTGCAAGGAACTGTTGGGAGCGATTCCCACGGTGCGCTATCTGGCGGCGGGGAAACCCGCGGGGACGCCCCGGCCGGTGGTGGACAACAGCTACCACGTCGGTCTGGTGGTGCATTTCGACGACCGGGCCGGTCATGACGCTTACCAGACCGCTCCGAAGCACGAGGAGTTCATCCAGCGCAACCAGGCCATCTGGGAGCGGGTGCAAGTCTACGACCTGCTGGTGGAATGAAGGATACGGGGCTGCGGCACCGCTTGCAGCAGGCACTGAAAGCGTGGGAGAACCTGCTCCCGGCCGTCCCGGCGGCTTCCGCTTTCCGGCGCCCCGGCCTGGCATTCCTGGAACCCGGCAGCTCTGACAAGCCGGGCCCCGGGCGGAGATGGAAGCGTTAGAATGGGGCCGCTTACGATTCGAAACCGGGCGGCCGGGCGCAGGAGGTAATTGGGTCATGCGCGCATCCCTTGACCAGATCAGGGTATGGCTGGATGAACTGGCGGATCTGAGGAGCCGGCAGGAGGCTTCGGACGCGGAAGACCTGCACCGGCGGCTGCTGGAGACGATTCCGGGGGTTGCGTATCGATGCCGCAATGACCCGGAGTGGACCATGGAATATATCAGCGGCTGGTGCCGGGAGTTGACCGGATATCCTGCCGCCGAGTTCCTCAGCTCGGCGGTAAGTCTGGGGAGCCTGATCGAGCCGGCTGACCGGGCGGCAGTCTGGGATGCAGTTCAGCGGGCCCTGCAGGAGGACCGCTCCTTCGAGCTGTTTTACCGGCTGCATACGGCCGGCGGCGAGGTGAAGTGGGTCTGGGACCGGGGACGGGCGGTTGCTGGAGAAAGCGGGGAGCCCAGGTTTATCGAGGGATTCATTCTGGATGTCAGCACCCAGATGGAACTGCGGCGGATGCTGTTCCGGACCCAACGCTATGAGACGGTTGCCAGGACGATCCGCCGCTCGGTGCACGATCTGAACAACGTGTTCACCAGCATGGTGGGCTTTGTGGATCTGCTGTTGATGACCCGTCGTGATGACGAAGCGCTGGCGGCGCAACTGACCAAGATCCGCGGGCTGGCTGAGCGGGCCATGGAGATCAACCGCCGGACCCGGGAAGCGGTGCATCAACAGAGCACCGGCCGGACCGTCGTCGATCTCAACCAGTTGGTCGGCCGGATCGCTGAATGCATGGCCCAGAGCCTGGCCAGCGAGCAGCCGGTGTTGACGCGAACCCATCCCTCACCGTTGCCGGTAGTCGGTGATCCCGCCGAACTGGAACAGGCGCTTTTCAACCTGACGCTCAACGCCCTGGAATCGGCGCCCCGGGGAGCCGTGGAGCTGCGCTGCCTGGCCCCAGGCCGCGAAGTCCAGGTGGAGGTCAGGGACTCGGGTACGGGCATCCCCCGCGAACAGATCGAGCTCATCCGGCAGCCGTTTTTCAGCACCAAGGGTCAGGCGGGAATGGGCCTGACGGTGGCCGACGCCATCATCCGCGATCATGGCGGGCGGATTGAAGTGGAGAGCGAATGCGGAAAAGGGAGTGTTTTCCGCGTCGTGTTTCCTGCCGCCACGGAAGCGGAGTCGGAACTGGGCAGTCTCGAAGAGCTGCTGCGTTGAGCCGCCTGTCAGCCGGTGCCAAGGACGCGGACAGTGGCATGATAGCGGTGTCCGGGGGCCACCCCGCGAAATGTGGGTGGACTGAGCTATCCTAAAGGACATTTTCTAAGGAAGAATTGAGCATGTATCGTCACGTGCACGCCACCGACCCGGAGGTTGCCCGGGCACTGGAAAACGAGGCGCGACGCCAGGCGGAAACCCTGGAGCTGATCGCGTCCGAAAACTTCGTGTCCGAGGCGGTGCTGGAAGCCGTTGGTTCGGTCCTCACCAACAAGTACGCCGAAGGTTATCCCGGCCGCCGCTACTATGGCGGCTGCGAGTTTGTCGACGAAGTGGAGAGCCTCGCCATCCAGAGGGCTCGCCGGCTGTTCGGAGCTGAACATGCCAACGTTCAGCCCCATTCCGGAACGCAGGCCAACATCGCCGCCTACCTTTCGGTGCTGGAGCCGGGCGACAAGATTCTGGGAATGAATCTTTCCCACGGTGGCCATCTCACCCACGGCCACCCCCTGAACTTCTCGGGCCGCTTCTTTCAGGTGGTACCGTACGGGGTCCATCCCGAGACCGAACAGATCGACTACGACGCCCTGGCCGAACTGGCGGAGCGTGAGAAACCCAAGCTGATCGTCGCAGGGGCGTCTGCCTACAGCCGGGTGATCCAGTTCGAGCGGATGGGCCAGATCGCCCGCCAGACAGGCGCCGTGCTGATGGTGGACATTGCCCACATCGCCGGGCTGGTGGCCACCGGCCTGCACCCAAGTCCCGTCCCTCACGCCGAACTGGTGACCAGCACGACGCACAAGACGCTGCGCGGACCGCGGGGAGGTCTGATTCTGTGCCGCGAGTCCCATGCCAAGGTGGTGGATCGGAACGTCTTTCCGGGAGCCCAAGGGGGACCGCTGATGCACGTCATCGCGGGTAAAGCCGTCTGTTTCCAGGAGGCCCTGAGCGCGGAATTCAAGGCCTACCAGGAGCAGATCGTCACCAACGCCCGCACTCTGGCTCGCTCGCTGTCGGAAGCCGGGTGGCGGATCGTCTCCGGCGGCACAGACAATCACTTGTTCCTGGTGGATGTCGCCGACCGGGGCCTTACCGGCCGTCAGGCGGAAAAGGCGCTGGAGGAGGCCTCCATCACGGTCAACAAGAACACGATCCCGTTCGATCCTCATCCGCCGATGGTCACCAGCGGAATCCGGATCGGGACGCCGGCGCTGACTAGCCGGGGCATGGGGGAAGCCGAGATGGAGGAGATCGGGCAACTGATCGCCCGCGTCCTCGACCATCCGGACAACGAGGCCGTCCGCCGATCGGTGCGGACGCGGGTCAGGGAACTGGCCGCGCGCTTCCCCCTGTACCAGCGCCATTACCTGGCCGAAGTGGGCTGAGCATGGCCGGCCGGAAAGCTCGCCTGGAAGAGATCTTCGGACCGGGCGGACTGCTGGACCGCAAGCTCGACAACTACGAATTCAGACCTTCTCAACTGGCCATGGCTGAGGCGGTGGACGATGCCATCCGCAGGCGCCGCCACCTGTGTGTCGAAGCCGGCACGGGCACAGGCAAGACTCTCGCCTATCTCGTGCCGGCGCTGATGTCCGGGAAACGGACCCTCATCTCCACAGCGACTCGCAACTTGCAGGATCAGATCTTCCACAAGGACCTGCCCTTTCTGCGGCGGCACCTGATGCCGAAGCTGAGTGCCACCTACATGAAAGGCCGCCAGAACTACCTGTGCCTGAGGCGCTACCAGGACGAACGCCGCCAGCTTGAACTGGCGGGGTTCCGGGGAGGGCGGGCGGAAGGCTTCGACCGATGGGTGCGGGAAACGCAGACCGGTGATCGGGCGGAGCTGCCGTGGCTGCGGGATGACGATCCCGGCTGGGATCGTCTGGACGCCCGCAGTGACGCCTGCACCGGCCAGAAGTGCCCTTTCTTCTCCGATTGCTATGTCACCCGCATGCGCCAGCAGGCGTTTGCCGCCGACGTGGTGGTTATCAACCATGCCCTGTTCTTCGCCAGCCTGGCGCTCGAGCTGGACGAAATCGGCCGCCTTCTGCCCGACTACGGCGTGCTGATTCTGGACGAGGCTCACGAACTGGAGGACATCGCCGCTGACCACTTCGGAAGAAGGATCAGCAACTACCAACTGGAGGACCTCAGCCGGGTGCTGCGCAAGGCACCGGCCGGCTCTCTCGAGTCTTACCTGCGGGCCGTGGATCGACTGGATTCCGCCGCTTTCCGTTTTTTTGCCGTGTTCCCCCTTGGAGAGGGACGCCAGTCGGTCAGCCGCTACCGGGAGCGGGGCGGGAGATTCGAGGATCTGAGAGCCGAGCTCATGGGCGCGGCGGAGGATCTTGTCGGCTGGCTCCGGATGATCGTGGATCTCCTGCGCGCGGAAGCACCGGACTGGGAGGAGCTGGAGCCGGTCTGCCGGCGGATCGGACGCTACACGGACACGTTGGCGGCATTCTGCTCGGGCGAGGACCAGGACCTGGTGTGCTGGTTCGAGCGCACCGGACGCGGGGTGTTCTTTCACCTCAGCCCGATTGAAGTGGCGCCGATCCTGCGCGAACGCCTGTTCAAGGATGCCGACACAGTGGTGCTGACTTCCGCCACCCTGACCGTCGACGGGCGGTTCGACTACTTCAGGTCCCGGGTCGGTGTGGACAAGTGTGCCGAGCTGACCGTGCCGGGGGAGTTCGACTACTCGCGCCAGGCCGTGCTCTATGTGCCGCGACACCTGCCCGAGCCCCGTTCCCTGACGGATCCGGGGCCGCTTGTCCATGAATTCCGCCAGTTGCTGCGATTGACGGATGGTCACGCTTTCCTGCTGTTCACCAGCTTCCAGATGCTGGAACGGATCTACCTGGCCCTGTCAGCGGAGACGGACTACCCGCTGCTGCGGCAGGGCGACCGGCCCAAACAGGCGCTGCTGGACCAATTCCGGACGACACCCCGGGCCGTCCTGTGCGCGGCGGCGAGTTTCTGGCAGGGTGTGGACGTCCAGGGAGACGCCCTGCGACTGGTGGTGGTCGACAAGCTTCCCTTCCATGTTCCGAGCGATCCGCTGGTGGCAGCCCGGATTGAACGTCTCCAGAAACTGGAGCGCAACGGGTTTCTCGAGTACACGCTGCCTGCGGCCATCATCATGTTGCGCCAGGGATTGGGCCGGCTGATCCGTTCCCGGAACGACACCGGAATTCTCGCCGTGCTGGACAGCCGTCTGTGGACAAAAACCTACGGCCGCGCCTTCTTCAACAGCTTGCCAAACTGTCCGGTGACCGATAACATGGCAGCTCTGGAAAACTTGTTCTTCCAGATTGTATCTGGACATTCAGGGGGTGATGGCTGATCCCCCAGATGTTCCGGATAAGGGATGATCGGCTGTGGTCCGATGGGGAATGGCGGAAGCGACTCGAGTGGGACTTGTGTCGGACCGGTTGATGGTTACCCCCTCCCCGCGCGAAATCCTACCCGGGCGTCGAACAGAGAGGGAGCACGTGCAATGAAAGCCAGGTTAGCGTTTGCAGTCGTGTCGGGACTGGTCTGGTTGGCGGTGTTCTCGACGGATCCGGTCTATGCGCAATTGGGTTTCATCTCCGGAGAAATCGTGGATGAAGCCGGCAAGCCGGTGGCTGACGTACAGATCCGGATCGAAGGAATCGACAACCCGCGCAAACTGAAGCTGAAGAGCGACAAGAAGGGAAAGTATCTCCATGCCGGAGTTCCCATCCAGGGAACCTACCGCATCATCGCCGAGAAGGAAGGTTTCACCACTGAGTATGTGGAAGGGGTGAGGCCGGGCTTCACCCGGGATGATGAACGGGGTGTGGTGAACTTCACCCTCCGGCCCGGCCGCTCCGGTCCCTTGGCTTTCGAGATGTCTGAGGCCCAGCGGGCGGAAGCGGCCCGCCAGGCGGAAGAAGCGAAAAAACAGGCCGAGGCTCTGGAAAAGGTCCGGGCGGTCTTCACACAGGGGGTGGATGCTTTCAATGCCGGGCAGTACGAACAGGCCGCCGCCGCCTTCGAGCAGGCGGCCCAGGTGGACCCCGGCCAGGCGGTGATCTGGGCCAATCTGGCCAGTGCCTACAGCAAGTTAAGAGATCACGACAAGGCGATCAACGCCTACAGCAAGGCCATCGAGCTGGATCCCCAGAACCCCGGTTACCTCCAGAACCTGGGTTCGGCGTATGCCGCCAAGGGGGATGCCGAAAAAGCCCGCGAGCTGTATGAGAAGGCTGCTTCCATTGCGGCGGCTGTCAGTCCCAAGGATGCCGCGACCAACTACTACAACATGGGAGTAACCTACATCAATTCGGGGAGAAACCAGGAGGCGCTGGAGGCGCTGAAGAAGGCGATCGAAATGGATCCTTCCCACGCCGAGGCCCACTACCAGCTCGGACTCACCCAGCTCGGACTGGGGCAGATGGAAGACTGCCTCGCCTCCCTGCGCAAGTATCTGGAGCTGTCGCCGAACGGGCCCAATGCCGACACCGCCAGGGAGCTGCTCAAGTCTCTGGGCGGGTAGACCTCCCTGGAGACAGGATTGACCGACGCCGCCCCTGACGCCTGTGGTCAGGGACGGCTCCTGCCCGCCTTATCCTGATTTGAACGACCCGTCAATGGAAGGGGAAGGCCGCTGCCATCGGCAGCCTTGGCGTTCAGCTCTGCCGCCGCAGGAGCGAACCCGCGGCAGTGCAGCCCAGGCGGGCGAGGCTGTGCAGGGCGGCGGTCGCGGCAGTGCGGGCTTCTTCGCTCTCATCCGCCTGCATTCGGTGGATCCGTTGGAGGAGTTCCGGTGGAATGCTGCTAGGCCGATGCCAGTATGCAAAGGAAAGCTCTGTAACCGCCAGCGCCCGCAGCACCGGCTGGCTGTCGTCCAGAAAGCGGCCAAGTTCGCGTTCGGCCTCGACCAGACCCTGCTGGGCCAGTTCTCCCAAGGCTGCCACCACCAGGTTCATGCAGGGGGCATGGGCGGCTCCGCCTTCAAGCCGGTCGCAGATTTCCCTCAGTGCCTCGACCGAGGCTGGACAGGGAATCTCCCCCAGCGCGCAGATGACGGCGGCTCGTACGGGATCCACCTCGCGGGAGCGGGTGGAACCGGTGCGACGCCCCCAGTCCAGGAGAAGCGGCACCGCCGCCGGATCCCCCAGGCTGCCCAGTCCGGCGGCCGCCGCCGCCTTCTGGGCAGGATCTCCCGATCCCAGGAGCTCCACCAGCGGCTGGAAGAAGCGGGGTGAGCGCAGCACGCGAATGTGCGGCAGAATGTCGTAAATATCCTCCGGGTCCCCCCGACCGATCAGCTCGAGGCACACATCGGCCATTTTGTCCCGGCCGCCGATATCCTTCCCCCGGTAGAGAAACAGCGATTCCCGTGCCATTCACCGCCTCAGCGCGTCCCCTCCCGTTGCGGCCCCGGCCCGCGCGGAACGTACCGGACGCTATGATAACATAGCCAACTTGGTGAACCGTAAAGAGATTGTCACAGGTGTGGTGGGGATCGTCGTCGGCTTCATTCTGGGTTTCTTTGTGGCCCAAGGCCTGGAAACCCCGGCGGACGGGGCCCAGGGCAATCCCGATCCAGGCGGATTGCCGCAGGACCACCCGAGCCCGGAGGTGATGGCGCAGGTGGCCAAGCTCACCGAGCAGGCCAAGGCTGAGCCGTCGAACCGCGAAGTCCGGGTCAGCCTGGGGAACGCCTTCTACGACATGGGCCGTTTCGACGCCGCCATCCCCTGGTACGAGCAAGCGCTGAGCCTGAATCCCAACGATGTCCGCGTCACCACCGATCTGGGCACCTGTTATCTCTATACCGGCGCTCCGGAAAAGGCGATCGCGACCTACCAGAAGTCGCTGGAGATCGAACCCAACCACGGCCAGACGCTCCAGAACCTGGGTATCGTGCACTTCTCGCTGGGCGACTACCAGGAGGCCATCGAGACCTGGGAGCGTCTGCTTTCCACCAATCCCAACTACCCACGCCGGGAAGACGTGCTCAAGCACATCGAAACGGCCCGGAAGCACCTCACGGCCGGGGTGGCGGCTCCCTGATGACCTGGCTGCTCCGTTTCGTCCTCTTCCTGGTGCTGTTCCTGCTGGTCCGTTCGCTCCTGGGACGGTTGTTCAGGCCCCGCGCCCAGGTCCGGACGAATCCGTCGTTTCGGCAGCAACCCACAATGCGGGCGGTGGGGATGGAGACCGTCAAAGACCCCTGTTGCGGAACCTACGTGGAGAAGAGCCTGGCCCTGCCCTATGCGGCCGGCGGCACGACCCTCTATTTCTGCAGCGATGAATGCCGGTCGCGTTATCAGGCCCAGCACGGGAAGTGACCGGCTTAAACTGTCCGGCACCCTGTACTAACATGACCGGCGGCGCCGCCTCCCGGCTGGACGGCTGATCAGGAGCACGACTTGAACATCGGGCTGTTCGTCAAGATCCACCGCGTCGATTTTGCCGAGGAACTCAAGGAAATAATCCAGTGGCTGAAGTCCAGCGGATGCCGTCCGCTGGTGGACAGCCTGGTGGTGGAGAGATTCCGCCTGCAGGGCGTGGAAGCGCTCCAGCGGGAACGCATCCCCGAGGAAGCGGACGCCATTGTGGTCTTCGGAGGTGACGGGACCATGCTGTCCGTGGCCCGCCTCATCCAGCATCATCGTTGCCCTATCCTGGGCGTGAATCTGGGCAGTCTCGGTTTCCTGACCGAAGTCACCCTGGACCGGCTGTACGGAGATCTGCGGTCCCTGCTGGAAGGCAACTACCGTCTCGAGCAGCGCTGCATGGTCAAGGCCACGCTGCAAAGGCGTTCCGGTGAAACCCAGGAATTCCATGCCCTCAACGACGTGGTGATCAACAAGGCCGCCCTGGCCCGCGTCATCAGCGTGGACGCTTTCTTCGACGAGTCCTTTATCGCCAATTTCGTGGCCGACGGGATGATCATCTCCACGCCCACCGGCTCCACCGCCTACTCGCTTTCCGCCGGTGGTCCCATCGTCTACCCGACCCTGGAATCCCTGGTCATCACCCCCATTTGTCCCCATACCCTTACCAACCGGCCGTTGCTGATTCCTCCCGACCACCTCATCCGCTTCCTGTTGTGCTCCGGCCGCGACGTGATGCTGACGATCGACGGACAGGTGGGAGTCGAGTTCGAACAGGGTGATCAGGTCGTCTGCACCCGCTCGCCCTACAAGATCGAGCTGGTCCGCCCCTCCGACCGCGTCTTTTTCGATGTCCTGCGGGAGAAGCTGAAATGGGCGAAGCGCTGAAACCCGGAGCTTCGCGGCTGGAACGGCTGCAGGAGATAACCACCCGCAACCCCGGCGACCCCTTTCCACGTTACGCGTTGGCTCTGGAATACCGCAACCTGGGCCGGCTGGAGGAGGCGGAGGCCTGGTTGAGACCTCTCGCTGCGCCTCCGGTGGAATACGTTCCCGCCTACCTGCAACTGGGAATGCTGCTGGTGGATCAGGAGAGGACGGAAGCCGCCCGGGAGTTGGTCATCCAGGGTATGCAGGCAGCCGGAAGGAAAGGCGACCGGCGGGCGGAAGCGGAAATGCAGGCCCTGCTGGACGAGATCGGGTAGCGGGCAGGGACGCCCGGGTCCAGGAACAGGTCTGCCGGCTCTCCGCGAGGGCGGCCGTCTTGCATCTCCTTCGTCCCTTTTCCCGTCTCCCCCGAATCCCGTCCTGTCGTCTTTCTCTCAGAACGGCCAGAAATACGGAATCAGGAGGGAAGAGAGGATCCACAGGGTCAGGTTCAGGGGCGCTCCGAAGCGCACGTAATCCAGGAAGCGGTAGCCCCCCGGACCGTAGACCATCATATTGGTCTGGTAGCCCATGGGCGTCATGAACTCCGCTGACGCTGCGAAGCAGATGGCAACCAGAAAGGGCCTGGCATCCAGGCCCATTGCACCGGCTACCGCCAGCACCACCGGCGTCAGGATGATGGCTGCCGCATTGTTGGAGACCATCTGGGTGGTCAGGGAGGTGATCAGATAAACCAGGCTCAACACTGCGAAAGCTTCCCAGCCGGCAGGAAACAAAGAAGCCAGCCGCTGGATGCCGGAGGCCATGAACTCCGCGGTCCCGGTCCGGATCATGGCGTCGCCGACCGGTACGAAGGCGGCGATCAGAAAAATGACCGACCACTCCACCGACCGGTAGGCCTCCCGAGTCGGCATCACCCCCAGCACCAGCAACAGCACCACACTCAACAGGGAGCCCAGCAACAGATCCATCACATCGAGGACTTCCATCACCACGATCGTCGGGAGCAGGAACAGCGGCAGCCACCAGAGCCGCTGCCGCTTGAAAGCCGTTTCCACCTCCGAGATCACCTGAATGTCCTCCGAGTCCAGGAACTGCCGGAACCGTTCCTCGGTGGCAATCATGAGCAGGGTGTCCGATGCCTGGAGCGGAGTCTCGGCCAGTCGGCTGTAAATGGTCTCGCCGTGGCGGCGGATCGCCAGCACAAAAGCTCCGAAATTCCTCCGGAAGTTGCTCTCCTTGACCGTTTTTCCCACCAGCTTGCTGTTCAGGGGAACCAGTCCCTCCACCACCACCTGTCCCTGTTCGGAGAACGCCCGGTCATCCAGCGTGATGCCCGGCAGGATGTCCACCCGCTGGTCGTTTCTCAGCCGGAGGACATCTTCCAGCGAGCCCTCCACGATCAGCACGTCACCCGACTGCAAGGGCTCCAGCGCCAGACCGGTTACCAGCCGGCGCTCCCCCCGCAGGATCGAAAGCACTGTAATGCCGTAACGTTCCCGCATGCGCAGATCCCGACACGTCTTGTCAATGAGCTTCGAATCGGCCGGGATCTGGAGCTCCATCAGGTAGGAGGCCAGGTTGTAAGTCGTGGTCAATGATGCCGGGTTGACACGGATCGGCAGGGTCTTCCAGCCCACCGCGAGGGTATAGCCCAGGCCGAGGACCAGGAAGATGGCCCCGAGGTGTGTGAATTCAAACATTCCCAAGGGGGCGTGGCCGTTGGCCTCCGCCAAGGCGCTGACGAGAAGGTTGGTCGACGTGCCGATCACCGTCAGGCAGCCTCCCAGAATGGAAATGTACGAAAGGGGGAGCATGACTTTGCTCGGGCTGATCTCCAGCCGCCGGCAGAGGGACATCGCCAAGGGAATGAAGACAGCCACCACGGCCGTGTTGTTGAGAAAGCCTGACAGCAGACCTTCAACCCCAAGGAACACAGCCACCGCCAGCCACTTGCGCCGTCCAAACCGGTGACTCAGGTAGAAGGCGCCGAATTCCAGCGCTCCTGTCTTCACCAGTGCCCGGCTGAGCACGAAGAGGGCCCCGATGGTCACGACCGCCTTGTTGCTGAGGCCGGCCACGGCTTCGGACGGTTCCACGAAGCCGACTGCGACCAACACAACCAGCATCACCATGGCGGTGACCTCGATGGAGAAGACTTCCAGCGCGAAGACCACCAGAGTGGCGGCCAGCAGGCCCAGCATGAGCATAGTGTCGGTGGACATGGGGTTGACTCAGGATACAGGAGCGGAGGACCGGAATGAATCGGGCTCAGGGCCCGCCGGGAAGGGGCGGGTTTCCGCGGAAGATTGGCGGCCAGTCCTCCGGACCGCCGGACAGCCCGCCGGATGACTCACCCCGTTGTGTGAGTTCTCCTGCCGAAACACCCGTCCCCTCAATCCCGCTTCCGGAGTACCCGGCCGGGACGGGTGCCCAAATCTTCGCCCCTTTCCACCACCGGAACACCATTGACGATCACGGCGTCAATGCCCACGGGATACTGATGTGGGTCCGAGAAGGTGGCGCGGTCGGCGATGGTCCCGGGGTCGAACACCGTGAGATCGGCTTTCCAGCCCTCGGCAACGCGGCCGCGGTCCGTGATGCCCAGCTTCTCCGCATTGAGCGAAGTCATTTTGCGAACCGCCTCCTCAAGAGTCAGAACTTTTTCCTCCCGGACGTACTTGCCCAGAATCCGGGGAAAGGTACCATACCACCGGGGGTGGGGGCGGCCCTCGCCCAGCCTTCCTTCCGGCCGTACTGCAGCCCCGTCCGAGCCGAAAGAGACCCAGGGTGTCTGCATGGCCGCCCGGACGTCGTCCTCGCTCATGAGGAAATAGACCGCTGGAACCGAGCCGCCCTCTTCCCGCAACAGGTCCAGCACAAAGTCGAGGGGGCTCTTGCCGGCGGCGGCTGCGGCCTCCTGCACGCTCTGGCCCTGAAAGCGCCGGTTCTCAGGCCGGGAGACCGACGCGATCCGGCAGGCCGACCAGTCTCCCATCGCCAGATAATGGTTGAACCAGCCAGGAAGACCCTGCTGGATATCCCGCTGGATCCAGAGCCGGGTCTCCGGGTCCGAGAGGCGGCGCAGCATCTCCCGCCATCCGCCTTCCATCGCCCATGGAGGGATCAGCGCCACCAGATCGTTCTGTCCGGCCACATAGGGGTACTGGTTGGCGCCCACTGTTTGCCCATGAGCCCGGGCCTCCTCGACCATGGCCAGGATCTCCCCCATGCGTCCCCAGAGCCGCCGGTCGGCGATCTTGAGGTGGATGATGTCGACAGGGACCCGTGCCCGGCGGCCGATGTTCAGGGCTTCCCGGACCGCCTCATGAATTCCCTCGCCCTCCGAGCGGATGTGGGTGGAGTAAATGCCGCCGAACGGGCGAACCGCCTCGGCCATGGCAACCAGATGGTCCTCGGTATGATACGTGTTGGGAGGTACCAGCAGGGCGCTGGACAGGCCGAAGGCTCCATCCTCCATGGCTTCGGTCACCAGCTCCTGCATCCTGCGCAGTTCATGGGCCGTCGGCTCCCGGCTCTCTTCGCCGAGGACACACAGGCGGACCTGGGTCGCGCCGACAAACGAACCCAAGTTGACCGAAATTCCCGAGCGCTCCAGACGCCGGAAGTAGCCGTCGAAGGTTGTCCAGTCCGCTTCGACGCCGTAGGGATTGGCAGCAGAGGCCCGTCCCTGGATGGGTGCCGCTGACACCGACTCGCCGATGATTTCGGTGGTCACTCCCTGGCGGATCTTGCTCTGGGCGGTACCATCCACCAGGAGGGTCCAGTCGGAGTGGGAATGGATGTCGATGAAGCCGGGCGCGACCACCCTTCCGGCAGCGTCGATCCGGTGGCGGGCGGTCCGCCTGTCAGCCGGTTCCAGCCGGCCTACCCGCACAATTGTATCGCCCCGGACTGCCACGTCGCCGGCAAAAGCCGGCCGGCCTGTACCATCGACGATGTGTCCGTTCTCGAGGACCAGATCGTAGCTTCCCGCTGCCGGGGCGGACTGGGCGGGCTGCCGCCCCATGAGTGCCGGGCTGGAGATACCGGCCGCCAGAGCCAGGCACAGGAACACCCGGCCTGAAGATGCGCGTTTCCACATGCTGCTTCCTCCCGCCCGTCTTCTCACCGGGCCGCAGAAAAGGTATCAGAGGAGGGCCTCCATTGCTCCCGTTCTGACCGGGAACCGGCTGCTGTTGGGCCGGCGCTCCAGATTGTGGGTTGGTGACTGAAATCGTTGCCGTTATCGCAAGTGCCCGGGCCCCAGGAATGGCTTCGAACCGTTCGAGACAGGCTGGATGCAGCCGAGGAGGATGCCGATGCAGGATAGGGATGGATTGAGGAAGCCGTGATCGCGCCGAGCCCGGCGCCGTTGGCCACTCTCGAAGCGGTGGCCTTACGATGCCGGTCGGCGCTCACTGGGTGGATCGACCGGGCGTGTAGCTGGCCGACTGAACCGGGAGAATGGAACCTCGGGGACTACCATCGCCTGGAAGTTTCCTTTTCTCCCCGACCGGGCAGGCGCCATCATTTCCAGCTCTGGTCCGAACTGTGCAACCTCGTCGGTGTCGAGATCTGGTGCGCGGAAGGAAGATCGGCGAAATACCGGAGTCCAACCTCCGAGCTGGTTTCAGCGCTGGAAAGAAACCGGGAGGCCTCTCTACAAGCGGGGTTCAATCCTTCCGCAAAGCGAAGTAGACGGTATAGGGTTCGTCGATAATCTCGAAGAGCGGACGGAAACGCAGACCGCGCTCCTGCCCCTTCGCCCGGTATCCGGACAGCCAAGTCGCCCACTCCCGCTCTCCATCCGGAACCAGGATGGATGCCGGATCGTCATCCTGATACCGCAGCTCGCGCTCTTCTTCGCTGAGGCCGGCCAGGACCACCGGACCATCCATGAAGGCCACCAAATCCGGAGAGCCGGGGAGGGGAACCGCACGTACCCGCTTCGGCAGGATGAGCTGCAGCTTGTCGTTCTTCCAGTTCCTGCGGATTCGGAGCCAGCTGGAGGGTGGCTGCGATGCCGCTGCTGTCTCCCCGTTCACCCGCAAGACAGCACTCCCGTCGACCCACCAAGGCACTCTGAACTGCAGTTCGAAAGGCACTTCCCGCTCAGCGTTGACGGTGATCTCGACCAGCCACTCGGCGGGGCGGTGAACCGGATCGTCGTGCCCGAGGCTGTCGTACCCCTGAGTTTGCGGGTCAAGACGGAGGGTCAGCCGGACAGGCACCCCGTCCCGCGTCCAGTCGAGCTGCGACGCGATGTACTGCGCCACCACCAGCCCTTCGGGAGACTTGTACCAGGTATAGCGGTCATGCAGGGTGTGCGCCTGCACCAGGGAGCCGACACAGCACCAGAAATCGCGCGTCGGGTGACTCCAGTTCTTGCGGGCGCCGGGGCGCAGGGGCAGGAAATAGGCCACCATCCCGGTGCTACGGTTTTGCTGGGCCAGGATCCCGTTGTACAGATTGCGCTCGATGTAGTCGGCGTACCCCACATCCCCGGTCCAGCGGAACAGGTAGTCCGCCAGACGGATCATGTTGTAGACCGTGCAGTGCTCCTGCGTCCGGTCCGAGAGTCGGGCGGAGAGGTCGTGGGGAGGTCCCCAGATCTCGCCGTCGGTCTGGCCGCCGGTGCAGTAGTAGCCCCGGGCGTCGACGGCGGATTTCCAGTAAGCGTCCACAATCCGGCGCCAGCGCTCCTCGCCGGTGAGTTCCCAGGCCCGGGCGGCCCCCTGCGCCTCCGGGATCGTCGTGTTGGCGTGGCGGTTGGTGAGCGGATCCTCGCCCGCCAGCAGCCGATCGAAGAGGCGGGGACGATCATAGCGCCGCATCAGTTCCAGGTACTGCGCCGAGCCGGTGATGCCGTAGAGGTCCGCCCAGGCCTCCAGCATCCCTCCGGTCTCCACGTCCAGGATGTCGTCCATCTGTTGGCGGTCGAAGCCTGCGGTCCAGCGGTGAAACCACCGGGCGAAGCGCTCGGCCACCTCGAGCGCCTGCGGGTTGCCGGCCAGGCGGTACATGTCGATCAGCCCCATGAAGGTCTTGTGCACCGTGTAGTGGGGAGCCCATACCCGGCGGCCGCCGGCGATCCAGTGGAAGTACTTTTCCGGGATGGATGCCACCCACTCGCCCCCGTTGGCGGCCTGACATCGGGCCAGTTCCGCCACAATGCGGTCCGCCTTGGCCTTCAGTTCCTGGTCTCCATAGGCCGCAGACCGGCGGGCCGCCGCCGAAAGCCAGTGTCCGAGGAAGTGACCCCGCAACTGGCACGTCGGTGACTCCCAACCCCAGTGCGTTTTGCGGGATTCCTCCTCGCTGTCGGGGCCGAAAATCGGGTTCCAGAGTCCGGCCTCCAGGTAGAAGTTCTGCAGGAGCTGGTCGCTGCCCAAGCTCATGAGATAACGTCGGTTGAGTTCGGTGCTGCGCTCGAACGGACCGGGCAGCAAGCGGACCCGACCCGGTTCGATCTCGCGCAGAGCCGGTTCCCTGTCACCGGCGGCCCGGGCCGCCGCGGTCGAAGTACACAGCCAGAAACCAGTCAACAGGACGGATGAAACAGTCCATCGCATCGCGAACCTCCCGGCGGGATGTTCCTATGGAGCTGGCGGCCCGTCAATTCGAAACGTGCCGGCCTTGACGGATCCCGGGCCTGGACCCTAGAATCCGCACAGTTTTCTCCCTTTTCCCGCGAGGAGATCAGCAGCAGGAGGTCAGGTGATCGAGGATCTGTCCCAGTACCATCGCCCTGTGGGTGATCTGTTTCCCTGGCCTGCCAGCCGTGAGGAGTGGTCGCGTTTCCGGCTTTCGGAGGAGCAGATCCGGTGGTTCCACGAGCAAGGGTATCTGGCCGGGGTCAGGGTGCTCGATGAACGCCAGATTCAGATGCTGCGTGCCGAGCTGGAGGAAATCATGAACCCGGAACATCCGGGGAACCCCCTCTATTACGAGTTCCACAGTGATGAGTCGGGAGATCCTGAGACGGTTCTGTTCCATGCCCTGGGAGCGTGGCGGATCAGTCCCGGCTTTCACGACATTCTCTGGAATCCGGCCTTTCTGATGCCGGCCTATCAGCTTCTGGGCGGTCCGGTGAGGTTCTGGCACGACCAGCTCTTTTGCAAGCCGCCTCGCCGCGGTGGCGTAGTGGCGTGGCACCAGGACTACTCTTACTGGACTCGAACCGTACCGCTGTGCCATCTCACCTGCTGGATCGGGCTCGACGACGCCACGGTGGAAAACGGCTGCCTGCAGTATGTCCCTGGCAGCCACCGATGGAACCTGTTGCCGATTACCGGACTGGCGGGAGAGATGAAAGCCATCGAACAGGTGCTGACGGACGAACAGAGGAGAGCCTTCCATCCGGTAGCGGTGGAGCTGAAGGCGGGAGAATGCGTCTTTCACCACGCCTTGACGGTCCATGGCTCCGACCGGAACCGGTCGGCGCTGCCACGCCGGGGCGTTGTGATCAATGTGGCGCGGGACGGCGTCAGGTCGGCGACTGCCGAGCCGTTGCTGGACGGAGTTCCTGCGCTGGGCGCCGACCAGCCGCTGGGCGGCCGGTTCTTTCCGCTGCTGTTTGCCGGCGTTTGACCGTAGCCGGGGAAGGGACGAACTCGCGGCGGACCTGCGGAGCTCAGCTTCTCTCCAGGCCCCGCCAGTTCGGCTTTGCGGAGGGCCGGGATTCATCCCGATGGCGCTTCCGCGCCCTGGACCAGCGCCGACAGCAGGACTCCTGCCATCATTACCGACAGCAGCAGGACCAGCATTCCCAGCAGGCGGACCGGACGGGATTCATAGGTCTCCACGAGCCAGCGCATTCCCCCGTTGGCTGCGACCCCCAGTCCGCCGCAAATCAGCGTCGCCGCCCACCGTTCCGTCTCGGAGGGAGAGGCAAAAACCCCTCCCGACCCCAGGTCGCCCCGTGCAAACACCCAGCCCATGTACGATCCCGCCGTCAGGCCAGCCGGCAGCAGAACTCTCCTGAGCACAGCCAGGAGGCGGGACAGACCGAAGACGATCCCCATGAGCAGGCCGGTGGGGATCGCCACCGGGATCGGCATCCAGGGGCCCGCCAGCGGCAGCAGCAGAGTCATCGTGTGAGCGGCCATCCACCATACCGCTCCCGCCACCAGGCGGAGGAGCCAGAAGCGGAGGCTGACGAATGCGGCTGGGGTCTCCTGAATCGTCATGCTCGGCGGGACTGTAGCAGACGGCCCGGAAGCCGCCTAGCGGGTCCGATTCGAATCCGTGGACCCCGGTGGCGGGCGGTGCAGCACCCCGACTTCCGACACCTCCGGTCACGCCCGCCACGGCCGTTGCCGTGCCAGATCTGCGGAGAGGGTTTCTCTGGCGATGCGGACGTCCTCGCGAAGCTGGAAATCGAACATGCCCACGCAGATGAAGTCGGCGCCGCCCTCGAAGGCAAACCGGAATGCCTTGCGGGGATCCAGCGCCCCCGCCGCCAGCACCTTGAAGGCAATCCACGGCGCTTCGAGACGGCCCATCACTTCCCGTGTTTCCTCCGGCTTGATGCACCAGATGTTGTCGTGGTCGTTGGGGCTGCCGCTGTCGACATTGAACTCCACACGCTGGTCCACCGGTGTCGGCGACCAGTAGTCTCCCGAGTGATACGTTTTGAAGAAGAAATCCGGCCGGATTCCGGCCGCCGCCACCGCCTTGACCGTCTCGATGGAATGGGCGCCGATACCCGAAGGCAGTCCCGTGGCCTTCATGTCTTCCAGCAGCTCATCCAGATCCTCCACCGCCTTTCGCATCACGAAGGAATCGCCGATGCCGCCCTGGACGTAGATCAGGTCCGCCCCGTTGTCCACCACCTGCCGCAGGTTCTGTTTCATGTCGGCCAGCGACACTTCGTGATAGGGCTTGGCGGGATGGATCTCGGACAACCACTGAAGCCGGCCGCCCCGCTCCTTCCGGTACTTGGCCATCAGCTTCACGGGGCGTTCGAAGGGATCCGACAGCACCGTGTTGATGCCCAATTCCTCGCAAAGCTGCCATGTGTCCAGCACCCGTTCATCGGTCTGGTAGGCGCGCATGAGGCCCGGAACATATCGCAGGTCGCGGGCGTGGGCGTAACCGCTGACCTGGTTGGAGCCGATGAACAGGCGGCTGACCCACAGTTTGCCCAGCCGGCCCATGGGCATGCCTTTCTCAACTATCGGCGGCACATTCACGGCGGCGGTTTCCGAGACGGAAATACCGGCTGCAGCGGCCGCTCCTACCAGAGAACTTTTCAAGAACACGCGGCGATTTCGACTGCGGGACATGACAACCTCCTTCCCCGCAAAGGGGTCAGCAACAGCTAACGCTCAACCGACAGAACCACGCCTCGGCTGGCGATCAGCAGAGACTGTGAATCCACGACTTCGCCCCCTTCGGCGATCACGGTCAGATCGACGATCTCCGCCCTCGAGACCGGCGGACCGGAGTTTCCCTTCAGCCGCAGGCGGACGGTCCCGTCGTCCACCCGTTCGACGCTTCCCAGAGTCACACCCGCCGGCAGGTTCTCCATGGACCAGCGTTGCGGGTTGACCGGTCCGAATCTCCCGCGAAGCAGATTGACCTGAACCACCTTGCCGTCCTCCTTGCCCAGTCGGATCGGTTCCGGCTGGGAGAGGGTGATGGCGGGGGCGTTGGGATTGCGGCGGTAGTAGCGCACGTAGTCGACCTTCCAATAAGCGGGGAGCCGGCTGTCGGACTGGCGGATGTCTCCCGCCCAGCCTGCGAATTGGGCCTCCAGTGTCAGGTAGATCCAGTTCGGTTTGCCGGCCTTCATGGTCCGGGTGACCCAAGTGCGCTGGTCGTCCACATAGAAATCGAACCCTTCTTCGCGCCAGTCACCGCCGAAGAGGTGCCAATCCTGTCGGCTGCCCTTGACGCTGACCCTGGCGCCCTCCCACTGATGACCGGCGCCGCCGCCCTGGTGCAGGTTGTGTTCGATGATCTGGTCGCGGTACGGGTCTTCCATGAAGTCCACTTCGGCGCCGTCGTAGTTGGGGTTGTAGGACTCGGGGCCCCAGAGCCAAAAGGCGCTCCAGTAGCCCGGTACGGTGTTGAGGTCGGTACGTGCCTCGTAGTAGCCCCACTGGAAGGACTGTTTGGTGCGGATGAAGCCCAAGTGGTACTTGCCGTCTTCGGCCTTGCGGATGCGGAGGATGAGGTGACCTTGGCCGTCCAGGTAGCTGTCGGCGGGGTCATTGTAAGCGCTGCGGCGGTCGCCCTGTTCACACGTCCAGACATCCCAGTTGAGCTGGTCACCGTGGAATTCGTCATGGAAAACCAGCTCCCATCCCTGGCCAGGGGGATCGGCCAGCAACGGAGAGGCGGCAAGGAGCAGGCAGGAGAGCAGGTGAGACGGGACGCCAACCGGCAAATTCCTCATGCGCGAACACTATCACTCAACGCGAAGGCCGCGCCAGCGGCCTGAGCCTTGGAGCGCGGAAGCTTGCTTCCGCTTTTCCCGTCCGTCACTGCGGTCGCGTCCCCGCGGGACGGGGGTAGCGTGGTAGCGCGGTAACGGGGTCCCGTCGGCATGATGGGGTCTGACTCCGGCCTCAGGGAGGTGAATGGAGGCGGCGAGCGGATTCGAACCGCTGAATAAAGGTTTTGCAGACCTCTCCCTTAGCCACTTGGGTACGCCGCCTCAGGAGAATCCCAGACTACCAGATTCACGACCGCGGGGGAACCCCGGAGCGGGGGGAACCGGGAGGGAACAGGGACTTGCGCGGCCGGTCAGGGACTGGAACAGAGCGACACGGACGGGCCTGGACCGAGAGAGACCCAGCCGACAGGCTCGGACTCTCGGGCGGGGGGTCGAGAGGATCGCCCTCACTGCTCTGCAGTCCGCTCCGACCGCACGGAGTCGACCAGCGCCCCCAGCGGAGAACACATCAGCAGCCGGCCCGCAGTCCGCAGGTTGCCGCCCCAAAAACCCAGCTCCTCCAACTGCCGCAACGCGTAAACCGAACAGGTCTCCTCAAACCGACACCGCACCGCCAGCGAAAGCACCGGCGAAACCCACGACTGATACAGCCGGATCGCCCCCATTTCAGACCGCAACGGCAGCTCCGTCAAAAGGAAGAGGCCGCACAGCAAGCCTGCGCACAGCAGCTTTCGGACCCGGCGGGCTACCGCCACTGATCCGCGAAATCCGTCACCACCGGCAACCGGAACTTCTCCCCGTTGATCGCCTTGATGATGCAGATGATGTGGATCGCCAGGGCGCCCAGAGGCAACACCACCGAAAGCAGGCAACCCAGAATCTGACCGATCACGGGAATCAGACTGATGACGAACAGCACCACCCAGAGCACCACCCAGGTCACCATCAACACGATCCCATGTTTGGCGTGCCACTGAATCTCCTGGTCCTCCTTCTCCACCAGCAGGGGGACGAGGGCCAGAAGGCCCAAATAGGACAGGATCAGCATGATCGTCCGGTTCTGCGACTGCCCGGCTCCCTGACTGGGAGGCGGTGGGACCGACGGCGGCGTTTGCGGGGGCTGTCCCGCACCCTGCGGATTCTCCTGCATGTCTCTCCTCCTTGGCTGACCTTACAGACGCTGGAAACCCGGACCCTGCCGGCTCCATGGAAACGGAAAGCAACCCGTAAGTAACATATTCACAGTCAATTCTCAAGAACTTTCAATAGTTGCAGGCAGTTCCAGCCGCAGGAAGCCGTCGGCGCCCACCACCGCCCGCTCGCCCTCCACCGCGACGGGCAGGGTCCCCCGGAAGTCGTCGGCCACGTGGACCAGCCGGATCTTTGCCTGTACCTCCCGCGGAAACTGGAGCAGTTCTTCCTCCGGCGTATGCCCGCCGGCACCGTCGGCGGCAGCCTCGTGATAGACCAGGTCCGACTCCCACAGCCATGGACCCGCCATGCGGTCGTAGTTGAACCCGTCGATCCGGCCCTCCTCATGAAGCCGTCGCAGCAGCGCCCGCTGAAAACAGTGGTCCCCGCTTACGCCGATCACCCGGCCTCCCAGATGGATGCGCAAGCCCAAAGTCGGGACCGGATGCCAGTTGTGCCGGATCTCCAGGCCGACACCGTCGCTCAACCGCGTCACCCCTTCCTCAGGCAGCTCGTACCAGTCCACAAAGTCCTCGAACCGGGTCGATACGATCCCCGTGAGGTCGTCCGTGAAGGTTTCCGCAAAGGCCGGGAAGAAACGGCGTTCCAGATGATCGTAGACCCTGCGCGAGGTATACAGGGGTGTGCGCCGTCCTAGGACATAGCGCCGCCAGAGCACAAACAGGGCCATCCCCGCGGCGTGGTCGGGGTGCACATGGGTCATCACCACCCCAGTGATTTGGTCCGCGGCGATCCCCCGTTCCACCAGCAGTCGAAGCAGCCCCTGTGGACCATCGATCAGCAAGCGGACATCGGGCGCCGAAACGAAGAAGGCGGTATTGCTGTGCCGGGCGGTGAAAGCGCCCCCGATTCCCAGGACCTGCAGGTACACTGCCGCAGAGCATAGCTGCTCCGGCTGACGTCCGGCAACCGCCGTCGGGGCGGGCCAGGTGCCGAAGCAGGCGGACAGGGAGTCCCCGGCCGTCGCGGAACGGCCTGATTCTGCGTGGTATACTCGCCGGCATGCGGCGCGCGTTGGTGGACCCGGCAAAAGTGGCTCGAGCCAGCTTCCCCAGCCGTTTCGGCGAGTTCGAGCTGTACGGGTTCGAAAACGAAGTGGACCAGGAAGAGGCGGCCGTTCTGGTCAAGGGCAGCCCCCCCCTGGACCGCGATCCCGTGGTTCGCATCCACTCCCAGTGCCTCACCGGCGACACCTTCCATTCCCTCCGCTGCGACTGCGGCGACCAGCTCGAAGAAGCCCTGCAGCGCATCGCTGAAGCCGACCAGGGTGTCCTCATCTACCAGGCCCAGGAGGGACGGGGCATCGGGCTGGTCAACAAGATCCGGGCTTACGAGCTGCAGGACCAGGGGATCGACACGGTGGAAGCCAACCTTCAGCTTGGGTTCGAGGCCGACGAACGGAGTTATAGTTTCTGCGCCGAGATCCTGAAATACCTGGGAGCCTTGCGGGTCCGGCTGATGTCGAACAACCCCGACAAGATCCGGGGCCTCGAAGCCGAGGGCATCTGGGTGGTGGAGCGAGTCCCGCTGGTGGTCCAGCATTCCCCCTATTGCCGGGACTACCTGCGGACGAAAAAGGAGAAGCTGGGGCATCTCCTGTAGTCGCGGATCACACGGATCACGCGGATTACACGGATCCCCCGAGAATCGCAGGGCGGTTTGGGCATAGAATCCGTCCCTGTGATGATCTTTCGGATACCGCTTTCAGTCGGGCTTTGTGGACTGACCAGTGCGCTGATGCTGACCGCCGGCCAGGGGCTCCGTCCGTGGGAGGACCCGCAGGTGTTCCAGGAGGGACAGGAGCCGCCCCACGCCACCCTCATGCCTTATGCCACCCGCGGTCAGGCCCTGCGGCTGGCCCGCAAGGAGTCCCCGTACTGCCTGCTTCTCAACGGGCAGTGGCGCTTCCATTGGGCGCCGATCCCGGAGGAAGCACCCGCCGGCTTCCACCATCCCGGCTTCGACGATTCCCGGTGGGACCTGATTACGGTCCCGGGCAACTGGCAGATGCAGGGTTATGACTGGCCGAAGTTCCGCAACATCGCCCATCCCTTTCCGGCGAATCCTCCCTACCCGCCTTCGGACTTCAATCCGGTGGGCTGCTATCGCCGCGTTTTCGACCTGCCGCCCCATTGGAACGGCCGGCAGGTCTTCCTGCACTTCGAGGGGGTCAAGTCGGCGGCCGAGGTTTGGGCCAATGGACGTCGGGTCGGCTACAGCGAGGGCGGGATGGAGCCCGCCGAGTACAATCTGACCGCTTTTCTGCAGCCGGGGCGAAATCTGCTGGCGGTCAAGGTGTGGCGCAACTCTGACGGCACCTACCTTGAAGACCAGGACATGTGGCGCCTGTCCGGAATCTTCCGCGATGTTTACCTGATGGCGGCGCCGGAAGTTCACCTCCGGGACTTTGCCGTCGTCACCGATTTCGACGCCGAGTATCGTGACGCCGAGCTTCGGGTCGAGATGTGGGTCCGCAACTACGGCGACCGGTCCCGGCACGGTCGGGTCCGGATCGGTCTGGACTGGAACGGTGAACTTCAGATTTCACCTGAAGAACCTGACTTCAATCTGCCGGCAGAAAAGGAAGACCATCTGGTCTTCAGACGGACCGTGCGGGATCCGCGGCCGTGGTCGGCGGAAAGGCCCCACCTGTACACCCTGCTGCTGGAGCTGCTGGACGAGCAGGGGGTGGTGACCGAAGTCCTGAGCCGGCGGATCGGCTTCCGTGAGGTGGAGATCCGCGACCAGCAGGTGCTGGTCAACGGCGTCGCCGTCAAGTTCAATGGCGTCAACAGCCACATGCATGATCCAGAAACCGGCAACACGGTCGGCGTGGACACACTGCGCCGGGACCTGGTGCTGATGAAGCGCTTCAACATCAACCTGGTGCGGACATCCCACTATCCTCCGCCGCCCGAATATCTGGAGCTGGCCGATGAGCTGGGGATGTACATCATCGATGAGACCGGCGATGAGGCCCATGCCACCGAATATCTGTCGGAGGACCCGCGGTGGCGTGACGCCTATGTCCACCGGGCCCGCAAAATGGTGCTGCGGGACCGCAATCACCCCAGCGTGATCATCTGGAGCGCCGGCAACGAAAGCGGTTCCGGCGACAACATCTGCGCCGTGATCGAGGAGGGGAAGCGGCTGGATCCCACACGGCCAGGCTGGATGTATGGCGGCAATAACGACTATCTGGGGGACGATCCCAACGCATTCCGTCCCACGCGCTGCGAGGACATCGTGGGGCCCCGCTACCCGACCCCGCGGACACTGGAAGAGGTGGTGGCGAAGGTGCCGTCTTCCCAGGACCCCCGGCCGTCTTTCATGGATGAGTACCTCGCGGCCTCCGGCAATGCCCTGGGCGGGCTGGACGAGTTCTGGAACCTGATCCGCCGCTATCCCCGACTGACGGGAGGGGCGGTGTGGGACTGGGTGAGTCCGGGTGTGACCTGGCCGGTGCGGCTGACACCCGACGCCGCAATGGAGAGGGAAGGCGCGGATCCGGCCACCCGCGGCCAACGTTGGGTGGCGCTGCTGGGCCGGGCGCGGCTCGTCACCGGCCGTTTCGGCAATGGGGTGTACCTGAGCGGACACGACGAGTGGGTGGAACTGTATCGCCGCCCTGAACTGGATGATGAGCATCAGGAGCTGACCATCGACCTGTGGGTCTATCCGTACCCGTGGAATGGTCACGGTTGGCTGCTCAACAAGGGTGAAAAGGGATGGGGACTGATCCAGCGGGATGCCGGGACGCTGGAGTTTTACGTTAACGGCGGTGAGGACGGACGGATCCAGGCGCCCGTGCCGCCGGACTGGGTCGGGCGCTGGCACCGTCTCACAGGGGTTGCCGGGGGCGGCGAGCTGCGCCTGTATGTCGATGGAAAACCGGCAGCGCGCCGGGCGTTTCGCGGTGCCGTCGGCCGCACCGCCTTCCCCGTCAACCTGGGACGCCAGGCGGATCTGATCGGCCAGGAGCATGCCGGCTATTTGAGCCATGCGGTACTGGACGCCGTGCGGGTGTGGGGCCGCGCTCTCACCGACGGGGAGATCGCCGGTCCGAAGTCGCTGGATCCGGGCGGCGCGCTGGTCTGGCTGGACTTCGAGGAGGAGGCGGAAACAGGCTCCTTTTTCTGGCTGGGGATTGGCGCCCGCAGTTACGGGCTGGTCTGGCCGGACCGGACCCCTCAGCCGGAGCTCTGGCAGCTCAAGAAGAGTCCGCAGCCGGTTCGAATGGAGGCCGTAGATCTTGCCGCCGGACGGATCCGGATCACCAACCTGCACCAGTTCACCAACCTCTCGGAACTGGAAGGAGTATGGGAACTGCAGAGAAATGGCGAACGGATCGAGTCCGGGACCCTGGATGTGGATCTTCCGCCTGGCGAGAGCCTTGAGCTGAGGATCCCATTCCATCTTCCTTCGGGCCCGGCCGGCCCCGGCGATCTGATCATGACGGGGGCGGGTTCCGCGAGAGCCTTCCACCGCCTGACGGTCTCCTTCCGCTTGCGGCATGCCGTCCCCTGGGCAGAGGCCGGGCACGAAGTTGCATGGGAGCAGTTCATGCTGCCGGAGATTGGGTCGATGGTGACCGGTCTGGGTGCGCAGTTCATCGTCCGGGAGGAAGGTGATCACATCGTGGTGTCGGGCGACGACTTTGTCCACACCTTCGACCGCCGTGCCGGCGAACTGGTGTCGATGCAGGTCCGCGGCAGGGAACTTCTGCTGCGGGGACCCCGGTTCAATGTCTGGCGGGCCCCGGTGGCCAACGAATTTGAACGGGCCTGGGGCGAACCGAAAATGGCGGAGGAATGGTTCGCCGTGGGACTGGACCGGTTGGAACGGGAACTCGAAGCCGTGGAACTGGATGAGCCGGGGAGGAGCGTCAGTGTGCGGAGCCGCTATCGTTCGCCGGTTGCGGACCTGTCGTACGAGGTTCTGCAGGCTTACCGTTTTGAGGGGGACGGTTCGGTGCAGGTTTTGCAGCGGGTGACGCCGGCGGGTTCCCAGCCGAGGTGGCTGCCGAAAGTGGGAATGGAGCTGGAGGTCAGCCGAGAACTGGAGCGGCTCCGCTGGTTCGGCCGCGGTCCGTTCGAGACCTACCCTGATCGCAAGACCGGCGCGAAGGTGGGGACCTGGTCCAGTACGGTAGACGAGCAGTACTCCCCGTACCTGATTCCGCAGGACTACGGCAACCACACCGATGTCGTTTGGGTGCGCCTGACTTCGGCGGACGGCTACGGCCTGGAGGCCGCAGGCAACATACCCCTGAACATGGCCGCGCGACGCCACACCACCGACAACCTGACCCGGGCGGAGTACCCGTTCCAGTTGGTGCCGTCGGCAGGAATCGTCCTGTCCTTGGACCAGGCGGTGACGGGCGTCGGTTGTACCGCAATCAAGACCCTGGAAGCTTATCGGGTGCTGCCGCGTGAGGTGGAGTTTACGGTGACCCTGCGTCCGGTGACACCGCGGTGACCGATCATGACTGTGAAGGCCGGAGCCGAGCTTCGCCAGAGGCGTCCAGGAGGCGACCGATCCGGCTCACATACCCTTGGATGTCGCACTTGCGCTCGAGCCCTCGGGCGGTCATGGCGCGGACCGTGCCGAAGATCGGCCGTTCACCCCAGGGGCGGTCGTGAAGCCCGAAGATCCAGCCCACACCGGCATAGGAGTTGGGGTCACGCCCGTCCAGGAAGTAGCGGTTGTTGAGGGCCAGGCTCCATTCGTAGGCGGTCCGGGGATCCGGCGACCATTCCAGGATCTTCTTCCCCCAGTACATGCGCAGGTGGTTGTGCATGTATCCGGTTGCGGTCATCTCCCGCATGGCCGCGTTCCAGTAGGGATCGTGGGTGGCGGCTGCCTCGAGTCTGTCCATGTCGTAGGTCACCGGACGGGGGTCGAGGCGGTGGCGCTCCAGTGTGTTCCGGGACCAGGCGGGGATACCTTCATAGCGGTCGTATTCGCTGCAATGCTCGACGAAGTTGAACGAGAGCTCGCGCCGGACGATCAGCTCCTCCAGATAGGCAGCGGTCTCCGCCGGCGCTGGCGCCGACCGGCGCAGCATCTCGATGGCCAGTTCAAGCGGGGAGATCTGGCCGAAATGCAGGTACGGACTCATGGCCGAACCGCCGGCCAGTTGCGGCTGGTTGCGAAGCGAGGAGTACCCTGTCAGGTTCTGCTCCAGGAAGCGGTGAAACCGGGCTCTGGCCTCACGGGCGCCCCCGCGGAAGTGTCCGGTGGCAGGAGCGACGCTGCGATCCAGGTTCAGCCGGTCAAGCCAGTCGGCACGGCTGAAGTCTTCGCCAGCGAGGCATAGGGCTCGCCCGGACCACCGCGGAGCGGAGGAGGGAACCGGTTGGAGATACTGGTGGAGCAGCCGCTGCAGCTTCGGGCGTAATGTCCGAGCCGCGTATTCCTGCCGGCTGGAAGCCTCATCTACCGGCACCACCGCGTCACTTTCCACCTGGACCACCCGGCACCCGGCGAGGCGGGCGACCTCGCGGCGCCAATGGCGCTGGTGCCGCAGATATCCCCGGTCACAGACGACCAGCGCGGCATTCTGGGCCAGGCCCAGAACCACTTCGGGCGGTGAGCCCAAACGCAGGACAAACACCACATTGCGCCGGTGGAGGTCGCCGGCGGTCTCGACCAAACCCTCCCACATGAACCGGTAGTGACGGAGGTTGGCCTCCGGGTAAGCGGGAGTGAAGGCGAAGACCGTCACGAGCGGCAACTGGAGGCGGTTCGCTTCGCCGATGGCGAATTCCAGGGCGTGATTCCAGTCGGCCCGTTGCGACTGCTGCATCCAGTAAAGGACAAAACGGCCCGCCGTCGCTGGAAGGTCGTTCAGGTACCGGATGCGGGAGGGATGGATCGGTGGAGACATCGGGGGAATCAATTGCCGGAAACGGGAAACCCGGCTGGAAAGGGCAGGTCCAGGGGCTTGGAGGTCGTTGGGTGGTGTTGCCCCGGCAAAACCGGGTTCCAACTTCGGGACGGCTGAGCCCAGGGGGCAAGGAACCTGTTTGATTTTGACGATTGCTGTGCTACATTCACGCCATTCTCCTGAGCTTTCAGTGGGATTGACGCCGGTGACGGCGTCGAACCCTTAGCATACGCTGTTTCAGCGACACGTCTGGGGGAGGTGTGTTATGCAGCGTGCGGGAAAGCGGACGGGAGTCTTGGTCGGTTTGGCGCGGCTCGTCGTGTGCGCCGCCTTCATCCTCAGTTGCGGTCCCGGCCCGGGGCAGCAGTTGGCGACGGCGATCGAAAACGGTGACACCGCGGCGGCGGTGTCGCTCCTGAAAGAGGGGGCGCCAATCGATCAGAAGCTGCCTGGATCCAATACTCTGCTGATGGCCGCGTCCGCCAAGGGCCAGGTCGAGGTGGTCAGGGTGCTGCTGGAACGGGGTGCTGCGGTTGATGACCAGAATTTTGACGGAGCCACGGCACTGGCTCTCGCCGCCTCGGGGGGTCATGGAGACGTGGTGCAGGCTCTGCTGGATGGCGGTGCCTCGGTCGAGCGCGCGGACGTCGAAGGGAAAACCCCGCTGATCCGGGCGGCCGCCGCCGGTTCGATTCCGGCCGTGCGGTTGCTGTTGGAGCGTGGAGCCAAGGTCGACGCTGCCGACCACGGTTCCCAGACAGCCTTGATGTTGGCTGCCGGAGCGGGTCACGCTGATACGGTCGCCTTGCTTTTGCAACACAAGGCAAATCCCAACGCCCGGGATGTGGAGGAACGTACGGCTTTGATGATGGCTGCGGCGGGCGGTCATACCGAGGCGGTGCGGCATTTGCTGGAAGCGGGCGCAGACCCGGCTCTTGCAGCCAAGGACCGGACGACTGCCCTGATGCGGGCGGCCGAAGGCGGGCACCTCTCCGTGGTGGAGCTGCTGATCGCCGCCAAGGCACCGGTCAACGCCAAGGACCCCATGGATCGGACGGCCCTGATGCGGGCGGCGGAAAATGGACATCTGCCGGTACTGCAGGCGTTGGTCAAGGCCAAGGCCGAGGTGAACGCGGTGGACAAGTCCCAGCAGACGGCATTGTTGTGGGCGGCACTTCGGGGACATACCGAGTGCGTCCGGTTCCTGCTGGAAAACAAGGCGGACCACCGGGCCCAGGACGCCAACGGTTGGACCGCCCTGGATTGGGCACGCAGCAAGGGGCACGCCGAGACCGTGGCCTTGCTGGAGAATCCGCCTAAGCGTTAGCGGCCGGCATGAGGCGTCCCAGCGCGCGTGGTGGCCAGAGCATCTTGCCCGGGCTTGCGGCGGGCGAGCTGCCGTCTGCGCCCTACTCCACCAAAAAAGGAGCTCCATACCATGGGCGCTCCCGCCCGACGGGGTTCTGCGGCCGAGGCGGCCCTAAACGGCGGCTCCGACGCTTTCCCGACCTGCTGCCACCGCCGTGAGACAATCAGTCTCAAGAGCATCATCTTCCCTCCGGCTTCGCCGTGTTGGCCCGGGTGCCTTGTTTCCGGTTTTGACCACGGTGCGGGGCGATGCCAGCCCGTGGCACGGAGGGGACAAACCTGGGAAAGGAGAATCCAATGAAGCGAATGATATTGGCCGCAACCGTCGTTGTCCTCGTGGCTGTGCCCCTGTACGCGGGTACCTGGACCAAGGTGCCGCTCACCGACGCGATGTGCGCGGAAAAGGTCAAGGACAACCCGGACGCCCACAGCCGGCAGTGCATCATCAACTGTGCCGACAGCGGCTTCGGAATCCTGGCGGACGGGAAATTCCTGAAGTTCGACGAGGAAGGGAACAAGAAAGTACTCGCCCTGTTGCAGGAATCCGACAAGAAAGACCACATCCGCGTCACAGTCGCCGGCCGGCTCGATGGCGAAACGATCACGGTGGAATCCATCTCGCTGGACTGACCAGCCGTTGGAACGACCATGATCGTCCTGTACCGGGCCCAACGCTCCCCGCGGGCGGACAGGATCGAAGAACGCCTGCGGGAGCTGGCGGTTGGTTACCGGGTGGAGATCCTCGGCAGTGAAGCTGCCGATCGACCCGTGATCTGGGACCAGCGGCGGATCGAGGGAGAGACGGCGCTGGTCCGATACTTCGAGGAACTGGAGAGGTTCGTTGCGGAGTGGCGGAAGTTCGAGTCGGATGCCTGCTACCTCGAGGATGATGGCACCGTGTGCTGAGAGAGACCGGGGAGCCGGTCAAGGGGCGGCGGTTATCCGCACTGGGGACGGCGGGGGAGGTCAGGCCGCGGCGGAAAGCTCAGGCCTGGCTCCTGTCGGCCACGATATTGCCGCAGCCGGTCTCGTGGCTCCCGACTCCTGCTTCCCTTTCTTCCCCCGGCGGTCTACGCTGGAGACGCGATCCAGCTTGTATCCAGGGGAGGGGAAGATGTCGTACGAACTTTCTCGTCGGGCTTTTGTCTTGGGGACGGCGGTGCCAGCTGCATCAGCCACCCTGCGCCTTTCTGCCAACCAGTCGCCCACAGTTGCGGTCGCCAGCAAGCCGGCGGTCCTGGGTGGCAAGCCTTTGCGGACGGGCCGGCTGCCGGACTGGCCGATCATCGAGCAGGAGGACCGTAACCGCTTTCTGGCGGCATTGGAGCGGCGTGAATGGTGCCGGCTAGGGGCCCAGACCACTACCGACTTCGAGGAGGAATGGGCTCGGCGGCTCGGTGCCCGATATGCCATTGGGGTGGTGAACGGGACCAGCGCCCTCTATGCAGCGCTGAATGCGCTGGAAGTGGGTCCAGGAGACGAGGTGCTGGTACCCCCATATACCTTTGTCGCCACCGTAAACGCGGTCTTCCAGCAGTTTGCCTTGCCCGTGTTCGTGGACACCGACTTCGAGACCCAGCAGATGGATCCTGCGGGGATCGAACGGGCGGTCACGGAACACACCCGCTGCATCATCCCGGTTCACCTGGGCGGGAATGTGGCGGACATGGGACGGATTCTGACGACGGCCGAACGTCTGCAATTGCCGGTCGTGGAGGATGCCTGCCAGGCACACCTGGCGGAATGGAACGGCAAGGCGGTGGGAACGCTGGGAGCGATCGGCTGTTTCAGCTTCCAGGCCTCCAAGATCCTCCCCTGCGGCGAAGGTGGAGCGGTGGTGACCAGCAGGGAAGACCTGTATGACCGCATGCACGCGTTCCAGAACAACGGACGCGACCGCAAGACCGGGACCCGGCACGGCTACCTCCATCAGGGCGGCAACCTGCGAATGACGGAGTACCAGGCCGCCCTCCTGCAGGCGCAACTGACGCGGCTGGAGGAGCAATGTCGGATCCGGGAGCAGCGGGCGCGGCACCTGACCCAGCTCCTGGCCCAGGTGGGAGGGATGGTGCCTGCCAGGATGTACCCGGGATGCACCCGCAATACCTGGTACATCTACCTGGCTCGTTATGACGCCGACCGCTTCAAGGGCCTGTCACGGGCAGGCTTCCTGAAGGCCATGCAGGCCGAGGGCATCCCCCTCGGTCCCGGTTACCAGCCCCTGAACAGGGAGCCGTTCATCGAGACTCTTCTGCAATCCCGGGCCTTCACCCGCATATTCTCGGCGGACCGGCTGCGCCGTTACCGGGAGCAGAATCGGTGTCCAGTGAACGACCGTCTCTGCGAGCAGGGTCTGTTCCTGTCCCAGCGCGTGCTGCTGGCTCCGGAATCGGAGGTGGAGCTGGTGGCGGCGGCGGTGGAGCGTATCCAGCGCCATGCCGAGGAAATTGCCCGGGTAACCTGAGGAACTCGGATCAAATCGATTACTCGGATCTCGCGGATTGCTCGGATCACGCGGATCACGTGGATTGCGCGGATACCGCCCACGGGCGCAGCACGGCGCGGACGGGGGAAGCCTCAGCGCCTGCAATCCTCAGGGGCAGGGCGATCAGCTCGTAGTCGCCGTCGGCAACGGCGCCGAACCGCAGGTTCTCCAAAATGACCACCCCGGCTGCGGCAAAAACCCTGTGGGCAGGGAGGAAGTCGGCGTCGGCTGCATCCACTGACGGAGTATCGACACCTACCAGCCGGACCCCTGTCCGGACCAGGGCCTCCGCAGCGGAGGCGGAGAAAGCCGGGAAGCTGGCGGACAGCGACGGGCCAGGGACGCAGGCCGGCTGCAACCGGAAGAGGAGGCGTGGGGGAGCGTCCGCCAGAAACGGCTCCAGGTCGGCCGCTTCGATCAGGTCCGCTGCGGACACCGATACCAGCCGTGCCGGTCCGACACAGGCATCCAGCGGGATCTGATCGACGGTGGTGCCGCCTGCCAGCACGTGGGCGGGTGCGTCCAGGTGGCTGCCGGTGTGAAGACTCAGCTCCACGGATGCCAGGGTGAACGGCGCCCCTGCCTCCACCCGATGGCTCCAGCGCAGGCGGAAAGGGACGTCCCCCGGCCAGACCGGGATTGCATCGGTCAGCGGGGCGGAGATGTCAAGGAGGGTCACCGTGCCCACGGGAGGATCTCTTTTTCGAAAGCGTCCTTGGCATAGGGCGTTCCGATCTGCAGGCCCCGGTTCTGCATCCAGAAGGTCGGCTCCGGCGGGGATTCCTTCCACACCAGATGCGGTTTGTAAAACACCAGCATGTCCCAGGCTTCCATGGCCGGAATGCCAAGCTGGGCGGAGTAAACCCTGGCGCCGTAACGCCAGAGATCCCAGTAATGGACGGCGCGGGAGTCGGCGAGAAAGGAAGCCGCCCGCTGGGCGCTGTTACGGGTGTCTCCGCGCATGTACGGCTCCCACAGCACGAAAACCTTGATCCGGGCCTGCGGCTGGCGGGTCAGAACATCCTGGACATCCGCAGCCAGTTGCAGGCAGTGTCCACAGGTGGGGGATACGACCACCACCAGCCGGGGGCGGTCCGCCGCATTGTTGAAAGCTTCCCGGAAAACCTCGGCCTCGAACGAGAGGGGAATGACTTCAAGGTCGGACAGGTACTGGGTCGCTGACAGGCTCAACAGGAACAGGGCCGTGGCTAGCATGACGTGCAATAGGATACTTGGATCGTGCGGGGAGTTGCATGGGTTCGCCGCACCCTCTCCTGACCAGGCGCACCGGGCGGGTATTCTGGCCGGTGCGGTCCCAGTTGATCGGGCCCGCCGCAGAACCCGTCCAGGGCACCATCTCGCGGAGAGCGTCGTGGAGGCGGACGCGGTTGAATCCTGACCGTCGGATTGCCTCGCAGAGCAAACGGACTGCGTCGTAGGTCTGGGCCGAGGCAAAGTCCGCGGCGATGCCGGTGCGCTGCATGAAACGCCGGGAAAATGCTTCCACAGCTTCGGGGTCAGCGGGATAGGGGAAGATGACCTCCCCGGGAAGGTCACGTACCGCGTCCAGGAACACCCGACGGCCCATGGCCACCGAGCCGAATACCGGTCCGGAAAAGACGGTTCGGATCCTCTGGAGGAGCCGTGCGGAATCCGCCGGGCCGGCCACCACAATGACTGCCGCCAGACCGGGCTCACCGAGCCGTTCCAGTTGATCGAAAGCCTCGGGATCGGCGACTTCAAAGTGAAATGCCGGCGAGGTACCCCGGCGTGACAGGAGCCGGCGCAGCTCACCGGTGAAGATCCGGGAGTCGTGGTCGACGGCCGAAACCAGTGCGTACGGAGCTCCGGCCGCCCGGGCCAGGAGTTCAGTGATCAGCGGCGCCAACTGATCCTGTTCGCCCGGCAGACAACTGAACATCCACGGGACATTGGCCAGATTGGCGCTCCGGTCGGTCGCGCCGGGGTTGACGAGCGGAACTCGCGCCTTCGCCACGACCTGCTCGGCCAGGTGAGTGGAAGGACCGTCCACGGATCCGATGACCGCCACCACGGGCTGGGTGTAGATCAACCGAGCCACCTGAGCGATACCGGTGCTCCAGGGGTTTTCCGACCACACGGGCTCCAGTCGCAGGGGCAAGCCGCGACACCCGCCGGACTGATTGATGTCCTCCACTGCTATCTGGGCGGCCAGCCAGAGGTCGCCGTGCTCAGGGTGGTGGGGATCCGGCGGACCGAAGTACCCCACCACCACTTCCTTCAGACCTGCAAAGTCGGGCTCTTCTCGGCCCGGACCGGCGTATGGCTGCGCCCGTTCCCGGTAGTCGTAGTGGGGCTGAGGACGGTCCGGGGCGGTCTGCCCGCCCTGAGGTGCTGTCTGAATCCTCCCGGTGGCGACGGCCGCCGACCCCCAGGGCCCGGCGGCTGAAACCAGCCAGAGGCACAGCAGCAGACAGCCGGCAGCAGGCGGGTCGCGGTGGAAACCGCCCAAGAACCAGCCCGTGCCGCCGTACCTACTGCTCAAGAGCCTCAATTGCCTCCCGGCTGACACGATCCCGCTGGGGGATATATCCGCGTGGGATCTCCAGTTCCTCCCGGGTATAGAAGTTCCACGCGCCGTTCTCCACACGTGCCAGGGCCACCGGCCCCACATCGTCCAGCGCCGCGTTGAGGACGATGTCGCCGGTCACTCCGTGCCAGGGCTGGGAGCGGTAGGCGATGACGTCGCGGATCTTGGCCCGGTTGAGTCCTGCCACCTGAATCGCCCAGATCAGGATGTTCATTCCGTCGTAGGCGTGGGCGGCGTAGGTGTCGGGTTCCACTCCAAAGCGCTTCCGGAAGATCTCCCTGAAGGCCTGCAGCTTGGGGTCATCCCGGCGCGGATCCCAGGGGTAGACCATGGTGGCTCCTTCAGCATTGGGACCAGCCAGTTTCAGGAACTCATCTGAAACCAGACGGTCGCAGCCGTAGTAGGGCTGGTTCATGCCCATCTGGCGCATCTGGTTAAGGATCAGCGCACCTTCCCGGGCGTTGCCCCAGTGGATGACCGCCTCGACACCGGCATCCTTGATCCGCTGCAGCTCGAGGGAAAAGTCAGTGGAACCTACCTTGTAAGCCATCTCGATCACAATGGGCCTGCCCAGCCGGCGGCTGCCGTCCCGGACTTCGCGGGTGCCGAAGCGCCCGTAACGGTTAGAGGCCCGAATCAGGCCGGCCCGCTTGTAGTCGAGTTTGCGGTAGAGATAGTCCACCAGCAGATAGCCCATCTGACGGTCGTCGCTAATGGCCCGCATGACCCACGGAATATTGGTCTCGATGAAGGTGGGATCCGTGTCCCCGGTGTTCATCATCACGACCTCGGCCTTCAGGGCAACGCGGATGGCGATATGGCTGTTGGCGCCGTCGATGGTGCCCAGAATCGCCCACACGTGGTCCTTGTAGGCCTGGTTGATGATCTCGTTGCCGGAGGAGCCCCACAGGCCGTTGTCATTGCTGACCACCAGTTCGAAGGGGATGCCGCGTTTCAGGTATCCGCCCCGGGCGTTGGCCTGCTCCAGCGCCAACCGCGTTCCCATCAGCATCTGGATGCCCAGCGGTTCCTCATGGCTGGCTCCGCCGGTGGCCACGGACACCGTGGGCTGGATGGGCCCGATGAAGCCGATCTTGACCGAATTCACGTGCTCGGGTTCAGGGATGGCCCGCCCTGGGCCGGTGTACTCCATCTGGAGAAGGAAATGTTCCTTGAACGGCTTCACGCCGGAGAAGGGCTCCAGATCGACCGGGGTCAGCGCGTAGTTCTGCTCCCGTCTCAGCTCCAGGGGAGGGTTCTCATAGGGGGAAACCCGGTTGATGATTTCGAGGACCCGGGATACGGCGGGGTCGTCGACGTGGAACGGGGGAAGCAGCTCCTCGGCCGGCAGCAGCTCCTCCTTGGGCAGAGGCTGTCCTGTCTGAGCGGCGAGGCCGCCGCAAATGACGACGAAAAGTCCGAACGCCACTCTGGTAATGCGTCTCATTTTTGTCTCACCTCCCCTGCCCCGAGCCCTGTCCCGAGTCGCCCCCCGCCACCGCTGCGGAGGCCTGTGTGCCTGCTGAAGGCCGCAGGCCGGGGTAGTACCCGCGGCCGACGCCGCGTCCCAGACCCTTGGATGTTCCGACCCAGACGTCGTTGCCGTCGAAATCAATGGCCAGTGCGTAGTTGTGAGGGATTGACCGCGCCAGCGGAACACTCCTGATCACCTCGGCTCCCCGTTTGATGAGTGCTGTACCTCCATGAGTCTCCGGATCCATGGTGTAGGTGATCCAGGTGTCGGAGGGGAAGTCGGCGATGACGCCCACCCCTTTATCGGTGGCGTACCAGGCCTCGATGGCCGAACGCCCCTTGACCGCATTGTTGAAGTCGCTGGGATTCCCCGTTTCGTGCGCATAGAAGCCCCTCCAGTGGCGGCCGTCGTACCGGCAGGCGCCAAAGTAGGTGGAGACCCACAGGATCTGGTCCACATAGCTGACGCCGGTGGTGATCACGTGGACGATTCCGTCATCCCGGTACAGGTCGATCTCCATCTCGCCATCCGGGTCGAGGTACTCCTTCCACTGGTCTTTGGCGACGTCGTACTCCAGCACGCCGCTGCCCCAGACTCCCAGGAACACCTTGCCGTCGCGGGCGGTGACGCCATAGTTCCAGATTTCCTCCATGGGGGCGTTCTTCTCGGTGTAGATGGTCCACTGTCCGGTCACGATGTTGAAGCGGCTGGCGCCGGCGGTGGTGGCGGCCCAAACCTCATCGCCCAGCACCGCCACCGCATAGATGACATCGTTGACCAGGCCGCTGTTCAACTGGTGCCAGTGGTCGAACTTGCCGCCGGACAGGCGGGCCAGGCCCCCGCCAAACAAGGCCAGCCACACGTCTCCGGTCTTGGGGTCGATGTCAATGCCGGAGACCACCTTCCAGGGAAGGCCGTCCTCGGTCTTCCACGCCTTGAGCTTGCCGTTGCGCTTGTCATAGCGGGCCAGGCCGTCCTCGGTACCGATCCAGACGTAGGGATCGGCGACCCGGACGGCAAAAATGTGGTCGTTGGGCAGGCCGTCCTTGACGGTCAAGTGTTCCCACTCGGTGTACACATACGGGAGGCCGGGGTCGTCCGCCGCCCCGGCCTGGAGTCCCGCTGCCGTGAGCGGCAGCAGCAGGCTCAGGAAGCACACTCTCAAACCTGTCGTCCACATAGATGTCCTCGTCCCTTTCTTGCCAGCAAAGCTCCCACCTTTAAACCTTCGAACCCTTGAACCTTTGAACCCTCAAAACGTCTTGATATACTCGATCAGATCATTGAGCTGATCCTTGGTCATGTCGTTGGTCACCCCGTGGGTGTCGTAGGGGTTGTAAACCGTCCAGATCTCTTCGAGTGTCCTGGCTGCGCCGTTGTGCAGGTACGGGGCGGAATCGTAGATGTTGTTGAGGTGCGGGACATCGAAGCGTCCGTCGGTGTCATGCGTCATCTTGGTGCCGACATCGAAAATCCTCCGATTGGTATAAAGCGGAGCCGGATGGCAGAAGACGCACTGTCCTTCCGGGGGAATCGGCTTGCCGGTGTTGGTCATGGTTCGCTCGAACAGCGCCTTGCCGCGGCGCTGGGCTGGAGTCAGTTCCGCCCCCAGGGCCCGATACCGGTTGGGAGGACGCCGGATGGTGGCGATGTAGTAGTCGATCGCCGCCAGCTCCTCTTCGTTGAAGGGCGCCAGACGGGTGAAGAAAACTGCCAGGCGTGCCCCACATTGCCGCCGGAGGCTGGGGTTCTTGCCGTTCCACTTGAAGGGTGCCGTGTCGAGGATGCCCCGCAGCGTGCGGTTGTCCACCGGATTGACACCGACTCCGTCGGCCTCGATGTCGTAAGTGATCCCGTCGACGTGGCCGTCCGGGTGGCAGCTATGGCAGGAGAACTGGCGCCGGAAGGTGATCCTGGCATCGTGGAACAGGCGTTCGCCGAACCGCGCCTTGGTGATTTCTTTCGGTCCGCCCAGATCGATGGTCGCGGTCACCTCCAGGCGGTCCACGTCGATGATCTGTACCGCATCGGCCAGGGAGGCCGCGACGTAGAGTTGTCTGCCGTCGGGGGACAGGGCCAGCCCGCGGGGGCTGCGCTCGGTTTCGATGAACTTCAGAACATAATCGCTGTTGGTGCCCAGCAGGTTGGGGAGGACCTCGGTTCGTTCATAAGGGTCTGCACCGTTGACCAGGGCCACCAGCCTGTCCAGGTCCAGCACCGCGACCCGGTGGAGTGTCGTGCTGGAGATGAAAGCCAGCCGGCCGTCGGGAGTGATCACCAAAGCTGCCGGATCGGGAAAGCCGATCTCCGGGGAATCCAGCAGGACCTGGTCGATGCGGCCGTCCTCCCAGGCGATACCGACGCCGTTGGTGATGGTCCAGCCCTGGGTCAGACGGGTCATGGGGATCAGGCTCTTCGTCCGCATGAGGGTGAACAGGGCGTATTTGCCACTGGGATGCCACTGCACCGCCGAAAGCAGGTTGGTGTCCGGGACATCCAGACGCTCCTCCACTGTGGCGTTGCCGGTGTCGATCAGGGTCAGCTCGGATACCGAAGGCTCGCGCAGGCCGACCAGCCGGGAGAGGGCATGGCTGACGATGATGCGGGAGCCGTCCGGGGAGAGCGACAAAGCCCACGGATAGCGGCTGGCCGACAGCCGCTTGGTCTCCTTCAGCGTGGCTGCATCCAGGACGCTGATAGACTCCTCGGAGGTGTTCAGGACGTAGACGTACCGCCCGTCGCGGTCGGAAACCACCCCGTGGGGTTCATCGCCCACCCGTGCCGTTCTCACGGCTTTCAGTTGGGCGACGTCGATCTCGGTCAGGGTGTCATCCAGGCGATTGGTCACCCAGGCCAGGCGTCCGTCGGGGCTGAAGGCGACGCTGTTGGGCTGGCCGCCCACCGGAATCTCGGCGAGCCTGGTTCGCCACCGCGTGTCCAGAACGATGACCGAATCGCCCTCCTCGCAGGTGACGAAAAGCCGGGATCCATCAGGAGTCACAGCCAGGTTCAAGGGAGTCTTGTAGCGGACTTCCGCCACCTGATCCCGGGGGCGTGTGGGATGGGCGATCATGGCGACGGCGGAGTCATAGTCGAAGGGCTTGTTGTGGGCGTTAAGATGGCAGCCGTCGCAGGTCTCCCGCCCACCAATCTTGAGGCCCGCCCGGATGGCCGAGGTCCGATCCAGCATGACCGCTTCGGGCTGGTACTCGCTTCCGGGACCGTGACAGGCCTCGCAGCCGACACCTTCGTCCACCGAGTATGAAGGTAAGGAAACGTCCAGACGCGTACCCGCGGTGGTGTGGCAGCGCAGGCATTCCGGCGCTTGCTGGGGATTGCCGCTCACACCCATGTCGGCGGCGATGCGGGCAGCTTCCGGAGACGCCAGCCGAGCCCATGCCTGGGAGTGCGGTGAGAGCTTCCACCGGCTGAACTGGAATCCCATGGTGGCGCTGCGATGACACTGGGCGCAGGACATGGTGCCCACATAGAGGGGACTTCCCGCCGTTTCGGCGGCCACCCCGGTGGGTAAGGGGGTCGCCTGGTACTTGGGTTCGGCGGGCCGCTTGTGGGAAATCGTCTGCCAGGCCTTCTCCATGTCCAGCTTGGGCAGCTTGTGGACAGCGAGGTGGGAGCCTTTCTCGTTATGGCAGACCATGCAAAGGTCCCGCGTCGGCATGTGCAACCCCGCCCGCATGGCAGCTTCACGGTTAGACATGGTCTCGGCATCCATGTACTCGCTGCCGGGGCCGTGGCACTTCTCGCACTGGACACCATCCTGGATGAAGAAGCCGGGCTCCCTTTCCCAGTCCTCGGTGTCGGCGGCAGTGGCGTGGCAACCCAGGCAGACCGGCGATTCCTGCGGTTCCTGTGGAACGCCGCTCAGGCGTGCGATCTCCTTGGCCTCCGCTTTCGAGAGGATCGAGTAGGCAGGTGAGTGCTTGGTCAGGAGCCACTTGCTGAACTGGTAACCCATCGCGGGTCCGTCGTGGCAGGTGGCGCAGGCCCGGGCACCGACAAAGACCGGCTCCCGGGTGGGTTGGGCCAGCACCACCGCCAGCAGGCAGGCGACACCGGCGCCCAGTGCCACCATTGCTTTCAGAGGGAAATGCTGCTTAATCCACATCCTTGACCACCTTCAGAATCTGATTGGCGGAAACGTTCTCCAGCACCTGGGTCTTTCCTCCGGGCCACCGGATTTCGACCCGATCCACCTTCTGCCGGTCACCCAGCCCGAAATGGAGCCGGTTGTCCACCTGGGCAAGGTACCCTCGTACCGGAATCAGTTCGTCCACCTGTTTCAGTCCGCCGGCCACGACCGTCACCCGGGTGCCCACCGCATCCCGTTCGGGTCCTGCCAGTCTCGGCCAGACTTTGAGCCAGTTCCGCCGGTTTCCCCCGTCGTTGCGCAGGAGAACGGCCTGATCATTGACATTAACGATCAGCAGGTCGAGGTCGCCGTCGTTGTCGTAATCGGCAAAGCTGGAACCGCGTCCCACCCGTTTGGTGTTGAAGTAGTCGCCCGACTGGCGGGAAACATCCTCGAAGACGCCGGTGCCGGTGTTGCGCAGCAGGACGTCCTCCTCGGTGTACTCGTGGTGGGCGTTGCCGTTGGAAACGAACAGGTCGAGGTAACCGTCGTTGTCGTAGTCGAACAGCAGCCCGCCCCATCCGGTGTACTGGCCGCAATACACCGCCACGCGGGAGCGGGTCGTGTAGTCCTCGAAGAACTCCCCTTTGTTCATGAGCACGGTGCTGTAGCCCATGTCCGGGATGTACATGTCCAGAAGGCCGTCCCGGTCGATGTCACCGGCAAACGGACCCATGGAGGAGACACCCTGTCCGTGCTCGCCAAATGCGAGGCCGATCGCCAGTCCCTTCTCCACGAAAGTCCCCCGGCCGGTATTTTCGAAGTAGAAGTTCTCGGTGGCGTCATTGGCGACGTAGATGTCCAGCCAGCCGTCGTTATTGAGGTCGGCGGCGGTGGCGCTCATCGCGCGGCCATTGGTGTCGGTGATTCCAGCCTCGGCAGTGACGTCGGTAAAGGTGCCGTCTCCGTTGTTGCGGTAGAGGGCGTCGGGCTGGGAGCTGTAGCTGAGGGGTCCGGGATAGCCGGCGGCGGCGTAATAAGCACGGAATTTGCCGTCGTCGTACTCCAGGTAGTTGGCCACGAAGAGGTCGAGATCACCGTCCTGGTCGTAGTCCAGCCAGACGCCGGACAGACTCCACCGGGGATCCCCCAGGCCGGCCTGGGCGGTGACATCCGTGAACGTGCCGTCGCCGTTGTTGCGGTACAGCACGTTGGGACCGTAGTTGAGCACGTACAGATCCAGGTCCCCATCGTTGTCGTAGTCGGCGGCGGAGCTGGCAAAACTGTAGCTGGGATCTCCGACACCCGCCCCCGCCGTCACATCGACAAAGGTTCCGTCTCCCCGATTGCGGTAGAGGCGGTTGGCGAGCTTCCCCTGGAGACGCCGGCCGCGGTTGTCGGAAGTGGCCTTGAGCCACGCTCCGTTCGGGAGGTAGATGTCCAGGAAGCCGTCGTTGTCGTAGTCGAAGAAAGTGGGGCCGGCACCCGTTCCCTCGACGATGTTGCTGAGGTCGAAGTCGCCGATGCTGTGCTTGAAATCGAGGCCGGAGGCGGCCGTGACGTCGGTGAAAACGGGCGGCGCAACCGGCTGGTCTCCGGCCGCCCACGTTGGGCCGCCGCCGAGGCCACCCACAAGAAGGATCAGAGTCAAATGTTCGCGGTACTTCATGGTGCACCTCCGCCGGACCGGTCTCCCGGCCGGCTGCCCGAAGTCGTTGTCGCCGGTCCGTGCGCGCCCAGATCGATCCACTCGATGAAGGTCTTCGCTTCCAGGGAATCGAGGCGCTTCCTGCCCCCGGTAGGAATCGGCGGCGACTCCACCGGTTCATCCCAGGGGCGAAGTGTCTGCCGGCCGAGGACGTGCCACACCAGCGGACTCGTTCTGGCCCTGCCCGGGTGAATCCAGCCGCCGGTGGATGTGGAGCCATCAGCACTGGTCGTCCCGGGACCTGTCAGGAGGCGGAACAGACGGGAGGTGTAGGCGGCGGTGGACTCCCCTGCGGCGCGGGTTAAATCGGGCCTTCCCCCGGCGGCGTGACATCCTTCGGTGGCGCAGCGCCGCTCCACCAGCGGCACGATGTCGGCCGAAAAATCCGGAGCCCGCCGCTTGGCCGGCGGCAGCGTGAGCTGATTGGGGGGACGGCCCACCGCCAACGGCAACCGGTTGGCGGGAGTCAGATCGGGATTCTCGTGGCAGCCGATGCATCCGCGCTTCTCATGGTTCTTGACCCAGATCCAGGAACAGCTCTGGATTGCCAGGCCGTCCTCGTCCAGAAGCTGGACCTGGAGCGGAACGTTGGCCGGGACCTCAAAGAAGAAGGAACCATCCGGCTCCACCACCGCCTCCCCCAGGATCCGCTTCTGCAGGAAGGGGGATTCCCGGTCTTCGGGACTGTGCTGGCTGCGCGGCAATGCTTCCAGTACCCGGAGTCGTCGGGTCATGGCGGGAGTCAGCCACTCCCGGCGGGGCAACTGGTGGATCCCGATGTTTACCCCGTAAATCTGTCCGGTGGCGTAAGTCTCTTCCACCACGGTGGAACGTCCATCCGGCTCGGGGCGGGGACCGACGCGACGGGGGAACAGGTCATGGACGGAAGGGTTGTCATGAACGGGAGCCGTCTGGCCGGTTTCCGGATCGAACTCGACGACTTCGTAAGTGCCCTCGCCGGAGGAAGGCAGCCGCGAAACCAGAAAGCGGCCTCCCGGCAGGGGAGAAGGGAAGAGGAAGCGACCCTCCTCGGGCCGGGTGAGCTGCCGGTAGGTGTGGCCGGGACGCCGGAGCAGAACTCTGGACAGGACACCGCTCCCATCGGGGGCCGCCTGGTCGGATTCGACGAAGAGGCAGAGTCCCTGGTCCGAGATCGCAGGCATCTGTTTGATGCGCTTTCCGGTGTGGACAACGAACGGTGACACGTCAGTGCCATCGGAGTAGATCGAGAACAGGGCGAAGCGGCCCAACGGCCCGTGTTCTGGCAGGGCGCGCTCCCAGGTGGAGTAGACGATCCGGCCGTCCCAGACCTGAAACGGGTCCAGGTCGGAGGAAGGGTTGAAGGTGAGGCGGCGGAGTTCGGACCCGTCCAGCCGGCACGAGTAGAGGCTGGTGGAACGGCGGTCACCGATCTCGTTGAGTTCGCCGGAGGCGTCGCTGACGAAGGCGATGATTGACCAGGGTTCCGGAGAGTCCAGGGTAAAGAGGGTGGACAGATAGATGGGAGAACGGCAGTTGCCGGCCTCCCGGGTGATCTGGCGCGGAGGCCCTCCCTTCAGGTCAAGTTCAAAGATGTTCCAGGGATCCGACGCTTTCCGCTTGCCGCTGAACAAGATGCGCTTGCCGTCGAAGGAGACGTCCGGCTCGCAGGCGCTGTCGAAGCCGGAGACCAGCTCCTGCCGCCGGCCGTCCGGAAGGATCAGGACCAGGCGCCCGTTCCGGCACAGGTCTCCGCGCACCATCCCGAGCGGATCCGGTTGCAGCCGCGCCAGGGAACGGGCCGGGACCTCCACCACGACCATCGCCTCCGGCAACGGCTTGTCCTTGTTCGCCCGGAGTTGCTCCGGCGGGGATATCATCGCAAGAATGCCCAGACACACCATCAGGGGGAATCTCTTCATGCGCGCAATCTCCGGCGGAGAGGAGTCGCGGATCGCCCCGGGGAAAAGCACATCTTAGCCGCTCTGGCAGGGAAGCCGGTGGTGAAGCCCGCTTGTACGCCCAACATCGCTGTTCGGATCCTGGACAGTCGTCCCGCTCTGTCCGATCCTGGCAGGTCCCCGATGCGAGACCTCCAATCCACGTCCGCGAACTAGAAAACCATGCCTTCGTCGGCATTGTCAAGAGAAATGACGAATCTTGTAATTGCTTTAAATACACGACATTATATTTACTTTTGTGTGCTGGGATTGACGATGCACAATTGACAGGCGGTTGAAGAGGTGGCTGTCCGTCCGCGGTCCGGGCAGAACGCCCGGCCTTCAATGAGCCCCCGGACGCATTCGGGCGGCGGTCCCGGCTGTTCGCGTTTCGGCTTCAGGCGGTTGCCGCTGCAGTCGGCGCCAAGCGGAAATCGAGCAGGATCGGGTCGTGGTCGGAAAGCGGCGAGCGCCGGTCGTGTGCATCCTCCACCACCCGCGGCGGGGACTCCGGCACGGGAACCACTCCCTTGCCGGCAAACCAGTCCAGCTTGAAGGAACAGCGGCCCTGATTCTTGGCCAGAGCCCAGTTGATGAACCAGAAACACCAGTTGGGAATCCAGTCCGCCATGCGCCCGTTGGCGGCCAGGTCGTCCACGCTGTAATGCAGCGTGCAGCCCCCGGGTTGGTTGAGCTCCCGATACGTGTAGCCGCGACGCTCCAGCTCCCGGAACAGATGGCGTTCAAACCAGCGGTCCGGATGCGGGTAGTGGGCCCGAATGACGTAGCGCACGCCCATCAACACCCTCCGGCAGTAGCCCATGATCGAGAAGAAGGCATTGCGGGAGTCATAGGTCGACGTGTTCCAGTCGCCCCCGATGAGAGCGGGCAGTTCCGGGTGGAAGTGGTCGAGATCATCCAGCACCAGGCGCATCTGGAGGCCCCTGTGTTTCTGGCTGGAATGGGCATCCAGATGGACACTCACCGCGCGGAAGCGCCCCAGGGGGTGATCGACCAGGGCCACTACCGCCCGCTGGCTGCCCAGACGTTTCTCCTTGCCCCGCATCTTGTCTTTGCCGTTGGGCAGCGCCACCGAATGTGCCTCCATCAGAGGATAACGGGACAGAATGGCGTTACCGTGCAGCCCATAGTGGTTGTCACCTTCGACGCCGGCTTCCAGTCCGCTCCCCTTTTCCAGATTCAGGTAGGAAGGCGCAAAGGCGACGTGAAAGTTCAGAGCCTCCGCCAGCTCCAGAGGGACCTTGCGGTTGCCGCTGCGGGCCATGCCGTAGTCCAGCTCGGTGAGAATGAGCAGATCGCTGCGACGGATCTCAGGATGGCCGCGCAGGACGTGGAGAATGCCTTCCAGTTCGATGCCCCGCTCGATGTTCCAGGCGGTGGCACGGATGTGCGGCAGATCTGCGGCCGGCGGGCCGGACGCAGGCTGCTGCAGAACAAACTGGAAGATGCGCTGGATCTCGTCTTCCAGCCGGCGGTACAAAGGCGACCGCAGCAGCTCGGCGGTGGAGTTGAGCTGGTTCAACTCCGCCAGGAAAGGCTGGAGCCGGTGATTCAACGGATTGCCCAACCGCACGGATATGAGATTTTACCGCGGAAATGGTGGGCGGCCGGACCGGCGTCCCCGACAGCGACCTTTTTGCCACCCTGAAACCGTAGGAGAATGGAAAGCCATGAAGCATGAAGCCAGTATCAGGTTGCTCAACCGGGCGGTGGCCGACGAACTGCAGGCGGTTCACCAGTACATGTACTTTCATTTCCATCTTGCCGACCAGGGTTTTGGACCCCTCTCCGCTTTGTTCCGCAGGATCGCGATCGAAGAGATGGGGCATGTGGAGCGCCTGGCGGAGCGAATTCTCTTCCTGAAGGGCGACGTGGAGATGGTTCTGGCGGGTCCGGTGGAACCCATCACCGACGCCGAGGCCATGCTGCGCAAGGCTGCCGCCATGGAAGACGCCAGCGCGGCCGAGTACAACCAGTTCGCCCTGGAGTGCGCCGCGGCCGCCGATTCCGCGTCCAAGCAGATCTTTGAGCAGCTCGTGCAGGACGAGGAGCGGCACTACGATCTGTTTGACCAGCAGGTGGACAACATCCAGCGGTTCGGGCCCAGTTACTTGGCGCTGCAATCCTTCGGCGAAGGCGGCGACGGGGTGGGGTAGCGGGGTAACGAGGTAGCGGGGTTGCGGGGCTTTGTGCCAAGCTTGCGCAGCGGGCTGAGCCCCTGAGTGCGGAGGCCCGTTTCCGCTTTTCCGTCCCCGGCGGGAAACGGTCCTGGCCGGGGCCCCCAGCTGGCTCCTGCCCAATCAGCTACCCCGTTACTCCCGCTACCCCGTTACCTCGTTACCCCGTTACCTCACCCCGTCGCCGCCGCGGCGGCTCCCCGCAGGACCTCCAGACATTCCGCCTCGCTCATCACCGGGTTCTCGTAGCGCGCTCCCAGGGCGGCGGTCATCCAGCGGAAGACCTCGGTATTGTCCACCAGCCCCAGGCGGGCTTCCGCCGCGCCCGCGCCGTACAGGGCGATGGGCACGGGACCGGCCGTGTGGGATCCGGCCGCGTAATGGACGTTGAGATGATCGGGTTCAAAGAAATTGTGGCTCTCGGCCAGCGCCCAGGCCACGGTGTTTTCCGGCTGCTGGTTGTAAGCCGAAAGAAACGGCATCCGCAGATTTCCCGACAGGGCGTCCGACACCAGAGCGGCCTGATCCCCGGTGATCTCCACACCGAGCAGGCGCCGGACCAGGTCCTGGACCTGCAGCGGTTCCGGCGGGCGGCCGAGCTGCCGAACCAGGAAGTCGTAGGACGCCTTCCGGCGTGAAATCAGCTCGAGGGTCTGCGAGGAGAGATCATAGTTCTTGCCTATTCCGAAGACCGCGCCGCCGCCGGTGCCGTGGTCGCTGGCAAAGATCACCAGGGTGTCCGGGTTCCGGTCCGCAAAGCCGAAAATCACTTCCAGCGCCTCGTCCGCCGCCAGGACGTCGTAAAGCATGGCGGCGGGGTCGTTGTTGTGGTTGGCGTGATCGATCCGGCCCGCTTCCACCTGCACCACAAACCCTCGCGGCGACCGGGAGAGCAGCTCCAAACCCCGGCGCGTCATGTGGGCCAGACTGGGGCCGCCCTCGCCCTGGAAGAGACGGTCGATCTCGAAAGGCAGGTGGGAGGGGGCAAAAGTGCCCAGCACGCGGGGCTGGTCGGCAGCGTCCAGCCCATTCGGATCCTGGACCACCGTATAGCCGGCCTGGGCGAAGCGGGCGAACAGGTCCTGTCCGTCTTTCCTGGTCTGTGGGCTGAAATGCCGGCTTCCGCCCCCGAGAATCACTTCGGGTGCCAGGTCGAGGTATTGCCCCGCGATTTCATCTTCCCAGTCGCGGTCGAGGACGTGGGCGGCGAATCCGGCCGGAGTAGCGTGGGTGACGCGGGTGGTGGTAATCAGCCCCACGGCCCGTCCCCGGGCCCTGGCCAGCTCCAGGATGTTGGTCAGGCGCCGGCCATCGGGAAACATGCCGACGTTGGCGTTGGCGGTCCGGCGTCCGGTGGCCCAGACGGTGGCGGCCGATGACGAGTCAGTGACCACGCTGGAAAGGCTGGGCGTCAGCATACTCCCCGCCGAGCCCAATGCCAGCAGCCGCTCCAGGGCCAGCGTCCGCCCGTGGTGCTGTTTGACGTAATGCTGGGCGACCGACAGATTCTCCCAGCTGAAACCGTCGTAAACCAGAAAGATCAGGTTGCGGACCTCCTGCAGCCTCAGATCGGGGCGCACCGTCTGTGCGCGGGAGTCGATCGGGGCGACGGCTCCCAGCCCCGCGGCCGCTGTTCCCCTGAGAAAATCTCGTCTTCGCATGGGTTACTTTCTCTTGCGCGGGTCTGGATGCGCCAGCACCGCCTGGGTTTGGCGCCGGCGGAACTGCTCCAGTGCTGCCCGTACCCCGGCATCCTTGGTGCCCAGAATGGCGGCTGCCAGCAGGCCGGCATTGGCAGCCCCGGAACTGCCGATAGCGAGCGTGCCAACCGGGATGCCTTTGGGCATCTGGACCATGGACAGCAGGGAGTCCAAGCCGTTGAGAGCCTTGGACTGGATGGGAACACCCAGTACCGGCAAGGGTGTCTTGGCGGCGATCACGCCTGCCAGATGGGCGGCGCCTCCCGCCCCGGCGATGATCACCTCCAGCCCGCGGTCGACGGCAGTGGCCGCATATTCGAAAGCCCGATCCGGGGTCCGGTGGGCGGAAATCACCGCCACCTCATGAACGACACCCAATTCGTCCAGGATTTCGGATGCCGCACGCATGGTCTCCCAGTCGGACTGTGAACCCATGATGATTCCTACCCGTGGTTGCATCAAATTCCTCCGTCAGAACTTTTCCGGTCTCAGGACCTCCACTTCACTGATGAACATGACCATGGCGTAGTCAGGATAGAAATGCTCCTTGAGATGTGCCGCCACCCGGCGGGCGACGGCATCTTCGCACACGATCTCCACGCGGACGTTGCGTCCGTGCTCCCACCCCGCATCCCGGACCCCCCGGTGGCCCTTTCCCCGCGCTTCGGTGATGGTGTAGCCGGTGACGCCCAGCTTCTCCAGGGCAGCCAGCAATTCCTTCTCGATCAGAGCCTCGGTCACCACTGTGACCAGCTTGCGCCGAGCCGTCACCATCGTCCGATCATCCGCCGTGTAACCATTGTGCCATCTTCAGGTACAGAGGGATTCCCAAAGTAACGTTGAAAGGGAAGGTCACTCCCAGAGACGCTCCCAGGGACAGGGTAGGATTCGCCTCGGGGACTGAGATCCGCATGGCCGCCGGGACGGCAATGTAGGAGGCGCTGGCCGCAAGCACCCCCACCAGGGCCGTTCCACCGGTGGAAAGCCCCAAAACGAGTCCCACCAGGCATCCGACCAGCGCCGAAAAAACGGGCATCAGAACGCCGAAGGCTGCCAGAAACAGGCCGTACCGGCGCAAACTGGCGATCTGACCGGAACAGATCAACCCCATTTCGAGCAGGAACAGGGCCAGGAATCCCCGGAACAGACCGAAGAAAAACCCCTCCAGCGAAGCCAGCGACTCCGCATCGGAAACCCAGCCGATGAGGAGTCCGCCCGATAACAGGGCGATGGCCTTGCCCGCCAGGATCTCATGAGCGAGGTGTACCCAGCGCGATCCGCCGGGCAGGCCGCGGGCCAGCACGACGCCCACCAGGATGGCGGGCATTTCCAGGATCACCAGGAACAGGGCCACGTGGGACTCGAAGGGGATGCCCCGAGTTCCCAAGTAGGCCACCGCCACCGCAAAAGTTCCAACGCTGACCGAACCATAGTGAGCTGCGATCGCTGCCGCGTCCACCCGGCGCAGCCTGCCCAGATGGCGGAGCAAAGGGTAACCGAGCAGAGGCAGGACGAGGCCCATCACAAACACCATCGCAATTTGGGGAATAAGCGGGCTGAACGGCTGCTCCGCCAGCTCCACGCCGCCCTTGAGACCAATTGACAGCAACAGATACATGCTGAGGAAGTCGTAGAGGGCTGGCGGCAGACGGAGGTCGGAACGGGCCAGTCCGGCACCCACTCCCAAGAGGAAGAAGAGGATGACAGGATCGACCGCGCTCATCCTTCCGCTTGCACCTCGGACAGGCGGGCATAACGCTGGAGCTGATCGATGGGTACGACCCGACTCAGTTCTTCAAGGGTAGTGACGCCGGCGGCGACTTTGGAGAGGGCATCGTGCAGGAGGACTCTGGCTCCATCCTGGACCGCCGCCTTCCGGATCTCCTCTTCTGACGCCCCGGCGGCGATCATCTGGCGGGTTCGGGCGTTGACTTCCCAGAACTCATACAGCCCGATCCGTCCGCGATACCCCTTGTGCCGGCAGGCCGGACACCCCGCGGCTTTCAGGAAGCGAATCCCGTCGGGAACGCCCCGCGGGTAGAAATCCCGAAGCAGCTTGGGATCGGGCTCTCCCGGTTCCTGACACTGGGGGCAAATCCGGCGTGCCAGCCGCTGCGCCACCACCAGCAACAGCGAATCGGCCACCAGGGCGGGGGAGATCTCCAGGTTATACAGCCGTCGCACAACCCCGAAAGCGTCGTTGGTGTGCAGGGTGCTGAACACCAGGTGGCCGGTCATGGCGGCGTTCACACACGCCCGGGCGGTCTTGGCGTCCCGAATCTCCCCGATCAGGATGATGTCCGGGTCCTTGCGCAGGAACCGCCGGGCGTAGTCATCGAAAGTGTTTCCGATGGCCTCATTCACCTGGTACTGGGAGATTCCGCTCAGCACGTACTCGATGGGATCCTCTGCCGTGACGATCTTGCGGTTGCCCGTGTTGAGGTAGGTCAGCGTCGAATACAGGGTGGTGGTCTTGCCGGACCCGGTGGGCCCAGTGAACAGGATGAGGCCCTGTGGATTGGCAATCAGCCGGAGATAGGTTTCGAGAGTCTTGTCGGAAAAACCCAGCTTCTCCAGCGGAAGGAGATTTTTCTGGCGATCCAGGATCCGGATGACCGCGTCTTCACCGAACGGTGTGGCATGGACATTGATCCGGAAATCGATGAATCGGTCCCGACCCACCCGCTTCTTGAAAACTCCGTCCTGCGAGCGGCGGCGCTCTGCGATGTCCAGACCCGAATCCACCTTCAGCACCGAGATCACGTTGGCGATGTTCTCCTTGGTGACAGGAGTCTTCCGGTCTTCCAGCACACCGTCCACGCGGAAGCGGACGTGGACCGCTTCCTCGAGGTTCTCTATGTGAATGTCGCTGGCGCCTTCGGTGACCGCCGTCAACAGGATCTGGTTGATAATCCGCTTGATTTCCGGCATCCGGTCGGTCGCCGAAAGATCCTCGCTCTCCTGGACACGGACGGGGGTCAGCTCGGTCTCGCTGGGCAAAGTCTCATGGGCGGAGTAGCAGTAAACGATACCCGCCTCGATGCAGCTCGGCGGGGACAGTACGGGAACCACCTGGTAGTGGTGCTGGGAGACGATCCCCTGGATGATGTCCCGGAGGTTGAGATCGGCGGGATCGGCCATGGCCACAATGACCTGCCGTTTCTGCTCGTCCTTGGACAGCATCAGGACCTGGTTTTGTTCCGCGAACCGCGGCGAGAGGAAATGGCCCAGTTCGAGGTCGATTTCAGCAGGCGTGAAGCGCCGGAATTCGACACCAAGCTTTCCGGCAAGAGTCCGAAACACGGCATCTTCGGTGACGAATCCGCGCTCGATCAGGATCTGGCCCAGCTTCCGGTGAGTCACCTTCTGGTCCTTGAGGCAGATGTCGAGCTGTTGCTGATCGATCAGCCCCTCCTCGATCAGCAGTTCTCCCAGCCGGAGTTCCTTCAGGCGAGTCCGGCGAAACCGCCCGTAGACCTGTTCCAGGGCTTCGGTGACCTCGCCCGAACCGACCAGGGCCCGGCGTATCGGCAGACCGGCGGCGGACTGCAGCTCGGCCAGGACCGAGTCGTCGAACACCTGTTCAGAAGCCACCACCAGTTCCCCCCCGATAACCGTCAGCGGCAGCACCCGGTAGCGGCGGGCCAGCGATTCCGGAATCTTCTCTACGGCCTTGGGGTCGGCATAGACCGCAGAATTCAGGGCGGGGTTACGCTCCCTTTCCTGGCTGGTGAGACCGACGGTCAGTTCATGTCGGGAGACCAATCCCAGTTCGAGCAGGATCTCGCCGAGCCGGCGCGGGGCCTCCAGTTGCTGCCGCTGCAGCGCGGAATTCAGTTCCGGCTCTGAAAGCTGTTGATCGTCGCGAAGGATTTCACCGATCCGGCGTCCCGGAGTACAGTGGGCGTAGAGCCGGTTTAACACCGGACCCAGCTCGGGAAGGTGGCAGGGGATGAAACACACCGGCTTTCCCAGGCGAATGCTGAGGTCCCGTACCAGTGCTGCCGGAGGTTCTCCCTGGATGCCGAGCAGGACACCCTTGCCCAGCCTGCGCAGCGGTACGACCTGATACTCTTCCGCCAAGGACCTGGGGAACTCCCGCAGGAGTTCGCTGTCCACGTAGAGGCCCACCTGGATCTCCAGCAGGGGCCTCGACCTCATCGCCGCATCCGGTTGGGAGCACTGATCGTCCGTCATGGCTGTGTGCTGGCTGCCGGCGTTGCAGGTCCACCGACCGCGACGCAATTTACCACGGGAACCGGCGGCGTGCTAACAGGGAAAGCAGTCGGGATGGCGTGATTCGTCCGGCTGTCGGGGGTAAGCTAATCGGGTGGTTGCAGGGGACGTTGCAGGATGGCAGCACGGAGGATGGCATGAAGTCCTTGATGGTGGTGGTGATGGGATTGCTGGCGGCACCGGTTTGGGGATTCGGGCTTGGATCGGCTGTGGTCCAGGCGGTGAGGACACCCGCCGGGCAGGCGTCGTCCCAGGCGGAGATGCAGGTCTGGACGCGGGTCTCCAACGAAACGAACCTGAAGCGGAAGAGCCAGGCCGCCGAGGATTACCTCAAGCAGTATCCGGAAGGCGGGTTTGCCCCCTGGGCTCACGAGATCATCGCAGTCAACGCCCACCAGAACTCGGACATGGACCGTTTTTTCGAACACGCCGAGAAGGCGGTGGCGGGCCTGCCCAATGAGGTCTCGCTGATGTCCAGTCTTTCCGCGGCTTACGCCGAGAAACAGCAACCGGATCCCGCGATCCGTCATGGCGAGGCAGCGCTGGCGATCCTGCCCACCATGGAGCGGCCTGAGGAGTACCTGCCGGAAACCTGGCCACAACGGCGAGACCAGTTCATGGCTGACGCCCATTACGGTACCGGTACCGCCTATCTTTTCAAGGCATTCCAGGAGGGTGGCAGCTCGCCGCTCATGGCCAAGGCGACTGAACACCTGCAAAAGGCCGCCGAACTGATGCCCCGCGATGAGCGGATCCGCTTCCGGCTGGGTTTCGCATGGGACCTCCAAGGCAATCTGGAGAACGCGGTGGTGGAGTACGCCCGCTCGGTGGCGCTGGAAGGGGTCAACTCGCTGGTGGCCCGCCAGTATCTCGAGCAGGCGTACCAGAAGCTGCACGGGAACCGCAAGGATCTGGACAAGCTTGTGGCAGAACAGAAGAAATACCTGAAAGCGTTCCAGGAGGGTGGACGATGAAGGTCGTGAAGAGATCGCCTCCGGTCGACCTGCATCGCCTTTACCGGCGGGAGTATACCGCCTCCCCGGAACCCGGCTTGGTGGAAGTCGGGCGTGGCCGTTATCTCACCATCGAAGGGATGGGCGAGCCCGGGGGAGAGAATTTCCAGCGCCGCCTCGGGGCTCTGTACGCCACGGTCTACGCAGTCAAATCCGCCCTGCGGGCGGAAGGCCGACCGGACTTCGTGGCGGGCCGGCTGGAAGGGCTTTGGTGGGGTGTCCGGGGTCCCGGCGATTTCACCCGGGAACCCCCCAGCGACTGGAACTGGAAACTGATGATCCGCGTCCCGGAATCGATGACGGAAGCGGACCTGGCGGCTGCGCAGGTGACTCTGCGGGCACGCGGGAAGGATCCGGTGATTGCAAAGGTCAGGCTGGAAGACCTCGAGGAAGGTTTGTGTGTTCAGGCCCTGCATGTCGGCCCTTATGACCGGGAAGCTGAGACCATCGGCAGGCTGAACGAATTCGCCCGCGAACGGGGGCTGGCTTTCCACGGCCTTCATCACGAGATCTACCTGTCCGATCCGCGGCGTACTGCACCGGAGAAACTCAGGACCATCCTGCGCATGCCGGCCGTCAAAGCTTGATCCCCCATCTGCCGGGGTGAGTTCGAGGAGTGCAGACACGCATAGCCGGGGAGGTGTTTATGCGGAGGAAACTGGTCATTGCAGCCGTGGTGACCGTGGTCGCCCTGCTGGGTGGGCTGGCTGCGGTGTCCTGGCTGCTGGACTCGGAAAGGCTCGGTCGGGCCATGCTGGCACGCGCCGGCGAAGCGGCCGGCATCGAGCTTCGGGCGCGCTCCACCGGTCTCAGCCTGTTTCGCGGCCTCGAGCTGGACGGCGTGGAGGCTGCGGGGCGGTACATCCGGGGCCGTTACGAGATCTCCGTCCGGCGCCTGAGCTTCGAGTGGCGGCTGCTGCCCCTGCTGTTCGGAGACATTGTCGTCGACCGGGTCCGGTTGGAGCAGCCGGCGGTGCGGGTGCTGGTCACGGGCGAAGAAGCTCCTCCCGAAGCGTTCACCGGGGCGCAGAACCCCCACCCCCCGGCCGGAGAAGGCAACGGCCGCCGGCTGGAAGTCGTGGAGGTGGTGTTGACCGAGGGTGCCGTCCAGGTGGTGGATGCCCGCGACGGTCAGGAGGTCCAGACCTTCACCATGGAAGGCCTTGCCCTGGTGCTGAGGGACATCGTGTTCGATCCGGCGGAGACAACTCCCTTGCGGCGGCTCACGGGCAACGGCGAGCTGACCGCGGAGCGGGCCCAGACCGGTGGACTGCCGATGCGCGATCTGGAAGGGCGCTTCACTCTGGAGAAGGGGGTGCTGGAGGCCCGCCATCTGGCCATGGTTACTGACTATGGGCCGGTGACCGCCCAGGTTACAGCCGACTTCAACCAGGTCCCCATGACCTACCGTATTTCGGTCGAAGCTCAGCCGCTGGATACCAACCGCCTGGCCGGCATCCCGGAGGGAGGATCGTTGGGGCCGGCCCGCCTGGAGTTTCAAGCGGTCGGTCAGGGGACGGACCCCAGGGATCTGACCGGCTCCGGGACTCTGCAACTTGAGCCGGGCCGGATTCCCGATCATGAGGTGCTGCGGAGGGCGGAACGCCTGCTGGGGTTAACCGGACTGGCGGGTGGCGAATATCGGGCGACGGCTGCGAGCTTTGAGGTCGCTGCGAGGCGGGTCACACTGGCCGGCTTCAGCCTGGAAAGCGCCCGGGCGGGCCTGGCGCTGGAGGGATGGGTGGATCTGCAGGGGCCGCTGGACCTGAGGCTCACCCTGAACGTGGAGAGACGAGGGGTGGCGCTGGAGCGGGTGCCGCCTCAGGTCCTGGACCTGCTGGCGGACGAACGCGGCCGGTTGGCGGTGCCGTTGCGGGTCAGCGGGACCCGGGAGGAGCCCGACGTGGCGGTGGATGTTCAGGCGCTGCTGTCCAGGGCGGGGGAGGGGATCGGCCGACGGCTGGGCGGACGGCCGTCGGACCTGCTCGACCGGCTCTTGCGGCCCTAGGGGAGACGGGAGTCGGGACACGGAATACGGGAGACGGGAGGGAGGTAACAGTCCGATCGGTGGTACTTCTGACCGAATCCCGCAAGTTGTTCCGATCCGGGATCGATCAGCCGTAGCTGGGACCATTTCAGGTTGCACTTCTGACCGAATCCCGCAAGTTGTTCCGAGCAACCTCCCGACTCCCATTTCCCGTATTCCGTCTCCCGTATTCCGTGTCCCCTGTCCCGACTCCGCCTTCTTGCCCGGGGTCAGCCCGACCTGATAAGGTTCCGCTTCCTGGTGCTTTTTCTCACTCGGAGGCCGTCTTGATGAGAATCGTCGCCGCAGGTGAAGCAAGCGCTCATGATCGTCGCGTCCCATTGACCCCTTCTGCTGCCCGGAAACTGGTGGAGCTGGGTGCCTCGGTGGGAGTGGAGGCCGGGTTGGGCCTTTCCATCGGCGAGTCGGACAGCAACTATCAGGCCGCCGGCGCCGAGGTTTTGGCGGACCGGAAGGCGCTGCTCGGCTCCGCCGACATCGTTCTGCGACTGCGCAAGCCCACTTTGAAGGAGCTGGAAGGGATCCGCTCCGGGACGGTGCTGATCAGTTTTCTCGATCCCTTCAACGAACGCCCGCTGGTGGCTGAGCTGGCCAAGCGGCAGGTGACCGCCCTCTGCATGGAGCTGATTCCGCGGACCACACTCGCCCAGAAAATGGACGCTCTGAGCTCCCAGGCCAACCTGGCTGGATACGTTGCGGTGATCCTGGCGGCTGAAGCAATGGACAAGATCTTCCCGATGATGACCACTCCGTCGGGAACCATACCGCCGGCAAGAGTATTCGTGATTGGAGCCGGTGTGGCGGGCCTGCAGGCTATCGCCACGGCGAAGCGGCTGGGCGCCATCGTGGAGGCATTCGATACCCGTCCCGCAGTGGAGGAGCAGGTCAGATCTCTGGGCGGCCGTTTCGTCAAGATCGATCTGGGTGAGACGGGTGAGACCCGCGACGGCTATGCCAGAGAGCTGACCGAAGAGCAGTTGGCGATCCAGCGTGAGGCGATGGCCCGCCATTGTGAGAAATCGGACGTCGTCATCACCACCGCCCAGGTGTTTGGCCGCAAGGCGCCCCGGATCGTCACCGCGGAGATGGTGGGACGGATGCGTCCGGGCAGCGTGATCGTGGATCTGGCGGTGGAGAGTGGAGGCAACGTCGAGGGCTCCGAGCTGGGCCGGGTCGTGGAACGCAACGGTGTCCGGATCATCGGACTTGCGCCGTTCCCGTCGCGGGTAGCCCGCGACGCCAGTCAGATGTACGCCAACAACCTGGTCGGCCTGATCAGCCATTTCTGGGACAAGAAGGAGCGGAGGTTCGTGCTTCGCCTGGAGGACGAGATCCTGAAGGGGTGTTTGCTCACCCACGACGGGCGCGTCTGCCACCCCCTGTTTCAGTGAGGAGTCGTCATGACCCAAGAGGTGTTCTACCTGGCTTTCGTCCTGATGCTGTCCATCTTCCTGGGCTTCGAGCTGATTTCGAAGGTCCCGGCCACCCTGCACACACCGCTGATGTCGGGGTCCAATGCCATCTCCGGCATCACCATCGTCGGCGCCCTGATCGCCACTGGCAGCGACAACACCCAGTTGAGTACCGTGCTGGGAACGCTGGCGGTGGCGTTTGCCACCATCAACGTGGTGGGTGGATACCTGGTCACGCACCGGATGCTGTCCATGTTCAAGAAGAAGGATGGGAAGCGATGAGCGCTTTCATCGAGTCCGCCTATATCCTGGCCGCTCTCCTGTTCGCCCTCGGTCTGAAACTGCTCAGCTCGCCGGAAACCGCCCGTCGGGGAAACCTGCTTTCCGCGGTCGGGATGTTGCTGGCGGTGGTTGCCACGCTGCTGAATGAAAGGATCCTGAGCTACGAACTGATCGCTCTGGGCATGCTGGTCGGTGCAGTCATCGGGGCATTGGCGGCCCGGCTGGTGGCGATGACCGCCATGCCCGAGATGGTGGCCCTGCTCAACGGTTTCGGGGGCATCGCCAGCCTGCTTGTGGGATGGGCCGAGTACAACGACAACACCAGTCCGACCACCTTCACCGCGGTCAGCATCTTCCTGACCGTGCTCATCGGCGGGGTGACCTTCTCTGGCAGCGTTCTGGCGTGGGCCAAGTTGAAGGAGATCAAGATCGGTTCCTTTGGCATCAGCCGGGCCCTGGTGTTCCGGGGCCAGCAGATCGTGAACTCCCTGCTGTTGCTGGCCATTGTGGTTTCCGGGGTCCTGTTCGTCATCGCCCCGGCGGAAGGATATCCGTTGCTGATCGCTGCGGTGATCCTCTCGCTGATCCTGGGGGTGATGGCGGTGATCCCTATCGGTGGCGCCGACATGCCGGTGGTGATCTCCCTGTTGAACTCCTATTCGGGGATGGCGGCCTGTGCGGCAGGCTTCGTCATCATCAACAACATCCTGATCGTGGCGGGTGCCCTGGTGGGGGCCAGCGGAATCATTCTGACCAGCATCATGTGCAAGGCCATGAACCGATCTTTGGCCAACGTGCTGTTCAGCGGCTTCGGCTCCGTGGTCCAGTCAGGGGGCTCCAAGGAGCAGGGTGAGGTGAAGCCGATCTCCGTGGAGGATACCTACATCCTCTTGGAGGCCGCCAGCTCGGTGGCCTTCGTCCCCGGCTATGGTCTGGCGGTGGCCCAGGCCCAGCACGCCGTGCGCGAGCTGTCGGACCTCCTGCAACGCAACGGCTGCGAGGTCCGCTTTGCCATCCACCCGGTGGCGGGGCGGATGCCGGGTCACATGAACGTGCTGCTGGCGGAAGCCAATGTGCCCTACGACCAGTTGGTGGAGCCGGACGACATCAACCCCAACATGGAGTCGGTGGACGTGTGCCTGGTGGTTGGGGCCAACGACGTGGTCAACCCCGCTGCCCGCGACGACGAAACCAGCCCCATTTACGGCATGCCCATCATTGAAGTGGACCGGGCGCGGACGGTGATCGTGATGAAGCGCTCCATGGCGGCGGGTTTCGCGGGAATCCCCAACCCCCTGTTCTTCAAGGACAACACCCGGATGCTGTTTGGCGACGCCAAGGCCACACTGCAGGCGCTGGTGGCCGAGTTCAAGCGGGACTGATGCCGCCCGTGTTTGCCACCGGAAGTCCGGCGGCCGGACTGCGGACGGCATTCTGGAGTCGAGAGGAGGTCCGTCATGGAACGTGCGCAGCAACCGATCTCACGCCGTCAGTTTGTCCGTTCTTCTGTCGCGGCTTCCGGCCTGACCCTCATGGCCAGCCGGACCGCTTTTGGTTCCCAGGCGAACTCCGCGGTCACCCTGGGGGTGATCGGGTGTGGGGGAAGGGGAACCGGGGTCGCCGCCAAGATGCGGGAGCACGCTCCCTGCCGGGTGGTGGCGCTGGCGGATGTTTTTGCCGACCGTCTGGACGAGGCCGGCCGCCGGTTTGCGACCGACACTCCCAAGACCTGGCTGGGCTTCGATGCCTACCAGAAGCTGCTGGCTTCCGACGTGGAGGCGGTCCTGATCGCAAGCCCGCCGTACTACCATCCCGAGCAGTTCGAGGCGGCAGTGGCGGCCGGCAAACACGTCTACCTGGAAAAGCCTGTGGCGGTCGATACCGCCGGCTGCCTGCGGGTCGCCGAGGCTGGGCGCAAGGTCAGCGGCCGGAGCGTCATGGTGGGTTTCCAGAGTCGTGCCCGCAAAGACCTGAAGGAGGGGGTCAGGCGGCTGCGGGAAGGCGCCATCGGCCCGGTGGTTTGCGGCAAGGCATACTACAACTCCGGACAACTCGGCCGGCGCGACCGGCCGGGCATGTCCGCCGAGGAGGCCCGATTGAGCAACTGGGTGTTCGACCGTGTTCTTTCCGGCGACATTCTGGTGGAACAGAACATCCACGTCATCGACATCTGCAACTGGGCGATTGGCGCCCTGCCTGTCAAGGCCTATGGCACCGGTGGCCGCAAAATCCGGACAGCAGTGGGCGACACCTGGGACCGCTACGAAGTTCTGTTCACCTACCCGGGCGATGTGGTGGTGGCTTTCACCTCGACCCAGTTCATGAACTTGGGCTGGGACAATGCCGGGGAAGCGTTTTACGGACCCAAAGGTGACTTCGAGGTGCTGGGGTGGGCTACCGACGCACGCCGTGTCCGGATCCGCCACACCGAGCAGGAAGTGTGGTATTACGAGCAACACCCGGGAGACATGGAAGTGGACAAGTTCCAGGCTTTCTTCCAGGGGATCCAGGCGGACCGGCCGGTGAACGAGACCGCCCAGGGCGTGGACGCCACGCTCAGCGCGATCCTGGGTCGTACGGCTGCCTATCGCGGCCGGGAGGTGACTTGGGAGGAGCTGCTGCAGGAACGGGAAGCCTGGAAGGCGTGACGACCCGCTGTGCGGTCCCCGGTCAGCGGCGTAGCAGATTGACCAGCCCCAATACCAGGGTGAGCAGTACCGACAGCACCAGGCAGGTTCCGAGTGGAAGGTAGAGTCGTCCGTTCTTGAACGGAATGACGAAGTCGCCCGGCAAATGTCCAAGGCGGATCGAAGGCGCCCACATCAGGAGCGCCCCCACGATCACCAGCAGCAGACCCAGACCCGCCAGCAGGCGGCCCAGCTCAGGACCCATCACCGTCAGTTTACCTGGTCAAGCGCGCTGAAGAAGTAGTTGACCTCGAAAGCGGCCGATTCGGGACTGTCGGAGCCGTGAGCGGAGTTGCGCTCCACACTCTGGCCATACAGCTTCCGGATTGTCCCGGGTTCGGCCCTGGCGGGATCGGTGGCGCCCAGTACCTGGCGCCACCGCACTACGGCGTCTTCCGCCTCGAAAACCACCACTACCACCGGGCCCTCGGACATGAAGGCAGTCAGGGAGGAGAAAAAGGGCCGCTCGCGATGGACGTGATAGAAACCCTCTGCCTGGGAGCGCGACAGATGCACCATGCGGAGCGCTTTGATCCGAAGACCGGCGTTCTCCGCCAGGCCAAGGATGGCACCAACCAGGTTTCGTTGAACTGCATCAGGTTTGATGATTCCGAGCGTCTTCTGCATTTCGTCCTCTTGCTGTTTTTGTTGGGAGTCAGGATTCGGGAGACAGGACTCAGGAGCCGGGAGTCAGGGAACGGGAGTCTGGGGTGTCTTCAGCAGGAAACGAGGTAACCAGATCCGCGCTGATCCGCGAGATCCGAGTGATCCGCGAGATCCGAGTGATCCGCGAGATCCGAGTGATCCGCGACTCCCGGCTCCTCCTCATCCCAGGCGTCCGGCCATGACCTCCATGACCGCGGCACCGATCTCAGCCGGGCTGTCCACCACGTGGATTCCGCATTCCCGCATGGCTGCCATCTTTTCGCCGGCGGTTCCACGGCCCTGGGAGATGATGGCACCGGCGTGACCCATACGGCGTCCAGGTGGAGCCGTCCGGCCGGCGATAAACCCCACCACCGGCTTCTTCACGAATTCCCGTACGAACTGTGCCGCTTCCTCCTCGGCCGAACCCCCGATCTCGCCGATCATCACCACCGCCTCGGTGTCCGGGTCGGACTGGAAAGCCTCCAGAGCGTCGATAAACTCGGTTCCCACAATGGGATCGCCGCCGATGCCGATACAGGTGCTTTGCCCGATGCCACGGGAGGTGAGCTGGCCGACCGCCTCGTACGTGAGCGTACCGCTGCGGGAAATCACTCCCACCGGACCCTCCCGGTGGATGTGTCCGGGCATGATCCCGATCTTGCACTGGCCCGGCGAGATGATCCCCGGGCAGTTGGGTCCGATCAGGCGGCACGAGCGCTCCCGGAGATACCGGATCACCGGCAGCATGTCGAAAACGGGGATCCCCTCGGTGATACACACCACCAGCCGGATTCCCGCGTCGGCGGCCTCGAGGATTGCGTCGGCGGCAAACGGCGGGGGGACGAAAATGACCGAGGTGTCAGCTCCGGTGACAGCTACCGCTTCCTCGACAGTATTGAAGACGGGTACACCTTCGTGGTCGGAGCCGCCCTTGCCCGGCGTCACGCCGGCCACCACCTGCGTCCCATACTCCCGGCACAGCCGGGTGTGGAAGCTGCCTTCCCGCCCGGTAATACCCTGGACCACCACCCTGGTCTCACGATTGACCCAGATTGCCACTTTGCTCTCTCCCTAACCGGCTGCCGCGGTGACACGAGCCGCAGCGTCCGCCATGCCGTCGGCCACGATGAAATTCAGCCCTGACTCCTGGAGTATCTGGCGGCCCCGTTCCACGTTGGTGCCCTCCAGGCGTACCACGACGGGAAAGCGCACCCCAACGTCGCGAACCGCCTGGACCACTCCCTCAGCCACCGTGTCGCAGCGCATGATCCCTCCGAAGATGTTGATCAACACCGCTTTGACCGCGGGATCCGAGATCAGGATCTTGAAAGCGTTCTTCACCTGCTCCACGTTGGCCCCGCCGCCCACGTCGAGGAAATTGGCGGGGTTGCCTCCGGCGAGCTTGATGATGTCCATGGTGGCCATCGCCAGCCCGGCGCCGTTGACCATACAGCCCACGTTGCCGTCCAGCTTGATGTAATTCAGGCCGTACCGCGACGCCTGGATCTCCAGCGGGTCTTCTTCTCCGAAATCCCGCAGTTCCACCAGTTCCGGGTGGCGGAACAGTGCGCTGTCATCGAAGTTCAGCTTGGCGTCCAGCGCGATGATCTGTCCCTCCTCCGTCTCCACCAGGGGGTTGATTTCCGCCAGTGAACAGTCAAGTTCCTGGAAAGCGCGATAGAGCTTTCTGACAAATCCACCCAGCACCGCCGGCGCCAGCTCCAGTCCGAACGCCAGTTTCCGGATCTGGAATTCCCTGATCCCCAGTGCCGGATCCACATGTTCTTTCAGGATTTTCTCGGGACTCCGCCGGGCTGTTTCCTCGATTTCCACGCCCCCTTCGCGGGATGCCATGATCACCGGCATACCGGCGCTGCGATCGATGATCATTCCCAGATAGAACTCCCGCTTGATGCGCAGGCCTCTCTCAACCAGGACACAACGCACCTCCCGCCCGCCGGGGCCGGTCTGGGGAGTCACCAGCGGGCGGCCCAACATCGCCTGGGCAAAGGCCTCAGCCTGGTCGGGGCTGTGCGCGATCTTGATGCCGCCGCCCTTGCCGCGGCCGCCGGCATGGATCTGGGCCTTGACGGCCACCGTGCCCCCAAAGCGCCGGGCGATCTCCCAGGCTTCGGCGGCCGAACGGGCAGGCCTTCCGTCGGGAACCGGCACGCCGTAGCGGGCCAACAACTGCTTGGCCTGGAACTCGTGGATTTTCATGACCGCAACAGTGAAGCACGTCGCCGCCGGCCGGTGCAAGCGATGGGAAGGGTAGGGGACCGCACCGGCGGGAGCTGTTAAGCTTCGCCTTGACGGCTCGTTCTTAATGGTGCAGGCGGAGGAAGAAAACCTTGCGAGCTGTCCAGAGCATGGCACCGGCCCACCAGTCCGAGATGAACATCCGGGACCTCTTCGAGAGGTTCCACCACGTGGTCGTCCAGGCAGCGTATCGCATCACTGGACGAGCTGAGGACGCCGAGGATGTCCTGCAGACCGTCTTTATCCGGCTGCTGCAGCGGGCGGAGGATTCGCCGCCAGTGGCCGGTGAGGGTGTGCGGGCCTACCTTCAGCGGGCCGCCGTCAATGCCGCTCTGGACGTGGTCAAAGCGCGACGGAACCGGCAGCGGGTTCCTTTGGAGCTGGTAAACGGTTCGCTGGCGGACGAGGGAGTCCGCCCGGACCGCCTCAGCAACTCCCGGGAGCTGGCCGACTGGTTACGCCGTGCGCTGGGCCGGCTGCACCCGCGGTCGGCGGAAATGTTTGCACTCCGGTTCCTCGAAGGGCTGACGAACCAGCAGATCGCCGATCTGCTGGGGACGACGCCGGGCACGGTGGCGGTGACGCTGCACCGGGTCCGGATGCGCCTTCAGGAGGAACTGGGCAACGAGTTTGAGAGGAACTGAATCATGAACGAGTACGACAAGCAGTGGGAAAAGCGGCTGGATGAGGTGATCGAGGCTGCGCGGTCCGAGCGGCTTGAGCCGGCCGAGGTGGCGGAGATTGCCGGGCGTGTGGGCCCTGTGTTGGGTGTGGGAACAGATGCTTCCGGGCCGTTGCGCACCTGCGACGATTTCCAGGCCCTGTTGCCGGATTTCCTGGCGGGGACGCTCTCCGAAGCGCGTTCGCTGCTGTTTGAGGCGCATACCCGGGAGTGTTTGCCGTGCCGGCGCGCGCTGACTGCCGCCCGTACGCGGTCGGTGGCACCGCCCGTCCCGCCGGTGCGGGTCCATCGGGCATGGATGCGTTGGGGGGCCGTCGCGGCGGGTGTGGTGCTGGTGGCCGTGCTGTTCCAGTACCTGGCCAGCCAGGGAAGGCTGCCCGGTTTCTCCGGCGAGGCGGCGACCCTGCAGAGCATCCGCGGCCCCGTGTTCGCGGTGAAAGGCGAAGCCCTGGTTCCGTTATCGGCAGGCGGAAAGGTGGAAGACCGCCAGGTGTTGCGCACCGGCAAGGGGGGCGGCGCAGTGCTGCGTCTCGAGGACGGCTCTCTGGTGGAGCTGGCGGAACGTACGGAAGCCGTGTTGATGGACGGCTGGCGTGGGGTCACCCTGGACCTACATCGCGGCAACCTGATCGTCGAGGCTGCACCCCAGGGCAGCGGCCGGCTTGCGGTCCAGACCGTCGATGTCCAGGTTGAGGTGAAGGGCACGGTTTTCTCGGTCAGCCACGGCATGAAAGGTTCACGGGTTTCGGTGCTGGAGGGAGAGGTTTGGGTGGCTCACGGCGGCCGCCGGGTGGTCCTGCAGCCCGGCAGCCAATACGCGTCCCAGCCTGCTCTGGCCCGGGTGCCGCTGCAGGAAGATTACGCCTGGAGCCAGGAAGCCGCCCGTCACCTGGCGGCTCTCGATGAGTTGTCCGCCTTGACCCGCGAGCTGCAGCAGGCCACCTTCGGCGATCACTGGCGGTATTCCAGCGAGCTGGTGGGCGAGCTCCCGGCCGACACCGTCGTGTACGCGGCGCTGCCGAATCTGAGTGGGCAACTGGAACCCGCCTTGCAGGCATTCAAGGAGCGGATCGAGTCCAGTCCGACGCTCAGCGAATGGTTTGCGGAAGGCGGTCACGACCTTGCGCGGCTGGATGAAGCTGTGGGCAAGCTGTCGGCCGCCGGCCGTACCTTGGGGGACGAAGTCGTCCTCGCGCTGGTTGCCGTGGGTGGTGACATGGAACAGGTACGGCCCGTGGTGCTGGCTTCCGTTACCGACGCGGCGGGTCTGAGAGCCTTCGTGGAAATGGAAGCGGCCCAGATCAACGCCCAACACGAGGCAGGACCCGTGATCGTCTTGGTGGAGGATCCCTCCCAGCTTTCCGCGGATGAGGAACAGCTCCTCGTGTGGATCGACAACAAGCGGCTGGTGGTGACGCCCTCAGCGGCTCTACTCCAGCAGATCGCCACCGGCCGGGGTGGCTCGCTGGCGGATTCCGCCTTCTACACCACCATCGCCGCCAGCTATGACGATGGGGTCGACTGGCTGCTGGCCATGGATCTGGAACGCTTCTCCTCCCGCCAGGCCGAAGCCGAGCAACCCAGGGAACTGCTGGAGATTCTCGGGGTGGAGCAGGTGAAGACGCTGGTGATCCAGCGGCGTCAGGCGCAGGGAGTTACCGAGAACCGGGCCGTCCTCAACTTTGAAGGCGAGGCGACCGGCCTGATGCGGTGGATTGGTCAGCCTGGGCCCATGGGCGGGCTGGACTACGTCTCGCGGGATGCCCATCTGGCGGCGGCGTTTGTGATCAATGACCCGGCCGGGCTGGTGGATCAGTTCCTGCAACGGGTGGCTGCCCTCAATCCCGAGGCGGCTCAGGGACTCCGGGACTTCGAGCTCGAGCACGGCGTCGACATCCGTCGGGACATCGCCGGTCCCTTGGGGGGCGAAGTGGTCTTCGCACTGGACGGTCCGATGCTGCCCACTCCCGCCTGGAAGCTGGTGGTTGAGGTGTACGATCCATCCGCCCTGCAGCGGGCCGTGGAGTGGGCGGTGGCTGAGATCAATAAGGCGGCTTCACAGGAGGGTGAGGCGGGGGTCAGCCTGACGGCGCGGGACACCGGCGGGTCGGCCACCTGGGAGCTCCACTTTGAGCGGAGCGGGTTCAGCATCTTCTACCGCTATGCGGGGGGTTACCTGATCGCAGCGCCGGATCCGGTGCTCATCGATCACGCTCTCCAGTATCGGCAGACGGGCTACTCACTCTCGGCATCACCCGAGTTTGCGGCGTTGCTGCCGCAGGATCCCCGGGTGAACCTGTCGGGACTCCTCTATGAGAATGTCGCTCCCCTGGTGGCTCCACTGGTTTCCAGCGGTCTGGGGCCGGCAGCGGCCGTCGAGAATCTGCCGAACCTGCAGGACACCCAGCCCGCGCTGGCAGCCATGTACGCGGAACCCGGACGTATCACGGTGTCGGGCGTAGGGGATCTGGACACCTTGTGGCTTAACCTGGCGGCGCTCAAGACACTGGCCTCCCAGCCCGCCGGCGCCTCGGGGGTTTCCGGACACTGACCGCGAGGACCCGCTGGCAGCCAAGGGACGGCAGGGCGGTCCCTGGAACCGTCTGACCGCAGGGAGGGAACTTTGGCGTCTCTCCCTGCGTTCTCTTGAGCTGGACAGTCACTCATGATCGAACGGCATCGGGGAGGCCCGCGGCATGGATCCACTCATCGAGCTTGATGGGCTGACGGTACGGTTCGGACGGCTGGAGGCACTGAAAGGGCTGACGGTTTCCCTGCGCGGGAAATCGATCGGCCTGCTGGGGCCGAACGGCGCAGGCAAGACCACGCTGATTCACACGCTGCTGGGTTTCCATCGGCCGGCAACGGGCACCGCCCGTGTCTTCGGTTTGGATATCCGGAACGACGTGCGCCGGATCAAGCCGCTGGTGGGGTACATGCCGGAGAACGAGACCTACATCAACGGCATGACGGCAGTCCGTCTGGTGGCCCTGATGGCGGAGTTGACCGGCATCCCGCCGGCCGCGGCGCTGGAAAGGGCTCATGAGGCTCTGTTTTATGTGGGACTGGGCGAGGCTCGTTACCGGCGCGTGGAGACCTTCTCACAAGGCATGAAACAGCTTGTGAAGCTGGCCCAGGCCATAGTCCACGGTCCCAAGCTGCTGTTTCTGGATGAACCCACCAATGGACTGGACCCGCCGGCGAGGCTGCGCATGATCCGGATGGTGCGGGAGATCGTCGCTGAATCGGATATCCACCTGATCCTCTCCTCCCACCTCCTGCGGGACGTCGAGGAGGTCTGCGAAGAGGTCCTCATCCTCCGGCAAGGCGAGATCGCCGTCTACTGCAACCTCGAGGAGGAGCGTCGCGCCAACCGGAAATTCGTTGAGATCGAGGCGCGGGGGGCGGTGGAAGAGCTCTTGGCCCGCCTGCAGGAGCAGGGTTGCCAGTGGGCCCAGTTCGGCCAGCGCCGCTACAAGATGGTGCTGCCGGAAGGCATGGCCATCGGCGACCTCTACCGGGAAGCTGCCCGCAACGACGTGCAGCTTCGACGTCTGTCCTACAAGCGGGATTCACTGGAAGACCTCTTTCTGAAAGCCATGGGGAGCGACAATGGCCGTCTATAAACACCACTATCGGCCTTATTCCGGGGAATTGACACCCCGTTGGCGGCGCTGGCTGGTCCTGCCCCGGTATGCCTACCGGACGGTTTTCCAGTCACGGTTCTTTCTGGTGTTCTACGTCATCTGTTTTGTGGTTCCCGCCGGGGCCGCGGTCCTGATTTACCTCAAGCACAACTTGGGTGCACTGGAAATGCTGCAACTGCCTGCCGCCGAGCTGGTCCCCATCGACGGCCGGTTCTTCCGGTGGCTGTTGCAGTTCCAGGGAGGGCTGGTCTTTCTGCTTACGGTGTTCGTGGGCCCGGGACTCGTTTCCCCGGATCTCACCAACAACGGCATGGCGCTTTACCTCAGCCGGCCGTTTTCCCGGGTGGACTACATCGCCGGGAAGTTGGCAGTGCTGTTGATCCTGCAGTCCACGGTGAGCTGGCTGCCGCTGTCCGTCCTGTTCTTCCTGCAGGCGAGTCTGGCCGGTACCGGCTGGATGACCGAGAACAGGTGGATTCTGCCGGCGGTGTTCGCCGGCTCGCTGATCTGGATGCTGGTACTGTCGTTTCTGGCCCTGGCCCTTTCCGCCTGGGTCCGCTGGAAAGCTGTGGCCGGGGCCCTGATGTTCGGTGTCTTCTTCGTCTCCCAGGGATTCGGAGCGACCTTGAACGAGATCCTCGTGACCCGCTGGGGAGGGCTGCTCCAGCTCAACCATCTGATCCGGGTGGTGTGGCTTTCCCTGTTTGGCGAGGCCCAGGACGTGGGCCGTGGTTTCCACGGTGTGGTGGTCGGTGAGATCCCGGTGTGGAGTGCCTGGCTTGCCCTGGGGATGGTCTGTCTGGTCTGCCTGGGGTTATTGTCGCGGCGCATCCGGGCATACGAGGTGGTGCGGTAATGGCCGGCGATCAGAATGTGGTCTTTGACAATGTGTCGAAGTTCTATGGCGAGGTTCTGGGGGTCAACCGCGTCTCGGTGTCCATCCCTCCGGGAGTCACCGGGCTGGTGGGACCCAATGGATCCGGCAAGACCACCCTTATGAACCTCATGACCGGCCTGCTGCGGCCTTCCCGCGGCCGGATCACGGTGCGCGGAATCAGCCCGGACCAGCCCGAGCGGTTGTTCCGCATTCTCGGCTACTGCACCCAGTACGATGCTTTTCCCCGGGGCTTCACCGGCTTCCAGTTCGTTTATGCTTTTCTCAGGGTCCACGGCTACGGCGCCGAGGAGGCCCACGATCGGGCGTGGAGCGGCCTAGAGAAGGTCAAACTCACCAAAGCCGCTTCCCGGAAGATCGCCGGCTACAGCAAGGGAATGCGGCAGCGCATCAAGCTCGCCCAGGCGATCAGCCACAGCCCGCAGGTGCTCGTCCTGGACGAACCCCTGAACGGACTTGACCCCATGGCCCGGGCCGAAGTCATCGGCCTCTTCCAGGAGTTGGCCGGCGGCGGCGCCCATGTTCTTGTCTCCAGCCACATCCTCCACGAAGTGGACATGATTTCGGATCAGGTGGTTATGTTGAACGGCGGTTATGTCGTGGCGGAAGGCGACATTCCGCAGGTCCGGGAAGAGATGCCGGAACACCCGATCCAGGTGCTGGTCCGCTGCGATCGTCCCGGGCTGCTGGCCTCGCGCCTGTTCGAGCTGGACCACGTGGTGGAGGTGAAGATCCAGGAAGACGGCGGAGGGCTGCTGATCCGGACCCGCAACGCCGACAGCTTCTATCGAAAGTTGAACCAGGCGGTGCTGGAAACCGGCCTGGAGGTGGAGGCCGTGGCACCTGCCGACGAGGACGTCCACTCGGTGTACCAGTACCTGATCGGCGCCAACGGAGGAGGATCCGCATGAATGCGGTCGCAGAAATCGTACGCCGTGACTGGCGGCTCTGGTTGAGACAGATGGCCGGGATCGTGGCGATTGAACTCCGGCGCAACGCCTTCAGTCGGAGGGCACTGTTCGTCTACCTGCTGGCGGCGGGACCCGTCCTCCTGATGTCGCTCCAGCTCCTGTTGCCGGTCCCGAGGAAAGTGGTGGAAGGCATCGGCGGCGACAACGTCCTGTATGCGATCTTCTATCGGACGTTCCTGCTGAGGCTGGTGGTGTTTTTTGGATGTGTGGGGGTGTTCTCGCGCCTGTTCCGTGGGGACATGCTGGAGCGGACACTGCACTACTACCTGCTTTGCCCGGTCCGCCGGGAGGTCCTGGCGGCTGGAAAGTATCTGGCGGGAGTCGCCGGCAACAGCCTGATCTTCGGTTTGGCCACCGCTCTAAGCTTTTTTCTGGCCCACGCGGTGCGTGGATGGTCGGCGGCCCTGGATTTCGTGCTGGTCGGAGCCGGTCTCGGTCACCTGCTTGCTTACCTGGGGGTTACCGTCCTGGCCTGCGTCGGCTACGGAGCCGTTTTCATGCTGGTAGGTCTGTTTTCCCGCAACCCTTCGATCCCGGCTGTAGTGCTGCTGGGCTGGGAGTACATCAACTTCCTGCTGCCGCCGTTGTTAAAGAAGTTCTCGGTAATCTACTATCTGGAGTCCTTGTGCCCCGTGCCCGTCCCCCTCGGGCCCATCACCATCCTGGCGGAGCCTGCTCCGCTGTGGATGGCGGTGCCCGGTATCATGCTGGTGACAGCCATGATCCTGGTGGTCTGCAGCCTGCGGGTCAGACGGCTGGAGATCAGCTACACCGCGGAGTGAGCCGCCAGCCCCTGTTGTAAGCCGGTCAAATAGCGGTCACAGGCTGCGGCTGCCTCGCGTCCTTCCCGGATCGCCCACACAATGAGGCTCTGGCCTCGGCGCGCGTCACCGGCGGCAAAGACTCCCGGCACGCTGGTGCGGTAGTCCCCGAAGGCGGCCTTCACTTTGGTACGGCCGTCCTGTTGCACGCCCAGGGCGTTCAGCAGCTCGGACTCCGGACCGAGGAACCCCATCGCCAGCAGGACCAATTGCGCCGGGTAGACGCGCTCGGTCCCGGAAACCTCCCGGAAGGTCTGGCTTCCGTTCTGCTGGATCCATTCCACCTGGATGGTGTGCAGCTCCCGCACCCGACCCTGCTGGTCACCCTCGAAACGCCGGGTGAGGACCCCGAAATCCCGCGGATCGCGTCCGAACAGGGCCGCCGCCTCCTCCTGACCGTAATCAACCCGGAAGATCCGCGGCCATTGAGGCCAGGGGTTGTCCGGGGACCGCTCCACGGGCGGCCGGGGGAGAATCTCGAACTGGGTCACGGAGCGGCAGCCATGGCGGATCGCGGTAGCCACACAATCGGTGCCGGTATCACCGCCGCCGATGACGATGACGTCTTTGTCCCGGGCTGAAATCCATTCGCTGTCCGGCAGTTGCGGATTGAGCACCCGGCGGGTGTTGGCGGTCAGGAATTCCATGGCGAAATGGATCCCTGCCAGCCGGCGGCCCTCGATCGGCAGGTCGCGCGGGCGGGTCGCGCCGGTGCAGATGACGACTGCATCGAACTCCTCACGCAGCTTCTCTGCCGGGTAATGGCGTCCCACTTCCACACCTGTGCGGAAGACGATTCCCTCTGCCGCCAGCAGGTCGACTCGCCGCTGCACCACGACCTTGTCGAGCTTCATGTTCGGAATGCCGTAGGTGAGCAGTCCGCCGACACGATCGTCGCGTTCGAAAACCGTCACCAGATGTCCCGCCCGGTTGAGCTGGTCGGCGCAGGCCAGCCCGGCGGGTCCCGACCCGATGACGGCGACCCGGTACCCGGTGCGAAGCCGGGGAGGCTGGGGTCGGACCCAGCCTTCCTCGAAAGCCCGATCGATGATGGCGCATTCAATCGACTTGATGGTGACGGGAAGCTCGTTGATCCCCAGCACACAGGATGCTTCACAGGGGGCGGGACAGACCCGGCCGGTGAATTCCGGAAAATTGTTGGTCTTGGCCAGGCGTTCGTACGCTTCGCGCCAGAGACCGCGGTACACCAGATCATTCCACTCGGGGATCAGGTTGTTGACCGGACATCCGGCTGACTGGCCGCCGATGTCGTCGCCGGTGTGGCAGAAGGGGATGCCGCAGTCCATGCAGCGGGCGCCCTGCCGTTGCAGCAAGTCGTCAGGGGGACGCTGATAGAACTCGTTCCAGTCGGCGATTCGTTCCCGGGGGCTGCGCACGGGGACCTTCTCCCGCTGATACTCCATGAATCCGGTTGGTTTTCCCATGTCAGTCTCGCGTCATGTGTGGATCACTCGGATCGGCACGGATCACTCGGATCCCGCGGATTACGTAGACCCTGCACTGCTCAGTTGCCGCCGGTCCGCATCCGGTCCTCCAGGTTCTCCTGGAAAGCCAGCATCAGCACTTCCTCCTCCGACCGTCCGGCAGTGCGGTTGCGCTCCTGCGCCTCCAGGACCCGGGCATAGTCGTTGGGGTAGACCTTGACAAACCGCCGTACCGCCGCATCCCAGTCAGAGAGAATGCGGTAAGCCGACTGGGATCCGGTCAGGTCCATGTGACGCTTGATGAGCTCCTTTACCTGGCGGATTTCTTTCGCACTCTCCAGCCGGTAGAGCCTGACCATCTCCAGGTTGCAACGGCTGGCAAAGGTTTCGTCGGGATCAAACACATAGGCGATACCGCCCGACATTCCGGCGCCGAAGTTGCGGCCGGTGGGTCCCAAGACCACCACGCGGCCGCCGGTCATGTATTCGCATCCGTGGTCGCCCACGCCTTCCACCACCGCGAGGGCTCCGCTGTTACGCACGCAGAACCGCTCTCCGGCCACGCCATAAATGAAAGCCTCGCCGGCGGTTGCGCCATAAAGCGCCACGTTGCCGATGATCACGTTGAGTTCAGGGTCAAAGGTGGACTTGCGCGGCGGGAAGATCACCAGCCGGCCGCCAGACAGTCCTTTGCCCACATAGTCGTTGGCGTCGCCTTCCAGCGTGATGGTGACGCCTGGGGGCAGGAATGCCCCCAGGCTCTGGCCGGCGGATCCCTTCAGGAACAGGTTGATGGTGCCGTCAGGGAGTCCCTTGGCTCCGTAGCGGCGGGTGATTTCGCTGCCCAGGATGGTTCCCACCACGCGGTCGGTGTTGTGGACTGGCAGCGTTACCGAGACGGGGAACCGGTTGTCCAACGCTGGACGGCACAGTTTCAGAAGCTGGGTGTTGTCCAGGGAAGCATCCAGTGCATGCTCCTGCGCCATCCCGCAGCGGCGGCCCACATACCGGGGGACGCGCGGCTGGTAGAGAATCGCCGACAGATCCAGAGTGCGGGCTTTCCAGTGCTCTTCCAGGGGGTCGACCGCCAGACAGTCGGTCCGGCCCACGATTTCGTCGAAGCTGCGGAAGCCCAGCTCAGCCATGATCTCCCGCACCTCTTCGGCGATGAACAGCATGAGGTTGACGACGTGCTCAGGCCGGCCGGCGAACTTCTTGCGGAGTTCAGGGTTCTGGGTGGCAACGCCCACCGGGCAGGTGTTCAGGTGGCAGACCCGCATCATGACACAGCCGAGGGCCACCAGCGGCAAGGTTCCGAAGCCGAATTCCTCGGCTCCCAGCAACGCGCCGATGACCACGTCGCGGCCCGTTTTGAGCTGTCCGTCGACTTCAAGGGTCACCCGGCTGCGCAGGTCGTTGAGCAGGAGAGTCTGCTGGGTTTCCGCCAGACCCAGCTCCCAGGGGATGCCTGCGTGTTTGATGCTGGTCAGCGGCGAGGCGCCGGTGCCGCCGTCGTAGCCGCTGATCAGGATGACGTCGGCGTGGGCCTTGGCCACACCCGCCGCCACGGTGCCGACCCCGGTTTCGGCCACCAGTTTCACGCTGATCCTGGCTTGCGAGTTGGCGTTTTTCAGATCATGGATGAGTTGCGCCAGGTCTTCGATGGAATAAATGTCATGGTGGGGCGGTGGTGAAATCAGGCCCACGCCCGGGGTCGAGTGCCGGACCCGGGCGATTTCCGGATAGACCTTGTGCCCCGGAAGCTGTCCGCCTTCGCCTGGTTTGGCACCCTGGGCCATCTTGATCTGCAGTTCCCTGGCGTTGACCAGGTACTCGCTGGTGACTCCAAAGCGGCCCGAGGCCACCTGCTTGATTGCACTGTTGCGCGAGTCGCCGTTGGGATCGGGCACGTAACGGGAGGGGTCCTCGCCACCCTCACCGGTGTTGCTGCGGGCACCCAGCCGGTTCATGGCGATCGCCAGGGTTTCGTGGACCTCCTTGCTGATGGACCCGTAGGACATGGCGCCCGTCTTGAACCGCCTGACGATGGATTCCGCCGGTTCCACCTCTTCCAGCGGCACGGGCGGTCCTGCGGGGACCAGCTTCAGGAGGTGGCGGAGGGTAGTGGGCTCACTGCGATCGGCCACCGCGGCGCTGTACTGGCGGTAGCGCTCCCGGTCCCCCAGCCGGCAGGCGGCCTGGAGCAGATGGATCGTCTTGGGGTTGAACAGATGCGCCTCGCCGTCGTGGCGCCAGAAATACTGGCCGCCCTCATCGAGCTGGCGATGAACCGGCGGGCGTTCCGGGAACGCCACCTGGTGGCGGCGGCGCACTTCCTCGGCGATGATGTCCAGGTCGATTCCTCCGATCCGGGACACTGTCCCGGTGAAATAACGGTCGATCACCTCACGCTGGATGCCCAGGCATTCGAAGATCTGGGCGCCGTGATAGCTCTGGACGGTCGAGATGCCCATCTTGGACATCACCTTGACCACCCCTTTGATGGCGGCCTTGATGTACTGCTTGACGGCGGTCCTGTGATCCACGTCCGGCAACAGGCCCTGGCCGATCATGTCATCCAGGGATTCGAACGCCAGATAGGGGTTGATGGCGCTGGCTCCATAGCCGATGAGCAGAGCGAAGTGGTGCACCTCGCGGGGTTCGCCGCTTTCCACCACCAGACCCACGCGGGTGCGGGTCTGCTGGCGGATCAGGTGGTGATGCACCGCGGAAAGGGCCAGCAGGGCGGGGATGGGCGCCTGCTCCGAGTCCACTCCGCGGTCCGAAAGGATCAGCACTTCACAACCTTCAGCAATGGCGTGGTCGGCGGCCGCGCACAGTTGATCGAGTGCTTCCTCCAGTGCCGGTCCTCCACCGGCAACCCGGTACAACATGGGAAGGGTGACACTGCGGAAAGCCGGCACGCCGGACTTGTCCACCGAGCCGTCGAGCTGGCGCAGTTTCTCAAGATCCTCGTTGGAGATGATGGGAGCTTCCAGCCTGATCTGCCGGGCCGACAGCTCGTCCGGTTCCAGCAGGTTCCGTTCCGGGCCGATGGTGGTTTCGTAAGCGACGATGATCTCTTCCCGGATGGAATCAATGGGCGGGTTGGTCACCTGGGCGAAGAGCTGTTTGAAATAGCTGTACAGCAGTTGCGGGCGGTGGGAGAGCACCGCCAAGGCGGCGTCGTTGCCCATCGATCCCACCGGTTCCACCGCATTCTTGGCCATCGGGGCCATGATCATGCGCAGATCCTCGTTGGTGTAACCGAAGACCTGCTGGCGCAGGCGCACGGTTTCGTGGTCCACCGGGTGGACGAAGTCAGGATCCGGCAACTCGCTCAGGGCGACCTGGTTGCGGCTCACCCACTCGCCGTAAGGATGTTCGGAAGCGATGCGTTCCTTGAGTTCGTCGTCGGAGATGATCCGGCCGGCCTCCGTGTCGACGAGCAACATCCGGCCCGGCTGCAGCCGGCCCTTGTATTCGACCTCGCCAGCGGCCACGTCGATGACCCCCACCTCGGACGCCAGCACCACCAGGCCGTCCCGGGTGACGTAGTAGCGTGAAGGGCGCAAGCCGTTGCGGTCGAGGACCGCACCGATGCGCACACCGTCGGTGAAAGCGATGGCTGCAGGGCCGTCCCACGGTTCCATCAGGCACGAGTGGTACCGGTAGAAGGCCCGTTTGGTTTCGCTCATGGACTCATGCCGTTCCCACGGCTCGGGAATCATCATCATCATGGCGTGGGGCAGGGAACGGCCGCCGAGATGCAGCAGCTCCAGGGCATTGTCGAAAATGCCCGAGTCGCTGCCGGTCTCATCCAGAACCGGCAGCACCTTCCGGATGTCGTCGCCGAACAGTCGGGACCGGAACAGGCTCTGGCGGGCGCGCATCCAGTTGATGTTGCCGCGCAGGGTGTTGATCTCGCCGTTGTGACACAGGTAGCGATAGGGATGAGCCCGGGCCCAACTGGGGAAGGTGTTGGTGCTGAAACGCGAGTGCACCATGGCCAGGGCGGTTTCCATGGCGGGATTCTGGAGATCGGGATAGAAAGGCAGCAACTGCTCGCTTTTGAGCATCCCTTTGTAAACCAGGGTGCGATGCGACAGGGAGCAGACATAGAAACCGGCGCTTTCCGGCAGCGCCAGCTCCCGCACGGCGTTCTCGATGCGCCGGCGGATGACATAGAGCTTGCGTTCAAAGGCCATCGGGTCCTTCAGAGACTCGTGGCGGGCAATGAAGATCTGGCGGATGACCGGTTCGGTAGCCTTGGCGCTCAGCCCTAGCCCGGTACTGACAGTGGGCACGGTCCGCCAGCCAAGAACCTGCTGTCCCTCCTCCTCGACGATCTGCTCGAAGAGCCACTCGAAGTGATAACGGACTTCCGGGTCGGTAGGCAGAAAGACGTTGCCGGCGCCGTACCAGCCGGGTTTGGGCAGCCGGAAGCCGAGGTTGGTACGGAAGTCCAGGAAGAAGCGGTGGGGCATCTGGATCAGAATGCCGGCGCCGTCCCCGGTTTCCGATTCGCAGCCGCAGGCGCCGCGGTGGTTGAGCCGGACCAGCACCTCGATGGCATCTTTGAGGATGGTGTGGGACTTGCGGCCTTTCATGTCCACCACGAAGCCCACACCACAGGCGTCGTGTTCAAAGCTGGGGCTGTAGAGCCCCTGGGCAGAGGGCAAACCGGTTCTGTACATCGTGCTAACACGATAACATGACTTTCCGGAATGCAGCATCAATTTTCAATAGAAAATTCTCATTGATCCGTTCAGGAATTTCGATGCCGCCCTGTATCGGGAGGACGAACCACACGCGTCCCGGCGCCCCGCGGCCCGTCACGACCCCGACGGAGATGGGACCCGCTGCTTGCCCCGGCAGACAGGCGGCAGCCGTGGAACGCACGATCTTGCCCCGCGGAACGCTTGCACGCCCGGGACGGCTGCCGCCATGCCCACTTCTGCCTCAGAAGCCGAACTCGAGCCCCCCGTACAGCGTGCGCCCGGGGGAAGGAAAGCCGGCGATTTCCGTGTAGCCACGGTTCAGCAGGTTCCGGCCCCGCAGCACCAGCGACAGCGGCCGGTCCCAGTCCAGGTATTCCGCCACCGGAAACTCCAGTCGGGCGTCAACGCTCCAGTAACCCTCCAGGCGGAGCCGCCGGCTGGTGAAGTCCGGGAGGAAAAGCCGGTCATCCCGGCTCCCCTTGTAGCGCAAGTCCATCCGCAGCCGCACCCTGGGGACCTCCCAGGCTCCCCAGACACCGGCCAGATGGCGCGGCCGGCGCAACAGGGCCCTCCCCAGCTCGAAGTTGCCGAAGGGGTCGGTCCCGGCATCCGTCACCTCCGTCTGGTTCCAGGTGTAGGAGCCACCCCCACGGAAGCTGGTCCCCACCGGGAAGGTCCCCTCCAGCTCAAAACCCCGGCTGCGTGCCGCCTCGACGTTGACGAAATTGGGCTGCCCCGGCGCGCCGAAGAAGGTGAATTCGATGAGGTCCGAAAACCGATTGAAAAACACCGTGCCCGACATCCTCGTCCGGCTGCCGTGGAGCCAGTCCGCGCCAAACTCCACCGCGGTGTTTTTCTCGGGCCGCAGCTCCGGGTTGCCGGTGATCCCGAAGGCGGGGAAGCCCAGGATCTCGGTAAAGGCCGGCGCCCGGAAGCCGTTGGCGACCGCGGCCCTCAGCTTGAGGTGATCGCCCACCAGCAGGGCCCCGTCGGCGTGGCCGGTGACGAAGCTGGCGAAGCGGTCGTTGTCGTCGAACCGTAACCCGGTCGTAAGGAATATCCGGTCTCCCCAGGACATCCGGTCCTGAAGGTAGATTCCGGCGCTGCGCCGCGACTCCTCCAGGGCTCGCGACTCCTCGCGCTTCCAGGACAGGCCGGCGGTCAGCTCATGGCCCGGTACCAGCATGAGGGTGTTCTGCCAGTCGAGGAAGTGGCGGTCATCGTCGGCCTCGAAGACGTCGCTGTAGAAGTCGGTGATGCCGTCCTCGACGGTGAAGTTGAGGGCGTCGTTGCGGTGGTAGCCATACTGCAGGCGCGTGTCCCACCTGGGGGAGGGACGATGCTGCAGGCTCACCGAGTACACCTGTTCGCGGGCTGTGCGATAGTCGTTCGGGTCCACGGCAGCGCCCGTGAAGTCGGTGGGGAAGTGCTGGCGGGCGCTGCTGTAACGCAGGGACGTGGCCAACGTCGAGCGGGTACCCAGCAGGAAGGCCCCTCCCGCGGACAGTTCCGTCCGCCGCCAGGCGGAGTTGAAATCGAAGATTCCGTCAGTATCGAGGTGGGTCGCTCCCAGCGAGAACTGGATCCGCTCGGAGCCGGTCTGGATACCGGCCGAGGTTCCCAGTGTTCCATAACTCCCGCCTTCGATGCTAACTGTCCCGCTGGGCCGGGATCCGGTACGGTGGCGGCGCGTGAGGATGTGGATGGTGGAAGACACCGCCTCGGTCCCGTAGAGTACCGATCCCGGCCCACGGACGATCTCGATGCGTTCGATGTTGGCGGTGGAAAGGTTGGCGAAATCATACTCGCCGCCGGGCCGGTTCACCGGCACGCCGTCGATGAGCACCAGGTTGAAATCGCTTTCGCCACCCCGCACAAACACCGAAGTGGGCCCTCCGAAGGAACCCGACTGGGCGACTGAAAACGCGGGGAGGCCGGCCAGAACCTCGGCGACGGTCCGCGCGCCCAGAGCGGCCACTTCTTCCCGCGTGATGACAGTGACGGTTCGGCCCAGCTCCCGCAGCTCGGCGGGGGTCCGGGTGGCAGTGACGGTCACGGTTTCAGGGGGTGCTTCCAGGCGGGGTTTATCGGCGCCCGCCGTGGTCTCTCCAGCGCCCAGCAGGGCCGGAGACAAGACAGACACTGCTGCGAAATAGACAAATCTCTTACGCTTGCACATTGGATCAGCTCCCGAAGACTGTGCGGAAATCCGCTGGTTGGTAGAGTTTCGTCCGGGGCGGTGAGCCGCCGGCCGCGCAGTTCAGGCAGATGTCCGCCGCCTGCGGGTCATCCGGTGACCGGGGATAAGGATGGGGCCCGGGATCGGGCCAGAAGAGGGGTTCAGCATGTCTCCTCCTTGCCTCCCCTTCGGAGGCGTGTGAGGTCCGGCTGGACCGGTCTCCTGGCTTGCGGGTAACTACTTTCCACGCCTTCCCGTCCGCCGTGGCGGACAGTGGCTGGTGTGTGGAGTTCGGGCCCGCTTACAGTTGCGAGGGCAGCACCGGCTTTACACCGGTTTCCCGTTCATCCAGCCGTCCTGGATTCAAACTCGAGGATCCCACGCCGGGGCCCCATGGCACCGGCGACTCCTCAGAACGGGAGATTAGACGGCGACCGGGGTTGAAGTCAAGACGTAGCACCCCGATCGCCTGAAACCTGCCCATCTCAGTCCGACCTCTGGCCCATCCCACCGGCCTTGGTGGCCCGGGCCACCACTCCGGTCAGCAGCAGCAAGGCAATCAGGTTGGGGAACGCCATCACGGCGTTGAAGGTGTCGCCGACGTTGGTCACGATCGGAGCGTACTTCCCGGCCAGCAGGGAACCCGTAAACAGGAGCAGAATGTAAACCACACGATAGGGACGCACAATCTTGATCCCGAACAGATACCCGAAGCAGACCTCTCCGTAGTACGACCAGCCGATCAGGGTCGTGAATCCGAAAATCAGGGACGAGCACACCACAATCGTGCCTCCCCAGCCGGCAAACATCGAGGGCATTCCTGCATTGAAGGCGGTCACAGTCAGATCGGCACCCGAAAGCCCTCCCGGGACCATCAGGGTCGACTGGGTCCAGACTCCGGAAACCACGATCGTCAGGGCGGTCAGGGTACACACGATGATGGTGTCGATGAACGTTCCCATCATGGCGATGGTGCCCTGCCGCACCGGGTCCTTGGTGCGGGCGGCACCATGCGCGATGGGCGCGCTGCCGAGCCCTGATTCGTTCGACAGGATGCCGCGCGCCACGCCGAAGCGGATTGCCTGCTGGACTCCGATCCCCGTCGCACCACCCAGCGCGGCCTCAGGGTCGAAAGCTGAGATGAAGATCAGGCGGAAGGCTTCGGGAATCGCCGAGAGGTTGGAAAACAAAACCAGGGCCGAGCCCGCAAAGTAGAACAGGATCATGGCCGGGACCAGTTTCTCCGCCACCAGACCGATCCTGCGGATGCCGCCGATGATGACCAGCCCCACCAGCACCGCCACCACCGCGCCGGACAACCACATCGGGATCCCCCACTGGTGGTAAGCCGCCAGGGCCATGGAATTGGTCTGGAACATGTTGCCGGTGCCCAGCAGGGTTGCCAGACCGCCCGAGACAGCAAACACCGTTCCCAGGAAGGCACCAAAGCGGGGGTTGCGAATCCCGTTCCGGCAGTAGTACATGGGTCCGCCTGCCACCGTGCCGTCCGGCATCCTGACGCGGAACTTCACCGCCAGCATGGCTTCCGAGTACTTCGTGGCCATCCCCACCAGTGCGGTCATCCACATCCAGAAGGCGGCGCCCGGCCCCCCGGCGGCGATCGCCGTGGCGACGCCGGCGATGTTGCCGTTGCCCACGGTTCCCGACAGCTCCGTCATCAGGGCCTGGAAAGAGCTGATGTTGCCTTCGGCCGGCCCGCCCGACGCCTGTCGGTCGCGGTTGAGCACCGCCTTGACCGACCAGAGGAAATGACGCACCTGGACCCCCCGCGTGGCAACCGTCAGGACGAGACCGGTGCCCAGCAGGAGCAGGACCATGGGAGCTCCCCACAGCCAGTTGGACACCACCGTGGTGAGTTCCAGCAGAAAATCCAGCAGATTGGTCATCGTCACCTGTCCTCAAGCTGCCCCAATCCGGTGTCCACCCCCGGCAACGGTCGACTGCCAACCAGGTAGACCGACTGCCACAGGGGACCCGCCCCGGGGCCCTCCCGCAGGTACCTGACCATACTTTTCAGGTTGGCGGAGAGGCGGCGGCCATTCTGCAGGATGACCGGCCGGGTTTGCGAGCGCAACGTCAGATCCTCCAGGCCCTGCACATCGGTGATCAGCAGCACGGGTTCGCCAGCCTCCAGGCAACTGGCGGCGGAATCGAGATCGTACAGTTCCAGGATGTCCCTGTCCACGTAGAACCGCAGGCTCGGGGCGGTGAACCGGTAGTATCCCAGGCGCGCTCCCTGGTAGGGCGGGCGCGCCGACAGTTCCTGCATGGTTTGGGCCATGGCGGCCACCGGCTTGTATTGTTCCAGCGGACCGGACCACAGCAGCGCCGCCAGCAGATAGAATGCGCAAAGCGCCCCTGCCGCGGCCCTAAGCCTCGCCCGCAGCAGCTCCCAGGCCGCAGCCGGAAGGGGCAGCACCGCCAACACGGGCAGCCAACTGTCCGCAAACAGCAGCCGGGCCAACAGCGCCGCCATCGCCCCGGCCAGGATCACCGCCGCGGCCGCCGCCAGACGCAGCCACCGCGGCTGGGCCTGCAGGCCGGCTCCCGCGATCAGCAGGGCCGCCGCCGGGTAGGCCGGGAGAATGTAGTACTCCTGCTTGTTGAGCGACAGGGAGAACACCCCGAGAAGGACCGCCATCCAGAGAAGCAGCAGTTGTCCCGTCCGGCGCCCGCCACGGCGGAACCACGCCAGAGCCGCTACCGGAGACAGCAGCGACCAGGGGAAGAAGTCCGCCAGGAACACGCCGAGGTAGTAGAGCGGCCCGCGCCGCGGACCGAAATCAACACTGACCAGCCGCCCCAGGTTCTCGGTGAACAGGAAATCCCGGACCGGACCCGGACCTTCCACCACGACCAGGGCCAACGGCCAGGCCCCGGCGATGGCCAGAAAGACTGCCGCGCCGGCGACCCAGGGCAGGGAAGCAGGGCGGCGGCGCTCCCACAGCAGGACGGCGGCCGGCACCACTGCCGGCGCCAGGGCCACGGGACCCTTGGTCAAGAACCCCAGGCCCATCGCCGCACAGCCCCACAGGAAGTCCCGCCGGCTCCGGGTTTCAAACCAGCGCCAGAAGCAGTAGAAACCCGCCAGAATGAAGGTCAGCAGCAATCCGTCGATCAGCAGGCGTCGCGACACGATCTGGAAGCGGAAGGTGGCAGCCAGGATTCCGGCCGCGCCCAGCGCTGCCACGGGTCCGGCGATGCGGTGGCCGAGCCGCCACAGGATCAGGATCGAAGCTGTACCGGCTGCCGCCAGGACCACCCGCTCCCAGAGAAGCGAAACCCCGGACAGCGTGTACAGGAGCGCCACCGCCCAATAGGACAGGGGCGGCTTGTTCAGCCGCGGCTGGCCATTGAAGGTGGGCGAGATCCAGTTGCCGGACTCCACCATCTCCCGTGGCGTCTGGACGTAGAAAGCCTCGTTGGCGTCCCAGACCGATGAGGTCGTGGGCACCACCCACAACGGAAGCACGAAGCACAACAGCCAGAGCCAGGAGAAGCGGGGAGTCTCCGTTGGAGGGACCACGGTCAGAACAGGGCTTTCTGCAGGTCCGCGAGAGAACCCTCGGGCACTGCCGACGACCGCGGTTTCCCGGTCAGGTTGAGCTGTTTGCGCTCAAGCCGCTCCAGGATCTCCCGCGCCCGCTGGATCACCGGCTGGGGGACTCCGGCCAGCCGTGCAACCTCGATGCCGTAGCTCTTGGCCGCAACTCCGGCCAGCACCTTGTGGAAGAAAACGATGTGTCCGCCACTTTCGCCGACGGTCACACAGTAGTTCCGGGCAGACGGGTAAAGCTGTTCGAGCCGTGTCAGTTCCTGGTAGTGGGTGGCGAACAGGGTCCGGGCCCGGCGCTCGGGTTCGTTCAGCAGGTATTCCGCCACCGCCCAGGCGATGGACAGGCCATCGAAGGTGGCCGTCCCGCGCCCCACCTCGTCCAGCAGGATGAGACTGCGCCGGGTGGCGGTGTGGAGGATGCGGGCCGTTTCAATCATCTCCACCATGAAGGTGGAATGCCCGCGAGCCAGATTGTCGCTGGCCCCGACCCGTGTGTAGATGCGGTCCACCAGGCCGACCCGGGCTTCGTTGGCGGGTACAAAGGAGCCCATCTGGGCCATCAGCACGATCAGCGCATTCTGGCGGAGATAGGTGGATTTTCCTCCCATGTTGGGGCCGGTGAGGACCATCAACTGGGCGTCGTCGGCATCGCACTCCAGGTCGTTGGGCACGAAGGGTTCGTCGGCCTGCAGCTCCACGACGGGATGCCGGCCGCCACGGATTTTCAGGCGCAGGGAATCGTCCAGCAGGGGCCGGACGTATCGGTTCCGTTGGGCAGTTTCGGCCAGGGAGACCAGCACATCGATCTCAGCCACCCGGCGGGCAATGGACAGCAGGCGGGACGACTCGCCGGCGAGCCGGCGGCGCAGATCCAGAAAAAGTTCCTTTTCCAGCTCGACGATCCGTTCCTCCGCGCCCAGAACCCTGTCCTCATACTCCTTCAGTTCAGGAGTGATGAACCGCTCCGCCCCGGCAAGCGTCTGTTTGCGGACATAGTCCGAAGGGACTGCCGCCAGGTTCGCTTTGGTCACTTCGATGAAGTAGCCAAACACCTTGTTGTAGCGGACCTTGAGGGAAGCGATTCCGGTACGCTGCCGTTCCTGCGCCTCGATGCGGGCAATCCAGCTCCGGCCGTCTTCCGCCACGGATCGCAGTTCGTCCAGCTCGGCGTGGTAGCCCGGGCGGATCATGCCTCCCTCTGCGATCACGCCCGGAGGATCGTCCACCAGGGCACGATCCAGCAGACCCACCAGATCCTGGGCCAGATCGGGCGGGGGGGCCAGCAGTGGGGCGCCGGTTTGGGCAAGGCTGGCGGACAGTGCCGGCAGGCGCCTTAGGGACTCCCTGAGGGCCACCAGGTCCCGGGCGCTGGCCGCAGCCAGGCTGATTCGGCCGGTCAGCCTTTCCAGATCCTGGACGCCTTCCAGCTCCTTTCCCACGCGCGACAGCCGGACCACCGAACCCACAAGCTCTTCGACAGCATCCAGCCGGCCGTTGATGGCGGAAACGTCCAGCAGCGGTCGCTGCATCCAGGACCGGAGGAGACGTCCGCCCATGCCGGTGCGGGTACGATCCAGGGTGGCCAGCAGCGTCCACTTCCGGTTGCCGTCCAGGCCCTGGAAAAGCTCCAGGTTGCGGACGGTGGCGTCGTCGAGCTTGAGGAAAGCCGCTTCTTCCAGCAGTCTCAGGCTGGTGACATGGCCGAGGTCGCTGCGCTGGGTCTGGCGGACGTAGTAAAGGAGGGCGCCGGCAGCGCCCGTGGCTTCGCGCTGGTCATGAAGACCGAAGCCTTCCAGGCTTTCCACCTGGAAGTGCTGCAGCAGGGTACGGCGGGCGTAGTCCGGATTGAAGACCCAGTCGGCCTGGGGAGTCAGCACCGCCCTGCCGTTGAGGGCGGCCCGGAACTCGGTACCCAGCACCGCCGAAAGACCCTCTGGAACCAGGACCTCCCGAGGGCGGAACTGGAGAAGCGTCTCCTCCATCCGCAGGCGCTCGCCGCCGGTGTACTGGACCACCCAGAATTCTCCGGTGGAGACGTCCAGAAACGCCGCACCCACGGCATCCTGTCGGCTGCACAGCGCCGCCAGGTAGTTGTGCTCCTTGGACTCGAGAACGCCCTCGTCAATGGCGGTCCCCGGGGTGAGGATTCGGGTGACCTCACGGCGTACCAGACCCTTCGCCGTACGCGGGTCCTCCACCTGGTCGCAGATCGCCACCTTGAAACCCTTGCGCAGCAGGCGGGCCAGATAGCCGTTGACCGCGTGGTAAGGGATACCGCACATGGGGATGGGATTCCCGTCCCGGTCGGCGTGTCGGGATGTCAGAGTGATTTCCAGCTCCCGGCTTCCCACCACGGCATCGTCATAAAACATCTCGTAGAAGTCGCCGAGGCGGAAAAACAGCAGTACATCCGGGTGCGCCAGCTTGATCCGGTGGTACTGGCGCATCATGGGGGTCAAGGACTCCATGGGACGGACTCAAGCTTAGCAGGTACCGGTGAACGTTGTCGCTTTCCCCGCCCGATTCCCCCGCCGACCTTCAAGAGGCTGCGTCTCCCGTCTGAAAGCGGTCTGACAAGGAAGGCCCTTTGGGAGCCAATTTCTTGAAACGTGACTCTCGTCTGTTCAATTACTTGCCGTGGTCCGACCCCATGTAGGACCCCATCATGCCGACAGGCGAAACCCGTCCGGGGGCCCGTGTTGGCCCGGGCGTCTCGCCCGGGTTGGACGGTTGGCGCCCGTCCTCCGTGCCCTTCTCCCGGCGCTGGATGGGGACGATCCCGGCTCGTGCGGGAACGGGAAAGCGGAAGCAAGCTTCCGCACTCCAGGGCTCAGGCCGCTCACGCGGCCTTCGCAAATTCCGGGCGTCGCAGTTCGGCCGGTGGTGTGGCCTGAGGCCGGAGGTCTACAACACGGCACCCTGGCGAAATCGGTTGGGTCGGGACAGGCGCCAGGAGTACAGTGGAGGCACGACGTGGTTTTTCCACACTGACCACCTGGGGAGTCCGAAGGTGAACACGGCGGTCGAGGGGACGGAGGCGGAACGCTGGGACCACTATCCCTACGGGGAGACGTGGGTGCCGAGAGCCCCTGGAGACCAGCACCGGTACACCGGCCACCTGCGGGAGGCGGAGTCGGGCAACGACTACGCAGGGGCGCGGTACTACTCGAACATTCGCGGCCGCTGGCTGCGGGTGGATCCGGTGCCGGGAGACCTCTCCAACCCGCAACGGCTGAACCGGTATGGGTATGTGCTGAACGATCCTGCCACCTGAACGGTAGCACGGCCGGGACGGCCGTGCTACGGGCGGCTGTGCCGACCGTCCCTGCCGCGGGGAGCAGTCGGTCGGGGGCCCGTGTCGGCCCGGGCGTCTCGCCCGGGTTGAGCGGTTGGCGCCGATCGTCCGGTCCCCTCTCCCGGCAAAGAGTTGCCGGCCGGACAAGGGAACCCTTCTCTCGATGCCGGATAGGCACGATCCCGCCTCGCGCACGGCCGGGACGGCCGTGCTACGGGCGGCTGTGCCGACCGAGGTGCTGGATGACAACGAGCAACCCATCGCGACCCTTCCTTGAGGCCCCACATCCGTGCCACGGCCATAAGGCTTTTTGGGACCCGGTCTTTCGAAACCCGACTCTCTCCTTTTGTTTCAGTCACTATGCCGTGGGCCGGCCCCATCATGCCGACTCAGGAGACCCCGTTACCGCGCTACGCCGTTACCCCGCAACCCCGCTACCCCCGTCCCGCGGAACACGACCGCCGGCGTGAACGGGAAACTCCAGGGCTCAGGCCGCTGCCGCGGCCTTCGCGTTCTTCTTCCCAGAGAATCTTCCAGCAGCCTGCTAAAGAGGCGCCCTCAGCCGGACGATATTAGTTGCTGACGACGGACCGTCGCCAAGGGACGGTCCCGGCTTGCGCAAGGAGGCAGGATTATGAGCGTTGGACAGATGGCACTCCCGAAGGCGACGGCCCCGATGATCGATACCGGCCGGCGGCTGGGGGGCAAGTACGTCACCTTCTTTCTCGGCCGCGAAGAGTACGGCATTCCCATTCTGGCCGTCCGCGAGATCATCGGCATGGTTCCCATCACCCCCGTGCCGCAGATGCCTCCCTACATCCGGGGGGTCATCAACCTGCGGGGCGGCATCATTCCCATCGTCGATCTCCGGGTGAAATTCGGCATGGAGTCGGTGGACCAGACCCGGGAGAACTGCATCATCGTGGTCCGCGCCCACGGCGTCGATACCGGGGTCGTGGTGGACAAGATGTCGGAAGTCTCGCATGTCGAGGACACCGAGATCCAGGAAGCGCCGTCCGTCGGTACCGGCGCCGACACCTCGTTCATTCTCGGCATCGACAAGTCCCAGGGACGGGTCAAGCTGCTGCTGGACATCGACCGGGTCATCACCAGCCACGAGCTGGCAGGAGTTCTGGAGACGGGTTCTGACGCTTCCTGAGTGCGCTGATCCCCCCGACATTTGCCCTGGTGCCGGTTTCGAGTGCATCATAGAGAAGACCGCCCTCCGGGGTCCTTTGACGGGGGAGGATCTATGGGCTTCGATCCGGCGCAGCGTTCGGTCCTGCTGATCGAGGATGATGCAACCCTTGCGGAGCTGCTGAAGAGTTTTTTTGAACAATGGGGCTGGGAGGTTACCAGCGCCGCCACCGTCCGGGAGGCCCGGCAGGCGGTGGCTGCCAACGCTTTCGACTTGGTACTTTGCGACTACCTGCTGCCGGATGATAACGGTCTGGCGGTCTTCGACGACGTCCAGCGACGGTCACCCCTCACCAAGCTGATGGTCATGACCGGCGTCCAGGACATGCGGGTGGCTGCCTCGGCCTTGCGCAAGGGCGCGGCCGACCTGCTGCCGAAACCTTTCAACCTGCAGGAACTGGAGGAGCGGATCGCGGCGGTCATGAACCGGCGGTCCGAAGTGTCCTCACATCGTCACCCGGAACCGGCGGGCGAGGACTGGCCGGCGGGGATTGTGGGTGAAAGCGAGGCCATCCGCAAGGTGGTACGCCTCATCCGCATGGTTTCCGAGAAAGGCCCGCCGGTCCTGATCACAGGTGAGAGCGGCACCGGCAAGGAACTGGTGGCGCGAGCCATCCACGACATGAGCAGCCGGCGAGACAAGCCTTTTGTCGCCCTTAACTGTGCAGCCATCCCGGAAACCCTGCTGGAAGACGAGCTGTTCGGGCATGTTCGTGGTGCCTACACCGACGCCAGGACCACCCGTATCGGCAAGCTGGAGCAGGCCCACGGCGGCACCCTCTTCCTGGACGAGATCGGTGAGATGAAGCCCTCGCTCCAGGTGAAACTGTTGCGCGTGCTGGAAAACCGGACGCTGCAACGTCTGGGCAGCAACCAGGATGTCCCCGTGGACTTCCGGGTCATTGCCGCCACCAACGCCGACCTGCGCAAAAAGATTGAGAACGGCGAATTCCGGGAGGACCTGTTCTACCGCCTCAACGTGGTGCCCATCCACAGCCCCGCCCTGAGGGAACGCAAGTCGGATCTGCCGTTGCTGGCCAGCCACTTTCTGGAGCTCTTCGCCCGCCAGTATTCGGAGCCGGTCAAGCGTCTGGATCCCCACGCACTGAAGGTCCTTACCAACCACGACTGGCCGGGGAACATCCGCGAACTTCGCAATGTAATCGAGCTGGCGTTCATCCTGTCCGGCGAGAGGGACGTGATCACGCCACAAGATCTGCCCACCCTTGACGAAAAAGTCGGCGCCTCGGTCCACGGCTCCCAGCTCGAGGCTCTGCTGCGCCTGCCGGAGGAGGGAATCGACCTGAACCAGGTGGTCAACGAGGTGGAACGCAACCTCATCTGCCAGAGCCTCGAACGCACCGGCGGCAACAAGGGACAGGCGGCGCGGCTCCTGTTCCTCAAACGGACGACCCTGGTAGAGAAACTTCGCCGGATGAACCTGCTGGAAGAGTTCGGTCGGTGAGAAGGATCAGGGGTTTAAAGGTTCAAAGGTTTAAAGGTTTAAAGGTGGACGGCGGCTGACGGGGCGGCGCCGTCTCACTGGCGGGTACCGGTCAGCAGCGCACGCAGGACCCGGTTCTCCTCCTCCAGGGCCGCCAACTTGCCGTTCTGCGCCGCCAGCAGGTCAGAGTACGCATCCAGACGCCGCTGCTGGGCCACGATCGCTGCCCGCAGCTCTTCCAGCCGCCCCGTCACGTGCTCGGGATCCCCGACTCCGGTTTCGATGGTGGTTTTCAGCCGCGTGAACTCCCGGCCCAACCGTTCGTCTTCCTGGCGACGCCGCTCATCCAGCTTGGCCAGGAGCCGGGCCAGATCTCCCCGTGAAACCGGGACCCCACCCTGGAGAACCCTGCGCAGCCGGCGGTTTCGCAGCCAGAAACCCACTCCGACCGCCAGGACCGCCAACAGCACCGCCCCGGCAATTCCCAGCGGGCTCCGGCTCCACCAGCCCTCCGGTTCGGCCGTTGAGCCGGCAACCCGGTCCGCGACGGCGGCCGGCAGAGGATCCCCCGACAAGACCGATCCCGGCTCCGGACCGACCGGGGGCACCTCGGCCGGCGAAACCCCGGCCGAGGCGGGGTCCGCCGTCCCCGGGATCGATCCGGCCGACGCCGAGACCCCAGAACCCGTTTCCCCCTCCGTGGAGGGCGGTGGAGCGGCGGAAGGGTCAGGAGCACCCGGCTCCGGCTTCACCTCGCCCCCAGGGCCGGAGGAGGGAACCGGCGGCGGTTCCGTCTCAGGGACGGACACAGGCTCGACCCGGCAATACTGGGCACTGAGCCACGCCAGGCGTCCATCGGCCATACGGACCTGAATCCAGCCATCCAGCTCGGCCACGAGCTCCAGCCGATCGCCACGACTGACCACACCGATGGCCGTCTCCGTGGCCACACGGGGTTCTGACCTCAACGTCACCCGGCTGCCGGTGACCACCACCTCTCCCCGGGAGACGTCCTGGGCGGTGACGACGGTTACGCTCAACCCGAGCCACGCCGACAGCAGGCAAACGCGCAACAAGCTCACGGAATCATCCTCCGTCACCACTTATTTATGCCGGGGCTCTGACAGAAATCCTTCCGCCGGGCCGCCGCCAAAAGGAGGTCTAAAGTCCGCCGTCATCTTGCCGATGTGAGGTCTGGTAAACCAAGGAAGGTGGTCCAAGCCCAGCCATGAACCCGTCCAACACCCCCATCCAGCTTCTTCTGGTTGACGATGACCGCGACCTCAGTGACGCCCTGGCGGAATTCCTGCGCTCGCGAGACCTTTCCGTCACCGCCTGCCACAGCAACGCGGAGGCGTCGGCTGAATTGCGGCGCCGCGGCACGGAGTTCCAGATCCTGCTGTCGGATCTTCGGCTCCCGGACGGGGACGGCCTGCAACTCATCGAACTGGCCAAGCGCCAGAACCCGAACATCCTGGCGGCACTCATGACGGGTTACGCCTCATTGGAGACCGCACTGAAAGCGATCCAGCTCGGGGCCTATGACTACATTACCAAGCCCTTTAGCCTGAACGAGATCGAGATCCTCGTCCGCAACATGTGCGACAAGATCCGCCTGGAGGAGAATGCCCGCCGGGCCCATCGGGAGATCCGGGAAGCCAACGAAAAATTCCGGGAAATCTACAGCCGGATCGATGTGCTCCACGACGAGAAAATCGAGCTGATGCGGCTCAACCGGGAGATGAAAAAGGAGTTCGCAACGTTGACCAACAAGGTGGACCAGGTGCTCCAGATGCTCCAGGTGGTGTTCCCTCAGGTCCAGAAACCTGGCTGGAGTGATCCCGGCCGAGTCCCCAGTACCCGTCCCTAGAAAGGTGGCAACCGAAGCCACCACTTCGCCACCGCTCCGTCCCCCAAGCGTCATCGGCTTGACGATCGGTGTGCCGCTCCGAAGGCTGCCGGCCCTTCGGACTGGTGGAGCCGCACTCCCACCTTCCCACCCTTGGGGGGTTCCAGGCGTCACTCCATGATCCGCTGCCGCAGGCTGACTTCCGGGCGGAAATCGGCGTCACTCCTGGATTCCCGCCGTCAGGGTCCGGCAAGAGCCCAACCTGGAGTTCGAAGGTTGGCGGGGATGTCCGTCCGCCCGGCAAGACGGCCCGGGGAGTCTGGCACGGGCTTTGCTTCGTAGGTCCCCCGACATGAACCTTCTCGGGACTTGGAGAGCAGTCTCAGCCTTTGGCAGCCGGGTTTGCGGACGCTGATGGCCAAGGGGACCGGAGCGGAGATGACGGTGGCATCGCTGGAGCAGGAACGCAGACCGCGAGGGACGACATCGGGCGCATCTCCGGGCACACCGGATGGCGCCGGACAGCGGGGAACGCCCAGCCAGGTTGAGATGCTGCTGCAGGCTTTCCGGTCGTTTTCCGAAGTTTCGGATGCCCTGCAGAGCGCCTACGGGGAGCTGCAGTCCCGGGTTGACCGGCTTTCCCGCGAGCTGGAGCAGAGCAACTACTACCTGGAGTCCACTCTGCAGAGTCTGCCCTGTGGCGTGCTGGTGGTGAACCCACTCCGCGAGGTCACTCTCCTGAACTCGGCGGCCAGAATCCTGTTCGCGGTCCAGGATCTGGAGCCGCCTTTTCCCCTGGCGCGGATCCTGCGCCACGCCGCTTTCAGCGACCGGGCCGAGTGGATGGCCCGGGACGGCTGCCGCGAAACCGAGATCGTGGTCGGGGGCCCGCCGCCGCGAACCCTGCACTGTCTGTGGTCGGAGATGCGGGACGGCGAGCGGGTGCTGGTGGTCCAGGATGTGACCCGGCTTCGGGAACTGGAACGGAGGATGGTGCAGACGGAACGGGTGGCGGCAATGGGCGAAATGGCCATGGAGGTCGCCCACGAGATCCGTAATCCGCTGGGGGCGCTGGAACTGTTTGCCACACTGCTGGCCGAGGACGATCTGAGCTCTGAGGACCGGCGGCGTTATCTCGGTCACATGCAGTTGGGCATCCGCTCGCTCAACACTGTTCTCACCAACATGTTGTGCTTCCGCAGGAGCCCGGTTCCACAGATTCAGCCGGTGCGGCTGGGACAGATCCTGAACCAGGTGGGGGCGTTGATGGGACCCCTGCTGGAACAGCGGAACAGTCGGCTACAAGAAGAGTATTCCTCGGACGATGTGGTGCCTGCCGATCCGGAAATGGTTCGTCAGATCTGCACGAACCTCATCACCAACGCCATGCAGGCGCTGCCAGAGGGCGGCGTGATCACTTTGCGCACGGTAAACCGGTGCACCCAGGTGGAGCTGGAGGTGGAGGACAACGGCCCCGGGATCCCAGAGGAATACCGGGAGGCCATTTTCGAGGCGGGATTTTCGCGCAGCCACGGCGGGACTGGGCTCGGCCTGTCGATTGTCAGCCGGTTCATGGAGGCGTTGGGGGGGACGATCCGGGTCGAAAGCGAACCCGGGCAGGGTACAAAGTTCATTCTTGCATTCCCGCGGGCTATCGGCGGGGGATTGCCTGAAAGCAGCGGAGAAAGCCAGGTGGCAGCATCACCGGCGCACCAGATGGAGCTTGCATGAAAGACGTTCTGGTAGTGGATGACGAACAGCAGATGCTGGTGGCGATCCGGGACACGCTGGTGCGCAAGGGTTTCCAGGTCACCACGGCCAGCAGCGGCAGCGACGCCGTCGGGAAGCTGCAGAAGACGTTCTTTCAGGCCGTGCTGACCGACGTACGGATGCCGGGGTTGAGCGGTCTCGACCTGCTGCGTCAGGTCAAGCGAATCAGCCCGGCCACGCCGGTCATTCTGCTGACGGGTCACGGAACGGTGGAGGATGCGGTGGCCGCCCTCAAACAGGGTGCCTACGACTACCTGATGAAGCCTTTCTCCGCCCGGCAGCTCACCGAAACCTTGGACAAGGCGGTCTCGGCGGCGGGTGGGGTGGCGGAAGCTTCGGGAATTGTCACCGCGGATCCGCGGATGAAACAGGTCCTTGGGATGGCCTTTCAGGCCGCCCAGAGCGACGCGACAGTGCTCATTCAGGCTGAAAGTGGAACCGGCAAGGAGCTGTTGGCCCGTTTCATCCACAGCTCCAGCGGTCGCAGCCGCCGGCGGTTCGTTGCGCTCAACTGCGCGTCGGTTCCGGACGAACTCTTGGAAAGCGAACTGTTCGGGCACGAAAGGGGTGCTTTTACCGGGGCTGTCAGCCAGAAGATCGGGAAGTTCGAGCTGGCACACCAGGGCACCCTGCTGTTGGACGAGATCGGCGAGATGGACCTGCGCCTGCAGGCCAAGCTGCTGCGGGTGCTTCAGGAGGGCGAGATCGATCGTGTGGGCGGAAACCAGCCGATCCCGGTTGATGTCAGGGTGATCGCCACGACCAACCGCAGCCTGAAGGACCTGGTGGCCGGTGGAACCTTCCGCGAAGATCTTTACTACCGGCTCAACGTCATTCCCCTGACGATCCCGCCGCTGCGCCACCGCAAGGCGGACATTCCATTGCTGGTCGAGCACTTCTGCCTGAAGTATCGGGGACAGGCGGAACCGCGCCGGTTTGCCCCGGAAACCCTGGAGCTTCTTCAGAAGTACGACTGGCCGGGTAACGTGCGTGAGCTGGAAAACATCACCCGGCGGGCCATCGCCCTGGCGCCGAACCCGGTGGTTTCCCCAGGCGACCTGTTCCTCGAGTTGGAGGAACAGCCGCAGCGGCAGGCGGCGCTCAAGGCCGGGCTTTCGCTCCAGGAGATGGAACGGCGTCTGATCCGGATCACCCTTCAGGAGACGGGGGGAAACCGGACTCAAGCCGCGGAAATGCTGGGCATCAGCCTGCGGACTCTGCGCAACAAGCTGCGGGAGTACCGGGCGGCAGGGGAGTACCTGTGAAGACTGGACACATCCGCTCCGGCAGGAGGATGAGCTCATGAAGATCGAGGAGAACGTGCTCGACCGGCTGAAGCTGTTTCTGGATTACGCCGCCCGGAAACAGCAGGTGGTCAGCAGCAACCTCGCCAATGCTGAAACCCCGGGCTACCGCGCGAAGGAGCTGCGGTTCTCCGACGTGCTGCAGGAGGAGCTGGGCGGGGCGGCGGTGCGGCGCACCGACCCCCGGCATCTCCCCGCCAAACCCGCGCTGGCGCGGATCCGGGAGCTCCAATCGAGCGCCGGCGACAACCTCGGCTATGACGGGAACAACGTGGATCTCGACAAGGAGATGACGGAACTGGCCGAGAACGTCCTCAAGTTCTCGGTCGTGACCCGCATGGTGCAACAGCGGATGCATCTGTTGCGCAGCGTGATCAAGGAGGGCAAGGGTCAATGAGTGGACTCTTTTCCGCAATGGATGTCAGTTCTTCGGCGTTGACCGCCCAGCGCCGCCGACTGGAACTTCTGGTCACCAACCTGGCCAACGCCCAAACCACCCGCACTCCCGAAGGCGGGCCGTACCGGCGTCAGGATGTGGTGTTCGCCACCCGTTCCTTCGAGCCTTTCTGGAAGGTGCTCGCCGAGGCCGAGGGAGAACTGCAGGGTGTGGAGGTCGCCCGGGTTGTCACCGACCAGTCTCCGCCCCAGATGGTCTATCAGCCCGGCCACCCGGACGCCGACCCGAACGGCTATGTGGCTTACCCCAACGTCAATCCGATGGAAGAGATGGCCAATTTCATGGCGGCCAAGCGGTCCTACGAAGCCAACATCCGGGCTTTTGAGGCGATCCGGGAACTGGTGCGACGGTCCCTGGACATCGCCCGTTAGCAGGGGAGGGAAAGAAGATGAGCGAAATCTACCTGCAGCGCACCAGCTCCATCCAGCAACTGCAGGAGCTGCAGTCGAGACTGAAGGAACCGGCCGCCGGAACCGGCGCCCCCAGCTTCAAGGAGCTTCTCAACCAGGCCATCGCCGAAGTGGACCAGGCGCATAAAGTCTCGGACCAGCAGATTCAGGGTGTGCTTTCAGGGGAGGTACAGGACGTGCATTCGGCGATGATCGCCATGCAGAAGGCTGACCTTTCGTTCCAGATGATGATGCAGGTCCGCAACAAGCTGATCGACGCCTATCACGAGGTCATGCGGATGCAGGTCTGACCATCGGGGAGCTTTAAATCATGCCGGCCAGCCCATTGAGTCAACTGAGAGCCCTCAACGCCAAGCTGACGCTCAACCAGAAGCTGTCGATTCTGGCCCTGGGAGGCGTCATGCTCTTTGGCCTGCTTTTCTTTGCCTACCTCGTGCAGCGCGAGCCGTACCAACTGCTGCTGTCCGACCTGGATGCCGCCAGCGCCAACACGGTGGTGGAGCGGCTCAGGTCGATGGACGTCCCTTACCGGCTTGCCGACGGCGGCAAGTCGATCCTGGTCCCCGCCGACCGGGTCGATGAATTGCGCATCGATGTGGTGAGCCAAGGCCTTCCCAGCAAGGGCCGGATGGGGTTCGAGCTGTTCGACCAGGGGCAGTGGGGAATCACGGACTTCGCCGAAAAGGTGAATTATCGCCGCGCGCTGGAAGGGGAGCTGGAGCGGACCATCCTGAGTCTGGCTGAAGTTCAGCAGGCGCGTGTTCACCTGGTCCTGGGCCGGAAGAGCCTGTTCGAGGAGGATGAGGAACCTGCCAAGGCCTCGGTGGTCATCCGCTTGCGCGATGGGGCTACCCTCAACAAGCAGCGGGTCAGGGGAATCGGTAACCTGGTGGCTTTCGCCGTGGAAGGTCTGGCGCCGGAGAACGTGACGGTGGTGGACGTCAACGGCAACCTCCTGTCGGAGAGTCTCGCCGAGGACCGCCGCCTCAGCGTGGCCCAGCTCGACCTTCGCAGCAAGGTGGAGCGTGAACTGTGCGAGAAAGTGGTCTCGATCCTGGAGCCCGTGGTGGGCGCCGACAACGTGAAGGTGACGGCGTCGGTGCAGCTCGATTACTCGGAGACCACCGAGAAGACGCAGCAGGTGGCCGATCCCATCATGATCAGCCGCCAACTGACCGAAGAGATCGTCAACGACAGCGGCAAACAGGGAATCCCCTTCAAGGCCAACGCGCCGGAGAATCAGCAGGCGGCGGCTCAGGCCACTGCCCAGCCTGGGCGTTCGCTGCAAAGCGAGACCACCAACTACGAAGTCAGCAAGACGTTCCGCGAACGGGTGCTGCCCAGCGGCAGCCTCCTCCGCCAGTCAGTGGCGGTGGTGGTCAACGATCGCCTGGTGCCGGCCTCGGCCCCCGCCGACGGGGAACCGGCTCCTCCACCACAGTACGCGCCGCGGACACCGGAGGAGATGGAGCGAATCCGAGCCCTGGTGGCCGCCACCATCGGCTTGAATCCCGATCGCGGCGACGCCTTGACGGTCGAGAACGTCTCCTTCTCGGGCCGGCGGGACGGCGTTCCTTTCACAGGAGCCGAACCGGGGTTCTGGGACCGGTACAAACACATCATCTACCCGGTCTCGCGCTATCTGCTGGTGCTGCTGGTGTTCGGGCTCTTCTATCTGATGATCTTCCGGCCCGTCAAGAAGCGGGTTTTCGCTTATGTCGACGTGGAACGCAACGACCTCCAGCAACTGGCTGCGACCTTGAATGACCCTGAACTGTTGAAGCAGTTGGAGGCGGCCGCAGGCGGCCAGGACAAGGCGCTGCTTCCTCCCAAGGTGACAGATCGCAACCAGGCCTTGAAGAAGGACCTGCTAACCATCGCGAAAGAGAATCCCCAGGCGATGACCCAGCTGATCCGGAGCTGGCTCTCAGAGGGAGTCTGAAGAGATGCAGACAGCGGCAGCTACGAACGAACTCATCATGGACGAGTCCCCGACCCCAAGCCCGCCGCGGACCGTCCTCCAGAAGGGCCAGCGGCTGACGGGCGTCCGCAAGGCCGCCATCCTTCTCGTCTATCTGGGAGAGAAGGTCAGTGCCGAGATTTTCAAGAACCTGCACGATGACGAGGTCAAGATCCTGGGCCAGGAGATTTCCAACCTGGGCTGGGTGGACGAGGAGGTCACCGAGCAGGTGCTGCGCGAAGGCCACCAGGAGATCCAGTCAGGCACCTTCAAGCTCCGGGGGGAGCTGGATTATGTCCGCAAGGTGATCGAAACGGCCTTCGAGCCTCCGGTCTCCCAGGAAATCCTCCGCTACCTCACCGGCAAGACCATCTCCACCACGGAAAGCCTCAAGGCGATCAAGTACGCCGATCCCCAGGAACTGCATGAACTGATCAAGTACGAGCACCCCCAGACCATTGCGGTGGTGCTGAGTCACATGGACCCGGAGGCCGCGGCCGAGGTGGTGCGCCTGCAGCCCGACGAGCAACGGGCGGACATCATGATCCGGCTGGCCCAGCTTGACCAAGTTTCAAAGCCGGTGCGCAACAAGGTCATGGAGCTGATCGCCTCCAAACTCCGCCAAGGGGGGCAGTACGACCAGTCCATCCAGGGCGGGGTCCGCAAGGTCGCCGAGATCTTCAACCGCCTCGACCGCAAACTCAGCCGCGACACCCTCGAATTCATCGAGAGCAACGATCCCAATCTGGCGCTTTCCATCCGCAATCTGATGTTTGTCTTCGACGACATCCTGCTGCTGAGCGATTCGGACATGCGCAAGATCATCCAGCGGGTGGACAAGAAATCGCTGGTGACCGCACTCAAAGGAACCCCGGAGGAACTGCGGGAGCACTTTTACCGGAACATGTCCCAGCGGGCGGTGGAGATGCTCAAGGAGGATATGGAAGCCCTGGGGCCCATCCGGATGAGGGAGGTCGAATCGGCCCGCCAGCAGGTGGTGGCAGTGATCCGCGAAATGGAGGCGGCGGGCGAGATCGACATCGGCGGTTCGGGAGGAGATCAGTATGTCGTCTAACCGGCTGGTTGCCCGCCATCACGCCCGCACGCTGGAATTCCAGACCCTGGCCGGCGGGCCGAGTGCGGTGCGAAGCAGCGAAGGCCGTCGTGTACCTGGATCCCGGGGAGGGGAAGACACGATCTCGGCGGTGGAACGGGAGGCCTTCCAGAAGGGATTCGAAGCCGGCCGCACCTCCGGGCTGGAAATGGCCGAGAAGAAAGTGGAGGCCATCCTGGGCCGGTTTACCGAGTCTCTGCAGAAGCTGGCAGCGGCCCGGGCCGAGCTGGTGCGCGCCACCCAGCAGGACCTGGTCCGGCTGGCCGTGGAGATTGCCCGCAAGCTTGTTCACCGGGAGCTGACAGTGGACCCGGAGATCATCGTGACCCTGGTGCGGGTGGCGTTGGACCGGCTGTCCTCCAAGGCCCCAGTGGTGGTTTACCTGAACCCCGAGGACCTGCAGCTGGTGGAAAGCCAACTGCAGCAGAACCCGGGGCTTTTCGGCGAGCGTGACCTGGTTCTCAAGGCAAGAGCCGACCTGCGCCGCGGCGACTGCCAACTGGAATCCCCTTACGGTAACGTCGATGCCAGCATCAGCGAGCAGTTCAAACAGATTGAAGACGGGCTCCTCTCCGAGTTCTGAGATGCCCGACCTGGGCCGCTTCCTGCGGCGGCTGGCATCCATCGAGACGCTGCCCGTCTGGGGGAAAGTCAGCCGCGCCGACGGCCTTACGGTGGAGTCCGACGGACCGCCGGTCAGCGTGGGTGAGGTCTGTGAGGTCATCTCGCCGTCTCGTCACGAACCCATCGAGGTGGAAGTGATCGGCTTTCGCGACAAGTCGGTCCTCTCAATGCCGATTTACGCCACCGATGGTATCCGCCTGGGGGACAAGATCATCTCGCGGGGCGAAAAGGCCGCCTTGGGGGTGGGACCGTCCCTGCTGGGAAGAATCATCGACGGCAACGGAAAGCCCCTGGATGCAAAGGGAAGCCTGGAGTGGACGGATCGCTATCCGTTGCAGAGATTTGGTCAAAACCCCCTGCAGCGTCAGGATATTGACCGCCCGCTGGGGACTGGAGTCCGGGCCATCGACGGCTTGCTGACCGTCGGCCGCGGCCAGCGGATCGGGATCTTCGGGGGCAGCGGGGTAGGGAAGAGCACCCTGCTGGGCATGATGGCCCGCAACACCGATGCCGACATCAGTGTCATCGCCCTGGTGGGAGAGCGGTCCCGCGAAGTCAACGACTTCATCCAGAACGACCTGGGAGAAGAGGGCCTGAAGCGCAGTGTAGTGGTGGTCTCAACCTCCGACAATCCCCCGCTGATGCGCATCCGGGCGGCGCTGGTGGCCACAGCCGCAGCCGAGTACTTCAAGGATCAGGGCAATGACGTGCTGCTGGTGATGGACTCGGTTACCCGGGTAGCCATGGCCCAACGGGAGGTAGGCCTGGCGGCAGGCGAGCCGCCGTCCTCGAAAGGCTATACCCCGTCGGTCTTCTCATTGCTGCCGCGGATCTTCGAGCGCGCCGGAAACTTCGAACAGGGCAGCATCACGGGCTTCTACACGGTGCTGGTGGAAGGCGACGACATGAACGAGCCCATCGCCGACGCTGTCCGAGGTCTGTTGGACGGTCACATCGTCCTTTCCCGGGAGTTGGCCTGGCGCCACCATTTCCCCGCCATCAACGTCCTGCAGAGCATCAGCCGGCTGATGCCAAGGCTGGGGACACGGGATCAGCTCAATGCTGCGGCGCTGATCCGGGATCTGTTGAGCACCTATCAGCAGTCTGAAGACCTGATCAACATCGGGGCCTATACCAAGGGATCCAATCCCAAGATCGACCGCGCGATCCGGCTGTATGAACCGATCAACGCCTACCTGAAGCAGTCGATGGAGGAAAAGGTGACCCGGGAGTCCGCGATCCAGGCCTTGGTTGAGTTTCTGGCTGAGGAGTGATGAAGCGTTTCGTCTTCCGGCTCGAGACCTATCTGAACCAGACTCGCCGTCAGGAGGAGGCGGAACGTTTCCGGTTGGCGGCACTGATCCAGGAAGAAGCCAGGCTCTCACAGATTCGCCGGGAGCTGGTCCACCGCCGGGAGGAACAGCAGAGCCGGTTGGCCCGTTCACCCGCTCTGGCAGCCTATGAAGCCAGCTGGTACGTGCACCACATCTACGGGCTGGGGCGGCAGATCGACGAGTTGGAACATCGGCTGAAAACCTGCCGGGAAGAGATCGAACGGCAACGGCAGGCGCTGGTGGAAGCCCGCCGCCGCCTGCGCCCCGTGGAGAAGCTGAAGCAGCGCCGCCAGGATGCATGGCAGCAGGAGGCGGACAAGTGGCTTCAGCGGGAGGTGGAAGATCTCCATCTCCAGCGTGTCGCCCGCCAGGAGCGGGGACCCTGGAGAACCGATCCGGGGGGGTCCGGAGCCGGGAACAGGGAGAGGCCAGACACCAGTTCCGGCACGGGTCAATGCCGACTTCCCAATCCCGACCCCTGATCTCCCGCAGGAGTTACACGAAAGGGCCGAAGTCCAGGTGGACCGCCGCTGTCAGCGCACCACGAAATGCGCGCGCCGGTTCTGGGCATAGGCGGCCTCGGTGGTACCCTGAACGAAGGGTCTCTCCTCTCCGTACGACACGGCCTCCATGCGGGCCGCCGGTACGCCCAACTGGATCAGGTAATCCCGTGCGGCATTGGCGCGCCGGTCGCCCAGCGCCAGGTTGTATTCCTCGGTTCCCCGTTCGTCACAGTGTCCCTCCACAATGATCTGAGCGTTGGGGTAGCGACGGAACCACTTGGCGTTTTCCTCCAGGGTCGCCCGGGCCTCCGCCGTCAGGTCCGCCTTGTCATAGGCGAAGAACACGGGACGGATCAGGCCCTCCTCGATGGCCTTTTGCAGGGCCTGGAGGTCCGTCTGGTCAATCGCCGCCGGAGCCTCGTCGCGGACCACCGTGATGCGGGCACTGGCCCGCGCTTCGCCCCCCTGACCGCGGGCGATGGCCGTGTAGGTGGTGGAATCCATGGGGGTGACCTTGACCGATCCCTCGGTCCCGACATTGCCGACACCACCGTCGATCAGGACGGATTCCGCATTGCTTGAACGCCAACTTAGGGTCGCCTCCGCGCCACGTCTCAGAGTCGTGGGTGATGCGGTCAACTCCACCGACGGCGCCGGCACCTGCACGGAGGGGCCCGGGGTCCGGTCGGCCGGGGCGGTAGTCCGGGCGATGGGCGTCGTCTTCTTCTTGCACCCGGCGACGGTGAAGAGGGCCAGTCCCACAATCAGACAAAGCCCGATGGTTCTGAGGGTCTTCGAAGGCTGCATTGGCAATTCTCCTCTGGGTGTTGTTCCGCTGCTGCTCACTGCGAGGCCGGCCCCGCCGGCGGATAGGGAGCCCACGCCGGGCTCTCGTTGATGCCGTAAGCAGTGATCTGTTTCAGGTTTTTCCCGTCGGCGTTCATGATGAAGATCTGCTTGGAACCCGTCCGGGTACTCTGGAACGTGATGTGGCGTCCGTCCGGCGACCAGTGCGGGTTCTCGAAACTCCCGCTCCCCTTGGTCAGCTGGAAGAGCCGGCCGGTGGCGACCTCCGCCAGATAGATGTCGTGGCCCCATTGCTCAGGCGCCTGCCAGGAGTACAGGATAAAGCGGCCGTCCGGCGACCAGTCAGGACTGTCGCAATGGCCTCCCTCCTGGACCAGCCTCCTGACGTTCGAGCCGTCGGCATCCATGATCCACACCTGGGGTGAGCCGCTGCGGTCGGAGATGAAGGCGATCTGCGCACCGGTGGGACTCCAGGTTGGGGAGGTGTCGATGCCCCGGGTCCGGGTGATGTTCCGATACCCCGTGCCTTCGGGACCGGCGACGAAGATGTCGGCATCCAGGCTGTCTTCCGTTCGCGCGGAGAACGCCAGCCGGCCGTCCGGTGCGAAGGCGGGAGAGGAAACGTAGCCGGCGGGGATACTCACTGTTCGCACTGCGCCCTCGAAATCCTGAATCCGCAGCAGCCACCGGTTTTCCTGGGGAGGTTTGACCACATAGGCGAAACGGCGCCCGTCCCGGGTCCAGGCCGGAAACTTACCTAACCCTCCGGCAAAGGTGAGCTGGCGGGCACTGAAACCGTCGTAGTCCATCACCCAAATCTCCTTGGCGCCCCCTTTCTCGGAAGCGTAGAGGATCTGTGTCCGGGCGACCCCGCGGCTGGCGCCGGCGGACAGTTCAAACACCACCTGGTCGGCAAATTCGTGGGCGATCCTGCGCACCAACGAAGAGTCCGCCACGGAGAAACGCTTGCCCAGAACCTGCTGGCGGGTCTTGACGTCATACAGGTAGGCCTCCACGACAGTCATGGTGGCGTCCACCTGGAGTGAACCGAAGGCGAGAAAATCCACATCCAGGGTGGGCACCTGCCAGTTGCTGAAGTCGACGTCCTGGGGACTCCGCAGCGGTTTCAGCGGATAGAAGCTGCGGGAAGGGATTTCGAAAAACGCGGAGAACTTGAGATCCTCAAACACAACCTGGTTGAAGACCGACAGCGCGGTCTGTGTTTCCGGCGTAGCCGTGGTGCGGGGCGAGAACTCCGCCACCGCCAGCCGGGTGGGCGTAGGTTTGGGGAAGATCACGGCGTCAGGTGCCTGGGCGGCGGCGGAGCCGACGGCGAGCCACAGCGCGGTAAGGAGCCTCCACCAGATCAGGCGTATCGGGTGACACCGGTTGCTTTGCTCAGTGCGCATGATTTGCATCCATGGCTTTGACCAAGACCTTCAGCGGGGCGGATACTCGAACACCGCCCGGAAACGGACGGTCCGTCCCCGGAGTTCGTAGGGCAGCCGCGGCAGCGGATTGCTTGCCTGGATCGCCCGCTGGACGGCCAGATCGACAGCCGAGATCCCGCTCCGCTGTTCCAGCGTGATGTCCGTGATCTGGCCGTCCGGGTGCACCACAAAGGAAGCCACCGCTTCCACCCGCCGTTCCAGGTTTCCCAACGAGGTTTGCAGCCAGTTCTGGCCGACCCGTTGCTCGACCTGGCGAATGTACCACGATTCGATGGCGCCTTCGCCAGTGCCGGAACCCACGCTGACACCGCGGCCGGATCCGATGCCGCCCCCCGTCCCGCCGCCCCCCGAGGCCGGACCCTTGCCCGGATCCGCTTCCCTCGGGATCAGGCCCTCGCGCGGCGGAGGGGCTGGTTCCTGCTTGCGGGTCTGGGGCCGTCGAGGCTCAGGCGGTCTCGGCTGGGGTTTGGGCTTCTCCTGGGCGAAGACCTCTTCAGGAAGCTGCTGCTTGACCGCCGGCTCGGGGGGACGCGCTTCCGGCGGCGCCGACTCGGGCCGCGGGGTAATCGGCGGCTTGTACATCCCGGCTCCTCCACCGGGGTCGGCGGCGAGACCCACCGACACGAAATCCCCCTGGCCGCCTCCCTTGCCCCGACCCAGTTCCACGGCGGGAGGCGCCGGCAACAGCGAAAATCCCACGGTAAAAAACCCCAGCAGCAAGCCGTGCAACGCCAGCGAGACGGCCAGATCCCAGCGTCCGCCGCTTTCCCGGACATGGGGTTTCAGCACCGTCCTCACTGTGGCCTCCGGCCTTGCCGTTCCTCGTAGGGGCGTGTCACCAGGTTGATCCGCTCATATCCCGACTGGCGGATCTCGTCCACTACCGCCACGATCGTCTTCCAGCGGACGTCCTGGTCGGCCTGCAGGAAGATGGGACGGTTGGAGTCGCCGATCTCCTCCCGCAGCCTGGCTGCAAGGTTGTTGAAATTGATGGGGTTCGAGCGGTAATAGAGAATTTCGTCGCGGCTGATGGTGATCACTGCCCGCTGTTCGGGATCCACCGCCTGCACGGTCCGGGTCTGGGGAAGCTGGACCTCGATTCCGGTCTGCAGGATGGGGGCAGTGACCATGAAGATGATGAGCAGAACCAGCACGACATCCACCAGGGGAGTCACGTTGATATCCGACAACGTGGGCCGTGTGGAACCTGACATCGATCCGCTCTGGAATGCCATCGCCGGTTTAAACCTCGGTCTCAATCACTAAGAGAAGCTTCTTTCCACAAGGTTGAGGAATTCGACGGAAAAATCGTCCATCTCCGCCCCAAACCGGCGGAGACGGCTGAGAAACTGATTATAGGCGACCACCGCGGGGATGGCTGCAAACAGCCCGGCCGCAGTGGCCACCAGGGCCTCGCTGATGCCCGGCGCCACCGCCTGGATGGTGGTGGGCCCACCTTCACCCAGACCCTGGAACGCATTGATGATCCCCACCACGGTGCCGAAAAGGCCGATGAAGGGGGTCACCGCCCCGGTTGTGGCCAGCCAACTCAGTGAACTTTCCATGGCCATCATCTCCGCCATGGCCGCCTTCCGCAGCACCCGTTCCAGCCCGGCCAACCCGTCCATGACTGCCTTGCGCTCCACGTCCGCTGAACCGGCGCTGCGCTGGCGGGCCGTCTGCACCCGGTGACTGAGTTCGTCATAGCCGGCCTTGAAAATCCCGGCCAACGGCGACAAAGGAAAGCGATCGCACTCCCGGTAGATCTCCGAAAGACTGGTCCTCCTCTGGAACTCCGAATGGAACTCCACCGACTGCGTCTCCACCATGCGATAGGTGCGCCACTTGCGGAAGATGATGGCCCAGGACAACAGGGAGAACGCCAACAGAAGCAACAGCACCGCCTGGGCAAGGGCACCGCTGTGGGCGACCAGATCCCAGAAACTCCCGAAGCTGCTCTGCAACAACATCCAGTTCAACGAGCCTTCCTCCGTACCTCGTGCCGTTAAGTCTGCCGCCTGCAGCCACCATCCGGGAGATTGCGACGCCGTCCCGCCAGCCCAAAGCCAAACCGCAAGCCGCCGGCGATTGTACCCGATGGCTCCGACCGGATACCATTTCGCACGGATCCGGCCTGACCCATGTTGCGGCATATCGCCATCGAGAACTTCGCCCTCATCAGCCGCCTCGAGCTGGAGTTCGAGGCCGGCCTCAACCTCATCAGCGGCGAGACGGGCAGCGGCAAGTCCATCCTGGTGGATGCCGTCGGCCTGCTGGTGGGAACCCGGGCGTCCCAGGAGATGATCCGGCAGGGCTTCGAAACCGCCCGCGTGGAAGGCCTGTTCTGCTGCGCCCACGATCCGCGGGTTGCCCGGCGCCTGGCCGAGCTGGGCATTCCCGATGCCGCGGGCGAACTCAGCGTCCGGCGGGAAATCTCGCTGACCGGCAGCAATCGCATCTATGTGAATGACCGCCTGGTCACCCTCGGGACGTTGGCCTCCCTGGGCGGACTGCTGGTGGAGATCCACGGCCAGCACAGCCAGCAGCAACTGCTTTCACCGTCATCCCACCTGGAATTCCTGGACCTCTATGCCGGGGCCGAACCGCTGCGCCGAGCCGTAGCCGGAGCTTTTTCCAGCATGCAGGAGGCCCGCCGGGAACTGACAGCCATCCGGGACTCCGAGCAGGAGCGGTTGCAGCGGCTCGACCTGCTCCGTTTTCAGCTCCAGGACATCGACCGCCTTGGCCTGACCCCTGGGCTGGACCAGGAGCTGGAAGCGGAACGGAGCCTGCTGGCCAGTGCCGAGCGCCGCCTGGAAGCCGCATCAGAGTTGTTCCAGACGCTTTACGAGGAGGAAGCGGCCGTGCTCCAGCGGCTGGACCGCCTGGTTCGGCGCGCCGAGGAACTCGCCCGGCTGGATCCCCGCTGTGAAGACTGGATCGCCCGTCTGCAGGAAGGGCGCTATGCCTTGGAGGAAATCGCCCTCCAGGCCCGGGATTACCTGGGCCGGATGGAATTCGATCCCCACCGCCTGGAGCAGATCGAGGAACGGCTGGACGAAATTGCCAAGGCGCGACGGAAATACGGAGCCACCGTGGAGGAGATCCTGCTTCGTCGGGAACAGATCGCCGCCGAGCTGGAGCTGCTGGACAGCCGGGAGATGGAAGCCAGTCGGCTGGAGTCGGAGCTCAAAGACCTGGAGATGGCTTACCAGCATTCTGCCGCGGAACTGTCGGCCCGCCGCCACCAGGCCGCCTCCCGGCTGGCGGCGGCAGTCGAGCGGGAACTGGCCGAACTGGCCATGCAGCAGACCGTCTTCCAGGTCGCACTGACCCCGGCTGCCCCCTCCGAAACCGGACTGGAAACCGCCGAATTCCTGATCAGCCCCAACCCGGGGGAGGAACCCCGCCCGCTGGCCCGTATCGCCTCCGGAGGGGAATTGTCGCGGATCATGCTCGCCCTCAAGACAGTGGTCAAAGGGGACACCGGTCCCCCTACCCTGGTATTCGATGAAGTTGACTCCGGCATCGGCGGCCGCGCCGCCAACAGCCTCGGCCAGAAGCTTGGCGCGGTGGCCCGACGCCGCCAGGTCTTCTGTGTCACCCACCTCCCCCAGCTTGCCGCCTTTGCGCACCAGCATTTCCGCGTGGACAAGCAGGTGCGCGACGGGCGTACCGAGATTTTCATCCAGCGCCTGGACGAAGCCGGCAGGATCGAGGAGCTGGCCCGCATGCTGGCGGGGGATCGGGCGTCCGATACCACCCTGCGGCAGGCCCGCGAGCTGCTGGCCCAGGGCCGGCGGGAAACCGCCCGCTAGGCCCTGTTTGCCCTCCCGCCAACACCCGAGGCGGCGACACTTCCACCCCGCGCCTTCCTTCGCCACCCCGCGGCGCTTTCCCGTACAATGAGGGTTAGCCAAGGCATGACCCGTACTTTTTACATTGAGACCCACGGCTGCCAGATGAACGAGCACGACTCGGAGAAGATCGCCGGCCTCCTGGCCCGGCGGGGCTTCGTGCCGGCCTGCTCGGCGGAGGAGGCCGACGTGTTTCTCCTCAACACCTGCAGCGTCCGCGAGAAGGCGGCCCAGAAGGTTTACAGCCGGCTGGGCGAACTGCGGCAGCGCAAGCGCCGGGACCCCGGATTCGTCATCGGCGTGGTCGGTTGCGTCGCACAGCAGGAAGGGGAAGCCATGCTGCGGCGGGCTCCCCACATCGATTTGGTCGTAGGCACGCACCTTTACCACGAACTTCCTGATCTCCTGGACGAAGTCCAGACGGGGCAGAGAACCAGTCGCTCCGCCACCCGTTTTCTCGACTCCGACGCACCGGTGGAGATCGACGCCGTGGCCCGGGCGACCCGCTTCCGGGCATCCATCACCATCATGGAAGGCTGCAACAAGCATTGCGCTTTCTGCATCGTGCCACACACCCGGGGCAGGGAACGCAGCCGTCCCTCCCGCCTGATTCTCGCCGAGGCACGCCGGGCGTTGGACCAGGGATACATCGAGATCCTGCTGCTCGGCCAGACCGTCAACAGCTACCGGGATCCGCAGCGCCGCGGCTACCGCTTTGCCGATCTCCTGGCTGAGATTTCGGAGCTGCCGGGCCTGCTCCGCCTTCGCTTCACGTCGCCCCATCCGCGGCACTTCACCGACGACGTGATCCGCCTCCTCGGAGAGCGTCCGGTGCTCTGCGATCAGGTCCATGTCCCGGTGCAGTCGGGCTCAACCCCGATCCTGCGTCGCATGCGCCGGCAGCATACCCGCGAGTGGTACCTGGAGCTTGTCGAAAAGCTCAGAAACTGCGGAAGGTATCTGGCCCTATCCACCGATGTGATCGTCGGATTTCCCGGCGAGACGGAACCGGATTTCGAGCTCACACTGGATCTTGTCCGGCAGGTCCGCTACGAGCAGATGTTCTCCTTCAAGTACTCCATCCGCCCGTTTACGGAGGCGGCCGCCTGGGTCGATGATGTCCCGGCAGCGGTCAAGACCCGCCGCCTGATGGACCTGCAGCGGCTTCAGAGGGAAATCCAGCTCGATCTGCATCGAGAACGCTATCTGGGGCGCGAATTCGAAGTGCTGGTGGAAGGCCCGGCGCGGGATGGCATCCGGCGCTCCGGACGCACCACCACGGGCAAGGTGGTGAATTTTCCGGGCGATGAGCAGCCCGGCGAGCTCACATGGGTCCGCATCACCGGAGTCGGACCGAACAGTCTCACCGGTGAGCCCGTCGTGCAGTGCCGCCTGGCCGAGGTGGTTTAGTGCAGGCAGGGGAGTCGTCGATTATGGAACGCGAATTCAAGATCAAGGGCCTGATGATGGATCCCATCACCAACTCGCCCATCGTCATCCTGCAGGACATCCAGACCAACACGCTCCTGCCGATCTGGGTGGGGATCTTCGAGGCCAACGCCATCGCCCTGCAGATCGAAAGGGTCGACACTCCGCGGCCGATGACTCACGATCTCCTCAAGAACATCCTCGTCACGCTGGGAGCCGAGGTGGAGAAGGTGGTCGTCACCCAGCTCAAGGACAACACCTTCTACGCCGTCATCCACCTCAGCCTGGATACCCGCAAAGTTCTCATCGACAGCCGTCCGAGCGACGCGATCGCGCTGGCCCTGCGTGTCGATGCCCCCATCTACGTCACGGAAGAGGTGATTCAGAGCAGTCGCAACATTACCCTGGATCGCGAGAAGCTCGATCCCGACGAGGTCCGGCGGTGGCTGGAGAACCTCCGCCCTGAGGATCTCGGCAAGTACAAGATGTAGATGGGGGAGTCGGGAGACGGGACACCGGAGCCGGGAGGGCACTGGCCGGCGGTTGCCGGTGATCCCCCGCACGGCGCCCCCCACACCTGCCCACTCTTAATCAGGCTGCGGCCAAGCCGTCCTGCCCGCGCTGGCCCATCCTGAAGGGCAGGCGCTGCTCGCAGGACCGCCCGAACCCGACGGGCGCTGCACGAACGCGCTTGTCCGACTCCTGATTCCCGCGTCCCGGATCCAGTGTCCTGCGTCCCGCGCCGCTGTCCCGGCCCTGAGCCGTATCGTCGCATAAGATAGATTATGTCAACTATTCGGGGTTGGAAAACGGCGGAAAGGTTTAAGGCTTCAAAGGTTCAAAGGTGTAAAGGGGTCGGGTGGGGTTCCCGCGAGACCCGCTCAGCCCCGCGGGGGCAAGTCCCGGGACTCCACCTGCGACTGGAAGCCAATCCGGCGATGGGAACCGTCACAGAATGGTTTGTTCTCGGAACCACCACAGCGGCAAAGACTGATGGTCGTCCGCCCGCCCAGGCCGAAGGTCCGGCCGGCCGCATCCTTCAGCTCGAACTCCCCCGAAATCACCAGCGGCCCGTGCGCATTGCACTTGATCTCACATGCCATGGTGCGTCAAGCCCTCCCTCTCTCAGTCCCGCAGGTAGCCCTGCTCCCGCAGATAGTCCTCCAGCTTCCCGAGCCGCTCACGAAACTCCGGATAGCTGTCCATGGAAATGCTCAGCCCTTTCTTGGTAGGTTTCCAGTCGCCTTCATCATCTTCATAGTAAATGCGGATGTTAGCGTACTTTTTTCCTTTGAACTCGCTGACGCTGAAGAGGATCTTTTCCCCGTAGCCCTTTTCCATCTCAGCGATGACAGCGTTCTGCTCGTCAGCCATGGGAGTGCGTCCTTTCCGCCGTTCTGGCGTCCTGAGAGCTTAGTTGCTTCCCGGAGCCCCTTGCAAGTCGCCGCCCGGGCCGCCTTGCCCGAGACGCTGGAGAGCCCAGAGCGCCGCTCCCTGACAGACCACGTCCGAACCCAGGGCGGACAGTTCCCAGCGGACCGCGGCCCGAAAGGGCGGGAAGACCCGCTGCATGGTCTTCCGGCGCACGAGATCCAGATATTCCGGGTTATCGGTCATCACCCCGCCGCCCAGGACCACGCAGGTGGGAACGGTGAGATTGACGGCGGCCGCCAGGGCAAGCGCCATGTATTCCGCTGCGGTTTCGACTATCTGGCTTGCGGTTGCCTCATTGGATCTCCAGTGTTGCATGAGGTGGTGAGCGGTGATCGTCCGGCCGGTCAGCCAGCGGGACAATTCTTCCAGGCCGGGGCCGGAACAGAGAGTTTCCAGGCAACCCCGCTGTCCGCAGCCGCAGGGCGGACCTTTGGGCTCCACCACCACATGTCCCACCTCCATCTCGCCCAGATCACCCAGAGCCAGCAGCCGGCCGCCGTGGACGTAGCCGGCGCCGATGCCGGTACCCACGGTGACGTACAGCAGCCGGTCGCCGGGGCGTCCGGCACCGCGGGCGGCCTCCGCGAGGGCAGCCAGCTTGCAGTCGTTCTCCAGCCAGGCCGGGGCCGAGAAGGCGTCGGCCAGAGTGCGGGCGGGATCGAGGCCTTCCCATCCGGGCTCATGAAAACAGCCGGCGGGTGCCTGGCGGCGGCGGTCCACGAGACCGCCGAAACCGAGCGCCACCACCGAAGGCGGTCGTCCCGCCGCCACCTGTCGGCCGAGCCGGATCAGAACCTCCAGCGTCTGGGTTGCGGTTTGCTCCGGCTGCCGGTAGGCCACTTCCCTTTCCTGCAGCCGCGCCTCGCCGTCAGCCCAGGCCGCTACCAGTTTGGTGCCTCCGCTTTCCAGACAGAGGATGGACATTGTTTTTTCTTTCCGTTCCGGCGTTCACCTGTGCGAGGCGGTGTCGCCTTCGCGCCCTGTGACAATCCGCCGCCCCGATGATATAAGGAAGCTCCCGGCGGGTGCGACTTCGTCGCCGGCCTGCCGTCGAAGCCGGCCGCCCGCGGACGGACCCGAATCCGGAGGCTTGCCGTCGCCCCGAAAACCTGGACAGAACCACCATGGATCCGACAGCCGTCAACCGTTATCTGCAATCCTACCTGTCGCAGTGTCTGGAGACGCTGCGCAACCTGCCCCTGGAAGGTGTAGCGCGAGCCATTGCCCTCCTGGAAGAGGCCCGCGAAAACGGCCGCCGCGTCTTCATCTGCGGCAACGGAGGCAGCGCCGCCACCGCCAGCCATTTTGCCAACGATCTGGGCAAAGGCGCTTCCCTGCACCGCGCCCGCCGTTTCAAGGTGCTGGCGCTGACCGACAACGTCTCCTGGATGACCGCCCTGGCCAACGACCTGGATTTCAGCCAGGTGTTCGTGGAGCAGTTGCGCAATTTCGCCGAGCCGGGCGACCTGCTGCTGGCTTTCAGCGGCAGCGGACAGTCCCCCAACGTTCTGCGGGCGGTGGAATGGGCCAACGCTCACGGCCTGATCACCATCGGCTTCAGCGGGGGCCGGCCCAACAACCGGCTGGCCGCTCTCTCCCAGCTCTCCCTGCAGGTCCACTCCGAGCATATGGGGCGGATCGAAGACGCCCATTTCCTCATGCAACATCTCATCGGCTACTACCTGATGGAGCAACTCCATGACACCCCCGAGACGGCCTCTCCGTGAATGCCTGCGCATCAGCCTGCGGGCGCTGTGCCTCCTTGGAATCCTGCCGGTCGCCGGACCCGAATTTCCGCCTGCGTTCGCCGCGTCCTCACCCGAGCGGCCGCGACTGGTGGTCATGCTGGTCATTGACCAGGGGCGGGCGGAGTATCTGGAGCGCTTCGCTTCCGAATTTCAGGGCGGGTTGGCCCGGCTGCGCCGGGAAGGAGTCACCTTCCTGGACGCCCACCAGGATCACGCGGTGACCGCCACCGCCCCGGGCCACGCCACGCTGTCGACCGGTGCCTATCCCCGGACTTCGGGAATCGTCGGCAACGAGTGGTTCGAAGACGATGGACGGCGTCGAGTGTATTGCGTTGACGATGCTTCGACCCGTCTGGTTACCTCCGCGGGCGAAAGCGATTCGGAAGGTCGCTCGCCCCGCAACCTGCTGGTCACGGCCCTTGCCGACTGGCTCAAGCAGGCACAGCCCGGCTCACGGGCCTTTACTGCCAGCCGCAAGGACCGTGCGGCCGTGCTGTTGGGGGGACACCACGCGGATGCCGCGTACTGGTACGACGCCGGTACCGGTGAGTTTGTCTCCAGCACTTACTATCTGTCGGAGCTTCCGGAGTGGGCCCGGGCGTTCAACGCCGCCGGGCTGCCCGCGACCCGTTTCGGAGGGTTGTGGGAGCCGCTGGAGGAGATCAGGGACCCCGCCGGACTGCAGGTAACGCCGGCCGACCGCGGCTGGTTTACGCGCCGGTTCCCCTATGCGTTGGGCGACGCCTCGCTGGCGCCTGACCGCGACTTCTATGCCTCCTTCGGCGAGACCCCCTTCATGGATGAATACCTGCTGGAGTTCGTGGACTCGCTGGTCAGAGGTGAGCGCCTGGGGGGCGGCGAGGCCACCGATTTTCTGGGAGTCAGCCTGTCGGCTCTGGACTCGGTGGGTCATACGTTCGGTCCCAACAGCCCTGAAATCGTGGACGAGTTTCTGCGCATGGACCGGGCGTTGGGACGCTTCTTCGAACGCCTGGACGAAGCGGTGGGACGCGGCCGCTACTGGGTGGTGTTCAGCGCCGACCACGGGGCGATGGAGCTGCCCGAGTACCGTCAGCATCTGGGACTTCCCGCCGGCCGGCTTGGGGCGCTGGACATCCAATGCATCCAACGCCGGGGTCTGGAATTCCTCAAACGCTACGGCGCCGAAGAAGACTGGTTCCTGAGCGGCTTCTATCTGAACTATGCCGCCGTGGGACGCACCAACCGGCGGCGGGGGGAGGTGGAGCGTGACGCCGCGGCCCTGCTGGAGCAGTGCGGTTTCATCCGCAAGGTGTGGACGCGCACCGAGCTGGAGGCACCCGACCCCGCCGCCGGAGAGCTGGAGGCTTTCCGCCGGCTGTTCCGCAACAGCTACCTCGCAGGCCGGAGTCCCGACCTGCTGGTCCAGACCCAGGAGTATTTCCTGACCGCCACCGGCACCGGCACATCCCACGGGACGCCGTACCGGTACGACACCCATGTGCCGTTGGTCTTTCTGGTGCCGGGTCTGGCACCGGCGCGCCACCAGGACCGGGTGGCGACAGTCGACGTCGCGCCGACGCTGGCTGAACTGCTGGGCATTCCAGTGCCGCAAACCGTCGACGGCCGGTCTCTGGCCTCACTGCCGGGGTTTTGACCGCTCCGGCGTCCCGGCCGCCCGGGTCAGACATTCGGCCGGGTGTGCAGGATGATCGCCAGCACCGCCAGCAGGACGCAGGCCGGCAGCAGGAGCTTGAGAGCTTTCTGCACCGAGGTCCCCTTGGCCAGATTGCCGATGGCTTTGGGGACAATCACCGCTCCCGCCAGGCCCACCGCAAAGATGATTCCGAACAGGCTGCCGCTGGCGCCCCCGAACTTGGCGAAAGTCACTCCCACCGTCGTGGGGAAAGCCGGAGCGAATACCAGCCCCGCCGCCGCTGCCAGGAAGAACGCCGCACCCGAACTGGTGATCCGGCCCATGACCACGATGATCACCGCCGAGATCACCGCCGCCCCTGCGATCAGCCAACCCCCTGCCGCCGTGATCCCGGACAGGCTCGTCACCAGTCGGCCCAACATCATGGCAATGGCAAACGCCGACAGCAGGCGCGCCGCCGAAGCATCCACCTTGTCAGTGGACAGCTCGGGCCTGGCCCGGGAGATCACCTCCTTGCCGAAGGGGGCCAGCCAGTTCGTGAAGCTCGACTCCAGGGCGATGTAGCAGAACAGGACCAGGGCCGCCACGATCGTCACCGGCTCCTTCAGCAGGCCGAAGGCGTCGCCCAGCGTAAACCCTTCCGGCGCCGCCGGATACCGCGCGAGAAACGACGGGATCAGAGGGATCAGCAGGACCACTCCCAGCACCGAAACGGCCTGTTCATAGCTGACCTTCTCGAACAGGAAACTCACCAGAAACGGAGTGAGAAACAGGCCCAGTCCAAAAAACACGTTCACCAGGTTATTGGCGGCCGCCGCATCTCCTCCCTCAAACAGAGTCTGGACGACGCTGGTTCCCAGCACGTTGCCCGTGGTGTTGCAGGCCATGGCTCCGATGCCCAGCAAAATGCACGCCAGCATGCCGGCTCCGGAACTCCGGGCGTTGGCCAGCAGCAGCACCGCCACCGCTGCGGCGGCGAAGCCGACCACCGCCACCATCTGGTAGCCCAGACTGTCCATCATCACCCCGACCGCCAGCGAAGCCACCAGACAGGCCCCCATGAAGGCCGAAATCATGGTTCCGAAGCGCGCCTGGTCGATCTCCATCCGGGGCATCATCTTGACGGCGATGGAGCCGAGCAGGGCAAAACACATCCCCAGCCCAAACGAACCGCTCAGTCCGACAACAATTGTCCAAGCATTGTGGTCCATGATCCGCTCCCCCCTCCTCAGGTCTCGGGCGATCGGCGGCCACTTTCCGGACGACGGGGCGGCGCCGGGCCCGGCTGGAAGTCAGCGCCCAGAATGCACGGGCCCCGGGCGCGAGTCAAGCGGGTCGGCAAGATCCGGGAACCGCGCAAGGCGGGTGCTTTCCCGCGGATGACCTTCCGCCCGGTTGGCCATCACATTTCTGCAATCCGTCACGTCCGATCCGGCAGAACGTCAGCCTTGAAGGTGACGATTTGCACAATGAAAAGTGACAAAATGCAGTCTTCGAGTTGACAGGACGACAAAAATGTCCAAAATAGGGGAAATCTGTGCACGCAAATCGCGCCGGGTGGCGTGAGGCGACAGTCGGCAGATCCGACCCACACAGAGAGGAGAGAGAAGAAGATGAACGCGAAAGAGGTTGTGCAGCTCATCAAGGACCGGGAGATCCAGGCGGTGGATCTTCGCTTCTGCGACCTGCCCGGGCTCTGGCAGCACTTTACCGCCAACCCCAAGGAAGTCACCGAGGACAGCTTCGTGGAGGGCTTCGGCTTCGATGGCTCCAGCATCCGCGGATTCCAGCAGATCCAGGAAAGCGACATGCTCCTTTTCCCGGATCCCGCCAGCGCCTTCGAGGATCCCTTCACCGAGGTCCGGACGCTGAACCTGATCTGTGACGTGGGCGACCCCATCACGGGAGAACCCTATTCGCGAGACCCGCGCTATATCGCACGCAAGGCTGAAAAATACCTGCAGTCCACCGGAATCGCCGACACGGCGTACTTCGGTCCCGAACCGGAGTTCTTCGTATTGGACGAGGTCCGCTTCGACCAGACCTACAACAAGGGCTATTACTATCTCGATTCCACCGAGGGCTTCTGGAACTCAGGCCGGGAGGAGAACCCCAATCTCGGCTACAAGCCACGTTACAAGGAGGGCTACTTCCCGGTTCCTCCCATGGACACCCTGCAGGATCTGCGCACGGAGATGATGTTGACCCTGGAGCAGATCGGCATCCAGGTGGAAATCCATCATCACGAAGTCGCCACCGGCGGCCAGTGTGAGATCGACATGCGGTTCGACACCCTGACCTCCATGGGCGACAAGCTGCTGAAATTCAAGTATGTCATCAAGAATGTGGCTCGAAAGCACGGAAAAACCGTGACTTTGATGCCCAAGCCCATCTTCCAGGACAACGGCTCCGGCATGCACTGTCACCAGAGCCTGTGGAAGAACGGGAAGAACCTGTTCTACGAAGCCGGCACCTATGCCGACCTGAGCAAGCTGGCCGTGTACTACATCGGCGGCCTGCTGAAGCACGCCTCCTCGCTGATGGCGTTCTGTGCTCCCACCACCAACTCCTACCGGCGGCTGGTGCCCGGCTACGAGGCCCCCATCAACCTCATATACTCCATGCGCAACCGCAGCGCCTGCGTCCGCATTCCGGCCTATTCGCGCTCCGAGAAGGCGAAACGGATCGAGTTCCGTTCGCCCGACCCTTCGGCCAACGGCTACCTGGCGTTCGCGGCGATGCTCATGGCGGGCCTGGACGGGATCCAGAACAAGATCATGCCGCCCGATCCCATGGACAAGGATCTGTACGACCTGGAGCCTGAAGACATGGCGAAGGTCCAGAACACCCCGGGCTCCCTGGAGGAGTCGCTGGATGCGCTGGCACGGGATCATGACTACCTGCTCAAGGGAGACGTCTTCACCCGCGACGTGATCGAGACCTGGCTCGAATACAAGCGGAAACGGGAGGTGGATGCCATCCGCCTGCGGCCGCATCCGTACGAGTTCGCGCTGTACTTTGACATTTGATGCCCGGTCTCTGAACCCTGGGCCAGGAACAGGCTACAATCAGCGGCGCATGCAGCCCGCGGACCTGTTCCTGGCCCCCGATCCGGACCCGGCGGCCGTGGCGGAACTGCTCCAAGCGTTGGGCTTTCGCCAGATTGCGGAGGTAGACCGGTACCTGCAGCAGGCCGCCGAGTTGTTGGGCGATCCCCGGCCGCTGGCCGAAGCCGCCGAGATCCTGCTGGGGGAAATGGGCCGGTCGGCCGATCCGGACGCAGCCGCAGCCCGTTTTCTCGGCTTCCTGGAACACGTCCCCAGTCCCCGCAACTTGGTGGTGCTTTTGGGAGAAAACCCCCGGGCGGCGGAGGTGCTGATGGGAATCCTGGGCGCCTCCCCCTATCTGGCCCAGACTCTCAACCGTAACCCCGAGTACCTGTATTGGCTGCTGGAGCGGGGTCGACTGGACCGCTGTCCCGATGCGGACTACTTCCACCGCCAGGCGGAAGAGCTCACGCGGCCGTTCCCTGCCCCGACGGCGGCTCTGGACGCGCTGCGCCGCCTGCGCCGGCGGGAGGCACTGCGCATCGGCACCCAGGATCTGCTGGGACGCGCCACTCTGGAACAGACCGTGCACCAGATCTCGGACCTTGCCGAAGCCCTGCTGCACCGCTGCTTTCTGGTCTTGGCCGCAAAACGGCCGGCGGCAGCCCAGGGCTTTGCCGTCGTCGCCCTGGGCAAGTTCGGCGGCCGCGAGCTGAACTTCAGCTCCGATATCGATCTGCTGTTCGTCCACGCCGACGAAGCGGACCATGACGAGATGGTTCGTTTCAGCCGGGAGTACCTGCGAGCACTCTCCGATCTCACCGCCGAAGGACGGCTGTATCGGGTCGATCTCCGGCTTCGGCCCATGGGCTCCAAAGGGGAGATCATCTATTCCCAATCCTCTTGCCGCCAGTACTACCAGAACTGGGCGGACATCACCGACCGGCTGGCTTTGATCAAGGCCCGCGCAGTCGCCGGCGATCTCGAGCTGGGCCGGCGTTTTGTCCAGTCGGTCCAGGATTTCGTCTTCCGCCGCTACCTGGACTTCGCCGCCGTCGAAGAGATCCGCTGGATCAAGCAGCGATCTGACCGGTCCCTGCGTCACAGCGGGGAGCAGACCCGGAACATCAAGCTCGGCTTCGGCGGGATCCGGGAAGTGGAGTTCTTCACCCAGTCCTTCCAGATCCTCTATGCCGGTCAACTCCCCGCCCTGCGGACCCCCAATACCCTGGAGGCCCTGCGCCAACTGGTGGATGCAGGCTTCGTCACACTCCATGATTTCCAAGCACTGTCAATGGCTTACGTGTTTTTCCGTAATCTTGAACATAAACTCCAGCTCGTCCATGACCTGCAGACACACAGCCTCCCCGAGGACGAAGCCGCGCTGGCGGCCTGCGCCCGGCGCATGGGCTATCGGGAGACGGATGAGCAGGAGCTGCTGGCGTCTTTCCGCCGGGATCTGGAGCACCACACCTGCCAGGTGCACCAGATCTACGAAGCCCTGTTCGAAACTTCCCGCCGGCGTTCGGATCTGGAGGAGATCGTTCTCAGTGCGGGGGTTTCGGAAGAGGAGGCGATCCGACGGCTGCGGGAGCATGGGGTGGCATCCCCGGACGGCCTGCTGACCGGGATCCGGATGCTCCAGGAGGCGCCGACCTTCCCTGCCTCACCGTCGCGGATGCGCAACCTGTTAGCGAATCTGGTGCCGGTCCTGGTGGAGCAACTGGCAGAGAGCCGGGATCCCCGCCCGGCCATCAGCCGCTTCGACCGTTTTTGTGAGGCGTTGGGTTCGCGCAGCTCGCTTTATGCGGAGATGGTGGAGAACCCGGAGTTCTCGGCGGCCCTGTTACGGCTGCTGGAGACCGGGGAGTTTCTGTCCGAGACCCTGATCCGGTATCCGGAGCTGCTGGACGTGGTTTTCCGGGGAGAACCACCGGACCGCTACGCCCAGGCGCTGAGCGCCATGCCCGAGGTGCTCTCGGGCGGTGTCCAGGAGCGCCGGGAGGCGTTGCGACGCTACAAGCAGCGCGAGGAGTTCAAGATCGCCGTCCGGGAGCTGGCGCGTCCCGGACAGCCGGAGAATCGCCTGCTGTTGAGCGAGCTGGCCGACGCATGCATCCAGGTGGCATGGCGCGCCGCCGTCCGGGCCCACCCCCAGGTGGACGCTGCGGGCACCGGACTTGTGGCCTTGGGCAAACTGGGTGGCCGGGAACTGGGATTCCACTCCGATCTGGATCTGGTATTCCTGTTCGATGATGTCGCCCTTCCCCGCTCAGCCACCGAGTTTCGGGATCTGTTGTGGACCTTTCGCGAGGAGCTGCAGGAATACACGGCGGCGGGACGGGCCTATGCCGTCGACTTCCGCCTGCGTCCCGAAGGCCGCCACACCGGGGAAGCGGTACCGCTTTCCCAGTTCCGCCGCTACTTCGACGAGCGGGCCGAGCCATGGGAGCGTCTGGCCTATACCAAGGCGCGGGTGGTCCTGGCGCAGGATTTGGAGTTCGACCCGGCAGAACTGGTCTTTGGGCGTCCCTTCACCGCCGGGGAAGTCCGCCATCTGAGGTACATCCGGGAGCGCAAGGAACAGGAGATCGGACGCGAAGAAGAGCTGGGTGTGTACGATCTGAAGGTGGGCCGGGGGGCGCTGCTGGACGTCCAGTTTGCAGTCCAGTATCTTCAGATACAACATCATGTAATTGAACATAATTTACTGGAAGCAATATCGATTTTGAGCGAGACCCAGACGCTGGCTGGGGCGGTTCCGGCGGCGGAACTGAGGTCGGCGGTGGAGTTTTTTTACGCCCTGGAGTCGTCCCGGTTTCTGCTGGATCTGGATCCGGGTAAGCTGCCCCGCGACGGCAGCGATCTCGAACCGGTGGCGCGGCTGCTGGGCGAAAGGGACGCCGGGAGTCTCCTGGCCCGCTACCGGGCGGTAACCGGCTGGGTACGCTCCTACCTGGAGCAGGTGCTGAGCTGCGGGGAAGAGGTTGGGACGTGAACGAAGTGCAGGAATTGCGGGCAGAGTACGAAACGCACCGGCGGGCTTTGGAGGAGGCCTTTCTGGCCGACGGGGACGCAGACCGTTACCTCAGGATGCACACCGACCACATCGACGGGCTGGTGCGCCGGTTGGCCGAACCTGCGCTGGCCCGGGGAGGCTTTTGCCTGCTGGCCACAGCCGGATACGGGCGCCGGGAGCAGTTCCCACACTCCGATGTGGATCTGCTGGTGGTTCACGATCTGGACGAGGACCGGGCGGAGGGCATCATCGCACCCTTCCTCAACGCCCTCTGGGACACACGGCTCAATCTCGGTCATCAGGTGTGGAGTCTCGCCCATCTGCAACGACTGACCCTGGACGATTTCGAGTTTGTGCTGGCCCTCTTCAACAGCCGGATTGTGGTGGGAGTCGAAGATCTGGGTCTGGCCGTTCTCGAGGAGATCCATCCCCGGTTCGTGCAGCATCACCGCAGCGAACTGCTGGAACGCATCCTGGCCGGGGTGCGGGCCCGCCACGAACAGTTCAGCAACACGATTTACCAGCTCGAACCTGACGTCAAGGAGGCTCCCGGCGGTCTGCGGGATCACCTGGCGGCCACATGGCTGCAGCGGCTGGTGGGAGAGCCGCGGTTTCTTTCCTACTCCCCGGGCGAGGTCCGGCGGGCACACCGTTTCCTGAAGCGTGTCCGGATCCTGCTCCATCTGTTCCACCGGCGGGCGGACAACCGGTTGACCCATCCCATGCAGGAGAAGCTTGCCGGTGCCCTGGGATTTGTCGAACCGCGCACGGAGGTGGCGGTAGAACGTCTGATGCAGGAGTATTTCCTGAACGCCCGCGCCGTTTCCGGATTCTGTGCCGCCATGCTGCACGCCGCCCGACCGGAAGAGGTGGAACATCCGCTGGGTCCGGCGGATCTGCCTCCGCTGCACACCCTGGATGGGGTCCTGGAGGCCTTCCGGATCTCGCTGGAAGAAGGGCGCCCTCTGTCCACCAAGGCCCGGAGCCTGATCCTGGACTCGGTGCCGCGAATGGGGGAAGGCCTTCACCTGCCCGATCTGCGGAATCAGATTCTCGACCTGTTCCGTCCGCGACCGGGCCTGTATCACGCGTTGTCGCAGCTCTACGAACTGGGAGTACTAGAACTGCTCTTCCCCGAGTTCAGCACCATCAAGGCCCGGGTGATCCGGGATTTCTATCACAAGTACACGGTGGACGAGCACACGCTGATGTCCATCCGGATCATCGAGGACCTGGCCACTGGAGAGAGTTCGTCGGACCCTCGATTCGCCTCGGTGTTGCGGGATACGGTGAACCCCAGCCATCTGACGCTGAGCCTGCTGCTGCACGACGTGGGCAAGAGCCGGGAGGGCCGCCATGCCGAAGAAAGTGCCCGGATGGCTTCCCGGGCTCTGCGCCGATTCCGTTTCGATGCGGACACCGTGCAGACGGTCGGCTTCCTGATCCGGCAGCATCTGGCCATGTCGGCGGTGATCTTTCGCCGGGATCTGGAAGACGACGAAGTCATCCGGCGTTTTGCCGACCTGGTGGGCGACCCGGAACGGCTGCGGTTGCTGACCCTGCTTACCTACGCCGACATCAAGGCCGTGGCGCCGGGCACGCTCAACGACTGGAAGAAGGATCTGCTCTGGCAGCTCTATCTGGAGACCTACCGGAAGTTGACCTTGGAGTATGGGGAACACCGGATCGCCGAAGCCAGCCTTGAGCAGGAGGCGGCGGCGACCCGACTTCTGGAGGAGCTGGAACCAGATATCGATCGTGCGGACTTTGAACGCTTTCTGGACGGGTTTCCGAGCCGTTACCTGACCTCCACTCCTCCCCGGGAGATCTACGAACACTTTCGGATGTGCCGGCGCATCAGCCCGGTCAATCCCGTTGAAAGCCATCTGTCTCGCCGAAAGAGCTATTACGAGTTGTGCGTGGTGACGCCGGACCGCAAGCGTCTCTTTGCGAAGATCGTGGGTCTGCTGTCCTACTTCGAGATGAACATCCTGCGGGGCTTCGGCTTCGCCAATCAGGACCAGACCATCCTGGACATCTTCCAGTTCTCGGACGAGCGCAAGGCCTTTCGCCATGCCGAGGAACGAGAGCGTTTCCAGGACCTGCTGCACAAGGCGGTAGTGGACGAGGTTTCCGTGCGGAAGCTCCTGCAGGGCAAGGAGCAGAGCATTCTGTTTCGGCGCAGGACTCCGGACTTCGAGCCCAGCCTCTATTTCGAGGACGAGGAATCCGAGCGCTACTCGATCCTGGAAATCATCGCGCCGGACGCCCTGGGGCTGTTGTTCCGGATCAGTACGGAAATCGCGGAACTGGGCATCGACATCGATCTGGCGCTGATCTCCACCGAAGGCTACAAGGCGGTCGATGTCTTTTACTTGAGTCACGGCGGCAGTAAACTCAGCTCGGCGCTGAAAGCGGACCTGTCGCGGAACATCATTCAATCGATTACCCGGAGCTGAGGCCGCTTCTCGGCTTGGGCAACGGCAGGACGGTGCTCATGAAACTGGTGATGGCGATCATCCGCCCGAGCAAGGTGGAGGAAGTCAAGGACGCGTTGGCGAAGCTGAACATCGCCGGCATGACCATAACCGAAGTGCGCGGCCACGGCCGGCAGAAAGGCCACACGGCCATTTACCGCGGCAAGGAGTACAGCGTCAGTCTCCTGCCCAAGATCAAGCTGGAGCTGGTGCTCCCCGACGACATGGTGGACGAGGCCATTCAGACCATCATGGAGGCCACCCGCACCGGCGAAATCGGCGATGGCAGGGTTTTCGTCCTGCCGGTGGAGGAAGGCTACAACATCCGCACCGGCGAGCGGGACGTGATGTGAAAGGTTCAAAGGTTCAAAGGTTTAAGGGTTCAAAGGTGAGAGGGACTCAGGGGGTGACAGGCCTCAAAGGCTTCAACGGCTTCAAAGGTTACCCTTAAACCTTGAAACCCCTGAACCACCCCTAAACCAACCTAAACCACCGCTAAACCACTGAACTCCTAAACCTTTAAACCTTTGAACCCTTGAACCCCTTGAACGCTTTACGCGCGATACCCGTTGGCCCGCAGCACGTCCACCAGCTCCTGGACCGCTCCTGCGGACTTCTTCAGCGCCGCGGACTCATCCGGGCTCAGACGGATCTCGATGATCTGCTCAAGCCCCCGGCGGCCCAGCTTGATGGGCACACCCAGATACAGTCCGTTGACCCCGTACTCTCCCTCCAGGTAGGCGGCACAGGGCAGGATCTTCTTCTTGTCCTTGAGGATCGATTCCACCATCTCCACCGCCGCTGCCGAAGGGGCGTAATAGGCGCTGCCGGTCTTGAGCAGTTTGACGATCTCGGCGCCCCCGTCGCGGGTCCGCTGGATGAGGGCCTCGATCCGCTCCGCCGGCAGCAGTTCGGTAAGCGGAATGCCCGCCACCGTTGAATAGCGGGCCAGCGGAACCATCGTGTCGCCGTGGCCGCCCAGCACGAAGGCGTGGGTGCTTTCCACCGACACGTCCAGCTCCATGGCGATGAAGGTCCGGAACCGCGCCGAATCCAGGACCCCCGCCATACCGATCACCCTTTCCCGAGGGAACCCGCTGACGGCGCGGGCGACATGACACATGGCGTCCAGCGGATTGCTGACCAGGATCAGGATGGCGTCGGGGCTGTGACGGGCCACCTCTTCGGTGACCTTGGCGACAATCCCCGCGTTGGTCATCAGCAGGTCATCCCGGCTCATGCCCGGCTTGCGGGGAACGCCGGCGGTGATGACCACCACGTCTGAGCCTGCGGTGGCCTCATAGCTGTTGGTGCCGGTGACGCGGGAATCATATTTCTCCACCGGACCCGATTGCAGCAAGTCCAGCGCCTTGCCCTGGGGCATCCCTTCCACGATGTCCACCAGGACCACATCCGCCAGCTCCTTTTCCGCGATCCGCTGGGCGGTTACCTCACCCACATGACCCGCACCGACGACGGTGACCTTTTTCTCCATAGCAGGACCTCCTCCCTTGCCCGGCTGGCCCGCCGGGACGCCGCTGGTTACAGGTTTTCCACGATGGCGGCACCGAATTCGCTGGTCCGGACGACCGTGGCGCCCTCCATCTGGCGCTCCAGATCGTAGGTGACCCGCTTCTGGGCGATGGTCCGCTCCAGGCCCCGGTAGACGCGGTCCGCGGCCTCCTGCCAGCCGAGATGCTCCAGCATCATGACTGCACTGAGAATGAGCGAACCCGGATTGACCTTGTCCTGGCCGGCGTACTTGGGCGCCGTACCATGGGTAGCCTCGAACAGGGCGGCGGTGTCCCCGATGTTGGCGCCGGGCGCCATCCCCAGACCGCCCACCTGGGCGGCGCAGGCGTCGGAGAGATAGTCGCCGTTGAGGTTGGGGAGGGCGATGACCTCGTATTCGTCAGGCCGTAACAGCACCTGCTGGAACATGGCGTCGGCGATGCGGTCGTTGATCAGAATCTTCCCTTCAGGAATCTTGCCGCCGTATTTCTCCCAGAGCTCTTTCTCGTCGATGCAGACGTCGGCGAACTCGCTTCTGGCCAACTGGTAGCCCCAGTCCCGGAAAGCCCCTTCCGTGAATTTCATGATGTTGCCCTTGTGGACCAAGGTCACCCGCCTGCGTCCGTGGTCCAGGGCATAACGAATGGCCATCCGTACCAGCCGCTGGGTTCCGAAAATGGAGATGGGTTTGACGCCGATTCCGGAGTCAGGACGGATCCGCTTGTTGAAAGAGGTGTTGATGAAGTCGATGACCTTGCGGGCGTCTTCCGTTCCCTGCTCCCATTCGATGCCCGAGTACACGTCTTCCGTGTTTTCCCGGAAGATGACGACATTGAGCTTCTCCGGCTGGCGTACGGGGGACGGGACGCCGGCGATATAGCGCACCGGCCGGACACAGGCATAGAGATCCAGCAACTGGCGCAGGGACACATTCAGGCTGCGGATGCCCCCGCCCACCGGCGTGGTCAGTGGACCCTTGATGGCTACCGCGTATTCGGCGATGGCGTCCACAGTGGCCTTCGGCAGCCACTCCCCGAAATGGGCATAGGCCTTCTCGCCGGCGAAAATCTCCTTCCACACGATGCGTCGCCGGCCCTGATACGCCTTCTCCACGGCGGCGTCGATGACCTGGACGGTGGCCCGCCAGATGTCGGGTCCGATGCCGTCGCCTTCGATGAACGGGATGATGGGGTGGTCGGGAACCTGAATTCGGCCTCCGGCGAATGTGATCTTCTTGCCCTGTTCGCTCACGATCGACTCCTGTTCTGCTTCAAAACTGCCGGTCAGTTTTCACTTGCGCGGTCTGCATCATATGCGAGCCGGCAGGAGGCTTCAACGTGGTGTTCCGACTCCGCCCGGGCAGGAGGCCCTGCGCTCCAGACTCTCAAAACCCCTGAACACGGAGACCCCTTGAACTCCCGGCCCTCACTCCCCAAAGCTCCACAGGCTCCGGTCCAGGTATCGACCCCAGGAGGCGTCGTAAGGATGGACCTGCCGGACCTGGTCTCCGCCGCGGAACACCGGCCGGCCCTCATTGGCCCACCGGAAGATCGAACCCTCGAGGTTGTAGACGTGGGTGTAGCCGGCGGCCTGCAGCCGGGCGGCCAGCGCCGACGAGCGGTAGCCCACCGAGCAGTAGAGCACGAGAGAACGTGCATGGTCGCCGCCGGTGGCTTCCTCCACTTCCGCCACAGTGGCGGCAGGGATCGCGCCGGGCAGATGGCTGACCTTGTACTCTTCCCGGGAGCGGGCATCAATCAGCCAGGGTTGCGGTCGAACGGGATCCGCCAGCCAGGCGGCCAACTCGGCGGTGGAGAGCTGCGGCACGTCGGGGAACTCGGCACGGATCCGGGCTTCCAGGGAAAGCAGGTCGGCGTCGTCCCTCCCTCCACAGGCAAGAACCGCCACCAGGACCCCTGCCCGAAACGCCCGATGGAAAAACCGCAGCATCGTACCGTCCATTCTACCCGCCCCGGATTTCAGCCGGCGACAGGCGCCCGGTTCTCGCCCGCGCCGGCGGTGGATGCTACGATGTGCGCTCGGTGAAAGCCTCACGCCTTACGCCAGGGACCTTCCGCCGTCGGTCCGGGAGCCGCCTTCTGCGGCTGGTGGCAGTGGGCCTGTTGGCTTACGGCTGCAGCCCCGCCGGCCCCGACCCCAATAACCGTCTGACCCCGGAGGAGGCGGCCCAGGGCTGGAAGCTGCTCTTTGACGGCCGGACTCTTGCCGGCTGGGAAGACCCTGCGGGGGAAACGCCCCCCGGCGACGCCTGGGTGGTGGAAGACGGCTGCATCAAGGGAATCGACCACCCCCGACTGCGCGAAGACCTTCTCACCATCGAGCGCTTCGGCGATTTTGAACTGGTCTTCGACTGGAAGATCTCCCGAGGCGGTAACAGCGGAGTCAAGTACCGGATCCAGGAGCGGGCGGTGCTGGTGGAGGGCCGTACCAACCCTCACTCCAGCCGGTTCGAAGACAAGGTCGATTACGAGCTTGCCCACCGTCTGGGCGACCGCTCCCGCCTGGGTCCCCAGGACCGGATTGAAGAGTACCTGATCGGCTTCGAGTACCAGTTGATCGACAACCGCGGACACGCCGACGCCCTGGTCAACGCCGACCGGACGGCAGGGGCGGTCTACGGCCTGGCAGCGCCCGATTCCGATGCCACGCTGCCGGTGGGACAGTTCAACCGGTCGCGGATTCTGCTTCGCGGGAACCGGGTCAGCCATTGGCTGAACGGCCGGCGGGTGCTGGGGATCGATCTGGACTCCGAGGCGGTGCGCAGCCGGCTGGAACTGAGGTGGTCCAAGTCGTCACCGGTGTATCGATATCTCGTGGAGATGCCCCGGCGCGAGACCCCGATCGCCTTGCAGCATCACAATGACGAGGTTTGGTTCCGGAACCTGAAGATCCGCCGGTTGGAGCCTTAGCCGGGCTTCACGAAGGGGGTTCAGATGACATCCTGTGCTCCACACTTCCCCCGGGATAGCGTTCACAGAAACACCCGCCGGCCGACGCTTCCAAGGAAAGATTGGATGCAGATCCCGAATACGTGTGGGCGGGATCCCACCATCGGTCCACCTCCTCCACCAGCCCGCGGTAAGCCCCCTCACACGGGACACCCACCTCCACGGAAGTTCGGACCTGGAATCCGGTCGGCGAAGACTCCACCACCTCCGCCCGCACCGTCGCCCACAAGGCAGCCACCGACCCGAACACCAGTACAGTCAGTCGCAAGGACCCCCCTTCCCACGCCGCAGGCCTCAGCCCTGCACCGTCTCCGGACCGGGAAGCTGTTAGAATAGGCAGCCTCAAGCAAGTGGTGGGCGATACTGGGCTCGAACCAGTGACCTCCGCCGTGTGAAGACGGCGCTCTAACCAACTGAGCTAATCGCCCGGTGGCTCGGTATTCTAGTGAACCCGGCGAGGACGTGTCAAATGCAGGAAATCCGGGATGTTGTCGTCATCGGGGCGGGACCCGCCGGACTGGCCTGCGCCATCTACGCCCGACAGGCCGGACTTGACGTGCTGGTGGTGGAGAAAGGCTGCCTGGTGAACTCCATCTACCACTATCCCGAGAACATGACCTTCTTCACCACCGCCGAACTGCTGGAGATCGGCGATGTCCCTTTCGTGGTGGCCAAGGAGAAACCCAACCGGGCCGACGCCCTCAAGTACTATCGGCGGGTGGCGGATTACCACCGCCTGCAGATCCGCGACTATGAACGCGTAACCGCCATCGCCGGCTCCGACAACGATTTCACCATCCATACCGAGGGATGGTTCGGCGAACGGCATGAACACCGCTGCCGCAAGGTGGTGGTTGCCACCGGCTACTACGATCACCCCAATCGGCTGGGTATCCCCGGGGAAGACCTGCCCAACGTCAGCCACTACTACCACAACCCCCACCCCTGCCACCGCAAGCGCGTCGTCGTGGTAGGCGGCAAGAACTCGGCCGCCATCGCCGCTCTGGAGCTCTACCGCAACGGCGCTGCTGTCACCCTCGTCCACCGGGGACCCCAGTTGCGCCCTGAGATCAAGTACTGGATCAAGCCTGACATTGAAAACCGCATCAAAAATGGAGAAATCCGTGCGTTGTTCCAGAGCCGGTTGCGCCTGATCCGGCCCCACTCGGCGCTGGTGGAGACACCGGACGGCGAGCTCGAGCTGGAGATGGATTTCACTTTCCTGCTTACCGGCTACCATCCGGATCCCGGGCTGCTGCAGTCGGCCGGCGTGGAAGTCGATCCTGAAGAATTCATCCCCAAGCACAATCCGGAGACCCTGGAAACCAATGTTCCGGGCATCTACCTGGCCGGTTCGGTGGTTTCCGGACGGCACACCAACCGCATCTTCATTGAGAACGGTCGCTTCCACGGAGAGCTCATCGTTCCGCATCTGCGGGCCCGGCTGGCGCGTGCCTCGTCACCGGTGTGACCGGTCCCTGAATCGCCATGTACCGCGTCGCCATCGTCGGCCGTCCCAACGTCGGCAAGTCCACGCTGTTCAACCGCCTGACCCGGACCCGCAAGGCTCTGGTCGGTGACGAGCCCGGCATCACCCGGGACCGGCTATTTCACACCGTGCAGTGGGAAAACCGCTGCTTCGAACTGGTGGACACCGGAGGAATCCTGCCGGGGGTCCGGGAGGCCATTTCCGAGAAGGTTTTCGAACAGGCCGCGGTGGCGGTCTCCAGTGCAAACCTGGTGCTGCTGCTGGTGGACGCCCGGGCCGGGGTCACCCCGCTGGACGAGGAAGTTGCCAACTACCTGCGGGTCAGCGGGACCGAGTTCTGGGTGGTCGCCAACAAAGTGGATGTCCCCGCGGTGGAGGCGGCCGTGCCGGAGTTCAGCAAGCTGGGGGCTCCCCGCATCCTGCCGGTGTCCGCCGAGCATGGTGCCGGAGTCGACGATCTGCTGGAGGCCATCGGCGAACGCGTTCCCGAGTCCCGCCTTCCGGCGTCGCCGGACGAGATCCGGATCGCCGTCATCGGCCGTCCCAATGTCGGCAAGTCCTCTCTGGTCAACCGCATCCTGGGAGAGGAACGGGTGATCGTCAGCGAAATCCCGGGGACGACCCGCGATGCGGTGGACAGCGTCTTTCGCTGGGAGGGCCGTCAGTTCCGCATCGTGGATACGGCCGGCATCCGGCGCAGGAGCCGCACCGGGCTGGCTGCCGAGAAGCTGGCTGTGGTCATGGCCCACAAGAACATCGGACTGGCAGATGTGGTGTTCCTGGTGCTGGATGCCGTCGAGGGGGTCAGCAAACTGGATGTGGCCATCGGAGGGTACGCCCATGAGGAGGGCCGGCCGCTGGTGATCGTGGTCAACAAGTGGGACCTGGTGGAAAAGGACAGCCACACCGCCATCCGCCTGGAGCGCGAGTTTCGTTCCCGGTTGCGTTATCTGGACTACGCACCGCTGGTGTTCGTCTCCGCCCTCAGCGGCCAACGGGTCTCCCGGCTGCCGGAGCTGGCCCGGGATGCGGTGGCAGGCAGCCGGATCCGGGTGCCCACGTCGGAGCTGAACGCCTTCCTGCGCAGTGATCCGGCGCTGGCCCGTTTCCGCGGTCCCAGCGGTCACCGTTTCCCCTTGAAATACGCCTGTCAGGTGGGGGCGGCACCCCCGACTTTCGTGCTGTTTCTGAAAGGCCGCGACAAACTGCATGTCTCCACCGAGCGCCTGGTGGCCAACCGCCTCCGGGAGCGTTACGGGTTTTTTGCCTCTCCCCTGCGGGTGGTGCAGAAGCCCGCATCTGCCGGCCGCTGATCCGGCCTTCCATCCGCCTGTCCGCCCCCTTGACACCCCTGGGAGTCCTCCATAACATGCCGTTCCTGACCACGCAGGCGGCAGGGGACCGTAAACGATGATCAAGGCGGATTTGGCGCAGATCGTCCACGAAACACATGGAGGGGTCTCCTATCGCGAGGCGCTGGAGATGGTCGACATGATCCTGGACCGTATCAAGCAGGAGCTCGCCCGGAATGCACGGGTGAAGCTCACCGGATTCGGAAGTTTCCAGGTTGTCGAACGGAAGGCCCGGACCGGTCGCAATCCGCAGACCGGGGAGAAGATCGAGCTGCCTCCCAGCCGTCAGGTCACGTTCCACCCGTCCCGCCTGATCGAACTTTAGGCACATGGCCAAGAACCAGCGGAAGCTTTTCTACAAGATCGGCGAAGTGTGCCGGATCTGTGAAGTGGAGCCCCACGTTCTGCGCTACTGGGAGACCGTGTTCACGCGGCTGCGCCCGAACAAGAACACCGCCGGACAGCGGATTTACCGTCGCAGCGACCTGGAGCTGATCGAGAACATCAAGAGCCTGCTTTACGAACAGGGTTACACCATTGCTGGGGCCAACGCCCGTCTCCAGCAGGAAGCCCTGGGCCAGCGGGACGATCTGCCCCTGTTTCACGGCGCGCTGGAGGGGGCGAAACGGCGGGCGCTGCAGGAGATCAAGCGGGAACTGGACGAGATCGAGAAGCTGCTGGCCGAATCTCCGGGCCGCGATTCACTCGAGGCGGACCAGACCTGAGGCCGCCTGCTGCTCGCGGGGATTGGGTTCTGCCAGAAGCCGCCGGACCGCCAGGTTGCTTTCGGCCAGCTTGCCCACTGTCAGTGGCACGAAGTCGGGATCCCGCCGGATGGCGGGCGCGCCATCCTCGGTTGTCAGAGATTCCAGCTCGGTCAGGCGGAACACCCCGGCCACAGCGGCGGAGCCGGACAGGGCGAGGCCGAAAAAGCTTTCTTCGCCGTCGAACTCCATCACCAGCCATTCCCAGCGGCTGGAGGGATCATACAGGCGGACCCGGATCAGGGTCTCCCGCAACGGGGTCCAAGGGTCGCTTCCCAGGGGGGGCAGACCGGCGGCGACATCCGGGGGCAGGAGCCTCATGCCGTCAGCATAGCGCAGCCCCCGCCTGGACAGGCAAGCAAGAACCCGGTACCACATTCAGGCCGGGACACCGTCCGCGACGCCTCTGCTTGCCAGCGTCCCGGGGTTTCTGCGCCGGACCCGGCGCGGCACCCCACTCTACGCCTGCTTCCAGGGAGGCTGTTCCGGCAACAGACGGTCGAACTCCTCAATCAGAGACCGCTCGTAGTCGTCGTCGAAGCGCCCCTCCCGGAAGCGGTTCGCTCCCTCCTCCAGGAACCGCTGCCATGATTCTTCCTCCCGGCCGGGATTAATGGGGAAAAAGCGCGCCCCGTTGGCCCGCGCCGCTTTCAGATCGCCCGGTGCATCGCCGATCATCAGGATCCGCTCCTTCGGATAGCGGCCCTCTGCAGCCAACTGGATGTGCTCCCGCTTGCTGCCCTGTTCCTGGCCCGCGATCAGCCGGGCGTAGCGGTCGATCCCGTGTTCCTCCCACTCCCGCCGCAGGGCTTCCAGCGGCGTGGCTGAACACACGATGATGTCCGCCCAGGCGGACACTTTTTCCAGGCTCGGCGGTACCGAAGGGAAAGGAGGTACGCCGAACACCATGTCGGCAATGGTGCGGTTGACCGCCTCACTCCACTCCAGGGCGAGGCCCAGGACCGGGTCACCGGTCCGCTCCACCTCCTGTTTGAGCACCGGATTGCCCAGGCGCGTCTCCCGCTGGATCCAGTCCCGCAGCGAAACGGCTTCAGGGATTTTCACCTGTCGGGCCCGGACCTCGGGCCAGTCGGCAAGCAGATCGAACACCTTGACCAGTGCCGGAAACCGGTTGATCCCCCGCCACTTCGAGTACAGATTCACGAACTCCGCCGCCTCCCGGGCGTGGCGGGACACGGGCTGCAGCCGCCAGTACTTGATGATGTTGGGGATGAAGCACTCCTTGTGCTTGATCTCCATGGTGTCGAAGGCGCAGCCGTCAGAGTCGATGGCGACAAGGAACTCTTTGCGGGGTCGGAGGTTCTTCAGTTCAGCTTGGGCGTCCATGGTTCTTTTCAATCTCCAGTCAGATCGGATCGGAGGGACGTACAGGGAGGGCCCGTCTAAGGGGTTTCGGCCCAGGGCTGAAGCTTGCGGTCCGCAAACACCGGCCGCAACCGGGCAAAACGCTGGATGCCGCCCATGAGGGGCACACTGACCCAGTCCTCTCCGATCAGCGGTCGGGCGTAACGGACAAACTCGTCGGTGACGTCAGTACCGCTGGGGGCGATCCACTCCCGCGGGAAGCGCCGCTCCGAGTTGGCCACCACTTCCAGCGGCACCCGGCCGTAGTCCACGGCGTAGACGGGACCCGGCCGTCGCATGATGGTGGACATGAAGCCCGATCCATGCTCGACGGCGATGGCAACCGCACTCTGTCCCACCTTGTAGGCCTCCTCCAGGTCTACGGTTGACGCGTAAATGATGGCGTCCCGCTGGTCGGTGCCCGAAACCTGCCCGCGGGCGGCCCCCGCGGCCTTCAGTCCGACACGGTTCAGGTGGTTGACGATGGCCTGCTGGGCGGTCAGGGGTCCCGCGCTGAACTGGGCGTGGCCGAAGGCGTCCCGCACCGCCTCCGTTCCAGCGACCTCGAACCCTTCGCTCACCACCACAATCACGCGGCCGTCCCGCACAAGCTGGTCGTTGACCCGATCCGTCAGATCGTCCAGGGTCAAGCCCGACTCGGGCAGGTAGATCTGCAAGGGCATTTCGCGTTGGGGGTCCCCCAGGCGGACCGCCGCTGGAATGAAGCCGATCTTGCGCCCCATGGCCTGTACCACCAGCAGCGGATCGGAGGGAGATGAGCCGCGGTTCTCCTCGTTCAGGTTCTGGATCATGCAGGCCCAGTAACGTGCGGTGCTGCCATAGCCGGGTGTATGGTCCACCAGCTTGAACTGGGAGTCGCCCACATCGTTGTCGATGGTCTTGGCGAGTCCGGTGGCAACCAGGTCCAGGCCCCGCTGGTGGGCGAGGTTGGCGATCTTGGCGGCGGTGTCCATGGAGTCGTTGCCGCCGATGTAGAAGAAGTAACCCACCTCGTGGGCCCGGAAGACTTCCACCACCCGTTCGAAGTCCTGCGGCCGGGACGGCTTCAGCTTGTAGCGGCAGGTTCCGATGCTGCCGGCCGCCGGAGTGGTCCGCAGCAAGGCGATCTCCCGGGAATCCTGGGCTGTGAGGTCCAGAAGCTCTTCGCGCAGAACCCCCAGAATCCCGTGATAGCCGGCGTAGACGCGTCCGAACCGTTCCGGATACTCGCGGCAGGTCTCCACCACGCCCCGCAGCGTATTGTTGATCACCGCCGTCGGTCCGCCCGACTGGGCGACCACCACGTTGCGGGCCCTCACGACTCCGCCTCCTGCCAGTGGGTGTGAAAGAACTCTCCCCGTGGACGGTCCACCCGCTCGTAGGTGTGGGCGCCGAAATAGTCCCGCTGGGCCTGTAACAGGTTCGCCGGCAAGCGGGCCGAGCGGTAGGAGTCATAGTAAGCCAGGGCGCTGGAAAACGCCGGGACGGCAATCCCCCGCTCCACCGCCGTGCAGACCACCCGACGCCATGCCGACTGGCAACGCTGCACGGTGCCGGCAAAGTACGGACTGAACAGAAGGTTGGTCAACTCGGCTTCATGATCGAAAGCCTCCTTGATCCGGCCCAGAAACTGCGCCCGGATGATGCAGCCGGCCCGCCAGATGGCCGCGATATCACCGTACTGAAGATTGAATCCGTATTCCCGCGAGGCATACCTCATCAGCTCGAAGCCCTGGGCATAGGAACAGATCTTGGATGCCAGCAGTGCCTGCCGGATCAGCTCCGCCATCTCGTCCCGGTCCGGAGGCGGCGGCAACGAGGCGGGGCCGCCCAGCCGGCGGGATGCCTCGACCCGGACTTCCTTGATGGCACTCGTGAAGCGGCAAAAAACCGCCTCCGCAATGGTGGGAGCCGGCACACCCAAGTCCAGGGCGGACTGGCTTGTCCACTTACCGGTTCCCTTCTGCCCCGCGGTATCCAGGATGACGTCCACCAGGGGGCGACCCGTCTCGGGATCCTGCCGTTCCAGGATCCGCGCGGTAATCTCGATCAGGTAGCTGTTCAGTTCGGTACGGTTCCAGGCGTCAAACACCCCTGCCATCTCCGCCGGCGCCATGCCCAGGACCCGGTCCATCAGGAAGTAGGCCTCGGCGATCATCTGCATGTCGGCGTACTCGATGCCGTTGTGGACCATCTTCACGAAGTGCCCGGCGCCGCCGGTTCCGATCCACCGGCAACAGGGAGTTCCGTCTTCCGCCTTGGCGGCGATGGCCTCGAGCAGGTGCCGCACCAGCGGCCATGCGTCCGGCGCTCCTCCCGGCATGATGGAAGGTCCCCAGAGCGCTCCTTCCTCACCCCCGCTCACCCCGGTCCCCACGAACAGGAAACCTGCATCGCTGAGCTCGCGGTAGCGGCGTTCTGTGTCCCGGAAGTACGAGTTGCCACCGTCGATCATCAGATCACCCGGCGCCATGAGGGAGCGGAGCCGGTTGATGACTTCGTCTACAGCCTTGCCGGCAGGAACCATGATGAGAACCTTGCGCGGCGTCTTGAGATTCCGTACGAGGTACTCCAGCGATTCCGCCACCGCCATCGACTTTCCCGCAAACCGTTCGCGGGAAACCGACCGTTTCTGGGGGTCGGTATCGTAACCCACAACCGAAAACCCGTTTCGCTCCAGGTTGAGCGCCAGGTTCTGTCCCATGACCCCCAGTCCGACCACTCCGATCCCGTATTGACTCATCTCCGCTCCGTCAGGAATTCACGTCCGCCCAAATGAAGCCATCAGTCTAACCCACGGCGTCACGGGATTGTAGCCGCATCACCCCCGCGGACCTGGCGTCCTTGCACCGCCGGCCGCCGGCTGATAACTTGCTCGGCCATGCGAAAACTGCCGTACTGGTTGCTCTCTCTGTCGTTGCTGTCGGCTGCAGCCGGAGCCCTCCGGGCCGCGGACCAACCCCTGCGCATCATCGTGTTTGGGGCTCATCCGGACGACCCCGAAAGCGTGGGCGGAACGATGTACAAGTTCATCCAGCAGGGTCACAAGGTCCGCCTTGTCTCCCTGACCAACGGCAACGCCGGACATTTCTCCATGGGCGGCGGTCCGCTGGCCCAGCGCCGATTCAAGGAGGCGGCCTGTGCGGGGCAGGTCATCGGCGCCGAGTACATCGTGCTGGACAACGATGACGGCAAGCTGATGCCGACCCTGGAAAATCGCGAGGAAGTGATCCGGCAGATCCGGGAATTCAAGGCCGACATCGTGATCTCCCCGCGGCCCAACGACTACCATCCCGACCACCGGAACACCGGTCTGCTGGTACAGGACGCCGCCTATATGGTGACGGTGCCCAACATCGTTCCCTCCGTCCGCCACCTCGACCGTAATCCCATCTTCCTGTACATGCACGACCGGTTCACGCAGCCGAAACCGTTCCGGCCGGATGTGGTGGTGGCCATCGACGATGTGGTCGACAAAAAGTTCGGCATGTACCACTGCCACGACTCGCAGATGTACGAGTGGCTGCCCTACAACATGGGCGTTCTGGACCAGGTGCCCAAGGATCCAGCGGCGCGTCTGGCCTGGCTCAAGCAGTGGTGGGGACCCTGGCTGGCCGAACCCACCGAACAGGCCCGACCACAGTTGATCGAGAAGTACGGGGAGCAGGGACGCCAGGTAAAGTACAGCGAAGCTTTCGAGCTTTCGGAGTACGGAGAGCAGCCGAAACTGGACGAACTGCGGAAGATGTTTCCGCGCTGAGACCGCGAGTCAGTGGGGGATTGTCCCTGGCGGGTCCGCTGGCAGGGTTCCTTGCCCGGACACTCTCAGACCAGGCGCCCGAGCAGGACCTTCGCCGGACCACCCGGATGCTTTCCGCGCACAGGAAGTCCTTCCTGTCTGCCGACGTGATCGGCGGCGTTTTCGGCCGGATTTCCTCTCAGCAGCAACCGCCGCCGTCGTAGAACCAGGTGGGCGGCGTGACCAGCAGGTCCTTTCGCCCGAGAGCCTCCAGTCGGGCAGCGGTCTTGTCGCACACCGGCAATGGACGGTTTTGCGCCAACACATGGCCCCGGCCGTCATCCCAGCTCTCCCTTTCTCCGAAATAGACCGCTGTGCGTCCAGTGAAGATGCAGGGTCCGTCCGGAGGCATCGGGTCCTTGACGGCACAGATCTCGACGCTTTCCACCAGGATCAGCGAGTCGGTGCCGTAGTGGCGGGGATCCAGCACCCGGTACGGCCGCCGAGCCCGTATCTCCACCGTTCCGAACCCTGTGCCAGTGATCAGACGTAGATAGTCGACCAGCGGCATCGCGCCGCTCAGGCACATGGCCCGCAAGCGGTCGTCGTTGCGAAGCGAGTCCGGAATCGGGGCATCGCAGACCGGATCCGACAGGATGAGCCGCCCTTGGGGGCGCAACACCCGGTACATTTCGGACAGCGCCCGCGTCAGCTCTTCACGGCGGAAAATGTTGAACAGGCAGTTCTGGGCCGCCACCTGGACGGACTCGTCCGGCAGCGGCAGCGCCAGCGCATCACCCTGTCGCAGGTCCACAAAGGAGCGGTCGAACCAGGGATTGCAGCGCTCCGCTTCCTCAAGGTTCTCGCGGCAGGCGGCCAGCATTTCCGGCACCGGATCCACCCCCACCACCCCTCCAGACCGGCGGCTGAAATAGGCAAACTGCAGGATCTCCATCCCCCCACCGACACCCACGTAAAGAATCGTTGGGGACTTCGAAAGATCCCGGGGATGGACGGTGGTGCCGCAGCCGTAGTTCATGGCGAGCATCCGCTCGGGAATCGCCAGTTCAGGCAACTGCCAGATGGGCGAAGTGGTGCAGCACAGTCCGGGACTGGGCTGCAGGGCCGCCTCCCGGTAGAAGTCGCGCGTCGTCTCGAGGTAGTTGGTGCTCATCGAACGATTTCTCCTCCGCAGCCGGACCCCGCCCCGGCGGTGCAACCGTAGCAGTGCTGATTGGTGACGATCGCCCGGGACTCCAGCAGCCCCAACTCAAACTCGCGGATGTGACGCGGCGAACCGGAATTGACCTCCAGGTCCAGCATCTGGTTGAAGTCGCAATCGTAAAGGCGGCCGTCCCAGCCCACCGACAGCGTGTTTCGGCACATCACTCCCGCCGCCGCCGCCGGATTGAACGCGGCAACCAGTTTCTCCATGTAGCTCTCGTACTCCCCCCGCCGCAGCAGGTCATCCAGGAACCTGCTGATGGGCATGTTGGTGATGCACAGCAGACGGTTGAACACGATGCCGAATTCGTCCCAAAGCACGCGTTTATAGTCGGCTTCGAGCTTCGCCTGTGGACCCGGCAGATGGGGACCCAGAGGGTTGTAAACCAGGTTCAGGACCAGGCCCGTCCCCGGTTGCCCGTAACCCACCTGGTTGAGCATCCGCAGGGCCTCGATGGAACGGGCAAAGACCCCCTCTCCCCGCTGCTTGTCGGTATTGGCGGCGGTGTAACACGGCAGTGACGACACCACCGTCACCTGATGGTCGGCAAAGAAGCGGGGCAAAGCCCGGTACTTCGCGTTGACGGTGAGAATCGTCAGGTTGCTGCGAACCATGACTTCCCTCCCCAGCTTGCGAAGCTCCTCCACAAACCACCGGAAATCGGGATTCATCTCCGGTGCCCCTCCCGTGATGTCCACCACCGGGATGGGTGAGCGCCGGAGAGCCGCCAGACATTCCGACATCGTCTGGCGGGTCATGATCTCCTGACGGTCAGGCCCGGCGTCCACATGGCAGTGGGCACAGGTCTGATTGCACATCTTGCCGACGTTGACCTGCAGGATCTCGATCCGCTTGGGATACAAGGGCATGAGGCCCAACTGCTCCAGTTTTTCCTCAAACAACGGCAACCGCCGTCGCGTGGATTCCAGAAATCCGATCTGGACCAGCGGTGAAGCCAGATCGGAATGGATGGCATTCAATGTCTTCATATTGAGATCTTTGGTAATCAAACAGGCTGGACCGGGCTCCGAGGACCGCCGAGGCCTTGTTCGGCCGCGCGAGCCCGTCAGCCTGAGGTCCGTCACCAGAGAACCGACGTAAGTCAGGCAACCCGGGACAAGTATGGAGGGGGGAGCTGCCAGGTTGCCTTTTGTACCCGCAAGAAGGACGGCGGTTCCGCCGCCGGCACAAACGGTGAACCCTCCAACAGGCACAGGAGCCCCAGCAGCGCAAACCCCGGATCCCTGCGGCCCAGGAGGCGAAGGTCGACCACCCGGTCGAGATCCATCTTCACCGGCAACAGCCGGACCTCGTCCTGTGGCAGTCGGGCGGACAACTGGGCAAAATCCGTATCCTGCCGCCAGATGACGCCGGCGATCAGATCCAGGGCGTCGGTTCGGATCCCCAGCAGGTAAATCCCGCCCCGGTGGTCGGGGCCCAAAACCAGTCGGTACTCCTCCAGACTGGCGGCGGCTTCCGCGATGTCCTCGACGGCGAGCTGGGGACAGTCACTGCCCACCACCACCACCCGGCTGTAGCCAAGCTCCGCCAGCTCCGAAAGAGCCTGCCCCAGGGCGCGGCCGAACCCGCCGCCGCTCTGCTCATGAATGGCGGCTCCCGGCAGTCGGACCCACCCTGCAAGACCGCGAGTGGTAAACCAGTGAACATCCAGCCCCAGTGCCGCCAGCCGCCGTGCATTCGGGGGGCGGATCAAAGCGCACGCCGACTCCGGCCATCTCCGCCTCGCCACATCCAGGGCAGGCAGATCGGCAAAGATGAGCACGGCCGTGGCCTTCTCAGGCGCGAACCGGCACGGAGCATCGTCGTGGTTCACGGGATTGCCCGCCATCATAGGCCGAAGGGTGCAAGGGGTGCAATCGGCGGTCATCGGGTCCACCGGAACCACAGCCCCATCAGACGCTTGACCCAGGGCGTCAGGCGGGTGCGGTTGTAGGCGTCGGCGGCCTTGCGAACTGCTTCCGCACGGGTTGGGTAGGGATGGATCACGTCGGCCAGCCGCCCCAGTCGGGTTCCGCAGTTCATGGCCAGGGTGATCTCGGAAATCAGGTTGCCGGCTTCCCGGTCCACCACGGTGGCGCCCAGGATCTGGTCCGTTCCCCGCTTCAGGTAAATCTTGAGGAAACCCTTGGCATCTCCATCCAGAACCGCACGATCCACCTGCTGGAAGGGAATCCTGATGGTGGTGATGGAGATGCCCCGGGCGGTGGCTTCCGCCTCCGTGATCCCCACCTGCGCCACCTCCGGGGAGGTGTAGGTGCACCAGGGGACAATCAGGCTGCTGAGCCGCCGGCTGCCGGCGAAGAGGGCGTTCTGGATCACCAGGCGAGCAGCGGCGTCGGCGGCATGGGTGAACTTGTGGGTCATGGCCACATCACCGGCGGCATAGATGCGGCGACAGGTAGTCTGCAGTCGGTCATTGACCACAACCCCTTTCAGAGGGTCATAGCTTACACCGGCCTGTTCGAGTCCCAGCCCGGAGACGTTGGGCAGCCGGCCCGCGGCCACCAGGATCCGCTCGACCTGTCTCTCCACCAACCCTTCCCGGGAGCGGATCTGCACCCGGTTGGCACCCGAATCCCGGCTGACCGAAAGGACCGTGGAGCCCACCAGCACTTCGACCCCGTCACCGCCCAGCGCCTGGGCGATGATGGCAGCCGCCTCCGGATCGTCCTTGGGCAGCAGCCGGGGGCCCATCTCCACCAGCGTCACCCTCGCACCCAGCCGCGCGAGGGCCTGGGCCAGCTCACATCCGATGGGCCCGCCCCCCAGAACCAGCCAGCGGGGCGGAAGTTCAGTCAACGAGAAAACCGTCTCATTGGTTACAAAGTCCGCCTGGTCGAGGCCCGGGATGGGTGGAACCGCGGCCCGGGCACCGGTGGCGATGACCGCTTTGCTGAAACGCAGCACCGAACCGTCCACTTCCACCGAGGAATCGTCCCGAAATCGGCCACGCCCCAGAAAGACGTCGATCCCGAGACCCGACAGTCGTTGCACCGAATCATGCTGGCTGATCTCCGCCCGCAAACGGCGCAACCGCTCCATCACGCGGGGAAACTCCGCGAGCGCCTGTCCCGCAGTGATTCCAAAGTGCCCTCCGGCCAGCACTTCCGAACGGACCCGCGACGAGGCGATCAGAGCCTTGGAGGGGACGCAGCCGTAGTTGAGACAGTCTCCGCCCAGAAGGTGAGACTCCACCAGGGCGACCCGAGCGCCCAGGCCGGCGGCTCCCACGGCGCAAACCAGGCCTGCCGTTCCGGCCCCCAGAACCACCAGGTTATAGCGCGAGGCAGGTCTTGGATTCTTCCAGCCGGCCGGGCGGACATTGGCCAGGAGGCGTCGATTCCACTCGTCCTCCGGCAACAGTTGCGGCAGACCGGTCACGGGAGCCCCCCCTCCGATCCGCCCAGCCGGCCCCGAGCGTAGTGCACGAGGAAAGCTACGAGGACAATGGCGGCCGCCAGGGCGCCTACCAGGTGCCAGGGGACCGTTCCCTCGGTGACAGCTCGGGTGACCGTGTCCCCGCCCAGCACGAAAACCGCTGTTCCCGGCAACATGCAGAGCCACGACCAGAATGCATAGGTCCAGAACGGAACCCGGGTCAGGCCGAATCCATAGTTGAGGAGGTTGAAAGGAAACAGTGGGACCAGCCGGGTGAGGGCGACGATGACGGCACCGCGACGTTCCGTCAGGTCGTCCAGCTTGCTGAAAGCGGGCTGCCGCGAAAGCCAGTCCGCCACGGCGTCGCGCGCCAGGTAACGGGCGATCAGGAAGGCCAGGCAGGCACCCACGGTCGCGCCGATGCTCACCACCGCTATTCCGACCGCGGAGCCGAACAGCCCTCCCGCTATGACGGTCAGCGCCGAACCGGGCACCGCCGCCACCACCGCCACTGCATAGACGCCGGCAAAGACCAGGGGAGCCGCCGGACCCAGACCCTCCAGCCAGTCCTGGAGCCGAGACAGGTAAGTGCCCGGATCCACACTCCGCACCAGGAGAAACAGTCCCACGACAAGGCCCAGCAGGACCAGAAACTTGATCCGAATCCTCCGCTTCCGCCTGAGCTCTTCCCCGTTCATCGTCCCTTCCCCTCGGACGGCAACGCCTGGGCCGACAGATCGCTGCCTCTGCCGGCGCGGACAGGTACGGACTGGAAAGCCGGGCCGGGGATGGCTCTACGGGTGTGCGGGAAGTTCATTCAGGCTCCAATCATAGTCGAGATAGCGCAGCCGGAAGCTGCCGGTACGGAGATAGCGCGCCTGTTCCGCATCCAGGTGCTGCGACAGGTAGTTCAGAACCGCCTCTTCAGCATCGCTGTGCCGGCCGGGCTCGGCGGTCCCGAAGCGGGGGATGAAGTCGGAGCCGTACCACTCGAAAATGCGGGACAGGTAAACGGTTCCGGAGTCTGGATCGATTCGGAACGATTTGGGATCTGCCAGGAGACGCCGAACCTGGTCGGCCAGTTGGTCCTGCAGACGGGATCCCTGATAGGGTTCGTTACGCAGGGGGGGACAGCTCCGGGCGGCACAGACCAGGGCCACATGGATCCCCGGCTCATCGAACTCCTTGCGCAGGATCTCGTGCTCGATCTCATCCAGGGTCCGGTGCCGGGCGGCGACCTCGAACTGCAGGCGGTCCCACACCCCGGAGATCTGGCGGATGCTGTTGCGCGGATAGACCAGGGACGTCAGGAATGACGGCTGGATCGGGTAATGGTCAACGACGGCCTTCAGGGTGAGGCCGTTATAGGCGTTGATCCAGAAGGCGATCCGATCCGCCTCGGGAAGCTCCAGGAGACGGGGTTCGGGGAACTGTGCCACCGCTTTCGCAAAGTCCCGCAGGAGTCCCGGTTCCTGCTTGAGCCCGGAGTAGTCGACCATTCCCCGGTTGTCGACATATCGCAGGACAGCCGCCAAGGCCGACGCCGGATCGACGTCGCCTGGCGCGGCGGCTGCTGCGGCCGGCAGGACGGCGAATGCCGGCAAGGCGCAGAGAGTCAGGGCCAGGCAAAGACACCACGGGGGAGATTGCAGCACAGGTTTTCGGACTCCGGGGAGATTAGCCCAGGGCTTCCTTCAGGATCGGGACCAGCGTTTCCGCCAACGCCACTGACTGGCGCTGGTCCAGTCCGTCGCCGATGAGATAGATGAAGTAATCGGCAAGCTCGGTGCCGGTGACCGTCAGCGGACCCATCTCGACGCTTCGGGCCTCCAGGTCCAGTACTTTCACCGGGTCCCCCCGACGGGCCAGACGCTGACCTCCGGACTTGGGCTCCAGCATCACCGAGAGCAGCGCCCCTCTTTCCCCGCGGAAAAGATAGTGGAGAAACTTGGCCTCACCCACCTGGCATTCCATGACCCCTACCAGACTGTATCCCGGGGGCAAAGTCTCGATGGCCTGTCTGAGCCTCGGGTAGTCTGGATCCAGAGGAAGCTCTGCCGCTTCCACGGGTTTACCGGAGCAACGCAAATGATCCTGTATGGCGGCGGCGAAGTGATCCACCGCAACGGATTCCGTTCCTGCCAACCAGGTCAGCATGAACACCAGAGCCGCCAGGCCGACAAAGGCCACGGCGAATCCTGCCGCCAACCGCATCCAGGAGATCCGTGGTGTCTCCGCCTCCACCAGCGTCCGGATGGAGTCGGTGAGGCTGGGCGGGGCGGAAACGGAGTTCCACGCACGCCGCAGCAGTTCACGCGCAGCAATGCGCTGAGCCTTCTCCTCCCCACAGCCCGGACACCCGTCCAGGTGCGAAAGGATCTGGCGGCTGACTTCCACACTCAGTTCGTCGGACAGAAAGTCGTCCAACAACTTCCTTACCTGACGACATTCGAGCGGTTGCAGTCGGTTGATTTCCATCATGGCAATTCGTATCCGTCAAAACTAGGCACTCTCGCTCTCCTGCCGAAAGTGCTGAAAGCGTTCGCGAAAGAGGGCCCGGGCGCGGTTGAGCCGCGACATCACCGTTCCCAAAGGAAGATCCAGCAGCCGGGCGATTTCACGGTATGGGAGACTCTCCACATCGGCCAATACCAGAATCGAGCGGTAGTGCTCCGGCATTCCCTCCAGCACCCGCAACACCTGCCGGCCTTCTGTACGCTCGTGCACATCAGGAGGGACGGACAGGCGGTCTTCCGGCAGGCTGTCCAGGTCTACATGAACCTGAAACCGCTCCAGCTTCCGGCGGCGCCCAACGACACGGTAGTAGATCCGGAACAGCCAAGCCTTGCAGTCCGTACCGGACTGGTAGCCGTCGAAGGATCGCCAGGCTTCCTTGTATGTCTCCTGAACCAGATCGTTGGCCATTTCCGGGTCTCCAAAACTCCTCAACGCCATTCGGTACAACGCATTGAGGTGAGGCAGCGCTTCCTCCAGAAACACCTGCCCCCGCTTGCCACGTCCTCCGCTGCCCGACATCCGCTCCTCAAAAGTTCCAGACAGTTATGGTTGACCGCTCCGTCCTGTCTCCGAACCGCCCAGACACGACAGGCGGTCCACGTCGATCAGGAGCCTGCGCTTCTGGTACCGGATCCATCCATTCTTGCGAAACTGGGACATGATCGCTGAAACGTGCGGGCGGTTCGCCCCCACCATGTGGGAAAGCAGTTCATGGGAAACCTGAATCCGCAGCTTTCGTATTGACCCGTCGGCAGGAATCCGCCGTCCGTGGTCGCGACCCAGCTTGACCAGTGCCCGCGCGGTCCGCTGTTCAGTGGTGAGAAAGCTGAAGTTCTCCAGCTCCTCCCGAGCTTCCGACAGGCGGTTGATGACCAGCCGCACCAGGTTGAGCGCCAACGCGGGGATGGCGAGCATGAGGGCCTGCAGCGTCTCGCGCCGGATGATCGACACCCAGCACTCCTCGTAAGCAACCGCCCGACTGGTCCGACTGCTGCCGCCCAGACCCAAAGCTTCCTCACCGAACAGTTGACCCGGACCCAGCACGCCGACCACCTTCTCCCGCCCTTCCGGGTTGCCGGCAACCAGCACCATGGCTCCCCGGTTGATCAGATAGAGACTGTCCGCAGCATCGCCCTGCTGATAAACCACCCTGCCCTTTTCGAAAAGCAGGTCGCTGCAGGTCGAAGCCACCTGGTGCTGCTCCCGCAAGGAGAGTCCGGCCGTCAATCCTGTCTGCTGCAGGTGCCACAGGCGGTCCGCGTGGTTGAGCGCTTGAATGGGCTGGCCTAGTTCTCTGCCGATCAGTGGCGCTGTGCTCATGTCCCCGTCCTTTCACTCTTAAACATGGACCGTGGAGTCCGGTTTATTCCAAAATCTGTGGCCATGAATCCCAGGCCTCCCGGTCCTTCGCTCGCCGACTACGTCCGAGCCGCAACGTTCGCCCTGGACAGCGGCCGCAGCCTCATGGAGGAGTACCTGGAGCTGGAGCACCGCGGCGGCTATCCCCGGTTCGAGCTTCAGGCCCCCCAGGATTCTTTGCTGGCGATGCAGGGCTATTTCGGACAGCGGCGCGACGGGACGACAGTGATGGGATGCCTGCAGTCAGCCGGGTTTGCGGCACCGTCTGTTCTTGGCCCCGAGCTTCCCCTGAGGGAGGCGCCGCGGGTTTATCGAGAGCACAGCAGCTACTTGCACCCTGACGGTTCCAACGGCGGATTCACATACACTCCCGTGGTCCTATGGCGTACCCACAGCCCGGGACCGCAACCGGCGCGAAGCGAGGACGTGGATTTCCTCCTCGAGGGGATGGACTGGCTGGTGCTCCGGGTGGACATCCATGATTTCGTCCGCGGGATCCCGCCCCTGCGACGTTGGGCGGGAACGCTGGGCAAGGTCGTCAGGGAAGCGGCGCTGGTGGTAGTCCACCGGGATTTCGGCCGCACGGCGGTTTCGCTTCCGCCGGGAGTCGTGGCCGAAGTGGCCTTCGGCTACTCCTTTCTGCCGCTGGCACCGGAACCCAACATATTCGGCTTTGGTCCTGGACACTTCGGAGCAGCGGTCAAGCGCTTTCGATTCCAGCTCCGCTCCGACGGGGGGTTGAACATCGAACTGTTGTTCACCGTGTCGCCCCGCAGCGAGAAAATCCTGAATCTCCGGGGTTTTGACCCGGTCTATGCCGGAATCCGCTGGATCGACCGGTTGACGTTTCGCCGGCTTGGCCTTGAAGCTGCCGCTCATTGCAGGTTCGACGAAACCATGCTGCGGATTCACGGACGAGTCCATCACCTGCTCCTGGACGATTTGCGGGTGGAATGGGAGCGCCGCAGATGGGTTCCGTAAGCGGCTTCGCGGCGGTGGGCGGTCTCCGTCCGCGGATCACCCTGCTTCTGGCCTTGGCGTCAGCCGGCGCCTGGGTCGGGTGCCACCACTTCCGGCCACTGGAAGAGTGCCGCGTGGTGGGCGTCAGCGATGGAGACACCATCCGGGCCGTTTGCGACGCGCGGGAGGTGACGATCCGGCTCTGGGGTATCGACTGTCCCGAGAGGGGTATGGACTTCAGCCGTCGGGCCCGGCAATGGACTTCCGACCACGCCTTCGGCAAGTCCGTACAGGTGCTGCCCATGGATCGGGATGCCTATGGCCGGCTGGTGGCACGGGTCTATGTGAACGGACGGGATCTTTCGCTGGGACTGGTCGAAGCTGGTCTGGCGTGGCATTTCGTGCGTCACGCCCCGAACGCGCTGGAACTGGCGGCTGCGGAAGCTGAGGCGAGATCGGCGCGAAAGGGACTGTGGTCGTATCCCAACCCGATACCGCCCTGGGAATTTCGCGAGGACCGCAGACGGGAACGTAAGCCTCGGCGTCGGTAAGCGGAGTCAACGGGCCCAGGGCCGGTGTGTCGGACGCCGTCCGAGGGCTGGGGGCTCCCCCGCACGCTACCCGCCTGCACCGATCGTCCTCAGTCCCCAGGGGGCGCACCCGCCCAGCGGGTGAACGCTGGCTCCAGAGCGCTCAACCGGGGTTCGCCGGGATAGTAGACGCGTTCCAGAAACAGCCCCGCCGGCGGTGCCGTCCAGCGGGCGGGTTCAGCGGAGGCATCCCGCACCCAGGCGCGGATCGCCCGTTCGTCGAGCCGGCCTGTCCCCACCTCGACAAGCACGCCCACCATTCTGCGGACCATCTTCCACAGGAAATGCGACCCCACCACCCGGACCAGGACAAGCTGTCCCCAGGCGGCCAACCTCACCTCTTCCACCAGCACCATCGAAGAACGGCGGTCCGGATCGGAGGCCGAGAACGACTGGAAGTTCTGCATCCCGCAAAACAGACGGGCCGCGGCCTCCATCCGATCGAGCTGCAACGGCTCCTTGACCCACCAGACGAACCGTTTGCCGAAGGCGGTTCTGCGGCACGAGATCTGATACAGGTAACTGCGCGCCTCGGCGTTGTGACGGGCGTGAAACCGGTGGTGGGCCGTGACGGCCGAAATCACGTTGATGTCCGCAGGCAACTCGTCGTTGAGGCGGCGGACCAGGATGTCAGGGTCCCAGGGCTTCTGCAGCTCCAGGTGGGCCACCTGATGCAGGGCATGGACACCTGCGTCGGTCCGACCGGCTCCGATGAACTCGAAGCCGGCCTCGGCGGTGACGGCGCCGAGGGCGCGGTGGATCTCCCCCTGTACCGTGCGGGCGTTTTTCTGGATCTGCCAGCCGCGATAGCGGGTTCCCTCGTATTCGATTTCCAACCTGTAGCGTGGCATGCCGCAAACTCAGTCATTTCCCCGGAGCTTGCCGCGGGCGCTCTACCCCCATCCGGAATCCTACAGCTCCGTCATCCAGCCCTCACGGGCGGCGATAGTGGCAGGAAAATACCGCTGGGCCTGGGCAACCATTTCCCTCAGCCGGCGGGAATCATGGGAGGGATCATGATGGAAAAGTACCAGTTGTCCCACCCTGCAGTCGGCGGCCACCCTGGTCGCCTCCAGCCAGGTACTGTGTCCCCAGCCGCGGTGGCTGTCATATTCCTCCGGCGAATACTGGGCGTCGTAAATCAGGACGTCCGCACCGTCGGCGTAGTCCCGCAGGACGCGGTCGAGGCGTGGATGACCGTGTTCAAGATCGGTGGCATAGACCACGACCGCCCCTTCGTGCTCGACCCGGTAACCGATCGCACCTTGGGGATGATTGAGGGGAAACGGCTGAATGCTGACCGGCCCAACCCGGCGGCTGTCCCGTTCCAGCAGATCGAACTCCTTCTGGGCGGCAGCCAGGTCCATATCCACCGGGAAATAGGGCGCCTGCATCTGACCGATCAGGAGGTTGCGAGGGTGGCCTACCTGGCCGTGCCCGTAGAAGACGACCCGATTCCGGGCGGAGTATAGCGGTGAGAAAAACGGGATTCCCTGGATGTGGTCCCAGTGGTAGTGGGTGAGAAACAGGTGCAGGGAGTTGCAGGGGGGGGTGTTTTCCCGATCCAGCAGCAACCCCAGCTCGCGGATGCCGGTTCCGGCGTCAAAGATCAGAACCTCTTCACCGGGGGCCCGAATCTCCAGACACGCGGTGTTTCCGCCGAACTCGAAGTGCTCCGCCTGGGGAGTCGGGATGGAACCGCGGACACCCCAGAACTTCAGCCGCAAACGGCATGCCGACTCCATCAGATCCTTTCTGCAGCCCGGAATCCCGGCTGGTGATCGCTCAGCTTAATCCGCCTGGTCTGACTCTCATGCGGCCGGTGTCACAGCCTCCACGTCCGGATTCGGGTTCAGCCGGCACTCGGCAGGTCCGGAATCCCATCATCTTAATGAACCGTTGCTGGTACGCGTCAACTCCCCGGCACCCGGCCGGTGCGTGTCCCATCACCGCCCCTGCCCGATGACAGGATAACTTCTGCTCGGGCGTGGTGCCTTGCTCCGGCCGGGGGGCAGTCCTGCCCGCCCGACGGGCGGAAGCCGTAACCTCTTGCTAAAACAGCAGAAAACGAGCCTGCACGCGGTTTCACGAAATTGCAGTGGGTGGAACCGTGTGCTACATTTCGAGGCTTACCGCCGCGGGCTCATCGGAAGCGGGAAAGGAAGCCGGATGAAGATCTTCGAGAGCGAAAAGATACGGAATCTTGCGGTAGTCGGACACGGCGACACGGGCAAGACCACGCTGGTCAGCGCCATCCTTTACTCCACCGGGGCCGTCAATCGAATGGGACGCGTGGAGGACGGCACAACGGTCACCGACTACGACGAAGACGAAATCGAACGCAAGATCACCATCAACACGGCGGTGGCCTGGTGCGAGTGGAAGGGCCACAAGATCAACCTCCTGGATACGCCTGGCTACCGGGCCTTCATCCTCGACGCCAAGTCCGCGATGACAGCCGCCGAAACCGCAGTGGTGGTGGTCGATGCGGTCTCCGGGGTGGAGGTCCAGACGGAAATGGTCTGGGATTTCGCCAACGAGTTCAACCTGCCCCGCATCGTGGTCATCAACAAGCTGGACCGCGACAACGCCAGCTTCGAGCGGGCGCTGGAATCCCTGCACAAGACTCTCGGACGGGAGGTGGTGCCGGTCCAGATTCCCATCGGTACGGAGAAAACTTTCCGTGGCGTAGTCGACCTCATCCGGAACCGGGCCTACCTCTACGAATGGGATGGCAATGGGAGCTGCCAGGAGGCGGCCGTGCCCGCCGATCTCGAACCCGCCGTCACCGAACGCCGGGAGCAACTGATCGAGATGGTGGCGGAAAGCGACGACCGGCTGATGGAGAAGTTTTTCGAGGAGGGCACGCTCAGCGAAGAGGAGATTCTCAGCGGGTTGGCCCACTCGATCCGAAGCCGGTCCATCTACCCCGTGTTCTGCACCTCGGCCTCCCACAACATCGGAATCCGGCCCCTGCTGGATTCCGTGCTCAGCCTTTGTCCCAGCCCGCTGGAACGGGCGCCGGTGCCGGCCGTCGACGCCAGGTCGGGCGCTCCCAGGGAGCTGCGGGTGGCCAAGGACGGTCCTCCGGCAGGTTTCGTCTTCAAGACCCTGGCCGATCCCTTTGCGGGACGCATCAATCTGGTCAAGGTGTATTCGGGAACCCTGAAATCCGATACCACGGTGCGCAACTTCACCACCGGCAACGATGAACGGCTCGGCGCCCTGCAGAGCTTCCAGGGCAAATCCCATGAAGGGGTGGCGGAGGCCCCCGCCGGCGATATTTGTGGCGTCCTGAAGTTGCGTGAAACCACCACCGGAGACACCTTGGGTGCGCCCGATCTGGGGTGCAAGGTGGTCAAGGTCAAGTATCCGGAACCCGCCATCAGTTTCGCGGTGGAACCGGCTTCGCGGGCTGACGAAGAAAAGATCTCGGTGGCGGTGGCCCGCATCATGGAGGAGGATCCCACTCTACGCTTCACCCGCGATCCCCAGACCAAGGAATTCCTGCTTTCCGGCAGCGGACAGCTTCATGTGGAAGTCTCGGTGGCGAAGCTGAAGAAGCGTTACGGAGTCGAGGTCCTGCTGAAAACGCCCAAGGTTCCCTACCGCGAAACCATCGTCGGGACCGCTGATGTCCAGGGTCGCCACAAGAAGCAGACGGGTGGACACGGCCAGTTCGGAGACTGCAAGATCCGGATGGAACCGCTGCCCAGGGGTGAGGGCTTCAAGTTCGAGGACGTGATCTTCGGCGGGGCAATTCCCAAACAGTACATCCCGGCGGTGGAGAAAGGGATCATAGAAGCGGCCGAGAAGGGGTTCCTGGCCGGTTATCCCGTGGTGGACTTCAAGGTCACCCTCTACGACGGCAGCTATCACGACGTCGATTCCTCGGAAATGGCGTTCAAGATCGCCGGCGCTCTCGCTTTCCGGAAGGCCATGGAAGTGGCCAAACCGGTTCTGCTGGAGCCCATCATGAATGTGGAGGTGTTCGCCCCGGAAGAAAACGCGGGCGACATCATGGGCGATCTCAACAGCCGGCGGGGAAGGATCCAGGGAATGGACATCAAAGGCAACACCCAGGTCATCCGCGCGCAGGTGCCCTTGGCCGAAATGCTCAACTATCAGCCCGTCCTGACTTCAATGACCGGCGGTCGCGGATCCTATCAGATGGAGTATTCGCACTACGACATCGTTCCGGCCCATCTGGCAGAGAAGATCATCGCCGAGGCCAAGAAGCAGGCGGAAGAGGCCAACAAGTAGGAAGCGCTACGCCGGCAGCAGGCGGGCCGCGAGACCCGAACAATGCTCCCGAAACTTTTCGACCTGGGTCCTATACCCGTCCACACCTACGGGCTGCTGCTGGCCACCGCCCTGCTGCTGGCGATTTCAGTGGCCGCCCGCCTCGCGCAGCGGGACGGGATTCCCAGCCGGCACACCTGGGATCTCGGCTTCGTGATCATCCTCTCGTCGGTGGTCGGGGCCAAACTTCTGCTGGTCCTGACTTCCTGGGACTATTACCTGACTGACCTCAGCCGGCTGTTCTCGGTGGAGTTTCTCAGGGCTGGAGGCGTGTACTACGGGGGCTTCCTGGGCGCGGTGGCGGGGAGTTACCTTTACGTCCGCAGGCGTCCCGAGCTCCCGTTCTGGGTGATGGCCGACGCGGCGGCACCGGCCATAGCGCTGGGCCAGGCGGTGGGGCGTCTGGGCTGCTTCGCCGCCGGCTGTGACTATGGCCGCCCCACCGATGTCCCCTGGGCAGTCGTTTTCACCAGCGAGCACGCGCACCAGTTGGTAGGGACCCCGCTCAATGTGGCCCTGCATCCCTATCAGCTTTATGAGGCCGGATTGACGCTCCTCCTGTTCCTGGCCCTCTGGTGGGTTCACGGCCGCCGCGGATTCACAGGACAGGCGTTCGCGCTCTACCTGCTGGGCTACGGCGCGCTGCGGTTCATCCTGGAGTTTTACCGGGGAGACGCAGACCGGGGATTCGTCTTCCATGGCGCACTGTCCACCTCCCAGTTCATCAGCCTGCTGATCATCCCGGCCGGAGCCTTCCTGTACTGGTGGGGCCTGCGGAAACCCCGGAAGGCAACGAAGTGGCGGAAATCATCACCCTGAAAGTACGCCCCGAAGATGCCGGTCGTCGTCTGGATGTCTGGCTGGCGGCGGCTTTGGGACACAGCCGCAGTCAGATGCAGCGCTGGATCGCGGCTGGACGTGTACGGGTCGACGGCTGTACCCGCAAACCCGGCTTCACCTTGACTGGGGGAGAAATGGTCGAAGCGGAGCCCCTGGTTTCCGAACCGCAGCACCTGCTCCCCGAGGCCCTGCCCCTGGAGATTCTGTACGAGGATGCGGATCTGTTGGTGGTGAACAAGCCCGCCGGGATGGTGGTCCACCCCGGTGCCGGCAACCGTTCCGGGACCCTGGCCAACGCCCTCGCCCACCATCTGGGCGGGGCGGTGGTGGGCGACCCGATGCGTCCTGGGATTGTCCACCGCCTGGACAAAGGGGTTTCCGGAGTATTGCTGGTCGCCAAGAACGTGCCGGCACTGGAACACCTGGCGTCCCAGTTCAGGCGCAGGAAGGTGGAGAAGGTCTACACGGCACTGGTCTACGGCCGGACTCCCCCCCGGGGCGAGATCGAGGTGGCAATCGGCCGGGATTACCGGTCCCGGCTGCGGGTTTCCGCACGGACCCGCCGGCCCAAGGCGGCACTGACCCGCTATGAGGCGGTGCGCTACTGGCCATGGGCCACTCTGGTAAGGGTCGTTCCCATGACCGGGCGGACGCACCAGATCCGGGTTCATTTTCTGCACATTGGCCACCCCATCGTGGGAGACCGGGTGTACGGCCGCCGTGACCGGGTCCTGCCGGGAGCCCTGGGAGCTATGGACCGGAAGCTGGAACGCCTGTTTCTCCATGCAACCTCGATCCGTTTCACGCATCCCACCAGCAGCGCCGAGATGTTCTTCGAAGTCCCGCTGCCACCTGAACTTGAAGCATTTCTTGCGCGTCTGGAACAATGACCTTGCTGTCGATGAAACGAGTTGTCTGTTCCTGCCTGACCATCCTGTTCTTTGTGTGGCCGGCGTGGCCGCAGTCCCGCCGTATGGATGAGCCGTTCCGGGTCGAAGTGGAGGCCGTCAATGTGCTGGTGACCCTGACCGACCGCCAGAGCGGCAAGTTCATCAAGGACCTGAACCGCGAGGACTTCGAGATCTACGAAGACGGCGTTCTGCAGGAGATCACGAACTTCAGTCGTGAAACCGACCTGCCGCTGAGCATCGCCCTTTGCGTCGACACCAGTTCCAGTGTCAAGCTGAAACTGGAGTTTGAGAAAGAAGCGGCCATCGACTTTCTCTTCACGATTCTTCGGCCCACGGACCAGGCGTTGCTGGCGGAGTTCGACACCGCCGTAACCCTGTTGCACGACTTCACCTCCAATCCCAACAATCTGGTGGAAGAAATCAAGCGTTTGCGAGCCGGTGGGGGGACCTCGCTGTACGACGCCATTTACCTGGTGTCAGAGCAGAAGCTGCTGGATGCTCCGGGCCGGCGGACCATCGTGGTCCTTTCGGATGGCAGCGACCTGACCAGCGCGCACACCTTCGACGATGCTCTCCGCATGGCACAGAAAGCGGAGGTGGCGATCTATGCGCTGTCGACGACCCGTTTCGGCGCCAACATTGACCACGCCGGAGACAACGCGCTGAAGCAGCTGGCGGAGGCCACCGGCGGGAGGGTGTTCTTCCCCTACTCCACCTCCCAGCTTTCCAAGGCGTTCGCCGAGGTGGAGGAGGAGCTGCGCAGCCAGTACAACCTAGCCTACGTCCCCAGCAACCGCAAGCGCGACGGCACCTTCCGGACGATCGAGGTGAAGGTCAAGCGGGGTGACGTGAACTTGCGCTACCGCAAGGGTTACTACGCTCCCCTGCCCGGCGTGGATCCCCGCGACTGATCCGGTATCTGCGTCGTGGCCTACCAAGTCTAGAATGGCGCCATGGCACTGTCCTGGAACTTCGAGGGCGGATTCGCAAAACTGCTGGAGACCGCCACCCTGCAAGTGATTTTCCGGAGGCCGCCCTTGGGCTTTTCCCTGGAAGCTTCGCCTTCGAGTCTGTTCCGGGCTGACCGCCGCCCCGTCCGCCTGGAGCTGGATCTGGCGCGGAGGTGGTCGATCCTGGCGGGGCCGGCCGTCCGCTGGACCGTCCGGCCGCAGGGAGCCCTCGAAGTCCTGATCCTGCCTCCCGGCTCAGCCTTTCTGGGCAATTTCCGGATCGGCCGACACCAGATTGGGATCCAGTGGCGGGTCGCCGGCAGTGTCGAGGGGGGCGGGAAGCTCAGCACGTCGCCCCTGGTGGAGTTGAAAACCAGGACCCGGCCGGCCTTCACGTGGGTCCAGGTGTTCGACCGGCCGGCCTCCGTGGGAACCCTGCTCCGTACCGCCTGGCAGGGCTTTTTGGATCCCCTGGATCCCCGTGACGTCGCTGCCCTGACTCCGGAGCGGGTGGTGCAGTTCTCGTGGAGCGGCGCCTTGACCCTGGACTTCTCTGCACCGTGGTCGGCGGGGTCGGTGTGGAGTCATGGCCTGAATCCGCCCGGCGCTGGAATCGAGGTCCAGGCGGGGGCAGGCGCCGGATTGCTGGCGGCGGTCTCGGTTTCCCGGACGGGCGCCTTCACCCTGCGGTGGTCCCGGCGTCCCGGTCGGCTCAAGGGCACGCTGACCCGTGAACGAAGCAAAGGAGTGGAAGGATCCTTCCGGATCGGGATTGATCTCGCCGCCGGCGTGGATCTGAACGCCCGCACCCCGTGGCTGCGGCCGGTAGTCCGGCAGGTGGAGACCAACCTGCGGGAGGCCTTGGGCCGAAGGCTGTCGATCGCCCTGGCGGTCTCGGCGGCGCGGAGGCGCACGGATCGCACGGTCCTGCGCTTGACCGAGCGGCCCGGCGCCTCCCAGCAGGAGCTGGCGTCAGCATGCGCGGCGCTGCTGGGGGGACAGGTCCCGCCGATGGGCACCGCCGTGGAGATCGACTCGGTGTTCGAGACGGCCCGCCGGACTGAAACCTCCGTCGGAATCCACCTCTGGGACTGGACGGTCAGGAGCACCCGCAGCCGGGAGGAACGGATCCAGGTCCACGTTTCCCCTGACGGCGAGCTGGTAGTGGAACGGGGAGTGGAGCTGGCCGAGGTTCGACAACGCTGGGAAGAACTCCAGTTCTTTCGCCTGATCTCCGGTTCCGCCCCCGCCGAGAATGGCGTGAGATGGAGTTTCGGGCTGGACGGCAGGCCCGGACGGGACCGGCTGGTCCAGACGCTGCGGGCGGCACTTTACGCCGGCGCCATCCCCAACTTCGTCGAACCAGTTGGACGCGGACCCTGGGAAGTCCGTCTGCTCTGGGTAACGCGGTTTTCCCCGCAAGCCCTGGAGGCGGTCTTCGCCTCCGCCACTGACGAACGCTTCCGCGCGCTGGTCCGTGCGCTCGAGGTGGTGGAACCGCGAGCCTACGGTCATGGCAGTTACCGCCGCGACTGGATCGAGTCGCCGCAGTTGCGGGAACTGGTGGAGCGGGACCCCATCGCGGCGCCGTTGCGCCATCGGTACCCGGTGCCGGGACGCAGCGATTTCCAGCGGCGCCAGGTGGTGGACGATTATCGCCGCATCCGCAGCTTCCTGCTTCTGCTAGAGCGCTCCCAGCCGGACGCCGGCCAATGGGAGCAGTTGCGCCGCGGTTTCCGCCTTCCCATCTTCCTTTTCTGCCACTTCGTCTGCCCGCCGGCCCTGCGGGAGTCGGCGCTGCTGCTGGAAGCCGGCCCGGAGACGACGATCTGGGGCCGGGCAGACCTGCTGGAGGGATAGACCGGGAGTGGAGTCCGGGCGCGGCATCCCGCGCCCGTGAACTCTTCCGGCAGGGCCCGAGGTCTCCGGCGCTCCCTGGGGAGATCGCGACCTCCGGTTACGATCCGGCCAGCCTCCGGCGCGTGGCGGAAGACTCAGTTCCTGGCCCCGGCAGCGGCAGCACGGTCTTCAATCCTCCGCGTCAGACTGCCTCCGGAACCACGTACGGGTACCGGTAGACCCGGCTCAGCAGACGGTTGGCCTCCGGATCGCCCACGAAGTCCTCCCGCTCCGAGTCGAACTCCAGACTCCGCCCCATCCGGTAGGCGATGTTGCAGAGGTGACACATGGCGGTGGAGAGGTGACCCTCCAGAACATCGGCATGCAGAACCCGAGGGTCCCGGGCCCGGACTGCATCGATGAAGTTGTGGAAGTGTGGCAGGTCTCCCTTGCCCCGCAGGTTCCACTCCTCGGCGAACCGCTGGTACGCTTCTTCCCGGGTCATGGCGGGTCCCGGCTCATCTTTGCGGCCGAAGAAGGTCTCCCACCTGTCGTCGTCGATCTTCATCCAGCCCTCGGTGCCGTAGAACAGGGCCGAGCCGTCGCTTACCTCCTGGTTGCTGTAGAGGTTGCGGACATCGAGCTGGACGATGGCGCCGTCGGAGTACTGCATGGCGGAAACCTGGGTGTTGGGCGTCTGCTGGTCGCAGTCGAATCCGAAATAACCGCCCACACTCTGGATCCGCCGGGGATGCTCGTACTGACGCAGCGCCCATCGGGCCACGTCGCAGACATGCGGTCCGTTGTTGCCGGTCTCGCCGTTGCCGGTATCCCAGAACCAGTGCCAGTTGTAGTGGAAGCGGTTGTCCACGAAAGGCCGCCAGGGCGCCGGACCCAACCACAGATCGTAGTTCACCTCGTCGGGAACGGGGACGATCCGGCCGCGACCGATACTGTCCCGGGGGCGCAGGATCAGCAACCGGATCAGGTAGACACGGCCCAGCCTGCCGGAGTGAAGGAAGTCCATGGCCGAGCGGTACAGGGGATCGCTGCGCCGCTGGGTCCCGGTCTGCACGATCCGTTCATACTTGCGGGCCGCTTCCACCGCCTTGCGTCCCTCGAAAATATTGTGGGAGATCGGCTTCTCGAGATAGACATCCTTTCCGGCCTGGCAGGCCCAGATCGCGGCCAGGGCGTGCCAGTGGTTGGGTCCCGCCACCGAAAGCACGTCCACCTCAGGGTCGTCCAGGACCCGGCGTACATCGATTTCAGTTGTTGGCCGCAATCCGGAAAGCTCCTCCAGCTCCTTTGCCCGTTCGGCGAACAGCCGTTCGTCGGGGTCGCAGAGAGTAATGACTCGGACGTTGGGCAGGGCCGAGAAGGTGCGCATGTGATCCCGGCCTCGGCCGCGGATCCCCATGACAGCGACGTTGATGGTCTCGTTGGCGCCGAGAACACCGCCTGCAGCCGCTACCGTGGCAGCAGCGGCACCGCTGGCGCCTGCGGTCTTGAGGAAGTGACGTCGATCAAGCGATTGCATGCTGGGGCTCCTCCCGGTTTGCGCCGAATCTTACCACCCGGGGAGTCGAGGCGCCCGGTGGTTCCGCAATTTGACAAACCGCAGGCGCTTCCGGACAATAGCGTTTTCGTCGCGGCGGGGCCCCATCGTCTAGTGGCCTAGGACGCCGGCCTCTCACGCCGGTAACACGGGTTCGAATCCCGTTGGGGCTACCACTTCCCCTCTACGGTCCCACTCCAACCCGGATATAACCCCGGTTGGGCGCAACATCCGTCACCCGCTCCAGGTCCCCGACCGCTGCCGCCAGGTGGAAGAAAGGGTCTCCGCCCAGCAGTTCCGACGGGATCCCGATCCGTATCAGCGTCGTCCCCGGCAGGAAAGAGGGATTGACCGTCACTGAAACCGTGACCTGGTCCACCTCCTCGTAGGCGGAACCGTTCCAGTCCAGGAAGGCGGCGGTCTGGGTGGCCGGACGGTAGGAGCCCAGATCGAGAGTCGAGTCCACCCCCAGTCCGGTGGCCGCCGCAGTGAATTGATCGACGTGGGATGTGGTTCCCGTCCGCGGGTTCCGGTCGCTGTCGAAGTCGAGATACCCAGCCAGACTCTCCGACGGCCAGGTGGTACCCGAAAGCAGCAGGAACACTACCGCCTCGGCTTCGCCCGTTTGGACTTCGAGAGCCAGCAGATCGATCGTGTCGCCTTCCTGGAGAGTGTCGAACGGGGGATCGCCGTAACGGCTGCCGGATGGACTTTCCGGCGGATTGCCCGGACGGTCGGAGTACAGCGCCAGGGTTTCAGCTCCGGAAAGCGAGGAGACCGCTCCCGGCAGGGTTGTTGCCGGCAGCTCCGCAAAGACCACCGTGGGGCTGCCGGTGACCGGGTTTCCGTCCGGCAGGAATGCCAGGTCTTCCACATTCCGGTCCCCGAGCCATTCCAGGTCCACCCCCAGTCCGGGGCTCACCAGACGGGTGAGACCGCTGCCGGGATCGCTCACCAGGAGATGAAAAGCTTCCGGACAGTGGGTCCCTACCCGGTACAGGGCCAGCAGCTCCCCTGGCTGTTCCACTTCCCCGGCCAGGATCGACCGCTCGCCGCTGCTCCGATCGATGGTGACCACCGCGGACTGCGTCCGATCTGAAACCACCAGGTTTCCCGTGCAAAGGTCCACAGCGATCCCGGTCAAGACCTCTCCGGCGTCCTGCTGGCGGGGTACGGGCGGCCCACTTCTGGAAGCGCCCTGCACGCTGGAACCGGATTCGATGAGTTCCCGCGAAAACACCCGAATCGTGGACTGATCGGCCACCAGGAGGTTCCCGCTGTAATCGTCGAACACCATGGAGTCTGGTGACTGCAGGCCTTGCACCACCGTCACCTGGGTACTTGTCGCAGGGTCGAAGCGGATGATTCTGCCGCCGCTCTTACTGAGCAGCAGCAGAAACCGGCCGCCCCGGGAACCCTGAAACGGAATCATTTTCGAAATGACTTCGCCGGGAAACTCAGCCAGTTCGACCCGGGCCCCCGGCGCCACCGAGGCAACCCGACTGGCCGGCGCTTCCTGCTGAGCCCGGGTCCCAGCGCGCGACAGGGCCGCGCTTCCCGTCAACTCCGCCGAGTAGAGGCGTTCAAGCCCGCGCAAATAGGCCACCGCCTGGACCACGCCTACCTCGGCCAACAACTGTTCCTTGCGGAGCACGTCCACCGAAGCGGCGGCGATCTCGTCGTCCACGGCCGCTGTGACGGTCAGGGGGACCCGGGCGGGTATCTGGGAAGGTGCCGTGTAGTTCCCGGTGGCATCGATAGATCCGGTTTGGGGAGTCGGTCCCACGACGTTCCAGGCCACGGGACCAGAGATTCCCTGGACCCTGAACTTCAGCGGTTGTCCCGGCTGGACGACGGCCAGCGGCGGCTCCACCCGGAGTCTGGGGTTTGACGACTCCAGGCCCGCCGGCTGGGGCGGGATGTTGGCCAGGATCCGTGCGGTACCAAACAGCGAGGTCATGAACACGGGACGCTCACTGTCCACCTGGATGAAGCCGGACCCTTTCCCTGCGGTGTCCTTCAGCAGTTCGGTGATCAGCCGGCTGTCCCGTTGACCCGGCTGCAGGACGTGGGCGTGCCTTCCCAGCAGTTCCCCGTCTCCGGAATAGGCGCTGATCCGGACCCGGGTCGCCAGGGTGGAGGGATTGAGCACGGCCACCCCCGTGAAATAGCCCAACGTAGTGGCGATATGGGAGAAGATTCCCTGGGACAGAGGCTGAATCTGGGCGGCCACTGAAGCCCAGGAACCTGCGGCGGGAAGTCCGTAGTTCACGAACCCGGCCAACCTGGCGGAGGTCGATTCGACTTTCAGCCAGCCGTCGAGGGTGCTGTCCCCGGAGAACCCGAACAACTCCGCGACGTCCCGGACCGTCCCCTGTTCAGCTTCGACGGCGATCACTGCAGGGTTGGACTGGGTCACATGAGGGGCACCGTAAAGCGTGCCATCCGGGCGGTACGCGTACACCGTAACCAACGCCGCCCGTCCTCCGTGATTGACCAGCCCCAGTTCGGTTGACCACGGACCGAGCACGGCCATTTGCGGGAAGTACAGCTCCCCGAGGCCCTGATCCTGCAGTGGGGCGTTGAGGCCGATGATGTCTCGTCCTTCCTGCCGGACAAACTCGAAGCCCGCCAACGGCGCTGATGCCAGAACCGACAGATAGCTCCCCGGGGGCGCCGTGTCGGTCCCAAACAGCGACGGCAGGCTGAACCGGAAGACTCCCTTGGGTGCCAGGGACAACCCCGAAACCGCGAGGGCTGCCGCGCCGGGGCGGTGCAGCCGAACCTCGAATTCCGCTTCAGTATCAAACGGATTGACCAGGTTGAATTCGCTGGAGAATTGATCGCGTTCCCCCACGAGGCTGAACACGATCTTGCGGCCGGAGGACGGACTGTCTGCGCCATCGAAAATCGAGATCTCGAAGTTGAGGTACAGGTAGAAGCCCGTGACGCCGTCGGTGTCGCTGACCGCCTCGATCCATCCCTCAACTCCCGGATCCAGCGGTGCTCCGAGGAGTTCGGTGACGGTGCGGGCCAGTTGGCTCCCGGGGCCGATCTCCACCTCCGCCGGATTTACCAGACCTGGGGCGTGGACCACCGAGCCTCCGGTGTCATAGAGGGTGATCCGGACGATGGCCGGCTGGGACGAAGTGTTGACGAAAGCGATCCCCGTCAGAGTCTGGTCCTCGCGGGAGATCCGGGGAAAGATCAGACTGCTCCCACCCTGCAGCCCGGCGCAGGCCGCGAACAGGATGAGAAACCAAACACCCGATGACACCTTGACTCTCCAGCGCCCTGGGCACGAGTTCATCCAGGCACGACCCTTCTGTCGCGTTGCGGATCCTGTGGAAAGGAGAGAACGGAAAACCCGCGTACCGGGCCCGCCGCCGGCACACAGCCACGCCTAATGGCGGGGAACCTCCTGGAACAAGTGAAGCGAGTTTCCCTGACTCCGCGCTCCAAGTCAAGCCGGGTTCCGGATGCACCCGTACCCCACGCGCCCGTGCTCAGTTCGGAACGCCGGGAGCGAGCCCCCCGAACTCCAACGCGGTGAGCGAGGTGCGCAAGCACCGCCGGCCGAGCCCCAGCAAGCAGTAGCCGGAGGTCCGAGCGGAGCGAAGACCACCGGAACAGGCAGAGGGAAGGAATGCCCGGCACCCTGAAGGGGTGCCAGACAACCGATCTCCCGGTCGCCACGAGGTCAAGGGTCCCAGGGAACGGGTGATGCCTTACAGGCGACTTCTGGGGGGTGAAAATGGCTCCTAACTAAGGCCCTTCTGGAGCCATTTTGCTGCGGTGGAAAACCCCCGTGTCTCCCCATCACCCTTAACGGACGAAAGAACGGCACAGCCCGGACGCCTGTAGCGACCGTGCGACCAAGACTGCGCTCCAGCGCGGGCCAGAGCAGCTCCTGGAAACGGTCACCGTAAGCCTTTTCGCCGGTGACGCGGAACAGGCTGTATTTGAGTCGGCGCATCGCCAAGGCGTTCCGTCAGAACCTGTATTTCATGTGGTTGGCGGGGATGCAGCAGCCGGACTTCAACACGGTGAATCGGTATCGGTGTGTGAACTGTTCGGGCTATGCCTGGAAAGCGCAATGCACCCGGGGGGAGGGCCATCGGACGTTGCGACACATTCCTCGTCTGGTGTCCCATCAGGCGGAGGCCCGCCAGCGTCTGCCCAGTGAGCAGGGGGTGGCCCTGCGGCGCCGCCGCCTTTGGGAAGTCGAGACCCCCTTCGCCATGATGAAAAAGAACCTGGGGGTTTACCCGGCTGCATCTGCGGGGCTGGGCCAAGGCGACGCTGGAAGTGGGTTACCTGATGACGGCCTTGAATCTGATTCGATTGCACCACTGGAAACCGGCCGCGGCAAGCGCCTGACGGAGGATCGGGGGAGAGTTCCGCCCCAGTTGAGGGTAAGCTGCGAAGAAAAGCAAGTGCGACGGCACCGTCCGGCAAGTGAAGGACCAGCCCCGGGCAGTCGCCGGTCGCGAATCGGCCGACTCTCATCCGGAGAACATTTCTCCTCCCGCCTCAACCTCCAAATCTGGAAATCCAGCTCGGCCTTTTTGATACAGCCCCTTTCCCGTCCAGCGCGGCGGTTGCGTCCTCGTGGGCCGAAGGTAGTGGGGTAGCGCGGTAACGGGGTTCTCTGCGAAGGCTGCAGCCGTCGGCATGCCGGGGTCGGACCACGGCCAGCGATTGCAGCAAGAGGAATTACGCGCCGAAGAAGGGCTCCAGAATCGCCTTGGAAGCCGCTGTTCAGGCTCTCGGCCCAGCAGAACGCAGCGATTCCAGCCTCCGGCCGCTTAGAACGGATTTTCGGGGGCATTCTTGCCCGCCGATTAGAGACAGACACCCTTGTAGGCTACTATATCGCCCTACATGAGCCCCGTGCTTCTACAGCAAGAGGGTTCGAGTTGTCGCCATGAAAACTGAGGACATCCCGGCGCTCATCCGGGCGCTTCGGCAACGACTCGATCTCACGCAGGAGCAGTTCGCCCAGAAGGTCGGCGTCACCTACAGCACCATGAACCACTGGGAGAACGGCAAGCGGGTGCCCCGGCCGTTTCTTGTAAAGCGACTGGTTGAGATGAAAGAGGAACTGGATTCCCGGGACACGAAGCCGCCGGGGAAGAAAACGTCGAGATGAATGAGAAGGACCCCACGGTGACGACGAAGGACGACAACAACCTTGCTCCTGGCGACGTGGTCTCGGGCTTGGAGTCCTCCGAGCTCGTCGAGATCCAGCGCGTTGCTCCTTTCGGGGGTAAGATGTTGATCGAAGGCGTCGGGCTCCAGTCCCGCCGCATGGTGAAGCGTCCACTGGCCACCGAGGAACTCGCAGCCCTCGTCAAGGTTCGCGGCCAACAGCATACGTTCGATGGCGACGCCAGGCTCTTCCTTCTCGGCGCCGAGGCCGAGCGCATCCGCATCGCTCACCAGTTCGACCCCCTCTTCGCGGTCAACTCCAGCATCGTCGACCCGCTTCCTCACCAGGTCGAGGCCGTCTATCGGTATCTCCTTCCGCTTCCGAGAATCCGGTTCCTGCTCGCCGACGACACGGGGGCGGGCAAGACGATCATGACCGGACTTCTGATCAAGGAGCTGTTCTTCCGGGGAGTGCTCCAGAAGGTCCTCATCATCACACCGGGCGGCCTGACGAAGCAATGGAAGGAAGAGGAACTCCAGGAGAAGTTCGGCCTCTACGCGCGGCTCGTGAATCG
>CAZGEH010000004.1:0-184016 GCA_964524795.1 uncultured Acidobacteriota bacterium
TATCCGAATTGCATCTGACACGATCGTTCGGGAGAGTTTTTCAGCAACCTGCTAGAAGCCCTTGTGAGTCTGGATGCGATCGGATGCGATCACAGCTGTCCAAATTAGCGGAGATTTGAGAACCGCTCCCGCGCCCTGACTGGGTTTCCGACTCGATTTTGGCTTGTTCCATGTCCAGGCCTCCGATTCTGCTGTCCAGATCAGGCGAAGGGGAGAGCCCCCTGAGGGGCTTGGGGCAGCTTGGGTGGCGACTCGAACGGCTCGTTCAGCCAGGCCCACAAGTCGCGATGCACGAACAGGTTTATGCGCAACAGCGCCGCGAGATTGGAGAGGGACCAGTCGGAGGACGACTTCAACTGGAGGTAGCGCAGAATCAGCATGGCAATCAGTGCTGTCCAAACCTGAGTCTTCAGCGCGTTGGCGGTGACGCCCACGAAGGTCTTGATCTTGAGGTTCTGCTTGAGGGCCTTGAAGAAGATCTCGACACGCCAGCGTTGCCGGTAGATGTCGGCAATCGTGGCGGCCGCCAGACGAACGTGGTTGGTCAGAAAGACCAACCGACCCTGGTCGGGATCCTCGATCTCGATCCGGCGGAACCGGTATCCGGGCTTTCCTCGATGGGTCAACCCGTGCAGCCGGATGATCTGATCGCTCAAGATGGTCGAGCCTGGCGGCAAGGGAAGCGTCTCGAGGACTGCGACGTTGGCGTCGTCCTTGAGCCGGGTCACGAAGAAGACTTTGCGGTCGGTCAACTCGACAAACCAGTCGTAGTCGTTGAAACCGCGATCGAAAACGACAATCGTTCCGGGCGGGAACTGCAGCTTGCGAGCTGCCGACAGATCGGACGCCTTCCCTTCGGTCACGCAGGCAAACGCCGGCAGATACCCGTCGTGATCCAGGAGCAGATGCAGCTTGACGGCTCCCTTGGTGCGCTGGAACTGGGCCCAGTCGAACCGAGAAGCGCACAGATCGATCACCGTGGCGTCCAGACTCACCAGCGGGTTTTTGAAGCGAAACGGCTTGCGACGGCGACCGACGGTCAAGGTCTGGCAGCGATCCAGCAGACGATGGAAAACCTGCTCGTACAACTGCCAGGGACGGTGTTCGTTGGCATAAGCGAGCGTGGATCGCCTGGGAATCCGGATCCCGAGATGGCTCAGTTTGCCTTCGCAACTGGCCAGGCCGCCGCAGATCTCCCGAAGGGCTGTGGGCGCGGCCCAACTGGCAGAACAGCATGGAAACGAACTGCGTCCAGCAGGCAAATCCCCGGGCGTGGCGCTCGGCTCTGCTCTGGCGCACCAGTTCCTGGAACTCGGAACGTGGAAAAAGCTGGAGAAGTTGACTGAAGATGCTGCAAAATCGGTTCACGGCTGGGTCCTCCTCTTCGAGCAGGCTTTTGGACAAACCCAATCGTACGAGGCCGGGCTCAGCCCCTCAATCCTGAATTTCTAATTTGGACAAGTGTGGGATGCGATAGCCGTCGACCAGAGTGGCTTGGCTGTTCGGTTGGGCGCAGTAGCCGCGAGGACGGATAAGCGCTCGGGAAAGAGTGGGTGCGGAGACGGAACGAGGCAACCCGGGGTGAACGTTGCGCCGGATCGAGATCGAGGATCCCGAGCCGGGGCGGCAGCCGGGGCGGCATTTGTGACCCACAGGCGGCGACTGGCCGGTTCCCCGAGTACCCGGACCTGGCACCAGGGATGGAGCGTTGACGTCTTCTTCGAGAGGCTCGGGCGGAACCTGAGGATCTCGCCGATGGTCGGTCGCTTAGGGTAGTAAAGCGAGCGTGTCTTGGTGCACTGACACCGTTTCGCGCTATCACTCAAGGGACCTCTTGGAGGGGTGACGGTCGTCACGGGCTCTGCTGAAGCTCTATGGGATAATCAGCCTCGCAGATGACACGCAGCGCCGAACCCAGTCTGCGAGCTTGTTTTAGCTGGGTCTGGGGAGGAGAGGGAAGAAAAGGATGAACACACGTCACCAAGTGATGCTGTCAGCGGTCGTCTTACTGGCACTTGTAAGCCCGGGCCTCTCAGCTGATTGGTACTTGGCAAACACTGCGCTGGGTGAGAACGACGGAACGTCATGGACTAACGCTTGGAATAGAGTCTCTGATATTGACTGGTCCGTCGTAAATCAAGGCGACACACTATGGATCCGAGGGGGAAACTATTCCGAGCATCTCAACGTTCTTAACAAATCAGGTTTGTCTGTTATGATCGATCCCCTGTCGGCACAAAAGGCTGTTTTCCTCGGTGGCCAGCTTTGGAATGTTAATCAAAGTGTTATCGATGGTCTACGAAATGGGGAACCCTACATTTGTTTTCGGGGAACCTCATCGGCCGGGAAACACGGCTACTATATAAGAAACTCCCACTCGACGATTATCAGAGGCATCGAGGTCGACAGAAGTCAAGTATATGTCACGGATACGTATCAACACCATGGCATAGCTATCGCCGATGATTCCAAACAAGTTACTGTCACTCAATGCTATATCCATGATACGTCTGGCGACGGCATAAACATTAACGCCTGGGCGCCAGTTGGTGATAGTTATGATAATTTCGTTGTGGAAAGAAATAGGATCTGGAATGTTGGCGATGATGGAATACAAGCAGCCCACGGGAATGTAACGATTGCGAATAACGATGTCGACAAAAACCGGTTTCCTACCATGTTTGGAGGTCACCCTGACGGATTTCAGCTTAACCCGAATCAGAAAAACGTGGTGGTGGCGGGGAATCTATTTCGCGGATTCAATCAGAACATTTTTATCGAGTGGGCAACCGGAAACGTCTATGTCTACAATAATGTGTTGGTGGGAGTTGAGTCCACGGGCACTGATCGAGGTATCACGTGTGCGGCAAAGGAGGGCTTTTCAGGGACTTGGCTGACTGCCAATAATACCTTTGTGAATTTCGTGTCCTATTATGCAATACTTGGCACATTCCCGTCTGGTGCTAAGATAGGGAACAATCTCTTTGTAAACTGTAGATTGATCGCCAGTTCAGGTTCCGAGCCCTTTCTTGATATTTCGAATATTTATTGGGATGAACCCGGTGTTACATATTATGACACGAACGGAAATCCAATCGCTATTCCAGCGGATAGAGATGCGGGCGCGAGTAGATACGAGGACCCTAAACTTGTAGACGTGGAGACTGCGGATGTCAGGCTTACGACTGGATCCCCTGCTATTGACACGGGGCGTAACTTCGCGTCCTACTTCTCAACCGACAGAGCCGGGAGTCCCCGGGGAGCTCAGTGGGATGTAGGTGCCTACGAGTATCCCGTCGATGGGGCTGGCGCAGATCCTCCGTCTGCGCCAGCGAATCTGCGGATCTCGCTTCGATAGCGCTGAATTGCGGCTTTGTGCCGGCTGAGTGCTTGCGCAGGAACAGTTCAGGCGCCGTAGTTCGGGGTACTTGTTTCTCTATCTCTTCAGCATCGCGATCCTTTCCACCCTGGCTTCCGGACCAAGGGTTTATTAGCAGGACAGTGGAGTACAGCCCGAAAAGCGTCGCTATGGCAAGACCCTGGTTATGAAGAATCGAGATTAGTGGCAAGACACGAGAGTCTTTGCGCCTCTCAGGTGGGGGACTCTCAACTTAACGTTTGGCCAAAAGATTCCGGCCCTCGAAAAGCCGGTTTGGAGGCTTGAAGCGGTGTCATGCACGGGCGGCCGCCTCCAGATTCCGGATCCGGACGAGATTGTAGACCGCCGTCGAGAACCGGAACATCCAGTCCACCCTGCGACGTCCTCGGAGCTTGACCTTCCGCATCAGCCCCACCGTCTTGAGCCAGCCGAAGATCTCCTCGACCCGCTTGCGACGGCGTTGGCTCAAGGCGTAGCCCGCATGCCGGGTCGTGCGGCGATCGATGGCACTCCGGCGTTGGCGGTCGTTTTGGGCTACATGGGGAGTCACGTTCAAGAACCTGAGCTCCTCAACGAACTCCCGGGTGTCGTAGCCGCGATCCGCACCCAAAGTGATGCGCCTGGTCCCCGCAGCGGCTGCCTCGATCAGGGTCAAGGCCGGTTCCCGCTCCTGGGTTCCTCCCGCCGTGGTCACGCAGCTCTCGACGGCCAAGCCGTGGCGATTCTCCATCAGGACATGCCCGAGACAGCAGAGTTTGGCTTCGGTGCCACCGCTTTTCCGGTACAGGCGGGCTTCCGGATCCGTGGTCGAAGCGTGGGTTTCGTTCCGCCGCTTTTCCCCCCGGAAATCCACCGTCGGATTCCCCGGATCGTCCGTTGGCCTGCTTTCGGTATCCCGAGGCCGAAAGCTCTTGGTCCCGGCCCACGCCTCGATCAGGGTCCCATCCACGGTAAAGTGTTCATCCGAAAGGAGTTTCCGGCGCTTGGCCTCGGCCACGACTTCGGCGAAGAACAGATCCGCAACCTTCCCGCCGAGGAGGCGATCCCGGTTCTTCGAAAACACCGTGGGATTCCAGACCGGTTCGTCCATCCCCAGGCCGACAAACCAGCGGAACAGCAGGTTGTATTCCAGCTGCTCCATCAGCAACCGTTCGCTCCGCACCGAGTACAGGACCTGCAGCAACAAGGCCCGCAGGAGCCGTTCCGGCGCCACCGAGGGGCGCCCGGTCGTGGAGTACAGCTCCCGGAATTCCGGCGCCAGGCGGGCCAGGATACCGTCCACCCGCTCCAGCATGGGCCGCAGCGGATGGTCCTCAGGAATCCGGGCTTCGAGGGGCACATGGCTGAACATTTCCGATTGCCTGCTGTCAGGTCCCTTCATAGGACCGGTATTATCCGAATTGCATCTGACACGATCGTTCGGGAGAGTTCTTCAGCAACCTGTTAGATAGAGCTCCCGGGACCCCGAATGCGAAGCTGGTTCTTGATGTCCAAAAAAGGATCGTTTAGTCAGGGTGCCGTTTGGGTTGCCGGTGGGGAAGCCCTATGCCAGATCTTAACGTTCCTTCGAAATGCCTTCATAGCTAGATTCGTCAGCCCAGAGGATTTTGGCGTCGCTGCGACATTTGCGCTGGCGCTCACCCTGTTCGAGATGCTCAGTAACCTTGCTGTGGATAAATTCCTTATTCAGAGCGCCACAGGAAACGAGCCGGCGTCGCAGTATACTGCTCAATTAATCGAGCTGGGACGTAACTGCGCAAATGCGGTGGCTCTTATACTCGTGGCTGGACCACTGGCAAGGACCTTTGGTGACACCGGTCTTACGTGGGCGTTCGGTGTTCTTGCGACTGTTCCTTTCCTAAGAGGATTAACCAATCTGGACGTCTATAGAATTCAAAGGGAAATGAAGTTTTCGCCACTTGCTGGAATCGAAATCGCCTCATCAGTGGCTTCTACTCTTGCAGCTGTCCCGTTGGGGTACTATTTGAAAGATTACAGCGCAATGCTGTATGTGGTAATCTTGAAGACCTGTGTTTTTGTAGTGAGCAGTCACCTTGTATCGACGAGGAGCTACAGGCTAGCCTTCGAGCCGAGAGTTGCCAAGGACATCTGGCATTTTGGCTGGCCTCTAATCGCAAATGGTCTTGTAATGTTTGCAATATACCAAGGGGACCGGTTTATAATTGCATCCGGAGATACATTTTTCCCTAACAGTAAGTTTGGGCTTAATGACCTTGGTTTCTACGCTGTAGGTTTCGCATTGGCAACAAGTGTCACTGAGTTTCTATCAAAGATCTCCAATACTTTGTTGCTTCCTTTATTTTCTACGCTTCATTCCGACTCGACGACGCGGAGGATGGTGATCGAGAGATTGGCACTATTGAGTTCAACTATCGGAAGTGGAGTCTGCGCTTTCTTTATCATTGTGGGTGCGCGAGCCGTCGTCTTTGTCTATGGTCCTCAATACGCGGCTATAGGACCTCTCATAGGATGGATCGGGGCAGCGCAGGGTCTCCGTTTGCTACGCGTGGCGCCGATATCAGCGTTACTGGCCTCCGGTGATACAAGAGGAGTTCTTATTGCGAACCTGGTAAGGTCTGGTTCGTTGATAGCCACTGCTGTTATCGCACATGCGGGCGGCGTGCTCGAAAGTGTTGCTATCGCAGCTTTCGTTGCTGAGGCGGTAGCGGTGATCTATTGCGCACAGCGTATCGGCTGGGGAGGTTTGCGTGGTTGGGTTGTAGCATTTCTTGTATATGCTTCAATATCGCTACTGTCGTGCTGGTGGAAAACGGCCATCGGGGCCGACGAGATCGTTTTGGAATTGGGTGGGCTGATTGCAGCAGGAGTCGCGGCAAGTGTCGTTTTTCTGCACGGCGCGAAGGGAGTGACGAGAATGCTGCGAGCTGGTGCGCTGTTGGCGAAAGGTGAGGATTGAGGGAGAGGTAGCGCTCGGGTTGGCGGCCTAGCCGGCAGTTTTTTCCTTCCAAGATTGCCTGTTCGCGTGCCTGCTGGACGGCACGCCAGTTACCGGTGGACCCGAGAGCACGGGCTTGCGCGGCGGATGTTGCGGTTCGATTTGCCGCAACTTCTGAGAGTGTCTTGGTCGTGTTCGGGATCATGGAGGGCGACCAGTCACTTGCGGCCACTTTGACTCTGGCTTCAGCGCTGATGGGCCGCAGTTTTGGAGGTAGGGTGATGCACCACCCGGCTTGCCCTACGGCGAATGCGTCACCGTGTCGATCACGACCCGGCATCCCGCCACCGTTCGAACTGCCCCCGCAGTCGTTTCGCCTCGCCGCACCTTCGTCAACGATCACCCCGTCACCGTCGCTTACCAGATACCAGCTGTAGCGGTCTCCGCGGGCCTGCGGGCCTCTGCCGCCCGACTGCGAAGGCTCAGTCCCAACCATCCGCGGGTCGGGAAAATGCCGGTCAGGCTCGTTCCTCCGGAAACGTGTCACCCCGAGCAGAGATGTCGCCGCGCCTCACGCCTCCATCACGGCGTTCGCTCTGAGGGGCCGCCCCGTATCGCCGTGAAAGGGTAACACCGATGTCAAAGTCGCCCGGCGGCCACGCCAAACGCTTAGCCGCCCTGGCCCTGCTCGCGCTCGCCGGAGCCGTGCTTTTGCGTGTGGCCTTCCTGCAAACCAACATGTTCATCGTCGACGAGTTCCAGCACATGCACGCCGCCTATCTGACGTCACTGGGCCAGGTCCCCTACCGGGACTTCTTCGAACACCATACCCCCTTCTTCTACTTCCTCATGGCTCCCCTCATCCAGTGGTCCGGGATCCAGTTCGAAACCCTCATTTACGCCCGCTACGTCTCTCTGGCGTTCTGCCTGCTGGGGGTTCTCGCCGCCAGTGCCTGGGCCCGGCGCCTGCAGGACGGCTGGGCCGCCGCCACCGTAGCCACCCTCATGCTGGGCAGCTTCTTTCTCTTCAAGAGCGGAGCCATTCTCTTTCTGGACGTCTTTGCCGTCGCCTTCCTCTTCCTCTTCGGGTGGACTCTGCACGCCGCCGCCGGCCGGCCCTTCTGGATCGTCCTGGCCGGTTTCTTCGGCGGTACAGCGGTTCTGTTCACCCAGAAGGCCATCATGATGTTTCTGGGCGTCGCCGCCTATTATCTGCTCAAGCTCTGGAGGGGCGAACCCACTTCCAGCCGCCCCCGGCACAATGCTCTGCGGGAAATGGGCGCTCTCGCCGCCGGTGCGGGCCTCTCCGCTTTGCTGCTGGTGGCCCTGCTGGGATGGGACGCCATGGATGAGTTCTTTGAATACAACGTCCTCCTGAACCTCGCCTGGAAGGCCAGGCACTCCCCCATAGGGGATCTCACCCGGATCGCCGGCACCGACGGCGCCCTCTGCTTCGCAGCCTTTGCCGCCTCCTGCGCCCATCTCTACAACCTCTGGCGGCGTCGCGGCCGGGTGACCGAGCACGATCTGCCCTACTTCTGCTTCTACGGCATCTGTTTCGGTCTGGTTGCCCTGCCGGTGGTCTGGACCGAGTATCTGGTCAATTGGGTGGCGTTCGCCGCCCTGGTGGCCGGACTCGCCATCGGCCCCCTCCTGCGTCGCTCCTGGTCATCCCTCGTCACCGAGCGGTGGCTGCTGGCGGCCGCTGGCGGATTTGCCCTCCTGCAGGTGGCAGGCCTGGTGGGCCGTGCCGTGGTGGTTGTGGAAGGGCCGGTCCCGGGTACCACCGTAGTTTTCTCGCCCTGGGCGGTTGCAACGGTTCTCGCCCTCTGGAGTCTGGGCGTTCTCATCCTCCTCCGCCGACCCCTGCCGTCTCCAACGGCCAGGATCGCCCTGCTGGGGCTGTTGGTCGTCTTTCCCGTGGTTCAGCAGATCGACTATCTCGGTGACCGGCCCTTCAGCTTTCAGCGGGAGCGCATCGAGTTCGTCCTCAGCACAACGGCCCCCGACGAACCCGTGATCTACGGATTCGACGGTTACGCCGTGTTCCGCCCGGACCTGTATCGTTACTGGTTTCTTCACGATGAGCTGATCCTTCAGCTCACGCCCGAGAAGGTGGTGGCGGACCTCAAGGAGCTGATCCAGACCCGCAAGCCCCGCCTGGTGTGCTATGACAGTTACCTTCGCCGACTGCCCAAGGATTTCGAGGAGTTTCTGCGCCTGGAGTATTCTCCCTCCGCGTATCCGGAGATCTGGGTGCGGAATCCTTAGCCAAGCGAGGCCCTCCTGATGTCCGTTTCGACTGACCGGCTTGAAGCCCTGATCCTGGACTGCCTGCGGGAGTACCTCGAGTCCAGCGGCGGTCTGGTGCCGCCCACCCTCGGCCCCGAAACCGAGCTTTTTTCGAGTTCCGCGGGGATCCTCGATTCGCTGGGCCTGGTGAGTTTCCTGGTGGCGGTGGAGCAGTCCGTCGAGGACGCTTTGGGCGTCCACGTGGTCCTGGCGGATGACCGGGCTCTCTCCCGGCAGCGCAGTCCGTTCCGGTCGATCGCAGCGTTACGGGACTACACGGCGGAGCTGATCGAGGAAGCCCAGTGACTGAAGGGGATCGGCCCACCACACTGATCACAGGTACGAGCCGGGGGATCGGCCGCGGTCTGGCGGAGCACTACCTGGTCAAAGGACATGTGGTATTGGGCTGCAGTCGTCATGCGGTGGACCTGCAGCACGAGCGGTACCATCACTTCCCCGCCGACGTCACCGACGAGAGTGCCGTCACCGGGATGCTCTCGCAGGTCCGGAGGAGATTCGGCCGGCTCGACCACCTGATCCACAACGCCGGCTCCGCCGCCATGAATCATGCCCTGACGGTGCCCATGAGCACCGTGCGCTGGTTGATGGAAGTGAACTATCTGGCCGCGTTCCATTTGTCTCGTGAAGCCGCCAAGCTGATGCTCAAACGGAGATACGGCAGGATCGTCAACCTGGTGACGGTAGCCGTGCCGTTGCGGCTGGAAGGGGAAGCCGCCTACGTCGCCTCCAAAGCGGCCACGGTCAGCCTGACCGAAGTGCTGGCCCGCGAATTCGCCCCCTTCGGGATCACGGTCAATGCGGTCGGCCCAGGGCCGGTGGAGACCGACCTGATCCGGAGCGTGCCTCAGGAGAAGATTCAGCGGGTTCTGCAGATGCAGGCCATCCATCGCCTGTCTACGGTGGAAGACATTGCCCGTACTGTCGACTTCTTCCTGGACCCGGCGTGTTCCATGATCACCGGCCAGACCATCTATCTGGGGGGCGTGTGAGCCCGTCGGCCTGTATTGGCCGCCGCCCGGCGGCGGCCGGAGAGGATGCCGGTGATTGAGTTTCTGCTGGAACGATTCCGGCGTCATCGGGACCATGACGCCCTGGTCTGGCGGGATGAGAACTATCGTTACGGGTGGCTGCTGGGTGCCATCGGCCGGTGGCAGGGATGGCTGGAGCGGGAAGGGGTTGGCCCCGGCTGCACGGTCACCCTGGAGGCGGATTTCTCTCCAGACGCCCTGGCGTTGTTGCTGGCACTGGTGGACAGAGGTTGCATCATCACGCCGCTGGCAAACTCGGTGCCGGAGTCGACCCGACAGCGGTTTCGGGAAGTGGCCGAGATCGAGTGCACGCTGCAACCCGCGCAAGGCCTTTGGACAGCGTCGTCTACCGGTCGCCGGGTATCGCATCCTTTGTTGCTGGGACTGCGTGCGCAAGGCCATCCCGGCCTGGTCCTCTTCTCTTCCGGCTCGACCGGTGTACCCAAAGCCATCACCCACGACTTCAGCCGGCTGTTGCGCAAGTTCCACACGGCGAGACCTGCGAAACGAATGTTGGCCTTCCTGCTGTTTGACCACATCGGGGGCGTCAACACCGCACTGTCGTCGCTCAGCTCCTGTGGGTGCCTGGTACTGGTGGAGGACCGGTCTCCCGCCGCGGTATGTGCGGCCATCGAGAAGCACCGGGTCCAGATCCTGCCCACGACTCCAACTTTCCTCAACCTCCTGTTGCTGAGCGAGGCCTACCTTCGCCATGACCTTTCGAGCCTGGAGAGGATCACTTACGGCACCGAGCCTATGGCGCCCGCCACACTTGGCCGGCTGCGGGAGTGTCTGCCCACGGTGGAGTTGCAGCAGACCTACGGTCTCTCCGAGGTGGGAATCCTGCGCTCCAAGAGCCGTAGTTCCGATTCCCTGTGGGTCAGGTTGGGCGGAGAAGGGTTTGAAACCCGGGTGGTGGAAGGAGTGCTCGAGGTGAGGGCGGAATCCTCGATGCTGGGATACCTGAACGCTCCTTCCCCATTCACGGCAGACGGGTGGTTCCGTACAGGCGACCTGGTGGAACAGGAAGGGGAGTTCTTGCGGTTTGTGGGCCGCGAATCCGAAATCGTGAATGTGGGCGGCGAGAAAGTCCACCCGCGGGAGGTGGAAGATGCGCTGGAAAGCCTTCCCGGGGTGGTGGAAGCGGTGGTGTGGGGCGAACCCAACCCCATCACCGGTAACCTGGTGTGTGCGACCGTCCAGGTCTCGAGCGGCGAGAGCCAGGCCGAGTTCCGCAGGCGCATGCGCCTGCAACTGAGGGAGGCGCTGCCTGCGTTCAAGATCCCCCAGAAGGTGGTCGTTACCCGCCAGCCGCTGCACAGCGACCGATTCAAGAAGTTGAGGAGATGGCCGGAAGCACCGGCCGGGCTGCCTCCGGAGGAGCCGCCAGGAGGAGGTGAGGCGTGAACCGGTGGTTGCGCCGCCCGTTTCTCATGCTGTTTGCGGTGGCGCTGGCTGTGCGGCTGGTGCTGCTGGCAGTCACCTATTCCGGACCGGACAGGGTTGAGTACTGGGAGGCGGTGGCCATCGCCCAGAAGCTGGTGAAGGGCGAGGGCTATGTCATCGAGTGGCACTGGCGAAGCAACCTTTACAATGCCTACATTCTGGGAGCTCCTCTGGTGCCCCGGCTGGAAGAGCTGCCTCCGCGGGTTACTGCCATGAAGGATCCGGTTTTCCCCTGGTTTGTAGCCGGGGTTTTCCGGCTCTTCGGTCTCGACAACTTCTTGGCGCTGTTCATCCTCCAGGCGTTGCTGTCGGCCTGGACCTGCACGCTGCTGGGGCTGGCGGTCACCGCCTGGTCCCGCCCGGTTGGGCTGCTTAGCGCGGGGCTACTTGCGGTGTATCCACCCTTCGCCTATCACGCGGTGACCTCTACCGAGAACACCGCGCTGGCACTGTTCCTGGCAGCTCTGTTGCTTTGGGTCGCGGCCCGTCCCTCGGCACGGTGGGTGCCGCAAGCCGCGCTTCTGGGGGCATTGGCGGCGGTGCTGACCCTGTGCGAGTCGGTTCTGATGTTTTTTGCATTCGGGTCGGTTCTGGTGTGGGTCTTCCTGCGCAGCGCGGGGATGCGGCAACGCGTCGCCGCCGCACTGGTGGCAGCGGCAGTTTTCTTGGGCATCCAGGCGCCGTGGTGGATTCGAAACGCGGTGGTGTTCCAGGGGATTGCCTTCAGCAAACCGCATGTCGGATACGCGTGGCTTCGCACGGTGAAGCATGCGGGTTATCCGCTGGCGGATGAGGAAGTCCTGCAGGTGGAGAGAGAGGGCAGGGAGCTTACGGAACCCGGGGAGGACCATTTGCTGATGGACCTGGCCTGGCGCAAGATTCCGCAGGAGCCCACGCTCCTGGTGGCCTACGCCTTGCGCTCGTTTCTGGACTACTGGACCGGCGACAGGGGGTACAGCGGAATCAGGTTCCTGCTCGGACGGCAGCTTCCGTACTGGGGTTTGCTGGCCGCCGCCCTGCCGGCCCTTGCGGCATGCACCGGGGGTCGCGCCCGCGTTTCGGGCTGCCCCGACGCCCGGTACCTGCTGTCCAGTTGGATCCTCATCCTGAGTTGCAGCGGAGTCTATGCGGTGTTCGGGCCCTGGAACCTCCGCTACCATTTTCCGGTTGAACTGGTTCTCGTCCCGTACGCCGCGATCGCGTTGATCTGGCTCACGCGGGTGGCGTTTCGCATTTCCGGCCGCACGTCAAGTGCGTTGTAAGGCGGAGGTCACAGCGGGTTTCGATTCCGGCGCCCCTGCCGCCCAATGTCTCTGCTCTCAGACATGGTAGGAGACTATGCGGGGCCAACGTCTGGGTGCCACCTTTCCGGATCCATAAGGAGATTTATGAAACTGCCAAGCGACGCTGACCACACAGGGCGAGACCTCGGCGAGGAGGAGTTGGAACTGCTCCGACAGGTGATCGCATCGGGGACGTTGAACAGCACGAAGGGCTGGGCGGTCTCACGCCTCGAAAGGGAATTCGCAGAACGGCACGGGGTGCCGTTCTGCCGTGCGGCAAGCTCCGGTACGGCGGCGATCCACGCCGCGGTGGCCGCGGTGGACCCTGAACCGGGGGACGAAATCATTACCACCCCCATCACGGACATGGGGGCGATCACACCTATTCTGTACCAGGGTGCGATCCCGGTGTTTGCCGATGTGGATCCCCTCACGTACAACGTCACCGCCGAGACGATCGAACCCCGGATCACACACCGCACCCGGGCCATTGTGGTGACCCACCTGTTCGGCAATCCGTGCGAGATGGCGCCCATCAGGGAGCTGGCCGGACGTTACGGGCTCCCGGTGATCGAGGATGCGGCGCAGGCCTATCTGGCGGAGTCGGATGGGCGGCTGGTGGGAACCATCGGGCAATTCGGCTGCTTCAGCCTGCAGCAGGGGAAGCATATGACCTGCGGTGAAGGCGGGCTGGTGCTAACCTCCGACCACCACTATGCCAGGCGGGTTCGCCTGTTCGTGGACAAAGCGTGGGGATATGGCGACCCCCAGCCGGATCACTATTTCCTGGCGTTGAACTACCGCATGACTGAACTCCAGGGGGCGGTGGCCATCGCCCAGCTTCGAAAACTGGACGGTGTGGTCAGGCGCCGGATTGAGAGCGCCGACCTGATGACCGGCCTGCTCCAGGGGATCCCCGGGGTCTCGCCGCCGAAGATCACCACCGGCGGGAAGCATGTGTACTGGAAATACCCGCTCCGGGTAGACGAATCCGTCATCGAGGGCGGGGTGGAAGCCATGGGAGCCGAGCTGAAGCGACGGGGGATCTGGTGCGCACCGCGCTACATCCAGAAGCCGGCCTTCCAGTGCCAGGTCCTGCGGGAGCAGTGTACTTTCGGCCGCAGCCGCTTTCCGTTTGTAGGCAGCCGCCCCGAAGGCGGGCCCGCTCACGAGTACCGTTCCGAAGAGTATCCCGGTACGTTCGACGCATTGAGCAGGGTTCTCGTCCTTCCTTGGAACGAGTTCTATACGGAAGAGCATGTCTCCTATATCGCGGAGAGCATTCGGACGGTGGCCGGCAGTTTGGCCAGGGTGCACCACCGATGAGGCAGGAATCACAGGAATCAGAAATCATGTCACTCAATCTTGCTTTAGTGGGTTGTGGGCGCATCGCCCAATCCTATCTCGACGCGATTGAAGCGGTTCCCCAATGCCGACTGCGGGCGGTGGTGGACAATCGCGAGGCGGTAGCCCAGAGCATCGCCGAGCACCATGGATGCCGCTGGTACACCGACTGTGAGGCAGCGCTTCGCGAAAACGATCTGGACGCTGCCATCGTCTGTACTCCTCCCAATACTCACCGGGACCTTGCGGTTTTCCTGCTGGATCACGGTGTCCACGTCCTGTGCGAGAAGCCTTTGGCGCTCAGTTCCGCCGAAGCTCTGGAAATGGCGGAGTGTGCAAGGCGGACCGGAGGCGTGCTGATGATGGGATCGAAATTCCGGTACGTGGACGATGTCATCAAGGCGAAGAGCATCGTGCTGTCCGGGATACTGGGAGAAGTGCTCCTTTTTGAAAACGTGTTCTGCGCAAAGATCGACATGCGACAGCGCTGGAATGCCAAACCTGAGATCTCGGGGGGCGGCGTGCTGATCGACAACGGCAGCCACTCCATCGACATCGCGCGTTACCTTCTGGGTCCCATTGAAAAGGTGCAGGCGGAGGAGGGACGGCGGATCCAATGTCCCGAAGTCGAAGATACGTGTCGTCTGTATCTGAGGACGACCCATGGTGTGATGGGTGCGGTGGATCTGAGCTGGTCGCTCTCCAAGGAGAGGGATTCGTATATCGACCTTTTCGGCACGGAGGGCATGCTGTCCATCGGGTGGAAGGCCTCGCGGTACCGCCAGACGGAGAAATCGCCCTGGGTACAGTTCGGGGCTGGGTATGACAAGAGGGCTGCCTTTGCGCGTCAACTGACAAACTTTGTGGGAGTGATTCACGGAAAGGAGCAGCCTTTGATCGGGCTCGAGGATGCGGTGGCCTCGGTGCGGGTGATCGAAGCCGCGTACCGGTCGATGGCGGAAAACAAGTGGGTCGAGGTAATGAGCTGACTGGACAGCTCGGGAGAGGGTGGTCCTTAATTCGCCGCGGGAGCCTTCAAACATGGTCGATCCGACTGCCAGAATCCACCCCACCGCTCTCGTCGAACCGGGTGTCAGCATCGGCGCTGACACGGCCGTCTGGGACAACGTCCATATCCGGCGTGACGCGAGAATCGGCCGGGAATGCATCATTGGAGAAAAAACCTATATCGCCTACGACGTTCACATTGGGGACAGAGTCAAGATCAACGCCTTCGTCTATATCTGTACGGGTGTGACCATCGAGGATGGGGTGATGGTTTCGGCGGGAACCATTTTCACCAACGATCGGTTTCCCAGGGCGACCACGCCGGACCTGACGCGTTTGCGTCCCTCGGAGCCGGATGAATCGACATTCCCGACTTTGGTCCGCCAGGGCGCTACGATCGGAGCAGGTTGTGTGATCGGCAATGATCTCGTGATTGGGCGGTTTTCCATGGTCGGGATGGGCTCGTTAGTCACCAGGTCGGTTCCGGATTTTCATCTGGTCTATGGACATCCGGCCCGGTCCGCAGGGATCGTGTGCCGGTGCGGTGCGGTGCTCCTGCGGTTCGAAGGGCGGATACCGGATGGAGCCGGCCTCCACGAGTGTCGGAAGTGTGGAGGTATTTATGAACGCGCGGGGGAGGTGGTTGTGGAGTCGCCGGGCTAGGCGGGACCGTCAATTGCGGTTGCTGGGCCCCGATACCCTGATCCGGACCGGGCCAACAGACCGGGCTGAATGGAATTTTCAATTTCCCCTGAGTATCATCGAGCGTCTGCGCTTCCGGATCGTGGTGGATCTACTCGGGGAGCGCCGTTTCAAACGGTTGCTGGAAATTGGTTACGGGAGCGGGATCTTCCTCCCGACTTTGGCAACTGTTGCCGCGGAATTGCACGGAGTGGACCTCCATCCCTGGTGGTTGGAAGTCCAGACTGCCCTTGCGTCCTTCGGTATAGCAGCCCATCTCCGCCGAGGCAGCGTGACGGAGCTGGCGTCACTGTTCCCGGGCGGGACATTCGATGCAGTGGTGTCGGTGAGCACGCTGGAGTATGTAACCTCGATCCACAGGGCCTGCCGGCAGATCCGGCACGTGATGACGCCATCCGGGCTGCTGGTGGTGGTGACGCCCGGAGACTCACCGGTTTTGGACTGGTTGTTGAAGCTGATGACGGGCGAGAGCGCGGAGGCGAACTATGGGCGGCGACGGCAGAATCTCTTACCAGCCCTGACACGATACTTTGATGTGGTCGAAATTTGTTTAATCCCGCGGATTCTCGGCTATTCGGGGGCGCTCTACAGAGGTTTGGCCCTCCAGCCCAAAGAAGGTCCCCTCGAATCGGACCTCCTCCAAGGCAGTGAAGGATGACGGCAGGGGGGGAGCGCGCGCCGGAGTGGGCCGTTGTGGGAGGCGGCCTGCTGGGTATGACTCTGGCCCACCGTCTGGCGGCTCGCGCGCGTCGAGTCACGATCTACGAAAGCGGTCCCACACCGGGCGGTCTCGCAGCTCCGTGGGAGCTGGGGGGGGTGCGGTGGGACCGCCATTACCATGTGGTCTTGCCCTCCGATTCGCATCTGATTGCGCTGCTGCACGAACTGGGATTGGGCAACCGGCTGGTTTGGAAAAGAACGCGTACCGCCTTTCTAACCGGTGGCGCGCTTTATCCATTGTGCAGTTCCCTCGATTATCTCCGATTCCCGCCGCTGGGCTGGCTCGCGAAGCTGCGGCTGGCGCTGACCATCCTGTACTCCGCCCGGATCCGGGACGGCAGGCGTCTGGAACAGGTCCCCGTTGCCCAGTGGCTTCAGCGGTGGTCGGGGCACGAAGCATTCTCACGAATCTGGCTCCCCTTGCTGCGCGCCAAGCTTGGCGATGAGTATGTCCAGGCTTCAGCGGCGTTCATCTGGGCGACCATTCGGAGGATGTACTCGGCTCGCCGGTCGGGAATGAAGCGCGAGCAAATGGGGTACATCAGCGGCGGGTATGCTCCCGTCCTTGAGCGATTCGAACAGAATTTGGCAGAACGCGGCGTCGAGGTTCTGTGCTCGACTCCGGTCCGGACTGTTACCGAAGAAGGGGGTGGCATCGTCGTCGACACCTCCGCTTTGAGCCGCCGCCGTTTTGATGCCGCCGTCGTCACTGTACCCTGTCCCGCCGCGATCCGGCTATGCCCGCAGCTCAGCGCTGGGGAAAGGGATCGACTGCGCCGTGTCCGATATCTTGGAATCGTCTGTGCTTCGGTGCTTCTCAGTCGGCCCCTGGGGGGATACTATGTCACCAACATCACCGATGGCTGGCTGCCGTTTACGGCGATCATCGAGATGTCGGCCCTCGTCGATCCCCGCGAATTGGCCGGACGCCACCTCATCTACCTGCCGAAGTATGTGGTCCCGGAGGACCCGCTGTTTGAGGTACCGGATGCCGGCATCGAGGAGAGCTTTCTGGCGGCATTGCGGAGGGTTTATCCCGACCTGACGCCGGCACAGGTGGTGGCGTTCCGCGTCTCGCGGGTCAGGCACGTCTTTGCGTTGACCACACTCCGATACTCGGAGACCATCCTCCCTTTCCGCACCACTGTGCCCAATCTCTACATCGTGAACTCTTCCCAGATTCTCAATGGCACCCTGAACGTGAACGAGGTGGTTTCGCTGGCGGACCGTTTCATGGATGAAGTGAAGTAAACAGAGCAGCCGGCCCGTTGGCGCTCGCGCCGGCTCCAAGGCGCGCCAGGGTGGCGGCGTCAGCCTTCGGGACCGGCGACAGGAGGCGGAGATGCTGGCCGAGGGGCGCCCGGATCCGGTGGCTTTTGCGCAATCACCCAGAGGACGTCGTCACCCGGATATGGAATCTCCAAGTTCCCGGGGACGGCTGCCGCCAGGGTCTTGAAGACGCGGCGGGGGATCGGCGGAAGCTTGTACTCCACAAGAGACCGGGCGTGCCGCCACTGCAGGTGTTTATTGGGCCGGCCCCAGGCAAGGACGCGCAATCCATGGTCCTGGAGGAGGTGCAGGAGGGACCGGCGACAAAACCACTGCAGTACCGAAGGCGGACTGTATTCGTGCCAGCGGCGACCAAACAGCCGTGCCGTCCGGCTCTGGTGGTCCCAGGTTTCGATCAGCACGTACCCTCCTTTCTGCAGTTTGCTCACAGCTTTGGCGAAGGTGGAGCGGGGATCGGCGAAGTGGGCAAGTACCTGGATCATGAGGACCAAGGTGAATGGCGCTGCCGGAACACTGCCACCGAATTCCTCGATGCTGGCGTTGACGATGTCGAGGCCCAGTTCGGACCGGCCGAAGGCGGCCAGAGTCGTGTTGGGTTCAAGGCCGACACCTCGCCAGCCGCAGCGCACAAACTGTTCAAGATGGAAGCCGGCTGCACAACCCACGTCGAGGACGCGTCCGCCTGTGACTCCAAAGCGTGCAAGCAGCTCGCAGTAGTACTTGCCTTGTCTTGCCAGGAGGGGAGCGGCGTCGATGTACGAGGAATATCCGGCACCACCATCTGTGAAATAGACGTCGCTGTAGGTCGTCGCCAGATGTTCATCCAGTGGCCGCTCCAGGCGGGTAAAGCGGTGCTGGCAGGCGCGGCATTCAAATACCGGGTACTTCTCGATGTGAAAACTCAAGACAGTCGAGTAGCCACAGACCGAACAGAACACAGTGAAACCTCTCTCGGATTTGGTGAAACGGGAGAATCATCGCCTGGTGGTTTTTTGGAGAAAGATTGTAGCACGGCCCTGGAGTTGCCAGTTTCTGTCGGCGCTGGCGTCTGGAGCAGGTAGGACCAACAATGAGCGTAAATGGTGCGCGGCGCGTTACCGTGCGGAAGCCGGCCGATGGAGGTCTGGCAAGCGTCTCGTTGGACCTGGACAACCAATGGGCCTACATGAGGACCCATGGCGACCCGGGCTGGGAGGAATACCCTTCGTACTTCGAGCTGGTTCTGCCGCTGGTGCTCGCCGTTCTGCAGCGGCTTGACATGAGTATCACAGTCTTTGTGGTCGGCAAGGACGCGGATTTGCACGGCCATCGGGATCTCCTGCGGCAGCTCGTGAAGGAAGGCCATGAGATCGGCAACCACTCTTACATGCACGAGCAGTGGTTGCATCAATATTCTCCTGGGGAGATCCACTCGGACCTGGAGCGGGCCCATTCGGCCATTGCGGAAGCCACGGGAACAACTCCGGTGGGCTTTCGTGGCCCGGGTTTCACCTGGAGTACAGCAGTACTGAAAGCGCTGGGAGGGCTGGGTTACCGTTACGACGCTTCCAGCCTGGCCACGTATCTTGGGCCGGTGGCGCGGGCCTATTACTTCCGCCGGGCCAGGCTGTCGGGACTGGAAAGGGAGCAGAGACGCCGGCTTTTCGGCACATTCGGCGAGGTTTTCCGGAGGAATCGACCCTACGAGTGGAAACTGGCGGACGGCGGGCGACTGTTGGAGATCCCCGTAACGACGGTGCCTGTCCTGAGAATCCCGTGGCACATGAGCTATCTGATATATTTGGCTCAATACTCGGAGCGTGTCGCGATGTTCTACCTCGAGACCGCTCTGGCGCTGTGCCGTCTGACCCGAACCGAGCCCAGCTTTCTGCTGCACCCGCTTGATTTTCTGGGGGGAGACGAGCTGCAGGCACTGAACTTTTTCCCGGGTATGGGACTGCCGGGCGCGAAGAAGCGGGAACTGACCGCCCGGGTGCTGGCACGGTTGGCCGCCGACTATCGTCTTGTCACTCTCGCCACCCATGCCGATGCCATCCTGGCGGGCGGTGCGGTACCCCGAAGAGCACTCGGTTGAGGGGGATGGGTCGGATGGACTTCACAAGCCCAGGTGTCATCACCGCTGGTACCGGAGGCGGGGACAGCGGAAGGAAGCGGGTGTCTGTGGTGGTGCCTGCGTTCAACGAAGCAGCCATCATCGAGGACAATCTCAAACGCCTGTGCGAGTACCTCGCCACGATCGAACATCAGTATGACTGGGAGATTGTGGTGGTTGACGACGGCAGCTCGGATTCCACGGGAGAACTGGCCCGCCGTCTCGCTGAAGGCGAGCCGCGAATCAGAGTCTACCGGCACGGAGTCAATTACCAGCTTGGTCAGGCGCTCCGCTTCGCCTTCGGACAGTGTCGTGGGGATTACATCGTGACCTTCGACGTCGACCTCACCTACTCACCTGACCACATCGGCAGATTGCTCGACAGGCTGGTGAACACCCGCGCCAAGGTGGTCATCGCCTCCCCTTACCGGGCCGGTGGAAGGGTTACCGGGGTGCCGTGGTTTCGCCGCTGGTTGAGCAGATTCGCCAACCTGTACCTGTCGCTGGCGACCCGCGGTCTGAATCCGGCCGGAACCCTCACCACGATTACCGGACTGGTGCGGGGCTATGATGCGCGTTTCCTGCGCAGCCTGAACCTCAAGGCGATGGGCGCGCAGGTCAACTCCGAGATCATCCACAAGGCGTTGGTCTTGCGGGCTCACATCGAGGAAATCCCCGCGCATCTGGACTGGTCGACTTTGAGGGGTCGGGGAAGAGGCAGTTCCATCAGAGTGATCTCGAGCCTGATGAACCAACTGGTCTTCGGCTTCATGTTCCGGCCCTTTGCTTTCTTCCTCGTGCCGGCGCTGGCCATGTTTCTGCTTGGAGTTTATGCCACGTTCTGGGCCACCGTGCATACCATCGAGGCCGCCAGAGGCACCCTGGTCGAGCTGAGCGAACCCGACATCATCACGGAAATCTCCAAGGCTGTGGCAGAGGCCTACTCCCACTACCCCCACGTGTTCCTTATCGGAGCCATTGCGCTGGTGTTGGGGATGCAGCTCCTGACCGCCGGCATTCTCTCTCTGCAGAACAAGCGGTATTTCGACGAGCTGTTTTCCTTGTGTACAAGAATTCTGAGGGGCCTTCCCTCCGATCGTCCCTAGCATAGCCTGAGGGGCGGCCGCAGCGGAGGGGACAGGACCGGTCGGCCCGCTCAGGGAGGGCGTGTGAGCAACCATCTGTCGTCTGAAGCGCCACCCAGGTTGTCTGTGGTGGTTCCGGTGTTCAACGAGAAGGCAACCATCGAGGAGCTGTTGAGGCGAGTGTGCGCGGTGGAGGTTGACAAGGAAATCGTCGTCGTGGATGACGGCTCCACCGACGGTACTCGCGAAATTCTTGAGCGAATCTCTGCAGAACGGGCGGCGGCTGCAGGCCCCCCGATTCGGGTCTTCTACCAGGACAGAAACCAGGGCAAAGGTGCAGCGGTACGGCGGGGATTTCAGGAGGCCAGGGGCGACGTGGTCATCATCCAGGACGCGGATCTGGAATATCACCCCGAGGACTATGAGCGCCTGCTACAACCTATTGAGAGGGGCGAAGCTGATGTCGTTTACGGATCCCGTTTCCTGGGCGGACCGCACAGAGTACTGTTCTTCTGGCATTACGCGGGTAACCGACTGCTTACACTCCTCTCGAACATGTTCACCAATCTCAACCTCACCGACGTGTGGACCTGCTACAAAGTGTTCCGCCGGGAGGTTCTCGCAGACATTCAGCTTCAGGAGAACGGATTCGGCTTCGAACAGGAGATCACGTCCAAGGTGGCAGCGAGACGGCTGCGTGTCTATGAAGTGCCGATCGCCTATTACGGCAGGACTTACGAAGAGGGAAAGAAGATCACCTGGCGCGACGGCGTGCGCGGCCTGTGGTGTATCGTCCGGTACAGCTTGTTCTGACCCCCAAACCCCGGGGTTTCGTGGCTCCCGGTTTTGGGGCCGCCTTCGAAGCACGCCTTGACGCCCGTCTCAACTACCAGCGCCTCCTGGCGGAGAATTCTGGAGGTTAGTTAGAATGCCGACGGTGTTGCGACCGCTGGGAAACACCGGTGTCATGGTGCCGGCTCTTGGGATCGGCACCTGGCAGCATCGGGGGGGCATCCAGCCCATCCGGCGGGCGGTGGAGTTGGGAGCCGCCTTCGTGGACACCGCCGAATCCTACGGCACCGAAGAACTCGTGGGAGAGGCCATCCAGGGGCTGAGAGACCAGGTCTTTCTGGCGACCAAAGCCCTGCCCAGACACTTCCGCCGCCGTGACCTGCTGGCCGCCGCGGAAAACAGCCTGCGACGACTCCGCACGGACCGCATCGACCTCTACCAGCTCCACTGGCCCAACACCACCGTGCCCTTGGCCGAAACCATGGCAGCCATGGAAGAACTGGTGGACAGCGGCAAGGTCCGCTTCATCGGTGTCAGCAACTTCTCTTCCCGACTCCTGCAACGCGCGCAAAAGTCCTGCCGCCGGCACCCCATTGTCTCCAACCAGGTCCGCTACTCCCTGTGGGAACGGACCATCGAGACCTCCGGACTCCTCCACCAATGCCGCCAACTGGAGGTGACCGTTCTGGCCTACAGCCCGCTCCGAAGCGCAGGGTTCCGACTTTCGGGTTCCACCATCAGCGGACGCGGCGCCGAGGCCATCGATGAGATCGCCCGGAAATACGGCAAGACGCCGGCACAGGTGGCCCTCAACTGGTGCCTGCGGCATCCCCACGTCGTGGTCCTGTTCCAGTCGAACCAGGTGGCTCATGTCGAGGAAAACTGCGGGGCCGCCGGATGGGACCTCGAACCGGAAGACGCCGAGCGGCTGAGCCGCGCCGTCCCCTACCGGGCCCGCGGCCGGTCTGAACGGGGGTTGCGCGCCCTGGGGCGCTGGGTGGCGCAAAGAATGGGACGCGCGGTGTGAGCTTTCGAATCCCCAGTTCCGGGTTCCGGGGAGGGGTTCGTCCCCGAAGCGCAGCCTGGAAGCAGGAATCCCGAGCCCGGAGACCGGAACGCCCATGTGCGGTATCGCCGGCATCCTGAACAAGGGCGCAGAGACGCCTGACCAGCGGCTGCTGGAGCGGATGATCGCCACCCTCCGCCACCGGGGACCCGACGAGTCACGGGTGGAAGTGCTGGGACCGCTGGGCTTCGCCCACGCCCGCCTCAGCATCATCGACCTGTCCCCCACCGGCAGCCAGCCCATGGCCAACGAGGACGGCTCGCTGCGCCTGGTCTACAACGGCGAAATCTTCAACTACCTGGAACTCCGAGCCGAACTGGAAGCCAGGGGCCACCGCTTTGCTGGCAGTTCGGACACCGAGGTCATCCTCCACGCCTACGAGGAAAAAGGGGAATCCTGCGTCAATGACTTCAACGGGCAATGGGCATTCGCTCTGTGGGACCAGCCGCGAAAACGGCTGTTTCTGTCCCGGGACCGGTTGGGAGTCCGGCCGCTGTATTACGCGGATACCCCAGAAGCCTTCGTCTTTGCGTCGGAGTTGAAGGCTCTGGTGCTCCACCCCGCTGTCAGCCGTGCTCCGGACCTGCAGTCTCTGGCGGAGATCTTCACCTTCTGGGCCTGCCTGCCACCCCGCACCTTCCTCCGCTCGGTACGGGAGCTGCCCCCCGGCTGCTCCATGACCGTCGGCGGGAGCGGCGTTCGCCCCTTCCCTTACTGGGAGGTGGATTTCACCCCCGCCGAGAATCCGGCAGGCCTCGAAGAACTGGCGGAACAACTGTTGGAACTGCTGGTGGATGCCACCCGGCTGCGGTTGCGGGCGGATGTTCCGGTGGGCGCCTACCTGAGCGGCGGTCTGGATTCGTCGGTGGTGACCTCCATCATCCGCCACTACACTTCCAACCGGCTCAAGACCTTCTCGGTCAGCTTCCAGGACGCGGAGTTCGACGAGAGCGCCTATCAACGCCAGGTGGTGGAAGAGCTGGGGACCGAGCATCACTCGGTCCATTGCACGGCGGAGGACATCGGCCGGGTCTTTCCCGAGGTGATCCGGCACACTGAGAAACCCATCGTCCGGACGGCTCCGGCGCCCCTGTACCTGCTTTCGGCGCTGGTGCGGGACCACGGCTACAAGGTGGTGCTGACCGGCGAAGGGTCGGATGAAGTCCTGGGGGGATACGACATCTACAAGGAAACCCGGATCCGCCGATTCTGGGGACGCCGGCTGGATTCCCGTTGGCGTCCGCTGCTGCTGCGCCGGCTCTACCCGTACATGTCGAACCTGCAGGCTCAGCGTCCGGAGCTGCTCAAAGGCTTCTTTCATGTGCAGCCGGGCGATCTGGGAGATCCGTTCTTTTCCCATACCCCGAGATGGCGTCTCACCTCCCACCTCCAGCTTTTCTTCTCGCCTGAGGTCAAGGCGGCGGTGCACGATCCGCTCGCAGATCTTGAACCGGCGCTTCCCTCCGCCTTTGGCGGCTGGGACGACTTCGGCCGGGCGCAGTACCTGGAAACCACGGTTCTGCTGCCGGGTTATATCTTGTCCTCACAGGGAGACCGCGTGGCCATGGCCCACTCCGTGGAAGGGCGGTTTCCTTTCCTGGATTACCGCGTGGTGGAGTTCGGAGCACGGCTGCCCACACGGTTCAAGATGCGGGGGCTGAACGAGAAGTACCTCCTGAAGAAGGCGGCGGGTCACCTGGTGCCGGAAACGGTGAGGCGGCGTCCGAAGCAGCCCTACCGGGCGCCGGATGCGGCGGCGTTCTTCGATCCCGCCACCGGAAAGGCGCGGTTTCCCTACGTGGAGGAACTGCTGTCGGAGGCGGCGTTGCGGCGTCACGGGCTGTTTGACCCCGAGGCGGTGGCGCATCTGCTGGCGAAAGCTCGCCGTGGTGGAATCACTGGGGTCCGTGACAACATGGCGGTGGTGGGAATCCTGTCGGCGCAACTGCTGGCTGAGACCCTATGACGTCTTCCAAACCCGGATTCGGAGTTCCGGCTTCAGGGATGGGGGCTCAGGCTCCGGTGTCGGAGACCGCAAGAGATGAGGTGCGAGAGGGCATGAACGATTACGATGCGATTGTCGCCGAGGTGAGGCGCTTTGTGGTGGACAACTTCCTGTTCGGCCAGGACGACGGCGGGCTTCGGCCCGCGGATTCGCTGCTGGAAAAAGGCATTGTCGACTCGACGGGTGTGCTGGAGTTGGCTCAGTTTCTGGAGACCCGTTACGGGGTCAAGATCGCGGACGAGGAGTTCGTCCCCGAGAATCTGGATTCGCTGGAACGGGTGGCTGGGTTTGTCGCGCGAAAGCGAGGCTGAAATGTTTCCGGTCTCCTTGGGGCGAACGTGTCCTCAGGGGCGATAGCCGGAAACCGGCGGCACGGCGGAATCAGACCATGCAATTACAGGATTTTTTGACTCGCAGCGCCGAGCGGCTTCCTGACAAGACCTTCGTGGTGTGCGGCGGGAAGCGGTTCACCTACGCGGACCTGGACCTGGCTTCCTCCCGGCTGGCGCGCAGGCTGCGGGCCTGCGGCCTGCAGCGGGGCGACCGGGTGGCCATCTGCCTCGAGAACTCTTTCGAGGCGGTGGCCGCCATCTTCGGGGCCCTGAAGGCCGACGGCGTCTTCATGCCCATCAACCCCACCACCAAGGCCGAGAAGCTTCTCTACATCCTCAACAACTCCCGCGCGGCGGTGCTGGTCACTTCCGCCGCCAAGCTTGCAGAGGTGGAAGGTCTGCCGGCCGCCGCTCCGTCCCTGAAATGGGTTTTTTGCGGAGATGGTGCCCCGGAGGCGCAACCCGCCTTGAAGGCCGAGGATCTGGGCTCGGTGCTGCTGGAAGGTGACGGGGCCTGTCCCCCCCGGCGGAACATCGACATCGACCTGGCGGCGCTCATCTACACTTCGGGTTCCACCGGCAACCCCAAAGGGGTGATGCTGACCCACCTCAACATGGTCGCCGCGGCCACCTCCATCACCACCTACCTGCAGAACCGGGAGGACGACATCATCCTGAGCGTGTTGCCGCTTTCCTTCGATTACGGGCTCTACCAGGTGCTGATGGCGGCCAGGTTCGGGGGCACGGTGGTGCTGGAACGTTCCATGGCGTACCCCTATGTGATCATCGAACGGCTCATCGAGGAGCAGGTCACCGGATTCCCGGTGGTGCCCACGGTGCTCTCCATCCTGTTCCGGATGGATCTGAGCCAGCGGCGGTTCCCCCATCTGCGTTACGTTACCAACACCGGGGCGGCGTTGCCGGTGGCGCACATCCGGCGCCTGAGGAGCCTGTTCCCTCACGTCCGCCTGTACTCCATGTACGGACTGACGGAGTGCAAGCGGGTGGCTTATCTGCCGCCGGAGCTGGTGGACGAGATCCCGGAGTCGGTGGGGCACGCCATGCCCAATGTCGAGGTCTACATTGTCGACGAGAGCGGCAACCGCCTGCCGCCCGGCCAGATGGGGGAACTGGTGGTGCGGGGCAGCAATGTCATGAAGGGCTACTGGGAGCTGCCGGAGGAAACGGCGAAGGTGCTGAGGCCCGGGCCGGTTCCGGGAGAGATGGTGCTGTACACGGGCGATCTGTTTGTGATGGACGAGCGGGGTTTCCTGTATTTCCGCGGACGCCGGGACGACCTGATCAAGAGCCGGGGCGAGAAGGTCAGTCCGCGGGAAGTGGAAAACGTCCTTTACAGTCTCGAAGGGATCGCGGATGCCGCGGTGATCGGCGCGCCGGATCCCGTGCTGGGACAGGCCGTCCAGGCATTTGTCAGTCTCAAGGACGGGTGTCGGCTGACGGAACGGGAGATTCTCCGCCATTGTGCCGGGCATCTGGAGGATTTCATGGTGCCGAAGCGGGTGGAGATCCGGGCGGAGCTGCCCAAGAACCCCTCGGGGAAGATCGACAAACGGCGCCTTGCCGCGGAGCAGTCTCCAGTGGAGTAGTCCCCCGGACGACGCCGAGAGAGAAACGGAGCCCTGGGTGCAGGCGGTACGACCCGGGCGGGACGCCCGGGGTACCGCGGGCCCCAGGACGGGTTGTGCCGCAGGCGCACGACCGTTTCGATGCAACCGCGGTAGCACGGCCTCCCGGCGCCCGCGTGGCGCTGCCCAAGACGCCGGAGGCGTCGCGTCAGTTCAGGAGCCTGGGGCAAGCCCGCAGGGCGCCGCCCCAGGACCAAAAGCGCCAAAGAATAGCAGGCAGAGCCCTGAAAGGGCGACCTCAGCAGGGGGTAAAGGCGGGGCGGAATCGGCCGATGGATACAGCCGGGGAGTACGCGGGAGGCAGGTCCATGGCGCAGTCTCTGAGCCGGGTCATTGTCCACATCGTTTTCAGCACCAAGAACCGCCGGCCTTTTTTGCAGGGTGATCTACGCCATCGCATGCATGGCTATCTGGCGCAGCTTTGTCGCGACCAGGGCGCGGAATGTTTTGAGGTGGGTGGCACGGAAAACCACGTCCACATTGCCGCGACCCTTCCGCGGACCGTTTCGCAGGCCGAGTTTCTGGAGTTCATCAAGAAGAAGTCTTCGCGTTGGCTTCGGGACTGTGAACCGGTCTTGCGGCGGCGGTTCGGGTGGCAGGCCGGCTACGGTGTGTTTTCAGTCAGTAGGAGTCGTCTGCCGGAGCTGGTGGCCTACATCAGAGATCAGGAAGAGCATCACCGGCGGCGGACCTTCGAGGAGGAATACGTCCGGCTGCTGCGGCGGCACGGTGTGCAGTTCGACGAGCAGTGGTTGTGGAACTGAGGCCGCCCTTACAGGGCTCCCGCCGTGTTTATGGCTCGGTTTCCTGGGGCGGCGCCCTGCGGGCTTGCCCCAGGCTTTCAAACTGAGTCGACGCCTTCGGCGTCTTTCTCGCGGTTTTCGTGTGATATCGGCGGGGATTGGGCTCTCCGGGTGCGGGGCTCGGGCGGGGGGTGCAGGCGGCACAACCCGGGCGGGACGCCCGGGGTACGGCGGGCCCCAGGACGGTTTGTGCCGGAGGCGGGCGGTTTCGAGCCAGCCTCCCGTAGCACGGCCGTCCCGGCCGTGCAACCGTTCACGGGGCGGAATCGTGCGTCTCTGGCACCCCTTCAGGGTGCTGGCCCTTGTGTTGATCTGCGTGCCCTCTGAATTCGAAACGAGAAACAATGCTTGATCCCAACGTTTTCAGGCTGGATTGTTCCGCCGAAGCCGAGCGGATTGCGTCTTTTGTGAGGGATTACCTGCGCCGCATGCGGCGCAAGGGCGTGGTGGTGGCGTTGTCCGGCGGCGTCGACAGCAGCGTGGTGGCGGCGCTGGCGGTGCGTGCGGTAGGGAAGGACCGGGTGTACGGATTGCTGCTGCCTGAGGCGGAATCGGCGGAGGAAACCCCGGAGCTGGGCCGCCGAGTGGTGGAGGCTCTGGGCATACGCTGGAGCCTGGAGAACATCACCCCGGCGCTGGAGGCGCTGGGATGTTACCGGCGCCGGGATGCGGCCATCCGGGAAGTGATTCCGGAGTATGGGCCCGAATGGCGGTGCAAGGTGGTGCTGCCGTCGGTGTTGCGGGGAGATCGTTACCGGCTTTTCGAGGTGGTGGCCCAGTCGCCGGCGGGGGAGGTTCGGAGGGCCCGCCTGACGTTGGACGCCTACCTGGGTATTCTGGCCGCCAACAGCTTCAAGCAGCGGGTGCGGAAGATGCTGGAATACCACTGGGCCGACCGCCTGCACTATGCGGTGGCGGGGACCCCGAACCTGCTGGAGTACGACCAGGGGTTTTTCGTCAAGAACGGGGATGGCGCGGCGGATCTCAAACCGATCGCCCATCTCTACAAGTCGCAGGTCTACCAGTTGGCGGAGTTTTTGGATCTGCCCGACGAGATCCGGCGCCGGCCTCCCACCACCGACACCTTCTCGTTGCCGCAGACCCAGGACGAATTTTACTTTTCGTTGCCGTGGCGGGAAATGGACCTGTGTCTGTATGCGCTGGACCACGGGCTGGGGGCGGCGGAGACGGCGCCGGCGGTAGGGCTGACCGCGGAGCAGGTGGAACTGGTGTTTGCGGACATCCGGGCCAAGCGGGAGGCGGCGCGCTATCTGCACGCCGGGGCGGAGACGCTGGAAGCTTGATATCATTGTGGCTCACCGAATCTGGATGGGTTCCGGGGGGAGGATGTCCCGATTTTTTCAGCGTTTTCTGGCCAAACTGGCGTTCGTGTTCCCGGGTGGTGACTCGTGGCGTCCTGCCCTTCACCGCCTCCGGGGCGTGCAGGTGGGACGCAATGTATGGATCAGCCAATACGTCTACCTCGACGAGCTCTATCCTGAAGCCATCACGATCGGCGACAACTGCACTCTGGGACTGCGGACATCAGTGTTCGCTCATTTTCATTGGGGTCCACGACGTGCTCGAAACGGATTCCGCCCGGTGATTATCGAGCCGAATGTGTTTATCGGCCCCCACTGTGTGATTCTGCCGGGTGTGAGGATCGGTGAGGGATCCGTGGTCAAGGCCGGGACCATCGTCACGCGCAGCATCCCTGCCGGGGTGTTTTGGGGAGACTCCGGCGCCGGACCGATCGCCAAAGTACGTGTGCCCTTGACCCGCGATCATTCCTACGAGGAGTTCCTGGTGGGGCTGCAGCCGGTGAGACGGGGCGGCAGCCACAAGTGACAGGGTGGCTCCCTGACGGATTGGAAGGCTCGGATCACACGGATCGCGCGGATCACCCGGTTCCCGCCCGGGGGTGGCTGCGGTTGGGCCAGGGTTGCACATCCGCAGCCGAGGGGCTAGAATCTCCCTCAATCACAGGACTCACCACCGAGCTCCTATGTCCGTGCCTCCCAGGAGGGGCAGAGCCATGTCGGACCGTCGATCCTTCCTGAAAGGGGCGGTTGCGGCGGGGCTGGCGGCCACCAGCCGGCTTTCCGCAGCGCCAGGTCGCCTGTTCGGGCCGGCGAATACGGCCGCCGGCGAAGCCCAGGCTACCGTTTACCGCGCCCTGAACGGAGGCGCCCCCCGCAACCTGGCCAAGGTGCTGGAGCTGATGGGTGGCGTGGAGCGGATCTTCGGCGCCGACGACATCGTCGTCATCAAGCCCAATGTCCAGTGGTGGAACCACGGCGCACCCAACCTCGCCGCCACCCGGGCCCTGGTGGAGCTGATCTTCAACCGCCGGGGAGGGTTTCGGGGCGAGGTGGTGCTGGCTGAGAACTGCCATCGGGGAGCGACGCCCTGGCAGTCCACGGCCTCGGGCTGGGCTCATGACTTCGAACGGAACAGCGGCCTGAGCGGCATCCGCAATTTCCGGGAACTGGGGCAGGGGCTCAAACAGCGATACGGTGACCGTTTCACGGTCTGCCACTGGATCAATGTCGCCGCCGGGGCTCGGCGGGTGGCGGGACCCCAGGATGGACCGGGTTACGTGTTCTGCGACGGAACCCTGGGGGTTCCCCTCCTGGATTTCCACAACGGACTTTCCGGGCGCGACTCCCGGCGGGTCCTGATGACCTATCCCATCTTCCGAACCGATCGGGGGACTCTGGTGGACTTCCGGTATGGCGTCTGGGAAAGGGGGAGTTACACCGGCCAGCCTCTGCGCTTCGTCAACCTGGCCGCCCTCAACCATCACAGCACCTACTGTGGTGCCACCAGCGCCATCAAGAACTTTCTGGGGGTGACGGATCTGAGCGGCGGGCCTGACCCTTATCACGACGGCCGTCTGGTGGGCGATTACTACAATTTCCACTCCTTTCCTTTCGACAAGTGGGCCCCCGGCCCCCGGCCCGGGATGATTGGAGCCGAAATCGGCTTCTACATGCAGCACATCCGCCGGCCGGATCTCAACATCACCACGGCGGAGTGGGTCGGCCTGGCTTCCCGGACCGAAGCGCCGGTGGTCCGGACCGGGGTGGTTCTGGCCTCCAGCGACGCGGTGGCGCTGGACTTTCACGCGACCAAGTATCTGCTCTATTTCAACTCACGGGTGGCCTGTCACAATCCGGATGATCCGGGCAGTCCCCAGCGGCAGTATCTGGAAGAGTGTGCCCGGCAGGGCGGGGGCGTGCTGGAAGAAAGCCGCGTGAAGGTGGAATCCTTCGATTTTGGCAGCGGGCGCCGGGAGGCGCCGGAAAATCTTTCGGTGGCAGGGCAGCTGATCCTGGGCGGCCACCTGCCCACGATCCTCAAGTATTGCGCGCTACGGGTCCTGTAACGCTCCCGGGTTCCGGGAAGCGGCAGCTTGCCTGGCGCGAACCCGAAACCCGGAATTGCCGCAAACGTTTAGCGACGGCGGCGCGCCGCCAGGCCCAGCCCCGCCACGCCCAAGCCCAGCAGGATCAGCGTGGATGGTTCCGGGACGGGAACGGGCGGTGCTCCCAGGGCGACAGTGGTCACCGCCAGCAGAGCCAGTAATGATGCATAGAGCTTCATCGTTGTTCCTCCCTTAGACCCGCTTTTCAGCGGTCTGTCCTCATCGGTTTTCTTCGTTAACCTGTCGAGCGGCCGACCGTCGGCCGCTCGATCCCTCCAGTTCGCTTTTCCCTTCGCCGCTTCGGCAGCCCCCCGGATACACCCCCACCCGTGACTGGGAGAGGGGGAAACATTCGGTGGGACACAGGCCGCGTCACCCGGACTCAGCGCTTTCGCCGCCGGACCAGGGCCAAGCCCAGCATCCCCGTTCCCAACAGCACCAGGGCCGTGGGCTCCGGGGTGGTGATGAAATTCTGGGTGTACGTGGTCCCGGCGGGGTTTTCAGTGTCGATCAGGATGGCCTGGCTGGCGGAATAACTGCTCGAGTACAACGCCGCCAACATGGCATTGGCGATGGCCACGACGGTGGCATTGGCGTTGGAGCGGAAAATGCCGCCGCTGCCCACATCAGTGTCGTTATCGTAAAGGGCATTCCAGATCGCAAGCTGCAACGCAACGTGGTGATCCAGAGTCGGCAGGGATCCGCCGTAAGTGTTGAGCAACCAGGCCGCCTTGGCCAAATCGTAGTTTCCGCTGGGCGGTACCGAACTGGTCGAGACCAGGTCGGCCGGGTAAGGCGTGTTCCAGTCGATGGAGTGTTCGAGGTCCACGCAGTAGCCGAAGGTGAAGTTGCTGTCGATCTTGATTTTCAGGGTTCCGGCGAACACGTTGGTGAAAGTGGCCCCGCTGTCCCAACTGACGGCCACACTGGTTCCAATGCTTCCGGGCCATACGATCCGCATGGTCACCGGATCGGCCCAGGCTGATGGGGCCAGAATCAGGAGAATGAAGGTCAACAGGATTGCAGGAGTCGCCAGTTTCCGTTTCATGTTCTGTCTGAGTCCTCGGTTCGTCCCTGTGCCCGGGGGATCCGGGTTCGGGGTGCTTTAGAGGGGAGCAGTTCCCGTGCCAATCCAGGGATAACGGCGAAAGTGGCGTGCGGCCAAAGGGTTGGCCCTGTGGAGGCGGCGGGCAGGTTCTGGCTGAAGGGGGAAGGTGTCAGGAGTTCCGACGTTTTGGGCGGCGCCAACCGTCCAGCCCGGGCGGGACGCCCGGGGTACCGCGGGCGCCAGGGCGAATGGCGCCCTTGGCAAGGACGTTCGGTTGAACCTCCCGTAGCACGGCCGTCCCGGCGCTCTCGGGGCGTTTTCCAGGACGCCGGAGGCGTCGTGTCAGTTCAGGAGCCTGGGGCAAGCCCGCAGGGCGCCGCCCCAGGACCAGGAGCGCCAGAAAAAAGGCGTCTGAGCCCTGAAAGGGCGAGCTCAGCATGGGGATCCAGGCGGGATCAGGAAGAGCATCCCCGGCGGCGGAGCTTCGAGGAGGAATACCTCCGGCTGCTGCTGCGGCACGGTTTGCAGTTCGACGAGCAGTGGTTGTGGAACTGAGGCCGCCCTTACAGGGCTCCCGCCGGGTTTATCGGCTCGATTTCCTGGGGCGGCGCCCTGCGGGCTTGCCCCAGGCTTTGGAACTGAGTCGACGCCTTCGGCGTCCCGCCAATCCGGCCGGGGGATGGGAGATCCGCCCGATGGTCAACCCTTAGGGGCGACCGGCGAGTGTTAGGAACGTCCCTCCGCTGGCACCCCTTCAGGGTGCCGGTCGTGGTTGGTTCGTCGGTTCCGGAGGTCTCTGCTGCGCTCCGACCTCCGGCCATTTTCTGGCATCCCTCGGGGATGCCCGCCGGGTGCGGGGCGCTGCCGCAGCCTTCGCGTTGATCCGCGTGATCGGTGGAATCGGTGTGATCCATGTGCAGGTCCATCTGTCCCAGGGCGACGCAACCGCCGTGCTGTAATGGAAGGGAGAGGAGGAAGCAAGCTTCCGCAGTCCAAGGCTCAGGCCGCTGGCGCGGCCTTCGCACTCCGAAGCAACCAACTAGCGGCGTCGGGCCATCCAGCAGGCTAGCAACCCCAGGCCCAGCAGCGAAAGCGCGGCCGGCTCCGGAACGCGCACCGACTCCGACAACAGGACTCCCCTGAGGTCCCCGTCCGCATTGTTGTACTTGGCGCCAATGTGGACTTCATGCAAGGGCAGGACGCCGGTTGCCTGGAACTGCCAGATCCAGGTGAGCACCCCACCGCCTGTCAGCAGGGCTTGATCCGCGGCGGAATTGGCATAGCTGCAGACAAACCCGCTGTTGCCGGTGGGACTCTTGCAACCGAAGGCATCGATGGGGCTGTTGAAGAGGGTGGTCCAATTCCCGCCAGGATCGGAGGTCAACGAGGGATCCGGGGGGGTGACGATATCGCCGTCCACCTTGAAATTGACCGCACTGATGTAGGAGACGCCGCTCGGCGCTCCAGAGAACCCGGCCGTGTCAACCGCGAGGGTAGCCTGATAGAGATTGCCCCCCAGGTTGACCACAGTCAGGGTGAACGTCATGCCGAAACAGTTGGTGCAGCCGGAGACGGACACGCTGTCGGCATTGGCGGCAGGGGCCGCCAGCAGGACCAAGGTGATTGCAGGAAGCAGTTTCCTCAACATGGAACCTCACATTCCCCTCTGGATCCCGAGAGGCGAAGCTGGGTATCGGATCGAAATTACCCAATTGACCAAGCACGGAGCGTGCCAGGACTGCCGCCTGCTGCGGGGCGCGGCTCCGGGCCGATAATGGCAGCGGGGAATTGCCGCCCTGCAATCAGGGATTGTCAAATACACCGACAATTTCTGGGGTTCTCCGGCACGCCTGGACAGTGCCGAAACCACGGGGTTGCCGCGAGAGGCATCGCAGGCAAACCCGTGGGAACGCCTGGGACTGGGAGTCATGGCTGGGCCCGCCGGCGCAGCAGTCCGGCCATCAGCAAACCGCTGCCCAGCAGGATCAGGGTGGTGGGCTCGGAAACCTGGACAATGTAGTCCTGCCGCTGGGCCCCGGAAACGCCATCCGATCCGCCCCGCAGGGTCAGGACGTAAATATTCGACGGGGCGCTGCCCGCATTGGCCAGCGCCGCCGTCACGTAGTTCTTGGCCGCGGTTCCGACGCCTGACACCTTCCCGTTATAAAACGCCTCCCAGTTGTCCAGCGGCGTCGCATAGCTGCCCTTCTGCCAATCGTAGAACTCCTCCTCCAGCCACCAGATGGCCAACTGCAAAGCCTTCACATTCTGGTAACCGACCGCTCCAGCCAGATACTGGGCATAAAGCCAGCGGGCGGCATCGGACAGGGGATCACCGCTGTTGGTATTACGTCCGCCCAGTTGGGCGATCCCGCTGACTCCCTGGACGTAGGAGGGATTGGAGATGAACTCATCCATTTCGAGGCAGAAGGTGTAAACCTTGACGCCGGTGTTCTGGTTGGTGATCTCGAACAGGCCACCATAGCCGAGGAAAGTGCCACCATACGTGTAAGCGCCGATCCGGTTGGCCGTCGCCAGTGAGTACGTCACCTGATCACCGACGTTCCAGGGGTCGGCCCAGAGGTTGGGGGAAAGCAATGCTCCCAGGGCCAGCGCCGGCACTGTGGAAATCAGTTTTTTCATCTTCAGTTGCTCCCGGAAATCGGCCCATCGGGGCCGCCGCTCATCTCGATATCCTGGACTCGTTTATTCGCCAACACTAGAGTCAAGCACGTTCTGGTCCAGTTCTACAGAAACTCCGTCCGTCCGGGCTTCACTGTGGGTGGGCCGGGGACCGAGCGGGCGGCGGTTGTAAGAAGAGTTGACGAAACACGGCCGCGGCTTTCGCTCTTGCATCTTGCTGGCCCGTGGCCGGCGACCCGGAAAGCCGATCGCCGGAAGCCTCATCGGCGCCGGCACAGTCTGCCCACCAGGAGGCCCAAACCAAGCAACGAAAGCGTGCCCGGTTCGGGCACCCTCGTCGTACCGGTGGGTTTCTCGCTGTCACCCGTGGGAGGAATCGCCTGGATGTGCATCTTGGCCAGATCGATGGTCAAGTTCCCGGAGAACCCGTTACCCAGGGTGAGAACCGCCGTCATGGTCTGGCCGGGATTCAGGCCGTTGCCGATCCCGCTGACCGAATGACGGTGCTCGAGGCCACCCAGGCCGCCTCCGTTGGTGGCGTACTGCCAACCACTGCCTGACCCGCTGAAGGAGGCGGAGGAAACGACGATGTTGGGCGTGGTGTCAAAACCGAGGCCGGTGATGACGCCTTCTCCCGCCGGTGTGGTGGAGGTGTTGGTCATGACAATGGTCAAGACGTTGCCCGACAGCGAGAAGGTCGCGGTGCCATGGACGCTGGAATTGGAGGACAGGAAGGTCAACGTGACCGCCGGACCGCCGTTGGTCACCACCACCGGATCGGCGGAGACGAAGGACGCACTGGCCACCAGGATCAGGAACAGCAGAAGCAGTGAAAACTGTGTATGACGCAAGCTGAATCTCCTTTTGGAATTGTTGCGGGGGAACCAGCAATTTGCAGACCAGAACCGTTTCGCGGGGCATCTGTCACGGCGCGAAAGGCCGTCCGGAGCTGTCTTTCCCGGCCTCCGGACAGTGGGGAAGCTGTGTTCGTGGGGGTTCCGGCGCGTGCGGAAGAGGCACCGGAAAGGAGGCCAGTGAATTCGAGTCTATACCATGCAGTACCAGTTGTGAGAATCTCACTACCTAGTTCGTTGTATTCAACCGCCGTAGCACGGCCCTCCTGGCGCCCTCGCGGCGTTGCCCAGGACGCCGGAGGCGTCGCGTCAGTTCAGAAGCCTGGGGCAAGCCCGAAGGGCGCCGCCCCAGGACCAGGAGCGCCAGGAAATAGCAGGGGGAGCCCTGAAAGGGCGACCTCAGCATGGGGGTATCGGGGGGGCGGAATCAGCCGATTAACGGGGTAACGGGGTAACGGGGTAGCGGGGTAGCGGGGTAACGGGGTAGCGGGGTAACGGGGTAACGGGGTAACGGGGTTGCTGGGGTGCGGGGTTGCGGGGGTGGCCCCGCAACCCCCCCAGATTGGCGGTTTACGAGCAACCGGAGGTGCTGCCGCAGCCGGTACACACGTAACAGCTGCCGTTGCGCAGCATCAGGTTGCCGCAGTTCAGACAGGTGGGCGACTCGCCCTTGCGCGCCTCCGACAGCAGCCGTTCCGACGCGCCGCCCGACGGTGCGGGCGGCTCGGGGAACTTCACCTGCACCCCCTGCTGCACCGACCCGTTGGGCTTCACGTTGTGAATTCCCAGCGCCTCCTGCTCCTCCGGGCTCAAGTACTTCGACGCCAGATAGCGGACCACATAGTCCGGGATCGAGCTGGCAAACGGGATCTGCGGGTTGTCGGTAAAGCCTGCCGGCTCGAAGCTCATCGAGGCAAACATCCGCACGTAGTCCTGCAGCGGCACACCCCGCTGCAGGCCCATGGAGATGGCGATGGCCCAGGCCATGGCCAGACCCTGCAGCGTCGACCCCTGCTTGGCGAAATTCAGGAAGATCTCGCCGAGCTGGTTGTCTTCCGGGTACATACCCATGGTCAGGAAGCCCTTGAACCCCTTGATCCGGAATTCGTGCTGGTAGGCCGGATGGTCCTTGGGCATGTTGCGATGCACCGGACCCGCCGCCTTCGCCTTGGACTCCTTGTTGCTGAGCGGCTGCACAGCCTTGCAGCCGTCCCGGTAGATGGAAACCGACTTCATCCCCAGCCGCCAGGCCTGCAGGTACGCCTCCCGGATGTCCTCCACGGTGGCCTCGTTGGGCATGTTGATGGTCTTGGAGATGGCCCCCGACAGGAACGGCTGCACCGCCCCGCACATGCGGATGTGACCCATGTGATGGATGGAACGGGTGCCGTTGCGGGGCCGGTCCGCACAGTCGAATACCGGCAAATGCTCGGGCTTCAGGTGGGGAGCACCCTCGATGGTGTCGTTGGCCTCGACGTACTTGAGGACGGCTTCCACCTCTTCGGGCGTGTAGCCCAGGCGTCTGAGCGCCAGCGGAATCGTGTTGTTGACGATCTTCAGCGTGCCGCCGCCCACCAGCTTTTTGAACTTCACCAGCGAGAAGTCGGGTTCGATGCCAGTGGTATCGCAGTCCATCATGAAAGCGATGGTGCCGGTGGGGGCCAGCAGCGTCACCTGGGCGTTGCGGTAGCCGTGGTCGGTGCCCCGCAGAATCGCTTCATCCCATGCCTCCATGGCCGCATGCAGCAGGTCCATGGGCACCAGGGCGGAGTCGATGCGCGACAGCGCATCGCGATGCTTGTGGATGACGCGCATCATGGGGATGCGGTTGGCGGTGAAGCCTTCGAACGGCCCCAATGCCTCCGCCATTTCGGCGCTGGTGCGGTAAGCCTCACCCGTCATCAACGCCGTCACCGCCGCCGCCAGTTGCCGGGAACGGTCGCTGTCATAGGGCAGCCCGCGGGCCATCAGCCAGGCCCCCAGGTTGGCATAACCCAGACCCAGGGTCCGGTATTCGTGGCTGATACGGGCGATCTCCGGCGTGGGGTAGCTGGAGCTGTCCACGATGATCTCCTGGGCCGTGATCATCACCCGGACCGCGTGGCGGAAGTCCTCCACCCGGAAGTTGCAGTCCTCGTCGATGAACTTCATCAGGTTCAGCGAGGCCAGGTTGCAGGCGGAGTTGTCCAGAAAGACATACTCGGAGCAGGGGTTGCAGGCGTTGATGGGGCCCGAGTTGGGACAGGTGTGCCAGTCGTTGATGGTGGTGGAGAACTGCAGGCCGGGATCGCCGCAGATCCAAGTCGCTTCCGCGATCCAGTCCAGCATCTCGCGGGCCTTGTAGGTATCCATGGGCTCACCGGTGGTGACGGCGTGGGTGGTCCATTCGCGATCGTTGACCACCGCCTCCATGAACTCGTCGGTGACAGCGACGCTGTTGTTGGCATTCTGGAACTGGACGCTCTGGTACGCCTCACCGTCGATGGAGTCGTCATAGCCCAGCTCGATCAGCTTGTGGGCCTTTTGTTCTTCCCGGGCCTTGCACCAGATGAACTCCTTGATGTCAGGATGATCCGCGTTGAGGATCACCATCTTGGCCGCCCTTCGGGTGGCGCCGCCCGACTTGATGGCGCCGGCGAAGGCGTCGAACCCGCGCATGAACGACACGGGTCCGGAGGCCACGCCACCGGCCGCCAGCGGTTCCCGCGAAGAGCGGATCCTGGACAGGTTCACGCCCGAACCCGAACCGCCCTTGAAGATGAGGGCTTCGGTGCGGGCCAGGGCCATGATGGACTCCATGGAGTCCTCCACGGAATTGATGAAACAGGCGGAGCACTGGGGGTGGGGCTGAATTCCCACATTGAACTGGACGGGGGAGTTGAACGCCGCCATCTGGTGCAGCAGCAGATGGGTCAGCTCGTGATTGAACACTTCCGCGTCCTGGGCGGAGGCGAAATAGTGCCCCTTGACCCCCCACCTGGTGATGGTGTCGGCGATGCGTCCCACAAGCTGGCGGACGCTGTGTTCGCGTTTGGGGGTGCCGAGCTGCCCGCGAAAGTATTTGCTGGCGACGATGTCGGTGGCCCGCTGCGACCAGAAGCGGGGGAACTCCAGGTTCTCCTGCCGGAACGACACCTTGCCGGTCTTCCAGTCCTTGATTTCCGCCGACCGGATCTCCCATTCCACGGCATCGAAGGGATGGACGTCGGGTTGGGTAAAGTGCCGTTCGAACTTCAAGGCCGAGCTGGGCGCGGGCTTCGCTGCTTTCTTCATGACTCCTCCCGATTCCCTGCCGGAGGCGCCGCCTGGGCCCCTCCGGGATGAAAAGTGCCCGCGAGCTTATTGCGCGACTCTGACATTTTTTAGCGGTCAGACCCACATCTTGTGGGGGCGACACTTCTACTCTACCAGATATTGTGCGAGGATGGCCAGTGCCTGTTCCCGGGTAAGCGCTTCCACAGCAACCGTTTTGCGGCGGGAACGGCCGCCGGAGACGATCCGTACGGCGGTCTTGGGGACGCCGAAGGTCTCGGCGAGGAACTCGATCAAATGGCGATTCGCGCGATTTTCGAGGGGAGGTGAAGTGAGGCGCACCCGCAACACGCCGTCGCGAAATCCGGCGATCTCGTTCCGCGAGGCGCGTGGTTGGAGGAGGATGGAGAAAGTGGCCACAGATTCACAGATTACACAGATTTTTTCCTTCTGGATTTCCCTTGCCGGACGCATGGGAGCCAAGTGTCGCGGCTCGTGCGTTTATTCAGGCCATGAAGGAACAGTACTTGTACGCCGACATCTCCAGGGAAGTCATCGGGGCAGCTTTCGAAATCCACTCAACCCTCGGCCCGCACCTGCTGGAGAGCGTCTATCGACGCGCACTGACTCACGAGCTCGAAATCCGCGGGATCCGGTTCGAAACGGAGGTGCCGATCGAGATCGACTACAAAGGAATTCGGGTTGGGGATTACCGGGCCTACCTGATTGTCGAAGACAGGATCATGGTCGAGCTGAAGGCAGTTCAGGGCCTCGTCCAAGGCCACTGTGCCCAGTTGAAACACTACCTGGTAGCTCGAAATCTCAGGCTGGGGTTGCTGCTCAACTTCGGGACCCCCTCCCTCCAAGTCAAAAGGTTCATCTTAGGAAGCAGCCCATGAGACCTGTCTTCAACAAGGGAGAGTCTGTGTAACCTGTGACTTTCTGGCTTCCCTGGTCACTTGAGCAGCTTGCGCGCCAAAACGGAGATCGGGTAGCCGTGACCGGGGGTGACCCACTGGAAACCCGCCAGACCGGCAGTCTCGCTGAGCCGGCATTCGAAGGTCCGGTACCGCTGGTCCCGGAAGGTGATTCGATGGTGCACGGCTGGCAGTTCCCGCTGCACTTCCACCGCCAGACCCAGCTGGTCCCGGGCAGCAGCCGGGACCGTCAGGGCGTCCCAAGTGCCGGTGACTGTCGGGAGTTCCCAAAAACCTTGGAGATAGGGCTCCGACCCCCTTCTCCGCATCAGGGTCTGATGGTGATCCCGGATCACCAGGGCGGTGAAATGCTCCACCACGGTCCGGGACTGCCGGCGACGTGTGGGCAAGCTGTCCCGAACTCCTGCCGCCAGCGCCCGGCAGCCGCCAGCCAAGGGGCACTCCCCGCAACGGGGAGCGCGGGGGACACAGACGGTCGCTCCCAGCTCCATCAGGGCCTGGTTGAAGTCGCCGACTCGCTCCGCGATCTCCGGCCGGGTCACGAGGTCGGAGAGAAACTCCCACAGCTCGCGGTCCGGGATATCGTCCCGGCCGAGGAATCGTGTCACGAGGCGCCGGACGTTGCCGTCCAGCACTGGACAGGGCTCGCCGAAAGCGATCGAGGCCACCGCCCCCGCCGTGTAGCGACCCATCCCTGGCAGACCGAGCAGTTGCCGGCTGGAGCGGGGAAACACCCCTCCAGAGTCGTCCCGGATCCTCCGCGCCGCCCGCAGCAGGCTGTTGGCTCGCCGGTAATAACCCAGCCCAGCCCACAGTTCCAGGACCTGGGTCTCGTCCGCCGATGCCAGGGATTCCAGAGTGGGATACGCCGCAACAAACCGCTGGTAGTACGGGATCACCACTGAGACCCGTGTTTGCTGGAGCATGATCTCCGAGACCCAGATCCGATAGGGGTCACGCTCCCGCCGCCAGGGCAGGTCCCGGGCGTGACAGTCATACCAGGGAAGGATGAGCCGGATGAGCCACAGATTCACAGATTTCACAGATTCTTGATCTATATCTCTTTTTCTGCAGTGATGGGTGGCTTCACCCACTTCGACGAGACTACAGTCTGTTTCTCGTGGTTCCTCTTGCAAATCTCTTCTTTCCCAATCTGTGTAATCTGTGAATCTGTGGCTACTTGAGAATCGCTCGCGCGATGGTCTGGAGCTGCATGTTCGAGGTCCCTTCGTAGATCTTGCCGATCTTGGCGTCCCGGTAAAGCTTCTCGATGGGGTAGTCCCGGGTGTAGCCGTAGCCCCCGAAGATCTCCAGTGACTGCGACGCGATCCACTCCGCCGCGCAGGAACTGAAATACTTGGCCTGGGCCGCCGCCGCCACGAAATCCTCCCCCGCCTCCTTCATGCGCGCCGCGTTGTAGACCAGCAGCCGCGCCGCCTCCAGCTCAGTCGCCATTTCCGCCAGCGTGAACTGGACCGCCTGGAACTCTGCGATGGGTTTCCCGAAGGCCGTGCGCTCGCGGGCGTAGGATACCGCCAGCTCCAGCGCCCCCGACGCCAGGCCCACCATCTGGGCGCCGATCCCGATGCGTCCTTCGTTGAGGGTCTCCATGGCGATCCGGTAGCCTTTGCCCACTTCCCCGAGCACGTTTTCCGCCGGTACGCGGCAGCCGTCCAGGATCACCTCACAGGTGGACGATGCGCGGATCCCCAGCTTGTCTTCCTTCTTGCCCAACCGGAAGCCGGGGAAAGACTTTTCCACCAGGAAGGCGGTGATGCCCCGGTAGCCGGCTGCCGGGTCGACCGTGGCAAACAGCAGGAACAGCTCGGCTTCGGCGCCGTTGGTGATCCACAGCTTCTGCCCGTCCAGGCGCCACCCGTCCCCGTGGCGCTGGGCCCGGGCGCGCAGGGCGAAGGCGTCGCTGCCGGCGCCGGCTTCCGACAGTGCATAGGCGCCCACCCAATCCCTTGCCAGGCGGGGCAGGTAGGTTTCCTTCTGGGCCTCGGTGCCCCACCGCAGAAGGGCGTTGTTGACCAGGGTGTTCTGGACGTCGCAGATGACTCCCGCCGAGGGATCCACCCGGCTCAGCTCCTCCACCGCCAGGATGGACATGAAGAACCCGGCGCCGGAGCCGCCCCACCGCTCGGGAATTTCAATCCCCATGAGCCCCAGCTCGAAGTACTGGCGCAGCAGTTCCGGGCGGAACCTGCCATCGCGGTCCATTTCGGCAGACCAGGGACGGATCTCTGCTTCCGCAAACTGCCGGACGGCCTGTCGGAACAACCGTTCTTCCTCGTTGAGCAGGGTCAGCGGTGCGGGACCCATGGCAGCCCTCCTCCCCGGACCGCCGGAACGTCCGGGTTTTTGAAGTGTCCGGGGAAACTATCATAAGATCGGGCGCTGAGACAGCGGCGGACTGCAGGTCCAGGAGGTTCCAGACCGCCGGTCCGCCAAGTTGGGTGGAACGTGAAAAGCTACAAGAGTCGGGGCGAGCTTCCGCATATCGTCAAGGCGGTCACCGAGACCTATCATGACCGCGAACACCAGATCCACCATCTCGGCGAAACTCCGCTTCCCAGCGAGCGCCGCGTCATCGGTGTGCTCTGTAAACTCCGTGCGGTCCTGTTCCCCGGCTTCTTCGGCAAGGAGTTCGTAGGTCGGGGCAGTGTCGGCTATTACGTCGGCGAACTGATCTACGAGATCCACGAGGAGTTGAGCGACGAGATTTACAAGGCCTGGCAGAGCTGCGGGGAGGAGAAGGTCGATAGCGAGCGGTGCCACGAGAAGGCGCAGCAGACCTGCGTCGAGTTCCTGAAGACTCTGCCGGAGACCCGCCGGCTGCTGGCTCTGGACGCCAAAGCGGCGTACGACGGTGATCCGGCGGCCAAGAGCATCAACGAGATCGTGTTCAGCTACCCGGGCATGATGGCGATTACGGTCCACCGGTTGGCTCACGAGCTCTACCGGCTGAAGGTCCCGCTGATCCCGAGGATCATGTCGGAGTACGCGCATCGTGAGACCGGCATCGACATCCATCCGGGAGCACGGATCGGGGAGAGCTTCTTCATCGACCACGGCACTGGAGTGGTCATTGGTGAAACCGCCGAGATCGGCAACAACGTCAAGCTGTACCAGGGGGTGACGTTGGGAGCGTTGAGCTTCAAGGAAGGGGCGGACGCCATGCGCAACCGCAAGCGCCACCCCACGATTGAGGACAACGTGGTGATCTACGCCGGCGCCACCATCCTGGGTGGAGACACTGTCATCGGCCGGGATTCGGTGATCGGGGGCAATGTCTGGGTGATCAGGAGCATCCCGCCGCGGTCCAAGGTGATGTTGGATCTGCCCAAGCTGAAGATCCAGGTGAACGGCTGACGGCCTGATCCAGTCCCCGGTGTTCAGCGGTTCAGGGGGAGCGGGTGCGGGGGTGTTTTCCCCCTGAACCACTGCACCGTATCGGTGAGCCCTTCGCGCAGGCCGACCAGGGGATGCCAGCCCAACGCTTCGGCGGCTGCCGACGAGTCCAGAAAAATCCGGTACACCTCTCCCGCTTTGGCGGGACCGTACTCTGGCGGCCCCGAGAAGCCTGTGATGTCCGCCAGGTGGGCCCAGATCTCGTTGACGGTGGTTCCCCGACCGCTGCCCAGATTGTAGATTCCGTCGTCGCCCGCAGTGAGGGCCAGGACGTTCGCCCGGGCGACATCCGAAACGTGAACGAAGTCTCTCTGTTGATCCCCGCTGCCGTTGATCACCGGTGTTTCCCCCAGCAGCAGCCTGGCGCTGAAGATCGCCACGACTCCCGCCTCCCCCAGGGGATCCTGTCGGGGGCCGTAGACGTTGGGGTAGCGCAGCGCGGTGTAGTGGAGACCGAAGTTGACCCGGTACAGGTGCAAGTAATGCTCCACGTGATGTTTGCTGGCTCCGTAGGGGTCCAGGGGGTTGATGGGATGGCTCTCCCGGACCGGCAGCTCCTGGGGTTCTCCGTAAACTGCGCCTCCCGTGGAGGCGTAAATCACTTTGCGCACGCCGTGGCGCCGGCAGCACTCCAGCAGGTTGACCGAGCCCACCACGTTGACCTCCGCGTAGAGGCGGGGCAGCTCGAAGGACTCGCGGACATTCGCCTTGGCAGCCTGGTGACTGACCACTTCAGGCCGTTCCTCCAGAAAGATCTCCGTCAGGACGGGATCGCGGATGTCCACCTGGTAGAGCCTGACCTCCGCCGGGAGGTTCTCAGGTTTGCCCGTGGAAAGGTCGTCTACCACCACAACCTGGTGTCCGGCCTGCAGGCAATGCTCCACCACGTGGGAACCGATGAATCCCGCCCCCCCGGTGACCAGAATCTTCATGGAACGGCATGGTAACGGGAGTGGTGGTCAAGGTTCAAAGGTCTTACCCGCTCCGGCCCGGTGACACGGATCACGCGGATCACTCGGATGACATGAATCACTCGGATCACACGGATCACGCGGATCACTCGGATCAACGCGGATCACTCGGATCAGATGGTCATGGCTCAAGAGGTCCGAGCCCGCTAGGCCCAGTCCCGTACCGGCTGGGCGCGCAGGCGGTTGGCTTCGTCGTCGCCGATGAACGATTCCGTCTTCGGATCCAGCTTCAGCCGGCGCTGCAGCAGCCAGGACAGCGCCGCGGCGTGACAGGCGATATGGGATCGGCGCATGACAGTCTCGTTGGCGGCGGTCCGGCCGCGGGAGCGCATGCAGTCGAAAAAGTTCCGGGCATGGGCGGTCACGTCCAGTCCGTCGACCTTTTCGGCCAAGCCCGGAATCTCTTGCTTGAGCGAAGCGGGATGCACCTCGATCTCCCCGCTGTCGCCCGTCTCCACCCAACCTTCGTCCCCCACAAACCGCACCGGGCAGGTGCCCAGGTGCTGGATCCAGCCCGGCCGTTCGGCAAACGGAGTCTCCAGAAAGTCCATCACCAGCTTCACGCCGTTGGCGTAATACGCCGTGATCTGTTCGGCCGTTGGTTCATACTCCACCGGCATGGTGTCGTCGGACTGGTTGGCCCACTGACACAAGTCGACGGTATGGGCACCCCAGTCCAGCAGCCGGCAACCGGAGTCGAGGTCGAAATGGCCCCGCCAGCGTCCCTCGACATACTGGCGGTTGAAGGGACGCCAGGATACGGGGCCCAGCCACAGGTTCCAGTCCACCTCGTCGGGTGGGGGGGTGGGCTCGCCAGGCAGCCACTGGGTCTGGATCACCGGTGTGTAGACGGAGGCGTACAGGGTGTGGATGCGGCCGAGTTTTCCGCTGCGAACCAGCTCCACGGCCCGGTGGAAATTGGGGATGCTGCGCCGCTGGGTGCCCGCCTGGAAGATCCTGCCCGTGCGCTGGAAGGTGTCCGCCAGCCGCTGGCACCATTCGATGGTCAGGCCGCAGGGTTTTTCGCTGTATACGTCCTTGCCAGCCTCGGCCGCCAGGATTGACGCCGGGGCGTGCCAGCGGTCGCCGGTGGCGATCAGGACCGCGTCGATATCCGGGCGCGCCAGCAGCTCGCGGAAGTCACGGACGGTGACACAGTCGCGGTTGCCATAGGCTGCATCCACCATCGTTTTCCCGGACTCGCGGCGGCCGGCCTGGACGTCCGCCAACGCCACGCAGCGCACATCCGGGAGGGCCAACATGGCCTTCAGTACGTAGCGGCAACGGGGTCCGAAGCCGATGACGCCCAAAGTGATGCGGTCGCTGGGGGGGACGGCGCCCCCTCGTCCCAGGACATGGGCCGGCATCACCCAGGGGAAGGAAACGGCGGCACCAGCCGTCAGAGACCGGCGGAGGAAGCCACGGCGAGTTTGCGGCATCGGTTCTGTCATCGTGTTCTCCTGTGGATGTCTGGGACACCGTCGGGCTCCACGCCCGACCAGTGGCGGTTTCCTCGAGCATATTCTCGCAGTGGAGCGGGAAACTCAATGGGATCACTCGGATCTCGCGGGTCACACGTATCACGCGGATCACGCGGATCACGCGGATTACGCAGATCACGCAGATCACGCGGATCACGCGGATCACGCGGATCACGCGGATTACGCGGATCACGCGGATCATACGGATCGCACTGATTCCGCGGATCAGTCAAAGCGATAGATGGCCGCGCGCAGGCGGCGGGTGTGGTCCGGCGACTTCGCCCACTGTACCAGGATCGGGCTCTGATAGGTTCCTTCCGCAATGGTGCCGCCGCCGGTGTCGTCAGGGTCGGTAACCAGCAGGTTCAGGGAACGTTTCATGCGCAGGAACCGGGCTGCCGGATAGGCCATGAAGCGGTGGATCAGCTTCTCCAGCATCGACTCGTTGAGGCCCATGACGTCCAGAAACTCGTTGATGAGCTGGACGAGGTCGTACTTGGCATAGCCCTTGGCCTTGACTGGGATCGCCCGGGGGTCGGCGAGCATGTGCCGGCCGCGTTCGGCCATGAAGCGGAGGGGATTGCGCAGGACCTCCACCAGATCGTGCTTCATGAGCAGCGTCTCGAACTCGTTGACCGTCAATGCGGCGTGCTGTTCGCTGCGGTCCAGCGAGATCAGAACCCGGCCCCGTTCCACACCCAAGCGGCGCGCCCGGTCCTGGATTTCCTCGAACAGACCCAGTTGGGGCGATTTCAGATTGATGGAGTCGATGGGATGGCCGGAGACCGGTACCGAAAGGCGGATTTCGTCCACCAACCGTTCCGAGTCGAAGCCCACGACGGTGGTCCGCCGGTTGCGGGCGGTGTTGCCGTGGATCCCGTCCAAGTCGATGAAGTAGACAGGCACTGCGGGCTGGTTGGAATAGGTGACACAGTTGGTGAGACCGGAGCCGATGAAGGTGAGATGGGCATCGGCGTTTCGGGGTTCGCGGACCCGCTGGGAGTCGCTCAACTCTTCCCGAAGCTCGAGCTGATCGTGCCGGTAATTGGCATTCGGGGGGAAGATCTGCTGGAATGATCGCAGGAAAGCCTGGACATTCTGGGTGTCGTGTTCCAGGCGCCGGCAGAGGCGCTCTTCCAGATACCCTGCGGTCGTGTGGTACGAGAAATAGAGGGCCTTGCGGTGTCGGGCGATGCGGTCGCCGAACTCCTCGACAATCCGGCGACTGACGTCGATCAGGTCTACTCGAGACTTGGGTCGGAGCTGAAGCGTCACCTCCGTCGCTCGGGTTGCCATGTGAAACCGGAGTGTACGCCGGTGGAAGCCGGCTTGTCAAAGCCGGTATCGTGCGTATTGTGAGCCAGTTAAGGGACTGTCGAAGATGTCGGTCTGCGATCTGGTGGTAGCCTGCGCCTTGCGCCAGGAGACGGAAGCCCTGCGGGCGAGGCTGAATCGGGACATCCGCCTGATCACCACCGGACTGGGGACGGATCGCACGGCGCGCTCCCTGGAGTCTTTGTACGAGAAAGAGCGCCCGCAACTGCTGGTTTTCACGGGAATGGCCGGACAACTGGATCCTGCCCTCCGGGTGGGGGACTTCGTGTTTCCTGCCGCCTGGGCGCTGGAGAGCGGAACCCGCTTTGAGGTCGATCCGGTCCTGGTGGAGGGACTGCGGGCTGGTGGCTGGGAAGTGGCGGGACTGGGGCTGACCGTGCGCCGACCGGTGGTGAAAGAGAAGCAGCGCTTGCGGCTGTTTCGGGAGACAGGCGCCCGCATCTGCGACATGGAGGGTGCCGCCGCCTTGATGGTGAGCCATTCGTTCGGAGTCCGGTGCCTCGCCGTCAAGGTGGTCTCCGACACCGCGGATTCCGGGATGCTTTCCTTTTTCCGGAACTTTGACCGCAATATCACCAGCCTGGCGCAGCATCTGGGACCGCTGGTGGAATGGCTTACCCGCCAACCCCGCATATGATGAAGCCATGGCCAGGAGACGTCTGGATGAACTCGTGGTCCACCGCGGCCTGGCCGCCGACCTCAAGGAGGCTGCGTCCCTGCTGATGGAAGGCGCCATCCTGGTGGACGGCCGTCCCGGCGGCAAACCCGGTACTCTGGTCCAGGAAGACCGCGTCCGGCTGAGCGCCCGGCCCGGCCGCAAGTACGTCTCCCGGGGCGGCTGGAAGCTGGAAGCGGCCCTGGACACCTTTCGCGTCGATCCCCGGGGACAGGTTTGCGCCGATCTCGGCTGCTCCACCGGCGGCTTCACCGACTGCCTGCTCCAGCGGGGAGCGTTGCGGGTCTATGCTTTCGATGTGGGACAGGGCGTCATGGACTGGAGACTGCGCCGGGATCCACGGGTCATCCTCCGGGAGGATTTCAATGTCCGTTACCTGTCCCCGGCGGACATCCCGGAACCGCTGACCCTGGCGGTGGCGGATCTGTCCTTTATCTCCCTGCGGCTCATCTTCCCGGTGCTGGTCCGGTTTGCTTCGAGCCAGCACATCCTGCTGGTGAAACCCCAGTTCGAGGCCGACCGCCGGGAGGTGGAATCGGGGGGGCTGGTGACAGACCCGGTGGTGCGCGGCGAAATCCTGCAGAGAGTCAAGCGAGCCGCCGTCGAGCATGGTTTGCGGATTTTGGGGGAGATGGAATCACCGCTGCCCGGTCAGAAGGGCAATCGCGAGTACCTGCTATGGACGGCTGTTTGAGAACCACCCGCCGTTACTCGTCCTACGGGGAGTGGCTCCGAAAACGTTTCGGCGCGCGGGTTCACAAGGTGAGCGTCGACGGCGGTTTCACTTGTCCCAACCGTGACGGGGCCGTCGCCTGGGGCGGTTGTACCTACTGCAACAACGACAGTTTCCGCGGTTACGGCACGGGTCCGGCGGTGCCGGTGGAGACCCAGCTTCGGGGGGGAATCCGGTACCTGGTCCGCCGTTTCCAAGCTGAACGTTTCCTGGTGTACTGGCAGAACTACACCAGCACCTACGCCCCCGTCGGGGAGCTGGAGCGGAAATTTCGTGGCGCGCTGCATGTGGACGGCAGGATCGTGGGCATGACCGTGGGCACCCGCCCGGACTGCATCGAGGATGAGAAGCTGGAGATGCTCAGGGAAGTGGCCGCCGGCCGCTATCTGGGCATCGAGCTGGGCATGGAGTCCACCTCCGATGACACGCTGCGGCGGATCAACCGCGGCCACGACTTCGCCTGTTTCCTGGATGCCGCACGCCGTATCCGAAGCGCCGGGATCGATCTGTGTGTCCACGTGATCATCGGTTTTCCGTGGGAGGACCGTGACCGGTGGCTGACTTATCCCGCTGTACTGCGGGAGGTAGGCGCCCGGTTCGTGAAGTTCCATCATCTGCATGTGGTGCGCGGTACCCGCCTGGCGCTGGACTACCAGCGTTCGCCGTTTCCGGTGTTCGGGGAGCGGGAGTGGGTGGAGATGGTGTGCGATCTGCTGGAGCGGCTGGACTGCGGAATCGTGGTGCAGCGGCTGTTCGGTTGGGCGCCGGAGGCAGAGTTGATCGCTCCCCGCTGGGGCTGGAGCCGAGCCCGGATGCTGGCCGAGATCGAACGGGAACTGGAACGGCGCGACAGCCGGCAAGGGGACAGGAATGACAGCGCAAGGGGACAGGAAAGCGGGCCAGGGGACCCACCCCCACCATCCCCTGACCCTTCAAACCTTTGAACCTTTAAACCTTTGAACCCTTGAACCTTTAAGCTGCGGCAGCCTTAAGTGCCGGTTAGAATGACCCTCCCCATGCCCGAGCAACCTTCCGGTGGCGGCCTTCCCGAAAACGCGTTTCGCCCACTGGCTCCCGGCGAAATCTATCAGCCCATCGTGCCTCCTGAGGTTTCTCCGCCCGAGGTGACGGGGCGGGCCATCGTGCTGGGCCTCGTACTGACGGTGCTGTTTTCGGCGGCGGCCGCTTTCATCGCCCTCAAGCTTGGCCAGGGGGTGGAAACCGCCATACCCATCGCCATCCTGGCGGTGGGCTTTTCGGCGGTGGCGGCGCGGGCATCGACCCTGCTGGAAAACCTGGTCATCGTGGCCCTGGGCGCCACGGCGGGAATCGTCGTCGGGGGTTCGGTGTTCGTGATGCCCGCCGTGTTTGTCCTCGGTCTGGAGGAACGGTCGGGTTTCTTCCAGTTCTTCCTCATGCCCTTCCTGGGCTGCGTCCTGGGAGTCGCCCTCATGGTGCCGTTTAGGCGGTACTTCGTGGCCGACATGCACGGAAAGCTGCCTTTCCCGGAGGCAACCGCCACCACTGAGATCCTGGTCAGCGGCGAGAAAGGGGGTAAGGCAGCCGGCGTGCTCCTGGTGTCGATGGGAGTCGGACTGGTGCTGGACTATCTGTCGCTGGCCCTGAAAGCCTGGCGCGACATCTTTACCACCGCGTTGATTCCCGCCCTGTCCCGCTTCACGGAGGAACTGAAGGCCATCTTCACGCTGAACACGTCGGCGGCGGTGTTGGGACTTGGCTACATCATCGGACTGCGCTACGCGGCCATCATCTGTGCCGGATCCTTCCTGTCCTACTGGGTTCTGGTGCCGATGGTAGCCCGACTGGGTGCTGCGGCGGAACTCTTTCCCGGATTGCTGCCGCCCGCCCAACTGGAGGCCGAGGAGATCTTTTTCCAGTACGTCCGCCTGATCGGGCTGGGAGCGATTTTCGCCGCCGGGGTGATTTCGGTGCTGAAGATGAGTCCGGTCATGGTCCAGGCTGTCCGCCAGGTCTTCGGGGAACTCCGGCACCTGGGGTCCAGAGCCGGGGAAACCGCTCGCCGCCGGACCGAAACCGACATCCCGATGTTGCAGGTGGCTGGGATCCTGGTTGCCGTGAGCGTCGCTCTGACCCTCTACTTCCGCTGGGAGGTGCTGGTGGATCAGCCGGAGGCCTGGCTGAAGACGCTGGTGGCACTGGTGCTGACCCTGAGCATTTCGGGCCTGTTTGCAGCCGTGTCTGCCTGGGCCGTGGCTCTGATCTCCATCACCCCGGTTTCCGGCATGACCTTGACCACCCTCATCATCTCGGCGGTGGTCTTGGGACGGCTGACCGGTTTGGCCGGCGAGGAGGGCATGCTGTCGATCCTGCTGATCGGCGGGGTGGTCTGTGCGGCCCTGTCCATGACTGCTTCCATGGCAACGCTGCTGAAGGTGGGCTACTGGCTGGGCGGGACTCCCCGCCGGATCCAGTGGTCCCTGATCGGTGCGGCCGGGCTGGCGGCGGTCACGGTGACCGGAGTCATGTTGCTGTTCGCCCACACGCAGGGCTACGTGGCATCCCCGGAACACCCGCAGCCGATGCCGGCGCCGCAGGCCAACGCCATGGCCGCCGTGGTGCGCTCGATGATGGGTGCCGCCGAGGCCCCGTGGTTCCTGTACGGAGTGGGAGCGGTCATTGCGGTGATCGTGGAAATGACTGGTGTTTCCGGGCTGGCCTTTGCTTTGGGGATGTATCTCCCCATGGAGCTGAATTCTCCGCTGTTGCTGGGGGCGGTGGTAGCGGAGATGGTCCGCCGGTCGGCGCGGGGGGATCGGGCTTGTGAGAAGTCCCGCAATGAACGCGGTACGCTGGTGGCGTCGGGGCTGATCGCCGGCGGCGCCCTGGCCGGCGTCCTGCAGGCGATCACCGACGTATGGCAGGAGTGGAGCGGGTGGAAGCTGTATTCGTTCGAGAACGAGGCTGGAGGCGGTAATTGGCTGGGACTGGGGGTTTTTGTCGGTCTGGCGCTGGCGGTTTACGTCGATGCTGTCAGACGGTCACCGCCGCGAGATTGACCGGAGCCGGAGTCGAGGGAGGACGTGTGCTCGGATTACGCGGATCTCTCGGATCACGCGGATCGCGCGGATCACGTGGATCACGCGGATCTCACGGATCTCTCGGATCGAGCGGATCACGCGGTGACACCAAGTCTTCCCGGCGTCGGCGGGAGAGGAAAAGGATATGTCAGTGGAGATCGATCGCAAGGACCTGGAAACTTGGGCCGGCATTCTGCTTGACCACTCCATCGGCGGTGTCACGCCGGACGACGTGGTGATGATCAAGGGCGAGCACGTGGCCTGGCCGCTGATGTCGATCCTGCAGGATCGGGTATTTGCGGCCGGCGCCATCGCCGATGTCTGTCTGGTCCCGCCGGACAACGACCGGGGTCGGGTGTGGGGTGCCTCCATCGCGCGTCACGGCACGGTGGCCCAGATCGAACGGACGCCGGCTTGGCATCGCGCCCGTTACGAGGCGATGACCAAGTATGTGGAAGTGATGGGAGCGGAGTCGCCGGAACTGTTCGAGAATCTGCCGGATGAGACCGGGCGGGCTCTTGTCCGGGCCGATGAACCCTTCAAGACCATCCGGCTCCTGAAACCGTGGGTGATCACGCTTTATCCCACCGCCGGTTTCGCCCGCATGGAGGAAATGTCTCTGGAAGAGTATGCCCGGGTCATTGTCCAGGCCTCGACCTATGATCCCCGGCTCCTGGAAGAAGCGGAGGAGCCCCTCTACCAGCTCATGTCCCGCAGCCGGCGAATGCGGGTGGTGACCGAGGACCCTTCCGGACACCGGCTCGAACTCCGGTTGGACATCTCAGGTCGCCGGGTTGTCAAGTGTACGGGACGTCGCAACATTCCCGACGGCGAAGTGTTTACCAGTCCCGACGCGCGTACCGTGGAGGGAGAAGTCTTCCTGGATTTGCCGGTGTACCAGGGTGGGGAGACCATCCAGGGGATCTATCTGCGGTTCGTTGGAGGGGTGGTCCGGGAATACCGGGCGGAACGGGGCCATCAGGCATTGGCGGCCATCATCGAGACTGATGCTGGATCGCGGCGGGTAGGCGAGATCGCTCTGGGTACCAACGCGGGGATGACCCGGGTTCTTCGCCACCCCCTGTTTGTGGAGAAGGTGGGCGGGACCCTGCACCTGGCGGTGGGCGGCAGCTATCCGGAGTGCTATTTGGAGGATCCCGCTTCGCCGGAGGGCCGGTCGGAATCGGACCGTTTGGCGGCGGAAGGGATTCTGAACCGTTCCGCCCAACACGTTGACCTGGTGGCGGATTTCCGTCCGGGAGGCGCGGGGCGGGAAGTATGGTTGGACGGCACCCGCCTGTCGGTGCGGGGCAATCAGTGGGTAGCGGGGTGAGAGTGGGCGGACGGCATTCCCTGCTCAGATGAACAGATCGTTTTCCGGATCCACTTGGCGAATCCGGTTGGGTCCCCGGGAGAACAGGTAGCCGATTCCCGTCCGCAGGCCCTTGATGACCGATGAAATCTCCACCACCGGCTTCAGGATGTCCTGCTGGATGACCGCAGTGGTTTCCTCGAACTTGGCGACGGTATCGGTCACCACGGCGTCCAGCTTTTCCGCCTGCCGGTTGCCGACTTCGACCAGCAGTTGCCCCAGACGGTCCAGGTCGGCGGCCCGCCTCTCCAGCATGACGGTCGCTTCACCCGCCCGGTTGGCCAGGTTGTCCAGCACGCTTTGCAGGTGTTGCATACTGTCGGCGGTCTTCTGAAGCTGTCTCATGATCTCGCGGGCATCTTTTTCGAGCGCTTCCGACGCCCGCGACACCTGCTGTACCAGGTCCCCCGCCGCCCGCAGGGTCCTCCACAGCGTCACGGATTGCAGCACCAGAGCCGCTGCGGTGACGGCCACAAACGCGATCAACAAGGTCTCGGTCGGCACCCGTCCCCCCTTTCGGGACTGCTACAGGATCTCCCCGGAACCTTCCAGCTTGGACTTCTCTTCCTGATAAGCTTTCTTGCCCGCTTCGATGGCGGAAGCCACCTGCTCCTTCTGGCGGACAACCGCTTCCTTGCCCTTTTCGAAGGTCTCGGTGATCCGCTCCCCCAGCCCGTGGGCGGTCTCAGCGATGTATTCCCGCCCCGCCTGGACCCTCCGGCTCAACCCTTCCGTTCCGGCGCGGTACTTCTCACCCAGGAGCTGACGTGTCTCCTGACCGGACTTGGGTGCAAACAGGAGTGCCACAGAGGCTCCCACGAAACCGCCAATCAGGAAGAACAGAAACTTTTCGCCGTTGCTCGCCATGACTGATCCTTCCTCCAGGTTGGTTAGTCCCGGATTCAGCTATTGATTTCAAACAACTTAAACCGCCTGCTAGGGTATCATACTCCGATGCGGCGAGCATGGGAACCACCGATTCCGGTCGCCCTGACGGTGGCGGGTTCCGACAGCGGAGGGTGCGCGGGGATCCAGGCCGACCTGAGAACCTTTGCGGCATTGGGTGTCCATGGGGCCTGTGTGATCTGCTCCCTGACCGCCCAGAACACCCGCCGGGTAGCTGGGGTGTATGACGTTCCGGCCGCTTTTGTCGGCTTGCAGTTCGATACGGTTTGCGAGGACCTGCCTGTCTCGGCGGTCAAGACCGGCATGCTGTCAACGGCGGAAAACGTCGAGATGGTGGCTGACCGGCTGCAAAGGTGGGGACTGCAGCAGACGGTGGTGGACCCGGTGATGGTGTCCACCTCGGGAGCCCGGCTGATCAAACCGGAGGCTATGGAGGTTCTGGTCCGGCGTCTGTTTCCGCTGGCGGCTCTGATCACGCCCAACCTCCGGGAGGCCGAAGCCCTTACAAGGATGGCGCTGGATACCCGGGACGCGCTGCTGGAAGCCGGGCGGCGACTTCTGGCGTTGGGGCCTGGTGCCGTGCTGATCAAGGGCGGACACGGAACGGATCCGGGCACGGTGGTGGACCTTCTGGTGACACCGTCCGGGGCGGAAGAGTTTGCGGCGCCGCGGATCGATACCCCTCACATTCACGGCAGCGGCTGCACGCTGGCCTCCGCGGTGGCGGCAGGACTGGCCCACGGGCTGGAGGTGCGGGAAGCTGTGGAACAGGCCAGGCGCTATGTGACGGAGGCGATCCGGCACGGATACCCGGTGGGTGCCGGCAGCGGACCGTTGGGTCACTTCTTTTTCGAGCCGGCCGGAGAATGGTGAGCGGAAGGGCACAGATCCGCCAGGAAGCAGGTCTGGCACAACGGGGTGCGTGCCTTGCAGAGGCGTCGACCGTGGTGGATCAGGCGGTGAGCGAAGTCGATCCATTCCTCCCTGGGGAGCAGCCGCATGAGGTTCTGCTCGATTTTGCCGGGGTCTTCATGGGTGGTCAGTCCGAGCCGCTGTGAGACCCGGGCCACGTGGGTATCGACTACCACTCCCGTGGGGATGCCGTACCAGGTGCCCAGCACCACGTTGGCCGTCTTGCGGGCCACCCCGGGCAGGGTCAGGAGGTCCTCCATGGTCTGGGGTACTTCTGAACCGAAACGCTCCACCAGGGTGCGGGCGGCGCCGATGAGGTTCCGGGCCTTGTTGCGGAAAAAGCCGGTGGTGCGGATCAGGTCCTCGACCTCCTCGGTGGGCGCGGCGGCGAGGCTTGCCGGGTCGGGGAAACGGGCGAAGAGGTGGGGAGTCACCAAGTTGACCCTCTGGTCGGTGCACTGTGCGGACAGTATGGTGGCGACCAGGAGTTGAAAGGCGTTCTGGTGATGGAGGGCGCAGGTGGCGTCGGGGTAGTGCTCGCGCAGGCGCTGGATGATCTCGTGGAGTCGCTGGGCTTCCTGCTGCCCGCGGCGGCTGGTTTTGGGGGCCATGTCGGCACATCTTACACTGGGGCGGGACCAGGTGGGATCCGCAACGAAAAGGGTGGTTGGGGCATCCCTTGATGCAGGTGTCGGTCATCATGAGAAGGTTTCGAACTTGGGTGGTCTTCGGCGTGTTGGCGGGATTCTTTTTTCTGCTGGCCGGGCCGGCCAGGCTGGAGGCGACCCTGAAGTACAAGAAGGAGACCGGCAAGAAGTGCACCTTTTGCCACACCGCCATTCCGAACCAAGGAGATGAGGATCCCAAGCTGAACCGGGAGGGGCGGCGCTTCAAGGAAAACGGGTACCGGTTGACGGAAGACCAGAAGCGGATGCCGGACTGAGGGAGTCGGGTAACCCGAGTCCCACGGGTGATCCGCGTAATCCGCGTGATCCGAGTAAACGGAAGTCTATTTTGACGCGGATCTCTCGGATCTCGCGGATCTCGCGGATCGGGCTGGGGTTTAGGGACGGCTGGTGCCGGAGGGGGGAGTCGAACCCCCACGGGTGTCGCCACCCGCCGGATTTTGAGTCCGGTGCGTCTGCCAGTTCCGCCACTCCGGCCCGAAAACGGCGGCAGTATACCACCCGTCACCAGATGTGCGGGACGGCCCAGGCGTCAAAAACGGGATCCCTGGAAACCAGGGCCAGGCCATGGGTCAGAGCCTGAGCCGCCAGGATCCGGTCGAAGGGGTCGCGGTGGTTCAAATCCAGCGCAAGTGTTCGACACACGGCGTCCACCCGCAGATCCAACACCTGAAGCCCAGCCCGGACTGCCGTTTCCACCGCCTCTCCCAAAGAGACGTCCATCTGAAGCTTCCCCAGCTTGAGATTCACCGCCATTTCCCAGACCGAGCAGATCGAAAGCAGGACGTCCCCCGTCCCCTGACCGTAACCCTGCCTGGGCCCTCGGGCCGAGCAACGCGAAGTCCTGGGACAGGTACAGAAAGGCGTGGGTATCGAGAAGCAGATTCACATGTAGTCGGCAAAGTCAGCCAACGGTGCGTCAAAGTCCTCGGTCCAACGCACGCGGCCCTTGAGAAAGCCGTCCCTGACGGGTTCAGGCGGGACGAACGGCACCAGCCGCACGGCCGGCCGCCCGTTGCGCGCGATCACCACTACCTCTCCGGCCAGAACCTGCCGAACCAGCTCGGAGAGGCGCGTCTTTGCTTCATAGATGTTGACTTGAACCACTTGGTCAGTCTGGACCAACTAGACCAGGCTCGCGAGCGCGAGAAAAGAAACGGATCACCCTCGAATCCCCAACGCATTTTGAGCCTTCAAAGCCCTGTCATCGCGGACGGGCGGCCAGGCGGCGATAGTACTCCTCCACCCGCGCCCGGAATTCCGGCGGGATCTCCTCCTCGCCCACCGGACGCAGATAGTCATCCCGGCCCTCACGCAACGCCCGGCTGATCTGCAGCTCGAGCTGGTGGATGCCGTCGATGATTTGGGATTTCAGCCGTGCCACTTCGTCCGGGTCGGCCAGGATCTTCTCCAACTGCAGCTCCCGCATCCGGCGCGCCAGTCGCGCCGCTTCCGAAGCCAGATTCGGGTCCGCTCCCTCCAGGCTTTGCCGCAGCTCCTCCGCCTCCCGCAGGCGTTGCCGCCACTCGCGGTCTGCCGACTGGGGATCGATCCCGCCGCCGTAGCCGGAACCTGCAAAACGGCTCACCGAGTCCGGCAGGTCCTGGTTTTCCCCGCCGGGGCCACCGACCGTCGCCACCCCCCCTGATGAGCCCGACCGTTCCCCCGGAGTCTCACCAGCTTCTGTGCTCCGGGTCCGGCCGCCCGCCTCCCGGCCTTGCTCCTGGCCCTCACGCCCGGCTTCAGCCGCCTGACGCCCGTCGTCCTGCCCCGACCGCTGGCCGGCCTCCGCGCGGGCCTTCAGGGATTCCAGCTTCTCCGCCAGGCTGCCCGCCTCGGCCAGCGCCTGACGCAGCCGTTCTGCCGTATCCTGACCTCCACCCGTGCCCAAGGCCCGCTGGGCTTCGGCGATCCGTTCCTCCAGCGCATGCAGCTCCTCGGCCACCGCTTGTTCCCGGCGCTCCGCCAACTGGACCATGCCGCCGGCGAGGAGTTCCGATCCTTCCTGCATCTTTTCGGTCAGCCGCTGGTCCCGGATGCTGACCCCCGCCTGCTTCAGCTTTTCGGCTGCCGCCGGCTCGTCTGACGCCATGCGGCGTGCGGCCTGATGCAGGCGGGTCTCCAGCCCCTGCAGATCCTGCTGCAGACCCTGTTTGCGCCAATACAGGTCACGGAGCTGCTCGAAGAAGTCGTCGCCGGGATTCTGCCGGTCGGCGGGAGGCTCGATCCGGCCCAAATCCCGGACCACTTCCTCCTGGCGTTGGGCCAGCTCGCCTGCTTCTCTTTGCAGTTGCTCCACCTGCTGGCGGACTTCGGAGTCCCGTTGCCGGGACAAAGCTTCCTGGGCCTGCTTCAAACGCTCCGCCGCCTGACGGGCAGTCTGCAAGGCCTCGGCGCCGCTCCGGTTGGAGGCGGAAGCCTCGCGGAGATCCCGGGCGGCGCGTTCCAGTTCACGGCCCACTCGGGACAACTGGGGATCCTGGCGCTGGCGGGAAAGCCGGGCCAGCTCCCGTGCCAGCCGTTCCATCTCCTCCACCAGATCCCGCGGTGACGCCTGTCCGTCGCTTCCCGACTGCAGTTGGCGCCGCAGCCTCTCCACCTGTTGTTCCTGGCGTCGGGCCAGTTCCTTAAGTTTTTCCAGGGCCTCGTCCAACGCCTGATCCTGCTGCGTCTGGCGACTTTGCTGCAGGGTTTCGTACTGGTTCTTGGTGCGGTCCAGTTCGAGATCCACCAGGTCCGCCAGATCCTCGGGAGAGGCTCCGCCGTCCGGCGAGCTGGACAGGGAGACCTGGACGTCGTTGAACAACGCCTCGGCCCGCATGAGCTGCTGGAGCGCCTTCTGCTCCTCGGGAAGGGCGTCCGCCGGCCGTACCAGGTTGAGGGCCACCTCAGCGGGCTGCATGTGGTCGATTGCCTGGCGGAGATGTTCCAACATCCTCCGGAAACGCGCGTCGGCCATGGCGGCACCGCGGCGCTCGATCCTTTCGGCGATGGCGGCTGCCTGAGCCTGCAGCCGCTGCTGGACGAGAGCGAGGGTTTGGCTGTTCTCGGTGTGCTCCTGTTGCGAGAAGCGGTCACGTTCCTGGATGAGGGTGAAGGTCGCCACCACGATCTGCTTCTGCTGTCTCGACAGCTCCATGCCCCGCTGTTGGCCGCCGGCAGCCATGTTCATCTGGGATTGCCGGTACTCCCGGTCGAAAGGTTCCACTTCCAGGAAATAGATGTCCGTGGCCGATGAATGCACCGCATCGGTGGCACGGCAGTAGTAGGTCACAAAATCGCCGGGCTGGAGGCCGTATTCCTCCAGGAACATCACGTGGGAGACCGTGAACTGGCGGCCTGGCGGCGGGACGCCCAAGGGTATCGACTGCTCCGGACCCCCGTTGACGGCGAAACGGAAGCTCAGGTCCCGGATTCCGAAATCGTCCTCCGCCTTCAGCTCCAGAAAAACCTCTTCGATGTTGGTGACCGGTTTGTCGCGGCCCGGATACAGGAAGGACACCAGCGGCTTCTGGTCATCCAGCGCTTCCACGGTGTACTCGGTTCCTGCCGGGGTGACCACACCCGCCGGGTTGGCGAGGCGCACCCTAAAGTAGTCGTCCGCCGTGACCTTGAAGGTGGCGGAGTACCGGCCGGCCTCCAACCGCTGCAGGGGAATCTCGGTGCCGCTCTCGAAGCGCAAATCCCCGGCGGTGGCGTGAGGGTCGGTCTCCACCTGGACTTCGACCTCGGTGCCCTTCAACGCGCGTATGACGGTCTCGTCCTCCAGGACCGTCTCGGACAAGCCGGTATAAGCAGGGTACCGCAGCCGGAAACGAACCTGCCGGACAGAGGGGACGTCAGCTACCTCGATGCGGAAGGCCGGCGAACGGATCCCGTCAGCTTCGACGTAGTAATCGACCGGTTCCCGGATGTCATAGAAACGAAACAGGTACTGCCCGTCCAGATCGGACTGCATACGCACGGATTCCCAGGCAGGATGGTTGGGATACCGCGCGAACAGATTGACCGCCTGGGATTCGAATCCGACGAGCAGCGCCCGGATGTCCTGGTCCGCCCGCTCAGCGACGGTAACGTTGCCCGGGGTGACTTCGATCCGGTACAGACCGGTGCCTGAATCGTCGGCCGTGCTGCCCAGCAGGGCGCCCCAGCTATAGCGGTATTCGTAGGGGCCGAAGACCAGCAGGACGGCGGTGACAATCAGGGTGAGGATGGCAGCGGCCGCCGATCCCTGGGAACGGGCCGGCCAGAAAAAGCGGGGGTAACGCAGCCGCGAAGCGTAGGAAGCGGCATCCTGCAAAACCAGTTTCCGAATCCCAGGATGGATCCGGGATCCCGGCTGGGCCAGCTCTACCGCAGTGGAGATCCTTTGCCGCAGTTCCGGGTGGCGTTCCTCCAGGAACAGGGCGACGCGAGCCGGCGGCGGGGCGAAGAGAATCGGCCGGAGGATCGCCCACCAGGCGACTCCTGCCACTCCCGCCAGCAGGACCAGGCGGCACCAGAAGATCGCCGAGTCGGAGAAGTTGTGCCGGGTGAGGGCGAAGGCCGCCACCAACGAAGCCACCAGGACAAAAACCAGCAGCACCGCTGCGCCGTTCAGCAGGCGTTCCTGTTGGATCTTGCGACGGGCTCTCAGCAGAAGCTTTTCGATGCTCATCCTAGGTCTCCATAACCGGCGGCGACGGCCGTTCTCCAGTTCGGGCCCTGTGGTTGGCGGCCAGAGTTTCCAACATCACGAGACCCAGGGCGGCCAGCAGCAGGAGCCAGCCGACAGGCTCCACAGGCGACTCTTCCTCTATGGACACACCTTGCGGATCGTCGATCCGCGCCCGCGTCCGTAAGCGGTTGAAGGCCACTTCCAGATCCGACGGTGAGAGTTTGGCCAAATTCGACTCCGCGGGGTCCGGATTGGCGGCGATCCAGTCGGTTCTCTTTGCGTACCTGAGCTCATAGTAACCCGGAAGGGTGAGCTGAAGGGCCGCGGGGGCTTCCTCGCCCAGGCCGGTGAGGCGCCGGCCCGAGGGGTCCAGCACATCCTCGCCTTCGCTGGTTCCCGGAGAACCTGACCGGGAACTCAGAGACACGCCGGTGCCGATCAGGTGTTCCGCCGGCCGTGGCGCCCAGCCGGAAGCGTACTGGATGAGCGACTGCCAGAACGGCAGAAAAGCGCCCCGCACCGGAAAGTCCGACCAGACGCGGTCGAGAGACGATGCGTACAGCAGGACTCTGCCCTCATGGACCTGCCGCTCCAGCAGGATCGGACTGCCGTCACCAAGCCGGGCCAGCACCGTAGCATCAGGCGAAGGCTCAACGGCCCAGTAGCCATAAAACTGGACGGAGTTGAGCAGGCTCTGGTTCCCCCGCGCCAGGGGGGCCAACGCCTGGTGGTCCCGATTGAGCTCGGTGATGGTCTGAAAGCTGCGAGGGGAGGCGAACCTCTTCTCCACTAGGCGGCCGGGCAAGAGGTCGTTCCAGCCGCTGGCGACTGACGGCGCAGTCCGGTTGCCGGCGGCGATCACGACACCGCCCCCCCGCGCCAGCAGGCTGTTCAGACCGCCGGGATCCGGCAAGGCGGAGTCTTCGATCAGGACGACGCGGGTGGCGGTGTCCACCTGTGCCAAGCTCGAAATCCGGCGGAGCTGAAAGGGCAGGTTGGTCCCGGACTCCACGGCCGTTTCGAAGAAACCCGAGCTTTCCCCGCCGCGACTGAAGAGTGCCAGGTGGAACGGTTGGGCCCTCTCCACAACAAAATACCGGACGTCGTCGGCAGCCAGCGCCCCTCCCGGTTCGATCACCAGCCTGCCGCGTGAGATCCCTTCGGGTACTTCCAGCAGATCGAACAGCACAGTCGCCGACGGCTTCCCGGTCAGGGAGAAATCCCGCCGGTGTACCAGGCGGTCCTCCAGGTAGAGCCGGACTTCACCACGCTCGGCGCCTGCCGCCTGTCCTTCGGGAACCGAGGCAGCGACTCTCAGGGTGAGCGATGTCCGGTCGCCGAAGACTTCGCGGGGGACCGAGATCTGCTCGATATGGAGGTTCGATTCGGCGCGGCCGACGTCCCGGACCACCAGTTCGACGCCAGCGACGGGCTCGTCGCGCAAGCGCTCCAGGTCCAGCCCGGAGGACTGCAGGTCCGAGATCAGGACAATCCGCCTCCGTTCACCGGTGGCGGTTTCGAGCTGGGCCAGGGCCTGGCGGAACCCTTCAGCAAATGAGGTGGTGTCGTAACCAGGGGTGAGTTCACGGTGGAGGGCCTGCTGGATCTCCTGGGGGCGGCTGGTCCAACGAACCAACACGTCCGAGCGGGCGCCGAAGGTCACCAGGCAAAGCTCGTCCCCCTGACGCTGGGCGGAAGCCTCCTGGGCGGCCTCCTGCAAAGCCTGCGACCAGACGCCGTCCCGTGCCATGCTCAGCGAACGGTCCAGCAGGATGACCGTCGACCGGCGGGCGTCAGGGTTGACCGTTGCGAACCAGTCGCTGGCCACCGGCCGGGCGAAGGCAGCCACCAGCAGGAGGAGCAAAGCACAACGCAACAGGAGGAGGGGCCAGTTGCGGATCTGGCGCCGCCGGGTCTCGTGGAAGGGGACGCGGCGCAGGAACATGAGGGATGGGAAGGGGATCGGCTGGCGCACCTCCCGCCGCGTCAGATGCAGCAGCACGGGGATCACCACCGTCACCGCCGCCAGCCAGAACAAGGGATTCAGGAATGACACCTCACATCCTCCTGCTGCGCAGCGAAAGGTACTGGTAGAGGGCCCGGTCGAGGGGTTCTCCGGTATTCATGACGACATGGTCGATCCGCACGTTGCGGCACTCCCGCCGCAGTTCCGAGAGGTGGCCCTGCAACTCAGCCAGATACGCCTGCCGCGACTGTTCGGAGGCGAAAGGAAGCTGGTCCCCGGTCTCCATGTCTTCCAGGGTGGAGATCCCCTCCAGGGGCAGCTCCAGTTCGAAGGGGTCGAGTACGTGGAAGATGATCACGTCGTTGCCCCGATGGTGGAAATAGCGAAAGGCTTTGACCAGGGCCGACGCCTCTTCGTACAGGTCACTGATCAGAACGACCATGCTGCGCTTGCGGATTTGCCCCGACATGTGCTCCAGGACGGAACCGATGCGGGTCTGCCCTTGGGGGGTGGCAGCCTCCAGGTGGTGGAGAAGGGACAGGAGCTGGCCCTGCCGGGTGCGGGGCGGAGTGAACTGGCGGATCTCGGAGTCGAAGGTAACCAGGCCCACGGCATCGTTCTGTCGGACTGAGAAGTAAGCCAGCGAAGCAGCCAAAAAGCGCCCGTAGTCCAGTTTGCTGGGTCCGTCGGTGGAGAGGCTCATGCTCCGGCTGGTGTCCAGGAGGATGAAGACCTGGGTGTTGGTGTCGCCCTGGAACTTCTTGACATAGAAACGGTCGGTGCGGCCGTACACCTTCCAGTCGACCCGGCGGATGTCATCGCCGGGCGAGTACTCGCGGTACTCGGAAAACTCCAGGCTGAAACCGTGGTAAGGGGAGCGGTGCAGGCCGGCGATGAAGCCTTCGACGACGCTGCGGGCGATGAGCTGGAGGCTGTGTCCGGCCGCCAAGATCTTGGGGTCGATGAAGCGGTTGGAAAGGGCAGTGCTGCCTCTCATGCCCGGGCTCCTTCGATCTGGATGACGCGGATCGCGCGGATCACACGGATCGCGCGGATCGCGTGGATCACACGGATCGCGCGGATCACAAGGATTGGACGGGTTCCACCGATCCCTGGGATCAGCGGGGCCGGAGCAGCGAACTCACGCCCGTCGTGGGACCTCATGACAGCCCCGATCCCGGAACCGGGATCTCCTCCAACAGACGCTCCACGATGGAGTCCGCCTTGATGTTCTCGGATTCGGCATGGAAATTGGTCAACATCCGATGGCGCAGCACCGGCTTGGCCAGGGCGCGAATGTCCTCGAAGGATACGTTGTAGCGCTGGTGCATCAAGGCCCGGGCCTTGCCGCCCAGGACCAGGTATTGGGAGGCCCGCAGGCTGGCTCCGTAGCTGAGCCAGTCGGTGACGAACCCGGGCGCCTCGGGCCGGCCCGGCCGGGTCGCCCGTACCAGGGCCACGGCATAACGCATCACCTGCTCCGGAGCCGGGATGCGCCGTACCAGGTCCTGGAAACGCAGGATGTCCTCGCCGGACACCACCTGCTCAACCTGCGGCGGCGGTTCCGAGGTGGTCCGCCGCACCACTTCGATCTCATCGGCCTCGTCCAGATAGTCGATGATGATGTTCAGCATGAAGCGGTCGAGCTGGGCCTCAGGCAACGGATAGGTCCCTTCCAGTTCAATGGGGTTCTGGGTGGCCAGCACGAAGAACGGGGGGGACAGGGAAAACGTGCGTCCGCCCACCGTGACCCGCTTTTCCTGCATGGCTTCCAGCAGCGCCGCCTGGGTCTTGGGAGGAGTCCGGTTGATCTCGTCGGCCAGGATCATGTTGGAGAAGACCGGACCCGGAACGAAGACCAGTTGCCGTTTGCCGGTGGTGCGGTCCTCCTCGATGATCTCGGTGCCGGTGATGTCCGCCGGCATGAGGTCCGGCGTGAACTGGATCCGCTTGAAGGTCAAGCCGAGCGTGTCGGCGATGGTCCGCACCAGCAGCGTCTTGGCCAGGCCGGGCAGACCGGTGATCAGGGAATGCCCCCCGACATAGATCGCCACCAGCACCTGTTCGATGATCTCGTCCTGGCCCACGATGATCTTGCGGAGCTGCTCCAGGATCCGGCGCTGGGAGTCCAGCATCGCCTCGATCTGGGATTCGACGGGGACCGAAGTGTCGGCAGGTGAAGTCATTCCATGCTCCTTCATTCCTTTGGTTGCTCAGTGGGTCAGTGCATAGACGATGTAGTTGATGCCGAAGCGATAGGCCTCGTTGGAAAGCTGGATGGGGGTGAAGCTTTGGTCGGACCACTCCCAGTAGTCGCCGATGTCGTTGTTGAAGTTGGCGATCACCTGCAGGCGTCCGGTTTCATCGGACATTCCGTAGAAGGTGGGCCGGCCGGGAACCCCGTATGGCGGAACCATGTCCAGGGAATCGATGTCATAGAAGCAGTGGAAGATCGGGTGCGAGGCATCCAGCACCTCCAGAGGCCGGTCGGGAAACACCTGCCGCATGCAACCTGCGAAGTTGTCCCATTCGCCGGGCGCATCCCGGAAATCGTCAAAGATCACGAAACCGCCGCGCAGCAGGTATTCACGGAGGTTGTCGACTTCGGCGCGGGTGCAGTCCCAGTAGCCGGGTTCGCTGACATAAAGCACCGGGTGGTGCATGATCCGGGGATCATCCAGGTCCAGGATCAGGTAGGCGTCCGGGGCGGTTTCGATGGTGGTGAGCTCCGCCAGGATCTTCAGGAAATTGCGCTCCGCCCGATCGTAGTCGTGCATCCAGGGAGGAGTGTTCCAGCGTCCACCGCCCCAGGACCCGATGCCGGTAAAGCCGTGGTAGCGGATCCGCACGAAATTGAAGAGGTTGGGGTTGGCGCCGGACCCGCCGGGCAGGTCCAGCGCCCATCCCGCCGTCACCGCCAGCGCGATCGGCAGGCATGCAGCCAGGCTGAGGACCACCGCACGTCCGCTCATTGCCGGACCACCTTGAGCAACAGGCGTTGGGCCTTCTCGAAGCCGGGCGCGATCTCGAGCGCCAGCAGGACCTCCCGGCGGGCATTCTCGCGGTCACCATGGCGCAGGAGTGCCTCCGCCAGAAGATAATGAGCTTCTGCCTGGTCGGACGGGTTCAACGCCAGCAGTGCCCGGAACTCCCGGACTGCGGCCGGGGACCGGTCCATCTCCAGGTAAAGCTCGCCCAGCCGGCGATGGAGTTCGGGGGAAAGGGGATCTGCATAGAGCGCCTGCTCCAGGATGGGGAGTGCTTCCTGGGCCCGGCCCGTGGAAATCAGCCGGCGGGCGAGCCGCAAGGCGTTGCCCGCCAGCAACGGGGACCGCTGCCACCACTCCGACAGGACCTGTACCGCCTCCTCTTCGCGTTGCAGCGTGGTCAGGATCTCCACCAGCAGCCCATAAGGCCCGCTTTCCTCCACCGCCCACGGAAACGAGGCGATCGCCCGGCGCAACAGCGGAATGGCTTCCTCCAGCCGCTTGTGCTCGTAGTAACGGGAAGCCAGCGAGAAGTTGAGATAGAAGTTGTCAGGGGACGCGGCCAGCGCCGCTTCCATCGCCGAGGTTTCCCCCTCCACCGCTGGAGGACGTTCCAATGCCCTGGCCAGCGGTTCCATTTCCCGGGCCAGATCCGACCGGAAGGCCTGATCCACATCCTCCGCCGACTTCCCCAGGGCCTGGCGGAAGGCTTCCTCCGTCTCGAGCCCTTCGCCATAGGCTCGCAGCAACCGGCGCAGCTTCGGCAGGCCGTACTCGGCCAGCAGGAAATCGCACAGACGGCCAGCCTGCAGGTAGCTGATCGCCACCTGTTCCGGGGAATCCGGACGGATGAAGCCGGAGTTCAGATCCCGGATCGCCAGCAGGCGTCCCGCCCGCCAGGCCTCGACAAACTGGATGGTGATGGGGTCGCCCCAGCCCGGCCCGGCCAGCCGTTCCTCCATCATGGAAATGCCTTCGGTCAGCCACCGTGGCACCCGGTTCCCGCTGAGGGAGAGGGTGACGACGTGGGCCAGTTCGTGCCACAGGGTCGATGCCCAGTGGAAGCGGCCGCGGGGGCGGGCGCTGGGAGAGTCCATGGCCACCACCCGGCCGAAGGTGGCGCCCAGTGCCCCCAGTCCCGGCAACCCCAGAGTCCGGACGGCGAAGTCTTCGTGGTCCGGGTACATTTCGAAGATGACCCGGTGGGGAATGCGGTGCTCATACCGCTGCTGAAGGGTGGCGAGGCTGCGCTCCAGCAGTTCCTCCACGTAAGGACGGAGAACGGCGGCTTCCTCCTGGTGGATGCGCACCGTGAAATGCTCAGTCTCGAAACGCTCGAACTCGCCGAAGCTGTCCACCAGCCGCAAGGTGTTGACGGTCCAGATGTTGTAGGGATCGTTCTGGTAAGCCCGTTCCAGATCGGTGACCCCTTCCTCCTCCCGCCCCATCCGCAACAAATTGATACCCCGTGCCGCCAGGGCACTCCAACGGCGGGGATCCAGGCGCAAAGCCTCGGTGTAGTGCGAAACCGCCTCATCCATCCGGCGCAATCCCACACTCAGATCGCCCAACATTTCGTAATAGGCGGCATCCAGGGGGTTGATCCGCTGGAGGGCGGCAAGGGCAGCGGCAGCCTCGCCGGCCGAGCCCCCGAAATGAGCCGCGGCGGCGGCGATCTCCGACAGGTGGAGATGTCCGGGCGTACTCTTCAAGGCTTCCGCCGCCTGGCGTCCGGCCTCGTCCCAGTTCTCATCCTGCAGTGTGAGCGAGGCCTGATAGGCCCGGACGTCCGGGTTGGCCGGGTCGGCCTGTACGGCCTCCTCAAGGACGGCGGCGAACGCCGGTGAGCCCAGGTCTTTCAGGGCGCGGGCCAAAGCCAGGTGCACATCCGACAGGCTCCAGCGCTCCGCGCCTTGGACCGGCTCCCGCTCCAGCCCCTCCCGCAGGATGGTTTCGGCCTCGGCCGGGTTGTACTTCTCCAGATACAGATGCGCCCAGTCGACGTACAAGGAGCGCGGAACTGGGCTGGTCTGGGAAGCCCGCAGGAAGATCTCGTTGGCCTCCTCCCACTGCTGGAGATAGGCTGCAGCGAAGGCCGCGTGATAGTGGGACACGGGGGGCAGTTCGCTGAGCCCGTAACGGCGCAGCAGGCGGGAGGCTTCCAGACGGGCGCCGTCCCGGTCGCCGCGGCGGTCCAGCAGCTCGATCAGGAGGCGGGACTCGAATGGGCCGCGGGCTGGGTTGGCGGCCAGACGCTGTTCTACCTGTTGCCACTCGCCGCGGCGCAACACGGCCAACGTGGTGTCAGGATCCGCCGCCGCAACCGGAGGCGCGGCCAGGATCAGCCAGACCAGCGCCAGGTGAACCTTCATGGCTCTCCCTCCAGAGTCCGGATGCGTTCATTGAGTTCAGCCAATTCCACCAGCAGCCCTTCCAGTTCGCGATAGTAGGCTTCGGCAGGCATTTCGGTCTTGCGCAGCTTCAGATCCTCGATTGCCCGCTCGAGACGCGAGCGTGTCGGCGCCAGTTCCCGGGCCTCCAGGCTCCGATAGGCCTGCTCGGGCGGGGTGGACAGGTACGTCACCGGCGCCAGCCGCCCGGTTCCGCCGGCGTCATTGAGGGCGGCATGCTCGGTGCGGATCCGTCCCTGTTCCTCGTACCAGGCGGCTACCTTGAGCTCACAGAAGTCGAACACCTCTTGCAAGGACACCCGCCGGTCCTTGTTGCGATCGGCCTCTGCGGAGGTGAGTCCCTCCAGGAAAAAAGACAGGAACAGCGGAGGGTGCCGTTCCCGCTCCCGGGTCGCCGCGAGGATCACCCGATGGGGACCTCCCAGACGTTGCAGCAGTTCGCCGGAGGCGCTGGTGCCCGCCACCAGGAGGATCCGGCGGTCACCCAAACGGTCGAATGCCCCTGCCAAATCTGCTGTGGTCAGGTCCGGACCCTTGATGTTGAAGCGATACTGGCGTCCGTCCCAAGTCCCGTGGCCGACCAGAAAAACCCAAAGATCTCCGTTTCCGGCTGTGGCGGCCTCCGCGAGCGCCTGGAGAACCTCGGCTTTCACCCGAGTGCGGCCGTCCAGCCGGAAGACCGCGGCCTTGAGCTGCTCGCGGCAGATTCCGGCTGCAGTATCGGCCCACTTCTCAAAGTTCTCTTCCCATTCGGGAACTCCACCCAGGCCACTCACCACCAGGCAGGCCGGAGTGGCTTCGTCGTCGGCGGCAGTCGCCGGCGCGACAGACAGCAGAAGCAGGCAAACCAGGCCGATAAATGGAAATCCCGGACTTGACGGACACGGATCACGCGGATCGCGCAGATCACGCGGATCACACGGATCACGCGGATCGCGCGGGACAACGGCTTCGATCCGATGGATTGCTTCGGACATGATCCACTTCTGCGCGAGCCGGCTCATGGCATCCCCCAGTGGCGCCGCAACAGCCATTCCCCCACCAGCAGACCGGCCAGCAGCAGAAAGTTGAAGGGCATGTCCCACAAGTCAAGGACCTCCGTGACCGAGGACTCCGATCGGACATAGCGGATCTCTTCCGGCAGCCGATCGGCGTCTTCGATGCCGTAATACCGTCCGCCGGTGTCCCGGGCAATTCCTTTGAGGAACTCCACCTTGCGCACGGCGTCGAAGTACTCAGCCTGACCGGTGGCTACCAGAAAGGCGTCCGACGCACTCCCCAGCGCGGTCTGCTCCGGGTCTGAGCTGTGGGCTTCCACCTCGATCCGGTGAATCCCGTCATTTGAGGGGAACCACTGGCCGGTGAAGACTCCTTCTTCGCGGCTGTCCCAGGTGAGGGACAGGGGTTCCTGCGAACCGTCGGGACGCACGATGTGCGCTTTTAGGCGGGCATCGTTCAGGCGCTGGTAGGCGGCGTCGTTCACTTCGACCCGGGCCTTGACGGGCTGGTTCCGGCTGTAAACGCCTCGTTCTACCTCCGCTGTGACCCGATCGCGGGCGGAACTCACCAGCCATCGGGTCAGTTGGCGCCAGAACAGCTCATGGCTCTGGTCCGTGTGCTCCTTCAGCATTTGCCAGCGCCAGCTACTGCCGGACAGCAGGACGATGCCCAGTCCGCGGCCGAAGCGGTGGGAGACCAGCAGCGGGCCGGGTTCATGCTTTGCTTCAGTATCGGGTCCGGCCTGGTCCCGCGCCTCCACCAGCACGACGGCCCCGGGCTTGATCCCGGAGACCCGGTTCCGGTCGGAGATGGACGGGAGCTCCCCCCACAGCCGGGTGCTCTCCTCATCCTCCCGCGCCAGCCGGAGAGCCGGGTGATTGGCGCCGAAGTCGGTAAGGTGAACCTGGGACTCCACCCGCAGGTAGGACAACTCCGGAGCGAGCCTGCCTTCCCGACTTCCCAGCCAGACCGGCAACGCCTCCTCCACGGGCGTGTTCTGGTAGCCGCCGGAACCCAACGTGGATCCCCCGCCCACCATCAGCAGCCCACCGCCGCGCCGACTGACGAAATCCCGGATCATCTCCATCTGGGCATAGGTGAAGAACGCCGACTCCACATCGCCCAGGATCAACCCCTGGTATTCGAACAGATCTTCCCGGCGGGTGGGGAAACCTGCCGCCAGGGTGGTTTCCTGCTCGATTCCCTGCCGATAGAACTTGTTGATGGCCGATCTCAGCAGAGATTCCAGCCTGACATGGCGGTCTCCCGACATCGCCTGTCGGATAAACTTGTATTCCCAACGGGGGCGGCCCTCCACCATCAGGACCCGTGGCCGGCTGTCGCGGACCTCGAAGACGGTCCGGAGTGCGTTGTTCTCCACCAGTTGCTCGCCGTGCAGGGGCGCCACTGAGAACTCCCAGGCCTTGATGCCGGTGAATTCCGGAAAGAGTTTGAGCTCGGCGGTGGTCTGGTCGGAGATCCGGGAGAGGGTCACTTCGCTGGAGCTGACCAGGGTAGACCCGTCACGCACCAGGAGCTGGGCCCGAGCGCCCCGGAAGCCGGGATGGCGAATCTGGATCCGGGCCACCGCCACCGAGTCCGGCAAAACGCGATCCGGGAGGCTTACGGATACCAGCTCCACGTCGTGGGTCACGGCTTGCGGGCCGACTCCCACCGTGTGGATGGGGATGCCTCTGGCGGCAAACTCGCGCACCACCGCCGCGACGTCCCGAAAACTGTTGTCCGCCCCGTCCGTGACCAGCACCACGCCGGCATATGGCAAACTGCGGCTGTCGGCCAGCACCGCCTGCAGGGCCGCCGAGAGATTCGTCTGTTCGCCCGTCCAGTCGAGGGTGGCAGGGTCGGCGGGTGTCCTGGGGTTCTGGTCGAAATGGTGCCACCGTACGTGGAAGTTGCGCTCCAGCGCCGACCGGAAGGCCGAATTCGGGGCGGCCAGGGCGGCCGCCGGGGCGCCACGGGGCTTGCCCCGATCGAGGATGCCCAGACTGCGGGAGTTGTCGAGCAGGACGGCCACCAGGTTCTCCTGGGGCACCAGGGTCGACAGCGTCAGCGTGGGCTGCATCAACAGGAGCAGGATGACCAGGACCCACAGGCCCTTCAGTGTGACCAGACAGAGCCCCTGGCGAGGGTTGTGACGCAGTCGGGTACGGTACATCCACGCCAGGAAAGCCAAAGCCGACAGCCAGGCGGCGAAATAAAGTCCAAAGGAGATGGGGGTGCGGAAATGAAAATCACCCTCGGCGAAGTAGAAGGGGCGGAATTTGAACAGGGTCGAGAAAAGCTCTTCCATCAAGTACTTCCGCCTGCAAGACCGGCGGGTTTCCGGCTCCCGGCGCCGGGAGTCGCCGGCTCACAGAGGGCTTCGACGTTGAGTCCATGATACCAACTTTGACTCAGGTGGCAGTTGGGGCGGGTGACGAAGCAGGAGGCTTGTAGACCTTTGTGCAGTCCAGGGATTCGAGACTGTCTTCCGGCCCGTGATCCGCGCGATCCGTGTGATCCGCGTCAAGGGGGGTGAAGGGGAGGGTTTCAGTCGCGAACCCGGGCCAGCACGATTGTGCGGTCGTCCTGCTGGGGAACACCGGCGGCAAAGCGGGCAACCTGCTCCAGCAACGTCTCCGCCAGCTCCGGAAGCGGACGGCCCGCGTGGGCCCCCACCAGCTCGTTCAACCGTTCCTCTCCGAACACCTTATGCGAGAACGACTCGGCCTCCACGACGCCGTCGGTGTAAGCCACCAGCAGGTCGCCGGTGTCAATCCGTGCCTGACCTCGTTTGAAGCGAACATCCTGGAAAAGCCCGAGGACTGTCCCGGTTGGTTCCAACCGCTCCATCGGCCCTCCACCCGCGCGGCAGATCAGGACCGGGCAGTGCCCGGCGTTGACGTAGTCCAGGCTGCCGGAATCGACGTCAAACAGAGCACAAAACAGGGACGCAAACTTGCTTCCATCAAGGGAAAGACAGAGCTCATGATTGACCGCCTCCGCCAGCTTCTCCACCCGGCCTTCATGCAATCGAGCCAGGCTGCGCACCAGGCCTTGCAGGTTGGCCATCAGCAAGGCGGCGGAGATCCCTTTGCCGGAAATGTCACCCAGTGAGATCAGGAGCCGTCCCGGTTGAACCGGCAGAAAGTCGTAGTAGTCACCGCCGACGAGGCGGGCAGGACGGCAGACCCCTACATAATCCAGGCGGGGAAAGGGAGGCAGCGCGCGAGGATACAGCATGCGCTGGACCTCGGCGGCGATCTCCATCTGCTGGACAAGGAACTCGTTCTCGCGCTTCAGGTCCCAGTGTTCAACGTCCTGAAGAACGGTGTGCCGCAGCGAGAAGGGATCCCAGGGTTTGGTGATGTAACGGTGGACATGGCCTTCGTTGATTGCTCCCATCAGGTCTTCAACGTCGGTATATCCGGTCAGGATGATCCTGATCGCGTGCGGACTGTGCTTCAGCGACTCCCGCAGGAGGTCGACGCCACTGGAGCCGGGCATCCGCTGGTCGGTGATGATCGCCCGGAAGGTGTGTTCCCGCAGCATCTGCAGGGCTTCCTCGCCGGACTGGGCAGCATAGACCTCGAAGTCCTGGACGAAAGTCCTCCTCAGCTTCTGGAGATTGGCCAGTTCGTCGTCTACGACGAGGAGCGCCGGCTTTGCCATGACTCGGCTGGATTATAGCTGGGGGTCGGAGGAGGCAGGAGAAGACGGGACACCGGAGGAAAGCCTCTGTGAGCTTGCCACGGTCGTGCAACCGGCTGCCGGCGTTCCATGCCTCTGTCCGGTTTCCTCAAAACGAGATCTTCACTTCCGCCAGCAACTTCCGAGACGGGTCGAGAGGTTGAAGATGACATAGCGCTGAATACGTTGTTTGCACAGGAAGTTCGTCAGCTCTGAAACGTAACTGAACGCCTGCGTCCGGGCCCTCCCGATCAGTTCCGGTCCGCCCCGCGTTTGGGCCAGGACGCTTGCGCCTGAAACGGTCAGTCCCAACGCCAGTAACCAGCATTTGAACTTCATCTGACCCCTCCTACCTGAACTGGACTGAAATCAGCCCGAGTCCGGCGATCCAGGTGGAACGGCCGAACTTGGCGGCTGACCCAGACAGCCCGTCCTGGGCCCGGTCACCCCTCTCTTAGAAGGCCCAGCGGCCTGCAGGGTTCACGTGGCGGCTCTCTCGGACCCGGCGGGTCTTGGAGTTGAATGGAACTTCCGAGACCAAAAGGGCTTTTCATGGAAGTGCGGAAGCTTGCTTCCGTTTTGCCGTCCACTGCAGCAGTCGCGTCCCCCTGGGGACAGATGGATTTGCACGCGGATCACCGCGGATCTCATGGATCACGCGGATCACCGCAAGGGTATCGACATTCCTCCGGGATGTCGAGCACAGCCGTCTCGGCCGTCCCGCGGGTCAGGCCGATTCCGGAGTTTCCGCGGTGCGCAACATGGGCATCCGCAGGTCCGGCTTCCTCGGGGCCTTGAACAGCCGCCGACAGGGCCTGGCGATCCAACGTGCCCAGGTAGCGGCCCGGCTGATCCGGGCGCTGTCGGTCGAAATGCCCGTGTTGGCATACATCTGGCGGTAGAGCTTGGAGATCAGCAGGAAGGCCAGTCTGGGCTTGAGCCGTGAGACGCAGCGCGATCGCTTCCAGATCGAGGGGATGCTGTAGAAGTCATCCCAGGCCGCCTGGGTACGGCGGCGGATCTCTTCCTCGCTCATGGTGGGGTGCGGGACCGGCAGGCGTGGGCGCTGTGCGCGGGGCAGCAGCCAGTAACGCGTGCGCGGAAATCCGTTGACCGGCTCCTGGTCCGCATGTTGTTGCTCCCAGCGATGGAAGTCCAGGGTCCCGGGAAACACGTTGAGCGTCACGAACTGGGCGAAGGCCAGTTCGGCGGAGGTGGCGAGTTCCACCGTGGCGCCGAAGGTGTCCGGACGATCCGTCGGCAGGCCGAAGATAAAGGAGCCGAGGATGTAGATTCCGTTTTCGCGGAACTGCCGCAAGCGCGCCACCAGGTCGCTGCCGGAAAGATTGAAGTCTTTGTAGACCGATTTCAGGCCCTCCGCCGTGACCGATTCGATTCCCACCAGCGCTCCGCGGATCCGCGCCCGGCGCATGGCGGCCAGAAAGTCCGGGTCCTCGGCCGCTTCCATGGTGATCTGGGTAAAGAACACCATGTCTTCCGGCAGCTCGGCCATCGCTTCCATCAGGTCGAACCGTTCCTGCCGGATCGCCGCCAGAGCATCCCGCCGTTCCTTGTTCTCCCGACGGCCGGCAACCTCAAGGTCGCGGAGGGGAACCGGATAAAAGTTGTCGTCGGCCAGCACGACAAAGCGGAATCCCTGGCGGCGGAGTTCCACCAGCTCCTGCATCACCGGTTCGACACCCCGCTGGCGCGGCCGCTGGCCGTCGGTCTTCCACACCGAACAGAAGGAACAATGTTTCGGGCAGCCGCGCAGGGTCTGGACTGATGCCCACATGTAGCGGTCCGAGGGCAGCAGGTCCCAGCGGGCCGGCAGGAATTCCCCTGGTTCCACGTGACCGCCGCTATAAAAGGACTTGGGGCGCCCGGCGGCGCAATCCTCCAGGACCGTCTTCCAGACAACGTCGCCGTCGCCCCGCACCACTGCATGCGCGCCTCCCAGTCGCTCGGCTTCGTCGGGGTACAGACCGGCATGGATGCCCCCGAACACCACCCAGGCGCCGCGTTTCCGCGCCTCCCGGCCCACCTCATAACCCCGCAGGGCATTGGTGGTATGGATTCCGACCCCGACCACATCTCCCGCCCTAACCTGAGACAGATCGAAGGGCTCGAGAGACTCGTCCGTGATCCGCGGGTCTCCATAGTGCCGGGGCGTGGCCGAGGCAAGCACATACAGCCAGCGCGGAGCCACCACGCCGATTCCGAAGGAAAGATCGCTAGGGTTCACCAGGAAGACGTTCACGGCCGGCTCCTTTCATGGAAGGCAGTTCCTCGTCCTGCGCGCACTCCGATTCGGGGACTTCCACCAGGACCGGATGAGGCTTGCATTGGACGATACAGCGCCGTCGGGACGGAGTCAAACGCTTTCGTAGGAAATCCGGTCAACTATTTGGACGCCGGGCAGGCGGCCCGCTCGTAGACCAGCTCCCGCCTCAGTTCCATCGCCCCTGCGCGCATGGTGAATTCAACCGTCATGGTTGATCCATTCTCCGACAGCGTGCGGCTCTCGACGACGGTGACGCCGCCCATCGGTCCCTCCCAGGTGGACTCGGTGACCAGCCGACGCTTCTTCCAGCGGGTCTTGGACCGCACGACCGCGCCGCCGGGCAGGGAGAGCTGGCTCTTTCGCCCGTCGGTGGTGTGTTCGAACCTGAGTGTCCGTTCTTCATCTCCGATGCGCACGGGGATGGAAACCTCCAGCCGGGGCTCCTGGTGGACGATCGTGACCAGATCGGCGACACCCGTTTCTCCGGTGCCGGCTCCAGGAGCGTTCATTCCCGGCCGTCCGGCGGGTCCGCCCCATCCTCCGGGACCGCCCATGCCGCCCCCCGCACCGCCCATGCCGGGGCCACCCATACCGCCTCCCGGACCGCCCGGTCCACCCATGCCGCCACCACCCATCCCTCCCGGAGGCGGCATCCCCGGTGGCTCACGGAAGGTCGGCCGGTGAAACTCACTCTTCGCCCGGTTGAGTCGCCAGGTTCCCGAGAAGTCGGGCCGGGTGCCCTGAGCGAGGACCGGGCTTCCAGCGAGGGAACAGCAGAGGACGAATACTCCCACAAACGTCGTCTTCATTTGGAAGTTCTCCCGGATTTGTTGCCGCCGGCAGGCTCAGTCCATGGTTCTCCTCCAGGGGGAGTCCACTCCGGGTTGGCGGGAGGGACAACCGGTGGAAATGTGTTGTTCTCCGCCCGCCTTCCGGCGCTCTGCGAGGGGCCTCTGGCCGGAGTTTCCGCCGCAGAGAGGAGCGCGAAGATTCCCAGTGCGGAGAGCCAGACAAGGGTTGGAAACCAGCGGGGTGGGACGAAACAGAATTCGACCTGGTGGACACCATCGGGGATTTCCACCGAAAGAAACCGCTCCCTCCCGAATTCCCGGATGGGAACCGGCTGGCTGTCCACCCGGGCCTCCCACCAGGGGTGGCTGGTGGTGGGAATCCACAGGATGCAGCCTTTTGGAAGGTCCACGCTAAGGGTACGGCGGCCCGGTTCCCAGGTCTGGGTCTGGACCGTCCCCGGGCCTTCCAGCCGTCCCCAGACCGGCGGCACCGCCGGTTCAAACACACAGAACTTGCCCTGGCAGTGCCTCTCCCGGAAGAACCGGGAGGCACGCAGCAGAGTCTCCAGCCGGTCCTCACAGGAGACGATGGTACTGACACCGTAGCGGAGAGCGGTCTCGAGGATCGCTTGGTCGCTTTGGGCTTCCAATCGCCGGCCGAAGAGCAGCCCTCCCTCGGAAGGGGTGAGGCGTGCATTGGGTGAAAGGACTCCGCTGAAGCCGCCCAGCGTCCAGGCGCCGGTGAAATGGTGGGTTAACGCCATGGCGTGGGTAAGGGAGAGAGGGCCGTCAGGAAGGTTGTAGAGCGTGTCCTGGGTGAGAATCCGTCCGGCGGAAGGGGAAGTACTGTCGGCCAGGCATTGCCAGATTGCGGCCAGATCACGCAGATCCTGGTGGGCGGGGGCATGAAGATCCATCACGATATAGAAGCGATCCAGACGCGGGTCCGGGCGGGCCACCGTCCAACCAACGCGGACCAGGATCAACACCGCCAGCACGGCCGCCAACGCCCGCCCGTGACGGGTATGACGGTGCGACTGCAGGAAGCACCCAAGGACCAGCAGCAGGCCTGTCAGCAGATAGGGGGCGAACCTTCCCACCGCCACCAGCCGCGCGATTCCCGAGAACACGGGCAACGTACCTGCCAGGATCACCGCCGCCAACAGGACGAGTCCGGCGATGAACAGCAGAGCAAAGTTGCGAGAGGCTTCCAGTCGGGCCGACTGGTGACGGCTCGTCAGGAAGGCGGCAGGAACACCCAGCAGGATCGCCGGAAGCATGCCGGTGGCATGCTCGGCCACTCCGGAGAGGAGTCCGGTGACGGTTCCGACATCCATCAGGTCGGTCAGCGCCAAGGGGAACAATGCCGGCAACAGGCGCCATTCCCGGCTCCCCAGTTCCACTTTCGCCCACGGCCAGGACACCAGCAGTGGGACAAGCAGCCAGGCGGAAAGTCCGATGGCCAGGACCGGACACCAGAGTGAACTCCAATGCCGGTGTGACTTCCAGAGTCCGGCCAGCCAGGTGCCCGCCACGCTGCAGCTCCACGACAACGGGATCATCAGGTAGCTGAAGGGATGGGAGCACAGGGCCAGGGCGCTCCAGCCCGCGGCGGCAGCCAGCAAGCGGCGGTCTGGCTGTTCCACCAGGCTCAGGTGCCGCTCGGCGGCCAGCAACAGGAATCCCAGCGCCAGATACTGGTTCCACATCCCGCTCAGGCACAGGTAAAGGTGATCAAAGCTGACCAGATAGAGCAACGCTGCGACCAGAGCTGGCAGCGGGTCTCCCACTCGCCGCAGGAGCCGGAACAGCCCCACCCCGGGCAAACACCAGGAGGCGGTCAGAACGAGTTTGTAAAGGGTCTCCACGGACACGGGAATCACCAGCCCCAGCAGGACGATGGCGAGTTTGCCTAGGGGATACTGGTACAGAAGGACGGGGTAGCCCAGGAAGTCGCCCTCAAACCACCCGAACCACCAGCGTTGCCCGGACAGGATGTCATCGCCGACGGCGTAGATCTCAGCCAGGTGGGATGGGTTGTCTCCGCTCAGCGGGAGCCCGGGCCGGAACAGTTTCCAGTTGACCAGTGCGGCCAGGGCGAAGACAGCCAGCGTCACCGCCAGGCCTGTGCCCGGCAATCTTGGAAACCCTGGATCCCGCTGGTGCCGACTCTGCATGGGCTGGCAGCGCATCATACTGCCCCTGGGCGGTGGGTGCGAGCGGGGGGAGGGAGAGGCGGGTGCAGTCTTGGGACTCCCGGGCAGGCGGAACCAGGCCGTGCCGGGGGCACGGCGCGGATCGGGGCCGCAACCGGCTGGTACCGTTTCCACCCATCGGACGGGCTCACGGATGAAACCGGGCGCCCCGGCGGACATACTCGTTTATCAAGAGATCGGTATTGCCCAGGCAGGCGGACCTCAGTATGGCCGATCACAAGCATGTTTCAGGCGTTCACGGTGATGCATCCTCTCACTGGGTGGGAGACGGCTTTCCGGTGCGGACACTGCTCCCGTCGCAGGGTGTGCCGGAGCTGAGCCCGTTTCTGTTGCTCGATTACGCTGGGCCCGCCCGGTTCGAGCCTTCCGACCGCCCGCGGGGGGTCGAGGAACATCCCCATCGGGGTTTCGAGACGGTGACGATTGTCTATCAGGGAAGCGTCGACCACCGGGATTCCGCCGGACACGCGGGCACCATCCATCCCGGCGATGTGCAGTGGATGACGGCGGCTTCAGGCGTGGTTCACGAAGAAATGCACGGCAGGGAGTTTACCGCGCAGGGGGGCGTCTTCGAGGTGGTCCAGCTCTGGGTGAACCTGCCCGCCGCCCATAAGATGTCCCCTCCCCGTTACCAGAGCCTTGGCAGTGGCGAGATTTCCCGGGTGGAGCTGGGTCCGGGAGCTTTCGGCCGGGTGATTTCCGGCTCCCTCAACGGAGTGGCAGGTCCCGCGAGGACCTTCACGCCGGTCAACGTGTTCGATGTCCGGCTGGAGGAGGGTGCATCCGGCCGGCTGAGCCTGCCCGAGGGACATAACGCGGCGGTGGTCCTGCTGCGAGGTGATGCAGCGGTCAACGGAGTCGCGTTGAGAGGCGAGGCTCTGATCGCGACGCTGAGTCCGACGGGCGAGGCGGTCGAGCTGGAGGCCGGTTCGCCTGCGCTTCTGTTGATTCTGAGTGGCCAGCCCATCGACGAGCCGGTGGCTCGGTATGGACCCTTCGTCATGAACACCGAGGCAGAACTGCGCCAGGCGTTTGCGGACTACCGCGCAGGCCGCATGGGGACTCTGCCTTGAGCCCTGGACCCCTGGGAGAGCCGCCGATTCCTTAACGACAGACTGTCGGGATCAAGGGGCAGCGCGGCGCTCTGCTTGAGGCTAGACCAGCCCGAATGACAGAGCCATTCTGGCGCTTATCCGAACCAGCGACACTTACGCCAAGAACAACCTGAGCCGGCTGTTGCAACGGGTCCGTCGCGGAGAGTCGGTGTGGATCACGGATCGCGACACCGTGATCGCAGCGCTGGTACCGGTTCCCCCGGACAGCCTGATTGCCGATGAACGCCCAGGCTGGACGGTTGGCGCCGATCGTCCGTGCCCTTCTTCCGGCAAGGAATCGCCGGCAATCCAGGGGGCATTCTGTCGGGGTTGGGTGGAACGATCCTGCTCCGTGGACGGTCGCACGGCCGAGACGGCCGTGCGACGGGTGGTGGCACCGACCGTCCGTGCCGCCGGCGGCAATCGTCCCGGGGCCCCCGGTGGCCCAGGCGTCCCGCCCGGGTTGATGAAGGGAGCACTCTGCCATGACTGGACAACCTGGATCGGCATCCTCCCGCCGCTGGTTGAACCGAACGGTTCTGGGCATCGGCCTGGCCTCCCTGTTCAGCGACTGGTCCCATGAAATCGCCACCACGGTGATGCCTGCATTCCTGGCCGCCATGGGAGTGGCAGCCTTCTGGGTGGGGCTCATTGAAGGGGTATCCGACGGCCTTTCGAGCTTTGCCAAGCTGGCCTCGGGTTATTACACCGACCGTCTGAGGCGGCGAAAGCCGGTGGCAGTGGCTGGCTATCTGATGACCGCTTTGGGCACGGCGTCATTTGCCCTGGCCTCGGCGGCGTGGCACGTCCTGTTGGCGCGGGCTCTGGCGTGGCTGGGGCGAGGTGTGCGGACCCCGGTGCGTAAAGCGCTGCTGGCGGGTGCCGTCGATCCGCAAAGTTATGGACGCGCCTTTGGATTCGAACGCATGATGGACACCCTGGGGGCGATCGGCGGTCCGGCCACCGCTTTCGTTCTGCTGGGCGTCTTCGACCACAGTTACCCCTTGCTGTTTGCCGTCACCATGGTACCTGGGCTGATGGCGGTGGCGGCCCTCGGTCTGGGAGTGGTTGAACGGGAGAGAACCCCGGTTCCCTATGTCTCGTTTGTCCAGGGGGTCCGTACTCTCCCCGGGCCCTTCCGGCGATTCCTGGTGGCAGTGGGATTGTTTGGTGCCGGAGATTTTTCCCACACGCTTTTGATCCTCCTGGTCACCCAGAAGCTGACCCCGGAGTGGGGAGCGGCCGGGGCGGCGAGTGCCGCCGTGGCTCTCTACCTGTTGCACAACATCGTGCTGGCAGGTCTGTCCCTGGTGGTGGGCGGGTTGGCCGACCGTTTCCCCAAGACGCTGCTCCTGGCCGGTGGTTATGGTCTGGGTGCGGCCACAACCCTGGGTATCATCTTCTTGCCGCCCGGCATGGGCTCGTTCGGAGTGATCCTCGCTCTGGGAGGAACGTATCTGGCATTTGAGGAGACACTGGAAGACTCACTGTGTGCCGAACTGGTTCCGGGAGGGCAGCACGGTATGGCATTCGGTGCGCTGGCGACCGTCAACGGGGTCGGCGACGTCGTCTCCAGCATCGTGGTGGGTGCCCTCTGGAGCTGGGCCGGGACGACGGTGGCTTTCAGCTACAGCACGGTGTTGTTTCTGGCGGGGGCATTGCTGGTGCTGCGGCTCGACCGTGGCGGTGCTGCAAGGGGCGGGCCTCATTCCTGAGCCGGTCCGCTCTGCCTGCCTGGGTCGGCGCCTGGGGCGTCGGTGGGTCGGTGGATCCTGTAACGGCGCGGGCGCCGGCACCAACGTCGCCGATCCGGATTACAGTCGCCCTGCCGGAACATTCGGGGCGGGAGGAGTACCTGTCGGCGGAGAGTCTCTGTTCCCGTTGCCACCAGTGTTGTCGTATGTCATGATATTTGACGACAATGTCGACACTTGGATTTGCCCACCCCGTCGAGCGGGCCCTCGATCTGAATTCGCTGCTTCGCAACAAGTCCTATTTCCTCCTGGGGCCGCGCCAGACGGGTAAGACGACGCTGATGCGGACTTCGCTTCCAGGGGTTCGCGTCTATGACCTGCTGGACAGCGCCGTGTATCTGGCTTTGAGCCGGAACCCCCAGCGCATCGCCGAAGAACTGACTCCCGAAACACGCCTGATCGCGATCGACGGGATCCAGCGTCTGCCCGAGCTCCTCAATGAGGTGCACCGCCTGATCGAGCAGACCGGCATCCGTTTTCTGCTGACCGGTTCGAGTGCTCGAAAACTGCGCCGTGGCGGGGTCAACCTGCTCGGAGGCCGTGCTCGGACCAAGTACCTGCACCCATTGATCCGGCAAGAGTTGCGGGATCACTTCGACCTCTCGCGTGCCATTGCGCGGGGCACACTGCCGTCGATCTACTTCTCCGATGACCCGGTGGCCGACCTCCATGCCTACACGGGCACATACCTCCAGCAGGAGGTGGTTGCCGAGGGAGCGACGCGCAATGTCCCGGCGTTCAGTCGTTTTCTCCACATCGCGGCACTCTGCAACGGCACGATCGTGAACTTCACGAAGGTGGCCAACGACGCCCAGGTGCCGCGAACCACCGTTTACGAATACTTTGAGATCCTGAGGGACACCCTGATCCTCCTGGAACTCCCGGCCTGGCGCAAGACAGCCAAGAGAAAGCCCTTGGCCTCGTCCAAGTACTATTTCTTCGACGTGGGCGTGGCCTCCGCACTGCAGGGGCGCCAGGTGCGCTGGGGGACACCGGAATTCGGACCTGCGTTCGAGACCTATCTCATGCACGAGCTCTCGAGTTATGCCGACTATCGGTCCGGCGAACAGCTTGCTTTCTGGCGCTCCACTTCCGGGTTTGAGGTCGACTTCATTATCGGTGATCACACCGCCGTCGAGGTCAAGGCCAAGAGCAATGTCTCCTTGCAGGATCTCAAACCGTTGCGGGTGCTGGCAGAGGAAGGGAAGCTCAAGCGATACATTTGCGTCAGTCTTGAAGCTTGCCGGCGAAACGTCGGAGGGGTCACGGTCCTTCCTTATGAGGAATTCCTCGATCATCTCTGGGCGGACGAATACCGCTGAGATGCCTGCCGCCTGGGCCTCAACCCGTCGCCTGCCTCGGCGGGGAAGGCACGTGCGCTCTCAGATGTACCCGAAGAGCGGCGGAAAAACTGTGACTACCAGGGCCGCCCAGGCGGCATACACCGGAAGGTAGTCCGTCTGCCACCGTTCCAGGGCTGAGAAAGGTCCCTGGCCTCCCAGGAAGCGGATGTACAGCACGGCGGACCACGCCAGATTGACCAGCAGAATCAGGTTCTCGCCCAGGGCGGCCACGCGGTTCGGGGTGAACCCGAACTCAGTGATGCGGGCGGCGATAGCCCACAGCGCCACCGCATCCACCAAAAGGGCACTGACCACGAGCACCACCTGCAGCACATCGACGGCGCCGGGGGGCGACGCGGGATCCCGGGCGGAGATGGAGTAGAGCAGAAGCCCCAGGACCACCGCCAGCAGGAGATCGAAGGCGATGAGCACATCCCGCTCAATGGAGATGCCGTGTCCCGTCCACAGCACGGTCCCCAGGAAGACCAGCAGCACGGCGGTGAACAGGGGAGTGAACAGACGGGCCAGTACGGGTGCCATGTTCTCGATGACGCTTTGCTTGGCCTCAACCAGCCAGGAGGCGATCACCACGGCGCCGGCCGCTCCCGACGGCAGCAGCCATGATTCGAAGAAGGGCTCGATGTCGATGCCGATGGCCCTGAAGATGATCGCCATGCAAGCCATGAGGACCCCGCCACCCAGGGCGATCAGGACGAAATAGATGAACAGTTCACCCGAGAAGCGGATGAAGTCCATGCGCCCGCCAACTTGCCGCCAGCGGCCGGCGGCGTAGGCGACAGCCACCACCAGCCACAACACCATGGGCAGGTGGAGGGCGGTGAGCGCTTCGGTGTAACCCCTGGGCGCGAGCGGGTAGACGTTGGCCACTGCCGCCGCCGCCGCGAACCCCACTACCAGCCAGCGGAGAGTGCCGCGATCGAGCCGCCGCTTCCAGGCGAAATAGCCGGTCAGAAAGGGGAGCACAAAGAGACTGAAGTTGCGTGCGTAGAAGCCGGGGTGAGTTCTCAGCTCGATTCCGAGAAGAGCCGGCAGCTTGACGGCCAGCGCGGCGGCGACCGCAAGCGAGAATGCGACGACGGTGTCGGTTCGGCCTGCCGGCTGCGGCTCCGCGGTTTCGGCGCGGGGCATCACGAGCTGTTTCCAGAGGCGCTCCGAGTGTTCGCGGGCAAATTCCCGCGAGAGGGAGTCGAGGTCGCCCAGGCGCTTGACCGCGATCAGGAAGGCTTCGTCAGGGGTGAGCCCGGCATCGGAGAGGACCGCGATCTGCTCGCGCAGGTGATCTTCCAGCTCAGCGACGTCCACCGGGTGTATCGCCTGGCGGCGGCGAAGATAGCCCCTCCAGCGTTCAATCTGCTCTTCGAGGGATGCTGCGGGATCAAGAGTCGACACCTTCAGGTTCCTTGCTGTGGTTCCGGGCCGGCTGGCGCGAGCAGGGCCGGGAAAAGGGGGGAGGAAAGGCTTCGAAACAGCCCGCGCAGCGTGGCGTCTACGGCCTGCCACTGCCTTAGTTCTTCCGCCAGTTGGTCCCGGCCCCGGGGGGTGATGCGGTAATACTTGCGGCGGCGGCCGCTGTCGGCGACTTCCCATCGCGCCTCCACGTAACCGAGACGCTCCAGCCGGTGCAGCACCGGGTAAAGCATCCCGTCAGTCCATTCCATCCGGCCGCCGGAAAGCTCCCGGACACGTTTGATGATGGCGTAGCCGTAGCTGTCTCCCTCGGCCAGAATGGCCAGGACGATGGGCGTCGAGGAAGCGGCAACGAGGTCCTTGTTGATTTCCATCGTCTCACCGGGGGAGGACGGATTCCCATCCTCCGTCTTCATACCCTGCGATACTATACATAGAGGTGCATGGTAAATCAACCCGCTTGTTCCGGAGCGGTCGAGCGCGGCGCCCGGAGGGATTGCAGTGCCGGTGAAGCCTCGGGAAGAGCTGCCCGGCCTACACCGGCACAGCCGCGAAGAAGGCACGCTGATACTGGAGACAGAGCCAGGCTGCCCAAGGGGAAGGACCCGTGCGGCGCCGTCGGCTGCCGCAGGGCCCACGCCCCGGCCACGCCGTTGCTTGGCTGCCCACGCGGACGTTTCAACGGTCGGGGGTTCGAGGGCGTCGCCGCGCTCGGGGGCGCGCGGGTTACGCATATCCGGGGTACGCCGTGCCGATCCGCGCGCTGTGGGAGGCGGTTTGAGCGATACCTCCGATGGGGACGCCACAGCCTGGACCGCAAGAGCCGGTGCTGGTGCATGACTGGGACGAACGGTCGACGCCGGGCGGTTCGGATCACCCGGTCGGGCAAGGACCGGGCGGACGGCGGCGTGGCCCTTCAGAGCAAGGTGCCGTGCAGGATCCAGGCCGCCACCGAGAAATAGATGATGAGGCCAGTGACGTCCACTGTCGGGGCGACAAACGGTGCCGATATCGCCGCCGGATCCGGGCGGCGGGCGTAGAGCAGAAAGGGCAGCATGCTGCCCGCCAGCGTACCCCAGAGCACCACTCCCACCAGGGCCAGAAGGACGGTCACCGCAACCAGTTCGCAGTGTTGGGTGTAATCAACCCAGCCCATCCACTGCCAGATATTCACCCGGAGCTGACCGACGAGGCTCAGCCAGGCACCCAGGAAAAGCCCGCAGACGGCGTCCCGCCGCAACACCCGGAACCAGTCCCGCAGCCTCAGCTCGCGCAGCGCCAAAGCGCGAATCACCAGGGTCGATGCCTGCGAACCGCCGTTTCCCCCGCTGGAGATGATCAGGGGGATGAACAGCGCGAGGACAACGGCCTGTGAGATTTCTTCCTCATAGTGACCCATGGCTGAAGCCGTCAGCATCTCGCCCAGAAACAGAACGGAGAGCCAGGTTCCCTGTCTTCGAATCAGGCGCGAGATCGAGGCTGCCATATAAGGCTCATCCAGAGCCTCGAGTCCTCCCAGTTTCTGGATGTCCTCCGTGGTCTCTTCCACCGCCACGTCGATGACATCGTCGAAGGTGACGATCCCCACCAGCCGGTTGTCGGCATCCTCCACCGGAAGTACCGGGCGGTCGTAACGATCCATCATCTCCACCGCCCGTTCGCGGTCATCCAGTGGAAAGCGCCAGCACGTGTCCATCCATGAGGCCCCGAACCGACTGGTGCGGCGCTGCCAGGACAAGCTTCCGGAGCCGGACGTCATCCAGCAATCGGCCTTCCGGGTCGACACCATGGACCGTGTGCCGAGTCTCCGCGTCATTCCCGTACCGCCGTATGTGTTCCAAGGCTTGAGCCACGGTCCAGTCCGGCTGGATCGTGGGAAAGTCCGGCGTCATCAACCGGCCGACGGTGTCGGGTGGGTAGGCCAGGGTAGTCTGGATCTCCCGCCATCTGAGGTTCAGTTGTCATTGTGTTTCTGCCCTCACCTCCCTGCCACCGACAGAAGGCTGTGAGGTGACCACCCCAGGGGACGCGGCAACGCACCCGGACTCCCCGCCCGTTTGCCAACTCAACTACAGCTGGGCTGTAGCTGGGCAGTCACTTTCGTCACGGCCCGCCCTTGTACTGCAGCCTTGCCCTACAGAAGAGGACTGTCCCTCTCTTGGGTAGACTGCGCCCAGGCAACTGGGTGCAGGATTGCGACCGGTCGAAACGCGCACCGCTCCGTGCAGTTCTTCGATCGGTCCCCGAGAGGAATCCTCTGGGACTCTCATTCAGCGAGGGCGGACCAGACGCACGGAGTATTGCCTTCCTGGACCCACTCTGGCACCCACCACGAGACAGCCTTCCCGAAGCGCCAGGACTCCCCCTGCCAGTTGCCCCCGGTACAATTCCCGGCTTCCTGAATCGACCAGGACGGTTTCAGCCCCGCCCAGGCAGGTCCAAACCATGGCAACACCGGAAGCTTGCTCTGTAGTGAGCAGACCATGAAAACAACATTCTTGGGCCGCAGGCGGCGCCACCGGCAAGCCAGACGCCAGTTCTCCGTCCGGGCTGACCCGATAGATCTCAAACGGCAAACATCCCCCTTCCGCGGGCGGAGGGAAGTGATACCAGGCGACCCACGCCGTCCCATCCGGCTCGACCACAAAGTTCCCTTGGGCGTGAAACGGATTGCCTATCGTATTGGTATGGGTCTCGGGAGTGGTCGGATCAAGTTCCATCGGCAGGTACGAGCCAAGGAGTGCTCCCTCGGGCGAAAACCGGTGCACGACGGGATAGGTTCCCTTTTTCTGCCGTCCCACATCTACAGCTCGGAAATCGGGCTCCCGCAAACCTAGAATATGGATGACTCCCTCGCGATCGAATCCCACCCGGAAAGCGGCTATCGGTGCCGAAAGTCTGAGCAGCTCTACCCTTTCCCCCGTACATCGTGCAACGTAGGAAGCGATCTCATCGGTCTTGAGATTGACAGCGCCGACGAGAATGTGCACGGTCCCGTCGGGTCTCAAGGTAAAATCATGGGCCGTGATCCTTGCTCCCGGAAGGAGGCCTCGTGCCGCCGCTACATTGCAGCCGCCAATGATTCGTCCGCTTCGAGAGTACCTGATGACTTCACTTGAGTTTGGCTGCAATGCCCAAAAGCTCTCGTCAGTATCCATCAAGACCTTGAGAGGCGGTCGCGCAGAAGCCAACAAAGTCTGTTCTTCGGGTTCTTCGGGAGGCTGCGCCGGTGCATTTCCTGCCGTTAGAACAAGAGAGAAGCTGAACGAAGCAAGAACCGGCACAACTCGCCGAAATATCCCTTTGACGTCGAATCTCATCTCTGTTCCCCCCTTTTCTTGTCCAGTCCAAGTGTCCATCTGGCCGACTGGCGCGCAGATGAGCTTCTGTTCCAGCCGTTGCAGGAGGCATTCCTCAATTCACCACTAGACATTGGGATCGGGCGGGCAAGTCACAGTTTGGTAGTATTCTACGTAGACCATCGAGTCCCACCAGCAGTCAAAGGGCTGTGACCAACGTCCACAGTAGTCGTAAGCCCATCCGCCCTCGACGCAAGCATAGCGAAACCAGGAAAACTCACAGGCGCCCTCATATACCCAACTCAATCCACATTGATTCATGCACCATACCGACTGCAGAACAGCCTGCTGCCTTTCACAGGCGGCTGCCGGAGCTGTATGGAAGAGAGCGAGCAAGATGCATAGCTTAAAAAACATCCATAACGTCTTCATTTCCACACCTCCTTCCGATCATGGGGTGCCTGTATGGATTTGGCACCGGCCAGAAGCTGCCATCTCATCCGCCCCGGGGAAAGCGGGATTGACGGGGTTCATCCTGGAGAGTTCTTCGCTCTCGCCGCTCCTGTTGACATCGCCATGTCTATAGAAAGGCAATGGGCCCCGGTTGCGGGCACCTGCCCCTCGCCGGACCTGCAAGGGTTCGGTGTTGAGGGCGACGGCGAGCAAGAGGGAAGGAGAACGACGGAGACTGTGTGGGTTGCGCTTAAGGAGACTGTCATGCAACCTCCTTATCCCAGCGTAGCTTAGAGACGGACGGACGGCCTGTCTATTCTCTCTCTCTCTCTCTCTCTCTCTGCTTTATCAAGGTGGAGTGTGCGGACCTGGAGGTCCTGTCGGAGCCTGGCAGCTTTGCGCAAAGCGAACACCGAGGTTGAGTATCGCAAGTCGCGGCCTCGGCCACGGTTTCGGCCTTGGTTCAGGCACCAGCGCCGAGGGATGGATCGTGGAGGCCATCAGATTCTGGGGCCGACTTGCCCATCAACCGGATCGCTCCTGATTGGAGGCGGAGGGACAGAGAACCGGAAAACGGCAAGCCGGACCCCGAGCCGCGGGCCAGCGTCCTGGAAGGCAGCTCCGGAATGACTTGTCTCGTGTCAGGGCATACAAATCCCTGGTCGGTGACCGAGAACCCCTGCGGCATGAGCCTCTTGGTCAAAGGCCGGATTCCTCCGAGGAAGCCACTCTCGAGGAGCAGGAGGTTCCGCCCGGGTCTCCGACGGCAGCTCGACCAAACCTCCGGCTGGTGCTTAACGGATGGCCTTGCGGGCCTTCTCGATGGATGCCTTGGTGTACAGGGCACAGATGCCCTTCTTGCCATCCGGTTCAACTCCGGCGGCCTTGACGGCATCCTTCAGTTTCTTCTCTGAAATACCCAGCTCCTTGGCCCAGTTCGCGATGGATTTCAACTCATCCGCCATGGTAACTCCCTGCTTGCGCTCACATTCCCCGGCCCAAACCGGTGTCTGCCGACCGCGCACCGGACTGCAGTGTACCCGGTCCATTGTTCATGCTGAAGGGCTTGTGGCAGGGCGGCGGCGGAAGGCGGCAGGGGCGGCGATGCCCGTCTTGGAGAGGTCAGGCGGCAATGCGGTAAAGAGGTTGCGAGTTAACGAGGCTTTCCCGACAGGAAATCTTCCCTGTGGAGAGCGGAGATCCGGAAAGGGAATCTGGGTGCCGGCCCAGAGTCGAACGATCAGGCGAGAGCCCGGGACACGCCTCCCAAGGTTGCGGAGATCCGGGGGGAGGGAGTGCTATTCGAATACCTGGGAGAACGGCAGACTGCACTGGAGGAACAGCCAGCCGGCACGGGGAGCTGGTCCCGTCCGCCGGATGAACCCCCCTGGGAAAAACCAGCCGGCCCCGCCCAGGATCTCGAGACCGCGGCGATCGACGAACTTCGCCACAAGATCGATTTCCTGCCCCAGATCGCGACCCGATTTCCCTGCGGGATCGTGCCGGATCGGTCCTCCCGGCCCATACCAGGCGTCTTTCGGTTCCCGCAGGCGGAAGGCATGGTATTCCATGGTCAGCGTCATGCCGGCTGTTGGTGTGGTGTCGACGGAAAACCTGTATTCCTCGAGGTTCCGCCAGAAACAGAGGTTCATCCAGCCGTAGAGGACCGTGTCGGCGCCAGAGAAGAGCCCATCGAAAGTCTCGTCCGTGGCATCTTTGGGATCCGAATCTCCGGAGCCGATCACCTGTTGTACTTCGATTGCCGTCTGCCAGGCATCCAGGAACCTCCAGGTAAAGGCCCCCATCCAGCCCCAGGCTCGAACTGTTTCCGTTGCCCGATTTCCCCGCTGGACGGCCAGGAGGGATCGGGCTCCCCATGACTTCTGCTGTTGATCCACATAGCAACCGAAGCTGTGGGAAGTCCGGTCTGCGGGGTTCCCCAGAGGATCTGGCGAATCATCTCTCAGGAGATAGAACCCTGCAACCTCTCCGGGAATGGCGGTTATCCGGCTCCATGAGAGCAAGGCGGTGGGAGACGAGGAATGGCGATTGGGTCGGCGATCAGGCTCATGAAGCACGGGACGACCGGCCATCAATATGGTTTCGATTCCCCTCAGCTCGACGCCGACTTGAGCGGCGTCCCAAACATAGCGGCCCGTGTTTCCCCAGTCTCCCGGGCCGAACGCGCGCCGGTCAGCGAATGACAACGACTGCCGACCCACCCGCCACCACCATCCTGTCGAAGTCCGCCTTTCCCAGTAGAGCTCGTTCAGATCGATCGTGTCCCGGTACGGATGGTTACGCCCGCGGAAAGAGGAATCACTGAAGGGCAGGCCGAAAGCTCGCGCATCCTGGAAGCCAGCCCGGAGCAACCCGAGCCCCGGACGCTCGTGCTCGACATGGACCCTCAGGCGGGCGAGCAGGAAACCGTCGTTTTCGGCGCTCCCGTAACGGCTCCCGAGGTAGCCGTGCAGGGACTCCTGGCGTAACCGGAACACACCTCCCATGCGGGTGGCAGGCCGATGATCTTCCGTCCTGGATGCAGGTTCAGCCTCCCAGGCCGCGGCCGGTCTCAGCTCCGGCTGCATCCCAAAGAATGCGAGCAGGTACCAGAGCCGAAAGATCCGTCTTTGCCTCAGATTTCTATGGAAGATCACCGTGTCCCTGGTGTCACTTCGGGGGAACCGAGCCGGCCTCCCGGGTGGAGTCGAGCCGGCTCAGAGCCTCCGCCGCCGTCTCGTTGACGGTGGCGGCTTTCATCAAGTCGCGCTACCAGGATCGCCTCCACGATTTCCTCATCGCTGGCTCCTTCCTGTCTTGCCTGTTTCGCCCACACGAGCGTGCAACGGGACGACTGCAGGACCGCCACAGCGCCGATGCCAACAAGAAGCTTGTTTTTCAAAGACAGGGCCCCCAGCTCGGGATTGGCCAGAGTCTCCTGCCGGTGCTGCATGTAGGTCTTCGCGCTGGCCGGGGAGACTCGCCTGAGAATTTCCATAGGTGAGAGGCTCTGGTTTGAATGTATGGTCATGTTCCCTTCAACAGATGATCAACCGGTCATCCCCGGGTCCGGGGACTGGATTTGTGCGGTACCCGAAGGCACAGGAGCGTCCGGGTGGCGAGGTTCTTCGATTCGTCGCTCCTCCTCCCCGGGTGGCGCATATCCGGTGAGCCATGTCCAACTGCCCGGGAACCGCCCGGGTCGCAGGTGGACGTTGTAGAAATGCCAGATCCCCAGCGCCAGCGCGGCCAGGATGGCCTCGTGGGCGTGGGCTTCCTTCAGGCTGTCGAAGAAGGCCAGGCCGGCGGACGGGAGCAACCGCCGCACAGCATCGGGGAACCACATGCCCAGCCCCGTTCCGATCATGATGGCGCACCCCCAGAAGACGGCCCAGTAGTCAAACTTCTCGAAATAGCTGAACCGCCCGAATTTGGGAGGCTGCGCGCGAAGGCCCAGAAACCAGCCCAGGTTGCGGCCGAGATCTCCAAAGTCCTTTCGGCGGGGAATCATCAGGACGAAATCGCGGCGACCTTCGGGGTGGATCAAACTGTAGACCAGGTGATGGAGGGCAACAAGGATCAGCAGGACAGCTCCCATACGGTGGATCTGCCGCCAGAACTCTATTCCGCCCACCGCCGCCGAGACCGATGCGGCCCACAGGGAGCCGGGATATCGCAGGGAAAAGAGACTCGCGGCCGAAACCACGAGAGTCAGCACGCTTAAGGCCAGGAGCAGATGCTGAGCCAGAAAGTGAGTGTTGAATCGGGGTTCGAGGAACCCTGGCCGGGAGGATTCCGCAGGCCTCTTCTTTCGCCGACGGGCCAGGAAATCCAGGACGATATGAACGGTCAGGCCGAACAGCACCACCGCGGCCAGCGCCTTGAAATAGGTGGCTGTCAGGCCGGGAGCTCCCTGGTATTGTCGGGGAACGCCGAAGTAGCCCAGAATCTCATGCTGGGCGACCGTGACCGGCAGAGCCTTCTCGGAGTCGAACGGAAGTGTCGGCACCTGGGCAAAGAAGAAGTCGGAGTCGGGACTGTGGCAGTCGCCGCATCCGCCGGCGCCGAGGGCCGCCGAGGCCGGGTACACCTCGTGACTGTACTTGTGGGTATTGGCGTAAGGCGAGGCTTCCCAGGCCTTCTTCTCGATCATCCGGTACTCGGTTCCGTTCGTGTAGACGCGGTCGTTCATCACCCACACGACCCGCCGGCCTTGCAAGGGATAGTTCAGATTGGCCAGCAGCGAGGTGACGGCTGCGATCAGCGCGTCGATCTCCTGTGGCCGGTTCACCTCGATCACGCCATCGCCGTTATCGTCGGTGATTTGAGCCAGTGTGGGATAGGCTGCCGGATCCTTGCTGTGGGCTTCCCACATCTCACGGATGTCCGACATCCGGGGCTGCATCAGGGCGGAGCGGCCCTCGATCTCGATTCCCGGCCAGGTCGAGTGGACGCGATTCACCGGGAAGATTTTCCCTTTGTAAACGGCCAGGGCTGGCTTGAACGGCTCCGTGGGCTTGTCGTCGTAGCCCATCATTTCGAGGTAGCCATAATGGTTTCTGTACTTCATGTCGGGACCGTAGAAGGTCCACAGTTGTTTTCCCTTGCCGGGAATCTTGGCGCCGGGGCTCACGACGTCGGAAGCTTGAACCTGAATAGGTTTGACGCTTCGCTCGGGGATGTGGCAAGTCTGGCAGGCGATGCGGTCGAGATGCAGGGGTGGCAGGCCTTGATGCCGGGCAATGGGTGCCCCCATCAGTCCTTTGCTGTGGCACGAATCGCAGTTCCGGACGGTGCTGTCGAGGTCGTCGCGCACCCTCCCGCCGGGGTCGTCTCCTTTTCCGATCTGGTGGACCTCCCGGCCCCGGATGCGCGGATCGTCCGCCCGCGATCCGGCCTGGTGACAGTCCGTGCAGCGCAGCCCCGCCCGCAGGTGAACGTCGGTGCGGCCCCGATAGTCGGCGCCCCTTTTTTTCCATCCCGGCTGGGCATGGCATTCGAGACAAGTCTCATTGCGGGGCGAAAGAACAATGTGTGGGGAGACCGTTCCATCCGGATTGAAACGGCTCGGGTCGTAAGTCACGCGGGGTGTTTGACCGGCCTTCACCGAACCCTCCACGGAAGCGAAGCCGGCTCCGGCAGACGCCGCCCACCGATAGTTCAGGGCAGCGATTTGCTGCCTGCGGGCAGCGAAGTTGTAGCCCGGGTAGTGACAGAGAAGGCAGTCCGCCTCGATCACGCCGGTCTCTGACCAGCGGGCTCGGAAGTAGTCGCCGTCGAGACCGTTTTCCCCTCCCGAAATCAGCCCGGAGTCGGGATCATCCATGTGCCGGTCGTAACGCCTGCCGCTGCGGTCGAACTCGAGGGGTCCGCCGCCGGGATGACAGTTCCCGCAGCCTGCCTCGATGAACGTGAACGACGTCATGTCAATGGTCTGGGGGGTGTCATTGTGCTGAGGGGCCAGGTATCGATACAGCGGTGCGGGCGAACACCAGGCCCCCCCATAGTTCCCCGGGGCGGACACCCAGCCGATTCGTTCGGCCAGGTCTGCCGGCACTTCCTCGCCCTTGCCCTGGGTAAAATGATATCCCTCAGTGATTCTTGCATAGTCGTGGCAACCCTCCGCGCCGCAGGTCTGCCGCGGCGAATAGGGAACCGTGTCGTTGACGCGGTGCACCGGATCGATGATGTCGCCGGCTTCGTCCCGAAGGTGAAACGGCGGACAGACGCCGAGCACTGAGGGGGTCTCCCGGTGCGGAACCGCCCACGCCCCTGACAGAGACGCCAGTACCAATCCGACACCCATCCATTGCGGTCGAATGACAGCAGACATTCCCGGGTTCAGTCTCATTTCCTCCCCCTTTGACCCCGCTCTGGTGTGATGGCGTCCCGTCCCAGGCCGCGAAGGGCGAGGATCCGTCCTTCCCCTGGGCCTGGAACTCACGGCATTACCTCGGAATGTTTCGGGCGCACAGTACAGATCTCCCCCTCGCAGCGGCGCTACGCCTCGATGTGTGACCCACTCACCTGCCATGGCCTTGCCCGTTGGCAGATTTGATCTTCTTGGTCCGTCACAGATTCATCCTCCGTTCATTTTTGGCTATATTGCCAATAATACAGGTAACGGGGTAGCGGGGTAGCGGGGTAACGGGGTAACGGGGTAACGGGGTAACGGGGTAGCGGGTAGCGGGGTGTGGCGCGCCCGGTGCGATTCGAACGCACGACCTACGGATTAGAAGTCCGTTGCTCTATCCGGCTGAGCTACGGGCGCGCGGGAGAGAATGCTAGAACACTCCTGCCCGCTCCGTCCAACCGCGGCCGGTCCCACGGGCCCCAGCCCCATCTCACGGCAGGACCCGCTCCGGCGTCGGAACCGGCAGATTGGCGATGTCCTCGAACGGGAGTTCCAGCCCCCTCGAAGGGCCGTAGTACACACTGCCGCCGAAGGTCGTCAGGTAAAGCATGCCCGGATGATGCGGGTCCAGCACCGGACGATGACCCCACTTGAACCCGAAACCGCCCAGTCGGCGCCAGCTCCAGCCGTCGTCGTCACTGCGCAGCAACATGCTGTTGAACGTGCCCGCATAGATGACTCCCGGTTCCTGGGGGTCGAGAGCCGAAGCGTAGACGTGCAGGCCTTCCGGCAGCAGCCGTTCCCAGTCGGCGCCGCCATTCCCCGTGCGATACAGTCCGCCGCCGATGGCCCGCCCTCCATCAAACAACGGCCAGCAGCTTAGATACCAGCGCTGGGGACGGACCGGGTCAATCACCAGGTCGTTGGGCGCTGTCACGCCTTCCGGCAACCGGACCGGACGCCAGCTCTCCGCCCCGTCATCGCTGCGATAAAGAGCTCCCGGAATGACCTGTCCCCCTTCGATCCCGCCCCGGGCCACCAGCAGCAGCAAGCTCCCATCCGGCAGGCGCACCATGCGCCAGCAGTTGAGATTGGAGGAGTCGATGCCATTCCGTTTCAGGTGCCAGGTCCGACCGCCGTCAACGGTCTTCCAGACACCGTAGCCGAAGTCCGCCACATAAAGGGTCCGGGCTTCCACCGGACTTTCCGGATCCAGCACGAGGTGGGTCGGGACCGCCCCCGGACGCATCCCGTCCCGGTGCAGCCCATCAGCTCCCATCACACCCGTGTTCAGCAGCTCCCACCAACGGCCGCCGTCTCCCGACACCGCCACGCCGCCCTTCTGGTTTCCGTTCACCAGATTGCCGGACCGGAACATCTTCGGCCGCGGCAGGTCGTGAACGTTGGACCACACCGACCAGATCCTTCCGCGCACCGCCGGATCGAATTCCAGCCAGTAACATGTGTTGCGCCACTGCCGCGGGATTCCCGCAATCGCATGCAGCCAGGTCCGACCCCCGTCGAAGGAGTGGAACAGCCCGATATCGGTATAGGTGATCATGATGTGCTTTGGGTCAAAGGGGTCGAAATGCACGCCGTAGCTGGTGGTGACGTCCAGTCCGCGGGTGGTCGCCGAGCCGTCGGCATAGTCCCGGCTGATCAGTTGCTCCCAGGTGTTGCCGCCGTCGGAACTCCTGAAGGTGCGGCCCGAGTCCGTTCCGTACACCACTTCCGGGTGGCCAGGGCCGACGCCCAGGTGAGTGGGGCTGCTGAACCAGCCCAACTGACGATGAAGCCAGCCTCCCCTGAAATTGGAGCTCAGCACCTGCCCGCCGGCGATGGACAGGGTCCACTCCCAACGGTCGCCCGCATTGGAGGTTTTCAGGATTCCGGAATGGCGCTGGAGAATGCCATTCTCTCGCACCCAGAACGACGCCGCCGAGAGATAGGCAGTATCAGGGTGCTGTTCACTGACAGCCAGAGCCTGGAAACGGGGCGGCCGCCCGGCGGCCTGGATCTCGGCGTGCAGGTTTCCGACGGCCGGTTCCCACGAACGGCCGAAGTCACGCGAACGGAAAACCGTCTCTCCGGCCGAGTCCTCCCATCCCCGTCGCCGCGATTCCGGCAACGCGTAAAGGACAGGGCCGGCCGCACCGTTGCCGCCTTCCACCGCGGCCAAACTCTCCGCCGGAAGGGTGACTGCCGGGCTCCCCGCCGCCGCCTCCAGCCGGGCGGCCGCCGACTCTGTAAACACCGTCAGCTCGTCCGGCCGGTGGACCCAGCTTCCCGGGAACATCGCCAGCGCCCGGCGTCCAGGGACGCTTCCCAGCAGTCGCCAGGTGGCGCCGTCGTCGTCGGAAACCAGGACCCGGACGGCGGCGTCACCCTCGCGGGCCGGTCCCAGAGCGATGTACACGCGCCCCGGCTGGACGGGATCGACGCGTACCCTCTGGATCTGGGCGTCGGGCATGCCGTGGCGGGTCACGAAACGGTGGGAGGCATGATCGCCCTCCATCGCCTCCCGCACCACATCCTCCGGCCTGGGGAAGAGAAGGTTCCAGGTTCGGCCCCGATCCTGGGAACGGTAGAGTCCGGAGTTTGCGGCGTACACCACGCCAGGCCGCAGGGGGTCGAACTCGAAGTCCTGCACCACGGTTCTGAGATTGAAAAGGCGCCAGTTCCGGCCGCCGTCTTCCGTGACGTAGGCCCCGGTCATGTCGCAGCGGACGAAGACGAGATTCGGATCGTGGGGACTGATGGTGGGAATGTACTGCGCCCCCCCGCCGCCAGGGCCCAGGATGGTGACTCGGTGTCCGGCCGGTTTCCCTTCCGCCGGCGGGCCGAGATGGCGATCGAGAAAGTCGGCGGTGAGTTCGCCGACCCGAGGAGCCGCGAACTGTCCATGTCCGCCTCCTTTGACCGTGTGAAAGGTCACTTTCACGCCTGCCTGTTCGAGCGCCGCCGCCAGCAGCACGCTCTGGTGATGGGGTACCACGGGGTCGGCGTCGCCGTGCACGATCAGGAACGGCGGGTCGTCAGGCGAGACATAGGTGATGGGGTTGGCCCGCGCCGCCCGATCCGGATGCTGCTCGATGGGTCCGCCAACGAGCTGGGATTCAGGCGAGTCGGGTCCGCTGTGGACCATTCCGCCGGGCAGTCGACGGGCGTCCATCTGGAGAAGGTCGGTGGGACCGAAGTAATCGACCACCGCCTGCACCCGGCTGAAAACCTGGAGGTTTTCACCGACATCGAACTCGCCGACGTCGCCGCTGGTGCCGAGCATGGCCGCAAGGTGGCCGCCAGCCGAGGGGCCCCAGGCCGCAAACCGCAACGGATCGAGGCCGTAGCTGCGGGCGTTGGCCCGAAGCCACCGCACGGCAGCCTTGCAGTCCTCGATCTGAGCCGGAAAGATCGCATGCCGGCTCAGCCGATAGCCAATGGAGGCGATGGCGTACCCTTTCTGCAAGTACTCCAGCGGAACCCCCGCGGACTTGTCCCCCATGCGCCAGGCCCCACCATGGATGTAGATGATCAACGGCGCCTTCTCAGCGCCGGCGGGCAGGTACAGATCCAGCCGCTGACGGTCGTGTCCGGCCGTGACGTAAGCGAGATCCCGGTGGACAACCACCCCCGCCGGCAGCGGGGTCTCGATCCGGGCCTGGGAGGCGGGCAGCGGAAGAGCCAGGAGAAGCTGCAGAACGAGGGGGGAAAACATCATCATGGCTGTATTTGCCGGAGGCTGCATGCCCTTGCCGGACGAACCTTTCGTCGTCACTCTAGTCGAATCGCCGGCGAATGCACAGCGGGCTCGGGGGTTCGGCTTCACCTGCCAGAGAGGCCGAAACCCGCTACCCGGCGCTGTCCCGGTAATGGGCTTCGGGCAGACTGCGCAACATGGCGGCCGCTGTCTCGGGTGTCAGGTCACGTTGGGGCGTGGCCAGCATCTCAAATCCCACCATGAACTTGCGGACTGTAGCCGACCGCAGCAGTGGGGGGTAGAAGTGGGCGTGGAAGTGCCATTCAGGGTGGGAGCGGCCATCGCAAGGCGCCTGGTGGAAGCCCATGGAATAGGGAAACGAGGTCTGGAAGAGGTTGTCGTAGCGGACAGTCGCCATCTTCAGGGCCCGGGCAAGGTCCGCCGACTCTTCCGCAGGCAGCTCGGGGAAGCCGGGGAAATGGATCTTCGGCACAAGCAGCAGCTCAAAGGGCCAGACCGCCCAGAACGGCACCACCGCCAGAAAGCCTGCAGTCTCGAAGATCACGCGCTGTCGGAGCTCCAGCTCCCGCTTCAGATAACTGCAGAGCAGGCATCTGCCGGTTTCGGCCAGATATCGGCCCTGCCTTTCCTGCTCCCGCAACGGTTCGTCCGGGACGCTCTCCGTCGCCCAGATCTGGCAATGGGGATGCGGGTTGCTGCAACCCATCAGCGTTCCCTTGTTTTCGAAGACCTGAACGTAGTTCGCCCAGGAGATGCGGGACAGCTCGGCAACCTCGCGCCGCCAGGTTTCCACCACCCGCTCGATCGCCACCTCGTCCATACGGGCGAGGCTCAGATCGTGACGGGGCGAGAAGCAGATGACTCGACAAAGGCCCCGTTCGGCGGCAGCGATCAGCAACCCGGTGTCGGAGAGGCCGCCGTCAGGACTGTCGGGCAGCAGTCCGGGGAAATCGTTGTCGAAGGCGAAGGTGGTCGAATAGTCCGGGTTGCGGGCTCCGGAAGCGCGCTGGTTCCCGGGACACAGGTAACAGGAGGAGTCGTAGGGCGGCAGGTGTTCGCAGGCCGGTGTTTCCTGCTGACCACGCCAAGGCCGGGACAGGCGATGGGGAGAGACCAGCACCCACTGTCCGGTGAGGGGGTTCCTTCGGCGGTGGGGGTGCTGCTGCAGGTCAAAAGGATCGTTCCGGCATCTTTGCGGCGCCGTCTTCATGGCGCTGGATGATACGGAGAGCTGTTGCGGCAGACAAGCAGCGGAATCCCGGATCTGGTCAGCGCGTTTCCACGGCGGATTCGCGCCTGCCGCGGCCCATTGCCACCAGGAGAGTGGATAGCAATACCCCGGCGGCCAGCAGGGCCGGCGTCCAGACACGGTGCCAATCCAGCAGCCAAATCCAAAGCAGCAACGAGCTCCACAGAGCCGAGATGCTGAGGAGCCGGGTCGCAGGATCCAGCCGGCCGGTTTCGTAATAGACGCGTACGGGGCGACCCAGCCAGCGGTTGGTCATGAGAGAGCGGCGAACCCGCTCCGAGCTGCGGCTGAAGCAGGCGGCCGCCGCAATCAACAGGCAGGTGGAAGGCAGAACCGGCAGAACCAGACCCAGCGCGGCCAGTGCCAATGTCACAGTTCCCACCGCCGACAGGGCCCGGCGGCGCCAGGCGTCCTTGCCAGGGAGGCGTTCGGTTTGCAGGGAACAGACAGCAGCCATGGTCGAGGTCCGATTGGCCTCATCATCGGCAGAAACGACGTTCCTCTTCAGTGGTCGAAGTCACTTTCGCGGTTGTGAATCCGCCAGTCGCAGGGCTCGGATCACACGGATCCCGCGGCTCACCCGGATCCTCGGATCACGCGGACTTCACGGACCTCTTCCTCCGCTGCCCGCGGGGGTAGAATGCAGCCGGCGTCGCGCCGTCACGAAGGGAGTCCCCGATGTACAGCACCTGGACCGTTGCACTCTTTCTGCTGGTGGCTTCATCCCCTGCACCCGAGCCGGGACGCCGGGTGGGGATCATCGGCCTCGATACCTCGCACGCCACGGCGTTTACAAAGATCCTGAACGACCCTGCGGCCGGGGACAGGTTTGGCGGCTATCGCGTGACGGCGGCCTTTCCCGAGGGCAGTGGGGACATCGAGTCCAGTGTCAGCCGTATTCCGCGGTACACGTCCGAGATGCGGGAAATGGGCGTGGAGATCGTCGGATCCATCGATGAGCTGCTGGCCCGGGTGGATGTGGTGTTGCTGGAGACCAATGACGGGCGGCGGCACTTGGAGCAGGCGCTGCCGGTGTTTGCCGCCCGCAAGGCGGTCTTCATCGACAAGCCTTTGGCGGGCAGTCTCGCGGAGGCGATGGCCATCCTGGAGGCAGCCCGCCGAGCCGGTTCCCCGGTCTTCTCGTCTTCGCCGCTCCGGTACTACCAGGGATGGACGGGAGCAACCACGGCTGCCGGCTCGATCCACAACGCCTTTATGTGGAGTCCGGCCCACCTCGAGGCCACTCACCCGGATCTGTTCTGGTACGGAATCCATGCTGTGGAGCAGCTCTACGCGGTCATGGGACCCGGCTGCGAGACGGTGGTGAGGGTGCACACACCCCGGGTGGACGTGGTGGTGGGTACTTGGGCCGGGGGCCGCACCGGAACAGTTTTGGGCGCCCGCAGCGGGAAGCTCGACTACGGTGGGGTCGCCTTTGGAGAGGATCAGGTGGTGCCGTTGGGTTCGTTTGGCGGGTACGAGCCGTTGTTGGAGGAGATCACCCGATTTTTCCAGACTGGGAGGGCTCCGGTTGCCGCCGAGGAGACACTGGAGATCTATGCGTTCATGGAGGCGGCTGACGAGAGCAAACGTCTGGGGGGTATGCCGGTCCGGGTTGCCGAGGTCCTGGAGAAGGCCCGCCACGAGGCGCTCCGTCGGCTGGAGGACCGGTAAAGGGTGGCTCGGGTGTTCTCGGAATGTCCGGCCGGCTCGGCCGGGGAGGCGAGATGAAGCGGAGCATGAATCGTCGACGGTTTGCGGTCTCATCACTGGGGGTTCTTGCGGGGGGACCGTCGTTTTCGTGCTCGTTGGGGGCCAATGACCGGATCCGCGTGGGAGTCGCCGGGATTCGCGGTCGTGGGGGCGAGCTGGCGCGCTGGTTTGCCGAACGCCGGGACGTGGAGGTGGCCTATCTCTGCGATGTTGACAGCCGGCTGTTTGCGGAGCGGGTCCGGGAAGTGGCGGAGATCTGTTCGCGGGAGCCACGGTGCGTCCAGGATCTCCGGGTCGTACTGGACGACCCCGAAATCGATGCGCTGGTTGTTGCCACCCCCGATCACTGGCACGCGCTGCAGACCGTGTGGGCATGTCAGGCGGGGAAGGACGTGTACCTGGAGAAGCCGGTGGCCCACAACATCTGGGAGGGCCGGCGGATGGTGGAGGCAGCCCGCAAGTACGGCCGGGTGGTGCAGGTGGGGACCCAGACCCGCAGCGCTGAATACATGTACCAGGCCAAGGACACGATCCTGGGAGGAGAGCTGCGGGAGATTCACCTGGTCCGGGTTCTCAACAGCAAGGTGCGCCCCACCATCGGCCATACTCCGGAGCAGCCGGTGCCGCCGGGCGTGGATTACGACATGTGCTCGGGCCGGCGCCGCAGAGGCCTTTCAGCATGAACCATTTCCACTACTCGTGGCATTGGTTCTGGGCCTACTCGGGGGGAGACATTATCAACGACGGGGTTCACCAGATCGACCTGGCGCGCTGGCTGGCGGGGGTTACGATCCCGACTTCCGTCTCCTCCACCGGTGGGATCCACCACTTCCGGGACGAGCAGGAGACACCGGATACCCACGTGGTCAATTGGGATCTTGCGGGTCTGACCATGATCTTCGAGCAGACTCTGTGGAGCCCCTATCTGAAGAAGATGCCGATTGCACTGCGGGATCTGGACGATCTGCCCAAGTGGCCGTTCTCCGGCACCAGGATCGAGCTGTACGGGACGCGTCAGATCATGTATTTCGAGCGGCACGGGGGCGGTTGGCAGACGTTCGACGCTGACGGGCAGTCGACGCGCATCCAGCCCGGCCGGTTTACCAACCGGGAGCATATTGCCAATTTCCTGGACTGTATGCGTACCCGGAAGACGCCGACCGCGGACATCGACGAGGGGCACCTGTCCACCCTGCTCTGTCACTATGGGAACATCGCTTACCGCTGCGGCCGGAAGCTCAGGATCGACCCGGAGACCCAGGGCCTCGTGGACGACGTTGAAGCGAACCGTCTGGTCAGGCGGACGTACCGGGCTCCCTGGGTATTGCCGGATCAGGTATAGGACGGGCGATCACCGTCATGAGCCCCCAGAGCCGGGACACCCGGTAACGGTCTAGCCGTTCCACGCGAAAGCCGTTTTCGCCGAGCAGCCGGCGGCATTGCCGGCTGCCGTACATCCGGACGTGGGCGGGGTCGGTCAGCCGGAGATACCAGTCACAAAGGCGGCACCAGACGTAGTCGTCGCACCAGTCGGTGAGCAGGAGGGTGGCGCCGGGTTTAAGGACGCGTCTCATTTCTGCGAGGGCCGCCTTCGGGTCGGGGAGGAAGTGGAACGAATTCGAGCAGACCACCACATCGAAGGTTTGATCGTTAAACGGAAGTGAGACGGCGTCAGCCTCCACCAGTCGGAGCTGGGAGCCGCGGCGGCGGGCGATGCGCAGCATCTGGAAGCTGAGATCGACTCCGGTCAGGTAAGCACCGGGCTGTTGAGCTCTGATCTTGTCCAACAGTCGTCCCGTGCCGCAGGCGATCTCCAGCACGTGGTCACCTGCTCTGACGGCCAGCCGGCGCTGGGTCTCATCGGCGGTTGCTTCAACGTAGAAGCGCCATCGGCGTTCGTATTCGGGCGCCAGCCGGTCGTACTCCTGGGTGACGGCACGGCTGTGGGCGGCGGTGTCTCGGCGCATGCAGAGATTGTACGGGCGCGAGCCGCCGCCAATCAGCGTGGACAGGCCTCGGTCGCCGGTCGGGATTTCCCTCCCCACCCCCCTAACCCCTTAAACCTTTGAACCTTTTCCTTTGCTCCCCTTGCTTCCTTCCGTTGACAGGATCCACCCGCCGCCTTAGTCTCAGGAACACCCGCGCCGGCAGCGGCATCTGCGAGCTGACCGGTCGGTAAAGGAGCTGAAACCGTGATCGTCAAACGGTCCACCCCTGAAGAGATCCTGGCGAGACTGCAAGAGAAGGTGCGCCGCCGCCTGCCGATCTTCATTGCCAGTGCCGGCAGCGGCCTGGTGGCGCAACTGCTGGAGGAAGCCGGTGCCGACTGCATCAACACTTTTTCCGGCGCGCGGTTGCGGGCCAATGGCATGGGGACCATGTCGATGATGTGGCCCATTCTGGACAGCAACGCACAGACCCTCCGGTACACGCAGGAGGACATCCTGCCCGCCCTGCGAGGTCGAGCGTTTGTCTGCGTGTGCCTGAACGCCAATGACCCGTTGCGGGACATGCGGGCGGTTCTCCGGCAGTGTCTGGACATGGGGGCGCCATCGGTCAGCAACATCGGCCCCTCCATCAGTTATGTGGACAAGGGCAGCACGATCCGCGCGGTGCTGGAGAGGTCGGGGATCACCTTCCAGAACGAAATCGACATGTTGGCCTTGGCCCGCGAGATGGGCATGGTGACGGTGGGCCTGGCCTTCGATATCGAGGACAGCCTGAAGCTGGTTCGGGAGGCGAGGCCCCATCTATTCTGCTTCCATGCGGGGACCACCAAAGGTGGACGGGTGGGTTTTGACAGCGGAGAAACCATCGAGGAGACGGCACGCCGGACTGAGGCCGCCTACCAGGCCATCCGCGAAGTGGCCCCGGAAACCATTCTGATCGCCCACGGTGCCGCCATGGAGTCGGTGGAAGACACGCGCTATATGCTTCTGCACACCAGCGGCCATGGCTTCTGGACCGGCTCCTCCACCGAACGTCTTCCCATCGAGCGGGCAGTGGGTGAAACAGCCCGCCGGTTCGCAGCTCTGAGGTTCGAGTCATGAAACCCGCCGTTGCTGTCCTGGCGACGCTGGACACCAAGGCTCAAGAGGCCGAGTTCCTCAGGAGTCAGATCGAGGCGCACGGCTGCACGGCGCTGTTGATCGATCTGGGGGTTGTCGGCCGACCGGGAACGGCTGCGGATCTGACCCGGGAAGAGGTGGCGGAGGCCGGCGGACGCTCCCTCCAGGATCTGCTGCGGACGCCGACCCGCCAGGAAGCGGGTCCGGTGATGGTGGCGGGTGCCACCCGCCTGCTGCTGGACCGCATCCAGGCGGGACAGGTTCATGCGGTGATCGGGCTGGGTGGAACCCAGGGAACCAGCAGCGCCACCGCCATCATGCAGGCATTGCCGTACGGGTTCCCCAAATTGATGGTCTCCACGGTGGCGGCGGGAGACTGCAGCTCCTTCGTGGGGGTCAAGGACATCGCCATGCTGTTCAGCGTCAGCGACCTGTTGGGGCTGAACCCCCTCACCCGCATGATCCTGTCCAATGCGGCGGCGGCGGCTTGTGGGATGGCCGCCTCTCCGCTGGAGGTGGAGCCACGGCATGGCGACCGCCCGGTCGTCGGCATGACCAACCTGGGCGTGCTCACCAACGGAGCCATGCACGCCCTGCAGCGGTTCCAGGAGCGTGGCTGCGAAGTGATCGTCTTTCATGCTGTGGGCAGCGGCGGTCGCGCCATGGAACAGATGATGAAAGAGGGCCTGATCGATGCCGTCTTCGACTATGCGCTGGGAGAAATCGCCGACGAGCTGTTCCACGGGCTGCGGGCAGGAACCCCGGAACGGCTGACTGTGGCCGGCCGCCTGGGCCTCCCGCAGGTCGTCTGTCCTGGGGGCACAGAACATCTGGGATTCATCGTTCCTCCCGAGACCGTCCCGGAACGGTGGCGCACCCACCGGTATGTGTTTCACAGTCCCATCATCCTGGCCCCGCGCCTCCAGCCGGACGAATTTCGGATGGTCGCCCGCGAGATTGCCGCCCGCCTGAAAGCTGCCGGCGGACCTGCAACGCTGATGTTCCCTGCCCGCGGGACCAGCCGCTATGCGGTGCCCGAGGGCCCTCTGCACGACCCTGAAGGAGATCGGGCCTTCCTGGAGGAGCTGGAGAGTTGGCTGCCTCCCAACGTGGAACTGGTGGTTCGGGACGCCGGTGCCGAGGATCCCGCGTTTGTGGAGGAAGCGGTGGAGCGGCTGGTGGAGATGCTGCGGCGCCGTCAGCCGGCGGGGGAGCCGGGAACCGGGACTGCGGAGTGAGAAGCGAGGACAGGGGCCGGGACTGGGGAATCGCCGAAAGTTCCGGCTGGAGTTGGGGGATGACGGTCTGTGCCGCGGACTCCCGAATCCCGTTTTCTGTGTCCTGGCTCCTCCGGCCTGACTCCCGACCCCTGGCTACCGATTCTCCGGTGTCGCCAGACGGTCCCAGTCGGTGCCGCGTCCCGGACGGGGAGCGGTGCGGACGTCCACATAAAGGATGGTGTCGGCGGCCGCGCCGTAAGGCGCCTGCAGGACTTCGTTACCTTCCGGGTCCATCACCAGCGAGCAGCCGATGCAGTTCCAGTTCCGCCAGGGCCCCTCTTCCACCCGTCCCACGTTGCTGACTCCGGCGATCCAGACCCTGAATTCCCTGGCGACCGTGCGGTAGGGAACCCGCCAGGTGTCGCCGTATGGTTGCTTCACGTTGTCGTGGTCGGGAGGGACAGCCCAGGCGGCGGGGGAAAGGATGAGGTCGGCACCCATGTAGCCGAGTGTCCGCAGCACGGTGTAATGGCGGGCCGTGGCGTCGGCGCAGATCAGCAGGCCGATGGTGCCGTATTTCGTGCGGGCGACGCCCAGGCGATCCCCCTGGTCGTACAGGTCATGGGCGATGTCGAGCTCGTTCAGTTTCCGGTGCTTCAGCAGCAGATCGCCGCGGGGTCCGATCAGGACGGCAGCGTTGTAGATGCGATTCCCGTCGCGTTCGGTGAGTCCGGCACAGACGTAGATTCGGTTCTGGGCGGCCGCCCTCATCAGGCGCTGGACGGTGGTGCCGCCGGGAATGGGTCCAGCCAGTTCGCGGGCGGAGGGGTGGGTCCAGCCCAGGTCGCACACTTCCGGCAGCAGCGCCACGGCGGCGCCCTGTCGGGCCGCCTCCCGGATCCGCTCCTCGGCGCGCGCCAGGTTTCGCTCGAGGCGGCCGCCTTCCACCAGCATCTGAACCAGGGCCAGTTTGAATTCACGTTTCACTTCCTGGGCGTTCACCTGCGTCTCCCGAAAACCGCCGCCCAACCCGGCGGCGATCAGCAACAGACACAGCCGAGTCACGCGGACAGACCCGATTGACACTGACGGACGAGCACGGACGGACACGGACTGAGGTTCATTTTCCATGACGGTCGAACCAGTTCAGGATGCTCAGCACCTTGGCCATGTGATGGCTGGGGCGGCGCGAGATGCCGTGAGGCTCTTCCGGTACCCGTACCAGAACGGCGTCCACTCCCAGCAGCTTCAACGCCTGATAGTACTGTTCCGACTCCGACATGGGCGTCCGGTAGTCCTCCTCGCCCGTGAGCACCATGGTGGGAGTCTTGACGTTCTTGACCACCGAGAGCAGGGAGCGGCTCTCGTAATGCTCCACATGATCCCAGGGCAGTCCGGGGAACCAGTACTTGCTGACGAAATTGCCGATGTCGGCCGTCAGGACAAAGCTGTACCAGTTGATGACGGGGTATACCGTGACCGCGGCGCGGAAGCGGTCGGTGCGTCCGATCATCCAGCAGGTCAGAACGCCACCGCCGCTGCCGCCGGTCACATAAAGCCGCTGGGGATCGATGTAACCCTTCTGGAGCATGGCGTCCACGCCGGCATTGAGGTCGTAGAAGTCGTCGCCGGGATAGGCGTGGTGGATGAGGTTCCCGAACTCCTCGCCGTAACTGGTGGATCCCCTTGGGTTGGTGTACAGGACCACGTAGCCGCGGGCGGCCATCAACTGTTTCTCGATGTCGAACCGAGGGCCGTAGTTGGCGAACGGGCCGCCATGGATCTCCAGAATCAGCGGGTATTTCTGCCGGGGATCGAAATCCGGGGGTTTCAGGATCCAGCCCTGGATCTCGCGGCCATCCTTGGATGACGGGTAAAGGATCTCCTCCACTTCACCGAGCCGGCGGGTGAGCCAGAGGTCGTCATTGACCCCGGTGAGGATCCGGGGAGTGGGCTCGTCCAGGGTAGCCACGGCCAGGTCGCCCGGCCGGTGGGGAGATGTTACCGTGAGAGCGATTCTTCCGTTCTCCGCGACACTGACGGCGCCGCCGCCACCGTATGCGCTGGTGGTACTGCCCAAGCCGGAAGCCAGTTCGCGGGCGCGCCCCTGGAGGTCGGCGTAAAAAAGCGTCGTGACCCCGCGCCGGTCACTGGTCACCAGCAGCCCTTTCCCATCCCGGGTCCACTCCAGGCTGGATACGCTGAGGTCCCAGTTCTCCAGCATGCCTCGGGGCTGGGTGCCGTCCCGCTGGCACAGGTAGAGACGGGTAAGCTGATAGCCCTGGTAGCGATCATCGAAACCGGTGTAGGCGATCAGGTTCCCGTCCGGTGAAACCACCGGCTGACCGTCAGGCCCGCGGCGGGAGGTCAGTTGGCGAATGGCCCCGTCTGGTACAGAGAACTCGTAGATCTCGGTGTCCAGCGGTTCCAGTTCGAAGTCGTCCCGCCGGTTGGCGGAGAGCAGGACCGCGCGGCTGTCAGGGGCCCAGACTGGCTGGCTGGCCCGGAAGCCGGTGCCGCCATGATGGTAATTCCCCGTGGAGAGCTGGCGGGGCGTCCCCCCTTCAGCAGGGACGATGAAGAGGTGGGTATAGCCCGGTTTCAGATAGCCGGGCCCGTTGAAGCGGTAGACCAGCTTGTCGATGATGCGAGCCGGGTCGGCCCATTTGGCACCCTCAGGGGGGCGGGGCATACCCTCAACCCGGGGGAGTTCTTCCGGCACGTGCATGGTGAACGCGATCCACTTCCCATCCGGTGACCAGGCAATGGACTCGGGAGGCTGGGTCAGGCGGGTCAACTGCTGCATCTGGCCCTGTTCCAGCCAGTAGCGGTGGATCTGCGGCGTCCCGGAACGGTCCGAGACGAAGATGAGCTCACGTCCGTCCCGGGACCAGCGCGGACTGTGGTCACTGAAGCTGCCGCTGGTGAGAGGGCGGTGTCCGGTGCCGTCGAAGTTGACGATCCAGAGGTTGCTCTTGCGCTGGTCGGTCTGGATGTCGGCGAAGCGGCGGACGTAGACAATGCGGGTGCCGTCGGGGGAAATCTGGGGGTCGGTGACGAGCTCCAGTTGGAACATGTCTTCGGGCACCAACCGGTCCGGGACCGCCGGTGCCGCCAGCAGCCCGGCGAACAGCCACTGCGCCCAAACCAGGGTGAGGGAGTGTTTCAGCATCGGGGGTTCCTCCGTGAGGCTAGAGGTTCATGGGTTCAAAGAGTCAAGTGTTTGAAGTCGAAAGGCGGCGCGCTGGTTCACGGGAAACTGGACTGACAAAGAGGCGCTTTCGAACCCCCTGAGCTGGATCCTCCCGAACGCCTGAAGCCACCGGCCGCGAACGCGCACCCCTGGCACCTTGTATCGCCGCAAGCACAAACCTCCGTCAGCCGCCCACCTCAAAGGTCAGGGCCGCCCAGTAGCTCTCGTAGCTGTGATCCGGGGCCTCCACGGGGAAAAGATGGATCCCCCGGATGTACCAGCGCCCAGGGTGAGACAAAGGGATGCGGGCTTCACCGGAGGTGTCGGTGTCCACCTGGAAGGGCTTGCCGGTTTGGCCGGCCGAGCCGGCATGCAGGGTCAGACCGGACAGCGGTGTGCCGCGGAAAAGCACGCGTACCGGCAGTGTGTCTCCTGGTTTCAGGCGGTACGGGTTTTGCAGGGGCAAGATCTCGATTTCCAGGCCCAGGGGACGGGAGCAGTCGTCGGCGGAGATGCTGCCGACCTGCAACAACGCCTTGGTGTGCTTGCTGTACTGCTCCACCTCGTCCCGGCCGCTGATCCCGTCCCGTTCCCGCTGTCTGAGAACGGCAGGGATGCCATCGTGCATCAAATACTCGGTGAACTCCTCACCGGTCAACCGGATCAGGTTGGGGCGGGTAGCCAGGGCGAGCGAATAGGTCCCCGCCGCCTGCGGAGTGAAAGCGAGATGGAGCCAGTCCCCCTGTACTTCCGGGATGGGGGGATCGACGGCGGCCCCTCCCGGTCCCAGCAGGATCAGACGGGCAATGCGGCCGGGGGTGACCGCGTTCTCAGACCGCTCGTAGATGGTGCCGTTGCCGGCGCGAACCAGGACCAGCTCTCCCGGGCCTGGGACACGGAAGCTGTTTGCTTCCAGCCACAAGTCGTGAGCGAAAACGGGGGGAAGAAGGGACGCCAAAACCGAGGCCAATACAGAGGCCAATACAGTAATGCGGGGGCCCATGCGGTCGATTATCGCCCAGGCGCGAGCAATGCCCAAGGGAAGGGTGAAGCGAAGGTCTTGGAGGGTACCGGCGGAGCGCAGTGAGGACGCCGTGTTCGGAGAGTTGTCCAGGTGGGGCCTGTCGGGCGGATCCGGCAGCGAACGGGCGCGGTCCGAAAGCGGCGTCGCCGGGTCCGCGGCCCTCCGCCGCCGCGCGCCGAAGGCATTCGAAGTGCGCCGGACCTGTGACAATGGCTTCGCCCTGACGAAGGGACGGCGTCACAGGGTCAAAGTGAGGAACTGGTGGAGGCGGTGGGAATCGAACCCACGTCCGAAAGCCTTCGCCGACCGACTCTACATGCTTGTCCGGTCTCTCTTTTTACCCCAACCCGGCAATCGAAACCGGCAAACGGACGGGATCAGGGCCTCCAACTCAGGTTCTCACCGACTCCCATGGAGAAATGAAGCCGGCGAAAAGTCCGCGTCATGACGCCTCGTTCCACCCTGCGGACCGGATGGAGGAGACGGCTGCGTATTGCTTACGCAGCTAAGGCTAACTGATCGTTGGCACTTATCAGGTTTGCCAATTTTTGCGAGGGTTGGCGCCTCGGCATGCATCGACCGCCTCAATTGCTCCCGTCGAATCCAGTTCGCCCCCTTTCTCTTGACAGCCTATCAGATGCCGGCAGGGCATCTCCAGTTGCAGCCCTTCCCTCCCCCAGGGCCCGAACCGCCCGGACCCGGTAGCACAAGGTGAATTCGCGCCGCCGGTCCAGCCCGTCCAGAGCCGTACAAAGCAGCGGCGCACAGAAGCAGAACACCGCCAGCGCCGCCAACTCCAGGGGAAAGCATGCCACCCGCCGCCAACCCCGCAGATCCTGAAAAAGTACTTTGGGGATGTAGGTCAGGCGATGTCCCAGGTACCGGAAGTAGCCGCCCATGGGTTCGACCTCCCATCGATCGAACCCCGCCGCCGCCAGCATCCGCTCCAGCGCAAAGCGGGTAAAACGGAAGTAGTCATGCGGCTGCTGGTGCTCGTGCCAGCCTTGCGGCGCTGTCAGGTACAGGACGCCGCCCGGTTTCAGGACCCGAGCCAGCTCGACCAGGACCGCCGCCGGATCCGGGACATGTTCCAGGACTTGGGTGTTCAGGACCGCATCCACCGAGGCCGAACGAACCGGCAGCGCCGACAGATCCGCCCTGAGGTCCAGACCCGAGTAGTCCCAGGTATGGTCCCCTACGCCCAAGTCCACCGCGATGTAGCGGGAACCCCGGAAAAGAGCACGGAACCTGGATTCGCCGGCGCCGGCATCCAGGACTACACCGTGACCAGCCCGGGCGGCCGAGGCCATGAATTCTTGCAAGGAAGACTCCAAGGGGTGGATCCGGCGTTGCAGGAAAATGGGAAGAGCCTCGAAGACACGGTGGTAGAAGCTCTCCATATGCGCGGTGATGCTATCATCTGGCTCGTGTCTGCCCAACCGCGGCCTCAGCTCCAGCAGGTGCGGTCTGCCCCCGGTGACGCCCCTCCCGGAGGGAACTGCGGCCAACGATCCCGTTGTTCACGCTTGCGGCTGCGGGCGGCGGCATTATTGCTGGCGGCACTGGTCTTCGCTCCGGCGCTGCTTGCCGACCCGGCCAGACATGTACTCCTGTTTACGGTGGACTCCTGCCGGGCCGACCGTCTGGGTGTTTATGGCGGTCCGGCGGCCAATACTCCCCACCTGGACCGGTGGTCCGCCAGCGGCGCCGTGTTCACCCAGGCTTACAGCGTTTCGGCCTGGACCGCTCCCGGTTTGGTGTCGCTATTGACTGGCCTGTACCCCGGGGTCCACGGTGTGGACAACCGCGACCGAACCGGTTCTCCTCAGATGGTCACGCTCCAGCGGATGTTCCGTAAACGAGGCTATCTGGTGCCGAACCTCAACTTCTTTACGTTTGCGCCCTACTACCGGAACTTGGGGCTGGGGGAAGTGGACAGGCAGTACCTGGGGACGGAGGAAAGCCAGGCCCTCCTGAACTGGCTCGATCAACACGCCCAGGGGCCGGACTCGCCGCCTTTCTTCGTCTGGTTTCATACCACGCTGGTCCATCAGCCCTACCGGCCTCCGGATCCGCTGCTGCCGGCGCCCCGGGCGGAGCTGGAGAGGAGTCCCGGGATCCGTGCCGTGCTCAACGGAGCGATCGTGCCCCGGGGTTCGGCCGAATTCGGGGCCGAGGACCGCCCCGTCCTGGAAGCGCTGTATGACGCTGAAGTGCGGCACATGGACCAGTTTTTTGGACAGGTGATCGAGCTGCTGGCCCAACGCGCTCTTCTGGAGTCGACACTCATCGTCTTCACCGCGGACCATGGGGAGGAACTGCTGGACCACGGTTTCGTGGGACATGCCTCCACGTCGCTGCAGGCCAAACTTTACGAGGAGGTGCTGCACATCCCGCTCATCGTCTCCTGGCCGGGGAGAATCGCGGGAGGGCAGGTGTTTTTCCACCCGGTAAGCCAGGTGGACGTGTTGCCCACAATTTGCCGGCTGCAGGGCTGGCACCGCCCGGAAGGGGTGCAAGGACGCGATCTGTTTGAACCGGAACCGGACCGTGCCCTGCTGTTCGAGTCGGTAGCGGCCGGCAACCAGACTCCCAAGGACAGGGAAGACGAGTGGGTGAGGGGAGTCCGCCGGGGGCGCTTCAAGTACCTTGAGGACGGCCGGCTTTTCGACCTGCTGGCGGATCCGGAAGAGACCCGTAACGTCGCGGAGTCTTTTCCTGGCCACACGGCACAACTCCGGGAACTGTTGGGGGAGATGTGTGAGGAGAATCGGCGGCTCTCCACCCAACAGTTCGGCGACTCGCCCCGAGCCCCGCTCAGGCACTCCAGCGGATCCTGTCCCCGCATCTACACTCCGGAACATGGTAAGACGCTGGACTACGAGGTTCATACCGGGACCCTGCTGTTCGACTGGAGTGGCGACATGGAAACCGCCTACGTGGTGGAGTACGACATCGGCACCGGCGATCATCATGTAGCGGGGCGGTACGAAGTCCTGGGGAATCACCAGATCATGGGACCGTTTCCCCGCGAACTCTGGGCAGATCTCAAGGCCTGGAACCCGTTCCGGATCCGGGTGACTCCCAAGCAGGACGAGCCCTGCTGGAGTTCCTGGGTGGAGTTCAGGTTCTGAGGCAGAGGAAGGCTACCGTTGCAGACGCCGCTGCTGAAAGTCGGGTTGACCGGCGGTATCGCCACCGGGAAAAGCCATGTCCTCCGATACTTTGCTGAATTGGGTGCGGCGGTCATCGACGCGGACCGGATCGCCCGGGAGGTGGTCCGGCCGGGACTGCCGGCCCACGGCGAAATCGTCCAGGCGTTTGGGGACGAAGTGCTGGACAAAAGCGGGGAGATCGACCGCAAGGCGTTGGGCGTCCTGGTTTTCAGCTGTCCGGCGCGGCTGAGACGCCTCAACGCCATCCTGCATCCCCGGATCCTGGGGGCAGAGGACGAACGGGTTCGCGAACTCGAAACCGGCTCCCCGGGGAGAACGCACCGGATGGTGGTTGTGGATGCGGCGCTCATGATCGAGGTCGGAAGCTACCGCAAGTACGACCAGCTGGTCCTCGTTTACTGTCCTCCTTCCACCCAGTTGAAGCGGGTGGTCCAGCGTGACGGGATCAGCGAAGATCAGGCGCGGGAGCGCATCGCCACGCAGTTGCCCCTGCTGCGGAAGGTGGCCTACGCGGACTATGTCATCGAGACCTCGGACGAGCCCTCCCGGACCCGGGCGCAGGTCGAATTCGTTTACCGCGACCTGCTGTTCCGGCTGGACTCTGGAATGCTGGCGGTCCGAAGCAGACTGTAGCGTCCAACCGTCCACAGGATCCTGCCCCCGGCCCGCAGGACCCCTGAAACGGTCCCGCTGATCTTGGATCTCCCCCCCAGACGCGGCTCCCAGGAAACCGGAACCTCCTGGAATCGCACCCTTTTTCGCCAGGCGAGGATTTGCATTTCGATGGTCCACCCCCAGGTGCGATCGGTCATTGGCAGCTCGGCCAGGACCTGCCGCCGGATCGCCCGAAACGGGCCCATGTCGTGGTAGTCGGCGCCCCAGCGCTGATTGACCAGCCAGACCGCCAGCCGGGTTCCCCACCGTTGGGGCGGAGTCATGGCAGCCCCGGCGGGGCGCCGTCCGAGGACAAGGTCCGCCCGTCTGTCGGCCAGCGGCTGCAGGAGCAGCGGGATTTCTTCGGGCCGGCTCGACCCGTCGGCGTCCAGAAACACCAATACCTCGGGCCAGTCTCCCAGATGTTCCAGCGCGCCCAGGCAGGCATTGCCATAGCCGCGCAGGCGAACCTGCACCACCTCAGCGCCGGCCTCCCGGGCCAGCAAGGCGGTCCGGTCGGTGGAACCGTTGTCGGCCACCACCACCCGGACCTGTCCCCATCCACGTGTCGACTCCAGGCACCTGGCCACGACGTGAGCGACGGTCGGTTCCTCGTTCAGGGCCGGGATGATGATCCCGATCCGCTGGGCAACATCGGTCGTGCCTTCCGCCAGCATTCCGTTCCCTTCAGGGATCCCTTCAGGGACGTGTCCACTTGAGGGCGGCGGCCAGCAAGGGAACCAGGAGCTCGTGATGGCCGGTCAGGCTGATGCCGGTTCCCGACTCCAGGACCGGACGTCGGACCACATTCTGCTGCGGCCGATAGTGCTGGATGAAGTCGAGGTTGGCGGTGGTGAAACCCGCCAGCGGCCTGCCGGAACTGCGCACCGCCGAAACCGCCTTGAGAAATACCTCCGGCAGGATCACTGCGGAACCGAGGTTCAGGAATACACCTCCCTCGTGGAGGTGCTCCACCTGGGCGGTGAAGATGGAAAGATCCACGAGGGATGCGGCGCCCAAGGCTTCCCCCGAAGCCTCAGGGTGAACGTGGATGATGTCGGTGCCGATGGCCACGTGGGCGGTAAGGGGCAGTCCACGGCGGTGGGCGCCCAACAGCAGCGACAGGTGCGCGTAGGGAGGCTGCCGGCGTTCGAGGAACACACCCACCGCCTCCCCGATTCCCAGCGAATCCTGCCGGCCGGCGATGACCGCCTGGTTGAGCCAGCGTCCGGTTTCCTCCGCCATGCCGAACCCGCCGTCTGACAGCTCCCGGTCCACGTCCTCCGAGGTCTTGCCCCACAGGGCGATCTCGAAGTCATGGATCACGCCGCTGCCGTTGGTAGCCAGCGCCGTGATGAAGCCCTGCTCCATCAGGTCCAGCAGGACGGGAGCAAGACCTACCTTGACCACGTGGCCGCCGAAGGCCCAGATGATCGAACGCCCTCGGCGGCGGGCTTCCCGGATCGCCGCCACCAGCTCCCGCAGTTGGCGCGCCGCCAGCAGGTTGGGGAGAGACTCGAGGAAAGCGGTGAGGGAGTCCTGGTGCAGGGGGCGGCCGAAAGCTTCGTGACTCACCTTGCTGGGGCGGTCGCTGACGGGGTACCGCCGGATCCGGCTGAAATCGAAGCGGGAGAATCGGCTCATCAGCCGGCCTCGGGCCGGGAAGCCTCCCGGAAGTAGCGCGCCAAAGCGCGTCCTGTGTGGGAAGCAGTCACCTGAGCGACCTGGAACGGCGTTCCCGTTGCCACTACCTGACCTCCCTTTGCCCCTCCCTCAGGCCCCAGATCAATGATCCAGTCGGCACAGCGAACGACATCCAGGTTGTGCTCGATGACGACCACAGTGTTTCCAAGATCGACAAGCTCCTGGAGAATGTCAAGCAGCTTGCGGACGTCCTCGAAATGCAGGCCGGTGGTGGGTTCGTCGAGGATGTAGAGGGTATTGCCGGTGGAGCGCCGGCTCAGTTCGCGGGCCAGCTTCACCCGCTGGGCTTCACCGCCGGAGAGGGTCGTGGAGGACTGTCCCAGTGTGAGATAGCCCAGGCCGACGCGCTGGAGGGTCCGCAGCCGGGACTCGATGGCGGGAATACCTTCCAGCACGGTGAGGGCGCGCTCCACCGGCAGGTCCAGGATTTCGCTGATGGAGTAACCCTTGTAGTGGACCGCCAGGGTTTCGCGGTTGTAGCGGGCGCCGCCGCAAGCCTCGCAGTGGACGTAGACGTCCGGCAGGAAGTTCATCTCGATCCGGCGCTGGCCGTCGCCCCGGCACACCTCGCAGCGTCCCCCCTTGACGTTGAAGCTGAAACGTCCGGGCTTGTAGCCCCGGATCCTGGACTCCGGCAACATGGCGAACAGTTCCCGGATGGGGGTGAACACCCCCACGTAGGTGGCGGGGTTGGAGCGCGGCGTCCGCCCGATGGGCGACTGGTCGATTTCGATCACCTTGTCCAGGTATTCCAGCCCCCGGATTTCGCGCACGAAGCCGGGTTCGGCCAAGGAGCCGTAAAGTTTGCGGGCAAGGGAGCGGTAGAGCACCTCGTCCACCAGGGAGGACTTGCCCGCCCCGGAAACGCCGGTGACGGCGATCAGCATCCCCAGGGGAAACGAGACCGACACATCGACCAGGTTGTGGTGGCGGATTCCCACGAGCTCAATCTTTCGTCCGCTACCCTGGCGTGTCGGTCTGGGTTCGATCCGCAGGCGGCGGGCCAGGTAGGCTCCGGTCAGGGAATCCGGGGCGGCTTCGATGGCGGCGGGCGGACCTTCGGCGATGACGCGTCCGCCGTGAACGCCCGCTCCCGGCCCCAGGTCGACGACATGGTCCGCGCGGCGGATGGTCTCTTCGTCGTGTTCCACCACCACGACTGTGTTGCCCAAGTCCCGCAGGCGGACGAGGGTCTGCAGCAGGCTTTCGGTATCGCGGGGGTGCAGTCCGATGGAGGGCTCGTCCAGTACGTAGAGAACGCCGCGCAGGCAGGAACCCACCTGGGTTGCCAGTCGTACCCGCTGGGCTTCCCCGGCCGAGAGGGTGTCGGCCCGGCGGTCAAGGGTGAGATAGTCGAGACCGACGTCCAGCAGGAAGGAGATGCGGTTGCGGATTTCGTCCAGGATCGGCCTGGCGATCAGGGCCTCACGTTCCTCCAGCTCGATGCTGGAGAGGGCGGCCTCACACTGGTCGAGCTGCAGCCGGCAGTAATCGGCGATGGAACGGCCGCGGAACTTGACGGCCCGACTTTCGGGACGGAGCCGCGACCCGCCACAGGCGCCACAGGGTGCTTCCACCAGGTAGCTGGAGAGGCGTTCCCGGCGGGCGGTACTGGCAGTACTTTCGATACGGTTTCGGAACCAGCGGCTGAGGCCCTCGAACACGGAGAAATAGCTGAAATCGCCGAACCGGAACTCGATCTTCTCGGTAACCCCGTCGGTCAACGCGCTCCTGACCTCGGATGGGAGTTCGGCGAAACGCACGTCGGGGTTCAGCCGGAAGTGCCGGACCAGGGCACGGCAAGCCTCCCGGAGATAGTGTTCCAGGTCTTTGTCCTCGAGTGCCGTTTCGATTTGGTGACAGGCGGTGTTGGGATTGCGGACCAGGCGGTCGAGGTCCACCTGCAGGGCAGACCCGAGACCGTCACAAACCGGGCACGCTCCAAAGCGGCTGTTAAACGAAAAGCTGCGGGGCTCGAGCCGGGGAACGTCGATGCCACAGCCGGCGCAGGCCATCCGCTCGGAAAACAGCCACTCGTCGCCGCCCCTGACCGAGACCGTCACCAGGCCGTCGGCCAGGCGGAGCGCCTGCCGCAAGGATTCCTCGATCCGGGCTCCCTGATGTTCACCGGCCACCAGCCGGTCCACCACCACGTCCACGGTGTGGTTCTTGTGACGGTCGAGGGACGGCGGGTCGTCAAGATCGACGATCTCACCATCCACCCGCGCCTTGAGATACCCTTCCGAGGCATATTTCTCGAACTGGCGCCGGAACTCGCCCTTCCGGCCGCGGACCACCGGAGCAAGGATCATCAAACGCGACCCCGCGGGAATCCGCATAATGCGCTGCACCATCTCGTCCAGTGACTGCCGCGAAATCGGGGTGCCGCAGGATGGACAGTGGGGAATGCCCACGCCGGCGAACAGCAGGCGGAGGTAGTCGTAAATCTCAGTGATGGTGCCGACGGTGGACCGTCCGCCCCGGGCAGCGGTCTTCTGTTCAATCGAGATGGCGGGTGAAAGCCCGTCGATGGCGTCCACATCGGGTTTCTCGAGCTGTTCGAGAAACTGGCGCGCGTAGGTTGACAGCGATTCGATATAGCGGCGCTGGCCCTCCGCATAGAGCGTGTCGAAGGCCAGGCTCGACTTACCCGAGCCGCTGAGTCCGGTGATGACAGTCAGGGCATTGCGGGGCAGCCGCAGGTCAATGTTTTGGAGATTGTGCTGGCGGGCACCCCGGACCAGAATGGCGTCCATGTTTCGTCAGGGGGTGACCACCCGTTGTGTCAGGACCTCACCCTGACGGACGAAGGTTACTTCCACCAGGCCGTCACGGGAACTCATCAGAATGCGGGAGAGGTCCGCGGAGGAAGTCATCTGGGATCCATTGACGGTGACCAGAACGTCGCCGGCCTTGAATCCCATCTTCCCGGCCAGACTCTGTTCCAGAACGGCCTTGATGAGGAGTCCCTGGCCGCCCGGGACCTTGAAGAACTCGGCCAACTGAGGGGTGACGGGTTCCACGGTCAGCCCCAGGGTTTCGGTGGGGTTGACCAATACCGGATAGAACCTGATATTGCGGGCCTCCACGGTGTTTGAACCGGAACCCAGGACGCGGGGGATTTCCATCGCCCAGGCGGTGGTCGGGGGGCGGGATTCAGCCCAGGACTGCAACCGGGTCTGCAACTCGATGGAACGGCCCTCACGCTCCACTATCACCGGGGTCTGGGTGCCCGGACCCAGCCAGCGGATCAGTCTCACGAACTGGCCGCGGGACCAGATATTGCGGCCGGCCACCTTGAGGATCAGGTCACCGGGCTGCAGCCCGGCGCGATCCGCGGGGCTCCCGTCCACAACGTCCTTCACCTCGACCCGACGGTTTTCGTCCTTGATGAAAACGCCGAGCCAGCCGGCCCGGACGCTGCCCCCGCTGGTGAGAACCTGCTTGATGGAGTCCCGCACCGCGGCGGCGGGCAAAACCCGCAGCAGCCTGGTACTGCGACTGAGCCCCACCCGGTCGGCCTGGGTGAGGAACCCCAGAAACCGGCCCGACTCGTCGAACAGCAGGCTTCCCTCCAGGGGGAATTCCGGGGCGAGCTTTTCAGGAAACGAGCCGCGCAGCTCCTCCTCGACTTCAACTTCGCTGGGAACCTTCGACGCCATATCGAACCGGGCCAGATTCCAGCGGCCGTCCTTCCAACCTGTGACCCGGATGGGCCGGCCGTCGGAGAAGCTCCCCAGCAGCGCCCCCTGCTGGAGGCGGTCCGTGATCTGGACGACCGCCAGCGACACCCGCTCATCGATGCCGAGCAGTCTGGCCGGGACCTGGTCTCCGGGGGGCAGGGACACGGTAACGTCCACTTTGTCCACGGGGATTCGGGTCCAGGCGCTGCCGACGTAGAGTCCCACGTGTCCGCCATTGTCCAGAACAACTCCCGAGAACTCGTTGATCTCGACCACGGTGGAGTAAGGGATCAGGCGTCCGGCGAAATGGATTCCCGGAAAACGGTGTCTGATCTGGACCCGCACCAGGGAATCGGGGAATTCCGGTGTACCGTAGCCGAGGGCGTTGGCGAAGGCGGGACACGTCCCTGCCGCGAGACTCAAGGAGAGCAGCAGTGTCGGTGCCAGTGTGCCTGCCCGGGTCTCGTCAATGACTGACATTTTGGATGTAGAAGTCCTCCCTGAGATCGGTCCGCCGGATCTCGATGGTGGAAGGAAGCCTCAGGATCAGAGGTTCCTCCTGCCCCTCGATGACGACTTCTACCATAGGGGTGTCCCGCTCAGGAACACCCTCTCCCCAAGAAACCGCCCACTGGTGAGGTTCCTCGCGCCGCGGTGCATCCACCGCACTCAGACGGTCCCAAGGCCTCACCAGTCCGACGGAAATCACCACGAAGACGGCGGCGGCCAGCGCAAAGCGAAGACGTCGTTTCCGCGGTCTCTCCACGGCGGCCCGGGCGAGCACTTCAGCTTGGAAGGTCGCCGGCACCCGGAACCGGCCGCTCAGGCTCCGCGAAAGGTCTTCGAGCTCCAGCAGCTCATCGCAGACGCGACGGCACACCGTACACGACTCCAGATGGCGGGCCACCTGCTCCTCGGTGCGGTTCGCCACGTCTTCGACCAGGCTGAGCTGGACCTGTTCGCAATTCATAGGATTCCTGTCAACTTCTCCCTCAGAAGTATCTTTGCCCGGTGGATCCGGGATTTTACCGTACCCACCGAAAGATTGAGAACCTGTGCCGCCTCCTCATAAGACAGTCCCTGGACCTCCTTGAGAATGAAAGCGACCCGGTACTTGGGCGACAGCGAATCGATGGCCGCCTGCAGACGGGCCGCCTTCTCTTTCTTGTCCAATGAGCGCTCCGGACACTGCCTGGTGTCCGGCAGGGGCAAAGGCTCCGACTGATCCTGCTGGAAAAAACCGATCACATTCCGGAAGAAGAACCTTCCCTTCCGTTCCCGGCGTCTCAGTTCGTCGATGGCGAGGTTGGTGGCGATGCGATACAGCCAAGTGGAGAACTGGAACTTGCCTTCGTAACGGTGGGCGTTGCGGAAGACCCGGATGAAGGCATCCTGACTCAGATCAATGGATCGGTCGTAATCCCTGATGATGCCGTTGATGTAGTTGACAAGCCGGTCCTGGTACCGGTTCACCAGCAGTTCGAAGGCGTATTCATTGCCTCCGATGTAGTCCTGCACCAGGGTGTTGTCAGCGACGGAGGCTGTGCCTTGGAAGAGGGCTGCGTTTTCCATACCGTATCTGACAACTTAAACGCACAAATAGTTGAGAGGTTCCCGTCCGTCTGGTGGCGACCCGGTCGGGCGTCCGACCCGGCCGGTTTCATTTCGCATCGTACCAGGAATCCCCAACCGCGATTTCCACCTGCAGCGGCACCTTGAGCTGGACCACGTTTTCCATGACGTTCCGGACCAGCTCGCGGACCCCGTCAACCTCTGCGGCAGGAACTTCGAACACCAGCTCGTCGTGTACCTGCAGCACCAGGCGGGACTGGCTGCCTTCCGCCGCCAGGCGGCGGAAAATCGCAATCATGGCCAGCTTCATCAAGTCTGCCGCGGTACCCTGGATCGGCGCGTTGATGGCGGTCCGCTTCGCAAACTCCCGCAGGCTCCAGTTCCGGCTGTTGATCTCGGGGATGGGCCGGATCCTGCCAAACATGGTGCTGACGAACCCGTAACGGCGTGCGTCCTCGGCGGTGCGCTCAAGCCATTCCCGGACTCCCCGGTAGCGGGCGAAATAGTCGTCGATGAACCGCTGCGCCTCGCCGCGGTCGATCTTGAGGCTGCGGGCCAGGCCGAAGGGACTCAGCCCGTAAATGATGCCGAAGTTGATGACTTTGGCCCGCCGCCGAAGTTCCCGGGGATCCAGTCCGCTGCTGTCGCCAAAGACCTCGCGGGCGGTCCGCTCATGGATGTCCTCGTGGTTGCGGAACGCTTCCACCAGGACGGGGTCCTCCGACAGGTGCGCCATGACGCGCAGTTCGATCTGGGAGTAATCAGCGGCCAGAAACCGGTAGCCGGGTTCCGGGACGAACGCCTTGCGGATCCGCCGTCCCTGCTCGGTGCGGATTGGAATGTTCTGCAGATTGGGATTGCTGGAGGACAGGCGGCCGGTGGCGGCCACCACCTGGTTGTAGGTGGTGTGGAGACGACCGGTCCGGGGGTTCACCAGCTTGGGCAAAGCATCCAGATAGGTGTTCTTCAGCTTGGTAAGTTCCCGGTAGTCAAGGATCTTTTGGGCGATTTCGTAGGAGTCGGCCAGCTCTTCCAGGACCTCTACGCCGGTGGACAGATGGCCGGCCTTGCCCGCCCGCCCCCCGGCGGGAAGCTGGAGCTTCTCGAAAAGGATGTAAGCGAGCTGTTTGGGGGAATTCAGATTGAACTCCTCCCCCGCCAGCCGGTACAGCTCCGCCGTCAACTGGTCGATTTCGCCGGCCAGCTCCTCGGACTGGCGGGCGAGCAACGCGCAGTCGACACGGACACCCCACAGCTCCATCGCCGCCAGCACATCGACCAGGGGCAGCTCGATCTCTTCCAGGACGCGGCGCAAGCCTTTGGCGTCGATCTCTCCCGCCAGGCTGTCGGCCAACAGCCGCGCCGCCGAGGCCCGGCGGCCCAACGCCGCCGGCTGATCCTCTCCCAGCAAGCCGCGCTCCGCGTCGCCGTTCAGAGTCAGCTTGAGACGCTCCGAAACCAGATGGTCCAGCGAAAAGTCCCGCTGGTTCGGGTCCAGCAGGTAGGCCATCAGCATGGTGTCGGTGGATTTTGCAGGCAGTGACCGCCAGGGGGAGTTCCAGGTGGCGATCCGCCAGGGCTTGAGATCATGAAAGACCCACTGGGCGTCAGCGGACAGCAGGCGGTGAATCGTCTCCGGTGCCTGTTGCAGCAACCGTTCCGGAATGATCCAGGCGTCGCCGCGGCCGGCGCTCAGGCATAAAGCCTCCACCACCCCCAACATGGGGTCGTCCTGGCGATACCAGGCGGCGACACCCACCCGTTGGCCCGCGGTGGCGGCGATCAGCCTCTCCAACGCCTCTTGAGTCTCGACGGTCTGAGTCCTGGTCTCAAGCGCCGGGGTCGTTACGGGCAGCTCCTGCAGGAGGCTGGAGAACCCCAGCTCCTCATAGAGGCTCCTGAGCGCCTTCAGGTCAGGCTCCCGCCGCCGCAGGTCTTCCAGGTTCAGTTGGAGGGGAAGCCGGTCGTAAACCCTGAGCAGCTCACGGCTCTGACGAACCTGGTCGGCGTGTTGTTCCAGGCTCTCGCGGTAAGCCTTGCGCTGGACCCTTGAGGTCTCGGCCAACAACCGATCCAGACTGCCGAACTCGGCGATCAGGGCCGCCGCCCCCTTTTCGCCGATGGCCGGAGCACCGGGGATGTTGTCGGAGCTGTCTCCCACCAGGCTGAGCACATCCACCATCTGCCCGGGGGTCACTCCCCACTTGGCCTTGACTCCGGCCGGGTCGTAGCGGGTGTTGGTGCGGGTGTCCAGGATGCTGACGCGGTCGGACACCAACTGGAAGAGGTCCTTGTCAATAGTGACGATCACCACGTCCAGGCCGCTGTTGACGGCTTGGGCGGCAGCCGTGGCGATGACGTCGTCCGCCTCGTAGCCCTCGCAGGTGAGGACTGGAATCCGCATCGCTTCGCAGAGGCGGTGGACCCAGGGCACCTGCTCCCTCAGGTCATCGGGCATCTTGGGCCGGTTGGCCTTGTAGTCCTTGAACTGCTCGTGACGGACGGTGGGGCCCAACAGGTCCATCGCCACTGCCAGGTATTCCGGCTTCTCTTCCTCGATCAGCTTGCGGAGCATGGTGGTGAAGCCGTAGATGGCGTTGGTGGACTGGCCCTGGCGGTTGGTGAGCCCCCTGATCGCGAAATAGGCGCGGTACAGGTGAGACATCCCGTCAACCAGGAAAAGCCGCGCCACGGCCGGTATGTTACCACCGGGGGGCGGGAGACGGGACACGGGAGACAGGAGTCGGGAGGGAGCCACCTGTCACATTTCCGCTGGAATCGGCGGCCAGGGCGCCAGGGGCAGACGTGCCTCCCCTCCCGTCTCCCGTGTCCTGTCTCCCGTCTCCCCCCTACAGCATCCCATCCTGCGCCGCGACCCGCAGCAGATACTGGCCGTAAGCGGACTTGGACAGTTCACGGCCCCGTTGCAGGACTGCTTCCCGGCTGAGGAACCCCTGGTGGTAGGCGATCTCCTCGAGACACGCCACAATCAGGCCCTGGCGTTGTTCCAGCGTCTCAATGAAGTTCGCCGCCTGCAACAGCGAGCTGGGAGTCCCCGTATCCAGCCAGGCGATACCTCGTCCCAACCTCTCCACATGCAGGCTCCCGTCCTCCAGGTAGACCCGGTTGACGTCGGTGATTTCCAGCTCTCCCCGCCCCGAGGGTTGCAGCGAGGCCGCGATGTCCAGGACGCGGTTGTCGTAAAAATAGAGTCCGGTGACGGCAAAGTTGGAGCGAGGCCGGGCGGGTTTTTCCTCCAGATGGACGGCGCGGCCCTCGCCATCGAAAGTCACTACACCGTATCGTTCAGGGTCGCTGACCGGGTACGCAAAGACCGTGGCCCCATGCTCCCGGGCCACGGCCCGGCGCAGGCTCTCGGACAGCCCGTGTCCGTAAAGCAGGTTGTCACCCAGAATCAAAGCCACCCGATCCTTGCCCACGAAATCCCGGCCGATCAGAAAAGCCTGGGCGATTCCCTCCGGCTTGGGTTGGACCGCGTACTCCAGCCGGATGCCGAAGGCGGATCCGTCGCCCAACAGATTCTTGAAGCTGGACTGGTCAGCGGGAGTGGTGATGATCAGAATCTCCCGCAGCCCCGCCAACAGAAAGACGGACAGCGGATAGTAGATCATGGGCTTGTCATAGACCGGCACCAACTGTTTGGAGACGGCGAGGGTCAGCGGATGCAGACGGGTTCCGGCACCTCCCGCCAGCACGATTCCCTTCATGGCTTTACCCCTTCCAGTCCCAGCCGCTCACGACGGTAGCCCCGCGACTGGACAGCTTCGCACCAGGACAGGTTCTCCAGATACCACGCCACCGTGGCACGCAGACCGGACTCCAGTGAGTGCGCCGGTTCCCAACCCAGCTCCCGGCGAATCTTGGAGCAGTCGATGGCATACCGGCGGTCATGCCCCGGCCGATCCGGGACGAAGGTCTTCAGATCGGCGTACCGCCGGACACCTGCCGCTTCGAGGGCCGGATTCTGCGCCGCCGGACGCAGCTCCTCCAGAACGTTACAGATCTGGTCCACGATCTCCACGTTCCGCTTCTCGCAATTGCCTCCCAGATTGTAACGTTCGCCCACCCTTCCGCGACGCAGCACCTCCAGGATGCCCGCACAGTGGTCCTCCACGTACAGCCAGTCCCGGACGTTGCCGCCATCGCCGTAGATGGGCAACGGTTTGCCCTCCAGGGCGTTGAGCGTCATCAGAGGGATCAGCTTCTCCGGGAACTGGAAGGGACCGTAGTTGTTGGAGCAGTTGGTGATCAGGACCGGCAGGCCGTAAGTGTGGAACCATGCCCGGACAAAGTGGTCCGCGGCGCTCTTGGAAGCGGAATAGGGAGAGTTGGGTGCCAGCGGCGTCTCCTCGGTGAACAGCCCGGTGGGACCCAGGCTGCCGTACACTTCGTCGGTGGAAACCTGGAGGAACCGGAACTGCTTCTGCCCGTTCTCCGGCAGGCGGTTCCACCAGTTCCGGCACGCCTCAAGCAGATGGAAAACGCCGACGACGTTCGTCTCCACGAACGCCGAAGGATCGTCGATTGAGCGGTCGACATGGGTTTCGGCGGCGAAGTTCAGCACCGCCTGCGGACGTTCCTCCTCCAGCAGGCGCGCCACCAGAGTTCGGTCGGTGATGTCGCCCTGAACGAAGCGGAACCCGGGATGTTGCCGAAAGCGATCAAGGTTGGCCAAGTTGCCGGCGTAGGTCAGCTTGTCCAGGACCACCACTCGGTCATTGGTTCGGGACAGGACCCAGGCTACATAGTTCGAACCGATGAAGCCGGCTCCACCGGTCACGAGTTGGGTTGGATTCAGGCTCATGAGTCTGGGCGGAGTTTAGACGATCGGCTTGTGACTGTACAATCTCTATGGCGGCATGGCCGCGGGTACCGGCATCGGCAGAGAGATGGACGGCCGCAAGAACGGAGCGGTCCCTTCGGTCCGCGAGATCCGCGCACTCCGACGTGAACCGCGGAACAACCGGCGATCCGGATTTCCGTCCGCCGACCGGAACATCAGAGGGAGCACAGAACCATGGTGAAGAAGCCTTCGGAGAAGGAAGAGGAGTATTTCCTGCGGATGGAAGCCGAACGCATCAGGCGGCTGCGGGAGGAGCACGAACGGAAAGTAGCGGCGGCGGAGCGGCAGCGGCTCAAGGAACTTCACTATCTGCATTGCCCCAAGTGCGGCATGAAGATGACGACTTCCAGCCTGGACGGGATTGAAGTCGACGTTTGTCCTGACTGCAAAGGAATCTATCTGGATGCCGGCGAGCTGGACAAGATCCTGGGGCAGAAGGCGCGGACTTCGCCACTGGCCACCTTGCGCGACCTGCTGCGGCTGTAATCGGGCACCGGAGGGTGGGGTGAGAGGCCTGCTAACATGGAATCCACTGGACGTAGAGGTTGCGAGATGACCTCGAAACAGATCGTCACCCTTCCCGCTTCCCTCGGCCCGGCCCTCTTTCTGACGGCCGCTCTCATGGGCGGACAGTCCCCGGAGACCGACGGTGGGCCGTCCAAAGCCCTCCAGGTCGTCGCCCGTGCGGTGGAAGCGATGGGGGGTGATGCCTACCGGAACATGTTGCGGACCTCAAGCTCCGGCAACTACTTCCAGTTCCGGAAGGGCCGCAGGTCCTTCACCCGTTACCAGGACTGGACTGTGTATCAGCCGGCCAAGTGGAGGTTCCAGTTGGGCGAGGGCAAGCGCCAACTGGTCCAAATCTACAACCTGGAGCTGAACAAGGGATGGAACCTGGAAGGCCGCACTTCGGTGGAGCCGGTGACCGAGGAGGATCTCAACGAGTTCCGGCGGGCTGTCCGCCAGGATATGGACATTCTGTTGCGCTTTCGGCTGGGAGAAGAGGGCATGAATCTCTACTACTATGGCCCCGACGAGATTGCCGGCCAGGGTGATCACGAGGCGGTCGAGTTTCTGGATGCCACCAACGATTCGGTCATTGTGTTCTTCGACCGGTCGAGCGGCCTGCCAGCCAAGGTGGAGACCCACTTCACCGACAAGATGGGGATCCGCCACAAGCAGGAACAACAGTTCTCAAACTGGCACGTCATCCAGGGAGTGAACGTGCCGCTCAACTACGAGGTCTACACCGACGGCGAACTCTCCAGCCAGCGGTTCGCCTCTGCCTTTCTGGTCAATCCGGAGATCCCCGACTCGTATTTCCTGGAGCCGGTGATCGAGGACAAGGATCGAAAAACAAAGAAGAAGTGAGCCGTCGGGTGTAGCCCTCCGGCAACAGGACTGTGTCCGGATCCCTACAGAGAGATCCTGCCTGGTGGCCATAAGCCATTGCGCATCAAGCCTTCGCCGGTTGGCCCTCAACTTGCAGGACGCCAGGTAAGTATGCAGAGCACCCTCGGCGGTTCGGCATCTGTGTCGGGCGTGGGTTTGCACACCGGGTGTCAGGTGACGGTCACCTTGCGGCCGGCGCCGCCGAACACTGGTGTGGTCTTCCGGCGGACAGACTTGCAGGATTTCGAGATCGAGGCCCGCCGGCGCTGGGTTTCACGCGTCGTGCTGGCCACCACCTTGATGAAGCGGGGGGTGATGCTCTCGACCGTCGAACATCTGCTGTCGGCGTTGTATGGATGCGGGGTGGACAACGCCTACGTTGAGATCGACTCCCTGGAAGTCCCCATTCTGGACGGTTCGGCGCAGCCGTTCGTTGAGATGATCTGCCAGGCAGGGATCGTGGAACAGCCGGCCCAGCGGACCTACCTGGTGGTAACCCGGCCAATCCGGTTGGAGGAAGAAGGGAAGTTTCTGGCCATTGAACCGGCCGACTGCCTCTCGGTAGCCTACGAGATCGACTTCGCCCATCCCGCCATCGGCCGCCAGCGGCTGGATCTGAACATCAACCGGGACTCTTATACCCGCGAGATCGCCTTTGCCCGAACCTTCGGCTTTTTCGCGGAGGTCGAGGACCTGCTCAAGAAAGGGCTGATCCGAGGCGGGAGCTTCGACAACGCCGTGGTGCTCGGACCCGACGGTGTGATGAACGGGCCGTTGCGGTCGCCGGACGAGTTCGTCCGCCACAAGGTGCTGGACCTGATCGGGGACATCTCCTTGTGCGGGTTCCCGCTGCTGGGGCGCATCCACGCCTATCGGGCCGGCCATTCCCTGCACACCCATCTGGCGACCCAGCTTGCCGGAGAATCAGGCGCGGTGCGGCGTATGCAGGAATCCGAGCTGATGGGAGCGGGACGAGTCGTCAACCTGTAAACGGCCGGAACCGGGAGTTGGGAAAAGACAGCCGTCCTCGCCTCGACGTTCCCGCCTCCGCCGGCAACTGGCCCTGCCGCCCGTCAAACCCCCAGGCCCGTGAGACCTTCAAGCCTTCGATCCTTCCAGCGAACGGCTTATCCGAAGTGCCGATAGAGCAGCGTTCCCAGCAGGCGGAAAACGGGCAGCGGAAGGCGTTGCAGGATCGGCCTGATGCGCCGGAGGTTCATCGCAACGGGACGCCCCGGGGGGCGCCGGTAATAAGTCAGCCGGCTGCGGGTACCGCCCAGGCGTTCCTTGAACTGGGCGAGTCCTTCGTTGTCCAGATCACAGCGGCCCAGGTCCAGGCGCTCAAGACCCAGGGCGCAGGCATCCTGGATCGCCTCCCAGAATAGGCGAGGGGTTCCACCGGATGCAGTGTAACGGGGGTCGGAGGCGCCGTACTTGTAAGTCACACACGTTCCCGAGCGCAACGTCACCAGTGCGGCTACGGGCAAGTCCTTCTGGTAGGCTGCATATACCACCAACCGTTCTCCGAGCTCCTGGGACAGGTGGTGGAACCACGACGCCGGCTGCGGCGGTGTGCCCTGGCGCCGGCGGGTCAGCAGGTGCAGGCGGTAGAACTCGTCGAGCAGGCGGCGCGTGCTGCCGTGACGAACTTCCAGAGCCTCCCGTTCCGAGCGCCGGATCTTCCGCCGCACACAGTCGTTGTGGAACCGGCGAAAGAGAACCTCCGGGCCCGGCCTCAAGTCGATCTCGTGATAGTAGAACGCTCCTGACTGCCTCCATCCCCGGGCGCACACCACCGGGCCCCAACCGGGGTCGAGGGGCCTCAGTTCCACCGTCCGGTCTGCAAGCGCCGACGCCTGCAGCAGCTCATCCAGTTCAGCGGGAGTGTTCACCAGGGGTTCGCAATGATCGGAGAAGGGGAGGGAAACCAGACGCCGGCCGGTCAGGCGGCTTCCGACGCGGCATAGCAACAGGGCGCGTACCAGATCAGCTCCGGCTCCTCCCCCAACGATGGCCAGTGCCGGGAAACCAAAGGAGCGTCGCAGCGCAGTCAGCCACCCCGGGGAGTGGAAGATTCCCCCGCGCGGATGCTTTTCCGCCAGCGGCTGCCACCGGGGATCCGCCAGCGGATCGACCACCTCGACGCAGGTCCGGGAACTGCGGGTGAGCATCACTGTCACGTTCGCCCGATCTCTCTCATCTCTCGATCCAATCTCGATCCAACTCCCCCAGCCGACTGCCCGCCAAGCGGCAGTACCGGAAGGACTGGGGGTTTGTCAAGCGGCTTCCATCATATTGGGCGGTGTCTCACCGTAGACCGACGGCCAAAGCCCGCCGGAGAGCCGGCGCCAGCAACCGTGGGTCGAGAGCGGAGCCGCATCCCTGCAATCGTATAATGACTGCCGATGTTGTGCTGCCGCTGCCTCTGGCTCCCGCTGCTGCTTCTGGGGTTTGTCGGCGCCGTTGCGCTCGAAGCCCAGGATCTGGAGGTGTGGTTGGGTGATCGGAAGCGGGAGGTGGATGGGAGGCGAATCGCCGGGATCGTCTATTACCGGGTCCGCGATCTGGCCCGTGCCTTTGGTCTGGAAGCGCAAGAGAGCCGAGGCCGTCTCCGTCTGTCCGGGGCGCGGGGACAGGCCGAACTGGTGCCGGGCCGGCCGCTGGTGGCGGTGAGCGGGCAATACGTGCTGCTGGACGCCGAAGTGCGCCTGCAGGGCAGCGACTGGTGGGTCCCCCAGGACTTCCTGGACAAGATCTTGGCCGGCCTGCTTGACCGCAAGCTGGAACGGATGGGGCCCAGCGTTGTCCGACTTCAGGAGGTGGTTCAAAACCGGGTTCGGGTAAAGGTCTATGCTTACCCGGATCATCTGGCGCTGGTCTTTGACTCGACACAGCCGGCTCCGGTCGAGGTTCGGGACTTTCGGGACCATGTTGACGTCTCTTTCCGGGAGTTTCTGACCGAGCCTGAACTGATCGCTACGCCTGACTGGCCGTCCCTGATCCGGGAGATCCAGTTTCTGCCCGGCGAAGGCATGGGTACTTTCCGGATCACCAAGGGCCCGGAGTATCTGCGTTTGCGCGACTACCGCCTGCAGGATCCACCGCGGCTGGTTCTTGAATTCTACCCCCGGCCGCAGGTGGCTTCTGCCGGACCAGGTGCCGATCAGCCTCCTTCCCCGCCCTCGGCAAGGCCGCCGGCTCCTGCTCCGGCACCGACCGCTCCAGTTGTGGGCTCTGGAACTCCCCGACCGGCCGCCGCCAGGGGCGGAATCGTTCTTGACCCGGGTCACGGCGGCGAGGATTCCGGGGCGGCGGTCGCCGGTCTCGTGGAGAAGGACCTGGTGCTCGACCTGGCCCGCCGAGTCGAGCGGAGACTGAGCGAACGGGGGCGCCTCGCCCATCTGACCCGCAATCGTGACGTCGAGCTGGCCCTGGAGCAGAGAAGTGCGGTCGCCAACTATTTCCGGGCAGGGGCGTATGTCGGCCTCCACGTGGCCGGCTCGCACTCTCCCGAATTGCGCGGCCCGGTGGTCTACGTTCACACGGCGTCCGGATCCTCCGCCACTGCCTCCGTAGCTTCTGGCACGACAGGACCTGTCCTGTGGGAGAACGCCCAAGGTTCGCACCAGCAGTCGAGCGGGCGCCTTGCCATCCTGCTGCAGGAGGAACTCAACCGCCTTTACGGCACGCAGAACACCGTCCAGTCGATCCCCTTGGCGGTGCTGGCACCTGTAGCGACCCCGGCGGTGATCGTGGAAGCAGGGTTTCTCACCAACAACGAAGATTACCTGTTACTGGCGACCCCCGGTTTTCTGGACAGGGTGGCTGATGCCCTGGTCCAGGCGCTCCTCCGGTTCGAGGCCGACTGATCGATGCGCGAACACAGGTGGTTTTTCATTGCATTGTTTCTGGTGGTGGCCGCGGGCTCGCTTGCCTGGTACCTGTTCATATCTGAGCGGGATCGTCTGGCAAACCTGGAGGAGGAAACCATCGGGCACCTGGATCTGGAACGCTCGATGATCGAGGAGCGGAGTTCCGGGACGACATCCATGACCCTGTACTTCCCCCGGCCGGGACGCCTGCCCGATGCCGCCGACTTTCTGGCGGGCGAGGAACGGGAGATGCCCGCCCTCGACAACCGCATCCTGATGGCACGCCAACTCGTGCAGGAGGTTCTGAAAGGCCCGCGGCCGTCGGGGGAAGCCGGGATCGCGGCCGGGCCCACCGGATCTGTGGGCGACACCGCCAGGCTCCGCCAGCTGTATCTCATGGATGACGGGACCGCTGTGGTTGACCTGGACCCCATTCCAGCGGGAGCGTTGCCGGGAATCGTGGAGGAGTACTCACTGATCGCCTCGATCACCCGTTCCCTGCGGGAAAACCTGCCGGAGGTGCACCAGGTGAAGTTCCTGGTCGACGGCCGGGAACGCGCCACGCTGGCCGGCCACGTTTCTCTGGTGCGGCCCTTCCGGTAGAATAGCGCCCCATGCCTGAGAGAGCGGATGGCCGCCGTCCCGAAGAGCTCCGCCCATTTCGGATCATCCCTGATTTCCTGATCCACGCGGAGGGCTCCGTTCTGGTGGAGGCCGGACTGACCCGGGTGGTGTGCACGGTCTCGCTGGAAGACAAAGTTCCACAGTTTCTGCGCGGCTCCGGCAAAGGATGGGTGACCTCCGAGTACGGGATGCTCCCGCGCTCCACCGGAACACGGATGGTTCGTGAGGTGTCCAAGGGAAGGGCATCCGGGCGGACCCAGGAGATCCAGCGGCTGATCGGACGGGCCTTGCGTTCGGTGGTGGACCTGGAGGCCCTGGGCGAGCGGACGCTATGGATTGACTGTGATGTGATCCAGGCGGACGGTGGGACGCGGACTGCCTCGATCACCGGTTCCTTTGTCGCCTTGGGGCTGGCGCTGGACAAGTTGCGGCGGGACGGGCTGCTGGAGCGGCCTGTGCTGTCCGACTACCTCGCCGCTGTCAGTGTAGGGATCGTCGGCGGGACGCCGATGCTGGACCTGAACTACGAAGAGGACGTCGCGGCTGAAGTGGATATGAACGTGGTGATGACCGGCCAGGGACGTTTCGTGGAGGTCCAGGGGACAGCGGAACGGACCCCTTTTACCCGCAGCCGCCTCGATCACCTGCTGGACCTGGCCTGGAGCGGAATCCGCAGCCTGGTGGAGGTCCAGAGGACCATGCTTTCCGAGCGTTGCGACGAGGCTTCAATCTTGCTGGTCGGACATGACTTTGCGGGTACTGCTGGCCAGCCGTAACCCTGGCAAGATCCGGGAGTGGGAGTCGATCCTCACCGGTCTGCCGGTCAAGGTGGTGACCTTGGCCGATGGCTGGGAGCACCTGCCTGACGCCGTTGAGGACGGCTCGACTTTTGCCGAGAATGCCCGCCTCAAAGCTCTGCATTTCCTGGCGCTCACCGGACTGCCCACAATCGGGGAGGACTCCGGTCTGGAGGTGGATGCTCTGGGCGGCAGGCCCGGCGTCTGGTCCGCCCGATACGGCCCGGATGATCCCGCACGGATCAGGCGGCTTTTGAGCGAGTTGGCAGGCATCCCTCCGCCACGGCCGGCCCGTTTTGTCTGTGCTCTCTGCCTGGCGTTGCCGGACGGCCGGCGGCTGGAAGTTGAGGGTGATGTCCGGGGACTGATCACGCTTGAACCCCGGGGCAGCAGCGGCTTCGGGTATGATCCGATCTTCTACTATCCTCCGGCGGCGTGCACTTTCGCCGAGCTCCCGGCAGAGTGCAAGAACGCGGTGTCACACCGGGCGGCGGCTTTTCGGAGCTTCGCGGCACGGCTGTCCGGGTTCCTGGGGCGGGGAAGTCCGGAGGAGCCAGGATCCCTGTCGTGAAGTCATCTTCGGCGCTTGCCTTCGCGGCCCCCTGGATCATTGTTTCAGATAGCGTTCCGCCACCTCGAAACCCAGCAGGGAAAAGAGCAATGCCAAGACCATGAAGGTGGCGATCTGGCTGAACTGCCCGATCCACATCCAGTGCATCAACACGCCTGTGAAGCCGAAAGCGTGACACATGCGGATGCCCCACAGGCGGGTTCGGGATCCCCGGCCGAAGCGAAAGTGGAAGTAGAGGAAACCGAACGAGGCGGCCGAGAAGAAGAACAGAGAGGCATAGCGAAAAACGGTCTCCAGCTCCACCATCGCCCGGCATGCTCCGTTGTCAAAGGGCCCCACCGGAGCGGGACTTCTACCGTCTGAGATGCTGCCCCGGTGCAAATGTTCCTCTCCCGACACCCGTCGCCATAGTCGGGGGCATCGATGTCACATTCCTGGGTTCCGGCGTACTTGTATAGCTGGAAGGTCCGAATTGTCCAGTCCGCCCTTCTCGCATGCTCTCGTTCCTCGATTCTTCCCGGCGGCGCTTCTACAGGCCGTGTTTGTGACCGCGGGTCTGCTCCTTGGTCTCTCCGCCGCGCCGTCCGGACCCCCGGCGGCGGCATGCAGTGCAGCCGTGGGTTCATCGGGCGGATTCGAGAGCGAAAAGTGCGACGACTGGATGGTCCGGGAGGAAGTGCTCCCGCCGACGCCTGGCTATCCAGAGGCTGTTGAGCCGGGCGCTCTACGCCGAGCCTGCGCGTCCAATGTGGAAGCTCTTGAGCGTTTCTTCGCCGAGCGAGATCTACCCTTCCAGAGGGACCTCTTGCGCCGGAATGGCCGATCGCTTTGCCACATCCTGTACGAGCCCACACTGGCGGGATTTCGCATTTCTCCAGAAACCGACCCGGTGAGAAGCCTGCTGGTGGACTATGACGCCACCCGTTTCGTCACCCGGGGACCCGAAGAATTGGGCGATTCGCTGGATGTCCTGCGGGCGATCCTGCAAAGTGTAGAGAAGCCGCCGCCTGTGACGATGGCGCTGAACCACGACCTCCACGCCGCGTACCATACTGCCGCGAGGTCCAGGCACTTTGGAGCGGACGCCGGGCAGGTAAGTCTGATTCCTTCTCCGGTGCTGCGACCCTACAATCCGTGGGCCCAGGATTTTGTAAAGAGCGGTCGGGTCGGCGGCGAATTCAGAGGTCTGGTGCCACGTCGCCTGTATGAAGGCAGCAGCGAAAACGGACCGGTCTATGAGCCCTTGCTGGACCAGATTGCCCCCACCCTGCCGGGCTTTGTCCGTTCCCGGCTCTCCTGGGAGGGCGGCGATTTGATGGCGGTTCGCGATCCGGCACATCCGGACCGCTTCCTCCTCGTGCACGGTAATGCCGCCCGCCCTTATTGGGGAGACCTCACCCCGGCGGAATATGCCTACGTCCTGAGACTGGAATTTGGCGTCGACGCGACCCTGGACCTGAGCGGTCTGGCCGCCCATGTGGATTTTGCAGTGAACTTCCTGGCGGGGTCGAAGGTGGCCTTGCTGGCCCGGCCGTTGACGGGCAACCAAAGCCTGGCTCGGTAAGCCCTGGCTTCTCTGATCAGCCGGTTCAATGGGAACCCGCCTGCGGAACTGGCTGAACTGCGGTCGTTGCTGGGGGCCGGAGAGCGCCTTTCCGCTTCCGGCCTCCGGCACGCCTTGGGCCGAGCGCTGAACGCGCGGTCCGCGTGGCTTCTGCCGCCGGCGGACGACGCTCTGGCGGAATCCAGCCGGCGGCTGACCCTGTTCGAAGTGAACCGTCTGCTGGCAAGCGATCAGGAGCGCGCCCGGCAGCTGGTCTTCCGAGGTTGGAGCCGTCTGTCCGGCTCGCAGATCGTCGACGCCCATCTCGCCCTTGTCGCCAGCCAGCTTTGCGGCTCCCTTTCCGATCTCCGCAAGCGCCTGCAAGATGCCGGCAGGACGCTGGAAAGACTGGGGTTCCAGGTCGTGGAGGTACCGACCATCCAGGCGGATCCGGATCTGGGAATCCGGTGGTCCGGCCTGAGCCACGTGAACTTCGTGAACCTCGAGGGCAGGGTCTTTCTGCCCCGGTTCGGCTTCGGCTCCGAAGAGGATGCTCTGTTTGAGGAGCTGCAACGGTCTCTGCCCGCCGGATACACGGTGGTTCCCGTGTACGCCCAGCACCTGCTCCTGCACAATGGCGGCCTTCACTGCATGTTTGGGATCATCCGCTGAGACGCGCCGGCTGCGGGGGAGACAGGACTGAACTCGTCCGGCCTAGAGCGATACCAGGCCCGCCTGGAGGGCGCCATAAAGCTGGGCGTCCTCGCCCAAGGCGCTGATGCGCAGCGGGGGGATGGTCAGCCCATAGCCTTCGCTCCGTTGCCGGATGGGTGCCAGCAGGCGTTCCCCCTGGCTGCTCATCCCGCCTCCGATCACGATGACCTCGGGGTCCACCAGGGCGGTGATGTTGACGACGGCCATGGCCAGATACTCGAACACCTCGTCGAGCAGGAGCTGGGCCTCGCGGTCACCGGCCGCTGCGGCATCGAAGACGTGACGCGACTGGACCCGACTTGGGTCCGGGACCAGTGTCCGCAACAGAGTCCTCGGCGAACGTTCCGCCAGATCCCGGCCCGCCCGATCGAGGGCGTATCCCGAGGCCACGGACTCGAACCAGCCGAAGTCGCCGAAGCGGCGCTCGCGCTGTCCGGGCGCCAGAACAAAATAGCCAATCTCGCCGGCGCTGAAATGGGCGCCGGAGTACGTCCTGCCGTCAATCACCAGACCGCCGCCGATTCCGGTACCGATGGCCATGAAGAACAGGCTTGTGCAGCCGCGCCCTGATCCCCGCCAGTATTCCCCCAGGGCGGCCAGATTGACGTCGTTGTCCATTCTGACCGATACCTTTCCCAACTCGGCCTGAAGCGCTTCTCCCAGGCGCAGGCCGTCCCAGTGAGGAACGTTGGGGACCAGTACGATCTTTCCGGCGAGGGCATCCACAACACCCGGGACACCCACCGAGACGGAAGCCAGATCCTCAAGGCGGCGACCGGCTTCCGCCAGCATGCGCAGGATCAGACCGGCCACGGCGTCGACGTTTTCCTGGGCGGTCCGGGCATCGCGTCGAGTAGGAGCCAAGGCACGGGTCAGCTCGCTCCCTTCCAGGTCGGCCAGGAGTCCGCGCAGGTTGTGACCACCAATATCAACGGCAGCGATGACTCTCATGCTTCTCCCAGGTTGCGGCGTTCAGTCTGTTCGCCGTAATCCGTGTGATCCGCGCAATCCATGTTCTCCGAAGGCTCCAGGTTGATCATCCGCGCCCGCCGCATCTGCAGGATGAAATGCTGGAGCCGCTGCTCGGCGGGTTCGACCCTCTCCCCGAACTCCTCCCGCAACTGCTGCACCAGACGGGCTGCAGGGGTTCGCCCGTCGCAATGGTGCCAGATATAGGACCCGATCTCATCCAGACGGATCCGGTATTCGGAAAGTCCCAGCCAGGCCGCCAACCGCCGTCCCCATCGGGACTCGCCGAACCGGGGCCGCAGAACGATGACCCTCTGTTCCAGTTCCTCCCAGTCCAGGCGACGGGCGGGCCGGCAATTCAAGAACCAGGGCTTGAGCTCCATCAGTCGATCTTGACTCCGGGCGCGGATCCCTTGCGGGCGGCGGCCAGGGGAACTCCGATGAGCAGGAAGCCGAGCACAGGGAAAATCAGGAGCCCCAGCCACACGCTCTCTGCGATCTTGGGCAGTTCCGGCAGCCCCAGTGTCGTGTTCCCCAGCACCCAGAACGCCAGCAGCACCGCCACCAGCGACTCACCGGCGATGAAACCTGAGGACAACAGGACTCCGGCATTGACGGCGCTGGTGCGCCGCGACTCGGGAACCTCGCGCGCCGCCATCCGCTTTTCCAGCAGCAGGCGCACCAGGCCGCCGACAAAGATGGCCGCCGTGGAGTAGAAGGGCAGGTACATGCCCACGGCGATCAGCATTGGCGCCGGGGCCTTGATGAGGATGAGGGCGATACCGAGGAAGATGCCGGAAATCACCAGCGGCCAGGCCATGTCGCCGCCGACGATGCCCTTGGCCATCAGTGCCATGAGTCCAGCCTGGGGGGCGGGGAGATCCGCGCTGCCGATACCGTAGACCTGGTCCATGACCACCATCGGGTAGACCAGGGCCAGCGCCGCAAACACCACGCCGATGATGTCGGCCAGCTCCATCCGCCAGGGAGTCCCGCCGAGAATGTGGCCGACCTTGAGGTCCTGCATCAGCTCTCCGCCGATCGCCGCCGCACAGCAGACCACCCCGGCCACCCCGATCACTCCCATGATTCCGGACTCTCCGGTGACGCCGACTGCCACCATCAACACGGCGGCAATGATCAGTGTGCTCAGCGTCAAACCACTGATGGGATTGTTGGATGCCCCGAGGATTCCCACCAGGTAGCCCGCCACCGCCGCAAACAGGAATCCCAGAATCATCATCACCAGGGTCAACAGCACCGCCCCGCCCACGGACTGGCTGAAATACCAGTACAGCAGGAAAACCGGGACGGAAAGCAGGGCAATGCCGATGCCGACTTTCTTGAAGTCCAGGTCTTGGTCCAGCCGGCTGACCTGATTGGTGCCGCGACGGGAAGCCTGAATGTCGGTGAAAGCCTTCCCGATCCCGGTGATCAGGGACTTGCGCAACCGGAACAGGGTGTAGAACGCCGCCACGATCATGGTGCCCACCGCGATCGGGCGCACCTGCCGCAACCAGACTTCCTCGCTTACCTGGATCCAGCTTTCGGTTCCCGACAACGGCGCCGTCAGCTCGGGGTTGAGGAAGAGGCTGACAGGCACCAGCAACAGCCAACCTGCCAAGGCCCCGGCGAAGAGAACCGAAGCGATATGGGGACCTACGATGAAGCCGACGCCCACCAGGAGCGGTGAGACGCTGGGAGATTCCAGCAGCAGCCCGCCCCGGTAACTGAATTCCCTTCCCGCCAGCACGATCTTCGAGGTGCCCAGCGAGAGAAAGGTGCGGGCATGGTCCGCCACCAGCTGAAAGCCGTGAAGGTTCTTGAGCAATTCCCAGGCGCCCGCAAATCCCATGGCAGAAAACACGTAGACGGCACCGGTCTGGCCGCCCTGTCCCGCCTTGACCAGTTCGCCGGCGGCCACGCTTTCGGGGAAGGGCAGATCGGCCTCAACCACCAGCGTCCGGCGCAGGGCGATGACGAACAGCACGCCCAGGATGCCGCCGATGAGCATGATGGCGGTGCTTTCCACGTAGTGCAGCTCTTCCCAGACGCCACTGACGACAAAGGCGGGGATGGTGAAAATGGCTCCTGCCACCAGTGCTTCGCCCACGGAACCCGTGGTCCGGGCGATGTTCTCCTCGAGGATGCTCCCTCGCATCAGCCGCAAGGCAGCCATGGCCACCACTGCCGCCGGGAAGGTGGCGGCTACCGTCATTCCGGCCTTCATCCCCAGGTAGGCGTTGGCCGCACCAAGGATCACGGCCATGACGACACCCAGCACCATGGCGCGCAGGGTGAACTCCGGCAGATCGGAGTCGGCGGGGACGTAAGGTTTGAACTCCTGGGAACGGTTCGGTCCACCTTGATCCGGCTGTTGCATGAAGCCCCTCCTCGTGGTGACGTGGCGAAACTCCGCGGGAATGTAGCACGAGGTGGGAATGCTGCCAAGGAAGTTCGTAGTGGCCTGACCTCCCAGATTCAAGGAATCCGCAACTTCCGCGCCATCAGTGTGATCCGTGTGATCCGCGGGATCCGTGTGATCTGTGCCCTCTTCCCGGCCAACTCCGGCGGCCGGTCTCGGTAGCGCCTATAATCAGCAGGGAAGGAGGTTTCCCATGGACCCGGTGATCGCTATGGTGCTGCAACACCTGCGGGTCAGTCACAGACTGTACCGGAAGGCCTTGGAAGACTTGAGCCTGGAGGAACTGCACCGGCGACCCGGTCCCGACTCCAGTCCCCTGATCTGGATTTTCGGCCATCTTGCCTCCGCCCGCTGCGGAATGTTGCACATCGCGGGAGGTTCCCTGGAGTTTCCATGGCCGGAGCTTTTCCGCCGCGGTTCACGCATCGTCGCTCCCCAGAGCTATCCCGATGTCAACCAGATCGTTGCAGTGTGGGATCAGGCCGGCGCCGCTCTGGAGGAGCGGCTGCCTCGTCTGTCGCCCGGAGACCTGGCGGCTCCGGCGCCCCGGAAGTTTCCGGTGGAAGACTCTTCCATCCGGGGGGCGCTGGCTTTCCTGACGTACCACGAGGCTTACCATGTGGGACAGTTGAGCTACTTGAGGAGAATTCTGGGCCGTGATGGCCTGGCGGGGTGAGAGCATGGCCGAGAAACCGAGAGAGAGGCAGACGCCCGCAGCCAGCCGGGAAACCACCGCGATCGGGGACATGGCCCCGGAAGAGTTCCGCTACTTCGGACGCCGGCTGGTGGACTGGACCGCCCATTACTTGGGCTCCATGGAACGTTACCCGGTGTTGGCCAAAGTCCGGCCGGGTCAGATCCGGAAACGGCTCCCCCCCGCGGGTCCGGAGGAACCTGAGTCCATGGAGCAGATCCTGGCGGACCTGGAATCCATCGTGGTTCCCGGGATCACCCATTGGAACCATCCGGGCTTCTTTTCCTACTTTTCCATCACCGGGTCGGGGCCCGGGATCCTGGGCGAACTGCTGAGCGCGGCGTTCAACGTCAACGGGATGCTGTGGAAAACCTCGCCGGCGGCGACCGAGTTGGAAGAAGCCGTCATTGACTGGCTCCGCCAGTGGCTGGGGTTGCCTGCGGAATTCTGGGGAATCATCTACGATACCGCCTCCACGTCGACCTTCCACGCCTTGGCGGCGGCGAGGGAAGCCGTGCCGGGCACCCATTGCAGGGAGGAAGGACTGGCGGGCGGCCCGAGACTGCGGCTATACACGTCGGAGCAGGCCCATTCCTCGGTGGAGAAAGCGGCCATTGCCCTGGGCGTGGGCCTGAGGGGAGTCCGCAAGATCCCGGTAGATGACGAGTTCCGCCTGCGGCCGGAAAAGCTGGAGGCAGCGATTCGGGAGGATCTCGCCGCAGGCCGGACCCCGTTCGCTGTAGTGGCAACTGTGGGCACTACCTCGACGACCTCGGTCGACCCGGTACCTGCCGTCGCCGACCTGTGCCGGGACTACGATCTCTGGCTGCATGTGGACGCCGCCTATGCCGGACCTGCCGCCATCCTGCCCGAGAAACGCTGGGTGCTGGAAGGCTGTGAACGGGCGGACTCGCTGGTCACCAACCCCCACAAGTGGCTGTTTACGCCGATCGATGCCAGCGTCCTGTTCTGCCGGAGGCCGGAGGTGTTGCGCCAGGCCTTCTCGCTGGTGCCGGACTACCTGAAGACCGACGAGGCAGCCACCAACTTCATGGACTACGGAATCCAGTTGGGCCGCCGGTTCCGGGCCTTGAAGCTGTGGATGGTGATGCGCTACTTCGGCCGCCGCGGGGTGGAGGCCCGCCTCCGGGAACACCTGCGACTGGCTGCCGAGTTTGCCCGGTGGGTGGACGAACATCCCGATTTTGAGCGCCTGGCTCCCACGCCATTCAGCACGGTCTGTTTCCGTGCCTGTCCTGCGCGGTTGCGGGCGGAATCCGGCGCCGCTGTGGTCCCGGGCCGGGCGGCGTCCCGGCCGCATCCGGATCCGGGGGAGAGGTTGGATGGCCTCAACGAGCAGTTGCTGGAGCGGGTCAACGGAACGGGGGAGGTCTTCCTCTCCTCGACCCGACTGCACGGCCGCCTGGTGCTGCGACTGGCGGTGGGCAACCTGAAGACCACCGAACAGCATGTGCGACGGGCCTGGGAGCTGTTGTGCCGGGAGCTGCACTCGATCCTGGCGGCCCCGTGACGGCGGATCCCATGCCGCGATGCATCCTCCATCTGGACATGGACGCCTTCTACGCCTCGGTGGAGCAGCGCGACCACCCCGAATACCGGGGACGTCCGGTGGTGGTGGGGGCCGATCCCCGGAACGGTCTCGGTCGGGGAGTGGTGGCTGCCTGTTCCTATGAGGCGCGCAAGTTCGGCATCCGTTCCGCACTGCCCATTGGCCAGGCGTGGCGGTTGTGTCCCGAGGCGGTTTTCGTCAGGCCGCGCATGGCGGACTATGTCGCGGTAAGTCGGCGGATCCGGGAGATCCTGCGGAGTTTCACGGAACTGGTGGAGCCGGTGAGCATCGACGAAGCGTTTCTGGACTTGACACCCCGGCTGGCCCAGGAAGTTGGTCCAGAGTCCGGGTGGTGGGAACGGGCGATGGACTGGGCCCGGAAAATCAAACAGGAAATCCGTGATCGGGAAGCCTTGACAGCATCGGTGGGCATCGCCCCCAACAAGTTTCTGGCCAAGGTTGCGTCTGACCTGCGCAAACCCGACGGCCTGGTGCTGGTAAGACCGGAGGAGGTCCTCTCTTTTCTGGATCCCCTGCCCATCTCAAGACTGTGGGGGGTCGGGCCCAGAACCGAACAACGGTTGCACGCGCTGGGAATCCGCCAAGTGGCTGACCTGAGGGCCACTGGACAGCGGGAGCTGTATCGCCACTTCGGGAGCCTGGGCCACCATCTCTGGCGGTTGGCTTCGGGGCTGGATGACCGTCCGGTAGTCACGGCGAGGGAGGCGCGCTCCATCAGCCGCGAGCGGACCTTCGGCGAGGATACGCGGGATCTCCGGCTGCTTGAAGAGACCGTGCGCCGCCTGGCGGCCAGGGTGGCGCAACAGTTGGGGCGTTCGGGACTGGCCGCCGGGACGGTGATCCTGAAGCTTCGGTACGCGGACTTCACGACCTTTACCCGCCAGATCTCGCCCCGCCACCCGGTGGTCACGGAGGACCGGTTGGCCGAGCTGGGACTGGGCCTGCTGCGCCGCTACTGGAACCCGTCACTGCGGGTACGTCTGGTGGGCTTGGGTGTCTCCCGCTTGCGGGCTCGAAACCGCGGTCAGCTTGCGCTCTTTTGAGGAGCGCTTCCGCCGGGGCCGTGGACTGGAGACAGCCTTTCCGATGCGGGCCGACTGTTCGTAGAGCTGTTCCTCGAATCTTCGGTTCTGGTGTGACGGTATTGTCATCATCGCTCGTCCGGGGCCAGGATCCCTCCATTCGAGGGCCCTTAATGCCCCCTGCCCAGGGGCTGCCGTGCGTGTCCGGGCGGCTGGGGGACGGGAAACGCTTTCAGGGCATTTCCGGACGAAGCACGGCTTGTATGCCGTCTTGAGCCGGTCCCACGACACCCAGGCGTCATCTTGTCGGTCAGATGCCGTGGTCCGCCCGGCCCCGGCCCCCGGCGGGCGCATGGTCTTTGACCCCGGCGGCGGCCTCACCTATACTCGCCCCAAGGCGGAACCAACATGAAGAAACAGTCTTCCGGCGGTTTGCGGGTCTGGACGCTGCTGTGGACTGTGGGACTGGCTGCGGCTCCTCTGGCGGCAGCCGAGTTCTGGGAGAAAAAAGACTTCCAGCAATGGACCGAGAAGGACTGCACCAGGCTGCTGACCAGCTCGCCCTGGGCCCATTCCAACAGCTTCCGGCGCAACGCCAACATCGGGTCCACGTTTACCGGCGAACGGGAGACCACCGAGATCATTTACTTCAGGGTCCTTTCCGCCCGGCCGGTGCGCATGGCGCTGGCCCGGCTGCAGTTGCTGGAGCGACCGGACGATGAGGCTTTGCGGCAACAGGTGGAAGCCTTCCTCGCATCCCCCCAGGGAGACCAGATCGTCATCCAGATCAGTTACAGGGGCATTCCCGGCACCACACCGCAGCTTCACGAACTGCACCGGTTTTTCGGCCAGGCGACGCTGGCCGCATTTCACGGAAACACCACCCTCTCCTCGAAGGAGGTCACCGTACCGATTCGCGAGTACCTGCCCTGGGGTCCTGGCCGCCCCAACGCCGCCTTTGTCTTTCCCCGCTTCGATGAATCCGGCAAACCCTACTTCGACGGCACCGAAGAATCCATCACCTTGCGGAGTGACTTCGAGGTCCCCATGACCGACGGCACCCGGGAATATGCCATTCACGTGAAGATGAAGCCGAAAGACATGGTTTTCCAGCAGGAATTCGCCTTCTGAGCGGATGGCCCGGCCATCTTCACCGCCGGATTGGAAATGCGCTATCGTTTGCCCCTGGAGACCACAACCCATGCCCAGAAACTCGAACTTGCTGACGGCTGCAATCCTGCTCACGAGCATTCAACCAATTGCCTTGGCAGCCGGGGTCGAAGGACGCTGGAACCTCACGGAGCAGGCTGGCTCCCGCACTTCTGCGTCGTGGATTGAACTCCGCCGCGAGGGCGGAGAGTGGACGGGAAAATACCTCCATCGCGGCGGACATCCGCTGCCGGCCAAGGTAGTGGTGGAAGGTGACCAGGTGACTGTAACAGTCGTGCCGGAGCCGGGTGCGCCGGTGCGACCCGACGCCAGGTACCCGACTCTGACCGGCCGGCTGCAGGGAGATGTGCTCCAGGGGACCGGTCTGGACGGCCGTGGCGCGCCCTTCGACTGGAAAGGGGTCCGGGCTCCGGACCGGCTGGAAGGTTCGGACCGTCAGGTGACCTGGGGCGAGCCCATCCAGCTGTTTAACGGCAGGGACCTGACCGGCTGGGTCCCGGTGGAGGCCAACCGTGAGAATCGGTGGAAGGCTGTGGACGGCGTTCTCGTCAACGAGGGCTCCGGCGCGAATCTGCGCACCGTGGAAGAGTTCCGCGATTTCAAGCTGAGTCTCGAGTGGAAGATTCCTCCCGGCAGCAACAGCGGGATTTATTTGCGGGGGCGGTACGAAACCCAGGTGGCGGATGACTACGGCAAGGCGCCCTACCCCCGCTGTGTGGGGGGCATCTACGGGCAGTTGACGCCGCTGGTCAATGCGGTAAAGCCCGCCGGGGAATGGAATTCGGTGGAGATCACGCTGGTGGGCTATCGCGTCAGCATCACGGTCAACGGACAGAAGACGCTGGACGGCGAGCTTTTGCCGGGGATCACGGGCGGCGCCCTCGACAGCAACGAACCGGCCCCGGGACCGTTGATGTTGCAGGGAGACCACGGCACGGTCTCCTATCGCAATATTTTCCTGACCCCTGCGCGCTAGGCGTCCTGCGGGCCGGAGGGTCGAGCCGCTGTCCGGCGAAAACCAGTGCTAGGATGACTGCAGTCCGGTCTGTGGACTGCAGAACGCTATGATCGATCCCTATCCCCGCCTTCGCGCCCTGGAAGCTCTCCCTTTTCGGCACGAAGGCCGCCCCGCGGTCCTGCTCCGGGACCCCGAACAGATCAGCCCTCACCTCCTGGTGGTGGGAGCGCCGGTCGTGCCTCTCCTTTCCCTGCTGGATGGGCGCAACTCCATCGCCGATCTCCAGGCGGCGGTCTTTCGCGGCACCGGCGAGCTGGTGGCCAGAGAACAGCTCGAGGCACTGATCAGCCGTCTGGACGAGGCACACTTCCTGCAAAACGAACGTTTTGAAAGCTTTCGGCAGGCCCTCGTCGAGGATTTCCGCCGCAGCGGCGTACGACCCGCCTTCCATGCCGGCCAGGGCTACCCGGATGATCCCGTGGAACTGAGGGAATGGCTGGGGTCCCTGTTCAGCCATCCCGCCGGCGCCGGGTTGCCGGCCGGCCGGTCAAGGACTCGCATCAGGGGCCTGATCGCTCCCCATGTCGACCTGAGGGTCGGCGGACCTGTCTATACCCATCCATACCGTGCCCTGGCTGAAGCGGAGCCGCCGGAGCTGTTCGTCATACTGGGTATCGGCCACCGCGGGCTTCCGGATCTGTTTTCCTTCACCGCCAAGGACTTCCAGACTCCGTTGGGAGTCGCTCTCACCGACCACAGCCTGCTGGACGCCATCCGCGTGCGTTTTGGAGACGCTCTTTTCACCGAGGATTTCAGTCATCGGACTGAACACACCATCGAGTTCCAGATCGTCTTTCTGCAGCAGGTTGGCGGGGGGCGGCCAGTGACGATTCTGCCCATTCTGACCAGCTTCTCCTATCTGGACCTCGAACGTCCCCTGCAGCGGAAACTGGTGGAACGCTTTGCGGAGGGCCTGAGCGGGGTGTTGGCCGAAAGCGGCCGGAATGTCTGCATTATCGCCAGCGTCGACCTGGCCCACATCGGCCCCCGCTATGGGGACACCTTCAGACCGGGTCCGGAGCAGGTGGAGGCGACTCTGGCCCGCGACCGGGAAGTGCTCGAGACGGTTGTGCAGGGCTCGGCCGAACGGTTTGCCGAGGAGATTCGACGGGAGCAGGACGCTCGCCGGGTCTGCGGATTCTCGGCCATCTACACCCTGTTGCGCCTGTTGCCGGGCGCTGCCGGACGCCTGTTGGCGCTGGATGCCGGCCAGGTAGACGACTCCGGCTCATTTGTAACTTATGCCGGCATGACGCTGCAGTAGGAGGGGTACCGGGTTGGCGGGCACGACGCGCAGGAACTTCATCAGACACGTGAGTGCAGGCGGTCTGGCCTTCGCCGCCGCCCCGACCTCGCCGCCGGCGGCCGCGGGCCAGGTCCCGGGGGCGGGAGAACCGGCATCCGGTCGTCTGGCGGCGGACATCGAGCCTGGGGTTGCCGACCGGAGTTATTGGGTGAACCTGGCGACCCGCCTGGCCAATCCGGTTCTGGCCAACCTGGCGCTGGGACGTTTGCGGGAACGGCTGCCGGTGAGCGGGGACCGGGCACAGTTCGCTTCCCTGGAAGCGCTGGGGCGGCTGTTATGCGGGATTGCTCCCTGGCTGGAACTGGGTGGCGACAGCTCGCCGGAAGGCGGCGTGCGCAACTCCTACGCGGATCTGGCGCGGGTTGCCCTGGGCCGGGCAGTGGACCCGGCCTCCCCGGACTACATGAATTTCGAGCGGGGTACCCAGCCCCTGGTGGATGCGGCCTTTCTGGCCCAGGCGATCCTGCGGGCACCGGTCCAGCTCTGGGACCGACTGTCTTCCAAGACTCGCCAGCAGGTGCTGGAAGCCCTGCGCAAGACCCGGATCATCACCCCTCACTACAGCAACTGGCTGCTGTTCAGCGCCATGGTCGAGACCTTCTTCCGGCGGGTGGGGGCGGACTGGGACCGGATGCGGATCGATCTGGCACTGCGGACCGTCACCGGATGGTATGTCGGCGACGGGACTTTCGGCGACGGGCCGGAGTACCGTTGGGATTATTACAACAGCTTCGTCATTCAGCCCTTCCTGCTGGACATCTGTTCGCAGTTGGCCCCCGGCGGGGGGTTCGCCGCTGAGATCTACCCCATGGTGCGCAGCGCGGCCCAGCGTTACGCCGCCGTACAGGAACGGCTGATCGCTCCCGACGGGACCTATCCGCCGATCGGACGCTCGCTCGCCTATCGCATCGGAGCATTCCAGCTTCTCTCCCAGATGGCGCTGCGGCGCGAACTGCCGCCGCAAATTCCGCCGGGACAGGTGCGCACCGCGCTCACTGCGGTCATGCGCCGGCAGATGGACGCTCCGGGAACCTTCGACCACGCCGGTTGGCTGACAGTGGGCTTCGCCGGTTCCCAGCCAGCGATCGGCGAGGGATACATCTGCGTGGGAAGCTGTTACCTGTGCGCCGCCGGACTGGTGGCGCTGGGTCTGCCCGCCGACGACCGTTTCTGGATGGATCCGGCGGCGCCGTGGACCTCGGCCCGCCTTTGGTCCGGCGACAACCTGCCGCCCGACGCGGCCCTCTACCTGAAGAAATGAAGTTCCCGGCAACCTTGGTGGAAGCGGTCAAGGCGGTGTCTTCCAGCGCCGCCAGCGTCGAGGAACTGGCCACGGACCTCCAGCGCCGACTCAGCCGTACCCCGGCTGCCCTGAACTGTTTTCTCCAGGTCGCCGGCGACCTGGTCGAACAGGCACGCCTCATCGACCGCCGCAGCGCCCGCGGGGAACCACTTCCCCTGGCCGGAGCCTTCCTCTCCGTCAAGGACCTGATCACGGTCTTGGGGACAGTCACCACCGGCGGTTCCCGCGCGCCGCATCGCCTGTACAAGGCCCGCAGCGATGCGACTGTCATCCGCCGCCTCCGCGAGGCCGGGGCCGTGTTCGCCGGCAAGACCAACCTCCACGAGTTCGCCTTCGGGATCACCAGCGAGAACGAACACTTCGGCGCGGTGAAGAACCCCTGGAGCCCCGACCGGGTGGCGGGCGGTTCCAGCGGCGGGTCGGCCGCCGCGGTGGCGGCAGGGCTGGGCAACGGGTCGGTAGGGACCGACACCCGGGGATCAATTCGGATTCCGGCGGCCTGCTGCGGCATTTGCGGTCTGAAAGGGACTCGAGGGGCTGTTCCCCTGGGGGGAGTGCTGCCGCTGAGTCCATCGCTGGATCACGTGGGCCCCATGGCCAGGACGGTGGAAGACCTGGCCCTGCTGTGGGAAGTCATGAGCGCTGCGCGCAAAACCCGCCCTTCGGTCCTTCCGGACGGCCGCCGCCCGCGGCTCGGAATGGCCGCTTTCTATTTCCGGGACCTGGAGGCCGAAGTGGCGGCGGCTGTGGATGCGGCTCTGCAGGACCTGGCTCGGGCGGGCTGTCCGGTCGCGGAAGTGGCGGTGGAGGGTCTGGAGGAGGCCTTGGAGGCGTCCGACTGGCTGTCGCTGGCAGAAGCCCTGGCGATTCACGAGGACGGGCTGCGCAGGCATCCCGATCTGTACGGTCCCCGGGTGCGAACGCGGCTGGTAGGAGGTTACCGGATCAGCGCCTTGCAGTTGATCCGAGCCCGGGAGGCACAGTCCCGCATGGTCCGGGACTTGAGCCGGGCCTTTCGTGAGGTGGACGTGTTGGTTGCGCCCACCATCCCCATCCCGGCCCCCAGATTGGGAACCCTTTCCGTGACCTGGGATGGCGAGGAGGAAACGCTGGTGTCGGCCATGGTTCGCTTCAATGCGCCCCAGAACATGGCGGGGGTTCCGGCGCTGAGCCTCCCCTGCGGTTTCACGCGAGACGGCCTGCCGCTGGGCCTGCAGTTGATCGCGGACCGGGGGCGGGAGGATCTGCTATTGGAGGTGGGCCGGCTGTACCAGCGGCTCTCGGATTGGCACCTGAGGCGGCCGCCCCTTGCTTCCGGCTGACCGCCTGGGTCTGGCCCCAGGGACCTATCGGCCTTCGACCTTGGCCAAAGCTGTCAGCACTGCCTGGTGCAGCAATCCGTTGGAGGCGACGATCCCCCGGTTGCGCAGGAGCTTGCGGCCGGCAGTGAAATCGAGGGTGCGTCCGTCCAGGTCAGTGACCATCCCTCCGGCTTCTTCGACCGCCAGCGTTCCCGCCGCCTGGTCCCAGATCTTTTCCCGGTAGTCCGGTTTTTCCGCCGAAACCAGGCGGGTCAGGAAGTCTCCGCAACCGGCTGCCAGCAGGGCGTATTTTGCTTGGCTGTCGACGGCCGCGGGTGGTTTGTGGATGCCCAGCTCGACCAGCAGGCGGTCCATCTGGTCCAGGTTGGTGTGGCCGCCTTCGACCGACCTCAACACGCGGGCAAGGCGGGGATCCGCCACGGCCGAGACCCGCAGCGGACGAAAGTCCGAGTCCTCCAACGGTGCCGCCCAGGTCCCTTCACCCCGAGCCGCCGCTACCAGACATCCCCGGGTGCCCAGGGTTTCGGGGCCTGCTTGCTGGGTCAGGTCCAGGTCCAGACGGGGGCAACCCAAAACCCCCAACGTGACGGATCCTCCCTCGACCAGCGCCAGCGCCACAGCGTACTGGGCGTCGCGCAAGAACCCCTTGGTGCCGTCCACCGGGTCCAAGACCCAGAAGCGTTCCGAAGTCTGTCCCTGGCCGCGGTCGATCCAGTTCAGGATCTGCGCCGGATCGATTTCAGGTTCGAACTCACCCACATGGGCGGCGATCTGCTCCAGGAGCGGCGCCGCCGCCGGGTTTTTGAGGAGGACCGCCGACTCCTCGGCCACCAGCGGGATTTGAGGGGAATACAACGAGATCCGTCTTGCAGCCAGCGCCTGGACGGAAAAGTCCGCGACGGTCACGGGGGAACGGTCGTCCTTCTCGATCGCGGCTGTCCGGGCGGCCTGCTGGACCTGGCGGGCCAGGCGGCTGCAGTCGCGGACCAGGTCAACCGCAAAGGAAAGTTGGGGGTGTCGCCAGCGCATGAGCACCACTATAGCGTGCCGCCGTGGGGGCTGAATTTGGCATCACCACGGGTAGAGGGCATGGTGACCAGCATCCGGGCCAGCCTGGCCAACATGCGATGGCTGCCCTCTGCCGTAACAAACCAGGGCGGCACGGTTTCGCTGGAAAACGGGCTTTCCACCACCGCCTTCTCGATGCCTCCCAGCAGCAGGGTGTTGTGAACGAACCCCAGACCCGACTGAGGGTCGTCCAGCGTGGTTCCGGGATGACCACCCCAGGGCGTGCTCATCATGCCAAAGGCGATTCCGGGCCAGTGGTTGACGGAGATGGTGCCGTATCTCAACTCCTCCAGGGCGGCGCGGAAGGCCGCCTCGCTGGCGGGATCCTCTCGCGTCGCTGGATGGATGATCAGGGTTGCGTTCAACGTTCCCCACAGCACCCGGTTCGAAAACTCAACGGCGGATCGCAGGTACTCAGCGACGGAAGGGGCGGGCAGAGAGGTGGCGGCCAGGACGCCGCAGAAAGGCTCTGTGGTGAAACAGGGGTCTGATGCCCGTTGAGGATCCAGCCCCGTGATGAACACCCAGGGGAGGCGATCTTCGGAACAGTCACCGAAACACAAGGCGTCAGGGTGGGCTTCCAGGAAAGCTGCGTGACGCTGGGCCGCCCCCGGGTAGTAGGCCCGGCGGGTCGGAGCCGCTGCCAGTTGAAAGCGGATCATATCCAGCAGCCTTTGGCTGCCCGGCCATCCGCCGGGAAGGATGACCACGCGGGCCGCGTTGCAGTTGAAACCAGCGTTGTTGACCAGCATGGTGACAATGGACTGGGCGTGGAAGTCCAGTTCAGCATCACTCCAGGGACCCGGGACCACGATCACCGGGCTGACGTTTCCCAACTCGCTGGTCAGTCGAACCGTCCGGGCGGCGGAGCGGAGCTGCCGCAGGACCTGGAAATGGGTCTGCAGGGAACCGGTGACGTGGATCTGGGTGATCTCCGGACGTGAACACAGCCATTCGCCGGTGTCGCGGTCCCCTTCGATCACCGCCAATACCCCCTCCTCGACCAGCGGGCAAAACGCCTCCTGCAGAAGCGGTATCAGGTAGTCCAGCACTGGACTGGTCTTGAGCAGCACGGTCCGATTCTCGGCCACCAGCTTGTGCAGGACGTCTCCGGGTGCGATGGAGGAGACATTGCCGGCCCCCAGAACCAGGGCGGTCCCCCGGAGTGGCTCCTCCGCCGGCGGACTCCCGGCCTGCAGAGCCGGGACGTCTTCGGGCTGGACCTCGCGCCGGAACCACACTTCGGCGCTGAAGCCGGGGAAGGCAAGCCGGTCGGACAGGTCCGCCGGCAGGACCTGCACCGCCGCGCGTCCGGAAGGGGTCCGCCGGACCGGGCCGGGCAACGCCGGCTTCTGCCCCTCGGCGAGATCCCGCAAGGAGCCGGCCAGCATGCGCAACTGCCGGAGGATGCACAGGGGGCCGGACAGCCATTCCTCGGCGGCGAGCGTCTCGGCGGGATGCCCGCCTTTGGCGGCAACCGACCGGTCCACCCATTCCTGCATCACGGCCCCGTAACGTTGGCGGCAGGAGTCCAGCAGCTCGGCCCGCCGAGCCGGGGGGGTGGCGCTCCAGTGCGGGGCTGCGGCCGACAGCGATCGGAGAACATTCTGCAGATGGTTTGCGTCCAAGCTTCTGCTCTCCGGTTCAGGAATGTCCCATCCTGGCGTACTCAGCTCCGAAATCCGGCGTGGGCCGGCCGTCCCAGCGGAGAAAGTCGAAGTCGCAACCCTCGTGCGCCTGGTTGACGTGCTCCGAGAAGAGGCGCCCGTAGCCGCGGGTGTAGCGCGGCGCGGGGGGCCGCCACTGAGCCAGCCTGCGGGCGATTTCCCGATCCTCCAGCTCGACTTCGAGCCGGCGTGCGGGGACATCGAGGCGGATCATGTCGCCGGTCCTGACGATGGCCAGAGGGCCGCCTACCGCGCTTTCGGGAGCCACGTGAAGGACGGTGGTTCCGTACGAGGTCCCGCTCATGCGCGCATCGCTGATGCGCACCATGTCCTTGACACCCTGGCGCAGGAGCTTGGCGGGGATGGGCAGCTGCCCCCACTCCGGCATGCCGGGTCCTCCAACCGGGCCGGCATTCTGCAGAACCAGGACGGTCTGGGGAGTCACTTCCAGCTCGGGATCGTCAATACGTTCCAGCAGCTCCCGGCGGCTGGCGAAGACCAGCGCCGGTCCCCTGTGGACCAGCAGCTCGGGGCTGGCAGCCGTCTGTTTGAGCACGGCTCCCTGGGGGGCGAGGTTGCCGCGCAACACTACCGTGCCGCCTTCCGGAAACAGCGGATTTGAGCGCGGACGGATCACATCGGGGTTGATGGTGGTGACACCGGCGAGGTTCTCGGCCACCGTATGTCCGGAAACGGTCAGGCAGTCGCCGTTCAGCAGGTCCCGGATCTCCGCCATCAGCGCGGGAACGCCGCCGGCATAGAAGAAATCCTCCATGAGGTAGGCTCCCGACGGTTTGATGTTGGCCAGCATGGGCGTCGATCGGGAGAGGCGGTCGAAGTTCTCCATGGGAAGGTCGATTCCCAGCCGTCCCGCCAGCGCGCAGAGATGGATGACGGCGTTGGTGGAACCGCCCAAGGCCATGTCCACGCGGATGGCGTTCTCCAGGGCCGCCGGGGTCAGGATCTGCGAGGGCCGGAGATCTTCCCGCACCATGGCTACGATGCGGCGGCCGCTCTCGTGAGCGATGGCAAGCCGGCGGGAGTCGGCGGCTGGAATCGCTGCGCAACCGGGAAGGGTCATGCCCAAGGCTTCCGCCAGGCTGGTCATGGTGCTGGCGGTGCCCATCACCATGCAGTGACCGGCGCTGCGGGACATGCAGGATTCGATCTCGACGAACTCCTCTTCGGTCAGGCGTCCCGCCCGGCACAGATCCCAGAAACGGAAAACATCCGTTCCCGAACCGATTTCTTCCTCTTTCCAGCGGCCCTTGAGCATGGGACCGCCGGTGACCATGATGGCGGGGATGTCGGCGCTTGCGGCTCCCATGAGCTGGGCGGGAGTTGTCTTGTCGCACCCGCACAGCAGGACGACCCCGTCGATGGGGTTGGCTCGCAGCATTTCTTCCACGTCCATCGCCATCAGGTTGCGCAGGAACATGGCGGTGGGTTTGATGAGGGTTTCCCCCAGGGAAATCGTGGGGAACTCCAGGGGCAGCCCTCCGGCTTCCCAGACTCCGCGTTTGACCGCCTCCGCCACCTGGCGCAGGTGGGCGTTGCAGTTGTTGAGCTCGCTCCAGGAGTTGCAGATTCCGATGACGGGCTTGCCGGAGAAGACATCGCGGGGGAAGCCCTCAGACTTCATCCAGGAACGGTGAACAAAGGAATAGAGGGAGATACCTTCGAACCAGTTTTGGCTGCGCAGTTTCATGGCGGGTCGCTCCCCGGCTCCGGAACCGGCGGGCCGGCGGCTACCGTACCACTACTGCGGCGTCGGCGGCAAGGAAGGCGTGGATCCGAAAGCGTTTCAAGCTTGATCCGGGCACCCGGATCGAATCCCTTTCACTCCGCCTCAACATCCTGGTGTTGCCTCCCCACCAGTTCCCTTACAACCTCCGCACCGTCCGCCCTGCCGCCCACCTTCTGACCGGGCCGCCGGACGAAACGTCGGCCCCAGCCCGACTCTCCGGGGTCGGCGGGGCGGACCCCACCCGGACAAACTCAAACGTTTTTGTAGCTCATAGAATCTCAACATACAGTTTTGTAGATCATTCCGGAACTGCTACCTTCCCTGCAACTCATTGCGGATTAATGGTTTATGCGCAGCGTCTCAGAGCTTCCCCGGTTCGGCACGGCAGTTGCTAGGTCTGTCGCCCAAACTCAACTCGGTTCTCAGATTGGAGGAGAGAGAGCGGAATGGATACTGAAACCAAAATCATTCTGGACACGTTGTGGGTCATGATCGCCGGCAGCCTGGTCTTCTTCATGAACGCCGGGTTCGGCATGCTGGAGACGGGGTTCTGCCGCGCGAAAAACGCCGTCAACATCCTGGCCAAGAACTTCATCGTCTTTTCGATTTCGGCGATTGCGTTCTGGGCCGTGGGGTTCGCCCTGATGTTCGGCGACGGCAACGGGCTGTTGGGATGGTCCGGCTGGTTTCTGCTGGGACCTGACAACAGTCCGGCAACCGGGGAGGTTTACTCCGGCATCTTCTCGTCCCTGAACTGGACAGGTGTCCCCCTGGCGGCAAAGTTCTTCTTCCAGCTTGCCTTTGCAGCCACTGCGGCCACCATCGTGAGCGGAGCGGTGGCGGAGCGGATCAAGTTTCTGACCTTCCTGGCCTTCTCGTTTGTGCTGGTGGCGGTGGTATACCCCATCGGCGGGCATTGGGCCTGGGGCGGGGGCTGGCTGGCGGAACTGGGCTTCTCGGACTTCGCCGGTTCAACGGTGGTCCATAGCGTCGGCGGTTGGGCCGCGCTTACGGGAGCCTTTTTCCTGGGAGCCAGGGAAGGGAAGTTCGGCCCTGACGGCAAGGCGCGGCCCATTCCGGGTCACAACATGAGCCTGGCGACGTTGGGGACGTTCATCCTGTGGCTGGGCTGGTTCGGCTTCAATCCTGGCAGCACCATGGCGGCCGACGCCACGGCGATCGCCACCATCGCCGTCAACACTTTCATGGCGGCAGCCGCCGGCTGTCTGTTGGCCACCTTGACCGCCTGGCTGGTGATCGGCAAGCCGGATCTCAGCATGATCCTGAACGGAACACTCGCGGGACTGGTGGCGATCACCGCTCCCTGCAGCGCGGTCTCGCTGGCCAGCTCCCTGCTGATCGGGACCGTCGCCGGCATCCTGGTGGTGTTCGCCGTACTGTTCTTCGACCGGATCCGCATCGACGATCCGGTAGGAGCCACCAGCGTCCATCTGGTCAATGGCATCTGGGGAACACTGGCGGTAGGCCTGTTTGCTGCCGATAAGGGGCTGTTGGTCGGTGGCGGCATCCAGCAGCTCCTGGTGCAGATGCTGGGAGTGGCGGCTTTCGGCGTCCTGACCGTGGGACTGAGCACGGTGATCTGGCTGGCGCTGAAGCACACGGTCGGGTTGCGGGTCAGCCTCAGCGAGGAGCGGGAAGGCCTGGATATCGGCGAACACGGCATCGAGGCCTATCCGGGATTTGCCCAGAATCCGCCTGAGCCGGAGGCGTTCGAGATCGCCTGAACATGAGACACGGGGAGGGACGTTGCCCTCTCCGCGGAAAACAGAACGGCCCACCTGCTGCGGCCACAGCCGGTGAGCCGGAACCACCACCAAACAGGAGTCAGCGATGGAACACAGAAAAGGTTACCACAGTCTTGCAGCGGCCTTCACGGCGCTGCTTTGCCTGTCCGCCGCCACCGCGGCCGACACCGACGAAAAGAAACTCAGTTACGGCTTCGAAGGCGGAGTCACCACCGCCAGCAAGTACATCTGGCGGGGTCAGCGTCTGACCAACGACTGGAGCCTCCAGCCGACGGCCACCTTCTCCGCCGGCGGGTTCAGCTTCAACTTGTGGGGCAACCTGGACCTGGCGGCCGTCAACGAGGGGGACGCTCTGCCGATCCCTGAGAATCCGGCGGCGCTCCCCGGCAGCTCGGGGCTGAAGGGAAAATTCTCGGAGATCGACTACACAATTTCCTATGTGGTTGAAACCGAACCGGTCTCGGTGGATCTGGGGACGATTTTCTACACCTTCCCCGAGCGATCGGCCAGCCTGCCCGCCACCACCGAAGTTTACGGCGGGGTCACCCTCAACCGGATTGCCCTGGCGCCGACCGCCAAGCTGTTCGTCGACGTGGACGAATCCGGCGAAGGGGACGGATCCCCTGCGCTCTACTTGCTGCTCAGCGGAACCCATCAGATTCCCCTCCGCCACTCCCGGTTTCCCGGGCTGGACCTTTCGGCCAGCCTGTCATTTGTCAACACGGGCTTCTGCCGCTTCTATTACGGCGATGATCAGTCGGGCGCGCACGACTTTGCGTTTACCGTCTCAGCGCCCATTAATCTGGGGGAGCACTGGTCGGCTTCGGCCTTCGTCACCTACTCGACCCTGCTGGGCGAGTTCCGCAACCATCAGTTCCTGGACCCGCGTGAAGTCTACCGGGGAACCGCGGGCAGCCCGGCGACCTTCGCCGACACGGTCTGGGGCGGACTGTCCCTGAATCTCGCCTTCTGATTCAGGAGGCAACTATCTGAAACGTCGGCAATCGATGTTGTACTTCTTCACCTTGTAGCCGATGATGCGCTCGGTGGAGCCCAGCAGCCGGGCCGCCTTGGCCCGGTTGCCCCGGGCGCTCTTGAGAGCGTCCTGGATCAGATCCTTCTCGTAAGCCGCGACGGCGCTTTCCAGGTCGACCCGCACCAGGGTGTCCGACGCCTCCGCCGTCTGCAGGGTCGGCGGCAGATGGTGGGCGTGGATGACATGGCCGTCGCAAACCAGAACCGCCCGTTCGATGGCATTCTCCAGCTCCCGCACGTTGCCGGGCCAGTGGTAGCTGACCAGCATGTCGATGGCGGGGGTTGAGATCCGGCGGATGTTCTTGCGGTGCTCGCCAGCGTACTTCTCCAGAAAATGGTCGGCCAGGAGCAGGATGTCGGACTTGCGTTCCCGCAGCGGCGGGACGAACACCGTGAACACGTTGAGCCGATAATAGAGGTCTTCCCGGAACGTCCCGCGGGCGATGGCGTCCTCGAGGTTCTTGTTGGTAGCCGCAATCAGCCGGACATTGACACGGATGGTTTCGGTGCCGCCCAGCCGCTCGAATTCCCGTTCCTGCAGGACGCGCAGCAGCTTGACCTGGATCTGGGGCTGCAGATCCCCGATTTCGTCCAAAAACAGGGTTCCGCCCTCGGCCAGCTCGAAGCGGCCCTTGCGCTGCGTCTGGGCTCCGGTGAAGGCGCCGCGTTCGTAGCCGAACAGCTCCGCTTCGATGAGCGTCTCCGGCAGCGCGGCGCAACTTACCCGGATGAAAGGTTTCTGGGCCCGCAACGAGTTGTAGTGAATGGCGTGAGCGATCAGTTCCTTCCCGGTGCCGGACTCTCCCCGGATCAATACGGTGGTATTGGCGCGGGCGACCTGGGTGATCTTCTCGTAGACCCCGCGCATGGCGCTGCTGTTGCCGATGATGTTGGAAAAGTCATAGCGGCTCTTCAGCTCCTCGCGCAGGTAGATGTTCTCCTCGACCAGGTCCTTGCGCTCGTCTTCCACCAGTTGGTGGACGCGCAACGCCTGGGCGACCAGGGAGGAGACCACCTGGCAGAAGTTGAGGGCACGCTCGTAGTTGCGATGGTCGGAATAGTGCAGCTCCATGACCACCACGCCGGCGGCACGGGCGTTGACCGACAACGGAGCACACAGGAACGACCGCTCACCCCGGCGGGCGCGGGAGGCCCGGTAAGAAGGTTCATGACTTACGCGGGGCAAGACCACCGGGCGGTTGCTGTCCATGACCTGCCGGATGATCTCCGCCGCCGCCCGGGGCAGGGAAGTTTCATCCGCGCTTTCCGGGCAGCCGGTCCAGGACAGTTTGCCTTCCTCCTCCTGGATACCCACCGCCGCCGCCGCCACACTGGGGTGATCCTCCAGGATGCGGACCACCTGCACCAGCGAGTCCCGCAGGTGGAGTGTGTCGGTGAGCGTACGGCTGATCTCCAGCAGGGTCGCCAGCCGGCGAACTTCGGCCGCCTCGCCTTCCACCTCCGCCCGCGTCCGACTCAGCCGTCTGGGTGACACTGACATGCCTTGCTAAGACTCAATGACAGGGTTGCCCACAATTTTGCAATGTGCCGCTCTGTAACGGACATTTTGGTCATTTTTGCGCTCTAGGGGCGCAACTGTCAAGGAGAAAATGACCAGATGTCCGTTTCAGGGTGAACGATATGCCAAATGACGGACGACATGTCGCCGGACGGTGAGATGGTGGGGGCACCGGATGAGGTAGCCAGGGGGCTGTGGAGTTGCCGGCTGGTGAGGCAGCCGGGCGGGGACATGGAACACGGAAGTCGGAGACCCGAGAACAAGACTACAGGCGGAAAGTGGCCAAACCGTCCACCACGTGCAGGCTGACGCGGACCCGGAGCCGGATGTCGTCCGAAGAGCGGCCCGGCGCCAGTTCGGTAAGCTCGAAACCGACCTTGCCCACCTTGATGACGCCGAACTCGTTGATGATCACGTCCACGCAGTTCGCCTTCGCCACGGGAAGCCGGCACTGTTTGACCAGAACGGGCCCGCCGTCGGGCCGCAGCATGGGACCGGCAGCGATCCAGCGGGCGGCGTGGACCTGGTCCAGGTTGGGAATTCCTTCCGCGACCAGGTCGCCCTTCTCGGAAACTTCCACAGGCTCGATGATGGCCACGTCCACCTCCAGCGGGCCTGTGGTCTCCTGCAGGCGGACCACCTCCACGTTCGGCGGCAACGATGGCATCAGGTGTTCCGGCATTCCGGGTCCCAGAGCGATCCGCCGGGCGCCGTCCAGCTCGCGCAACACCCGTGCGGTAATGAGCAGTTCTGATCGGTGTGACATCTGCGTGTCCGGAAAAATCTGTCATTATAGCAGACCGCGGACAGCGAGCCGGGAAAGCGACCCGTCAAGAGCCGGGGAAAGGCCGCCAGACCCGGTGGATGGACCGTCCGGTGGGCCATCCCGGTTCTCTTGGGTCCCCCTCGTCTCGCGGTTCCATCAGCCCCTCCTGGGAATGCCGTTTCTTCCCGCCCCTTCCTCCGTCCTGCGGTCGGGGACCGGACAGCCGCCTGCCGCAAGGGTTGGCGGACACCCCCTGCTGTGCTAGCCTTCACGGCAGTTGTGAGGGGGATAGGGAGAGGGCTGATCCTTTTCTGGGTGGCAGGGCTGGTGACGGGCACCGGTGTCCCGGCGGCCGATCCGGTGGAATCCCGCTGGGGATCAACTTTCCTCTTTCCCCCCAAGGACTCCGACCTGCAGGCGGCTCTGGAGCGCATTCTGGCCCGCCCGCCCTTTCGACGTCTGGCGCGGGAAGCCCGGATTTCGGTGGCGCTGGCCGACATGAGCGATCCTCTTCGGCTGAAATACGCCGGGTTTCTGGACCAGACCATGCGCTACGCCGCCAGTCTTCCCAAGCTGGCCATCCTGCTGGGTGCCTTCGAGCAGGTCGCCCGGGGCCGACTCAGCTACACACCCGAGCTCAAGGCCAGGCTTGCCGACATGATCCGCTATTCCAGCAATCAGGCCGCCACCGACACCCTGCGGCTGATTGGTTTCGAGCGCCTGGGCATGATCCTCCAGGATCCCCGTTTCCGGTTGTACGCTCCCGAAAGGGGAGGCGGCCTGTGGGTCGGCAAGGATTACGGAGGAGGTCTGGGTTATGGACCTCGGGATCCGCTGTACGGACTCTCCCACGGTGCCACTGCGGAACAGGCCGCCCGATTCCTGGTGATGATGGACCTGGGGGAGCTGGTCAGCCCCTGGGCTTCGGCGGAGATGAAGGAGCTGTTGTCCCAGCCGGGAATTCACCACAAGTTTGTGAAGGGGCTGGCATCCAGGCCGGGTGTCCACATCTATCGCAAGTCCGGGACATGGAAGCACTGGCATTGCGATGCCGCTCTGGTGGAACACCCGGATGGGCGCCGCTACGTCGCTGTGGCGCTGGTGGAGGACCCGGACGGGGGCCGGATCCTGGAGGAACTGATCCAGCACCTGGACGAGCTGGCCGGCGGACGTCACCTCCAGATGGCCGGACGCTGAAAGCGTGCCCTCGCCGCTCCCGACACACCTGGACGTTAGACTGAGGAGCTGATGTGGGCTCGGAACTGGCTCGGCTTCCTCCTTCTTGTGCTGCTGACTCCCGCCGCCTGCCGAGGTCCCCGGCCGGTTGCGACTCCCAAGCCGGGCGCAGAGCTGCCGTTACCCCTGCCCCAGGTGGGGGAGCCGCGGATCCGGGTATTGCTGGTAGAACGTTTCTCCGAGCTGAGGGTCGACGGTGAGAAGCGCGGAGCCCTGTTGGCCGAATCGGCCGGGGCGGAAGTGCGTCTGCTGAAGCTGGAGGGGGAAAAGCGCACCCTGCTGGAACAGTCCACGGGATTCCGCCTGAGTCCGTCGGCTGACTGTCTGACCGTGGGCGGGCGCTGCTATCCGGGGGTGGTGGACATCTTCATCAATCCGCTGGGAGTGCCGGTGGCGGTCAACGAGGTGCCGCTGGAAACCTACCTGGAAAGCGTCGTTCCCCTGGAGCTGGGGCCCGGGAGTTTTCCCGAACTGGAGGCGCTCAAGGCGCAGGCTGTCGCGGCGCGGACATTTGCGGTTGCCGAGCTGGGCAACTACGCCGATCGGGGCTTCGATGTTTTTCGCGACCACCGGTCACAGGAATACCACGGTGTGGGCAGCCGCCACCCGCTTTCGAGCCGGGCAGTACGGGAGACCCAGGGCCGGGTGGCGGTTTTCGATGGCCGTCCCATCGCTGCGTTCTATTCCTCCACCTGCGGCGGGCGCACGGAAGCCTACCACCTCATTTTCCGCGGGCGTGAGATCCCTTATCTGCGGGGCGGCGTCAAGTGCTCTGACAGTTCCAGCCGTTACCACCGCTGGGAAGAGACGGTGGATCTCCGCCAACGGGCCGGGCAACTGCAGCGTGCCACCGGCGTGGGCCGCCTCCGCTCGCTCAAGCCCCTCGCTTACGGCACCTCGGGGCGTACGGTAGAGATGGAGTTCTCCGGGGAGAAAGGCAAGCGGGTGCTCAAGGGGAACGACATCCGCTTCGCCCTGGGCCTCCGCAGCAACTGGATCGAGAAGTGGGAGGAAAAGCGGGACCGCGAGGGATACATCGAGTCGTTGAAGGTCCGGGGCCGGGGCTGGGGCCACGGGGTCGGCCTGTGCCAGATCGGCGCCGTGGAGATGGCGCGCTCCGGGCGCGGTTTCGAGGCGATCCTGAAGCACTACTATACCGGCATCCAGTTGAAACCCGACTACGGCAGGACCCGGCGGGGTTCGGGCTGATCCAGGGCCGCCCGCAGACAGCCGTCCACCCACCAGAAGACGTCCTGGTGCTTCACAAGCCGCCGCAGCTCCCGCATGCGGGCCCGGCGCCGGGCGGAATCCATGTGGAACGCCTGGAAAATGGCGTCGGCGACCTGCTCCTGGTGATAAGGGTTGACCAGCAGGCTGTGGGGGCCAAGCTGGTCGGCGGCGCCCGCAAACTCGCTGAGAATCAGGACCCCCTTTTCCTCGATCTGGCAGGCGCAGTATTCCTTGGCGATGAGGTTCATGCCGTCCTTCAGCGGCATGATCAGGGCCAGCTCGGATGCGCGATAGAAGGCGAGCAGTTCGGGGCGGGAGAGGCTGCGGTACATGTAGTGGACCGGTATCCACCCGGCCCGGGTGAATTCTCCGTTGACTGCGCCCACGAGCTGTTCGATCTCGGTCCGTAACGCCCGATAGCGGGGTACCCGGGTCCGGCTGGGTACGACCACCTGGACCAGGGACACTCTTCCCCGCAGCTCCGGATACCGTTTGAGGGCGTGGCGGAATGCCTGCAGGCGGTAAGGGATCCCCTTGGTGTAGTCGAGCCGGTCGACGCCCAGGATGATCTGACGACGGGGGAATTTCTCATGCAGGAGCCAGGCTCTTTCGGCGGTTGTGTGGTCGGCGGCCTCCCGGGCAAACTCCCCGAAGTCGATAGAGATGGGGAAATGCCCGGCGCTGAGCCGGCGGTCGCCTGCCCGGATCGTCACGGTCCGGTTACCCGGCTCGGACGCGGTCTCGGCCTCCGGCACCATGGTCTGCAGGCAGTGCAGGAAATTGTTCTGGTCCCGCCGGGTCTGGAAGCCCAGGGTTCCGTAGCTGAGCAGGGCATCCAGCAGTTCGCGCCGCCAGGGGATTTTCAGGAAGATGTCGGGCGGCGGGAAGGGAATGTGCAGGAAAAAGCCGGTCGCTGTTTCCAGGCCAAGCCGGCGCAGTTCCTGGGCCACCAGGATCAGGTGGTAGTCGTGGACCCAGACGAAGTCGCCGGGCCGATGCTCCCGCTGGACGGCTGCCGCGAAGTTCCGGTTCACGCGCCGGTAACTGCGCCAGTAAGCCGGTTCAAACCGGCAGATATTCTGCAGATCGTGGAACATCGGCCACAGGATCTCGTTGCAGAAGCCCCGGTAGAAGTCCTTCAGGTCGGCTCCGGTCATGAACACCGGCTGGACTTCGAAGCCGAGCGAGCTCCCGGTATCGCGCAGGAGCTGGTACCTGCTCTCATCCAGCTCGCGCTGGGGGATTCCCGGCCATCCGATCCAGATTCCCCCGGACCGCCGCAGGACGGGCAGCAACGCCGTTACCAGCCCCCCGGAACCTGGGAACCCTTTCCAGTTGCGCTCCTCATCGCGGGTGAAGGTCACCGGGAGGCGGTTGGAGACGACCAGCAGACGCCCTTCGTGGAGGTCAAGCTTCGCCATGCCGGTCTCCTTTCTCCGCCAGCACCGAATCCCAGCGCTCCAGCAGGGCCAGCAGTTCTTCCGGCGGGCGAACCCAGCAGTGGGCGGCAGTTGGGCGGAACTCGGGACGTACCAGGCAGCACAACCCCGCTTCTGCCAACGCCTGGAAGGCGTCTTCGTCGGTAAGGTCATCGCCCAGGTAGGCGGCGGGTGTCCCGGCAGGCAGCTCCGCCAGCACCGTGCGGACCACGTCTCCCTTGTGTTTTCCCACGGCCCGCAGCTCCATGCCGCCGTCGAAGTTGCAAAGGTGGAGCAACCCGGGCCGTTGCACACCACTCCAGGCGGTGTGGAGTCGGTCCATGCGGGAGAGCTGGGAGGCGGGCAGCGAGCGGTGATGGAAGGCCAGGGAACCCGGTTTGGTTTCGCAATGGGCTTCCATCCCCATTTCTTGAGCGATGCAATAGGCCTGCTCCAGAGCGAGGCGGGCGGGTTCGGGAATGGGCGGGAGGTGAAGGGTGCCGTCCGGCATCCGGCGCTCCCACCCGTGCGCACCCCAGACCTCCAGCGAAGCCGCTTCCGGCAGCAGAGGCAACAGATCGCCGGCACGACGCCCGGTGACGATCACGACCTGCTGTCGCGGCCGCCGGATGATCCGCCGCAGCACGGAACGGACGCCAGGATAAGGATGAGCCTGGGAAGGATCGGACCGGAAAGGTGCCAGCGTCCCGTCGTAATCGAGGAAGAGGACGGACCGGGAGACTGTGGCCAGCCGTGCAAAAAAGTGATCGGGTGAGACTTCCGGTCTCAACTGTTCCATACCTTTGCCGATATCCGCTCTTCGCCGCCGTGCAGGACGCCCAGCATGAGGGTCAAGTGTTCCCGCAGCAGGCGTGTGATCAGAAAGTTCTCCCGGACGTACTCGCGGGCCGTCCTGCCCATCTCGGCCAGATGACGCGGGTTGTGCAGCAGATAGCGGATGCGCAGGGCGGCACCCTCAGGTGAATTCACGAGAAAGCCGGTTCGGTGGTCCACCACCTGGATCCGGATGCCGCCGGTGTTGCCGCCGATGACCGGCTTGCCCTTCCACAGTCCCTCCGTGACCGTGAGACCGAAACCTTCCTTGACTGATTTCTGGATGACGATGTCGGCCAGCCGCTGCAGAGCGTTGATGGTGCCGTGCGCGTCTCCGGGCAGGGCCAGGACGTGGATGTCGGGATCGCCGCCGGCGGCTTCCCGGACCTCGGCCAAGACCGCCCCCCCTTCTGGATCGTCGGTGGCCGAACCGCCGGCCAGGACCAGTTGCACGTCCGGCACGAAGCGTTTCACCAGACGGAACGCCTCGATGACACCGAGGGGGTCCTTGAAACGGTCGAAGCGCGAGACCTGGACCAGCAGGGGACGGGTTTGGTCCAGATCGAACCGTTCAGCGACGGTTTCCAGCTCCTGGTCGTCCAAGTCGCGGTTCTTGTCGCTGAGAGGATCGATGGCGGGTGGAACCAGGTACTGGGGATGCGGCAGCACGCGGGCGAAGTCCGGAAGGGAGAAGACGCTGGCGTCGTAACCCTGCACGAAATTCCGGAGGTACTGCCAGACCGGCCGGTAAGGGTGGCTGACGTCGATATGGCAGCGCCAGATCCAGCGTCCCTTGCGTTGCGGGAAGTGACTCAGCAGAGCCGCCGGCTGGGGGTCATGGATGAAGACCAGGTCGGAATGGTGGAGGGTGTCCCGGAGTTCTTCGGCAGCCTCCGCATTGGTCTTCTCGTAGGCCCGCAACAGCTCGCCGGATACGGGGATCCGATCGCCCTGCAGGGCGTTGTGGAAGGTCTTCGTGCACTGGAAGAACGGCGGGTTCCCCTGGATGACTTCCCAGACGGAATCGAGACCCAACTCCACCTGGAGCGGGACGAGCTTGGTCAGAATTTCCGCCACTCCTCCTCCCGTACGGGTGGAGTTGACGTGGACGATGCGCAGGCCTTTGAGCGGGGAGGCCAGTTGCTCCAGATGGTGGATGACATCGCCGCCCACCACCTCGCGGTAGTGGCTAAGCATGGCTCACCTCCCTCAGGTCCAGATCGTGCAGCCAACTCCGGCAAGCCTCGGCCAGTTGGCGTCGCAGCTCGCTGAGGCTCACGAAGTAGGGGTCGACCTTGGCCAGTCGGGCGGCCAGACCGGCGTATTCGGGAATGTCCTCGATCCAGCAGCGGAAGTCGTCCCACCGTTGAGGATTCCGGCGCCGGGCATCGATGAAGTGGAAGAAGATGGAACCGACGGAAAGAGTGGGCACGACATGGGCCAGTTTACGCGGGTCCGACAAGCTTCTTCGGGTATTGAAGACCACGATCTGGGAGCGGACGAAATGGAACAGGCGGTTGCCCGGCGCCCAGGGGATCCAGGTGGACTCGTCGAGGCGTTCTTCCAGGACGTCGTGGACGGCTGCGCGCAACTGTTCGATGTCCTCGTGGTCGGTCGGGTCGATGATGGCCAGCCGCTCGGCCAGGACCTCGTCGTGCAGGCCGCGGGAAGCCCAAACGGCGAAATCGTTGTTGTATTCGGGATCGTCGAAATGGGGCCGGAGGAGACCTCCCCAGAAGTGGTAATAGATGCAGCCGGGGTGGGCCCGGGAGACGCCTTCCGCCAGCTCGCGCAGGTTCTGCGCTCGAACTCCGGTGGCGATGGCGACCAGCGCACAGTCCTTGAAGTGAAAAGGCGTCAGTTTGTTCATCTATGAATCGTTATTCAGATCAGGTTGATGTTTATGTGAATTTCTATCTTTCATAGGTTGGCATTATATTAGCATACAATTGAAATGTCAATTCTTTATCTTATTGATCGCTAATGCGATCAGAACATCTTCGTATATTTCAACGTGGACTGTTTGGTATCCTGCAAGCGAATATTGCCGGTGGCGATGCCGGAGAGTTGCGTCAAATCTGCGGGTCCATGCCAATGGGCTGATTGGGGCGCGCGACTTGACTTGATCGGGGTGCGGGCGGTCTAATGAAGCGTCCCAAGATCGGTGGAGGAGTACCGAAGTGGTCGTAACGGGCCCGACTCGAAATCGGGTTGCCAGGTGATGAGCTTGGCACGTGGGTTCGAATCCCACCTCCTCCGAATCCAGCGGAGAGGTGTCCGAGTGGCTGAAGGAGCGCGCTTGGAAAGCGCGTGTGCGGGAAACCGTACCGTGGGTTCGAATCCCACCCTCTCCGCCATGCGCAGGACGAGCTTCCGGACGTTCACCTGAGTCTTGAGAACACGTCGTCATGCCGGCAGGGTATTCGGGCAGGTCAGCCGCCGACAAGCTGGGCATCAAGCCCGGGTTCAGGGTCACGGTTCTCGACGCACCCGGTGACTACCATCGGCTCGTGGACGGGTTGCCCGAGAGTTGGCAACCCCGCCTCCTGGACGGGCCGGCCGATCTCGTCCATCTGTTTGTCACCCGCCAAGCTGATCTCCAGCGACGCATCGGCGAAATTCGCAGCCTGATTGCTCCCGACGGCGTGCTCTGGGTCTCGTGGCCGAAGCGGGCGTCGAAACTGCCGACGGACCTGACCGAGGATGGGATCAGGCGGATCGCCCTGGAGCATCGGCTGGTCGACGTCAAGGTTTGTGCCGTCAACGAAGTCTGGTCGGCCCTGAAGTTGGTGGTACCGGTTGCCGACCGCCGTCCCTGACCGGCACTGTGGGTCAGGGGAGGACAGATGCAGATACTTCGATGGGGTGCCGTCGCGTGCTGGGGGACGTGGCTCCTGGCTCTGGGGCTTCCGGGTGGAGAACCCTCTTTCTGGCCGTCTCCGGCGCAGGCGGTATCCAGGGAGGCCGGAAACCCCGCCCGGCCCGGAGCTGCGGCTCCCGCCGGGTACCGACTGGTGTGGGCCGACGAATTCGACCGGGACGGACCTCCCGATCCGAGGAACTGGAGTTACGAATGGGGCTTCGTCCGGAATGAGGAACTGCAGTTGTATCGTCCGGAGAATGCCTGGTGCGAAAAGGGAAATCTGGTGATTGAGGCCCGCCGCGAACGCCTCGCGAATCCCGATTACCAGGAAGGCAGCTCTGACTGGCGCCGCAGCCGGAAGTTTGCCGAGTACACCTCGGCCTGTCTGATCACCCGCGGGCTCCATGAGTGGAAATACGGCCGTTTCGAAATGCGGGGCCGGATCGATACCCGGGCCGGTCTGTGGCCGGCATGGTGGACGCTGGGAACCGCCCGGGAATGGCCAGGGGGTGGCGAGATCGACATGATGGAGTATTACCAGGGCTTGCTGCTGGCCAACGTCGCCTGGGGGAGTCGGCGGCGTTGGGAGCCGACCTGGGATTCCGTCCGCAAGCCGTTGGCCGAGTTCGGCGATCCCCGGTGGTCGGATAAGTTTCATGTCTGGAGGATGGACTGGAGCCCGGAGCGGATCGATCTGTATGTGGACGGCCAGCTCCTGAACACCACGGATCTGGCGGCCACCGTCAATCCCGATCCCGAGGCCGCGAACCCTTTTCACGAGCCTCACTACATGTTGCTGAACCTGGCGGTGGGAGGAACCGCGGGGGGCGACCCGGCGCAGACGGAATTCCCGGCCCGTTTCGAAGTGGACTGGGTAAGGGTCTACCAGTAGGGATCTCGGGTGCGGCGGCGCCCGCGCTCGGTGGGTGGCGTTCGCGCTTTAGGGAGCTCGCTCACTTCGTTCGCGTTCCGAGGGGGCTCGCGCACTGCGTTGGCGCTCCGGGAGGTGCTCTCTCCTGTACCCTGCCTGTCGAGTCCCACCCCGTGCTATAGTGACCCGGTTCACAGATGTCAGGTTTCGGGTCCTGTGCGACGTTCCCCTCGAACCATGTCAGGTCCGGAAGGAAGCAGCATTAAGAGGTCCAGAACGGGTGCCGCAGGTCACCCGAAACCTGTCCAGTCCCGGTGCCGGTGAAACCGCCTGGATGCAGCCGGCCGCCTGGACCCCAGAGAACCACATGTCATACCAGGTTTTGGCCCGCAAGTGGCGTCCCCAGAACTTCGACGAGCTGGTGGGTCAGGAATCCATCGCCCGCACCCTGCGCAATGCCTTGAGGTCTGGACGGCTGGCCCACGCCTTCCTGTTTTCGGGCATCCGGGGTGTCGGCAAGACCACTGTGGCCCGCATTCTCGCCATGGCGATGAACTGCCGCCGTGGCATCTCGGAAAACCCTTGTGGCGAGTGCGAATCCTGTATCGAGATCCGCAACGGCAACTCGGTGGATGTCCAGGAAATCGATGCCGCCTCCAACCGGGGAATCGACAATATCCGTGAACTGAACGCTTCGGTCCGCTACGGCACGGCCCGCGACCGTTTTCGGATCTACATCGTCGACGAAGTGCACATGCTGACCAATGAGGCCTTCAACGCCCTGCTGAAGACGTTGGAGGAACCTCCGCCCCACGTCAAGTTCATCCTCGCCACCACCGAGTTCCACAAGGTCCCGGCCACCATTGCGTCCCGTTGCCAGAAATACGAATTCCACCCCATCCCTTTCTCCGCCATCTGCCAGCGGCTCCGCCGGATCGCTGAAGCGGAGCAGGTGACAGTCAGCGACTATGCCCTGAGTCTGGTCGCCACCGCCGCCCAGGGCAGCATGAGGGATGCGCAATCCGCGCTGGACAAATTGCTGGCCTTCGGCGGAGACCGGATCGAGGATGAGGACGTCCGGGCTTTGCTGGGAGTCATCGACCAGGGAGTGGTCGCGGAGCTCATCGATGCCGTGGGAGACCGCGATCGACAAGCCCTGATCCAGGCGGCCCACCGATTGGTCTCGTCGGGCGTCTCTCCCCAGGTCATCTGCGGAAAGCTGATTGAGCGCATCCGCCATCTGCTGGTCTTCAAGACTGCTGGCTGGAACGAATCTGTGCTCCAGATGCCTGACTCCCAGAAGGCGGCGCTGGAACGGCAGGCAGGGCGTTTCTCCACCCTGGATCTGATCCGCTTTTATGATGTCCTGCATCGGACCCAAAACGACCTTCGATGGCATTCCCAGCCCGCCGTCCATCTGGAGGTGACGCTGCTCAAGCTGGTGGAGTTGGCGGGGCTGCCTGCGTTGGAGGAGGTGCTGGGCCGCCTGGGAGCAGGATCCGCTGGCTCTCCTTCTCCGGTGCCAGGCGGACGACGTCCTGCCGGGCGACCGGCGCCGTCGGTTGCCGAGGGAAGTCGATCCGCGTCCTGTCCCCCCACGTCGTCCTGTCCCCCCACGTCGCCGGAGCCCCCGGCCCGGCAGGAGACGGCAGGCCGGACCACCCCCGCGCCAGGCCCTGCCCGCCTGGTCCCGGTCCGGTCGGGAGTGCAGGCGGACGACGACGCCGAGCCAGGCGATCCGGCGCCCCTTCGGGGCAGGGAAGGTGAAGGTCCGGAGCTGCGCCGCCTGCTGGAGGAGTTGAAACACGGTTTTCGGGCGGTTTACGAGTCACTCCAGATGGCGTCCCGGATCACCCTGTCGGAGGGACGGCTACGTATCAGCTTTCCCAAGGACCAGGAAATCTGGGCCCAGATGCTGGAACGCGGCGAAAGCCGCAACCGCCTGTCGGAAGCGCTTGCCAGGATCACCGGGGACGCAGGCCGGATCGAGGTCAGCCTGGACGATCCCGAAACCAGCGCACCGCAGGCGGTCAATCCCTTGGAAGATCCCAAGGTCAAGCAGTTTCTGGAACGTTTCCCGGGCAGGGTCTCGGTGAGAAAGGAGAGTTGACCGCCCGGCGGTCGCGGAATTCAGCCATGAACTTCAAGCAGATCCAGAAGATGATGCAACAGGCCCAGACGCTTCAGAAGAAAATGGAGGAGGAGATGGGCCGGCTGTCCGTAGAGGGTACCAGCGGCGGCGGCATGGTGACCGTGGTCATGGACGGCCACAAGCACGTCAAAGCGTTTACGATCCGCAAAGAAGCGGTGGATCCCGACGACGTCGAGCTGTTGCAGGACCTGCTGGTGGCGGCCTGCCACGATGCCGCCCGCCAGGTGGACAAGGCTTTGCAGAGCCAGTTGAGCGGCTTGATGCCGCCCGGCATGCCGGGAGGGATGTAGCCCATGACCGCTGAGCAGGACCCGATCCAGCGGCTGATCGAAGCTTTCCGGAAGTTGCCCGGGATCGGGCCCAAGTCCGCCCAGAGATTGGCGTTTCACCTGCTGCGTCAGCCGGAAGAACAGGTCCGGGAACTGGCCGAGGCCCTGATGGAGCTCAAGACGGCCATCCGGCTGTGCAGCATCTGCAACCACGTCACCGACCGCGATCCGTGCCGGCTGTGCGTGGATCCCGGCCGCGACGGACGGACGGTCTGCGTGGTGGAAGAGCCCTTCAATGTGCTGTCCATCGAGAAAAGCGGTAGTTACCGGGGGCTCTACCACGTTCTGCACGGTGCGATTTCTCCGATCAACGGGATCGGTCCGGAGGATCTCAAGATCCGCAACCTTCTCACCCGGCTTGCGGACGGCCGGATCCAGGAAGTCATCATTGCCACCAATCCCACGGCGGAGGGAGAGGCCACCGCCCTGTATCTGGCTCGCCTGCTGAAACCGCTGGGTGTCCGGGTCAGCCGCATCGGCCTGGGAATCCCGATGGGCAGCGACCTCGAATACGCCGACGGCCTGACCATCAGCCGGGCCCTGACCGGCCGCAGCAACCTGTGAGGGGGATACGGGAGGCGGGACACGGGAGTCTGGAGGGAGGCAAGCGTGCGGTGAGTGCCCGTTCGGTCGATTTCGCCACAGCGTAGGGTGTGCCTGGTTCCCGTGTCCCGTATTCCGTGTCCTGACTCCCCGTCCCGACAACCGTTTCGCCCGAGATCTCATCTATTGAGGGTGATGCAACATCTGCGGTGGCTCGCGTGGCTCGTGTTCCTGTCGCCGGTAGTGGCGTCCGATCCCGCCCGGGACCTGACACCGGAAGAACTCATCCAGCGGTCGGCGGAGCGTGAATCGGAATTCCGGAAAGTCTGGGAGCATTACACCTATACGCAGCGCATCCTCTTCCAGGTGCTCTCCTGGGACGGAGAGCCTCGCGAGCAGCAGGAGCTGGTGGTGGAGGTCTATTTCACCAACGATGGACAACGCCATACCCGGGTCATCTCCCAGCGGGGCGGCCTGCTGTCGATTGCGGTCTCGCCGGAGGACATTTCCGATGCGGTGTCACTGCAGCCCTTTGTACTGACCCTGGAGGAGCTCCCGAAATACCAGGTCAAGTACCGGGGCAAGGAACGCGTGGACGAACTCGACACCTACGTCTTCGACGTGAAACCCCGCCGGGTGGACCGCCGGGAACGCCGCTTCAAAGGTCGAATCTGGATCGACGACGCTGATTTTCAGATCGTCATGACCCGCGGCAAGATCGAGCCGGACCTCCCCAACAACAAGTTCCCGCGCTTCGAGACCCTCCGGGAGCAGATCGATGGCCGGTACTGGTTTCCCACCTGGACCGAAGCGGACGACGTGCTGACCTTCGGGGACCCCGGCGGCCGCTTTCGCCGGGTTCGTGTCCGCCAGCTCATCACCTACGGCAACTACCGGAAGTTCGAGGTAGATGCCTCCATCCGGTTCGAAGAACCCACTCCACCGCCCGGGGACGGGAAGCCGTAGGGAGGTGGACAGAACGGCAGCGACTCAACCCGCCACTGCCTCGTCGAGGACCTGGGCCAGCAGCGCCACCGTCCGATGAACCTGTGGACTCAGCTCCTGGCCCAGCGCCAGCGAGGCCGGCTGAATCCCCAGCAGCCAGACTCGGGCGCCGGTTCTTGCCTCAATTTCGGCCATGACCAGCGGCAACGGCACGCCGTGAGTCGACAGGTCGAGCGACTCCACCTCGCCCGCGGTCAGGAACCGGAAGGTTCCCGGCTCTGCCCCCAGCTCGGCCGCGTCGGCCAGAATCACCGTATCCGGGTTGCGCCGGGCGATTTCCGCCACGTAGTTCTCAGGCACGGCACCGCACTCCAGGCAAATCAGCCGGCTGTTGTGATAGCCGCGCAGTTCACGCACCAGCCGCAGTCCGGCGGCGTCGTCAGCCCGCAGTTCCCGGCCGATTCCCGCCACCAGAACCCGGCCCTGCAGGATTCCCGGGGAAATCATCGCGGAGCCGGGGAGCCCGCACCTGCCGGCCGCTGCCACACCTGGCGGCCTCCCACCCAGGTGGACTCGACCTGGATGTCCGGCACCCGATCCAGGGGACAGGTCAGGATGTCCTTGGACAATACGATGAAGTCGGCCAACTTCCCCGGCTCCAGGGAGCCCAGGTCCTTCTCGGCCTGCAGCAGATAGGCGTTGTTGATGGTATAGAACCGGATGGCCTCCACCCGCGACAGGGCGTGTTCCGGATGTAGAGGTCGGTCCAGCCAGCGCGCCTGGCGGGTCATGGCGACCCACATGCCCAGCCAAGGATCGTAAAAATTGATCGACCGGCGCGAACCGAGTTTCTGCATGTGGTCCGAACCTCCGCCGGCCACAGCCCCGGCCGCAAACAGGGCGCGCAGCGGCTGGAACCAGGCCATCCGTTCGTATCCGAAGTGGTTGGTGAGGGTTCGGCCGTCCAGGTGGAGCCAGGCCGGCTGGATGTCGACGGGGATTCCCAGCTCCGCCACCCGCCACACCGCTTCCTCGCTCATGAAGTTGGAGTGCCCGATCACCGGGCGCAGCTCGCGCAGGTTGAATCGGGATCCCAGGGCGGCGCAGGCGTCGATGAAAGCGTGAACGGCCCCGTCGCCCACGGAGTGGGCCGTGAACTGGACCTCATGGCGGAAGCACAGCTCCAGAATCCTCCGCAGCTTGTCGTCGGGTATGAACTGCAACCCTCGGTAACCGGGATCCGTGATGCCGTACAGCGGGCTGGCGCCCCAGGGCTGCCGCATGAACGCGCTGCCGGTCAGCATGCCGCCGTCCAGGTACATCTTGATGGTGCGCATCCGGAGACGATCGTCGCCCTGGTAAAGATCCGAGCGGCGGACCGCCAGGATCTCCGCCTCGATCTGCGAATCGGGCTGGTTGCTCTCCACGTGGCGTGCCAGGAAAGCCCGACAGGTCAACGCGTTCCGTGAGCGCAGGTCGCGGTAGATCTCCACCTCGTTGGTGTCCGCGTCACGCTCCGAAACCGCGGTGATCCCCGCCCGGTTGTAGTCGGCCAGGAGCTGTTGCAGGGCCGACGCCCGTTCCGCCCGGGTGGGTTCCCGCAGATCTCCCTGACTCTTGAGGTAGCGGGTACAACTGCGCAGAATTCCGGTGAGCTTTCCGGTGTCAGGATCTTTCTCGGCGTAACCGGGGCCGCCGTCGTCAACCTTCCAGTCTTCGTCGATGCCGCTGAGCTGGAGGGCCAGCGAATTGACCGAGGCGTCCGGACCCGTCCTGAAAACCACCGCGTGCCGGGGTGCCGCTTCGTCCAGTTCGGCCCGGGTTGGGTATCGCTGCTCCTTCAGGCGGGTCAGGAACACCTGGCTGACCCAGATCCAGCCCCCTTCGGGCACGGTTTGCGCCCGTTCCCGGATGTAGGCCAGAACATCGGCCACCGATTCCATCTCGGGAACCCGGTGGTCATACTCGAAGACGGCTGCTGCCGCCGGGTGGGTGTGGGAGTCGATCAGCCCCGGCAGGACCGTGCTCCCCTCGAGGTCTACCACGCGGGTGGAGGGGCCGCGATATGCTTCTATCTCCGATGGCGTTCCCACCGCCAGGATCCGCCCATCCTTCACCGCCATCGCCGAACGGATGGAGAAGGCGGAATCCACGGTGATGAATTTTCCGTTGACCAGCACCACGTCGGCTGCCGGCTGTCCCCAGCCGCGGGAACTCAGGAGCCCGAGCAGGCAGAGGAGAATCCAAAGACGTCGCATGGAAAGAGAGTCTAGCCTGTCCCCGGCCCAAAGGCACTCTTCCCGGCGCTGGAAGGGATTTCCGCTTTCCGGACTTGGGCTCTCTTGCTTTTGGGACACTCGCGGTGAGAATAGGGCACATGCTCAGACATCGGATGGTTTGGTTGGTGGGTCAGATAGTGGTGATGCTGGTGGTGGCAACCGGGGGGGCCGGCCCGCTGGTGAACCCGGAGGTGGAGAAGAAGATCGATGCGCTGCTGGCCCAGATGACGCTGGAAGAGAAGATCGGCCAGCTCAATCAGTACAGCAGCACCTTCGATGTCACGGGTCCTGCTCCCCAGGGAGGGGCCGCCCGCAACCGTTACGAACATATCCGCAACGGGATGGTGGGCTCCATGCTGAACGTGGTCGGGGCTGCTGCAACCCGACAGGCCCAACAACTGGCTCTGGAGCAGAGCCGGCTCAAGATCCCCCTGATCTTCGGCCTGGATGTGATTCACGGCTATCGGACGATGTTCCCCATCCCGCTGGCCGAAGCGGCAAGCTGGGATCCCGAGGCAGCGGAGGTGTCGGCGCGGATCGCCGCGGTCGAGGCGTCCGCTGCAGGCATCCACTGGACCTTTGCCCCCATGATGGACATCTCGCGGGATGCCCGATGGGGTCGAGTCATGGAAGGCTCAGGCGAGGATCCCTACCTGGGAGCCCAAATGGCTGCCGCCCGGGTTCGGGGGTTCCAGGGCACGGATCTGGCGGCTGTGGACACGATTGCCGCCTGCGCCAAGCACTATGCCGCCTACGGATTTGCGGAAGCCGGACGTGACTACAACACGGTGGACATCACCGAGCACACGTTGCGCAATGTCGTGCTGCCGCCGTTCCAGGCGGCGGTCGAGGCGGGTGTCGCCACCGTGATGAACTCCTTCAACGAAATCGGGGGCGTGCCGGCTACGGCCAGCGTGCATCTGCAGCGGGAGATCCTCAAGGGCGAGTGGGGTTTCGAGGGCTTTGTGGTGTCCGACTGGTCATCGATAGGGGAGCTGGTTCCCCACGGAGTGGCCGCAGACCTCAAGGAAGCGGCACAACTGGCCATCCGGGCGGGCAGCGACATGGATATGGAAGCCGGAGCCTACCTGGCGCACCTGGCTGAGCTGGTCCGGGAGGGTACTGTCCAGGAACAGTGGATCGACGAGGCGGTGCGCCGGATCCTGCGGGTCAAGTTTGCCTTGGGTCTTTTTGACGACCCCTACCGTTACAGCAATCCGGAACGGGAGAAGGAGTTGCTCCTGCACCGCCGCCACCTGGAAGCAGCCCGCGAGGCGGCGCGAAAGTCGATCGTGTTGCTCAAGAACGAAGGCGGGATCCTTCCCCTGAGCCGGGACCTGAAGACCATCGCTGTCATCGGCTGGCTGGCCGCCGACAAGGACGCACCGCTGGGGAGTTGGCGGGCCCAGGCGGTTCCCAACTCGGCGGTGTCGCTGCTGGAGGGGATCCAGGCTGCGGTGGGACCCGCTACCCGGGTGCTGCACGCCGATGGGGCTGCGCTGGTTATCGGACCGCGCAACTTCCTGCGCAACCTCACTTACAACACCAGCGACCGCTCCGGTTTCGCAGCGGCGGTAGAGGCTGCCAAACAGGCGGATGTGGTGGTGATCGCGGTCGGTGAGGATGCCTGGCAGAGCGGTGAGGGCAGGAGCCAGGTCGACATCGGCCTAAAGGGGCTGCAGGAGGAGCTGCTCAAGGAAGTCCATGCCGCCAACCCCCGAACGGTGGTAGTCCTCATGAACGGGCGGCCGCTGACCATTCAATGGGCAGCGGAGCACGTCCCGGCGATCGTTGAAGCATGGCACCTTGGATCCGAGGCCGGCCATGCGATCGCCGACGTGCTGTTCGGCGACTACAACCCCTCCGGCAAACTGCCGGTGTCGTTCCCCCGTCATGTCGGGCAGCTCCCGCTTTACTACAACCACAAGAACACCGGCCGGCCTACCGGATCGGACCAGATTGTGTTCTGGTCCCACTACACGGACGCCCCGAATACGCCCCTCTATCCTTTCGGGTGGGGACTCAGCTACACCACTTTCCACTACTCTGAAGTGCGGCTGAGCAGTGCTGAAATGACGGCAGCGCAGCCGGTCCAGGTTTCGGTCACAGTGACCAACACCGGCAGCCGGGAGGGCACCGAGGTCGTGCAGCTCTACGTCCGGGATCTGGTGGGCAGCGTCACCCGCCCGGTCAAGGAGCTGAAAGGCTTCCAGAGGGTCACCCTGAAGCCCGGGGAATCCAAGGAGGTTACCTTTGGAGTTTCGGCCGCAGACCTGGCGTTCTACTCCGGCCGGGGGCTCTGGGAAGCCGAACCGGGCGAGTTCATGGTCTTCGTCGGGGGCAACTCGATGGAGGTCAAGGAAGCCAGGTTCACGCTGAAATAGTCGGCCTGCGAAGCTTCACGCTTGGCGTTGTCACTGGCGGGGTTGGAGGCCGAAGGGTTGACGCGGGTGCAGCCCAAACCCGGTGCCGGGAGTCGGGGTGGTACGGGAGGTGTTTCCGGTGGACCCCCTTGCCGGGGTGAGTCCAGCCCGGCTCCGGCCCTCCGACTCCAAACCCGACTCCCTGCCTCTCCCTCAACGGGTTTCCTGCGGAGTACAGTACAGTTCGAAGGCTTGGCGCAGATCCTTGGCGATGGACGCCGGATCACGACCTTCGATCATCTGCCGGTGCATCATGTAGACGAGTTTGCCGTCCCGGAGCAGCGCCACACTGGGTGAGGACGGCGGCTGAGGCCGGAAATACTCGCGGGCCCGTTCGGTGGCCTCGAGATCCTGGCCTGCGAACACGCTGGTCAGGACGTCCGGGCGGGGTCCCTGGGCCAAGGCTTCGGCGACGGCGGGCCGGGCACTGCCGGCTGCGCATCCGCAAATGGAGTTGACCACAACCAGCACGGTACCCTGCCGGCCGGACAGGACTTCATCCACTTCCGCAGCGGTCTTGAGTTCACGAATTCCAACCTTTTTCAGTTCTTCACGCGCGGGCCGAACCCACTCTTCTGGATAGGGCATGACATCTCCTCAGATCAACGAAACAGGTTGCTCCCTCATCGGGATTCCAGACGGAATGTCCGGACCCGGTACCTCGGGGTCCAGGTACCTGGGTAGGAACATTATACGGTACGCCGGGTGCGCCGCCTGTCGCAGAAAACGATCCCGCCGGCCGGGGTAGCCCGGCGGCGGGTGTCGGCCGTCGAACCGGCGGGTGTACCCAAACATCTGTATGATGTGGGGTAACGTTAACCGGGGGAGGAAGGCAGGCAAGACGATGGAGATCCGTTTGCAGCGTCCATTCTGGACCCTGGTGGCGATCCTGTGCGGGCTGACGGGCCCGCTGGCGGCAGTCGAATCCCGGGAAAGGTATCTGGTCGGTATCGGTTCGGGCCTGGCGGGCGACATCGGGTTCCGCACCGAGATTCAGTTGATCAACTCCAGCTCCACGACTGCTTCGGGCAGCATCCAGTTCTTCGATCCGGAGGGCGATCCCAAGGCCATCGATTTGCAGACGATCTGGATCGGGCCTCCCGGTTCGGTCCAGGTGGAGGAAGGGGGCGCCGTGTTTCAGATTCCCCCAGGCGTCAACTTGATCCTGATGATGGAGCCCACGGGTACTGGAGAGCTGGGATGGGCACGGCTGAACAGTCCTCCGGGCCTTGGGGTTCGGGCGGAACTGCAGGTGGCTCGCTTCGGTCGGGAGCCTGCCCGTCGCATGAGGCAGGTCCCGTTCGAAGACGCCATCGAGCACATCTCGGAGGTGGAGCCGCTGCCGGCCGGCAAGCGTTTTACATTCCCCCTCTGGTACTGGGCGGGACATCGGCAGGCCAGGACTGCGGTCTCCGTCGTCAATCTTTCCGGGGCGGCGGCGGACGTTCGATTTGTCTTCCGTCCCGGCAGCGGGGAGGAAACCATTGAGAAGACCGTGACTCTGCGTCCCGGCGAATTTCTGGCCGATTATTTCGACAGGATCTGGAATCTGGCTTTCCCGCTGGTCTTTCCCCACCAGATGCGGGCCTCGGCTGAGGTCGGCTCTGCGGGAGAGATCGCCGCCGCCGTGTTCAACACGCTGCAGGAGCTCCCGGTGGTTGCCGTCAAGCCTTTCCCCATGGAGGTCGAACCCGAACTGGTGGAGGCGACACTCGGCCAGGAAGTGGAGCTGGCGGTGGACCAGGAGGCCAGGTACGCCGAGGCCGGGCTTTCGGTCAGGTTCTGGGATGTCCCTGTCGATTCCCGGTGCCCCATCGATGTGGTTTGTGTGTGGCAGGGCGAGGCGGTGGTGGCTTTCAGGCTGTCCTGGGCGGACGGCCGCGAGCAGGACCTTCGTCTTCGTCACGAAGGAGAGGGCAACCGGGCGGTCCTGGGGGGGTACCGGTTTGAGCTGAAGGGAGTGACGCCCGCGCCTGAGTCGACGCGGGTCCTGCGGGTGACGGACTACCGGATCCGTCTGTTGGTGGACCGCGAGTAGCGTCCCGGAATCTCCGCAGTTCCGCCGGCGGTGAAAGGTCTTCAGCCGCTTTCACCTTTGCCGGCGGAATCTGAGGAGCTGCGAACTGCCGGCGCCTCGAAAGGGAAGCCGGTCAAGTCTCAAGGCCTACGGATAGATCCCTCGGATTCGGATCGCCTCGTAGACCCGTCGGATTGCCACCAGATAGGCCGCGCACCGCGGGTTGACCTGGTACTTGCGGGCTGTGTTCTGGATATCGTCAAACGCGCGGATCATGATTTCCTTCAGCCGCGCATTGACTTCCTCCAGCCGCCAGGCGAAGCCCGTATTGTTCTGTACCCATTCGAAGTAGGAAACGGTAACGCCACCGGCGTTGGCCAGGATGTCCGGCAGCACCATCTGGCCGTTTTCATGGAGGATGCGGTCAGCGGCCGGCACGGTGGGACCGTTGGCCGCCTCTGCGACGATGCGGGCCTTAATCCGCCGCGCGATCCGCTCGGTGATCGAATTCTCCAGTGCGGCCGGGACCAGAATTTCGCAGTCGCAGGTCAACACGTCCTCATGGCTGATGGCCTCGGCTTCCGGGAAGCCTGCCACGGAGCCGGTAGCAACCTTATGATCGGCGAGTCGGTGTGGGTCCAGGCCTTTGTCGTTGTAGATCGCCCCGCTGGAGTCGGAAACGGCGATGACCCGGCAGTCGTGCTCATCGTGGAGGAGTCGGGCGGTGATCGAACCCGCGTTGCCGAATCCCTGCACCGCGACCCGGGCGTTGCGCAACTCCAGGCCCAGGTAACGAGCCGCCTCCGCGATGACGTAGACGCAACCTCGGGCGGTGGCCTCCTCGCGGCCCTCTGAACCGCCGATGGCCAGCGGCTTGCCGGTGACCACGCCGGGGACCGAATAGCTTTTGGCCATGCTGTAGGTATCCATCATCCAGGCCATGGTCTGGGCGTTGGTGTACACGTCGGGGGCTGGTATGTCCCGGTGCGGACCGATGATGTGGGCGATTTCCGTGGTGTACCGCCGCGTCAGGTTCTCCAGCTCGCTGCGGTCCATCTCCTTGGGGTTGCAGATCACACCGCCTTTCGCTCCACCGTAGGGGATGTTGACCACGGCGCACTTCCAGGTCATCCAGCTTGCCAGGGCCCGGACCTCGTCCAGGGTTACCGAGGGGTGGAAACGGATCCCCCCTTTGGCGGGCCCACGGGCGGTGTTGTGTTGCACCCGGTAGCCCGTGAACATCCGGAAATCGCCGTCGCGCATCTCGACCGGGAAATGCACCGTCAGTTCACGCTCCGGCAATCGCATCTGCTCCCGGATGTTGTGGTCCAGATCCAGCAGGGCGGCTGCCTGATCGAAGTTTTGTAAGGCCATCTGAAAGGGGTTGATCTCCTCTTCCAAGCCCTGCGCTTTCTGCTCCACCTCGACCTCAGCGACCATCGACTTCTTCCCCATCTGCTGCAGCTCCTCTCGTTGTGCGTCCTTCTCCCGTATTGCTGACAAACTTGTATCCCGCTTCGGGAAAGAGCGCAATTTTGCAGGAAAGCCGCTGGTTTGGCAATGCCCGGAGTTGATCTTTCTCTCAACCAGACGGCCCGAAAATCCACCGAATTTCGAGGTCGGCGCAGGCGCGAGCCCGTAAAGGCCCTTCCGGTGAAGAATCCTCAACCGGGGATCCAGCCGGGCCGGTTGAAAGCCGCCAGCTCAGCCTGATTCAGGCGGGCTTCAGGTGAAAAGATCCTTTTGCTCTCCTGCCGGGTCCGGGAGTGACGCCTCCTCATCCAGCAGAGGTACGGATTCCGGCGCTAATGGTTCCGTGGTGCGGTTGGCATAGACCGCCTCGGAAATGGGGCGGACGCTGGAGACTTTATGGCGGGTCAGGACCACCCCTCCGGCAGCGCGTCCCTTCACCAGGAACTGGTCCAGCTTCAGGTAAAGGTCGGTCTTGATGCGCGGCTTCTTGCGCAACTTGACATGGGCGAAAACTCCAGCCTCGCCTGGGGCGAAAAACAGGACGCGTGTCTTCTCCGAGACCCCAAGGGGGTAGCGACGATCCCGCGTGTAGCCCCCGAGGGTGAAGCGTTTCACGTAGGTGCGACCGCTGCCGAGATCCTCATAGATCATGTTGAAGACAGTGGCCTTGGTCTCCGGCTCCGGATCCAGGACCCGGGCGTGGACGATCTTCTCACCCACGTATTTGCGGTCTGCGACCTTGACTACCACCAGTTCACCGTTTTCCAGCACCACCATCACGTCGTCGAGCGGCGAACAGGCGCCGATCTCCACGCCGCCCTTCAGTTCGGTGCCGATGAAGCCGCTTTCAGGCTCCATGTACAGGCGGGACAGGCGTTCCACCACGGTTACCGCCGCAATCGAGTCGAAGTTGGCGATCCGGGTTCTCCGCTCACGACCGGCCCCGTAAACCTCGATCAGCCGGTCCAGATACCGGATGGTGTAATCGGTGATGGCGGCCAAATCCCTACGGACCCGTTCGATGGCCGCGTCGATTTCAGCCAGTTCGGTTTCCGCGCGGCGGGCGTCCCAGGCGCTGATGCGCCGCATTTTGACTTCGGTGAGGTAAACCAGGTCTTCTTCCGTCACCGGACGCCGCAGCTCGGAGACATACGGTTCGAGACCCTTGTCGATCTCGTACAGAACGTCCACCCAGCTTTGGCACTTTTCGATACGCAGATAGATGCGGTGCTGGATGAAAATCTTGACGAGGCTCTTCAGATGCCAGTCCCGCTCCAGCTTCTCGAGCTCCAGTTCCAGATCCCGGCGCAGCAGTTCCCGGGTCCGTTCGGTGTTGGCGGCGAGGATTTCCGAGACGCTCATGGAGACGGGGCGCCCGTCGCGAATGACCATGCAGTTGGAAGTCAGTGTGACTTCACACTCAGTAAAGGCATAGAGGGCGTCCTCGGCACGGTCCATATCGACACCGCGCTGGAAGTGGACGGCGATTTCCACTTCGGCCGCGGAATTGTCCTGGACGCCGGCCAGCTTGATCTTCCCCTTCTCCCCCGCCTTGACGATGGAGTCGATCAGCGATTCCGTGGTCACTCCGTAAGGGATCTGGCGGATGATGATGCACTTGCCCGGTCCCCGCTCCAGCACGGCCCGAACCTTGACTCGGGAGCCCGGACGGCCGTCCTGGTAGTCCTTGACGTCCGCCAGACCGCCGGTGGGGAAGTCCGGATAAAGCTGAAAGGGCTCACCCCGCAGCCATGCCTTCTGGGCTTCCAGCAACTCGATGAAGTTGTGGGGCAGGATGCGGGTGGTCAAACCGACAGCGATGCCTTCCGCGCCCAGCGCCAACAGCAGGGGGAAACGGACCGGCAGACTGACAGGCTCCTTGTTGCGGCCGTCGTAGGAAAGTTTGTAAGTAGTCAGATGGGGAGCAAACAGTACTTCGTTGGCGAACGGAGTCAGCCGGGCCTCGATATAGCGGGCCGCCGCGGGGGGATCGTTGGTTACCGGATCCCCCCAGTTGCCCTGGGTGTCGATCAGGAGCTGTTTCTGGCCCAACCCCACCAATGCCGAGTAAATGGAGGCATCTCCGTGAGGGTGGTACTTCATGCAATGGCCGACCAGGTTGGCCACCTTGTTGTAGCGTCCGTCCTCGTTTTCCCACAGGGAGTAGAGGATCCGCCGCTGGACCGGTTTGAGACCGTCGTCCAGCTCCGGGATGGCCCGGTCGGTGATGACATAGGAGGCGTACTGGAGGAAGTACTCCCGGAAGGTTTCCTCGACGCCGGGTGCGGTTTCGCTCGGATTGAAAGGTTGGCTGGCGGGGCCTTCTTCCGGGGGCATGGCGTCAGGCCTCCACCAGGTCCACCGGCTCGATGGTCAGGTTGGTGGTGATGAAATCACGCCGCTCCGGCGAGTTCTTGCCCATGTAGTAATTGAGGACGTCCCGCACCCGCATCCCCTTGGGCAGCTCGACGGTCTCCAGGCGGATCCGCTCGCCGATGAACTCTCCGAACTCGTCGGGGGAAATCTCGCCCAGTCCCTTGAAACGGGTGATCTCGGGTCTGCCGCCCAGCTCGCGTACCGCTTCGGCGCGTTCCCGCTCGTTGAAGCAGTAGATGGTGCGTTTCTTGTTGCGTACCCGGAACAGCGGCGTCTGGAGGATGTAGAGGTGGCCTTTGCGGACGAGCTCAGGGAAGAACTGGAGGAAGAAAGTCAGCAGCAACAGGCGGATGTGCATCCCGTCCACGTCGGCGTCGGTGGCCAGGATCACCTGGTTATAGCGCAGACCCTCCAGCTCGTCCTCGATCCCCAGCGCGTGCTGAAGAAGGTTCAGCTCCTCGTTCTCGTAGACGATCTTGCGGGACAACCCGAAACAGTTCAGGGGCTTTCCCTTCAGGGCGAAGACCGCCTGGGTCTGGACGTCCCGGGCCTTGGTCAGGCTGCCGGAAGCGCTGTCGCCTTCGACAATGAAGAGCTGGGTTTGGGATGCCCGGGGGTCTGCGGTATCCGTGAAGTGCACCTTGCAGTCCCGCAACTTGCGGTTGTGGATCGACGCCTTGCGCTGCCGTTCCCGTGCCAGTTTCTTGATGCCGGCAAGGTCCTTCCGCTCTTTCTCGTTCTGGCGGATCTTGGCCTGGATGGCGCGGGCATCCTCCGGGTTCTTGTGGAGGTGTTTGACCAGGGTGTCCCGCACGAAGTCGATGACCCAGGACCGCACCGAAGGACCATCCTTGCGCACCAGCGTGCTTCCCAGGCGGGTCTTGGTCTGGGACTCAAACACCGGTTCGTGGATCCGCACCAGCACCGCTCCGACGAACCCGCCGCGGACGTCGGCCGGATCCAGGTCGGCGTTGTAAAACTCCTTGAAGGCCCGCAGGACGCCCTCGCGAAAGGCAGACTGATGGGTACCGCCGTCGACCGTGTACTGGCCGTTGACGAACGACAGGTAGCTCTCGCCGTAGTTGTCGGTGTGGGTCAAGGCGTATTCGATGTCGTCGCTGACCACATGGATGGCGGGATACCGGGCCGCCTCGCCGACTTCATTCTCCAGCAGGTCCCGCAGCCCGTTGTCGGAGGAGATGACCTGGTCGTTGAAATGCAGGCGCAGCCCCCGGTTGAGGTAAGCGTAACGCCGCAGTCGCTCCTCCACCAGGTGCAGGTCGAAGCGGTACTCGGGGAAGATCTCGCGGTCCGGCACGAACTCGATCAGGGTACCGTTGCGGGCGCTGGTGGACTCCAGCGGCCAGTCCCGCAGCAGCTTGCCTCGGGTGAACTCCGCCCGTTTGAGCTGGCCGTCGCGGCAGGACTCGACCTTGAAGTACTCGGACAAAGCGTTGACCGCCTTGGTGCCGACTCCATTGAGCCCCACGGAACGGTAAAAGGCGCCCTCATCGTATTTGGCACCGGTGTTGATGCGGGAGACGCAGTCGATGACTTTGCCGAGGGGGATCCCCCGCCCGTAGTCCCGAACGGTCACCCGCGGGCCTTCGATACGGATGTCGATCCGGCGCCCGGCGCCCATCAGGAACTCGTCCACGCTGTTATCGACCACCTCCTTCAGCAGGACGTAGATCCCATCGTCGGAATGGCTACCGTCGCCGAGGCGCCCGATGTACATCCCGGGGCGGGTCCGGATGTGGTCCTTCCAGTCCAGACTTCGGACGTCATCTTCCGTGTATCGGGGTGCCGGCTGACTCATTGGAAGTTCCATCTTAGCCTACGGGACTGATACCGGGCGGAGAGTCGTCCCGAACCGGGACAAGCCACGCCCGCGCGAGCTTGGTATCATGGGCTGCACCTCTCCGGGGGGAGGGGAAAGTCGCCCCGGAGGGCGGAGACAGGCATGGAACAGCGCCGCCCCGATTTGCTGACGCGACTCATCCACCACCCCGGCGGAACCTGCCAGGTTACCGGCGCAGTGAACTTCCCGATTTACGAAGTATCTACTTTCCGCCAGCAGGCGCCCGGCCAAAACCAGGGATTCGACTACTCGCGAACCGCCAACCCGACCCGTCAGGTCCTGGAGGACTACATCGCCGACCTGGAGGGCGGCAGCGCCGGCTTCGCTTTCGCTTCCGGGATGGCAGCCATTACCGCCGCTCTGCTTACCCTGCGCAGCGGGGACCACCTCATCGCCACGCAAGGCCTTTACGGCGGGTCTTATCGGATTCTCACGCAGGTGCTCCAGGACTACGGCATCTCCAGTTCCTTTGTCGACACGGGCGACCTGCAGGCGGTTCAGGCAGCGTTTCGCGACAACACCCGGGCGGTCTTCGTCGAGACCCCCTCCAACCCCCTGATGCGGGTCACGGACCTCCGAGAGGTGGCGCGGCTGGCTGATCAGCGGGGGATCATCACCATCGTCGACAACACCTTCCTGACCCCCCTGCTGCAGCGTCCGCTGGAGTTGGGCATCGACTTGGTGGTGTACAGTGCCACCAAGTTCCTGGGCGGGCACAGTGATGTGGTGGCGGGCCTGGTGGTGACCTCGCGAGAGGAGCTGGCGGCCCGGTTGGGCCATCTGCAGAACGCCATGGGGGCGATCCCGTCGCCCATGGATTGCTGGTTGTTAATGCGCGGCATGAAGACCCTGGGGGTCCGGTTGCGCCAGGCCTCGGTGTCGGCGGAGCGGATCGCCCGCTGGCTGGCGGCCCGGCCGGAGGTCGCCGCGGTCTACTACCCGGGACTGGAGGACGATGCCCAGGTCCACCGCAGTCAGGCGACCGGCGCAGGGGCGGTGCTCTCCTTCCGGCTGGTGCCGGAGGTCAACGTTGACCGGTTTGTGTCGGGCCTCCGTCTATGGACGTTGGCGGTGAGCTTGGGCGCAGTCGAGAGCATCATCACGGTGCCGGCCCGGATGACCCATCTCGCCTATCCGGAGGAGGAACGGATGCGGCTTGGCATTGATCCCCATCTGGTTCGGCTTTCGGTCGGACTGGAGGCGGCCGAGGACCTGATCGCCGATCTCGAGGCGGGTTTGCAGCAGAGTGTTTGAAGGGACAGGGGCTATATGCGCAAGGAGAGACTGAGTTCGACCCAGTGCGTCCATGCTGGTTCGCGGCGGGACGAGCCGAGCTTCAGCATCAATCCGCCGATCGTCCATTCGGCGCCTTTCACTTTCCGGGACACCCGGGACCTGGTGGATTTCATGGAGGGCCGCTCCTCCAGGACCCAGGCTGAGTACGGACGCATGGCCAATCCCACAGTGGATGCGGTCCAGAGACGTCTGGCGGCGCTGGAGAACGCCGAACAGGCGCAACTGTTCGCCAGCGGGATGGCGGCCGTGACCTCGCTGTTCGTGACGGTGCTCAAGTCCGGCGACCATCTGATCCTGACCAGTGACTCCTACCGACGGACACGGGACTTCGGCTATTTCCTGGGCAAGTTCGGGGTGGAAATGGACGTCGTGGCGCCGACGGCGGAGGCCATTCTGGCGGCCATCCGGGACAACACCCGGCTGGTGTTCACGGAATTGCCCACCAACCCGTATCTCCATTTCGTGGATATCGAAGCGCTGGTCAGGGATCCGCGCCGCCACAATGTCCTGGTGGTGGTGGACAGCACTTTTGCCACCCCGGTGAATCTGCACCCCCTGGATTTGGGGGCGGACCTGGTGGTGCATTCCGCCACCAAGTATCTGGGCGGTCACAACGACATCATTGCCGGAGTACTGGCGGGGCGGTCCGAGCTGGTGCAGCCGGTCAGCGAAATGCTCATGACGCTGGGCGGGATCTGCGACCCCAACACGGCGTTCCTGTTGGGACGGGGGCTGAAGACTCTGGAGCTCCGGGTGCGGCGCCAGAACGAGAACGGGATGGCGGTGGCGCGTTTTCTGGAGTCGCATCCCCGGGTGCGGAAGGTGTTTTATCCGGGTCTGGAGTCGCACCCCAGTCACGCGGTGGCATCGCGCATGATGCAGGGTTACGGCGGAGTGGTGACTTTCCAGATCGACGGCGGCTTCGACGAGACGGCAGCGTTCATCGATCGGCTGCAGATTCCGCATGTAGCTCCCAGCCTGGGTGGGGTGGAGACCCTGGTGGAGCAGGTGGCGGTGATGAGCTTCTGGAACCTTCCCCGGGAGCGCCGGGAAGAGTTGGGGATCCCGGACAACCTGGTACGGCTGGCACTGGGCATCGAGGACAGCGCGGATCTGGTGGCGGATCTGGCGCAGGCCCTGGGCTGAGGACCGGTGCGGGGAATCCCTCGTTTCGTGCCGCCAGTGGATTGTTCCTTTCCCTTCGAAATCCGCCGTGAGTTCGCCTTGCGTTCGAATCTGCCCACTGCTCTGCTAGACTCTCATCGGGCGCTACGCCGGTCGTCTTTGCAGGTGTTCGCATGGACGCTGGTGAAACAGGGTGGGTCGTTAGCTCAGGCGGTAGAGCATCTGACTTTTAATCAGAGGGCCGCTGGTTCGAATCCAGCACGACCCACCAGTCGACGCCTCCGGCGCCGCACCTGAAATCTGCGAAGGCCGCGCCAGCGGCCTGAGCCCTGGAATGCGGAAGCTTGCTTCCGCCTTTCCGTTCTCGCGGCACCGATCGCTCCGCCGTGCAACCGTCCGCGAGGCGAGACCATGCCCACGCTGCGCCGACACAACGGTTCCCTTGTCGTGCCGGCGATTCTCTGCCGGGGAGAGGGGCACGGACGATCGGCGCCTGCCGTCCAACCCGGGCGGGACGCCCGGGCCACCACCGGCCCCTGGACGGTTGCTGCCCCCGGCAGGGACGGACGGCGCAACCACCCGTAGCACGGCCGTCTCGGCCGTGCAACCGTCCGCGGGACGGGATCGCCCCCATTCGGCGTCCGGCCGACGCCCCTTGTCGGGCCGGCGGTTCTTTGCCGGGAGAGGGGCCCGGACGATCGGCGCCCACCGTCCAACCCGGGCGAGACGCCCGGGCTACCACCGGCCCCTGGACGATTGCTGCCCCCGGCAGGGACGGACGGCGCAACCACCCGTAGCACGGCCGTCCCGGCCGTGCAACCGTCCGCGGGGCGGGATCGCTCCCATCCGGCGTCCGGCCGACGCTCCCGTCCTGCCGGCGGTTCTTTCCCGGGAGAGGGGCCCGGACGATCGGCGCCCACCGTCCAGCCCGGGCGAGACGCCCGGGCCAAACGCAACGGCCCCCGGCGCCCGGGGTAGTGGGCCTAAGATTGGACGTGTTTGACGAGTTGAAAGGTACGCAAAGTGGGCGCCGATGGAGCCAACCTTGCCCCAACCGAAGGCGTAGCAGCTGAGGCTGAAGAAAGCGGTGGGGTAACCGATGACCCCAGGAATGAGAACCGCTAGGGAGACCGGGCATGGCTGGTGAGCTGGCTAGCGACGGGGAGGATGGACGAATCACTGACGGAAGAGGTGGTCAGTGAAGCGAATGTACCGAAGGCCTACAGGCCATGAGGCAGAATCGGGACGAAGCGGGCAGGGAGGGGATGACGCCCGTGCAGTGGGAGGGGCACTTGCAGCGGCACTGGCCGAAAATCCGGGCTAGCCAGGCTCCGGGAGGGGAGACATGCTGTTGCGCCCCTGGGGAGGTAGAGATCGCGAGGCCGGGCGGCGGCAGCCGCAAGCTGGGGATCACCCGCGTCGGTTCTGGGCCCCGGCCGCGGGACTCAAGACCGACCCCTGCCCACCGACGTGACATAGGCGTTCAGGAAACGGGCGATCAGCGGCGCAACATCACGGGGTCGGAGGGGCTTGTCGATGCGAAGCATCATGTAGCTACCCTTCTCTTGAAAGCTCGCGCCATGGAACTGGTCCGTCTTGGATACCCCGCAATCTGCAAAGGCCGACCGGGCGATACTGATCAGGATGGAGTTTGCCTGGGCTTTGACTCCGATCAGCTTCTTGATCCGGTGTGGGAGATCCACACCCTTTGGGCTGATGTTGATCACCCACTCTTTGCCGCCGATCTCGATGATCAGCGGGAATGGGCATGAGTCTTCCAACAGACCGGTGAGAAGTTCCATGTAGTTTTCCATATCCTTCA
>CAZGEH010000004.1:184116-259413 GCA_964524795.1 uncultured Acidobacteriota bacterium
CTCTAACTACCCTCCTTCACTCTAACTACCCTCCTTCACTCTAACTACCCTCCTTCACTCTAACTACCCTCCTTTCGGAGCCTCTTTATCACGTGAGGGTGACACAACTCAACCCAGCAGTCGGGAGACAACCGGTGGCGTCCTAGATGGTTGGTTACTTAATCTTAGTTGCGTCCCAGCAGCTCCAACCCTGCAGGTTGCTCTCCTGTGAGTTGTACCGTTGCCTTCCGACGTACAAACGGCAATGCGTCCTCCCCGACCTGATCTCCAGATCTGGAGAGGAGTCTATTATAGGACACTGACCATTGTGCCTATTGTGCTTTTACTAAGGAATCGCTCGTCTACGCTATGGCAGGCGGATGCGCCATGTCAACCAGACAGACTGAGCCCTCGTGTCGCGCACGCGGTGCCGCTCGAAGGCGGCAAGAGCTGCCGCGCCACTGGCCCCACATCTGCTGGAAGTGGGCGGCCAGCCTTTGGGATACGTACGACCTTCATCGAACTGGACAATCCCCAGTTCCCGGTTATTCTGCACCGGGCCTCCCTGACATGCCTCCGTCCCCCGCCTACATGGTTTCGCCCCTGAGGGGAACGTTTCTACCAACCCGGCACCCTTTAATTAACCCAGGCTACCCCAACCTTGACACCCCCGGTTAGCGACCCTACACTCAAGTTGCGCGAATAGGAACTTCCCATCCCTACATGAGCGAAAAGGGGCTTCTGAGCCATTCCCGAAAGCAAAATGACGGCCCTTAAGCTGGAAAGGAAACCCCATGACTACTTGGGAAGAAGCTTTCACGAAAGTGCAGCTCGCCGCCGAGCACGTGGGGCAGAGCGCTGCGAGAGTGTCGAAAGCGGCCAAAGAGCTTCGGCGCGCTGCTGTTGATGGCGACCTCTTGAGGATGCGGCGAGCCATGGATGCGCTCGCCGATCGCACCCAAGAGGTGCACGAGGCGAGCCGGGTGGCAGCCGAGTCCTGGCGGCTCCTCGATGAAGACCAGGTGGATGAATACCTTGCCGGACCCTATAACGAAGAACTAGAGCTCAAGATTCGTGAAGCCGGTCTTCCGATTCAACGTGTTGAGGGTCGGTTGGCGGTCTTTCCGAATCTGATCCGCATCTTCCCTAGGGAACGGGCAATACGTATCGGGCGGCGCAAGTTCGCCCGACTCCGCCCGTCGGCCGTTGTCGAGCTGCTCCGGCGGGGCTCGCGCGCTAGGTCGAAGCCGGAGACCTTCCTTGCACTCGTTCGAAAGACCTACCTTCTTCTCACTGGTGCCAAGAATGACGGATGCCCCGTCCCCCTGGACCGAGTGTTCGCGGCTCTGACGATCCACCCTGCGGCAAAGGCGCAATACGAGCTCGCTGACTTCTTGCGCGATCTCTTCGAGCTCGAGTCCAGCGGAATCGAGATGACCAGGGATGGAAGGCGGCTGAGGCTAATTGCGCCGAGCTCGGCAAGCCGGGATCGCAAGGGCTATGAGCTGGCGTCACCGACCGGTGAGCTCCGCTACTACTATGCGATTAGCTTCGAGGGAGGAACCGATGGCGCCTTGGCTCAGACCTGAGCGGTGGTTGCAGGTCCTCGAAAAGGACTACCTGTCGTCGTTCATCGCCGAGGGGGGCGCTGCCGTCAAGGTGCCCGTTTGCCTTGATGATGCCGCACATAGTGAAACATGGGGGCTTGTCCGGTCTGCCGCGCAGCGTCTTGGCTATCTCCACGCGGAGGTCGACAGTCTCTCAACGCGGATACACCTGGTGGACGAGCTCTTCTTCCGCGTTGCCGAGCAGGTTCCGTGGCGGGATCTGTGCGAGCGCGTGGTCCTGCGAGCAGCGAGGATCTGTGGTTACGAGGAGCCGCCTGAGCCCTCCCCTTCACTTTTGGAGGCATTTGCGGCCCACAACAGCATCGACAAAACCGTAATTCTCATCGAGCTGAAACAGCGCTTAAGTCAGGATGTTTTCAGGAACACTCTCCTCATCAAAGACTTCAGAGTTGCGATGCTACAGCTGTGCTTGGCCCGTCTCTCGGGAGGCGAGGAAGGGGGAGCGACGGAGAGGGTGTTGGCTGATTGGCTGTGCGGTCGCAACAAGGCGATCGGCGCCGTCAAGCCGTATATGATTTTCAACCGGATTAATCGTTCAAATGCCCGGCTCTTCCTCGAATCGCTCTGCCAGTTCCTGCGGATGGGAGGGTATGCGGGGCTGGTGCTGGCCCTCGAGATCAGTCGCCTGGGCGTTCTCCGGAACCCGCGTGACGAGAGCGTCTACTACAGCAAGGGGGCACTGCTAGATGCGTACGAGATGCTCCGCCAATTCATCGATGGCATCGACCGACTGACCTCCTGCCTGATCTGCGTGTTCACTCGACCGTTCTTCCTTGAGATCGATCATCCTCGGGGTGTTGGAATCTACAGTGCCCTCAAGTTCCGCGTTTCGGACGAGGTCAGGGATCGCAACGTCGCCAACCCGACGGCAGCGCTTGTACGCCTGGCCGCATCCTCGTAAGGGAGGAAAGCATGAACCAGCTCGAAATGGTGAACGCCCGCAGAGCTGTGGAGGCACTCCGCAGCGGCGTCCCGAATCGCGACGCTGTACGCTTCCTCGGGTGCCACCAGCCTGCCGTCGAGAGGCGTTTCGAGGGCCTTCTCGAAGGTCTTAGGGACCAACGGTCGGGGGAAGTTCCCTTGTCGGGGCTCTTGCTGCAAGGCGGTTTCGGCTCGGGAAAGTCCCACGTGCTAGAGTATCTCCAGCATCAGGCGCTCGAGCGCGGGTTCGTCTGCAGTCGCATCGTAATCAGCAAGGAGACACCTCTGTACGACGTGCAGAAGGTATTCCTAGCGGCGGTCGAAACCGGGCGGATCCCGAACCAAAGCGGCCAGATGGTGCAGGAGCTCGCGCTCAAGCTAGATACGAGGAGTGCGCGGCACTGCGCCTTCTACCAGTGGGCAGCCTCCGAAATGTCAGGTCTTGGCGCTCTCTTTCCCGCGACGGTGATGTTACACGAGCGCCTCAATAACGACCCCGAGCTTGTCGAGGCCATCACCGGCTTCTGGGCGGGGCACAAGCTAGCCCTCGAGCACGTCCGCCGTGGTCTAAAACAGGTGGGAGCCGCGCAGGCCTTTCAGATCAGGCCCATCCCCATGCGTGAGCTCGGTTCCCAGCGCTTCGTTTTTTTATCCCGACTGATCCAAGCGGCGGGCTATAGGGGGTGGGTACTCCTCGTCGACGAGGTCGAGCTCATCGGCCGCTACAGCCTGTTGCAGCGAGCGCGCTCCTACGCCGAGATCGCGCGATGGATGGGCATGCTCGACAGTGCGCGGATCGACGCTCTGACCCCCGTCTTCGCGGTCACCGACGACTTTGCGACCGCGGTCCTAGACGAGAAAGGGGATCTCCAACGGGTTGGCGAAATCCTGCGCGCCAAGGGTGGCGACTACCAGGAGATCGCACCGAGGGCAGAGTTCGGCATGAACGTGCTTCAACGGGAAGCAGTCACCTTGGAGCGGCCTGACCGCTGTAGGCTCGAACAAACCTACCGCACCCTCGCCGAAATCTACCGCGCGGCCTATGGGTTCACACCGCCTCCCCTTCAAGGCCCTCTGCTTGGCCTTGGCACGGAGCCGATGCGGGCGTACATCCGTGCCTGGATCAACAGTTGGGACATCCTTCGGCTGTGCCCGGGCCAACGTCCCGATATCGAGATTGACATTCTGAGGCCTGACTACTCGGAGGATACCTCTTTCGAAAAGGGACCGGGCGCGGACGAAGACTAATAGCCCCATTTCAAATGCCCGATGGCCTTCGCGAGAAGTGGTCCCGGTAGGAATTTGCTTTTTCCTGGGGGGAATTTCAGGCCGAATTGGTGTGTCAAGGCGGTTCAATGATCAGGTGGGTTCCAGATTCAAGCAGGATCTGACTGGAAAGAGGTTAGAAAGAAACCCCCGGGGTCTGGTGGGGTAGTCCGAGTGGATGAGTGGGTACATCGTCCGGAATTGAGCGCAGGAATCAGACGCGGCCGGACCGACAGGAGCTGAAGACCCTGCGGGCTCTTCAGCCGCGCTAGACTACTAGAACGTCGTCCCAGAAGACAGAATCGGTCGGAGCTCGAACCCGTTGCCGCTGGTGGGGAGAGAGTGCGGCCAGGAACTCCCGCTGTGGCGAAACAGTCGGGGAGGCGGAGGAGAGCGCTGGCCGGGAAAAGGGCACAGACGACTGGCGCCTGCCGTCCAACCCGGGCGGGACGCCCGGGCCACCACCGGCCCCTGGGCGGTTGCCGCCCCCGGCAGGGACGGACGGCGCAACCACCCGTAGCACGGCCGTCCCGGCCGTGCTACCGTCCGCGGGGCGGGATCGCTCCCATCCGGCGTCCGGCCGACACCCCTTGTCGGGCCGGCGGTTCTTTGCCGGGAGAGGGGCACGGACGATCGGCGCCTACCGTCCAACCCGGGCGGGACGCCCGGGCTACCACCGGCCCCTGGACGATCGGCGCCTATCCCAGGCAGAAGATGCCTGGACCGATGAGCAGAAGGTATCCCCACGCACTGTTCAGCCAGCGCCGCATGAACACTGTCTTTCCTCTGTCCGCCGGGCACGCCGCGCGGCCATGGACGCTCCCGGCTCACAAGCCGGACCTGGCGGCGGTCCAGGTGGCGCTGCCGTACTCGCCCAGGGAGACCTCTCCTTCCATTCGTTCGCCCAGAACCCGGCCCTCAAACTCGAAGTGCAGAGATGAGCCTTCGTAGCGCTGGTTGCTGCGCAGGGTCACGCGCTGGCCGTTCACCTGACCGAGCAGGCGCCCCTGCAAGCGCTCTCCCAAGTGCAAACCCCGCAAATTTCCCCCGTCCTGGGCGAGATAGAAACGGTGTTCAGCGGGAGCCACCCGATAGTTGACCGTTACCCGCCAGTCCCCGGCCACCACCGCCGGGGGAAGGTCCACCGGCGGCTCGAACCGCGGCGGGGACTGCAGCACCTCCCGGATCCGGTCGCCCACGACCTCGGCCTCACCTGGCTGCATCATCCAGGGCATGACTCCCACGGAGCACTCCTGGTCCCCACCGTGACGGGAGCCCCGCCCCCAAGCCAGGACAATCCGCGGGTCAGCGTGCTGAAGGTAAGAGTCGACCTCCCGGCCGCCAATGCCCAGGGCGCCGGCGTCCCATGCGATCTCAAGCTGCGGAGCCCGGTTGGAGAGGCTGGTTGGCGGTTTGACCGCCGTCCGCACCCCCCGGACGGCTGAGACCTGAGCCGCAATCTCCGCAAGCCAATCCTCCCAGGTCGCCCATTCCCGGGCGTGGTCTCTTTCGTACCAGGCTTCCACCGCCGCCAGCATTCCCATGATCTCTTCCTTGCCGACCTTGAGGGAGCGGCAGAAACCATGGTGGGGCGCGCTGTTGACCCAGGCGGCGCGCACCAGGTCCTCGCGTCCGAGCAGCAACCCCGCACACTGCGGACCCCGTAACGCTTTGCCGCCGCTGTAGGCCACCAGGTCTGCACCACGTTCAAAGTGGACTGCCGGCGTGAGACCTTCCGCGGCGGCGTCCACAAAGACCGGAACCTTCCATCTGGCCGCTTCCTCGGCGATGGCCCTCAATCCCAACGGACCCTGGTCCTCGGGACAGGCCAGAATGTAAACCATCGCGGTTCGAGGGCCGAAGGCCGATCTCAGCGCTTCGACGGAGTCGACCTCCACCATCCGGACCCCCACCATCCGGACCGCCTGGTCGTAAACATTGCGGGAATATGTGGGGATGATGACTTCGTCCTTCATTCCGGCCAGGTCCGGCAGGCGCTGGATTTTTTCCGGGTCGGATCCGGCGATGCAGGCACACGTGGCCAAAGTCTCCGCCGCCGAGCATCCTGCGGTGACAACCCCCCATGCCGCGCCGGTCAACTTTGCCAGGCGGCTGCCGACTGCCTCCATCAGTTCATCGATGTGAACGTAGTGTCGGGAGGCCTCATCCATGGCAGCCTTAACCTTCGGCAAGGTCAGGGACCCGGAGAGGATCGTGAACGTACCCTTGCAGTTGATGATGGGGCGTACCCCGAGGCGTTCGTAAAGACCCGATCCGGTTCCCTGCGTCGCAGGAACCGCCGCCGGACGCAGTTCCGCCAGGGAGCCAGGCCAGACAGCCGCAGCGGTCCACAGACCTCCCTGTCCCAGCCACTCCCGTCGGCTCATCGCCGGCGCTTCAGTCCGTCTTCCAGCCATGTCGTCCTCCTGACCGGTAACCGCCGAGGGAGTCGGGAAACCGGAGTCGGCAAGCAGCCCCGCGGGAGGCGAGGCGTGCCCCGGGCCTCTCGCCCGGGCCGCACGGTTTCCATCTGCCGGACGGGTCCGGCTCCAATGACTCCACAACTCCTGTCTCCCGACTCCCGCGAGTCACAGCTCAGATGTACGCGATGACGTCGATCTCGACCATCGAGCCTCCGGGAATCCCGTCGGCGCACGCCACGGTGGTGCGGACGGGGGGTTCGTTCCCAAAACGGCCCCGGTAGACCTCGTTCATGGCCGCGTAATCCTCCATTCGGCGCAGGTACACGTTGGCCTTGAGCACTTTCTCCATGGACGACCCGGCGTTGATCAGCTCTTTTTCGATTTCATCCAGGACATGTTTGGTGTGGGCTCGCACATCGCCCTCGAAATGAGCGCCCTTACCGGCAACGAACAGGAGGTTCCCGTAGGAAACAGCGCTGGAGAATAGGGGGGTCTCCTTGGGCTTCTCTCCCCGGTAATGCACTTTCTTTTGGGGGCTGGCGGATCCGGAGGTCTGGGACGCCTGTAACGTTTGACCCACCCCAGCCGACACCACCGCCACCGCTGCCGCCCCAATGGCTTTTCGCCTGGTTGTCTTGTTCATGGCTGACTCCTTGTGCTGAGGGATCCGTTTGCGGGATCCGGGTTGTGTTTCCGATTCTGAGCCCGCCGGAGGTGCAGCTCAAGTCCCCGCCCGCCGCAGATTGCCGGCATCCGGCACGGTGGTCCCGTTTGACATAGATATGAACATTGGGGTAGGATATTCACAACGCATTGAACCCCTGCGGGGTGTGCCGCCATCTGAACAGTCCGGTTCCGGGCATACGTTGTCGGGGCGCTCCTTGTCGCCCCCGTTGCCCGCCTGCCTTGGCGGCATCCGCAGGAGCGGACCGGATGACCGGTCTGCAGTCCGGATCAGGGAAGGTCTCCAGTGAAAATGCCGGTGGGAACAAGGGGAGTTGTGTTGGCTCTGGCACTTGCGGTCGCGGGTGGAGCGGTTCTGGCCCAGCAGTTGGCGCAGTCCTCATTCAAGGTGGGTTTTGCCTTCAAAGTCGGCAGTGCCGAGTACCCTGCGGGAAGCTACCAGGTGTCCTACCGTAGTGGTGACCGGTTCTTGACGCTTCTGAACGCTGAGACGGGGGACAGCGCGATGCTGACCTTCGTGACCCGGCTCAGCCCGCGGGAAAAGGGGGGTATCGTGTTCGACAGGATGAGCGAGGGATCCCGCCGCCTGACGGAGATTTACCTTGGAGGGTCCGACGGCTTCCTGCTGGATCCGGGCAAGAAGGAAGAACATCAGCACGAGCGTATTGATGCCAACCCGTAAAGCACCGGAAAAGGTTGCAGTGTCTGGATGACGTTCGGCCGGCCGTGGGGGGTGAGGCCTCACTCGTCCCCCCTGCACCCCCCTGTCCATGTGCGGTGATAGACTGGGAAGCGGCGGCGGCCCCGTTTCGGAGCCGGCGGAGCGGAGACGATGGACGAGGAAACCCTGATCGCCGTGTTGACGCCGGTGGTACTGGAGGAATCAGGGGACCGTCCGGCACGCCGGAAACGCAGGCCGCGCCGGCAGTCTGAGCCGGTGGTGTTGTGGGAGTGGAAGGCGGAGCCGCCGGCGGAGTCTGCCAGCGTTTCCGATGATGACGATGCGGCGGACGAAGAGCCGCCCCGCGGATGACATCGCGACGATCCAGGCAGGTACTTGGCGTATTCATGTGGCGGCGGCAATGCCGAGTGCCAGGCGAACCGCCGTCCGGCTTCCTGGTCAGCTCTAGTCGCCAGCAAGGCGACGGGCTGCGGAGCAGAACCGAAGTCTCACCTCCTTGATCGAGGAAGCGCTGTGTCGGGTCTTTTCCGACAACGGGGCAACGGCGAGGGCGGGGAAAGCGTCGAGCTGCCGCTGACCGAGGCGCGCGCGGCGACGCTGCCTGGTGTCGACCTGAACCGTTCATCCGATCTCGGAGAGAGCATGTCTCGGCAGTGACCCTGGCTGATTCCGGCTGCTTCGCGTTGAAGCTTCGCTCGGGCCGATTGCTTCCACTTCACAAACCGAAGGGCCTCCGGTACACTTGTGACTCTTCCGTGCCGGAGTGGCGGAATTGGCAGACGCGCTGCGTTCAGGGCGCAGTGGGCTCTACGCCCGTGGGGGTTCGAGTCCCCCCTCCGGCAGGTCCTGCCGCCGATGAACGTCCGACTTGACAAGTGGCTGCAGGTGGCCCGGATCTTCAGGACCCGAACCCAGGCGACCCGTGCCTGCAACCTGGGACGGGTCCGCGTCAACGGTCAGGAGGCCAAGCCCCACCGCCAGCTCCTCCTGGAAGACCGTCTGGAAGTCCAGTTCGAGGACTGGACGCGCATCCTGGTAGTCAGGCAACTTCGCGACAAGCCGGTTGCCCGGGCACTGGCCCGCGAGCTGTACCTTGACCTCAGCCCGCCCCGGCCCCACCTGGATCCCATCGACCGGATTCTGAGGCAGGGGCCGGAGACCCGGGAGCGCGGACTCGGACGGCCCACCAAGAAAGAGCGGCGTGAGATCGAGCGGCTGAAGGCGAAGTGAGGCAGGACGCGAAGCACGGAGGCATGCGTTGACCTGGGAGCTGTATCTTGGCGGGTTGGCCTTCTTCACCGTCCTGCTGGGCGTGTTCTATGCCGTCGCCTGGTCGGTGTGGCTGCAGATCCGCGAGAATTACCTGCGTTATTTCCAGAAGGCCGAGCTGCAATGGACCGGGAGCGGCAGCGGTTTTCCCAGGTATCGCCTCGCGCTGTGGAAGATCCTGGCAGCCTCGGTGATCTCCTCCTGGGTGTTGGTGGAGATCATCCGGCGGCGGCTGTAAAGGGCCCCAAGGGACCAAAGGGATACAAGGGACCTGCGACGCTCAACGGCCTCGGTCCCGGTCGCTTCAGTCCCTCAAGTCCCTTCCGGCCGCTTCCTCAACACCCTGATGTCGGGAAGATTCCGGAATCGTTCCTGGTAATCGAGTCCGTAGCCGATGAGGAAATCCTCGGCGACTTCGAAGCCGACATAATGGAGCGGGATTTCGGCCAGCCGCAGGCCGGGCCGGTCAAGCAGGCTGCACACCGCCACCGAAGCCGGTTCCCGTCGCTGCAGTTCCTGAACCAGGTAGTGGAGAGTCAGGCCGGTGTCCACGATGTCTTCCACGATCAGGACATGGCGGCCCCGCAAGGGCACGGCGATGTCCTGGGTGATGCGGACCTCCCGAAACCCGGGTGACCTCCGGTAGCGGGCCACGGCGATCGTGTCGAGCTGTGCCGGCGTTTCCAGCCGGCGGGCCAAGTCCGTGGCGAAAACCCACGCACCCTTCAGGACGGCGACCAACAGGGGTTCTTTGTCACGATAGTCCCGTGAGATCCGCCGCGCCAGTTCCACCAGCCGCACGGTAATCGCCGCTGCCGGAATCACCACCTCCCCCACGAGCCCCGTCTCGAGGGGCGGTGCCGTCAACTGGGTCATGGAATCGCTCCAAACTTGAACAGGAGCTTGTGGAAGTCGTTGCGGTACAGGACCTTGACCCGGATGTCCGGATAGAGTTGCCGCATCCGGCGCAGCTTGCGGTTCTTGCGCGTAACCAGGCTCTGCTTCATGGTGGTCAGTTCGACATAGAGATTGAACTGCGGCAGATAGAAATCGGGGGTGAACGCCTCGCGCACCTTGCCGGATTCGTCCCAGTCGATGGGAAAGCAGATGGGCTCATAACGCCAGTCGATCCGGTAGAAATCCAGAAAACGGGCGAACTCCTCCTCGCTTTCATGGGCGAAGCGCTGAGGATGCGGTTCCACCGCAACGGCCTGCATGGCGTTCGGCTCACTACTTAGCATGGGACGGTGACATCACGCGGGGGGAGCGGGTTCGCCGCGCTCCGAGTCATGGGAACGGACGGACCCGGAACCGGCCGGTTCTCCCCCATTTCATTCCACAATTGCGGGCGGCACCGCCGACAGGTAGTCCAGCGTGGAATTCCCGAAAAGCTGCTGTCCTACGATCGGCTGGCTCGAGATCAGGCGGATGTACCCCCCTACGAGACCCGCGCTTTCGGGTACCAGGTTCGGACTTGCCAGCACGTCCGAAATCCGGGATCGGGGGTCTAACTGGAGTGTTCTCTCACCCACCAGCAGGCCCAGCCGGTTGTAGACCCGGATCGTCACAGTGGCGGTCGCCTGCGATTGCGGGTTGAACAACGCCAGGCCGGTAAACGAGTTCAGCGAACGATTCGTGGGATCGACGCCGTTGGACACCTGGCTGTGGATGGCATTGCGGAAAAGCTGCGTCTGCAGCGGCAACGCCGCCGCGTACCTCAGCGCCACGGGATCGCCGAACACTACATCGCCGACGAGCCCAGGGGTGGATGATTCCACCTGGATGGAACCCACCACGATCTGGGTACCCCCGGGACCCAGCCCGAACAGTTGCCCCACATCCTGTTGCAGGGACTGCCGCGGACCCAGTCCGAAGGGTCCCTGAACCCGAGTGCTGATGGAGTTTCCCGGACCCACGATAAACGCGGTAAGCGTCACCTGCTGCGCGGTTTCGGTGGGATTCACCACCTTGAGACTGGTGAAGATGTCGGCGCCATGACCGAGCTGGGCGGAATACGAGAATCGGCCGGAGTTGCCGAATGAGGCGTTCAGGGCGATCAGGGTGTCGCCGACGTCGATCCAGGAAAAGCCTACCGCGCCGCCACTGATGGTGACATCGACCCATCCGTCGACCACCGGCGTCTGAATGCCCAACAGTTGGTCAAAGCGGGCCACCACCCTGCCAAAGGCCGGGAGGTTCCGGGTGACGTCGCCGGATACCTGGGCACCGAAGTTGTTGTAATAACGGAAGGTGGCCGTCACCGGCGTTTTGTTGGGGTTGGCCACGGCCAGCCAGGTCCAGGCGTCCCGAAATCCCGAGGCGGTGGGGAACGAACCCGGACCGTTCAAGATGCGGGTGAAATACAGCCGGTTGGATTGACCGGTGAACGCCGTGCCGCCGTCCATGCGGGTCAGGCGGCCCTGCAGCCCGTTGCCGATCTGAAAGAAACTGGCCACCTCGGGGCGCAGCGACTTCAGCCGGACCCAGGCGTTGACCTCGGTGGATCTGAACAGCTCCTGCCCAAGTTGTGCCCACTGCGTTCCTGCGGCGAGTTCCTCCGAGGCCGGGTTTCCCGGATAGGGTGCTGCAGCGCCGCTGTCCGCAAAGGCTTCGGCCAGGATGCCGGCGGTCGAAGCGGCGTAGTTGGTGAGGGCGATGCCGGTGAAGTTGACGGCGTCTCCGCTAAGCACCGGGAAATAGAGTTCGGTGGTCGGTCCCTCCAGGAAGCGCACCGTCCTGCCGGTGAGCGAGAAACTGGTACCCGTGAAAACCTGATAGATGGGCGCTGTCCCCATCTGGAACTCGCCAGCCAACAGGTTGGTGGAGCTGCCCGGAAGACCGCCGCCCGGAGTCACTCCCACGATGGAGTGCAGGCCGTCGTCCGGGGTGACGTTGACCTGCGGGTACTCGAACAGGATGTCTCCGTTGGCAAACAGAGTCACCGAAAAAGTGTTGGTCTGGGTGATCGGCGCCTCCGAGAACTCGGGTACCTTGTTCCAGGTGAACCTGATGGAGTCGGCGTTCTGAGTGGCCGTCACCGAAGCCCCAAACTGGGAGGGATCGAGGTCGGTGAACAGCGGGGCGATGCGGGGCGGGCCGTTGAGAAAACGCTCCTCGGTACGGGGCATTCCCACCTGGGCGTCTCCCACTCCGAAGGTCAGGTTGCCGTCGCTGTTGACCACCACGCTGCGGTAGAGGCGGCCGAAAAACGGAAATGCAAAACCGCCCGAGAACTCGTACAGCATCTCGTCGTCGTCCCCCAGCAGATCGAGGCGGTTGGCGATCTCGTTGGCGGTGATCTCGATGCCCTCCACGGTCTCGCCGGCAGCGACGTGGATGACCAGCTTCCGGGTGTCGTCGTCCTGGGCGGATTCGTCCTCGCTGTAGTAATCGCGGGGAAAATTGGTGGGGCGCTGGTCAAATGGTCCGACCCCGCTACCCTCGACGAAGTCCTCTCTGAGGGGATCGATGAACACGAAGTAGGCCCCCGGAGCCAGACCCGGCAGCTCGAACACGCCGGTGTTGAGCGCCAGGAAATCCGAGACCACCGAGATGATGTTCTCGCGCGACTCCGCGTAGCTGCCGTCGGGCTGGAGGATGGCTGGTGCCGCCACCACGTTGGCGCCCTGGAAAGGTCCCCCCGAGCGGCGGAAAACCCGGCCCTTGATGGTGCCGGTGGTGCTGCGGAACTGGGGTTCGGGGTAAAGCCAGGACAGCCAGGCGATGTCGTCGGCGATGGGCTTGTTGGGGAGCTGGGTGAGCCCCCCGATAGGGAACATCACCGGGACGTGTTTGCCGAAGGTGGCGAACTGGTTGAAGTTCTCGATCTTGCCCTGGCTGTGGTCCAGGCCCAGAAAGTGCCCGATCTCATGGAGGACGGTCTGCCGAAAAGTCGTGTTGACATTGGAGCTGGTAGCCCTGGTTCCATTCAAGACGGCCCAGCCGGAGATGTAGTGGTTCCCCTGGTAAAACCGGATGCCGGCAAAGCCGAGGACCTCTGGACCGTATCCCAGGTCGCCAATGATGGAGCCGTCGGCATCAAAGATGATCGGGTTCTCCTCCCGCACCTGCGCGGGACCGGGACTGATGCCGAAGAACTGCCTGTAGTTGGAGGCGTTCACGTCAAGCGGAAGATAGCCGTTGTCCACCAGGGTGAGGGTGGCGGATTGCACGTCGTTCCAGTCTCCGGCCACCGCCCGGACAACCGTGGCTCCCACATCGTTGGACAGAGGAGAGAGACCGGTGGACCGCAGCGGTCCCTGGTCGATGGTGTATGGGATACCAGTCGGGGGATCCCACTTGATGGGCACCCCGTTCTGGTCGAAGTTCCGTGGCCCGCCCGCGAAGACCAGACCGGCCGTCAGGCATGCCAGGGCGAAGGTTCCCCCGGCGGGGATGGCGGATCGGCAACCCATCACTGCACCTCCCGGCGGGCAGGATCGTCGAGCAGGGGAACCACCCGGCGCATGACCTCCAGCGTCAAGGGCTCCTCACCCCGCAGCGCCGCCCGGTCCGGGGCCCGCAGCGAGGCAGCGCCCGGAGTCCGGTAATCCAGGTCCGACTCCAGGTTCCGGTTGTCCAGGGCATTGCGGAAGTGAACCCGGCCGTCATCCAGGATCTCCGGCCGGAAGATCCCCTGCATCAGGCCGACCGGGCTGGTCAGTCCCAGACGCGAATCGGGGTGAAGGAACACCAGCACCACCTGTCCTTTGCGGAACCCGGGCATTCCCGGAATGGCGATCTGCCGGCTGGAACCGCTGAGCTGGCGGAATTCCACCACCTGCCCGGCCGCCACACCCTTCAGCCCTTCCAGGACCTGGAAACGGTAACGGACCACCGGCAGCCCCACTGCTTCATCCAGCGACTCCATCGCCCCGAGGCAGCGGCCGTAAAAGATGCGGTCAGCCAGGCCCACCATCCGCTGGAGATTGACCGTTTCCACCGAGATGGCTGGCGCGGCTCCCTGCAGTCCCACCAGCACCATCAGACCTGCCGCAAGCCTCGAAATTGTCATAGAATCCTCGTCCGTGACCGGGCCGCCGGGACCGACCCGACATGCCGGTCAACCTGCGTATTATCCCAGAACGCCGTCTTCTCCAGATGGATGCATTTTCGGTAAAGACAGTTGAGAATCCCGCGACGCCGCTCACAGATTGCGCTTCCCGAACAGGACCGGAATCGCTGGAAGCGGTGGCGGAAAGGATCTTCGGGGCGGCGGACTCGCCGGCCCGGCGGCGCTGGGTCGACTACTGGCGGCGAAGCTGGGAGCGCAACCGGGAACTGCTGGAGGCCTTCGAGTCAGTACTCCTGCTGGATTTCGAGGGTGCCCGCGTGCTGGATGTGGGCTGCGGCACCGGGGGACTCGGAAAGGTGCTGGAAGGACGGCGTGCCCGTTATACCGGCGGGGAGTACCACCCGCACGTCCTGCAGTTTGCCGTCCCCGGCCCTGCTGCCGCCTACGTGCGACTGAATGCCCTGGAACTTCCTTTCGCGTCGGAAAGCCAGGACCTGGTCTTCGCTTTCGACGTCATCGAACATCTGGTGGGCGGAATCCCGTGGCAGGCCCGCTTCCTGGAGGAAGTCCGCCGGGTGCTGGCGCCGTCGGGACTGTGTCTTTTGACGACTCCGAACTTCTGGGCCCCCTATGACGCCCATACCGGGCTGTACGGTCCCCAGTACCTGCCGCCGGCACTGGCCGACCGCTACCTTGCCGCCCGCAATCCGGGTTTCCTGTCGGAGCATGGTTCGTTTCGGGAGATCCGGCTGCTGCGGCCGGCGGTGCTGCGGCGGCTGATCCGGCGGGCCGGGCTGGAGCCGATCCACGAGCTTCCCTGTGGACTCGACGCGGCTGATTACCGCGCCTTGCACCCTTGCCTCGGCCTGTTGACGCGGGTCGGCCTGGGCTGGCTGCCGCACGCGGAATTCTGGCTGGCGTTGGGCCGCCGGGAGAGCGCCGCCCGCCTGCGGGCCCGGCTGCGCAGCCGGTGGAACTATGTGCATGCCCAGCCGGAGGCTCCGCCACCGGCGCGGTTTGCCCCAGTCATCGACTTCGACCTGCATCCGTCGGGTCACCAGTTGGTGGAGGGATGGCACTGGCACGAGCGGGATCGCCGCGGGTATCGCTGGATCGGAGGACAGGCGACCTGCCTGCTGCAGACCCGGGAGCGGGTGCGGCGGGTGGAGGTCTCCGGCTTCTGCCCCGAGGACAATGAGCTGGAGGTCCGGGTCGATGGCGTGCGGGTGGGGGTGAAGAAAGTGCCCGCCAGCCAGGTGTTTCGTTGCGATTTCCTGTTGCCGTTCCTGCGCACCGAGCGGAGGCTGCTGCAGGTGGAACTGCGATGTGCCCGGATGGTGGAGACGCCCGGCGACTCCCGTCCGCTGGGCCTGATGATCTTCACCGTAGGCGTGACACCATGATCTGCTTTCTGTGGTGGCTGCTCCTGTTGCCGGCACAGCTTCTGCTGGCGGTGCTGTTTGGAGTGGTGGACTGTTTGCGTCCCCTGTTCCGCCGCCGGAGGCCGCAGCCGTCTCCTGTCCCCGACACCCGCCGCTGCAGCCTGGTCATCTTGAACTGGAACGGCCGGCCGTTGCTGGAAGAATGTATCCCCGCCGTAATCCGGGCGGTGGAGACAGACGGGGGCGACCATCAGATCCTGGTGGTGGACAACGGGAGCACCGACGACAGTGTCGCCTGGCTGCGCCGGAACCATCCCCAGGTCGAGGTTCTGGAGCTGGGCCGGAACTTGGGTTTCGGTGAAGGGAATAACGCCGGAGTAAGGGCGGCTCGCCACCCCATTGTTGTTCTGCTCAACAACGACATGGTGGTGGCGGACGACTTCCTGGCACCGCTGCGTGCGGGCTTCACGGGACCGGAGGTTTTTGCCGTCGCCAGCCAGGTCGAATTTCCTCCCGGCAAGCGCCGGGAGGAAACCGGTTATACCCAGGGCCGCTTCGAGCTGGGCTACCTGCACGTTGCCCATGAACCCGTCGGCCCTGCTCATCTCGCCCGGGGGTATGTGCCGGTCCTGTGGGCGGGGGGTGGTGCATCCGCCTACCGCCGGGATCTCTTCCTCGAGCTCGGCGGATTCTCAGGTCTGTTCTCTCCCTGCTATTTCGAAGACACCGATCTGTCGTATCGGGCGTGGCGCCGTGGCTGGCATTCGCTGCTGGCGGTCCACAGCCGGGTCCTCCACCAGCATCGGAGCAGCACTGAGAAGCGCTTCTCCCCGGATGAACTCCGCAGGATGGTGGAGTCGCGCCGGCTTTGGTACCTGTGGCGGAACTTCCAGTGGAGGACGCTATTGGGCCACTGGCTGCTGTACCCACTGAACATGGGCAAGTGGACCTCGGCCAAGGCTTGGGTGCAGGCTTTGGCGGCGCTGCCCGGCGTGGTCTGGATGCGGCTGCGGGAGCCTGCACGAGCGGTGTCGGACCGCGAGCTCTTCACCTGGACGCGCCATCCCGTCCTCTGGTTGAACCGGTTCCATCCCCACCGCGCCCGGCACCGCCGCCAGGCGAACGGTCTCAGGATCCTGGTGGTGAGCGCTTACCTGCCGCATCTGGGCACGCACGGCGGCGCGGGACGGGTTTTCCAGTTATTGAAGCGCGTCGCCCGCCGGCACACGGTGGACCTTCTGACTTTTGTCGAGGATGAGCGGGATGCGGCCTTCGAAGACCAGGTTCGAGCCTGTTGCCGGCGCGTGGAGACTGTGGTTCGGACGGGGCATCGGCCGCTGAGCTGGTTCGCTTACGAGCCGTTCGAGGAGTTCAATGTGCCCGCCTTCCGACAGCGTCTGGAGGAGATGCTGGTGGCGGAAGACTACGATCTGGTGCATTTCGAGTGGACCCAATCAGCCTTGTACGAGGATCTCGTGCCGGTGGGAACCCCCCGCATCCTGACCGAGATCGAGGTGAATTACGCCGCCCACCGCACCTTTGAGGCGGTGGCCCACGGCCGGTGGATGCGATTTCGCCGTCGCTACAACACCATGCAGACGCTGTACCGCGAAGTCGAGTTGTGCCGGCGTATGGACGCGGTGATCTGCGTGACCGAGGAGGACCGTTCCTACCTGGCCGACTATCTGCCGGCGCAGCGGTTGGAAGTGATCAACACGGGAGTGGACCCCAGCTTCTTCCGCTTCAATCTGGGTGGCAGCCGGCCGGATACGCTCCTTTTCGTGGGTGCCTTCCGGCATGCTCCGAACGTCGACGCCATGCAGTTCTTCTGCGGCGAGATCTTTCCGCTGATCCTGGCGGAACGGCCCAGCACCCATCTGTATATCGTGGGGTCGGGACCTCCTCCGGAGATCGTCAGACTGGGCGAGCACCCAAACATCACGGTGACCGGTTTCGTGGAGGATATCCGCGAGTACTACCGGCTGGCGCAGGTGGTGGTGGTGCCGTTGCGAACCGGTGTCGGGATCCGGGGCAAGATTCTGGAAGCATGGTCGGCGGGACGGGCGGCGGTAGCCACCTCGCTGGCCGCGCAGGGGATCCGGGCGCGCCACGGGGAAAACATCATGATCGCCGACGAACCCGAGGAGTTCGCCCGCTGGACTCTGGCGCTGCTGCGGAATCCCGATTACTGCCGGAGGCTGGGTCTGCGGGGGAGGGAGGAAGTGGAGACCTTCTATGACTGGGATGTTCTGGGAGAACAGTTGATCGGGCTGTATGAGAGGGCTGCGGGCTGGGTCCCGCAGGCCTTGGAGGCCTCGGCGTGACCTTATGAAGGTGCTGCTCGTCCAGTGCTGCCATCTGCCCCAGTGGTTCTTTATCTGGAAGAAGCTGGAGGACCAACATCCGGAGTGGGAGATCCAGGGGTTGGCGACGCCCCATGAGGATGCCCGTTACTATGTGCGCCGCCTGGTTCCGGACCGCGTCGTGCACTTCCTGGGCGACGGCGCTTTGCCGGACGAGTTCGATCTTGTCGTTTTCCCCCTTACCAACCGGGGTTACCTCCGGATCCGGCGCACGGCCTGGCGGCTGTCCGGCCGCAAACTGTCCGCTGATTTCGAAGGGCGGACAGCAGAACTCAGCCGCCTGGGCCTGTGGCTGGCGGCGGTGCGCCCGCCGGTCCGCCCCACCGCCGAGTTCGTGGAACACTACGCCTTCTTTCCCCACCGTCCCCTGGGCGGGCGGCTCCTGGTGGTCGAGAGCTGTCACCCCGCCCAGGTGAGCCGGACCTCGGAATCCCTGGAGCCTCATCTCCGCCTGCAGCAGGAAGTGACGCGAATCGGTCCCGGGGGTTTCCGCCAGTGCTTGCGGGTGGTCAAAGGGAAAACGTTCGACGGGGCTCTCATCTACGACTCCGGCGAACCGGGTTATTTCCTGGTCAAGCTGATTCCCTTTCTGCTTGGGATTCGCCGGATCCTGGTGGTCAACGAAGCAGGCGATTTCTTCCTGGCGGGCGGCCGGAGTCTGGCGGTCTGGATTTTTCGCCGCTTCTGGCTGGGGTACAGCCCCCGCCTGTGGGCGCCGCAGGTATTGCTGGTCCAGACCGAGGACTGGCGATATGCGGCGGCGGCGGTGCAGCGCCTGCGCGAGGAGCGACTTTTCCCCGAAGCCCGGATTCTGCTGGTCGCCCGGATCCAGGACCGGGAGCAGCTCGATGGCCTGGACCCTGCCGTGGAAAGGCTCTGGCTCCCCTCCCGTTGCTCCTGGCGGGACCTGTGGACTCTTTGGAAGACAGTGCGGGAGTTTGACCCGGACCTCAATGCAGCCATCTTTACCGGAAGCCCGGTCTTCCGGTGGCAGAAGCTGCTCTTCTTTCTGCTGGGTTCGCGGCGCAGTTTCATCTTCAATGCCCGGCTCGATGGTTATTGGCTGAGCCTGAGGACCTTGCCCAGGTTGTGGCGTCGTGAGCCGCTGCTGTTTGGTCTGGAGCCGAGCCGAACCGTTCTGGTTGTGCAGACCGAAAGCGTGGAATACACCCGGGCCGCTCTGGAGCGCGTGCAGGGACGGCAACTCTTCCCTGGTGTGTGTGTCATCCTCTGGTGCCGCCGGCAGGACCGGGAAGCCTTCACCGATCTGCAAGGCGTGCAGGTGGAGCCCTATGGCAGGGACTGGCGCGAAGTGTGGGGTCTGTGGAGGCGGGCCGCCCGGTTGAAACCGGAGGCGGCGTTCGGGATCTTCACGGGCCGACCGGTGTTTCGTCCGGCGAAAGTCCTGTTCTGGTTGGCCCCCTGCCGCCGGCGGTTTGCCTTCAACGCGCAGTTGGACGGCTACTGGGTGAGCTGGAGGACCTGGCCCCGCATGTGGCGGCGGGAGCCGCTCCTGTTCGGCGGTTCTCGCGCTGACCTCCCCAGGGTCCTGCTGGTACAGACGGAGAGTGTGGAATACACCCGGGCTGCGGTTCAGCGGATTCGGGACGAGCGGCTGTACCCGGCAGCCGAGGTGATCCTGTGGTGCCGTTCGGAGGATGCGGCGGCTTTCGCCGACCTTCCCGGGGTCCGGGTGGAACCTTATGCTCGGGATCTGCCGGGAATCTGGAGGGATCGGCAGCGTCTGGCCAAGTTCCGTCCGGAGGTGGTGTTTGGGATCTTCACGGGCAGGCCGGTCTTCCGCCTCGCCAAGTTGCTCTATTGGCTCGCCCCGGGACGCCGGCGGTTTGCTTTCAACGCGCAGTTGGACGGCTACTGGGTGAGCTGGAGGACTGTGAGCCGCATGCGGCGGCGGGAGCCTTTGCTGTTTCAGCCTGCGTCCAGGGGCGGACTGCCGGTCGTCCTGGTGCAAACCGAGGTCGCCGAATACGTCCGGGCCGCAGCGGAAAGGATCCAGTCGCCAAGGCTGTTGCCGGGAGCCAGGGTGCTGCTGGTCTGCCGCGAGGCGGATGCGCCCTGTCTTGCGCAAATTCCGGGTCTGGAGCGAATACTGACTTTCCGCTCCGGTCCGTCTTGGAGGGACTTTTTCCACCTGCTGCGCGAGGTTCGACGGTTCCGGCCGCAGGTGCGGGCGGCGGTCATGACGGGACGTCCGGTGTTCCGTGGTGCGCGGCTGCTCTTTCTCTGTTCCGGCTTGAGGCGTGGTCTGGTCTTCAATGCGGCCCTGGACGCCTACTGGCTCTCTCCCCTCACCTTCCGGCGCCTGTGGCGGCGCGAGCCACTGCTGTTCGGACAGCATCAGGCCGGACCTCAGGGCGTTCTGCTGTTCGAGACCGAGAGTCTCGACCGGATGGAGAAGGTCCTCTCCGTCCTCCGCCGGCCCCATGTGGCTGGAGGCAGTCCCATTGTCGTCTTCTGCCATCAAGACCGGGCCCAGTTCTACCTGTCCCAACCGGGAGTGGAGAGAACGATCTGCTACGGCAGCCAGAACCGCGGCGAGGATCTTCGGGCGGTCCTGCAGGTTCTGCGGGAACGCCCGGGCGCGGTGGCGGCGGTGTTGTCAGGCCGCCCCGTGTTTACCTTCCACAAACTGCTGTTCTGGCTGGCACCGGCGCGCAACAAGCTGATCTTCAACCCCGTCCTCGACTGTTTCTATTTGAGTGGGGAGAACTTCAGACTGCTTTTCCGCCGGGGACGCCACCCCGAGTACGCTTCATTCCTGGAAGCTGTGCTGCGGCCGGTGGTGAAGGCGATACTGTTCCTGCCCCGTTTCGGCTACCTGGTCCTGTGGTCGCGTTGGGCGCGTCGCGGGGTCTGAGACCCGCAGACCCGCGATCCGCCGGCTGACATTTCCTCCCACTTGTCTGTCTCTTCGATTCCTTCTTGTTTACGCCGGCTCGTTCACGCCAGCCGTTCAACGATGGCGTCGGCAAACTGTTCGGTGCCCAGCTCGCCACCCAGGTCACGGGTCTTGCACTGGTCCGCCAGGGCGCGGTTGTAGCCGGCTTTGATCCGTTCTCCCACCGCCCGGAGACCGGGCTCCCCCCAACGGTCGGACATGTGGTTGAGCATCATGACCGCCGACATCAGCAGGGCCAGCGGGTTGGCTGTTCCTTTGCCCGCGATATCCGGAGCCGAGCCGTGAACCGCTTCGAAGACCGCCTCCCGGTCGCCGATGTTGGCTCCCGGGACGACACCCAGGCCCCCTACCAGCCCCGCACACAGATCGCTGACCACGTCTCCGTAGAGGTTCTCCAGCAGGAGGATGTCGAACTGGGAAGGATTCTGCACCAGCTTCATGCATCCGGCGTCGATGATGAGCTCTTCGTAATCGATATTCGGGTAATCCACCCGGTGCACTTCCTGGGCGCAGCGGATGAACAGCCCGTCGGTCATCTTCATGATATTGGCCTTGTGAAAAACCGTAATCTTCCGCCGGCGCCGCTGGGTGGCGTACCGGAAGGCCCACAGGGCGATCCGCCGGCAGGCGCCCTCGGTGGCCACCTTCATGCTCATCACCACGCCGGGTGTGACCTCGTTCTCCACTCCGCTGTAAAGACCCTCGGTGTTCTCGCGGATGATGATCAGATCCACGTCCTGGAAGCGGGTGGTCACGCCCGGGAGATTCCGGACCGGACGCACCGCCGCGTACAGGTCCAGCTTCTTGCGGAGCTGGACGTTGACGGAAGTGAAGCCCTTGCCTACTGGCGTGGTGCAGGGTCCCTTGAGCGCGACTTCGTGCTCCCGGATGGCATCCAGAGTCGACTCGGGCAGTACGGCGTCGCCGTCCGCAAGCGCCGCCACACCAGCTTTGCGCTCGACCCACTGGATCGGTGCATCTGCCGCCCTGAGCACCCGCTTGACTGCCTCGGTGATCTCCGGCCCGATACCGTCGCCGGGGATGACGACCACGGGGTATGTCTTCATCGAATCCTCCTGGGAAGGAGGCATTATAGTCCCGGCCCGACGGTTCCGGGCGCAGCCGTCAAAGGTTGAACGGCTCTCCTTCAAACCTTTGAACCTTTGAACCTTTAAACCTTTAAACCTTCGACCCTTCCCACTCACTCCCGACCCGCCGTGCCGTAGCCAGAATCTCCTCCGGTGTCGCCACGCCGGTGGTGCCTATCTGCCGGATCGTGACTGAAGCGGCCAGCAGCGCCAGCTCCATGGCTTCCACCAGCGACGCCCCTGCCGCCAGAGCCGATGCCAAAGCCGCCGAGGCGCTGTCACCGGCCCCCACCGGGTCGATGGGCCCCCTCACCGGGACACCTGGCGCTTTGACCATCTGCACGCCGTCATAGCCGGCCATCCCTTCCTCGGCCAGAGTGACAAACACCGGCCGGCCTGTGCGCCTGAAGAGCGCAAGCAGCATCTCTGTGATTGCCTCGGAGGGGAGCCCGGTGGCACGAGATGCCTCCAGGCGGTTGGGCTTGATCAGGAGGTGCCGGAATTCGCCTATGCGGAATCGGGAGTCCGCCAGCCAGATCCGGCTTTCGGTCTGCTCTGCCAGACGGTGAATCTCCTCCCGGACCGCCGTTCCCACCACTCCGGCATCCATCTCCGCCACCTGGTCCATCACCAGCACGGCGTCCACTTCCGGCGTCAGCTTGCGGAGGATGCGGATGATCTTCCCCTGGTCCTCCCGGGACGTGGGGCGCCGGTATTTCAGATCGAAGCGCTCCCCTTCCCGTTCGACGCCGTCACGTCGAAACATGGGTTTGGTGTAGACGGGGGTCAGCCGGCCGGGTGTGGTCAACAGCCCCGTGGTGACGGCGCCACGGTTCTCCAGGTCGCGCCGCAACTCCCAGCCGGGACCGTCGTCGCCCACCAGCCCAATCACTGCCACCTGTTTCACACCCAAGGCGCAGAGATTGTTGGTGACGGTTCCAGCGGCGCCGGGGGAGTGGCGTACCTCCACCACCTGGTGGGCGGGGAGTCCGGTCTCCAGGGAGGTCTCCACCAGTTCCGGGTCTACCACCCAGTACTGGTCGAGGAAGAAGTCTCCGACCACCACCGCACGGACGCTGCGGATCCGCTCCAGAAGCTCCTGTAGCCGGTCCAGTGTCACGGGGATACCCTCGCCGCCTGAACGGCGTGAAAGAGTGCCGGGAACGTTTCACGATGGTGCCCTCGGAAGTAGCAGCTGCGGCCGCCGTCACGGACCGTACGAACCAGGAGCGTCTTCAGGGGCCGGAAGTAGTAGCGTGGATCGTCCCTGGGTGGCTCCGAACCGCCCGCCTCGCCCAGATCCTGGAGATCGAACACGGCGGTGGTAAACCGGCGGATCTCCCGCCCTTCCTGGTGCGCGACGTTGCGGGCCATGGCGAGGGCTTTCAAAAACACCTCGGGCCCCATGACGGCACTGCCGAAATTCAGGAGAACACCGCCCTCCAGCCGGCTGACCTCCCGGGCGAAGACCAGGAAGTCTTCGTAGCTGGCCCGTCCCAGAGCCGCAGCATCGCAGTTGGGGTGCTCGTGGATGATGTCGTAACCGATTCCGATGTGCACCGTCACCGGCATCCCCAGTCGCCAGCCGGCGGCCAACAGGCTGAGCTCCCGGTGTGGGTAGGTGCCCAGAGTGATCTCGCGCCCCAGGGCCTCACCGAAGCCCAGACCCGGCGACCGGGCGACAATCTCGTTGATTCTTCCCGTTTCCACCCAGAGCCCAAACCGTCCCTCGCGAATATAACGGCCGACGCTCTCGGTGGTCGCTCCGATCAGGGCCATCTCGAAGTCATGGATCGGGCCGGCCCCGTTCAGGGCGACCAGTGTGATAAGGTCCTGCTCCATCAGCCGGATCATGTAGCGGACTACCCCCGCCCGCAGCAGATGGGCGCCGGCCATCAGGATGACTGCCGATCCCGTCCGTCGCGCCGCCACCATCGCCTGGGCCAGTTCGGCCAGGCGAGGGTCGGAAGGCGGCTGCGGCCCGTCCTCCAGCGGGAGAATCGCGGATTGATCGAGCAGGTGCTCACGCCGGGAGAGCGGTTCCAGCCGGAGCCGGCTGCGGTCGAAACGCGGATAGCGGCCGGCGGCGGGGTCCGGCGCAGAAACCGGAAAGACAGCTCCCGGCGGACGGTAGGCGGTCTCGATTCCGGTGGCAGCCAGGAGATCGTCGGGGGCAAGAAAATTCGGCGCCAGCAAATGCGCTCCGGCGGCCACCAGGCGTTCCCGCTTGAACGGGTCCAGTCCGTGCCCGGTGTATTCGTTGCTGGCGATCCCCACCGCCACACCTCCGAAGCGCCGGGTCTCTTCGATCTCCACGTAACCGTCACCGAAGGAAACGAGTTCGGGGCCGGAAAGACGGTTTTCCTCCAGGATGCGCCGGATTACGATCTGTTTGGAGAAGCGGCGGTAGTCGTCGATGGCCCCGTAGATCTGCGCTCCGAAGAAATGGTCGATCTTCAGGAGCTGAGCTTCCCGCTGGACGAATTCCAGGTCGGTGCCGCTGGCAAGGTACAGGGACAATCCCCTTTCATGCAAAGCCTCCAGCAACGCCCGCGAGCCGGGCAGCAGCCAGTCGTCGGGGCGGGCACGCCCGGCGGCCAAATCGTCGATACGCCGGTGGATGACCTGCCACAGCCGTTCGTGATATTCGCGCTTGTAAACCAGCGGGTCCTCGGGCTCGATCCCCCGCCGGCGCAGTTCCTCGGCCAGCCGCAGCATCTGGTAGACGGTCTGTTTTCCGGTCAGATGGGCGACCCAGACACGGACTTCCTCGCGGAAACTGTCCGGCTGGCTGCCTGTCGCCTGGGCCAGCCGGTCCACGATGTAGTCGATCATGACCTGCTGCCAACCCCGCCGGATCAGGGAGAGAGTTCCGTCGAAGTCGAACAGAACGGCGGAGCGCCGACCGGGAGGAGGAACTTCCAGCAGAGTGACCACGAGCGGAGAGTATACGGGACGGCTGCAGCCGGCGGCAGCGGGTCTCCCGACGCAGCGCGGTTTGCGGTAAGGTGGGGAGGGAGGTTCAAAGGTTTAAAGGGAAAGGTTCTTTAAAGGGAAAGGTTCAATGAGCATCGATCGCCGTTCCTTCCTGCAGACCTCCTTGGCGGGTGCTCCTCTGCTTTTGGGGAGCTGCGGCCGAACACAGCTTCCGCCGCCCGCGGCGGATCCCACCGCTTTCGAGTTCAACGAACTCACCATCCGCGGCTTGCAGGCAGCCATGCAGTCCGGGGAGCTGACGGCCCGGCGCCTTTGCGAAGCCTACCTGCAGAGAATCGCCGCCCTGGACCGCCAGGGACCCGAGCTGCGGGCGGTGATCGAAATCAACCCGGATGCGGTTGCGATTGCCCAGGAGCTCGATCGGGAACGGGCGGAACAGGGCCCGCGGGGTCCCCTACACGGCATTCCGGTGCTTCTCAAGGACAATCTGGATACCGCCGATCGTATGACGACGACGGCAGGTTCGCTGGCACTGGAGGGCTGGACCCCGCCCGAGGACGCCGACGTCGCCCGGCGGCTGAGGGAGGCGGGAGCCGTACTGTTGGGAAAGACCAACCTCAGCGAGTGGGCCAACTTCCGCTCCCAGTACTCCACCAGTGGCTGGAGCGCCCGCGGAGGACAGTGCCGGAATCCCTATGCCCTCGACCGCAACCCCTGTGGCTCCAGTTCGGGATCGGCGGTGGCGGTGTCCGCCAATCTCTGTGCGGTGGCGGTGGGCACCGAGACCGACGGCTCGATTGTGTGTCCGGCCAATGCCACCGGCATCGTTGGGGTGAAACCGACGTTGGGATTGGTCAGCCGGAGGGGAATCATCCCGATTGCCCACTCGCAGGACACGGCCGGACCCATGGCACGCACCGTGGAGGACGCCGCGATTCTGCTGGGAATCATGGCCGGATCGGATCCTGGGGACTCGGCGACGGCGGAAGCAAACAGCCGGCGGACCGACTACACGGCGGCGCTGGATGGAGACGCCCTGCGCGGGGCCCGGATCGGAGTGGCCCGGCAGTTCTTCGGGTTTCTGCCAGCCGTGGACGAGGTGATGAGACAGGTTCTCGATGCGCTGAGGGACCTGGGCGCGGAGTTGGTGGACCCGGTGGAGCTGGCCACCTTCCGGAAATTTGGAGATGCCGAATACCAGGTGCTGCTGTACGAGTTCAAGCACGATCTGAATCGGTACCTGTCCCGCCTGCCGGCGGAGTTCCGGATCCACACTCTGGCGGACCTGATCCGGTTCAACGAGGAACATGCCGAACAGGAGATGCCTTATTTCGGCCAGGACATCTTTCTGGAAGCTGAGGCCAAAGGCGGTCTTGAGAGCCGGGAATACCGGGATGCACTGGCCCTCTGCCGCCGTCTCACCCGGGAGGAGGGACTCGATGCCGTACTGCAGGCGCACCGCCTGGACGCCCTGGTGGCCCCCACCGGCAGTCCCGCCTGGAAGATCGACCCCGTCAATGGTGACCACTTTCTGGGGGGGAGTTCCAGTTATGCGGCGGTGGCGGGTTACCCGAGCGTCTGCATTCCGGCCGGCTTTGTGGCGGGGCTGCCGGTTGGAGTCTCGCTGGTTGGCGGCCCCTGGTCTGAGGCGAGGCTGCTGGCGCTGGCCTATGCCCTGGAACAGGGCCTCAAAGCCCGGCGGCCACCGCGCTTTCCGGAGTAACCTTTGAAAGCTCCCCGAGATTCCCAGCGGCTGAATCGACGCCGGTGGCTGGCCGGGGTGGGCGGAGTCTGGCTGGCCGGCACCGGCAGCCGCGGCCGGACCGAACAGAGATGGGAATTCGAGCAGCCCTGCATGGGCACGGTTTTCCGGCTGGTGATCTGGGGAACGGAAGAAGCTGCCGCTTCGGCGGCGATGGCGGCCTTTGAGCGGGTGGAACAGCTCGAGCAGATCCTGAGTGACTATCGCGAGGACAGCGAACTGTCGCGGGTCTGCCGGACGGCCTGGGGGGAGCCCCAGGTGATCAGTCCGGAGCTGTACGAAGTATTGGAAGCGGGTCTGAAGTGGGGGCGGCTCACCGGCGGTGCCGTGGACGTGACTGTCAAGCCTCTGGTGGAACTGTGGAAGCTGTCACGTCACCAACGCCGCCTGCCGGATCCGGAGCTGCTGGCTGAAGCACGGAGCCGGACCGGCCTGGACAAGGTGCGCTTGAATCCCCGAACCCGCTCGCTGCGGCTGGCCGTGTCGGGCATGAAACTCGACCTGGGTGCGGTGGGAAAGGGATATGCCGCCGACCAAGTACGGAGTCTGCTGGAATCCCGGGGGTTGTCCCGGGTGCTGGTGGACGGGGGTGGTGACCTGTCCCTGGGGGAGGCTCCCCCGGGCGAAGATGGCTGGCGGATCCGTCTGGAGGAAGAGGGCGTTCCTTCCCGCGAGGTCAGGTTGCAGCACTGCGCGGTAGCGACCTCCGGCGACCGCTACCAGTTCCTCGAGCTGGACCACGTCCATTACTCGCACATTCTGGATCCCCGCACCGGCTATGGGGTCACCCACCAGGGTTCCGCCACGGTGATCGCGCCCCAGGGAATTGCCGCCGATGCTTTGGCGACAGCATTGTGCGTCCTGGAGCTGGAAGAAGGGATCCGCCTGGCGGAGGGACTCCAGGGGGTGGAAGCCCGCGTCGTGCGCCGTCAGGGTGACGGCTCGGTCCGGATCGGCCGAACCCGTCGTTTTCCCGCTTGACCCCTCCTTCAGCTTGGGTGAAACTGGCGAAGTTTGTCCGGATTGGGAACTGGACTCAGAGGAGTGCGATTGAATCCTTTTCGATTGCTGAAGCAGAGGGTGTTTCTCGGTATCGTCCTGGGGGTGTTGCTGAGCAGCGGGGCGTTCTATCTGGGTCACGCCACAATGAAGTCCACCTCCACCAACGAGTACTGCGACAGTTGTCATGTGCACCCCCACTCCACCGAGACGTGGAAGATGGGGAAACATTACAGGAACCGCAGTGGAGTCGTGGTCAACTGCGTGGAGTGTCACTTGCCGCCCGAAGGGCTGGACCATCTGGTGGAGAAGGCCAAGGCTGGGGCGCGGGACGTGTATGCCTTCTACTTCAAGGATCTCACCACGATTGACTGGGACGCCAAGTCGACGCTCGAACAGGCGGTCCACTACACCTTCGATGAGGCCTGCAGCCGGTGCCACCAGGAGCTGTTTCCGGTGGGCATGGCCACCAAAGGCGTCGACGCCCACATCCATTATCGGAAGCACAAGGACGAGGTGCGCTGCATCAACTGCCACCTCAAGACCGGCCATTATCACGAGGAGCCCGAAGAAACGATCCTGACCTCGGTGGATACCGGTGCTCCCACTGATTATGTCCCGACGGCGACTTTGATCGCCGACCTGGCGCCGGACGAGTTCAAGGACTACACCGAGGTCATTCCGAATCTCAATGTGAAGTTCGAGATGGTGGCCGTGCAGGGAGGCACCTTTACCATGGGGACTCCTCCTGACGAACCGGGAAGGGAAGAGGACGAGGGACCCCAGCGCCAGGTCCAGGTGAGTCCGTTCTGGATCGGAAAGTTCGAGGTGACGTGGCGGGAGTACGACGCCTACTACTCTCAGACCGCCACCCGCGGCAAGAACGAGCGTGGCACCCGGGCTGACGGGATCACGGGCCCGACGCCACCGTATGGCTCACCGGACCAGGGATGGGGCAAGGGCAGTCGGCCCGCCATCACCATGACCCACTATGCGGCGACCAAATACTGCGAATGGCTGTCGATGGTTACCGGCCGGAGATACCGCCTGCCTACTGAAGCGGAGTGGGAGTACGCAGCCCGGGCAGGTGTCGAGGGACCGTTTCCGTTCCTCCCGCGGGTGCAGGAATCCTGGTTTGCCCGCTGGCAGCGACAGCTCTTTGGAGGAGCCCCGTTCGATGAGGCTCTGCTGGACGAGTACACGATTTACCGGGCCAACAGCCGGCTGAAGACGTATCCCGCCGATGCCAGGAAACCGAATCCTTGGGGCATTTACAACATGTATGGGAATGTCCGGGAGTTCTGCCTGGACTACTATGCTCCGGACGTGCTGGCCTCCTATTCGGAGGGATCGCCGGTGGTGGATCCGCGCGGCCCCCAGGCGGGTACGGAACACGTGGTTCGAGGCGGGTCATTCAAGAGTGAGGTGCAGGACATCCGTGCCGGCGCCCGTGATCATACGCAGCACGCGGCCTGGCTCAAGACAGATCCCCAAACGCCGAAGAGCGTTTGGTGGTATTCAGACTGCAACGACGTGGGGTTCAGGGTCGTCCGCGAGTACCGGCCGGGGGAGGCATCCCCCTCAACCCTGGCATCTGGCGGCCCGACCTCGAGGTGAGAACCGGGGGAAAGGAGGAAACCATGATCGAGAAGGAAAATGGCCGGGAGTCAAACCTGAGTCGGCGGACGTTTCTGGGGACCGCCGCCGTTGCCGGGGCCGTACTGGCCGCCTGTACGCAGGCGCCCGAACCGCAGGTGCAGTTGGGCCCGAAGATGGAGCTTGGGCCCAAAACAGCTCCCGACGGGACGCCCATCAAGGCAGGTCTGATCGGGTGCGGCGGCCGCGGGACCGGTGCCGCCATGGATTTCCTGAGCGCCGGTCCCAGCCTGGAACTGGTCGCCATGGGCGATGTCTTCCCCGACCAGGTGGCGGAGTGTCGCCGCAAGCTGAAGGAGCAGAAGGGCGTCGACGTTCCTGAGGACAAGTGCTTCAGCGGGTTTGACGCCTACCAGAAGGTGATCGACTCCGGGGTGGACTATGTCATCATCGCCACGCCCCCGCATTTCCGCCCCCAACAGTTCGCGGCAGCGGTGGAAGCCCGCAAGAATGTGTTCATGGAAAAGCCGGTCGCGGTGGATCCGGTGGGTGCGCGCGCCATCATGGCGGCGGCAGAACGGGCCGACGCTCTGGGCCTCAAGGTGGCCACCGGAACCCAGCGCCGCCACCAGCGGGCCTACATCGAGACCTACAACCGGGTCATGGACGGCGCCATCGGTGAAATCATCGCCGCCCGCTGTTACTGGAACCAGGGCCAGCTCTGGTTCAAGGAGCGGGCCGCCGGATGGTCGGACATGGAGTGGATGATTCGCGACTGGGTCAACTGGACATGGCTGTCCGGCGACCACATCGTGGAACAGCACATCCACAATATCGACGTCATCAATTGGTTTACCAATTCCCACCCGGTCAAAGCCGTGGGGATGGGTGGCCGCCACCGGCGGGTGACCGGCGACCAGTACGACTTCTTCGCCGTCGATTACGAAATGGACAACGGTGTCCACGTCCTCAGCATGTGCCGCCAGATCGACGGGTGCGTGAACAACGTCTCCGAATACATCGTCGGCACCAAGGGGTCCAGCAACTGCGCCAACACCATATTCGGCCCCGATGGGAGCCCGATCTGGACCTACAAGCCGGAAGGGCAGGAAGGTGCCGCCGGCGGGGACAATTCACCGTACGTCCAGGAGCATATTGACCTGGTGACTGCCATCCGCCAGAACACGCCCCTGAACGAGGCCCGCAACACGGCCATCTCCACCCTGGTGGCCATCATGGGACGGATTGCGGCGTACACCGGGCGCCAGGTCACCTGGGACGAGATGATGACCTCGGATATGCGGCTGGGTCCGACCGAGTACGCCCTCGGGCCTTCGGAACTCGTCAAGCCTGTGATTCCGGTGCCCGGCACCCAGCAGGCGTAAACGGGCGGGGCCTCTTTCCGGTTGCTGCCGAAGGAGGCCTCGACCCCTGCCCCTGGAATCAGTCGCGACGGGGTCTGAATCTCGAGACTTCGGCCAGACGGCGCAGCAACTGTTCTTCCTCCGCGGTCAGCCGCGTGGGGATTTCAATGCGCAGCTTGACGAACAGGTCTCCGCGGTTGCCGTCCCGGGTGCGGAGGCCCTGTCCGCGGAGTCGGAGCTTGGTTCCCGACTGGGAACCGGGAGGAACGGTCATCTCCACCTGTCCATCCAAGGTGGGCACCTTCAGCTTCGTGCCCAGGGCGGCTTCCCAGGGAGTCACCGGAAGTTCCACCTGCAGGTCATCCTCGCCCACCACTTCGAAGGTGGGATGAGGCTTGACCCGGATCCGGAGATAGAGGTCCCCTGCCGGCCCTCCTGGACGGGTTGACTCCCCTTTACCAGCCAGCTTCAGAACCGTCCCGGAACGGGCACCGGGGGCGATGTTTACGGTCAGACGGCGCCTGTGTTCAACGGTTCCAGCTCCACCGCAGCGGACACATCGGTGGAGTCCCTGCGAGCCCTGTCCCCCGCAGTCCGGGCACGGGGAGGAAGTGTGGACGGAAAGCGTGGGGCGGGCTCCGCGATGGATGTCTTCCAGGCTGAGTTCGATGTCCGCCTCGATATCGCCGGCGCCAGGATGGGCGGCAGTCTCGCGCGCCGCCTGGCGGGCAGACGCCGCGCGCCCGCCCGGTCTCATCCCCCCGAACAGGAACTGGAAAAAGTCGCTGAACCCGCCGGTTTGTCCGAAGAAATCCTCCACTGGGCCACCGCCGAAATCGAAACGGGCGCCCCAGCCGGGCGGTGGCGTGAACTCGGAACCTGCTTGCCAGCCGGTGCCGAGCTGGTCGTACTGACGCCGTTTCTCCGCGTCGGACAGGACGGCATAGGCTTCCTGGAGATCCTTGAAACGCTCCTCGGCCTCGCGGTTTCCAGGATTGAAGTCGGGATGGTATTTCCGTGCCAGCTTGCGATAGGCCTTGCGGATCGTCTCCTGATCGGCTGTCCGGTCGACTCCCAGGATGTTGTAATAATCCTTGTATTTCACCTTCGTCGCTCGATGTCGTTCAGGGTGCGGTTCCGACCACCGTCCTGTTTAACACAAAGTGAGTAAGATGGACGAGCCCCCCGGGCAAACCGGATCTCAGTGCGGTTATGCCCAGTCTTGGCACGGTTCTGCTATTCTTTCGTCCGTGGCGGTGTTGACAACGGTGGTGGATCGGCCCTGGACCCCGACGTCCTGGCAGCAGTGCAAAGTCTCACAGATCCCCGAGTATCCGGATCCCGAAGCGCGCGATCGGGTGGTGTCTGAGATCATGCGCCTGCCTCCCCTGGTCACCAGTTGGGAGGTTGAGGCCCTCAAGGCCCAGTTGGCGGAAGCGGCCCAGGGAAAGCGTTTCCTGCTGCAGGGCGGGGACTGTTCCGAGAGTTTCGGCGAATGCAATTCCTCGATCATCGCCAACAAGCTGAAGATCCTCCTGCAGATGAGTCTGATTCTGGTGGTGGGCGGCAAGAAGCCGGTGATTCGGGTGGGGCGTATCGCCGGCCAGTACGCCAAACCACGGTCCTCAGATGTGGAGGTCATCGAGGGCAAGGAACTGCCGAGCTACCGGGGCGACCTCATCAACCGGTACGGATTTACGGAGCATGACCGGGTCCCTAACCCGGAACTGATGTTGCGGGGTTACGAACGGGCCGCCCTGACCCTCAATTTCATCCGGGCCCTGGTGGACGGCGGTTTCGCAGATCTTCACCATCCCGAATACTGGGACCTCGACTTCGTTGCGCACTCGCCGGAAGCAGCCGAGTACCGGCGGATCGTCGAGGCCATCTCGAACTCCGTCGGCTTTCTGGAGACGATTCTGGGAGGGCGGGTCAACGAGTTTCGCCGGGTCGACTTCTACACCAGCCATGAGGGTTTGCACCTCTACTACGAAATGGCGCAAACCCGCCATGTGCCGCATCGGACGGGCTGGTATGACCTGTCGACGCACTTTCCCTGGATCGGCAATCGGACCCGCAACCTCGACGGTGCCCACGTGGAGTTCTTCCGTGGCATCGCCAACCCCATCGGGGTCAAGATCAGCGGTTCGATTTCGCCCGAGGAACTAATCGAGCTGATCGAAATCCTCAACCCTCGCAACGAACCCGGACGTCTGACCCTGATCCACCGCTTTGGCGCCGACCAGATCGAACGCTGTCTCCCTCCCCTGATCGACATCGTCCAGCGGCGGTCGAAGATCGTTCTGTGGTGTTGCGATCCTATGCACGGCAATACCGAATCCACGGCGTCCGGCAAGAAGACCCGGGAGTTCAAGAAGATTCTGCAGGAGGTCGAGCAGGCCTTCCGCATCCACCAGGAGATGGGCTCGTACCTGGGCGGTGTCCATTGCGAGCTGACCGGCGAGAACGTCACCGAGTGCATTGGGGGCGCACGAGGGCTGACCGAGGCCGACCTCGCCCGAGCCTACCGCACTCAGGTCGATCCCCGACTCAATTACGAACAGGCACTGGAGACGGCCCTGCTGATCTCCCGCCTCATGGCCCGTTACAAGAACGGACAGTGAATGGTTGGCTCCAGCGGCTGATCCTCTGTGCGGTCCTGGGGTGGGTCGCTGCCTTTGCCGTCGAGGCCCTGCCGCCGGACCCCCCGGCGATCGCATACGAGCACCGGCGAACCAACGACCCCCTTTCGATTCACATCGGCATAGTCCGCCCGGAGCAGGTGCGGATCGTCTCCGAACTGGCCGGTGAGGGGCGGCTGGGTCGTCACCCGGTTTCCCGTCTTGCGCGGCGGCGCAGAGCTTGGCTTGGCATCAACGGCGGGTTCTTTCACATCGGTGAGCCGGACGACGGTGATCCCGCGGGAGTGCTCAAGGTCGACGGCACCTGGGTGTCGGATGCCCCGATTCCACGCGGTGCCCTGGGTTGGACCGCCGATGGCCAACGGGTGCTGGTCGGACGCCTGGTGACCCGGTGGACACTGGACCTGGCAGGAACCCGTTGGCCGGTTGGCGGCCTGAACCGGACTCGAAGGGACAGGGAACTGGTGCTGTTTACCTGTCACTACGGGCCTTCGACCCGGACCTCGGGCGGGCTGGAACTGGTGGTGCAGGACGGACGGGTGTCTGAAGTGCAGGTGGGCGGCGATGCCGCAATCCCTCCCCGCGGCTGGGTGGCTTCGTTCGGCGGATCCCTCGAGGCCGGAGCGGTCGAAGTGGGCTCGGCAGCGAGACTGGTGCCTTCCATCGATGGTCCCGACTCCCATCTCGACTGGCAGGACATGGAGTTCGTCGTGGGAGGTACGCCCGTGCTGGTACGCGATGGCCAACCGGTCAGGGACTTCTCGGCGGAGGGGGTTCGACGGGATTTCGTGCTGCAACGCCACCCGCGCACGGCGGTTGGGGTCCGTGACGACGGCCGCTGGGTCTTCGTGGTGGTAGACGGCCGGCGACCGGAATTCAGCGTTGGCATGACCCTGGCCGAACTGGCGGAGCTGATGGTCTCGCTCGGTTGTCGCCAGGCCCTGAATCTTGACGGCGGAGGTTCCTCCACCTTCTTTCTCTACGGCCAGGTTGTAAACCGCCCTTCGGATCTCTCGGGCGAGCGTCCGGTTTCGGATGCCATCCTGGTGTTGCCGCCCGGCCATCCACGATAACCCGCAGCCACTGTGGCAAATCCCCCATCCTGCCAGGCGTGTCGCGTTGTCCCTCCAGCGGCTTCCGGATATAATGCGCGCTGGCACGGTGATTTGAGGGCTGGAAGTCCAGAGAGAAGCTGATCCCGAGAGACCGGTTCAGTTCGTGCTTCAAACCGTGCGTTCTGGCTCGTGGAAGGAGGATTCTCGATATGGCAATCAAGGTGGCAATCAACGGGTTCGGCCGGATCGGCCGGAATGTCTTGCGGGCGGCCAAGGAAATGAAGGCCGATCTCGATTTTGTTGCGATCAACGACATCACGGACGCCAAGACGCTGGCCCACCTGTTCCAGTACGACTCACTCTATGGCCGTTACAGCGGCAAGGTGACGGCCGACGGTTCCACGATCGTCGTGGACGGCGACCGGATTCAGGTCTATGCCGTCAAGGATCCCGCCCAGATCCCCTGGGACGAAGTCGGGGCCGATGTGGTCATCGAGGGAACCGGACTGTTCCGCAAGCGGGACGACGCCGCCAAGCACCTGAAGGGATCGGTCAAGAAGGTGGTGATCACCGCTCCGGCCAAGGGCCCGGACGTGACCATCTGCATGGGGGTCAACGAGAAGGCGTACGACCCGCAGGCCCACACCATCATCTCCAACGCCAGTTGTACGACGAACTGTTTGGCGCCAGTGGCCAAGGTCCTGCATCAAAGCTTCGGGATCGAAAAGGGCCTGATGACCACGATTCACAGCTACACCAACGACCAGAAGATCCTTGACCAGCCTCACAAGGACCTGCGTCGGGCCCGGGCCGCCGCCCTGTCCATGATCCCCACCACCACCGGCGCCGCGGCCGCCGTAGGCCTCGTGCTGCCGGAACTGAACGGGAAGCTGGACGGCTTTGCGATCCGGGTTCCCACTCCCACCGTCTCGGTGGTGGATCTGACCGCCACTTTGAAGCAGACGGTAACCGTGGAACAGGTCAACGCCGCCGTGAAGGCTGCCGCCGAGGGAGCCCTGAAAGGCATCCTGCAGTACTGCGACGAAGAGCTGGTCTCGGTGGACTTTGTCAAGAACGCCCATTCCTCCATCTTCGATTCGCTGTATACCAAGGTCATCGACGGCAACTTGGTGAAGGTGCTGTCGTGGTACGACAACGAGTGGGGCTATTCGTGCCGGATCGTCGACCTGGTCAAGTACGTCGGCGAAAGGCTGTAAATCCATGGGAAAAGGCATATCGAAGCTGTCCGTGAGGGACTTGGACCTTCACGGCAAGCGGCTTTTCATGCGCGTTGACTTCAACGTCCCTATCAAGGACGGGAAGGTAGCTGATGACACCCGGATCCAGGCGGCTCTGCCGACCTTGAAGCTGGTCCAGGAGCGGGGCGCCAGAGTGATTGTGGCGTCCCACCTGGGACGCCCCAAAGGCGAGAAGAAGCCTGAGTTCTCGCTGCAGCCCGTGGCCGGCGCTTTGTCCCGGTTGCTGGGGCAAGAGGTCGCCTTCGTTCCCGACTGTATCGGACCGGAAGTGGCGGCGGCCGTCGAGCGCCTGAAGCCCGGCCAGGTCCTGCTGCTGGAGAACGTCCGCTTTTACAACGGCGAGACCAAAAACGATCCGGAATTCTCGCGCCAGTTGGCGGCGGTGGCCGACGAATACGTCAATGACGCCTTTGGGACGGCGCATCGGGCCCATGCTTCCACTGTGGGCGTCCCACAGGTCCTGGGGCGCGGAGCGGCCGGGCTGCTGATCGACAAGGAACTGGCGGCGTTGTCGCGGGTGCTGTACGGGGCCGAGAAGCCGGTGGTGGCCATCTTCGGCGGCGCCAAGGTGTCCGATAAGATCGACGTGATCCAGAATTTCCTGGGGCTGGCCGACAAGATCCTGCTGGGCGGCGGCATGGCGTTCACTTTCCTCAAGGCTCTGGGGAAGGAGATCGGCAAGTCGCTCTTGGAGGAGGACCGCCTGGAGGTCGCCCGCGACGTGCTGGAGAGAGCGCGCAGTCGGGGTGTGGAAGTGGTGTTGCCGTCCGACGTGGTTGTCGCCCCCGAATTCAGGGAGGGGGTCGAGTCCCGGGTGGTGAGCGCCGATGCCATTCCACCCGACTGGATGGGACTGGATGTCGGCCCCGACACGGTGGCGACCTTCAAGGCATGTCTGTCCGGAGCGCGTACGGTCATCTGGAACGGTCCGTTGGGGGTGTTCGAGATGCCCCAATTTGCCCGGGGTACGCTGGGCATCGCCGAAGCGGTTGCCACCTGCGGGGGCTTCACCCTGATCGGCGGCGGGGATTCCATCTCCGCCGTCAAGAAAGCCGGCGTTGCGGACCGCATCTCGCACATTTCCACCGGCGGCGGAGCCTCGCTGGAGTTCCTCTCCGGTCTGGAGCTGCCGGGTATCGCCGTGCTCACCGACAAGGAGCAATGAGTTGAGAAAGCCCGTCATCGCAGGCAACTGGAAGATGTACAAGACGCGCTCGGAGACGGCGGCCACCCTCCGGGCGCTGCGGGGGGAGGTCGACGGCGAGCAGCGGGTGGAAGTGGTGGTGTGTCCCCCCTTTACCTCCCTTGCTGCCGCCGCGGAAGTCCTGGCAGGTTCGACGATCTCTCTGGGGGCGCAAAACGCCGCCTGGGAGGACGAGGGCGCGTTTACCGGTGAGGTGTCGCCGGGAATGCTGCTGGACTGCGGTTGCCGGTATGTGATCCTGGGACATTCGGAACGGCGCCAGTACTTCAGTGAGAGCGATGAGATGATCGCGCGCAAGCTGGCGAAGGTCCTTTCGACGCCCCTCATCCCGATCCTCTGTGTCGGTGAGACCCTGGAGGAGCGGGAGGCGGGAAGGGTCAGCAAGGTGGTCCTGGGGCAGCTTCGGCGCGATCTGGCTGATTTGACAGAAGAAAGCGTATCCCGTATCATCATCGCCTACGAGCCGGTATGGGCAATCGGAACGGGCCGGACGGCGACGCCCGACACCGCCGAGGAAGTCCATGGGATGATCCGCCAATGGCTGTCCCGGACCTATTCGCCGCAGTTGGCGGAAGGTCTGCGAATCCTTTACGGGGGCAGCGTCAAGCCCGGGAACATCGCCGAGTTGATGGCGCAGCCCGACATTGACGGCGCTCTGGTGGGAGGGGCCAGCCTGGACGCGGCCTCCTTTGCCCGGATCGTCAGGTACTGAAGGCAGGCTGAGCGCTTATGTATTTCATTCTTTTGCTGCTTCACCTGATCGCTTCGGCGATCTTGATTTTGGTGGTCTTGCTGCAGAGCGGGAAGGCGGGGGACCTTGCCTCGACCTTCGGCGGAGCGACCAGTCAGGCTGCCTTCGGGGCCCGGGGAGCGGCGACCGTACTCACCAAGGCGACGACGCTCAGCGCCATCGTCTTCATGCTGACTTCGCTCAGCCTCGCGATCCTCTATACCCGCGGCACCGGGACGACCATCATGGATCGCCTGCCGGCGAATCCGCCGGCAGCCACCGAGACGGCTCCCGCTACACCCGCACCCGCGGAGGCGCCGGCCGCGGCGCCCGCCGAGCAGCCCTCAACGCCCGGCGACAGCAGCGGAACGTCAGGTGGTGGGGAGAACCCGGGCGGCGGCAGTCAGTAAGTGCCGGAGTGGTGGAACTTGGCAGACACACCATCTTGAGGGGGTGGCGCCCGTAAGGGTGTGCGGGTTCGAGTCCCGCCTCCGGCACCAGCTTGTCGCTGACGTCATCCCCAAGACGCCGGCTGGACGGTTGGGCCCCGGAGGACCCGCTCGAACTACGCCATGCAGGACCTGACGATGAATGCGACCGAATCCCGAGTCGGACACTCCATCATCGAGGACCCTGTGATCGAGGCGTACAAGAGCCATCTCGACCGGACTTTGATCCGGGAAAACCTCAAACGCACGCCGGAGGAACGGGTTCTACGGTTGATGGATCTCCAGCGCCTGTTCTCCGAACTTCGGAAGGCCGGCGGCACTCGAGACGGGGGCTTGGTCGGTGAGCGATCTCGTTGAGCTCCTGTCTCGGCTGAGTGACTTCGGGGTCGAGTTCATCATCGTGGGTGGTGTGGCCGCTGTGGTCCACGGCTCATCCCGGCTGTCCCAGGATCTCGATATCGTTTACCGCCGGACTCCACAGAGCATCGACAAACTGGTGTCGGCCTTGACCGACCTCGATCCCTACCCTCGGGGAGCCCCACCTGGGCTGCCTTTTAGATGGGATACGGCCACTCTTCAGAGGGGCCTCAACTTCACCCTGCGGACCCGACTGGGCGACTTGGACCTGTTTGGCGAGATCGCCGGGGGCGGCCGCTTCGAGGACCTGCTTCCCCACACGATCCAGGTGCGGCTCTTCGGCCGGGAAGTCCGGTGCCTGGATTTGCCCACCCTGGTAAGGGTGAAACGGGCTGCGGGTCGCCCGCGCGACTTCGAGGTCATAGCCGAACTGGAGGAAATCTGGCAGGAGGCGGAAAACGGAGAGAGTTAGGGGAGCTGAGGCCACGAAGGGCGGCCGATTTCATTGCCGAAGCTTGTCAACGCTGCTTTGCAGCTGAGGAAACCCTCCGGATTCCTTCGGATGGCTCTGTATGGTCACTGAATCTGGGGCCGACTGAATCGGGTGATGGCCCGCCTTGACCCCTCGGCACCCGCCTTCATACAATCGCCCTCAAGTCCTCCGGGCCTGCCGCCCGGCTGATCTCGAAGACATGGGGAGGAAAGCGTCCTGCGTCCGATGAAGCGCCGCAACGAGGTGGCGTTGATTCTTACGGTTGCCGCCGCTGCCTGCAGCCAGACCCGGCAAGTCGACTTCGACCAGGAGATCCGCCCGATCCTGCAGGGCCGCTGCACCGTCTGCCACGGTGGCATCAAGCGGGAAGGGGGGCTGGGTCTGCTGTCCGGCTCCGAGGCGCTGCAGCCGACGGCCAACGGCAACCTCGCCATCGTCCCTGGCGACCCATCGGCCAGCGAAATGGTACGGCGGATCCGACATTCCGATCCTGGGAAGCGGATGCCTCCTGAAGGCGCTCCGCTGAACGCCGAAGAGATCGAGCGGATCGAGGCCTGGATCGAAGCCGGTGCCGACTGGCCGACTCACTGGGCCTATGTCCCCCCCGTGCGCCCGCAGCCGCCGCAAGTGCGCGGCTCCGGATGGGTACGAAACGACATCGACCGATTCATCCTCGCGCGCATGGAAGCGGCGGGACTCGATCCCTCGCCGCCGGCCGACTGTGCAACCCTTGTGCGGCGGCTCTATCTGGACCTGATCGGGCTTCCTCCGCCTGTCGAGGAGGTGGACGCTTACTGCAGCCGGCCGGATGAGGAGGCTTACCGGGAGCTGGTTGACCGGTTGCTGGACTCCCCGCGCTTCGGTGAACGCTGGGCGTCGATGTGGCTCGATCTGGCGCGTTACGCTGACACCAAGGGCTACGAGAAAGATCCTCATCGCAGCATCTGGCAATATCGGGATTGGGTCATTGACGCCTTTAACCGGGATCTGCCTTTCAACCAGTTCACCATCGAGCAGCTTGCGGCCGATCTGTTGCCCGGGGCCTCGGAAAGCCAGCGGATCGCCACCGCCTTCCACCGCAACACCATGACCAACACGGAGGGCGGCACCAGCGATGAGGAATTCCGGGTCGCCGCTGTGATCGACCGTGTGAACACCACGATGGAGGTCTGGCAGGCAACCACGATCCAGTGCGTGCAATGTCACAACCATCCTTATGAACCCATCCGGCACGAGGAGTACTACCGGCTGTTCGCCCTGTTCAACAACACCGCCGACAGTGATCTGGCCGACGAATCCCCCGTTCTGTACTCGTTCCGGGATGAGGAACGGCGTCGCGCCGCCGAACCGACACTGGAGGAGATCCGCCGTCTCGAACAGGAGCTGGAGGAGGCCGCGGAGGAGGATTGGCTTCAGCGGGAGCTGGCGGAGTGGGTTGAGATCGCGCGCCGGCAACTGATGTCTTCCGAGGGCCGGGACCTGTTCGGGCTGAAGGAGATTCCCGAGGAGTCCGAAATCGAGGAGATCATCAAGGAGGAAGAACAGGACCGCGATCCGAATGAGCGGATGCGGCTCAGCCGGTATTTCGTGTCGGTGGTGCCCAAGTTGAAGCCGCTTCGGTCGCGGCTGGCGGCGGCCCGGAAACGGCTCGTTGAGCTGGAACCCATCGTCACGCCGGTGATGCGGGAGCTGCCCGCACACCACGCCCGGATCACCCGGATCTTTGAGCGTGGCAACTGGCTGTTGCCCCGGACCCCAGTGGAGCCGGGCGTTCCGGCGGCCCTGGGCCGGCTGCCGGAGGGTGGAAAGGCCAACCGGCTGGACTTCGCACGCTGGCTGGTCGCTCCGGGGAATCCCCTGACGGCGCGGGTGACGGTGAACCGTTTCTGGCACCAGATCTTCGGAAGAGGCCTGGTCTCCACCCTCGAGGACCTGGGATCGAGGGGCGACCGCCCCTCGCACCCGGAACTGCTGGACTGGCTGGCGGTCCGCTTCTCCCGCGACCTTGGCTGGAGCATGAAATCGCTGCTGAGGGAGATCGTGCTGTCTGCCACCTACCGCCAGTCCTCAGGTATGGAACCCACCCTGCTTGACCGCGACCCCTATAACGAGTTGTACGCCCGCAGCCCGCGATACCGGCTGTCGGCCGAACAGATTCGGGATCAGGCCCTGGCGGTGGGCGGACTGCTCAGCAAACGGATGTACGGGCCCAGTGTAATGCCGCCCCAACCGGAGGGGATTTGGAACAGCCCCTACGGGGAGTCGGACCGCTGGATCACCAGCACGGGAGAGGACCGCTATCGGCGGGGCGTCTATACCTACTGGAAGCGGACCAGCCCTTATCCCTCCATGGTGACCTTCGATCATCCCAGCCGCGAAACCGCGGTGTCTCGGAGGATTCGCTCCAGTACGGCCCTGCAGGCGCTGGTCACGCTGAACGATCCGGTGTTTGTCGAAGCCGCCGCCGGGCTCGCCCGTCGGATGCTGGGCCGGGACGGCGGCCCCGGGAAGAAGGTGGCCTGGGGATACCGGGTGGCGTTGTCCAGGGAACCTCACGAGCGGGTGACCCGGGAGCTGGAGGAACTGTTTCTGGAGGCGCGAAGGTACTTCGAAACCCATCCCGAGCAGGTCCAAAGCCTGTCGCGGACCGTCGAATCCCGGATTGAGGGGCCGGACCACGCGGCCCTCACCGTCGTCGCCAATGCCATCATGAACCTGGACGATTTCCTGACGAGGAATTGAGGCCATGGAACTCGAGCAAGAACTCCGTCACACTTGGGCGGCCTATCTGACGCGGCGTCACTTCCTGCGCCGCTGTGGCATGAGCACCATCGGTGCGACTCTGGGAGGCTTTCAGGTGGGTTGGGGTGCGAAGGCCGAAGAGCCTGTGGGCACACCCCATTTTGTCCCGCGGGCCAGAAGGGTGATTTACCTGCACATGGCCGGAGCCCCTTCGCAACTGGAGTTGTTCGACTACAAGCCCACGCTGCACCGGCTGCACGGGCAGGAGTGTCCCGAATCGCTGCTGGCGGGTCGCCGCTTCGCTTTTATTCAGGGGACGCCCAAGATGCTGGGTCCCCAGGCGTCTTTCGCACAGTTCGGTGAATCCGGCGCCTGGGTGTCCGACCGCCTCCCCCACTTTGCTGAAGTGGTGGACGAGGTGACCTTTCTCAAGGCCATGCATACCGACGAGTTCAACCACGCCCCGGCCCAGTTGCTGATGCTGACGGGCAGCCCGCGTCCCGGTCGGCCCAGTTTCGGCTCGTGGGTGGTTTACGGGCTGGGCTCGGAAAACGAGAATCTTCCCGGGTTTGTGGTGCTGCTGTCGGGGAAGCATCAGCCGGATGCGGGGCGGGCGGTGTGGAGCTCGGGTTTCCTGCCCACCGTTTTCGAAGGCGTCCAGTGCCGATCCGAGGGCGATCCTGTGCTCTATGTCTCCGATCCGCAGGGATTGCCGCGATCCCTGCGCCGCCGCACGGTGGAAGTGGTCAACCGGATCAACCAGCGCACCTTCGATGAGGTCGGTGATCCGCAGATCCTGTCCCGGATCGCCCAGTACGAGATGGCTTTCCGGATGCAGATGTCCGTGCCGGAAAGCATGGACATCTCCCAGGAACCCCCGGAAATCCATGAGATGTATGGCACGGAACCGGGGAAGACCTCGTTCGCCAACAACTGTCTGCTGGCGCGCCGTCTGATTGAACGCAACGTGCGCTTTGTCCAGCTCTTCCACTGGGGCTGGGACTCCCACGGCGCCGACAAGAGCGAGGCGCTGAACCTGGGTTTCAAGGACCGGTGCCGGGAAGTGGACCGCCCGATGGCGGCTTTGATCAAGGACCTGAACCGGCGGGGCCTGCTGGAGGACACTCTGGTGGTCTGGGCGGGCGAGTTCGGGCGGACACCCATGCTTGAGAATCGCTCCGGCATGGACAACCGGTTCATCGGCCGGGATCACCACTCCGATGCGTTCACCGTATGGCTCGCCGGTGGAGGAGTCAGGGCAGGCTTCACCTATGGCGAGACCGACGAGATCGGCTACCAGGGCATTTCCGGCAGGGTGCACGTCCACGACCTCCAGGCCACGGTTCTGCACCTGCTGGGGATGGACCACGAACGGCTGGTCCATCGGTTCCAGGGACGCGATTTCCGACTGACCGACGTGCATGGCCGGGTGGTCGAGGAGATTCTGGCCTGAGGCAGCCGGAACCGGTGATGGAGACAGCGCCTCTTCGGTGGTCCGACCGACGTCACGCGGCTTTGCTGGGGTCGGCCGCGGTGGTGGCCTTGGGCTTCACTTGGGTTTCCCCGGAAATCCCACCCTCCTGGTATGGACTGGGGCGTCTGCATCCGGTGGTGGTGCATTTCCCGATTGCCTTTCTGACCTTCGCGGCATGTCTGGACCTCTGGAGTCCGGCGCGGCCGCTCCTGCGGGGGGCTTCCCGGCTGCTCTGGCTTGCCGGGATGTGGAGTGGGATCCCGGCCTTGCTGGCGGGCCATCTCCTGTCACAGACCGGTTCCTGGGAACCGGTCCTGTTGGCACGGCACCGTTGGGCGGCGGTCATCCTGTTGGCGGCAGGGATCGTTGGTCTTGCGCTGCGGGCCGGGAGGCCGTCGGTGCGGTGGCGGCGTGTCACGGCAGTCCCGGTGCTCCTGCTGGTGGGCTGGACCGGTCACGGGGGCGGGACACTGACTCACGGACCCGGCTACCTGACGGGCTGGTGGCTGCCCGGCGCAGGAGACTCCGGATCCCAGGAGCTGGGCCCCCTCACGATTTTCGGGGGAGTCGTTCAGCCGATCCTGGTCGACCAGTGTGTGGGCTGCCATGGTCCGGGACGGGCCGAGGGCGGGCTCAGGCTGGATTCCTACGAGGCGGTCCGGCAGGGCGGAGATGATGGCCCGGTCCTGGTGGAGGGACGTCCAGAAGCCAGCGAAATTTACCGGCGAGTGACCCTGCCTCCCGCCGACCACGAAAGGATGCCGCCCCGGGAACAGCCTCCCCTGGGGGTGGGGGAGACCGAGCTGCTGCGGTGGTGGATCAGCTTGGGCGCGTCAGCGGATTTGCGGGTTGGGGAAGTCCGCCCCGACCAGATGCCGAGTGCGGTGCGCACGGCTTTGACCCGGCGCGGGCGGTTGGGCTTGGCGGATCCGCTGGCAGGCCTCCAGTCGGTGGGACCGCTTCCACCCGGGGCGGTGGAGTCGCTGGTGTCCAGGGGCGTCCGGGCCCGCCTGGTGGCTGCGAATCGCCCGTTCCTGGAAGTGGACGTGTCAGGCCGGGAGGTGACGGCCGGAGATCTGGATGACCTGGCGCCGCTGGCGGATCACGTGGTGTGGCTCAACCTTTCCGGCTGCCGGCTGGAGCCGGAAGCCTGGGGACGGCTGGAGCGCTTCGTGAATCTGCAGCGACTCCGGCTGGACCGCAGCAATGCGGTCTCCGGGGATCTGGCCGCATTGAAGAGGCTGCCCCGACTGGCCTACTTGAATCTCTACGGTACCGGTGTCACCGACGAAGGACTTGTCCATCTGGCGGCACTGCCCAAGCTCTCAAGCCTCTACCTGTGGCAGACAGGGGTCTCGGCAGCCGGAGTCAAGAGCCTGGCGGACCGTAATCCCCGGCTGCGGGTGGAAGCGGGTTTCCCATCCTCAAGGGAGGCGGGAAGGGCGCCGGGTGGTGGGACATAGCGAGACGGACCTCCCCCTTCCGGGGAATTGGAACGGGCAGGGAACACCGCGGAGGCCGCCATCCGAAGGGGGGCCGGGGAGTCCGGCAAGCAACGACTGAGCCGGAGGCCATCGACGTCGTTCAGACGCCGGCGGCCTCCGGCTGCTTTCCTTTCGGAGCCGCGCTACTTCAAGGCCGCATGGGCGGCAGCCAGCCGCGCCACCGGAACCCGGAAGGGCGAGCAACTGACGTAGTTCAGGCCCAGCTGGTGGCAGAAAGCGATGGACTTGGGGTCGCCTCCGTGTTCACCGCAGATCCCGACCTCGAGATCCGGACGCGCCCCGCGACCCTTCTCCACTGCAAGCTTCATCAGCCCGCCGACGCCGGCCTGGTCCAGAGTCTGGAACGGATTCTCCGGCAGGATCCCCTGCTCGACGTAAGTGAGCAGGAACCGCGCTTCCGCGTCGTCGCGGGAAAATCCGAAGGTCATCTGGGTCAGATCGTTAGTGCCGAAGGAGAAGAACTGTGCCACCTGGGCGATTTCGTCAGCAGTCACGGCCGCCCGGGGGATCTCGATCATGGTGCCGAACTTGTATTCGACGTGGATCCCCTTCTCCTCCATCACCTTCTTGGCGACTTCCTCCAGGGTGGGCTGGATCAGCTTCAACTCGTTGACGTGGCCCACCAGCGGAATCATCACCTCCGGTTTCACGACGACGCCCTGTTTGGCCTGGTTGCAGGCCGCCTCGAAGATGGCGCGGACCTGCATCTTCACCAGCCCGGGCATGATGATGCTCAGTCGGACACCGCGCAGCCCCATCATGGGGTTGCTCTCATGTTGCGCCCGGATCGCCGCCAACAGCTTCTCCTTTTCCTTGAGCCCCTCGGTCTGGCCCTTGGCCCGCATGGTGATGACGGCCTCCAGGACCTCCTCTTCGTTGGGGAGAAACTCGTGCAGGGGAGGGTCAATCAGCCGGATGATCACGGGAAGTCCGTTCATCGCCTTGAAGATCCCCTCGAAATCGCCGCGTTGCAGCGGCAGCAGTTCATCCAGTGCCCGCTGGCGTTCTTCGGGCGAGTCCGTCAGGATCATGCGCTGCACGATGGGAAGGCGCTCTTCTTCGAAGAACATGTGCTCGGTCCGGCACAATCCGATCCCCTGGGCACCGTAGGCCCGAGCCCGTTCCGCGTCCTTCGGATAGTCCGCGTTGGCCCACACCTGCAGGCGCCGGAACTGGTCCGCCCAGGACAGGATGGTGAGCAGGTCGGGCTGGTCCTCGAAACGGGGAACGACGGTGGGAATCTGTCCAAGAAACACCTCGCCGGTGGTTCCGTCGATGGAGATCCAGTCGCCTTCCTTCACCACCGCTCCACCGGCCCGGAACTCCCGGGTCTTGAGATTGATGGCGATGTCGCTGGCTCCGCAGACACAGGGCACTCCGAACTGGCGGGCGACGACTGCGGCGTGGCTGGTGGCGCCGCCCTCGCTGGTGAGGATGCCCTTGGCCGCCAGCATGCCGTGGACGTCATCCGGCTTGGTGAATGGCCGGACCATGATGACCGCCTTGCCGGACTTGCCCCATTCCTCGGCCAGATCCGCATCGAAGGCCACCACGCCCACCGCGGCACCGGGTGAGGCATTGACGCCTTTCGACAGCAGTTTGCCTTCCTGGGCCGCCTTCTTCTTGGCTTCGACATCGAAGCGGGGGTGCATCAGGGCGTCCACTTCCGCGGGCTTCACTTTGAGGACCGCCTTTTCGCGGGGGAAAAACCCCTCATTGCACATGTCGACGGCGATCTTGACGGAGGCCGCCGCGGTGCGTTTGCCGTCGCGGGTCTGCAGCATCCAGAGTTTGCCCTTCTCGATGGTGAACTCGACGTCCTGCATCTCCTTGTAGTGCCGCTCGAGCTTCTTGCAGATCTCTACGAACTGGGCGTAAGCCTCGGGCAGATCCTTTTCCAGCTCGGCGATGGGTTTGGTGTTCCGGATCCCGGCCACCACGTCTTCTCCCTGGGCGTTGAGCAGGTAGTCGCCGTACAGCTTCTTTTCGCCGGTGGCGGGGTTGCGGGTGAAGGCAACTCCGGTTCCCGAATCCCAGCCCATGTTGCCGAACACCATGGTGCAGATGTTGACGCCGGTCCCCAGGTCGTGGGAGATGCCGGCGGCATTGCGGTAGTCGATGGCCCGCTTGCCGTTCCAGCTCTTGAAGACCGCCTCGGTGGCCAGCCGGAGCTGTTCATACGGATCCTGCGGGAAATCGAAGCCCTTTTCACGGCGGATGATGGCCTTGAATTCCTGGGTCAGGTACTTCCAGTCCTCCGCTGTCAGATCTGTGTCGACCTTGATCCCTTTGGAGGCCTTGTAGCCGTCCAGAACATGTTCGAAGTGCTCATCCTCCAGACCCAGGACGACGCAGCCGAACATCTGGACCAGGCGCCGGTAGGAGTCGTAGACGAACCGTTCGTCTCCGGTCAGCTCGATCATCCCCCGGGCGGACTCATCGTTCAGGCCGATGTTGAGTACGGTGTCCATCATGCCCGGCATGGAGAACTTGGCTCCGGAACGGCAGGACACCAGCAGCGGGTTCTTCGGATCGCCGAACCTCTTGCCGGTCAACTGCTCCACCTGCTTCATGGCTTCCCGTTCCTGTTCCATGACCTCGTCGAGGATCCGGGGGCCCTGTTTCATATAGGCGACACAGGCGGCGGTTGTCACCGTGTAACCGGGGGGGACCGGCAATCCGATCCGGGTCATCTCGGCGAGGTTGGCGCCCTTGCCGCCCAGCAACGCCCGCACCGCGTCCCAACTGCCTCCAACCGCCGCCTCCGCTTTGTCCACTTCGCCAAACAGATAGACCCACTTCGTCGTCATAACTTCTCCCTTCTATGTTGAGCGTCCGCTCGAGTTTCGTTTCCCGGCCCAGGACGCGCCCGGGAACCTGCCGGCAGTCTCGGTGCCCCGCCATCCCTGAGCGATCCCCTTGTCCTTTAAACCTTTAAACCTTTGAACCTTTAAACCCTTGAACCCCCTCAGTCGTAATAATCCAACCCCAGGTGAGTGATCTGGTCTTCACCTCGCAGGTAGCGGAGGGTGTTTTTCAGCTTCATGAGCTGGATGAACAGGTCGTGCTCAGGATACAGATCGGGGCGGGTCATCGGGCTCTTGAAGTAGAACGAAAGCCATTCCTGGATTCCCTGCATGGATGCCCGCTGGGCCAAATCCAAAAACAGCACCAGATCCAGCACCAGCGGTGCCGCCAGGATGCTGTCCCGGCACAGGAAGTCGATCTTGATCTGCATGGGATAGCCCAGCCAGCCGAAAATGTCCAGGTTGTCCCAGCCCTCCTTATTGTCCTTGCGGGGCGGGTAATAGTTGATTCGGACTTTGTGGTAAAAGTCCTTGTACAGCTCCGGATACAGGTGTGGTTGCAGGATGTACTCCAGGACCGACAGCTTGCTCTCTTCCTTGGTCTTGAAGGACCCAGGGTCATCGAGCACCTCGCCGTCGCGGTTACCCAGGATATTGGTGGAAAACCACCCTGACAGTCCCAGCAGGCGGGCCTTGAGGCCGGGAGCGATGATCGTCTTCATCAAGGTCTGGCCGGTCTTGAAGTCCTTGCCGCAGATGGGGATCCGGTTGCGATGGGCCAGCTCCCACATGGCCGGGATGTCCACCGTGAGGTTCGGGGCACCGTTGGCAAACGGGATTCCCAGCTTCAGGGCGGCGTAGGCGTAGATCATGCTCGACGGAATGTCCTCGGCATTGCTGCGCAGGCCCTGCTCGAAGGCATCCAGGGACTGATGAACCTCATGGGGCTGGATGAAAACCTCGGTGGAACCACACCAGATCATCACCAGCCGGTCCAGTCGGTGGGCGTGCCGGAACTCGCGGATCTCGTCCATCAACTGCTCGGCGAGATCCATCTTGGATCTTCCGTGTTTGATGTGGTGACCGTCCAGCCTCTTGACGTAGCGCTTGTCGAAGACCGCCTTCATCGGTTTGAGGGCGTCCAGTTCCGGACGCAACTGGTGCAGCAGGTTCTCCTCCAGCACACCTGCCTTCAACGCCGCCTCGTAAGCGGAATCCTCGAAGGGGTCCCAAGCCGCGAACACCAGGTCTTCGATGCGGGCCAGAGGAACGAAGTCGCGGATGGCGGGAACTCGATTCTCCGTACGCTTGCCCAGACGGATCGTTCCCATCTGGGTCAGGGAACCGAAAGGCCGTCCAAGTCCCTTCTTGATCGCTTCGATCCCGGCCACGAAAGTGGTGCTTACCGCACCCAGCCCCACCAGCAGAACCCCCAGTTTCCCGGTGGGCTCCGCGATACTCACTCCTTTATCCGGCATTGGTTCCTCCTCCCTGCTGCACGATTTCCGAGATGTCGGCGACGCTGAGGAACAGGTCCGAGATCCCTCGCAAAAGCGCCAGCCGGTTCTCCCGGATGGACTCTTCGTCAGCCATCACCAGCACTTCGTCAAAAAACCGGTCCACGGGACCCCGGATCGCCGCCATCTGCCGCAGCGCGTCCTCGTAATCCCGTCGGGCCACCGCCTGTCTGACCCGTGGGGCCAGGGCCTGGAACGCCTGGAACAGTGCGGTCTCCGCATCCTCCCGAAAGAGCTGGGGATCCGGCACCCTGCGATCGCCGCCTTGCTGCAGGATGTTCTTGCTGCGTTTGTAGGCAATGGCCAGCGCTTCCAGATCCTGGTCGCCCTTGATGGCGGACAGAGCCCGTCCCCGCGCCAGCACGTCGGGGACTGTCCCTACGCCCACCGCCAGCACCGCCCGGATAACGTCCAGGGGTACCTGCTCCCGCTGGAGCTGAAACGAGACCCGCTGCTGCAGAAAGGCCAGCACCTGCTCCCGGACGGAGGCAGCGTCGGACTGCCCGGGGAATCCCGCCTGGGCGGCGGACACGAGGTCCTCAAGCGTCAGGTCCAGGTCGCAGGCGCCCAGCAGGGCCACCAGGCCTTGCGCCTGACGCCGCAAAGCAAACGGATCGCTTGAACCGCTGGGCACGATGCCGACGCCGAAGCAGCCGACGATGGTGTCGATGCGGTCGGCGATGGACAGCAGCATCCCCTGGCGACTGGAAGGCAGGGGGTCCTCAGCGGCGACCGGGCGGTAGTGTTCGTAAATGGCACGCCAGACAGCTTCTGGCAGGCCCTCTTCCCGGGCATACAGACCACCCATCACACCCTGAAGCTCGGGAAACTCGCGCACCATGTCGGTGACCAGATCGGCTTTGCAGACTTCAGCAGCCTGCTGCAACTCGGGAGATGGGTCGAGGCGGGCGCACAGACTCTGGATGCGGCGAGTCTTGTCCAGGTAGGAGCCGAGATTCTCCTGGAACAGGACGCTCCCCAGCCGCTCCACCCGGCTTCGCAGCGGGGTCTTGCGGTCGGTGTCCCAGAAGAACGCCGCGTCCTCGAGTCTGGCCTGCAGCACCTTCTCGTGCCCCCGGCGGATCCGTCCTTCCGGGTCGGAGCCGTTGTTGATGACGGTCAGGAAACACGGTGCCAGCCGTCCGTCGGCTTCCACCAGGGAAAAGTACTTCTGGTGATGGCGCATCACGGTCACCAGCACTTCGCTGGGGATGCGCAGGTAGGCAGGGTCGAAGTTGCCGCGAACGACCGATGGAAACTCATTGAGATGGACCACCTGCTCCAGCAGGCCCGGATCCGGATGGAGCCGGTAGGCGCCGGTACGCGCCTGCAAGCCCTCCTCGATCCTGGAACGTCGCACGGCGGGGTCGACCAGAACGAAGTTGCGCTGGAGGCAGACGGCGTACTCCTCAGCGTGGGGGATTTCGACGGCGCAGTGACCCAGGAACCGATGGCCGCGACTGATCCTTCCGGAGGGCACCCCCTCGATTTCGAAGGGGACGACCTGATCGTTCCACAGGCAGACGAACCAGCGCAGCGGCCGGATGAAGCGGAACCGGGACTCGGACCACACCATGTTCTTGGGCCAGGTCAGGGATGCCACCACCGCCAACGCCGATTCGGCGACTACGGCGGGCACCGGCCGCCCTTCGACCTTCCGTCGCAGGGCCAGGTACTCTCCCCGTTCCGTCTTGATGCGTTCCAGTGCTTCCACTTCCACGCCCAGCTTGCGGGCAAAACCCCGCGCCGCCGCGGTGGGTGCACCATCGGTGTCCAGGGCCACCGAGACCGGCGGGCCCTGGACCAGTTCCTCGCGTTCGGCTTCCCGGTCCGGCATCCCCCGGAACAGCAGCGCCAGCCGTCGCGGGGTGCTGAAGCAGAACGTCTGGCGGACGCTGATCCCGCGTTCCTGGAAGACCTTCAGCCAGGAGTCGCGAAGCTGATCCAGCGCCGGGGTGATCATGTCGGCGGGGATCTCCTCGGTCCCCAACTCGAACAGCAGGCTATTGTCCATCTTGCTCCACGTATCTCCGCGCGATCCGGACCGCCAGGTTGCGCACGCGGTTGATCAGCCCCACCCGCTCGGTGACACTGATCGCGCCGCGACTGTCCAACAGGTTGAAGGTATGGGAGCACTTCAGGCAGCAGTCGTAGGCCGGGAGGATGCAGTCGGCTGCAAGGCAGTTCCGGGACTCCTGCTCGTAGAGGTCAAACAGGCGGCGCAGCATGGCGGGGTCCGCCAGCTCGAAGTTGTAGCGCGAAAACTCGTACTCCTCCCGTTTGCGAACCTGCGCGTAGGTGTACTCGGGTGCCCAGGCGAGATCGTAGACACTGTCCTTTTCGGTCAGGAATGCGGCGATTCGCTCCAGCCCATATGTGATCTCCGCCGATATCGGCATCAGATCCACACCACCGGCCTGCTGAAAGTAAGTGAACTGGGTGATCTCGAGCCCATTGAGGAGCACCTGCCAGCCGATACCCCAGGCCCCCAGGGTGGGGCTTTCCCAGTTGTCTTCTTCGAAGCGCAGGTCGTTGAGTTCCAGCGGGATGTCCAACGCGCGCAGGCTGTCCAGGTAGATGTCCTGTACGTCCACCGGAGCGGGTTTCAGGATGACCTGGAGCTGATGATGTCGGAACAGGCGATTGGGGTTCGCCGCGTAGCGTCCGTCCGCTGGTCTGCGGGACGGCTGCACGTAGGCGACTTTGTAAGGTTGCGGGCCCAGGACCCGGAAGAAAGTTTCCGGATGCATGGTTCCGGCGCCGACCTCCACGTCGTAAGGTTGCTGGATGACGCACCCCTGGTGCATCCAGAAGCCGAGAAGCTGATGGACCACATCCTGAAACGTCAACATCTGTGCCCTCGCCAGCCTGCCTGCGAATCCGTGCTCCGTCGGGGTCACCCCAAACGCGTCGACTGTCACTTCCAGCTCGTGAACGGATCAACCCCGGACCAGGATCGGGCCGGGGCGGGGAACGGGCAGCGCCGCGAGCGGACAGCCCGTCTCAACCTCCCGAAAAGTCGCTCTACAGCTTGTTACAGTCGCCGGTGGATCCGGCCCCTACAGCAACTCCTTCAGTATCCTCTTTGCCTTCAGCGGCTTTTCGAGGTGGTTTTCGATTAAATGTCCGGCTGCATTCTCCAGCAGGTCGAGATCTTCGGCCTGCCAGTCGACTTCTCCCAGTGCCGCCGGTGGGGTTTTCAGCAAGGTCAGGGTCCGTGCCGCCAAAGGCTCGGGCAGGATCTCCCCCAGTGGCGGTAACACCCCTTCCAGCTGCAGCAGCCAGAATTCAAAATAGCGAGCCAACAGCCGGGGCGGAACTCGTTCCGCCGCGTCCATCACCGCCAGGGCCAGGCGAAAAAGCCGATCCCCTGCGATCTGCTCCCGCGTGAACTCGAGCAGCAGCTCGGCAAAATAACCGAGATGAAGCTGCTGTTCCCAGCCCAACCGGTAGGCCGGTGAAGGACGTATGATCTCACAATTCTCCAGGGCGGCCAACTCCTGGTGTTCCCGCCGGCGAAAAGTGATGCGGGAATGGGTCAGGGGCTCCAGGGCTGACCCGAAGCGGCTCCGGAGCCGCTGGGCACCATAGGCCGCGGCGCGAACCAGGCCGTACTCGCGGGTCAGGAACACGGCCACCTTGTGGCCTTCCGCGAAGGGGTAGGTCCTCAGAGTCAAGGCCTCGCAGGACTGGAGCATGGTCAACGCGGCCGCAGGCTAATCCGGTTCGGCCCGGGAAGCAGGCAGGGGGGCGGGACGCCAGCGGTACCTGACGAGTTGTATGAGCCGCAGGACCGGCCCGCTGAACGCATACGTCATCGCCAGGATCATGAGGACCGGTTCCGAGTACCAGACCACCGCCGCTACCAGCAGCGCCACCAGCAGGACATTCAGATGCGACTTTCCCCGGGTCAGCGGCAGGTGCTTCATGGAGGGGTAACGCAACGTGCTGATCATGAGCAGAGCCACGACATAGGTCATGACGATCAGCACCAGCTTGGCGGTGGGATCTTCCGGCGGCTGTTTCAGCAGATGGACGGTAGCCGCCACAACGCCGGCACCGGCCGGGATGGGCATCCCGGCGAAATGCTTCAGGTTCTGAACCTGGATATTGAAGCGGGCCAGCCGCATGGCGCCGCAAATCAGATAGACGAAAGCCGCCAGACGGGCCAGATCGCCAAGGTCGCGCAAGCCCCAGGCATAGACCAGGATGGCCGGTGCCAGGCCGAAGCTGATGACATCGGCCAGGGAATCCAGTTGCAGTCCGAAATCGGAAGTGGCGCCCGCCATTCTCGCCACCCGGCCGTCCAGACCGTCCAGGACGATGGCGATGCCGATGGCGATGGCGGCGTGGTCGTACCTGCCCTGCAAAGTGGCGATGACGGCGAAGAATCCGGCGAACAGGTTACCGACCGTGAACAGGGAGGGAAGCAGATAGACGCTGCGGCGAAGTTTGCGAGACCGGCGGAGGCGACGTTCCGCTTCGGTTTCCGCAGGACTGATCACGTGGGCCTGCTCCATCTGGCAATCACTGAACTGCCCGCCCGGACCCGGTCTCCCACCCTGACTCTCAGCTCCGCTTCCGGCGGAACCAACAGGTCGACTCGGCTCCCAAACCGAATCAGGGCTATTCTATCACCCTTTGCCACCTCCTCCCCCTGATTCTTCCAGGGGATGATGCGCCTGGCCACCAGACCGGCAATCAGGGAGAAGCGAAGCCCGCCGATTTGGAACAGAAGCTGTTCGTTTTCGGCCGACGCCCGCTCGTCAAAAGCAAGCAGGAAGCGGCCCGGCTGGTGGCGGCATTCTTCAATCCGGCCCCCCACCGGCGCCCGGTTGACGTGCACATTGAAAACCGACAGGAAGATGGAGAGGCGTGTGCCGGCGGGTTCCGGCTGGACACGGATCACCTTGCCGTCGGCAGGCGATACAATCGCCGCGGGGTCGGCGGGGATTTCCCGCTCAGGGTCCCGAAAGAAGAACAGAATGAAGGCTGCCAGTCCCAACAGGACCAACACTGGAACCAGCCAGCCAGCCAGCCAGGCCAACGCCGCACCGGCCAGCGGAAACAGTGCAAACACGAAACCGTCCCGGGCGATTTTCATGGTGTCTCGACTGCAACCCGGGAGGCGCCCGCCGGGCAGCAGGAGCCAGCCGCCGGCGGGCTTCCGGACTACTGAACCGAATGAGCGGACTTATGCTGCTGAATCAGCATCTGCATCTGGTCCTTCAGGACCAGTTTCTTCTTCTTGAGTACCGTTTCCTGTAACTGCTCGTCCGTGGTGAGAAAGGGCTTATCCATCAACTCGGCCAGCTTCCGCTCGAACTCCTGGTGTTGGTTTACGAGTTCACGGAAGCGTTCGTCGTGTTCGATCAGATACTCGCGAGCGGCCCTTTCATCCATTTGACAACCTCCTTGGAAAGATTGGATTGCTGGGGACGGTGAGGCTCGAAGGAAGTGATGCCGACTGGCGCATCTCTCGGCACCAACTTTAGCAGATCTGGGAAGGGGCCTTCAACGGGGAGATGGGATGGATGGGTTGCCGCGGAGGGAGCCTAGCTGCGGAAGTCCTCTTTCCGAATTCCATGGCGGGCCAGCAGTTTGTGCAGTTGCCGTACACCGATCCCGGCAGCCCGGGCGCTGCAGGCGATCCGGCCGGAGTTGCGGCGCAACAGCGCTTTCAAATAGGTGGCTTCCGCATGGCGGGTCCATTCCGCCCGGAACTCCCGCAACGGCCGGTTGGTATCGATCCCCGCCGGAGCCGGTGGTGAGGCCCCGAAAAGGTCCGAAGGGAAATTCTCCGCCCGCAGAACGCTCCCCGATTCCAGGATGTAAGCCCGTTCCACCAGGTTCTCAAGTTCACGGACGTTGCCCGGCCAGGTGTAACGCTGGAACGCTTCCAGCACCGCCGGTTCCAACCCGAAGATCCGCTTGCGGTACACCTTGTCCAGCCGTTGCAGAAAGGCCTCCACCAGCAACGGAATGTCTTCACGACGCTCCCGTAACGGCGGGACCTCGATCGGAAACACATTGAGGCGATAGTACAGGTCGCTGCGGAAGGTTCCCTCCAGGATCAACTGCTTCAGATCCGAATTGGTGGCGGCGATGATGCGGACGTCGCTGTGAATCGTCTCTTCCCCGCCGACACGCTGGAACTCCTTCTCCTCCAGTACCTTCAGCAGCTTGATCTGGGCGGCAGCCGAGAGGGTGCCGATCTCGTCCAGGAAGATGGAACCGTGTTGGGCCAGCTCGAACTTGCCGGGCTTGCGTCGGATGGCGCCCGTGAAGGCGCCCTTCTCGTGTCCGAACAACTCGCTCTCCAGAAGCCCCTCAGCCACAGCGCTGCACTGGACGCTGACGAACGGATGTTTCCGGCGCAAGCTCTGGTAGTGGAGAATCCGTGCCAGGACGGTCTTGCCGGTTCCCGTCTCACCGGTCAAGAGAACTGTGCTCTCAGTAGGGGCAACCGCCGCCACCTTGCGCAGCACCGCCTGCATCTGCGGATTCGAGGTCCGCATGACATAGTTGGAGCCGGGAGGCAGGATCGCCTCCTGAAACAGGGACACATGGTTCTCATCCTGGATCTCCGGCACTTCCACCCCCGGCCATGGAGGTCCCGCTCCCCGGGCCTGCCAAAGCGAACCTGAGTTTAGTGATCTGTGGGGAAAGAATCCAGCGGAGCGTGAGGGTTCAGGGGCAGATACGATACCCCTGACCGGGTGAGAACCCGTTCGTGATTCTTACTTCCGTCCTCCCGGGTCCCGGCTTCTCCCTACTGGATGACCTGGAAATCCTTCTGGAGAATCCAGTACAGGTGCTGTGCGGAGGCGGGCTTGGTCCTCATGAACCACAAGGGAGCAGGGTGCTCGGCCCTGAAGTTCGCCCATTCCAGTCGGAGACGCAGAATGCGTTTGCGGGCCCACAGCCAGAAACCTGGCCAGCGTTCGCTCTCGACCATCCAGGTAGTGCCGTCGTCGAAGCGGACGACAAAGATGTCCGGCATCTGCTCGACGCCTACGATGTCCTCCAGCGATCCGGCGGTCTCCGACGGATCAGGGGCCTCCGCCGAGCCCACATCGAGCACCTTCTGGGGAGGCGGCTCCAGGGGCAACACCTCCACCACCCGGGTGAGCCGGGGAGGCCGATGGCGGCCGACCTGGACGCCGGTATGGCCGAAGCGCTTCAACTTCCAGCCCGCTGCGAGAACTTCGACTGCGTCTACATGGTGTTCGAGAAACAGACTGTACTTGCGCGCCAGCTCAATCCGCAGCTTGAGGCGTGCCTCCTCCGAATTGACGGGACCCGGGTGGTCGGCTGCCTGGCCGAGACCGGCCAGACCGAGCCACAACAATCCGGTACCTGCCGCCAGTCTAGAAAATGAAAACACGAGTCCCCATCGGCACCGTCCGGGCGAGGTACTCCAGCTCATCCTCTCCCAGCCGGATGCAGCCATGTGTCACGTTCCTTCCGAGCAGCCTGGTGTAGAGGGTGCCATGGATGAAATAGCCGTCGCCGATCCCCAGCGCGTACTCGCCAAGGACTCCCTTCTCGTAACGCTCAGACTCGTCGCGAGGTGGCGGCTCCCCCTCTTCAAGAAAGGCCCAGTCGGGTTTTCGCCAGACCGGGTCCTGGGTCTTGCTGATGACCTTGAACGACCCCCGCGGGGTCTGGAAAGTCCAGTTCTTCTGGTCTGTGACCAGCTTGAGGCCGCTGCCTGTGGAGCAGGGTGCTTCCAGCAGCACTGTGTCGCCCTTGCGCAGGTACAGGCGATTGGCGGCGGTGTCCACCACGATGAACGGGCGTGACGGGCGGGCCTTCGCGAACTCCTTCAAAAGATTCGGATACTCCTCCGACAGTGGCGGCTCCTTCGGCTGGGAAGGTTGCAGCCACCATGCCGCCAAAAGAGCCAACCCCAGCAACGCGAGGACTCCGGCCGCCGCCCACAGACCGCGAGTGTTCCGCGGCGGGGTCACCATCAGGCGGGGAGGCCGCACCTCCTCCTGGGTTGGCTCATTCGCCGGCGTCAGTGTTTCTTCGGGCATTTTCCCACCACGATGACCGGCATCCCCACGTAGGCCAGCTCGAACAGGGCGTCCATGTCTCCGTTTTCCAGGGCGACGCAGCCGTCGGTCCAGTCCTGCCCGCGCCCTCCATCCCCGTGGATCTCAATCAGCCCGCCAATGCGTGCCCGGCGGTTGAGCTTCCCCTGCCGCTGGGCTGTCCGGAAGGCGGCCCGGTCGGCGTCATTAGGATAGTTGAGCAGGAGCGCCTTGTAATATCGTGTGTCGCCGTTCCCTTTCTTGCGGGTGACCTTGTATTCGCCTTCCGGCGTGGCCCCGTCCCCCTGTTGCATTTTGTCCCTCAAGCCATTCCAGCCCAGCTCCACCGGAAAAGTCCGCACGATCCGCCCCCGCTCCAGAACATGAGAACGGCGGTGATACTTGTCGACCAGCAGGACCCGGCCGCCGGAGCGGGAAAGTCGGTACGCCCGGTCGCACAGGTCTTCCCAGTGTCGCAGCAGACGTGGATCCGAGAAGCGTGACTCCAGGTCGTCCAGGTACGACTTCACCACCGCGCTGGACTCTTTCAGCCGGTCCAGCAGCTCGGCCACCCGGAAGACTTCCTTCTGAGCCAGCAGCTCCCGGGCCTGGCTCAACATCATCTGGAAGTCGGACCGTTCCTTGCGGTAGGCAGGGATCAGGATCCGCGGGGCACCTGGCTCCAGGAGCCGGGCCAGAGCCTCGATTTCCATCGTCTGCTGTTCCACCATCTGGTCGCGCAGCCGGGTGGTTTCCCCGAGCAGCACTTCGGCGTCCTGCAGGTGCTGGCGGAGCGCAGCCTCGAAAGGTTCCAGATCCCGCAACAGCGCGTTTTCGGCGGAGAGCCGGTAGAACTGTTCCCGCAGACCGCCGTGCCGCGTCTCAAAGGCCGCAAAATGATCGGGCAGAAAGCGGTCGGCTTGGGCTTCCAGCAGGCGCGAACGGTCGGAGCGGGCCTTTTCCCAAAGCTGGACCGGCATCTCCCGCCCCCCCCAAAGCAGCAGGCCCGAGAACACCAGGATACCGCTGGAGAACAGCAGGATCAGGAAGAGACGGAAGACGACCCGGCGCCTCGAGCGTGACTTCTCCATGATCCGGACGTCGATTATACGGTGGGGGCGGGGTCTCCGGTGTCAGCAAGGGGGTTGCCGGGTCCGGTCAGGCGAGGCAAGAGTCCCGCCGCCCTTGGGGACGGCGGGACTTGGCGACTTCTGCTAAAGAAGCAACCTACCGGCCCCGACGGCTGACCGCCGCGGCGATCTCGGAGGCGACCGAGTCGGCCTGGGCCTTCGCCGACGCGATCTGGGACTTGGCCTCCAGATACTTGCCGGCTTCCACCGACTGGCGGGCGGTGCTCAGAGCGGAGCTGACGGCGTCGAGGTCAGCCTTGAGGGCCTCCAGATCAGCCTTGGTTCCTTTCCCCTTGGGGGCCTTCGCCAAGGCCTCCTGGGCCGCCGCAAGCGCGCTCTCGGCTTCGGCGAGAGCCTGCTCGACTTCCTTGCGGACCCGTTCCTTCTCAGCCTGGGCGGCCTGGACGGCCGCGTCCGCGTTGGTCTTCAACTCCACCAGCTTCTGCTTGAGGGGCTCGTAATCGCGGAACAGGGCAAACTTTTCGCCTTCAGCCTTGATGCCCGCCTGGACCTCGTCCAAGGTGGCCTTGAGTTGCTGATATTGCTGCGGGATGTAGACATCGGCTTCGGCTGCCTTGGCCTGGTCCACAGCAGCCTGAGCTGCAGTCAGCTCAGCGGTCGGCTCGGATGAGCAGGCAGCGGTCGCCAGAAGCGCAAGAGTCGTCACAATTCCAAGCACCACTAATCGCGTTCTCATAATCAGTCTTCCTTCCTTTCCCATGAACTCAGGTACACGTCGACCTGCGTTCCATCGATTGGTGAAGCAACGGCCATGCCAGAGTTGCAAGGCCCAAAAACTGTGCCCTTTCTGCACGTCACCCCCTTTCGCAGTCCGGCTCAAATCGGAATTCTGGGTTCCGACCTTGCCGATGGATCGGAATTCAGAGTTCCGGTTTGCTGTGGGGGATACCCGGAGACCCCTTGCATACCACTTTCACGCCCGTTACGCAACCGGAATCGCGGGGCCCAGAGCGATACCGGAAGGAGCCACCTGACAGATTCGAGCCAGCAGCCGAACTCCGCACTCCTGCGCCTCGTCGAAGGCCCGCCCGAATTCCGGATCGACTTCGCGCGCCGCTGTTACCGCCCGGGCGTCGGATCGCTGGACCACAAAGCAGACAGCAGCCTCGAACCCGCCCTCCCGGACACCTGCCGCCAGCTCTTGCAGATGCCGGGCTCCCCGGGCGCTTACCGCGTCAGGAAACAGTCCCATTCCCGCCTCCACCCAGCTCACGCTCTTGACCTCCAGCAGCAGGAGCCGCCCCGCCTTCGACCGGAGCAGAAAGTCGAAACGGCTGCGGCCCATGCCGAACTCACGGCGATCGATCTGAAATCCGTCAACTTCCTCCAGCGCCCGCATCTGCAAAGCCAGGCAGATCAGGCGGTTCGGCAACGAAGTGTCAACGCCTACTGCCACACCGCCTGCCGTTTCCACCAGCCGAACGGTCCCCGCCGTCGTCCGGCCCCGCCGCGCGACCGCCTCCAGCCAGGCCCTGCAGCCGGCCGCCAGCACCCCGGTCAACCGGCCCGAGTTGGGGAGGTGGGCTGAAATGATTCCGCCGTCGTGACGCCGGCAGCGCGCCACGAAGCGGTTCGGCCGGTCCACAATTTCTGCGGGTTCCAGCCGTTGCGGAAACGGCAGCCAGGGGACCCCGGCCTCAGGCACCGCCCACTTCCTCCAGCATCCTGCGCAGCGCGGCCCGCCAATGTCCAGCAGGGCGGCCCAGCAGATCCCACGTTTCAGTCTTGTCCAACACACTGTAGGCCGGGCGCCGGGCAGCCGTGGGGTAACGGCAGGACGGTATCGGCAGCACCTCCGGCCGGGCGGCCAGCAGCCCCAGTTTCCACGCCTCCTCGCCCACGGCCACCGCAAAGTCGTACCAGCTCGCAACCCCTGCGTCGGTGCAGTGCAGAATGCGTCCGAAGACCGGCTTCTCCACCAGCGCCCAGATCGCCTCCGCCAGGGTCCCCGCCCACGTGGGTGTTCCCACCTGGTCGCAAACGACCTGGACCCGCCCTTTTTCCCGCATCAGGCGGAGCATCGTCTTGACGAAGTTGGCTCCGTGGACGGAGTAAAGCCAGGCGGTGCGGACAATCAGCACCCGGTCGCCCAACAATGCCCGTACCCTGGATTCTCCCTCCAGTTTCGAGGCGCCGTACACCCCCAAGGGTGCCGTCGGGTCATCCGGGCGATAGGGCCGACCCGCGGAGCCGTCGAAAACAAAATCGGTGGAAACCTGCAGAAGACGCCCGCTCCCCCCCTGGATCCCCTCCGCCAGATGAGCCGCTCCCGCCGCATTCACAGCGAAGGCCAGGTCCGGCTCGGTTTCGGCACGATCCACCGCGGTGTAGGCGGCGGCGTTGATCACCAGGTCTGGGCAGGTCTGCCGGCAATACTCCAGGACGGCCTCCCGCGACGTGATGTCCAGCTCACCGATGTCAACGGCCACCAACTCGACGCCGGGAGGTACCCGCCGCGTCAGTTCAAAACCCAACTGTCCGCGGGCTCCCGCCAGCAGGACTCTCACAGCCAACCTCGCCGCCGGAAGAAATACAGCATCGCTGCCGCCACCACCACCATCACCAGCCACACCGCGGGATAGGCCCACATCAGGTGCAGCTCGGGCATGTGCTCGAAATTCATCCCGTAGACCCCCACGATGAAAGTCAGGGGGATGAAGATGGTGGCAATGATGGTCAACACCTTCATCACCTCGTTCATCCGGTTACTGAGCGTCGAAAGGTAGATGTCCAGCAGGCTCGAAGTGGACTGCAGGTAAGATTCCACCGTGTCCATGACCTGCACGGCGTGATCGTACACATCCCGCAGGAAGACCTGGGTCGCCGGCTCGATCAGACTCTCTTCCCGCACCAGCGAGGACAACGCTTCCCGCAAAGGCCAGACGGTGCGGCGCAGCCGGATCAGACGGCTCTTGACTCCCTGCAGCTCGCGCAGCGTCGCCTGGTCGGGCTGGCTCAGAACCGCCGATTCAAGCGCCTCCAGCTTCTCACCGACCCGCTCCAGCACGAGAAAGTAGTGGTCCACGACGGCGTCGAGCAGGGCATAGAAGAGGTAATCCGCGCCGCGCTGGCGGATCCGGCGTCCGGCTGCACGGATGCGGGTCCGAACCGGTTCGAACACGTCTCCCGGCGTTTCCTGGAATGAAAGCACCCAGCCCCGGCCCAGAACGAAACTGACCTGTTCCCAGCGGACGTCATCCAGCTTCTCGTCCCAGGAAGGCAGCTTCACCACGAAAAAAAGGCGGTCGCCGTAAAGCTCCATCTTGGGACGGTGCTCCACGTTCAGGACGTCCTCCATGAGCAGCGGGTGCAGGCTGAAGGATTCACCCAACCGTTCCACCAACTCCGTGTCATGCAAACCCTCCAGGCTGACCCAGACGACCTGATACGCCTTCCTCAGTGCTTCGGTCTCTCGCACCTCCTGGACTGGCCGCTCGACCAGTTGATGAGGATCATAGGCAATCACGTTGAGCGCGGCCTGATCGACCCGCTGCTCCCCCCGGAAGGTCAGGGTGCCGGGGGCCGTTCCAGGCTGCCGGTGAATGGATTTCCGGTGTCGGCGTTTCATCGGTCGGTTTCTCGGACGGGATCCCCGTTTACCGGGAATGGACTCCCCGGATTCAAAATCGCCTTGGTTCAGGGGTTGGCGGCGATGTAGCGTTCCAGCTCGGACCTGCGCGGGCTGTCCGGCCTTTTGCGCAGGTATTGCCGATACTCGCCGGCCGCCCGGTCTCTCATTCCCGCCCGGTCGTAAAGCTGGGCCAGACGCAGGTGAACATCCGCCATCCCCTGTGGATCCAGCCGGATCGCTGTCTCCAGGTAAGGCACTGCCTTCGACCCCTTCTTGATTCCAAGAAAGGCCTCGCCCAGCAGGTGATTCGCTTCGGCATGCCCCGGCACAAGCTGTACAGCCCACTCCAGTGGGGCGATCGCCTGCTCATAACGCCTTCCGCCGAGGTGCAGCTTGCCCAGGTTGAGCAGCGCCGGGAAGTAGTCGGGCTGCAGGGTCAAGGCGCGGCCGTAAGCCTGCTGGGCTTCGCTTTCACGCTCGCGTTGAAATTCGACCGTTCCCAGCTCGGTCCAGGCCTCGAAATCGGCGGCGTCGCTTCCCACCACCTCGGCCAGCAGAGTTGCAGCCCGTCTGAGGTCCCCGGATTTCAGCGCTGCCGTCGCACTCTCCAAGCGGAGGCGGTTGTCCGCCGACCGGGCATAGACCGTCTGCGGAAGGGCCTCCTCCTGCCCGGATCGCCACATCAACTCGACGTCCTTGCGGATCTCGGTGGCGCGGCCTTCATACAGGATGAACTGCTCGCGATAGACCTGGTCGTTCTCCAGTTCCACCACCAGGAGATAATCGCCGTTGGGGACGGCGTTGAACCGATACCGGCCACCCGGCGGCAAGGGGACCCGTCCAAACACCTGTCCCCCCGCCGTTTCCAGTACCACTGAAAACGTTCGGGTGAAGGTCGCCTGGTCGAGCCCCTCGACTTTGAGGTCGCCGTAGAGGGTGTGGCGGGCGGCGCTCAATGGAAGTCCGTCACGTCCAATCTCATCCTGGACTGGGGATGGAACCATCCCCGAAGTCACCAGCCAGAGGACGGCCAGGCCGTACGGTGCGAGCATGGGCGGATGCTAGCACGGAGGGCCGCGAAATGTCTCGCATGGGGCATCTGAGGCGGTGCCGACGAGCGATGTTCGACCGAATCGGCTACAGTACGACCATCATGCGGTCTGCGCCCCGGTTGCCCCTGGCTGTCTGCTGCCTGTTGGCGGTCGCCTGGTTCGGGGACGCACTCCTTCCGGGTCGCACGCTCATCCCGGCGGGACACCTGTACCAGGTTGAACCCTGGAAGTCGGAGCGCGCCGGGGTATCGGACCCCGTCCAGCAACACGACATGGTGTTCCAGTTCTATCCCTGGGCCCGCTTCTTCCGCGATTCGGTGCAGCGGGGAAGTTTCCCCCTCTGGAATCCATACAATTACCTGGGAACGCCCTTTTTCGCCAACCCGCAGACCGCCCTGCTGTTTCCCCTGACATGGCTTCACCTGATTGTGCCCTTGACCATCTCTTTCACGCTGGTGCTAATGTTGAAACTGTTCCTGGCCGCCTCCGGGATGTGGTTTTGGCTCCGCTCGCGGCGGCTGCGGCCGGAGGCCGCCACATTGGGCGCCGCGGCCTTCGCCCTTTCCATGCACACCGTGGCCGGCCTGCCCTTCCCCTATGCCTCCGTCACCGTACTGTTCCCTTGGCTTCTGCTCGCTCTGCACCGGGCAGTGGGAATGGCTTCGGCGGGCGCTGCAGTCGCCCTGGCCCTGATGACCGCCCTGGTGGTGCTGGCCGGCCAGCCGCAGTCGGCACTGGTGGCTGTTACAGCCGCGGTGCTTTATCTCCTTGTGGACCTGAGATGCAGCCTGCGAACTGTGGTCTGGTTCCGGATGGGGATTCCGATGCTGGCCGGCGGTCTGCTGGCGGCAGTCCAGTGGCTGCCTGCCTGGACCTACACCGCGGAGAGCATGGTGCCGGAGGGCCCCCGGCTCATCCATTCCGGCTATCCGTACGCGCCCGCCTCTTTTCTGACCCTGTTGATACCCGACTTCTTCGGCTCCCTGCTTGACGGCACTTTCTGGGGCTTTCCCGGCTATCACGACCTGACCCTTTACAGCTCGGTTCTGGTGCTTCTGCTGCTGCCGGCGGCGATCACCAGGTCCCAAGGCTCTCCGGCGCTTTGGCAAAGTCCCTTCGTCATCGCGGCAGGTGCGGTTCTGGTGCTTTCCGGAGTCCCACCTTTCGAGTGGTTGCTGGACCTGCCGGGTTTCGACCTGATTCGCCGGAACAAACTGGTTTTTCTGGTGATCTTTGGACTTTGCGAACTGGCCGCCGTGGGGTTGCAGCGCCGGTTGGGGGATTCCAGGGATTACGCGGATGACCCGGATCACGCGGATCACTCGGATCGCCCGGATTTCGCGGATCACGGGGACTGCGCGGATGGTGCCGAAGCACCGGGATCGGCTGCGCCGAGCTGGCGGCGGCTGGGGATCGCCGCCGGGGTGATGGCCGCCGCGGGGATTACAGGGCTGCTCTGGTTCAGCGATTTCCTCGGCCGGCTGGACCCCACCGGCCGGGTCCTCTGGATGGCCGGCAGGTCCGCACTGTTCCTGGGGGCAGGGCTGGCTCTCCTGCGCTGGTGTCCACCGCGCTGGACGGGCTGGGCTCTGGTGGCCGTGGTGCTTGCCGACCTGGCCCCCCTCTCCTGGCCGCTCAATCCGCGGGGCAGCGCGGACTCACTGTATCCGCCGCCCGCAGTCCGGGAACATCTGACCGGAAACCCGCCCCGGATCTACGGGCTCGACAACGTCTTCTTTCCCAACTCCGCTTCCGTTTTCGGCCTGCAGGACGTACGCGGTTATGATGTGATGACACCCCGCCGGCTCTTCCGGCTCATGCAGCGGGTGGATCCGGCGCTGGGCGACGCCTGGAGCTGGCTGATGCGGTTCGATCCCCGAGAGATCACCCCGGAGACCCGTATGCGCCGCATCATCGGAGCGTGGGCCGAGCGTGATCCCGCCCTCAAGGCGTACCTGCAGAGCGAATCCTACTGGTCGGTGGGGGTGGGACGCATCCGCCGCCCAGATCTTTTCGAACGGCTGGAAATCGAGTACCTGCTGACCGCCGGATCTCCCGTTCCTCCCGGTTACCAGCCGGCAGGCCACAGGGGACCGATCGGCGTCTGGCGCCGGCCGGACGCCCGCCCGTTCCGGCTGTATGCCGGCTGGGTCCGCGTCACCGAACAGGATGCAGTCGACTGTCTGGGAGCGCTGCCTGAAGGCCAGGTGGCGGTGGAAGCGAACCTTCCTCCTCCTCCTCCTCCCGCGGTACCGGGGGCCCGGGTGGAGCGGCTGGAGTGGTCGCCGGAGCGGCAACGGTTTCTCGTGGATTCGGCGATGCCGGTGGTGCTGGTGGTGTTCGAGCGATGGTCGGAGGGCTGGGAGGCGGTGCTGGAGGACGGCAGCAGACTGGAGATGTTTCCCTGCAACGCTGTCTTCCGGGGGGTTTACCTCCCCCCCGGCCGTCAGCAGGTGGAGATGCGCTACCGGCCCCGCAGCCTGCAGTGGGGACTGGGATTGACAGGGGCAGGAACGGCTTTGGTGGCGGTCTGGACGCTGTCAGGTGTTTGGAGACGGAGGAAGGGCTGACCGATGACGGGACGGGGGGGCAGGCTCCTGCTGGCTGTGATCTCGACGGTGCTGGCAGTGGCCGCACTGGAGCTGGGACTGCGGGTGGTGGACTACGATCCCAACCCGGCCCCGGCCTGGCGGTTCCATCCTGAGCTCGGGTGGACCGCCGATCCCAGATCGACACGTGCCGATTACATCCAGCCGGATGGATTCCGCTACGATCCCCGGCCGGCTCACCTGCGGGGAGTCCCGGCGGCCTCGGTCCGGACCCTGCTGGTGCTGGGGGACTCTTTCACGGCAGCCCTGGACTTTCCGTACTACGAAACGCTGCCAGGACTGCTGGAAGCCGGATTCGGCGCAACAGGAGCGCCCTGGAGAGTGGTCTCGGTGGCCTGCGACGACTGGGGACAGGCCCAGCAGCTCATCGCCCTGCAACTCTGGGTCGACCGGATCCGTCCGGATGCTGTCGTCCTGCAGACTTTCCCCCTCAATGACTTCTGCAACAACTCCATGGTTTTGGCAGGGACCTGTTCGCTGCAGGACGACCACCGCCCCTACTTTGTGCGCGACGGAGACCGTCTGATTCGAACCTGGCGGCAGCCGGCCCGGGCATGGTTGCGGATCCGCTCGCGCCTGTTCGGCCTGCTGGAGGGCCGGCTGGGAGAACCGGTCGGACGCCTTCCCCAGGACTGGATGTCCCAGGAGCCTGACCAGGATTTGCGACGCCGCGCCTACTTCCGTTTCCGGGCCCGGGCGGCCGGACTTGAGCAAGAAGGCGTGGTTTACAGTCTGCTGCCCCCGCCGCACCAGCCGCCACCCATCGCCGAAGCGTGGGAGGTAACCCGCCGCATGGCCCGGGAATTCGGCAAAGTGGCCGCCGAGAGGGGGATCCCCTGGGTGGTCCTGGTGATTCCCTTTCTGAAGACCTTCGAACCGGAGTGGCAGGAACTGGTCAGGGTCTTTCAGGCGCCCGTGGAACGGGATTTCGCGACACGGAGCTACGAGACTTTCTTTGCCGAGGCGGGAGCCCGGGTCGTTTCCATGCGGAGACTCGTGGAGTGCGGCTCCCGCCCGTACCAGGATTACTTCATCTCACCTGCTGACGGTCACCTCAGCCGCGCTGGTCATGCGGCCTGCGCCGAGTGGATCCGGAGGGAACTGCCGGAATGACCCTACATCCGGATCGTCCCCGAAGCCGGTTTTTCCGGCTTTCCGCCCAGGTCTGCCTCCAGGGAAAGCTTCTGCCCGCGCCGGTTGATGTCCAGTTTGGCCTTCCCTTCGTCCAGGGTGGAGCTGAGTTCCTCCGGCGAGCCCACCTGCTTTCCGTTGACGGCGGTGATCACGTCGCCGGCGCGCAATCCGGCCTTTTCCGCCGGAGTGCCCTCGAAGACCTCCATCACGAGCACGCCGCGGGATTCCTGGATACCCAGGAACTCGGCCATCTGCTCCGTCAACGAGGAGCCGGAGATGCCCAGCCGCGGGCGGCTTCCGGGCCAGTGGAAACGGATGGTGTTGCCGAGGGGGACTTCAGGGATTTCCGGAAGCCGGAGGGTGAACCCGCGATCTTCCCCTGGGCCCCAGATATGGGACCGGCCCTTGCGCTCTCCGATCTCGACCTTCACGTCCACGCTTCGGCGCGCGCGCCAGACCTTGAGATCGACGGTCCGCCCGACGGGAGTTTCGGACACCAGACGCCGGAACTGCCGGGCTCCGAGGACGGGGATCCCGCTGTACTCCAGAATGACGTCCATTTCCTGCAGTCCGGCCTGTGCCGCCGGAGAATCCTCTTCAACGCCCTCGATCACGACGCCCATTTCCCGTTCCAGTCCCAAGTCCTCCTGGTCCTTGGTGGTGACGTCTCGCATGCGGACGCCCAGGTATCCCGCTCCATCCACCTCCAGGACCTGGACCAAGGCTTTGGCGCGCTCCGGGCTGGGACCCGCCCAGAGCGGTACTCCGACCAGCAGGCCTCCGACCATCAGTGCAATCAGATTTGGCATGGTTTGTGCTCCTTCCGCATCCATTACACGCAGCACAGCGGTGGGAGTTTCCTGGGGCTGGTGCCGCCGGCCGACGGTTTTGCTATGCTTCTGGAGGACTTACGGGAGGCGCACCAGCGTGGGAATGCGTCTCGGTCAGGTGCAACTTTTTGACCCGGTTTCGATCCCAATCTATTGAACGAGAACCCGAGAAGAGCAGGAAAGACGGGGGGTGTCGCTCAGGGCGGGGGCGAGTTGCCCCGCGCTGAACTGATCCGCCTGGTAAAGGGAGCCCGCGGGGGTTCCCTGGAGGATTTCCAGAGGCTCTATCAGGCGTATGTGCAGAGGATACTGAACTATCTGTATCGGATGACGGGATCGCACGAGGAAGCCGAGGATCTGACCCAGGACACGTTTGTCCTGGCCTTCCGCAAGCTCGACTCGCTCAAGGACCCGGAGAAGTTTCAGAGCTGGTTGTACCGGATCGCACAGAACAACGTCTATCAGCGTTATCGGGGCAGGCAGCCCCAGATCGAGAGCCTTGACCAGGAAACCGTCCCTGAAATATCCGACGAGCACAATCTGGCCACCCCCCGCCACACCCCTGAACAGGAGGTCCTGGCGGAGGAGCTGCAAGGGCTGGTGGCCTCGTCGATCGCTGCCCTGCCGGAGAAGTACCGGACGGTGTTCGTATTGTCCGCCGTGCAACAGTTGAGCTATCAGGAAATCAGCGAGATTGTCGGCCGGTCGCTGGCGTCGGTGAAATCCGACATCCACCGTGCGAGGGTGGCGGTCAGGGACCGGATCAAGCGATATCTGGGGGAGAACTATGGAATGTCGAAGCTGCACTGAATCGTTGACGGCACTCCTGGACTCCGAGTTGACTCCTGAACTGCGGACTGCCGTCGAAGCTCACCTGGCGAGCTGTCCGGCATGCACCGAGGAGCTCCGCTCCCTGGAGCTGGCAGGTACTGCGGCGTCGGCCCTGCCCGAACTGGAACCTTCGTCCCAACTGTGGCAACGGGTCGTTGCCCGCCTGGAACACGAGCGCCTGCCTGCGGCACGGCCGCCTGCCGGCTGGGACCGCTGGCGCAGCCTGCGGGCCCGCCCCTGGATCCCGCTGACGGCCGCCGCCGGTCTGGTCGGCGTCTTCATTCTGTTCAACCCGGTGGGTCCGGACTCCCGGCGTCTGGAAACCGAATTTGCGAGTTACATTCATCTGCGCGAGCTGAAAGCCAGCCAGAACCGGCTGGTTCTGTTCGATCCGTCCCATTATCAGCGGTACCAGCCGGAGCGCAATCCTTTCACCCGGCCGGTGGAAAGCAAAAGTAACCCCTTCAGGAGTGCCTCCCGATGAGTCCCCTGCCTCTCTTGCTAACATTCCTCCTGCTTCCCGCGTCGGTTCAGCAGAATCCGGACTGGGAGGAGGTGCGGCACATCGCTGAGTCCCAGCATGAGATTCTGCTCCTGCTGATTGAAAAGAAGGACTTTGAAAGGATCCCCAAGGTTGCAGGGGAGATCTTCCGCCTGCCGTTTCCGCCGGATCAGGAACACCTGGTGGTGAAGGAAATCGAGATTCTCACCGACGCGCTGCTCCACCACAATCAACTGGCACTCGCCCACCGGATCCTGGACGACGCCTTGAGGTGCGTCAAGACGACCCGCTCGCGGGCTCAGATCCACCGCGAGAAAGCCTATGTCTTCAAGAAAGAGGGCAAGACCGATGAGGCCATGGCGGAGTTCGAGAAGTCGGTGGCCCTGGAAAAGGAAGACGAGCCCTGATCCTTGTGATATCCGCCTCGGCTGTGAGAGCATTCCGGCAACGTACCCCCTGTGACGATGAATGACGTCAAACCTGCGGTTTCGCCGGTCTGGGAACGGGACCTGAAAGCCTGGTATGGCCCCGAGGATCTTTCGGGTTTCGATTACGGGCGGGACCTTGGCGACCCCGGACAGTACCCGTTCACCCGCGGGATTTACCCCGACATGTACCGGGGTAAGTTGTGGACCATGCGCCAGTTCTCCGGCTATGGCACGCCGGAGGAGACCAACCGGCGCCTGCGGTTCCTGCTGGAGCAGGGGCAGACCGGCCTTTCGGTTGCTTTCGACCTCCCCACGCTGATGGGCCTCGACTCCGATGACGCCCGTTCGGAAGGGGAGGTGGGCAAGTGCGGAGTGGCCGTGGACTCCCTTGAGGACATGGAGCTGCTGTTCGAGGGCATCCGGCTGGACGAAGTCACTGTGTCCATGACCATCAACGCGCCGGCGGCGGCAGTTCTGGCGATGTATGTGGTGGCCGCAGAAGAGCAGGGCTGTCAGGTTTCCCGGCTGAGCGGCACCTGCCAAAACGACATCCTCAAGGAGTACATCGCCCAGAAAGAGTGGATTTATCCGCCCGAGCCCGCCATGCGGCTGGTGGTAGACACGGTGGAGTTCTGCTGCCGGGAGCTGCCGCGCTATCACCCGGTCTCCATCAGCGGCTACCACATCCGGGAGGCCGGTTCGACCGCGGTCCAGGAGCTTGCTTTCACCCTGCGCGACGGAATCGAGTACGTGGAGTGGTGCCTGCGCCGCGGGCTCCAAGTGGACGAGTTCGCGCCGCGGCTGTCCTTTTTCTTCAATTCCCACAACCACTTCTTCGAAGAGATCGCCAAGTTCCGGGCCGCCCGGCGACTCTGGGCGCGGATCATGCGTGAACGATTCGGCGCCCTGGACCCCCGGTCCTGGCGTTGCCGGTTCCACGTCCAGACCGCGGGCTGCAGCCTGACCGCCCAGCAGCCCTACAACAACGTGATCAGGACCGCCTTCCAGGCGTTGGCGGCGGTTCTTGGCGGGGCCAATTCGCTGCATACGAATTCGCTGGACGAAGCACTGGCGTTGCCCAGCGAGTCGGCGGCCCGGCTCGCCCTGCGCACCCAGCAGATCCTGGCTCATGAAACCGGGGTCGCTGAGATCGCCGATCCGCTGGGAGGCTCATACTGTGTCGAGACTTTGACCAACCAGGTGGAGTCTGAGGCAGAGACCTACATTCGCCGGATCGACGAGATGGGGGGCATGCTTCCGGCCATTGCCCGGGGGTATCCCCAGCGGGAGATCCAGGATTCGGCCTATCGGGAGCAGCGGGCGGTGGAGGAAGGGAAGCGGATCGTGGTGGGTGTCAATGCCTTTGTTGAGGGCCCTGAGCCTCCGGTACCGGTTTTGGAGATCAGTGACGAGGCTCGCCGCCACCAAGTCCAGCGGCTGGCCTCCCTGCGCCGGCGCCGGCATTGGGGGTCCGTCCGGGGGGCGCTGGAGGCGCTGAGGGCGGCGGCCGCCTCGGACCGCAATCTGATGCCGCCCCTGATCGAGGCGGTGCGGCAGTACGCCACGCTGGGCGAGATCTGTGAGACGCTCAAGGAGGTGTTCGGTGAATACCGGGAGCCCGATTAGGGTGCTGATCGCCAAGCCGGGACTCGATGGACACGACCGCGGCGCCAAGGTGGTGGCACGCGCTCTGCGGGATGCCGGAATGGAGGTGATCTACACCGGCTTGCGGCAAACCCCGGAGCAGATCGTGGCCGCCGCCGTGCAGGAGGATGTCGACGCGGTGGGTCTTTCCGTGCTGTCGGGAGCCCACATGCACCTGTTTCCACGGGTTCTCGAGCTTCTTCGGCAGCAGGGGGCGGAAGATATCCTGGTTTTCGGCGGAGGCATCATCCCGGAAGACGACGCCGCGGAACTCAAGCGGATGGGAGTCGCGGCAGTGTTCCAGCCTGGGGCTTCCACCCGTGCCATCATCCAGTTTCTGGAAGAGCGACTTGGACGCAGATCGCCGCAGACGGCAGGCTCCGGAACTCCAGCCTAAGCTCGCGGAAGTTTACCGCCACTACGCGGGAAACCCGCCTGCCGCCTGTTGGGTTGAGTTCTACCCCTACACCGGCATCAACAGCAGCATCCGTCTGTCCCGGCGGGGGCTGGTGTTGCGGGTCTCGGATCTGCTGGAAGACGCGCCGGAGGATGTGTTGCTGGGTCTGTTTCACGTCCTGGTGGCGCGCCTGTTCCGGCGTCGGGCGCCCCGCCGCTGGTCAGAGGCTTACCGCCAGTGGGTGCGCCGGCCGGAGGTCCGCGAACAGGCACGCCGTGTCCGCCGGCTTCGCGGCCGCAAACGGCTGTTGCCGCCGCAGGGCGAGAGCCACGATCTGCAGCGGATCTTCGACCGCCTGAACCGGGAGTACTTTGGAGGCGAAGTACAGGTCAAAGCCCTGGGCTGGAGTCTGCAGGGCAGTCGCCGCCAACTGGGGCACTGGGATCCCGCCCATCAGGCGATCGTGCTCGACCGGCGGCTGGACCTGCCGGCGGTCCCGGAATACGTTGTGGCCTACGTGCTTTTTCACGAGATGCTGCACGCCCATCTGGGTGAAGAAGAGGCCGGCGGCCTCTTTTTCGTCCATCACCCCAGGTTCCGGGCCGCCGAGCGCCGTTACCCGGACTACCGCCGTGCCCGCCAGTTCATCCGGAGGCATTTTGGGTGAGCTGGGACACAGGAGACGGAATACGGGAGTCGGGAGGGGAGGCACGCGGCGCTCCGGGGGCAAGATTTCGGCCGCGGGCAACAACGTCACCAGTGGCTGCCGCCCGTCCCCCGCCGCCCGCCACAGGAGACGGAATACGGGAGTCGGGAGGGGAGGCACGCGGCGCTCCGGGGGCAAGATTTCGGCCGCGGGCAACAACGTCACGAGTGGCTCCGTCGCCTCTCCCGTCTCCTGTCTCCTGTCTCCCGTCTCCCACCCTCCCGTCTCCCGCCCTCCCGCCTCCCGCCCCCGGCTTGAAGCCCACCCCCCTGCCGGCATATGATTTCCGCCATCTTTTCCGGAACGCTTCATCCGTGTCCGGCATCTGCCCGCAAGACGACTTGGGAGGCTCCATTTTCATGGCGAGTACAGCACGCACCGTTCCTGACGCTTCCGAACCTGTGGATCACGACCGCCAGGTGCTCGACCAGCTCCCCCGCTACCTGCGCGAGGGCCTGGCGCTGAAGTCCTGGTACGAGAAGGCCGCCGCCGGCGAACTGACCCGTTTCGATCTGGTTGAAACCTTTAACCGGCCCGACCGCAGCCAGGCGTTTTTCGGGACGGCGGACCTGGGAAACCGGAGTCTGCCCGTTATGGGCGTCATCGATGAAGTGTTCTATGACCGTCCCAAGGCTCCTCCCGCCGGACGCCAGGACTCCATCCTCTGGATGCGGGATCAGATTCGCGAGTTTGTCCTGCGTTACTTCCTCCGGATCAGCGACTTCCGGCGCCCGCAGACGGTGGCTGAACCGGCTCCGGGATTGTTGGCGGAGCTGCTCTCTCCCATCAGTCTGCGGCCGCGTAACGAGGTCGAGCGGGACGGTATGGGCTTCAGCCAGGTCTACTATCGGCGCCGGGGGGACTCCGGGACCGGCGAGTTCCCCCCGGAACAGCAGAACGAGGTGGTGGATCTTCGGGAGATCGGCAAGGTCTACGAGTGGGTGGCTCTCAAGCTCCAGGTTTACCAGTTCAACGTCACAGTTCGGCCACTGGGAAGTACCGCCCCCCAGCTCATGATGCCCCTCAAGGAGGAGAGCTTTCTGGTGGTGACACCGGAATTCATCACCGACCGTGACCGTCCTGAGCCGGGTGTGCTGGGGGAGTACGGCTTCGGCTACGCTTTCGTCCGCAACCCCCGGCGCGGACCTTTCGCCTATGGTCCGGGCGAGTTCGAAGTGGCCTTTCAGACCATCAATTTCCGGGTGCTGGACACGGGAGAGGTCTGGGTGAAGATGACCTTCTGCTCGGATCAGCCCCAGAAAGTCCTCAATCTGACGCTGGATCCCGTGGAATGGAGCTTCACACTGGCGGATCTGATGTCGTTCGGCCAGGCTTCCCGGGTGTTGGCGCCCTTCAAGTCGGTTCTGGAACAGATGCCGTTCCGGGATTTCAACATGGATCCCACGGTGCCGACCCTGGAGTGGATGAACACGCTCACCGCGGGACAGGCGGCCCAGCAACTGGCCATTTCGAAAGAGGAGCTCTACAAGGGGTTTCTGCGCCGCCATTCGATCCAGCACTATCAGACGGTCCTGGGTTCGCTGCGCACCTGGCGGCAGGTGCCGGACTGGCTGGACACGGCTAACATTCCGGTGTGGGTCGTCAAGGGCTGGAGTTCCTGAGGAGGTAGATCCATGCTGCGCAGGCGCGAGTTTCTCGCCGTAGTCTCGGCGGCGATGGCAGGTCCCGGGATGGCACAACCCCCGCCGGCATCGGTCCCGGCTTCGGAACCGGCAGGCGGGTGGACGGTGGGAGCGGTCATCGACCGCGTCCTGAAGGAATTCCCGGGCCCGGCACCGGGCGACACCGTCGACACCCTCAAGGCGGGGTCACGGGATCACTTGGTGAAAGGGATCGCGACCACTTTCATGGCGACTTGTGACGTCATCGAAAGGGCCGCCGCCGGTGGCGCCAACCTCATCATCACCCACGAGCCCACCTACTACAATCACCGGGACCAGACCGACTGGCTTGCGGAAGACCCGGTCTATCGCCGCAAGGTGGCGCTGTTGGAAGAGAAGGGAATGGCGATCTGGCGGTTCCACGATTTCTGGCACCGCTGGAGGCCGGACCCGATGAACCACGGGCTGATACAGGATTTCGGCTGGACAGGAACCGCCGTCAACGATACGGAGGGCCTGTGCCGCATTCCAGAGATCCCTCTGGGGATCCTGGCGGCGCGCCTCCGGGACCGCCTCGGCCTCCGTTACGTGCGGGTGGTGGGACGGCTTGAACAGCCGTGCAGCCTCGTCGGTCTGTTGCCGGGTGCTTGGGGAGGCGGTCCGCAAATCAGCTTTCTGCGCGAACACAATCCCGACGTCCTGGTGGTGGGCGAGATCAGCGAATGGGAGACCAACGTTTATCTGGTCGACGCCAACTGGGCGGGGATGGCCCGAGGTTTGATCATCCTGGGCCATGTCAATACCGAAGAGCCGGGCATGCGCTTTCTGGCGGAGTGGCTCGGCCCGCGGTTTCCCCGGCTCAACATCCGCCATGTGCCCATGACGGATCCCTTCCACTACCTCTGAGCCGGCACAAACAGGACGCAGACCGGTCGCGGGACCGACAGGGAAGCCCCGGTGGCTGCGAGCCGTCCTGTCTGCGGGTCGATCCGGTGCAGCGTCAGGAGGTCCGAACGCTGGGCAGCGGCGACCAGCCAGTGTCCGTCCGGAGCCAAAGCGAAGCTGCGCGGAGTACTGCCCCCCACCGGCTGGTTCTGGATCAGCTCCAGCGTCCCAGTGGAATCCGACGCCCGCAGGACCGCGATGGTGTCGTGGCCGCGGTTGGAAACATACACGGTCCGCCCGTCAGGGGACGCCTGGATCTCGGCGGTATGGTTCTGGATGGCGGTGCCGGCTGGCAGTGTCGACACGGTTCGCACGGGAGTCCGGAAATCTTCACGGGTTCGCGCAAACACGGATACTGTGGAGGTCAGCTCGTTGACCACATACACGAAGCGGCCGTCGGGACTGAAATCCAGGTGGCGGGGTCCGGACCCCGGCGGGAGCAGCAACGCTTCGGGTTGGGCGGGCTTCAAAGCAACCCCTGCCGGATCGGGGACATAGATCCGGACCTGGTCGATCCCCAGGTCTGCGGCGAAGAGCAGGGGGCGGAAGGGGTCGAAGTTGACGCAGTGGGCATGGGGAGCTTCCTGCCGCCTTGGGTTCGGCCCTGAGCCCTCATGGGGATAGACGCTGGACTGGGGACCGAGACTCCCGTCGTCGCGGATGCGCAGGACCGCGACGCTGCCGCCTCCGTAGTTGGCTACCGCCAACAGGCTGCCGCCCGGATCCACCGCCAGGTGGCACGGGCCCTGGCCGCCCGATGAGACCCGGTTGAGCGGGACGAGGGTGCCATCGGCCTCGATTTGGAAGGCGGAGACAAAGCCGGTCGGCTGCCCTTCGAACTCGGCGACCTCGTTGACGGCGTACAGGAACCGGCCGGACGGATGCAGGGCCAAGAACGAGGGGTTCCGGGTTTTGGCCACCAGACGGGGGGCGGACAGAGAACCCTCCGGGTGAAGGGTGGCGGCGTAGATTCCCTCTGCGCCACCTTCTCCCGTGTAGGTCCCCACGTAGAAGAGTTGTCCGTCGCCGCCTCCAGTGGGCGGTGGAAGGATGCCGGCTGGCGAGCCGGCGGCGAGCGCGCCGCCTGCCAACAGCAAGGCCGCCAGTCCGCCGACGAAGCATATCCCTGGACGAGTTTCCGCACGGAAGCAACCAGTGCCGGGGTGAACCATGACGTCCATTGAACGCCCTCAGAGTCCGGAAAGCAATCGGGGAGGAACCGGTCGCCATTGCCCGGCGGGGTAAACGGGGTAGCGGGGTAACGGGGTAACGGGGTAGCGGGGTAGCGGGGTTTTCTGCGAAGGCCGCGGCAGCGGCCTGAGCCT